>NZ_JBASBL010000020.1:0-199723 GCF_049651085.1 Shinella sp.
TGCCGGAAGGCACGGAAATGGTCATGCCGGGCGACAACGTCACGGTTGAAGTCGAGCTGATCGTTCCGATCGCGATGGAAGAAAAGCTGCGCTTCGCTATCCGCGAAGGCGGCCGTACCGTCGGCGCAGGCATCGTTGCCTCGATCGTCGAGTAAGACTTAAGGCCGACCAGGCTGCCGAAATAGGAAGGGACAGGGGTCACCCTGTCCCTCCGATCTTTGAAAAATTGGCGGATTGGTCGATCATCAATTGAGTTTTCGCGCGCGTTCCGTTATGGAACCGCCAGAATCTAAAAAAAAGCGCGTTTTTCCAAGGGAATCACGCGAATCACGAACAAGGACAAGTCGTATGAACGGCCAGAACATCCGCATCCGCCTCAAGGCGTTTGACCACCGGATCCTTGATGCCTCCACGCGTGAAATCGTGTCGACGGCAAAGCGCACCGGTGCAAGCGTCCGCGGCCCCGTTCCGCTCCCGACCCGTATTGAAAAGTTCACGGTCAACCGGTCGCCCCACGTCGACAAGAAGAGCCGCGAACAGTTCGAGATGCGCACGCACAAGCGCCTGCTCGACATTGTAGATCCGACCCCGCAGACCGTCGATGCTCTCATGAAGCTCGACCTTGCGGCCGGTGTAGACGTAGAGATCAAGCTCTAAGTCCGGCGTAAGCCGAAATAACAAGGAAGGTACGTGGCGTAAGCCGACGTCTTCTAAAAACGGGAAACCCGACGGCCTTCGAGCCCGAGTGGAATCCTTAAACCAAGGGGCATGACAGGGCTTCACGACCCTGTCAGGACTTCTAAGAGGATTGAACCATGCGTTCAGGTGTAATTGCACAGAAAGTAGGGATGACCCGCGTCTATAACGACGCAGGAGAGCACATCCCCGTGACAGTACTGCGACTGGACAACGTCCAGGTCGTCGCACAGCGCACGCAGGACAAGAACGGCTACACGGCTGTTCAGCTCGGCGCCGGCACTTCCAAGGTGAAGAACACGGTCAAGGCACTGCGCGGCCAGTTCGCCGCAGCAAGCGTCGAGCCGAAGGCCAAGCTCATCGAGTTCCGCGTTTCGGAAGACAACCTCATCGACATCGGCGCGGAACTGACCGCAAGCCATTTTGTCGCAGGTCAGCTCGTCGACGTTACCGGCACCACGATCGGTAAGGGTTTCGCCGGTGCCATGAAGCGCCACAACTTCGGCGGTCTTCGTGCAACGCACGGCGTGTCCGTATCGCACCGTTCGCACGGTTCGACGGGTAACAACCAGGACCCGGGCAAGGTCTGGAAGGGCAAGCGCATGGCTGGTCACATGGGCCAGACGCGCGTCACCACCCAGAACCTCGAAGTCGTTTCGACTGACGAAGAGCGTGGTCTTATCCTCGTCAAGGGCGCAGTCCCGGGCTCCAAGGGCGCCTGGATCATCGTTCGCGACGCCGTCAAGTCCGGCACCCCGTCCGACGCTCCGCGTCCGGCCGCCGTGCGCGCCGCAGCCAAGTAAGGGAGCCTGATCATGGATCTCAAAGTCACGACCCTCGAAGGGAAGGACGCCGGCAAGGTCTCCCTCTCTGACGCGATTTTCGGCCTCGAGCCGCGCGAAGACATCATTGCCCGCGTCATCCGCTGGCAGCTGGCGAAGAAGCAGCAGGGCACGCATCAGTCGCTGACCCGCGGCGAAGTTTCCCGCACCGGCTCCAAGATGTACAAGCAGAAGGGTACGGGTCGCGCTCGTCACCATTCGGCTCGCGCTCCGCAGTTCCGCGGCGGTGCCAAGGCTCACGGCCCGGTTTCGCGCAGCCACGCTCACGACCTGCCCAAGCAGGTTCGCGCACTCGGCCTGCGTCACGCCCTCTCGGCCAAGATCAAGGCTGACGACGTCATCATCATCGACGACCTCGTTGCCAGCGAAGCAAAGACGAAGGCTCTGGCCGGCGCATTCGCATCGCTTGGTCTCACCAATGCCCTCTTCATCGGCGGCGCAGAACTTGACGGCAACTTCAAGCTCGCAGCTCGCAACATCCCGAACGTGGACGTTCTGCCGATCCAGGGTATCAATGTTTACGACATCCTGCGCCGCGGCAAGCTCGTGCTCTCCAAGGCTGCTGTAGAAGCCCTCGAGGAGCGGTTCAAATGACGGATCTTCGCCACTACGATGTGATCGTATCTCCTTCGATCACCGAAAAGTCGACGCTGGTCTCCGAAAACAACCAGATCGTCTTCAACGTTGCCAAGCGCGCTTCCAAGCCTGAAATCAAGGCTGCTGTGGAAGCACTCTTCGGCGTTAAGGTCACGGCTGTGAACACGCTCGTCCGCAAGGGCAAGGTAAAGCGTTTCCGCGGCTTCGCCGGCCGGCAGGGAGATGTCAAGAAGGCTATCGTCACGCTTGCTGACGGTCAGTCGATCGACGTCTCCACCGGGCTCTGATCGAGCACTCGGCTAAAGAGGAAACAAGAAAATGGCATTGAAACACTTCAATCCGACCACTCCGAGCCAGCGCCAGCTGGTCATCGTCGACCGGTCGGGCCTTTACAAGGGCAAGCCCGTCAAGGCTCTGACCGAAGGCCTCTCCAAGAGCGGCGGCCGTAACAACCTCGGTCGCATCACTGCCCGCTTCATCGGCGGCGGTCACAAGCGTACCTACCGTCTCATCGACTTCAAGCGTCGTAAGTTCGAAGTTGAAGGCACGGTCGAGCGTCTGGAATACGACCCGAACCGCACCGCGTTCATCGCACTGGTGAACTATGCCGATGGCGAGCAGGCCTACATCCTGGCGCCGCAGCGCCTGGCAGCTGGCGACAAGGTCATCGCGTCCACCAAGGCCGTTGACGTCAAGCCCGGCAACGCGATGCCGCTGCAGTACATCCCGGTTGGTTCGATCGTTCACAACGTCGAAATGAAGCCGGGCAAGGGCGGCCAGATCGCTCGCTCCGCCGGCACCTTCGTTCAGCTGGTCGGCCGCGACCAGGGCATGGCGATCCTTCGCCTGAACTCGGGCGAACAGCGCCTGGTTCACAGCTCCTGCCTTGCAACGATCGGTGCGGTCTCGAACTCGGACCATGCCAACATCAACGACGGCAAGGCCGGTCGTACGCGCTGGCGCGGCAAGACCCCGCACAACCGCGGCGTCGTCATGAACCCGGTCGACCACCCGCACGGTGGTGGTGAAGGCCGCACCTCCGGTGGTCGCCATCCGGTGTCCCCGTGGGGCAAGCCCACCAAGGGCAAGCGCACCCGTTCGAACAAGTCCACGGACAAGTTCATCATGCGCTCGCGCCACTTGAAGAAGAAGTAAGAGAGGTAGTCAGGAATGGCTCGTTCAGTATGGAAAGGCCCGTTTGTTGACGGCTATCTTCTCAAGAAGGCTGAGAAGGTTCGTGAAGGCGGTCGCAGCGAAGTTATCAAGATCTGGAGCCGTCGCTCCACGATCCTGCCGCAGTTCGTTGGACTGACCTTTGGCGTCTACAACGGCAGCAAGCACATCCCGGTGGCCGTCAACGAAGACATGGTTGGCCACAAGTTTGGTGAATTCGCTCCGACCCGGACCTATTACGGTCACGGTGCGGACAAGAAGGCGAAGAGGAAGTAACGATGGGTAAGGCTAAAGCCGAACGTCGGCTGAAGGATAACGAGGCGCAGGCAATCGCGCGCACGATCCGCGTCAGCCCCCAGAAGCTCAATCTGCTTGCTGCGCTGATCCGCGGCAAGAAGGTCGACCGGGCTCTCGCTGAGCTTGAATTTTCGCGCAAGCGTAGCGCCGAGACCGTCAAGAAGACGCTCGAGTCCGCTATCGCCAACGCTGAAAACAACCACGACCTCGACGTCGACTCGCTGATCGTTGCGGAAGCATATGTCGGCAAGTCGATCGTCATGAAGCGGTTCGCCGCTCGTGGCCGCGGCCGCGCATCGCGGATCGAGAAGCCTTTCTCGCATCTCACGATCGTTGTCCGTGAAGTCGAAGCCAAAGGGGAGGCCGCATAATGGGCCAGAAGATTAATCCAATCGGTTTCCGCCTCGGCATCAACCGCACCTGGGACAGCCGTTGGTTCGCCGACAATGCCGAATACGGCCAGCTGCTCCACGAAGACCTGAAGATCCGCGCTTTCGTCATGGAAGAGCTGAAGCAGGCCGGTATCGCCAAGGTCGTCATCGAGCGTCCGCACAAGAAGTGCCGCATCACGATCCACTCGGCTCGCCCGGGTCTGATCATCGGCAAGAAGGGTGCTGACATCGAAAAGCTTCGCAAGAAGCTTGCCTCGATGACGAACTCCGAAACGCACCTCAACATCGTTGAAGTGCGCAAGCCGGAAGTCGACGCGACGCTCGTCGCCCAGTCGATCGCCCAGCAGCTCGAGCGCCGCGTGGCTTTCCGCCGTGCGATGAAGCGCGCTGTTCAGTCCGCGATGCGTCTTGGCGCCGAAGGCATCAAGATCACTTGCGGCGGCCGTCTCGGCGGCGCGGAAATCGCTCGTACGGAATGGTACCGCGAAGGTCGCGTTCCGCTTCACACGCTGCGTGCAGACATCGACTACGGTACGGGTGAAGCCGAGACCGCATTCGGCATCTGCGGCATCAAGGTCTGGATCTTCAAGGGCGAAATCCTTGAGCATGATCCGATGGCCTCGGAGCGTCGCGCCAGCGAGAGTGACAGCCAGGGTCCCGCCAGCCGTGAACAACGCGGCGACCGCGACCGTCGTCGTGAAAACGCGTAACAGTCGCGTTTGGCAGCCAATATCGGAGAAGTAAAAAAATGTTGCAGCCAAAGCGTACCAAGTACCGCAAGCAGTTCAAGGGCCGCATCAAGGGTGTCGCCAAGGGCGGCTCCGACCTCGCTTTCGGCGAGTTCGGCTTGAAGGCGCAGGAACCGAATCGCGTGAACGCTCGCGAGATCGAGGCGGCTCGCCGCGCGATCACCCGTTACATGAAGCGTGCCGGCCGTGTGTGGATCCGCGTGTTCCCCGACGTCCCGGTCACTGCGAAGCCTACCGAAGTCCGTATGGGTAAAGGTAAGGGTTCGGTCGAATACTGGGCAGCCAAGGTCAAGCCTGGCCGTATGATGTTCGAGATCGACGGTGTTTCCGAGGAGATCGCCCGCGAGGCGCTTCGTCTCGGCTCGGCCAAGCTCTCGGTCAAGACGCGCTTCGTACAGCGCATTGCAGAGTAAAGGGCAGTAGCGATGAAAGCCGTAGACGTTCAGGCGCTCAGCGCCGATCAGCTCAACGACGAGCTTGCCAAGCTGAAGAAGGAGCAGTTCAACCTGCGCTTCCAGAAGGCGACTGGCCAGCTCGAGAAGACCTCGCGCATCAACGAAGTCCGCAAGGATATCGCGCGCGTCAAGACCATTGCCCGCCAGAAGGCGGCAGAAGCCAAGGCCTAAGGACCAGAAAAATATGCCGAAACGCATTCTGCAGGGCACGGTAGTCAGTGACAAGAACGACAAGACTGTTGTCGTTCGCGTCGAGCGCCGCTTTGCTCACCCGCTGCTTCAGAAGACCGTTCGCCGGTCCAAGAAGTACAAGGCGCATGACGAAACCAACCAGTACAAGGTCGGCGACGTCGTTTCCATTGAGGAATGCGCTCCGATCTCGAAGGACAAGCGCTGGACCGTTGTATCGGCCCACGCTTAAAAATACCGGTTTTCGCGCCTGGCCCTTGCGTCTGGCGCGAAAGTCTGTATGAAACAGCGCAAGGACGCTCGGAATCGCGAGCGTTCTTTTGCTTTGAGCGCAGGGAAGGTCCGTCGGTTCGCCGAAGGGGAAACCACCTTGGCAATACCCATCCCGCGCGAAAACATGAAACTCCATAAGCTGGAACAGGGGGCTAACGCCCAACCGGTCCGGTAAAACAAGAAGGCGACCTGACATGATTCAGATGCAGACTAACCTCGACGTCGCGGATAATTCCGGCGCACGTCGTGTCATGTGCATCAAGGTGCTGGGCGGCTCCAAGCGCAAGTACGCTTCGGTCGGCGATATCATCGTCGTCTCGATCAAGGAAGCGATCCCGCGCGGCCGCGTGAAGAAGGGTGACGTGATGAAGGCGGTTGTCGTGCGCACCGCCAAGGACATCCGCCGCCCCGATGGCAGCGTCATTCGTTTTGACAACAACGCAGCCGTCCTGATCGACAACAAGAAAGAGCCCATCGGCACCCGTATCTTCGGACCGGTTCCGCGCGAACTTCGTGCAAAGAACCACATGAAGATCATCTCGCTGGCTCCGGAAGTACTCTAAGGAGCGATGGCTATGCAAAAGATTCGTAAGGGCGACAAGGTCGTCGTACTCACTGGCAAGGACAAGGGCCGCACCGGTGAAGTTGTTCAGGTCATGCCGAAGGAAGACCGTGCGGTCGTCAAGGGTATCAACGTGGTGAAGCGTCACCAGCGCCAGACCCAGACCCAGGAAGCCGGCATCATCACCAAGGAAGCTTCGATCCACCTGTCGAACATCGCGATCGCCGATCCTAAGGACGGCAAACCGACCCGCGTCGGTTTCAAGGTCGAAGGCGACAAGAAGGTTCGTGTTGCAAAGCGTTCGGGAGTGTCGATCGATGGCTGACACCAAGTATGAGCCCCGGCTCAAGAAGGAATATGTCGAGCGTATCCGCCCGGCGCTGATGGAGCAGTTCTCCTACGCGAACGAGATGCAGATCCCGCGTCTCGAGAAGATCGTCATCAACATGGGTGTTGGCGAATCGACCAGCGACTCGAAGAAGCCGACTGTTGCTGCCGCCGACCTCGCAGCGATCGCCGGCCAGAAGCCGGTCATCACGCGTGCACGCAACTCCATCGCCGGCTTCAAGCTGCGCGAAGGCATGCCGATCGGCGCCAAGGTTACCCTTCGCGGCGCCCGCATGTTCGAATTTCTGGATCGCCTCGTGAATATCGCGCTGCCCCGCGTACGCGACTTCCGTGGTCTGAACCCGAAGTCCTTTGATGGCCGTGGCAACTTCGCCATGGGTATCAAGGAGCACATTGTGTTCCCTGAGATCAACTACGACAAGGTTGATCAGATGTGGGGCATGGACATCATCGTTTGCACGACGGCAACGACGGATGACGAAGCACGGGCTCTTCTGAAAGAGTTCAGCTTCCCGTTCCGCCAGTAATCCGTAACGACAAGCGTAAAGAAGGATAACTGTTATGGCGAAAACGAGCGCAGTTGAAAAGAACAAGCGCCGCCGCAAACTGGTCGCCAACCAGGCCGCCAAGCGTGCCGCCCTCAAGGCGATCATCCAGAACCAGGCTCTTCCGATCGAAGAGCGCTTCAAGGCAACCTTGAAGCTTGCCGAAATGCCGCGCAACGGTTCCAAGACCCGCATCCGCAACCGCTGCGAAGTCACTGGCCGTCCGCGCGCCTTTTATCGCAAACTCAAGATGTCGCGTATTGCGCTTCGTGAACTGGGCAATTCCGGCAAGGTGCCGGGCATTGTCAAGTCGAGCTGGTAAGGAGACGGGCACATGTCAATGACTGATCCTCTGGGCGATATGCTCACCCGTATCCGTAACGGCGCTGCACGCCGCAAGTCGAGCGTTTCCACGCCGGCTTCCAAGCTTCGTGCACGCGTTCTGGACGTCCTTCAGTCCGAAGGCTACATCCGCGGATATTCGGAAGTCGAATTCGGCAACGGCAAGGCCGAGCTGAACATCGAACTCAAGTACTACGAAGGCGCATCGGTGATCCGCAAGATCGACCGCGTCTCCAAGCCGGGCCGCCGGGTCTATGTCTCGGTCAAGTCCATTCCGCAGGTCGCGAACGGCCTCGGCATCACCATCCTTTCGACTCCGAAGGGCGTGATGGCCGATCACCAGGCACGCGAACAGAACGTTGGTGGCGAGATTCTTTGCTCGGTCTTCTAAGACTGGGCAAGGATCTCCATAACGAACAGACAGGATATAACAATGTCTCGTATCGGTAAGAAGCCCGTTCCGGTTCCCGCTGGTGTCACCGCGACCGTTGAAGGTCAGAAGGTCACCGTGAAGGGCCCGAAGGGCGAACTGTTCTTCGTCGCCAATGACGAAGTTTCGGTAAAGCTCGAAGACAACGCAGTTGTCGTACAGCCGGTCAACGACTCTAAGGATGCTCGTTCTAAGTGGGGCATGTCCCGCACGATGGTCGAAGGCATCATGAAGGGCGTCAAGGACGGCTTCGAGCGCAAGCTCGAAATCAACGGCGTCGGTTACCGCGCTGCGCTTCAGGGCAAGAACCTGCAGCTGGCACTCGGTTTCAGCCACGACGTGGTCTACCAGACGCCGGAAGGCATCACGATTGCTGTCCCGAAGCCGACGGAAATTATCGTCTCCGGCATCAACAAGCAGCAGGTCGGCCAGGTTGCAGCGGAAATCCGCGAATACCGTAGCCCCGAGCCCTATAAGGGCAAGGGTGTGAAGTATGCCGAAGAGCGGATTGTCCGCAAAGAAGGCAAGAAGAAGTAAGGATCACGCGAAATGGCTAGCAGGAAAGAAGTTCTCGCGCGCCGCGCCAACCGCGTGCGCCGTTCCATCAAGGCGGTGGCCAATGGCCGTCCGCGCCTGTCTGTTCATCGCTCGTCGAAGAACATCTACGTACAGGTCATCGACGACGTGGCCGGCACGACGCTTGCGTCCGCCTCCACGCTCGACACCGATCTGCGCTCGTCGCTTAAGACGGGCGCTGACACGGCAGCCGCCGCTGCCGTCGGCAAGCTCATCGCTGAGCGCGCCGTCAAGGCAGGCGTCAAGGAAGTTGTTTTCGACCGCGGCGCCTTCATCTTCCACGGTCGCATCAAGGCTCTTGCCGATGCTGCCCGTGAAGGTGGTCTGAGCTTCTGATCTTTCGGCCGGGCGCGTCCAGCGCCCGCCGGCAAGGTCAGTAGGGTCCTGGTCGCTTCCGTTCAAAGAATGGGAGCGACTTTCGTCAATCTGCCGATTGCACCCGGAAAAGAAAAAGGAAAAGGACAATGGCACAGGAAAAGCGCGGTCGCGATGACCGCCAGAACCGCGAAGAGCGCGACAGCGAGTTTGTCGACAAGCTCGTCGCGATCAACCGCGTCGCGAAGGTCGTCAAGGGCGGCCGTCGTTTCGGCTTTGCAGCTCTCGTCGTCGTCGGCGACCAGAAGGGCCGCGTCGGCTTCGGCCACGGCAAGGCTCGTGAAGTTCCGGAAGCAATCCGGAAGGCCACCGAAGCCGCCAAGCGCGACCTCATCTTCGTACCGCTGCGCTCGGGCCGCACGCTGCACCACGACGTGCACGGCCGTCACGGCGCTGGCAAGGTTCTGCTTCGTTCGGCCAAGGCCGGTACCGGTATCATCGCCGGTGGTCCGATGCGCGCCGTCTTCGAAACGCTCGGCGTTCATGACGTCGTTGCCAAGTCGACCGGTTCGTCGAACCCGTACAACATGATCCGTGCGACGTTCGACGCCCTCAAGAGCCAGATGCACCCGAAGGACATCGCGGCACAGCGCGGCATGAAGTACGCCACGCTGCAGGCCCGTCGTGTGTCCGCCGGCGTCGCTTCCGAAGAATAAGGGAGTCTGAACAATGGCTAAGAAAGAAACCGCTACGAAGACGGTGACTGTCGAACAGATCGGCAGCCCCATCCGCCGTCCGGCCGTACAGCGTGCCACGCTCGTCGGCCTGGGCCTCAACAAGATGCACCGGGTTCGCACGCTGGAAGACACCCCGTCTGTCCGCGGCATGATCCGTGCCGTCCAGCACCTCGTCCGCGTCGTCGACGAGAAGTGAGGGAGTAAAGATCATGAAGCTTAATGAAATCAAGGACAACGAAGGCTCTTCGAAGGACCGTAAGCGCGTAGGTCGCGGTATCGGTTCCGGCAAGGGCAAGACCGGTGGTCGCGGCGTCAAGGGTCAGAAGGCCCGTTCGGGCGTAGCCATCAACGGCTTCGAAGGCGGTCAGATGCCCATCTACCGTCGCCTGCCGAAGCGCGGCTTCAACAACATCTTCTCGTCGGACTTCGCCATCGTTTCGCTGGGCCGTATCCAGCAGGCGATCGATGCCGGCAAGCTCGATGGCAAGGCGACCGTTGATGCAGCAGCTCTCAAGGCTGCAGGCGTCATCCGTCGCGAGAAGGACGGCGTTCGCATCCTCGCCGATGGCGAGCTGAAGGGCAAGGTGACGTTCGAAGTCGCCGGCGCCTCCAAGCCTGCCGTCGAGAAGATCGAAAAGGCCGGCGGCTCGATCAAGCAGCTCCTGGCAGCAGCCGAATAATTCGACAAAATCTTCGCCCGGTGTGCTTCACACCGGGCGATTTTGCTCCCATATGTGAGCCTCACAACGACGGTCGGGATTCTTGTCCCTGCGGTTGTCCGGAAGAGAAACTACAGCGTGGCGCGTCAACCATGACGCGCAATCTTCACTGTAGAATTTTGAATCAGCTACATAATTCCTTAGATCGACCCCGGTCTAAGGAATTATGTAGTGCGGTGAGGCCGGGATTGCTTGACAACCCGCGTTTCAACCGGTTTAGGCTCCATCCGCCATGTTTGCCGCAACGGCAGACGGGCACGACGAATTTCAGCATCTGCCATCGGTCCGAGGAGGGCCGGGCGCAAATGCCAACGGATCAGCCATTCCGGACCTGGCCGGGCTCCCCGCCGCCGGAACGGCTTCGCGGAGAAATGCATGGCTTCGGCAGCGGAACAACTTGCCTCTAATCTCAACTTCTCGACTTTCGCGAAAGCGGAAGATCTGAAGAAGCGTCTCTGGTTCACGCTGGGCGCGCTGCTCGTCTATCGCCTCGGCACCTATATCCCGTTGCCGGGCCTCAACCCTGAAGCGTTCGCGCAGGCCTTCCGTGGCCAGGCGGGCGGTATTCTCGGTCTCTTCAACATGTTCTCCGGTGGCGCCGTCGAGCGCATGGCGATCTTCGCGCTCGGCATCATGCCGTACATTTCCGCGTCGATCATCGTGCAGCTCATGACCTCGGTCGTCCCTTCGCTGGAACAGCTGAAGAAGGAAGGCGAACAGGGCCGCAAGATCATCAACCAGTACACCCGCTACGGCACGGTGCTGCTCGGCGCGCTGCAGGCCTATGGCATTGCCGTGGGCCTTGAGAGCGGGGCAGGGCTGGTCAACGATCCCGGCTGGTTCTTCCGCATTTCCACGGTCATCTCGCTGCTCGGCGGCACGATGTTCCTGATGTGGCTCGGTGAACAGATCACCTCGCGCGGCATCGGCAACGGTATCTCGCTGATCATCTTCGCCGGCATCGTCGCCGCGCTGCCGTCCGCGCTGGCCGGTACGCTCGAACTTGGCCGCACCGGCGCCCTGTCGATCGGCGTGATTCTCGCCGTCGTCGTCATGGCTGTCGGCGTCATCGCGCTCATCGTCTTTGTCGAGCGCGCGCAGCGCCGCCTTCTGATCCAGTATCCGAAGCGCCAGGTCGGCAACCGCATGTTCCAGGGCGACACGTCGCACCTGCCGCTGAAGCTCAACACCGCGGGCGTCATCCCGGCCATCTTCGCGTCTTCGCTTCTTCTGTTGCCGGCGACGCTTGCCGGCTTCTCGAACACGACCGAACTGCCGTCCTGGGCGACCACCGTCCTGGCGACCCTTGGTCATGGCCAGCCGCTCTACATGCTGCTCTATGCCGGCATGATCGCGTTCTTCGCATTCTTCTACACGGCCATCGTCTTCAATCCGAAGGACACGGCCGACAATCTGAAGAAGCATGGCGGCTTTATTCCGGGCATTCGTCCGGGTGAGCGCACCGCCGAATATATTGACTACGTGCTGACCCGCATCACCGTCACCGGTGCGCTCTATCTCGTCTTCGTCTGTATCCTTCCCGAAATCCTCATCGCGCAGACCGGGGTGCCGTTCTACCTTGGTGGTACATCGCTTTTGATTGTTGTCAGTGTAACCTTGGATACTGTAGCACAGATACAGGGGCACCTGATTGCTCAGCAGTATGAGGGGCTGATCAAGAAGTCGAAGCTGCGTGGTGGAAAGAGGGGACGATGAGACTGATTTTTTTGGGGCCGCCGGGTGCGGGCAAGGGAACACAAGCCAAGCTCCTGACGGAAAAGTACGGCATTCCGCAGCTGTCTACGGGTGATATGCTGCGGGCAGCCGTCGCTGCGGGCACGGATGTCGGCAAGCGGGCCAAGGCTGTCATGGACGCCGGCCAGCTGGTATCCGACGCGATCGTCAACGAGATCGTTTCCGACCGAATCGATTCGGCGGACTGTGCCAAGGGGTTCATCCTCGATGGTTACCCGCGTACGGTTCCGCAGGCCGAGGCCCTCGACACGATGCTCGCCGGCAAGGGCATTGCGCTCGACGCCGTCGTGGAGCTGAAGGTCGATGAGGACGCCCTGGTCAAGCGGATGGAGAATCGCGTGGCCGAAACGGTCGCCGCCGGCGGTACGGTTCGCTCCGACGATAACCCGGAAGCCTTCAAGCGCCGCTTGACGGAATACCGCGAGAAGACCGCGCCGCTGTCGAACTACTACGCTTCGACGGGCAAGCTGCAGACGGTTGACGGCATGGCGCATGTCGACGTCGTGACCGCCCAGATCGCAGGAATCCTGGAAAACGCCTGAGCGGCGATTCCGGAAAAAGTGTGAAGCGGCTTTCGTCAGGAAGAGCTTCAAAGGCCTCAAAAGCCAAAAAGGGCCGGCCGGGGAGTTGACTTTTTCGGCCGATTCCCCTTATGACAGCGCCAACTCGCGACATGCCATTGCGATCGGCGCGGATTTCCAAGAACGAAGTCCGGGTGTGGTCGTGTTCGACACGTCCCGAACATCGAACAAGCAACGCGGCTTTCGTGGCCGTACCGAATGAAGAAGACCACTTGCCGGATGGCAACTGGAAGCAAGGAGAACAGGCGTGGCACGTATCGCTGGCGTCAACATCCCGACCGCGAAGCGCGTAGTCATCGCGCTGACCTACATCCACGGGATCGGCCCGAAGTTTGCACAGGAAATCATCGAGAAGGTCGGTATCCCGGCTGATCGTCGCGTGCACCAGCTCACGGACGCAGAAGTTCTGCAGATCCGCGAAGCCATCGACCGCGACTACCAGGTGGAAGGCGACCTGCGTCGCGACACCTCGATGAACATCAAGCGTCTCATGGACCTCGGTTGCTACCGTGGCCTGCGCCACCGTCGTAGCCTTCCGGTTCGCGGCCAGCGCACGCACACCAACGCTCGCACCCGCAAGGGTCCGGCCAAGGCCATCGCAGGCAAGAAGAAGTAATTTCCCGGAAACGGGGAACGGGAGGCTGGCGCGCTGCGCCGGCCTCTTTTGAGTTTCGAGCGGGGCTTTTGCGCAATGCGGATGCCCCGGTCGGTGGAGCTGCTGGTGCTACGGCAGTGACGATATCGCCGCACGCATCGCCTTTCGGCATGCGCGCATTTTTATGTACAGGGCAGGAGTTCGCTTCCGCCCGGTGGAGCCGCTGGAACTACGGCGGTGTCGAGATCAACGAAAGGACTACCCATGGCCAAGGAAGCCGCACGCGTCCGCCGTCGCGAACGCAAAAACATCACCTCGGGTGTTGCGCACGTCAATTCTTCGTTCAACAACACGATGATCACCATCACCGACGCACAGGGCAACGCGATTGCCTGGTCGTCCGCTGGTGCGAAGGGCTTCAAGGGTTCGCGTAAGTCGACCCCGTTTGCTGCCCAGATCGCTGCTGAAGACTGCGCCAAGAAGGCCCAGGAACATGGCATGAAGACGCTGGAAGTCGAAGTCTGCGGTCCGGGTTCCGGCCGTGAGTCGGCCCTGCGCGCCCTCCAGGCTGCCGGCTTCATGATCACGTCGATCCGCGATGTGACCCCGATCCCGCACAATGGTTGCCGCCCGCGCAAGAAGCGCCGCGTCTGAGCATCGCATTCGAACTGCTGCGGAAGCCGGTTGACGGCTTCCGTGGAACTTCAGGGCTCGGTCGCCACGATTGGATGGTGGCGGCGAACGGAAGGCAAAACATATGATCCAGAAAAACTGGCAGGAACTGATCAAGCCGAACAAGGTGGAGTTCACCTCCTCCGGCCGCACCAAGGCAAGCCTTGTTGCCGAGCCGCTGGAGCGTGGCTTTGGCCTCACGCTCGGCAACGCGCTGCGTCGCGTTCTCCTGTCGTCGCTGCGCGGTGCGGCTGTTACCGCCGTGCAGATCGACGGCGTCCTGCACGAGTTCTCCTCCATCCCGGGCGTCCGGGAAGATGTGACGGACATCGTGCTCAACATCAAGGAAATCGCCATCAAGATGGATGGCGACGATGCCAAGCGCATGGTCGTGCGCAAGCAGGGTCCGGGTGTCGTGACGGCTGGTGACATCCAGACGGTCGGCGACATCGAGATTCTGAACCCCGAGCATGTCATCTGCACCCTCGACGAGGGCGCGGAGATCCGCATGGAGTTCACGGTCAACAACGGCAAGGGCTACGTCCCGGCCGACCGCAACCGCTCCGAAGACGCGCCGATCGGCCTCATCCCGGTCGACAGCCTCTACTCGCCGGTCAAGAAAGTGTCCTACAAGGTGGAAAACACCCGTGAAGGTCAGGTTCTCGACTACGACAAGCTGACGATGACCATCGAAACCGATGGTTCCGTCACCGGCGAAGACGCAATTGCGTTTGCTGCCCGTATTCTTCAGGACCAGCTCTCGGTCTTCGTCAACTTCGACGAGCCGCAGAAGGAAGCCGAAGAAGAGTCGGTCACCGAACTCGCGTTCAACCCGGCGCTTCTCAAGAAGGTCGACGAGCTGGAGCTTTCGGTCCGTTCGGCGAACTGCCTGAAGAACGACAACATCGTTTACATCGGCGATCTCATTCAGAAGACCGAAGCCGAAATGCTTCGCACTCCGAATTTTGGTCGCAAGTCGCTCAACGAGATCAAGGAAGTTCTCGCTTCCATGGGCCTGCACCTCGGCATGGAAGTGCCCGCATGGCCGCCGGAGAACATCGAAGATCTCGCCAAGCGCTACGAAGACCAGTACTAAGGCTGCTCGCGCCCCTTCCGGGGGCGCGTAAAGCTGGCCTTAGCAATGTACAAACGCGTATGTAGCTTAGTCCCGCGACCGGGACGGACATGCGCCACCATCAAACGGCAGGCGACTGCCTGCAAGTGAAGGAGAACAGAGATGCGCCACCAGAATTCCGGCCGCAAGCTCAACCGTACCGCCAGCCACCGCAAGGCGATGTTCGCCAACATGGCTGCTTCGCTCATCGCGCATGAGCAGATCGTCACCACGCTGCCGAAGGCGAAGGAAATTCGCCCGATCGTCGAGAAGCTCGTCACCCTCGGCAAGCGCGGCGACCTGCACGCTCGCCGCCAGGCGATCTCGCAGATCCGCGACGTTGCTGTCGTTGCCAAGCTGTTCGACGCGATCGCAACCCGTTATGCCACGCGCAACGGCGGCTACCTGCGTATCATGAAGGCCGGCTACCGCTACGGCGACAACGCCCCGCTCGCCGTCATCGAGTTCGTTGACCGCGACGTCGACGCCAAGGGCGCAGCCGACAAGGCCCGCGTTGCTGCTGAAGCAGAAGCTGCAGAAGCCGCCTGATCCTTTCGGGATACGGAATTGAAAAAGGCCGGGATCGCAAGATCCCGGCCTTTTCGTTATGCCCTGTTGAATTGCGGCCTGCCGTTGCTCCCGCGCTTCCAGCGGTTGAAGTGCGGCCGTATCGGTCGCCAGAGGAGCAGCAGGGCCACGAGCGTGATGTAGGTCCAGGGCTCCAGCCCGACGACCTTTACCGACATGGCGAAATGCAGCGCGCCAGCCGCGGCGATGACGTAGACCAGTCTATGCAGCTTGCCCCAGCGCGGCCCGAGCCGGCGGATCGACCAGTTGTTAGAGGTCAGCGCCAGCGGGATCAGCATCGTGAAGGCGGCCATGCCGATGGTGATGAAGGGACGCTTGGCGATGTCGACGAGGATCGCGGAAAAATTCAGATACTGGTCGAGCACCATATAGGTGAGGAAGTGCATCAGCACGTACCAGAAGGCGAGGAGCCCAAGCGCCCGGCGATATCGGATCCAGTTGACGCCGAACATATCCCGGATCGGCGTGATGGCGAGCGTTGCGATGAGAAAGCGCAGCGCCCAGATGCCGAGTAAGTGCTCGAACTCCTTGACGGGATTGCCGGGAAGCATTCCGGTCGCGCCCAGCCAGAACCCGTAGGCGGCCGGCAACAGGCCGGCGGTATAGAGCAGCCAGATCGAAGCCGTATGGTATTTGTGGGGCAGGGCGGGCAGGTTCACCATCAGAAACTCGCCCGGAGATCCATGCCTGCATAAAGGCCGGCGACGTCTTCCGCATAGCCGTTGAAGGGCAGGGTCGGCCGTCGGTTGGCGCCGAAGAAGCCGCCCTCGCCAATGCGATTCTCGCTCGCCTGGCTCCAGCGCGGATGGTCGACATCCGGATTGACGTTGGCGTAGAAGCCGTATTCGTCAGGGGCGGAAAGGTTCCAGGTGGATGGGGGCTGCTTGTCGGTGAGGGTGATCTTCACGATCGACTTGATGCCCTTGAAGCCGTATTTCCACGGCACGACGAGGCGGATCGGTGCACCGTTCTGGTTCGGCAGCGTCTTGCCGTAGACGCCGACGGCGAGGATGGCCAGCGGGTTGCGAGCCTCGTCAAGCCGCAGACCCTCGACATAGGGCCAGGGCAGCGGCTGGAAATAGCCGGACTGGCCGGGCATTTCCTCCGGACGGACCACCGTCTCGAAGGCGACGTATTTCGCGTCCCCGAGCGGCTCCACCTTGTCGAGCAGGGCAGCCAGCGGAAAACCGACCCACGGGATAACCATCGACCAGGCCTCCACGCAGCGCATGCGGTAGACCCGGTCCTCCAACGGCATGGCCAGCAGCTCCTCGAGCCCGAACTCCTTCGGCTTGCCGACGAGTCCATCGACCTTCACCGTCCAAGGCGTCGGCGAGAATTTTCCAGAATTGGCAAGCGGATCGCCCTTACCCATGCCGAATTCGTAGAAATTGTTGTAGCTGGTCACGTCCTTCTCGGGCGTCAGCTTCTCGTCGACCATATAAGGGCTTTTCGAGGCCTTCAGCGCTTCGGCAAGGGCTGGAGTGCCTGCCGCCATGAGCGCGCCGCCGGCGGCGGCCGCGAGAAACGAGCGGCGATTGAAGAAACAGTGTTCCGGCGTGATTTCCGAAGCGGTGATACGGGGCGGACGATAAAGAGACATGGCGGGGGCTCGATCTGTTCGGTTGCTTTGCCTGCTATCTACGTAAATGACAGACATGTTGTTTCGACGGCAGCAAGGGACGTGCGACGACCACTTTTTCGTGCTTGCCGCGTGAGCTTTCGCGAGGCAAACGACCTGAGCCGTTTGCCTTTCTTTCTGCCAGATCCTATCTGATCGTGACGCAGAAACGAAGGAGACGCGTCCATGCTGAAAATCCGCATCCTGCTTGCCGCCCCGGTTGCCCTTGCCCTTGCATTGGCAACGCCCGTCGCGGCGCAGGAACGCACCGTGCCGCAGTCGCGCACCGAGATGCAGCTCTCCTTTGCCCCGCTCGTCAAGCAGGTCGAGAACGCCGTCGTGAACGTCTATGCCGAGCGCGTCGTCGAGCGCCGCTCGATCTTCGACGGTGATCCCTTCTTCGAGGAGTTCTTCGGCCAGCGCATGCCGAATCGCAGCGAAAAGCAGTCCTCGCTCGGCTCCGGCGTGATCGTCGGCACCAAGGGGATCGTGGTGACGAACAATCACGTGATCGAGGGCGCAAGCGATATCAAGATCGCGCTGGCGGACGGACGGGAATATGAAAGCACGGTCGTGCTCAAGGACGAACGCGTCGATCTCGCCGTGCTGAAGATCAAGGCGGATGTCGAATTCACGGCCCTGCCGCTCGGCGACAGCGATGCGGTGCAGGTCGGCGATCTGGTGCTCGCCATCGGCAATCCATTTGGCGTCGGCCAGACGGTGACGAGCGGCATCGTCTCGGCGCTCGCGCGCAATCAGGTCCGCTCCGGCGATTTCGGCTTCTTCATCCAGACCGACGCCTCGATCAATCCGGGCAATTCCGGCGGCGGGCTCATCAACATGAACGGCGAGCTTATCGGCATCAACACGGCGATCTTCTCGCGCGGCGGCGGCTCCAACGGCGTCGGCTTCGCCATTCCTGCCAATCTCGTGAAGACCTTCGTCGCCAGCGCCGAAAACGGCAGTGCCAGCTTCGATCGTCCCTTCATCGGCGCGACCTTCGATGCCGTGACTTCGGAAGTGGCCGAGGCGCTCGGCCTAGAGCGGGCGCGCGGCGCGCTCATCTCTCAGGTGCAGCCTGACAGCCCGGCGGAAAAGGCCGGCATGAAGCCGGGTCAGGTGGTCACCGCCGTCAACGGTATTCCGGTCGAGCACCCCGACGCGCTCGGCTACCGCCTCACCACGGTCGGCATTGGTGGGACCGCGCGCATCACGGTCATTTCCAACGGCAAGCCGGAGGACCTGACGCTTTCCCTCGACCGTGCGCCGGAAACGACCCCGCGTGACGAGCGGCTGATCGAAGGGCGCAATCCCTTCTCGGGCGCCGTGGTCGCCAACCTGTCGCCGCGCGTCGCCGAAGAGTTGCGCCTGCCCACCAACCAGACGACGGCCGGTGTCGTCGTCACCGAGGTCAATCGTGGTTCGCCGGCCGCGCGCATCGGCCTGCAGCCGCGCGACATCATCATCGAACTCAACGGCACGCAGGTCGCGACGACCGAAACTCTCGCCACGCTGGTCAATGAGGATCCGTCCATCTGGCGCGTCGAGATCGAGCGCGGCGGCCAGCGCATTCGCCAGTTCTTCCGATGAGCGATCTCTTCGCCCCGCATGAACCGGAGGGTATGGCGGCGAAGCGGCCTCTGGCCGATCGCCTGCGCCCCCGCACGCTGGGCGAAGTGTCCGGCCAGGAGCACCTGACGGGTGCCGATGGCGTGCTTTCACGGATGATCGAGGCGGGCTCGCTCGGCTCGATGATCTTCTGGGGGCCGCCCGGCACCGGCAAGACGACGGTGGCGCGGCTGCTGTCCGGTGAAACCGGTCTCGCCTTCGAGCAGATTTCCGCGATCTTCTCCGGCGTAGCCGATCTCAAGAAGGTCTTCGAGGCCGCGCGCCTGCGCCGCATGGGCGGTCGCGAGACATTGCTGTTCGTCGACGAGATCCATCGCTTCAACCGCGCCCAGCAGGACAGCTTTCTGCCCGTCATGGAGGACGGCACGATCGTGCTTGTCGGCGCCACGACGGAAAACCCGTCCTTCGAGCTTAACGCCGCTCTGCTCTCGCGCGCCCGGGTGCTGACCTTCAAGCCGCATGACGAAGAAAGCCTGGAAGAGCTTTTGAAGCGCGCCGAGGCGGTTGAGGAAAAGCCGCTGCCGCTCGACGAGGAGGCGCGGGCCTCGCTGTTGCGCATGGCCGACGGCGACGGGCGGGCGGTGCTGACGCTGGCCGAAGAGGTCTGGCGCGCGGCGCGCTCCGGCGAAACCTTCGGGCAGGACGATCTGTTCCGCATCGTGCAGCGCCGTGCGCCGGTCTACGACAAATCGCAGGACGGCCACTACAATCTCATCTCCGCCCTGCACAAGGCCGTGCGCGGCTCCGATCCCGATGCCGCGCTCTACTATCTCACCCGCATGCTGGATGCCGGCGAGGACCCGCTGTTCCTCTGCCGGCGCATGGTGCGCATGGCGGTCGAGGATATCGGCCTTGCCGATCCGCAGGCGCTCGTCGTCTGCAACGCGGCCAAGGACGCCTACGACTTTCTCGGCTCGCCCGAGGGGGAGCTGGCGTTGGCGCAGGCCTGCATCTACATAGCCACCGCACCTAAATCCAACGCCGTCTATACCGCCTACAAATCGGCCATGCGCGCGGCCAAGGAGAACGGCTCGCTGCTGCCGCCCAAGCATATCCTCAATGCGCCGACCAAGCTGATGAAGGGCGAAGGCTACGGCGACGGCTACCGCTACGACCATGACCAGCCGGATGCCTTCTCCGGCCAGGACTATTTTCCGGAGAAGATGGGCCGCCGGACCTTCTATGATCCGCCGGAGCGCGGCTTCGAGCGCGAGTTGCGCAAGCGGCTCGAATGGTGGGCGAAGCTGCGAAAGGAACGGGGCTAAAGCATTTCCAGTCGAAGCGGCGTCGCTTCGGCGTCGGATAATGCGGCAAAAACAAAACCTGTGGAGCAATCACGGTTCCGGTATTCACCGGAATTGCTCTAGGCGGCGCCGAAGCGGGGCGAGGGGTTGCGCGGCGCGTGCGGTATGACCTTGATCGAGGATTCCGCCTTGCCGGGGTGCCCTTCCATGTCGACGACCACATGCCAGTGGCCGCTCTCCGGGATCCGCAGCCGGATCGGCGACTGCTTGGCAACGCCGCCGAGGAACTTGTGCTTGACGGTATTCCTGAAGCGGTCGAAGTTGGCGTGGCTCATCAGGCGCACATTGGCGATGGCCGAAAGCGTGATCTCGATCACCGCTCCGCCGCGCTGCATGCCGAGGTCGTAGTGCGTATAGGAGAAGCTGTGTGCCATCGTTTGCCCGGCTGCATCTGGTCCTGCGCTAATATTCGCACGTCCCGGTTAATGTTCCCTTCCTTGGGGCCATCAAGGCTCGTCCATAAATAGTGATTTTCTTTCAAGGGATTATGCCGGAAACCGGATTCTATCCGGCAACGGGATGAATCACTTTGGCAAGTGTTCGAGAAAAGTTTCGGCTCGATGTCGGCGCTGTCCGACTGCCCGCGTCCTTGGTGCATGAAGCCGGCGGGCCGCCGGATGGAACCCGAGGAGAAAACCATGCCGAAGTTCACACTCATCACCCTGCTGACCGCCGCCCTTGCCGCCTTCGCACCGGCCGCCTCTGCCGGGGAGATTGCGGAAAATCCGTTGCAGGGCGTTGCGGGCAAGCCCGACAAGGCGGGCCATCTCGAGGTCAACGGGATCAACTACTACTACGAGATCCGCGGCGAGGGCGAGCCGCTGTTGCTGCTGCATGGCGGGCTCGGCCAGATCGAGATGTTCGGTGAAAACCTCAAGACGCTGCAGGAAAACCGCCAGGTGATCGGCGTCGATCTTCAGGGGCATGGCCGCACGCCGCTGGGCAACCGACCGATCGAGATTCCGGCCATCGGCGCGGACATGGCCGAGCTCGTTACGAAGCTCGGCTACGACAAGGTCGACGTGCTCGGCTATTCCTTCGGTGGCGGGGTCGCACTGCAGATGGGCGCGCAAGCGCCGGACAAGGTGCGCCGCCTCGTCATCGCCTCCGCGCCCTTCGCCAGGAACGGCTTCTTTGCGGAAATGATCCCGCAACAGCAATCGGTTTCGGGTGCGATGGCCGAGATGATGAAGGAGACGCCGATGTACAAATCCTATGTCGCCGTCGCACCGGATGCTTCCCAGTTTCCGAAGCTGCTCGATGCCATGGGCGAGGCGATGCGCGCCGACTACGATGCGTCGGATGCCGTCGCGAAACTGCCGATGCCCGTCATGCTGATCTTCGGCGACAGCGACATGATCCGTCCCGAACATATCGTCGAATTCTACCAGAAGCTTGGCGGCGGGCTGCGCGACGCGGGTTGGATGCGCGAGCATATGTCGAAGAACCGTCTCGCGATCCTGCCGGGGCTGACCCATTACGAAACCTTTGCGGCGCCGGCGCTGGTCAGCACCGCACTGCCATTCCTCAATGGCCAAACCGGCGCGCAAAGCTGGGCGGGGCAAGTGGGCGACAACTGATCTGACGGCATGAAGCCCGGATGCGGAACGCGCATCCGGGCTTCATCGCGTCCGTGAGGCCGTCAGCCGGCTGGAGCCGCGCAACGATCGACCCACAATCGGGTGGCTCCGTTCAGCGGCAGACGCGGACGCGTTCGGGTGTCGGTTTACCGATGGTTTTCTCCACCGAGTGACTGGAGGGTCGCATGCGGCGGGGGGCTTGGCTGTTCCGCCAGGAACAGGCTCAGAGCGTTTGCGTCCAGGCCTTCACCGTCTTTGCCATGGTGGCGAGATGGTCGGCGGCGGAAAAGCCGGAAATGCTCTTGCGCGGCTTCAGGTCATGGTCGCCGTCTTCCAGCCAGAGAAAGCGGATGCGCTCCGGCAGGCCGTAGCCTGGCACCTCGTCCCTGGTGCCGAAGGGATCGCGCGTGCCCTGGCAGATGAGGGTCGGGGCTTTTAGCGCCATCAGATGGGCGGTGCGCAGCTGCGCCGGCTTTTCCGGCGGGTGGAAGGGATAGCCGAGGCAGAGCAGGCCGGCAATCAGGCCGTCGTCATGAAGCCCGTCCGCCGCCATGCTGGCGACGCGCCCGCCCATCGACTTGCCGCCGATGACGAGGCGGCCCTTCGCCTGGAGGGCGGCGACGGCGGCGCGAAATTCCGGGTTCAGCGTTTCCGCCTTCGGTGGCGGCCGGCGGCCGCCGTCCGTGCGGCGCGCCGCCATGTAGGAAAACTCGAAACGCGCGACACGCAGGCCCTCGGCCGAAAGCGCCGCAGTCGCGGCGTTCATCGCCGCCGAATCCATCGGTGCGCCGCTGCCATGGGCAAGAAGCAGGGTAACCGGCGCATCTTCAGGCCCGGTGAAGAGAAAGGGTATGCTCATGGGGCCTGCCTCATGCTGCCAGTGTCACTTGGCATGGTCCTTCACGTCGCCGGGCGCGATCGGGTCGCTGGCCGGAAAGGTCTCTTTCAGCGCCTCTTCCAGATAGTCGTCCTGCTCGGCCTTGGGGCTCTTGTCCTTCTGGCGGGCGCGCTCTTTTTCCAGCGATTCTTTCGGGCTGTTTTTCTCGGTCGGCATTTTCGTCTCCCTCGCTATCCTCCTAAGATAGGGTGTTTTTCCGCAAGGGCGAGGATTCAATTTGCCGGCAGGGTGAGTTCGGCGATGACAGGCAGATGGTTCGAGCCAAAAGCCGGGCCGACCCGCCGGGCGCGCAGAAAAATATCCGGCGAGACGGCGATGTGGTCGATCGAGGCGCCGATATAGGCAAAGGCGTCGAGCTTCATCGAGAAGCGCGTCACCGGCTGCAACCAGCCGCCGGCGGTAGAGGCAAGGCCGGCCTGCTTGAGGAAGCCGCGGAAGAACGGCGACCATGTCGGCGTGTTCCAGTCGCCGGCAACGATGACCGGCGCCTTTTCGAGATCGCCCTTCACGGCATCGGCGGCGGCGGCAAGATAGGCATTGCGATCGCGCCACTGCCAGAGGCGGCGCGGCGTTTCCGGGTGGAAGGCATAGAGGAAGAGCGGCTTGCCGTTCAGGTCTAGTTCCAGCCGGAGCGGTTGCTTGTAGGCATGTTCCTCGGTGAAGGCGCGCTTCAGTTCCGTCTCGGCGCGGATGGGAAGGTTGGAAAAGACCTTCAGGTCATCGCGCTCGCGGCTGTCGGCGCTGCTTTCATACGGGTAGAGCCGAGCCTGCGAGATCACGCGCTCCCAGGCTTCCGTCGTTTCCTGCAGCACGACGATGTCGGGTTTCTCCCGGCGCAGGAGGTCGATGAAGTTTGAGGGATCCTCGGTGTTGTTGACGTAGAGGTTTGCGGTCAGCACCTTCAGGTCGCTGCCGGTAGCGGCGTTGTGCGCCGTCGGCACGTCGGCGGCCGGAATGATCGCGACGGCAAGGCCGGCAAGGCCGATCACGATCGCTTTCATACGGCGCGTTACCAAGGCAGCCACCACGAAGAGGACGCCGACCGTCACCACATAGGGCCATGCGAAGGTGAGGAGATCGACAAGCCAGAAGCGATCGGCGGCAAGCACCACGATGCTGACGGCGAAGAGGTAGGCAATGACGCCCGGCAGGACGAGGACGCGGTAGGCAAGGGCAATCAGTCCCCGGCGCGGCGCTATCGGCATCGACTGTTCCTTCTGCATTGCGGGATTCGGGGGGCGATTCCGTAAAGAGAAGTTTGCATGTACCTCGCACATGCCCATGCCGCAATGACGACGGGGCGGGCGAAGGAGGAAACATCCGGGGCAGACATCCCGGGCGCGCGCAGCAGCGATTCGTTTCCTTCGCGGAACCTAGTCCTCGAAGCGACCCGCGGCGTCACGGTCGCGCTCGTATCGCCTCACGAGCGGAAACGGCGGCAACCAGGCCTCGCGGCGCAGGGTCCAGAGTTCGTAGGTTGGCGTCAGCTGATCAGGGGCGTCCAGGGATCCGAGGTTCACCTCGATCTCGTCCGCGGTGCGTGAATAAACGGGCGAGCCGCAACAGGGACAGAAGAAGTGCCCGGCATAGTCTCGTGTTTCGCCGTCGATCACCACGGCATTCTCAGGGAAAATAGCGGAAGCGTGAAAAAGCGCCCCATGATGCTTGCGGCAGTCGAGACAGTGACAAAGGCCGACCCGATAGGGGCGTCCCGACGCCACAATCCGGACCTTGCCGCAGAGGCATCCGCCGGTAAATCGGTCCATGCTGCGTTCCTCCGGGAGCAGACCTGATTGAAATGGCTACAACGAACAGGCCCGTCATGGCAATTGCGGCAGGGGCGCATCGGCCTGCCGGTCGCGCTGCAAACCGGTTCCCCAAAATGCAACTGCCGACGGACAGGGTCCGCCGGCAGAATATTCGAAAGTCTGCTTTCCGTGCCCTTTGACGCGGGTCAGAGGGCACGGGGCGCAAACGGTTCCGGTCAGCTGCAGCCGCTTGTGCTTCCGCAGGTGTCGCACTTCTCGCAGGTGCCGTTGCGCACCATGGTGAAGTTCTGGCACTCCGAGCACATGTTGCCGGTGTAGCCCTGGGCGATGGAGCGAATGCGGCGTTCGGCTTCGAGCTTCTTGGCGTCGGCCTTGGCGCTGGCGGCTTCGGCTGCGGCCTTGTCGGAGAAGAGGGCCGTGACGCCCTCGGGGGCCTCTTCGGCTACTTCCTCTGCGACTTCGTCGGCAAGCTCGGCGGCGCGCTCCTCATAGTCGCGCTTGAAAGCGACGATTTCGGAGGTTGAGATTGCCATGGCTGGCTCCAGCTTGCGGGCGGCGCCGCCGGCGAAGGCGGTGACGTTGCCCGTCGACGTGGCCTTGGCGGGCGCTGCGGTGGCCGAGCCCTTCGGCTCGCCCAGCTGGCGCTCGCTACCCGGTCCGCCCTGGACGAGCGTCGGCTTGTGGCCGCGCGTCCAGCCGGTCGAAAGCAGGTTGGTCTTGCCTTCCTGGATGCCCTTTCCGAGCGCCGTGTTGGAGAAGTCGGACGTATCGACATGGGCCAGGTCATGGCGGCCGAGATAGGAGACGGCCAGTTCACGGAAGACGTAGTCGAGGATCGACGTGGCGTTCTTGATCGCGTCGTTGCCGATAACCATGCCGGCCGGTTCGAACTTCGTGAAGGTGAAGGCCTCCACATATTCCTCGAGCGGCACGCCGTACTGGAGACCCAGTGAGATGGCGATGGCGAAGTTGTTCATCATGGCACGAAAGGCGGCGCCTTCCTTGTGCATGTCGATGAAGATTTCGCCGAGACGGCCGTCGCCGAATTCGCCGGTGCGCAGATATACCTTGTGCCCGCCGATAAGGGCCTTCTGTGTGTAACCCTGGCGGCGGTTCGGGAGCTTCTCACGGTCGCGGACCAGGCGCTCGACGATCTTCTCGACGATTTTTTCCGTGACGGTGACCGCCTGGGCGGCAGCAGGAGCAGCGATCAGTGCCTCGACCGCATCGTCCTCGTCGTCCGCATCCTCGATCAGCGAGGCGTTGAGCGGCTGCGAGAGCTTGGAGCCGTCGCGGTAGAGGGCATTGGCCTTCAGCGCGAGCTTCCAGGAGAGCATGTAGGCGTTCTTGCAGTCCTCGACGGTTGCCTCGTTTGGCATGTTGATCGTCTTGGAGATGGCGCCCGAGATGAATGGCTGGGCGGCCGCCATCATGCGGATGTGGCTTTCTACCGAGAGGTAGCGCTTGCCGATCTTGCCGCAGGGATTGGCGCAATCGAAGACCGGCAGATGCTCGGCCTTGAGGAAGGGTGCGCCTTCCAGCGTCATCGCACCGCAGACGTGGATGTTCGCGGCTTCGATTTCCTTCTTCGTAAAGCCGATATGCTCCAGCAGGCTGAAGGACATGTTGGACAACTGCTCGTCGGAAACCTTGAAGGTTTCCTTCAGGAAGTCGGCGCCGAGCGTCCACTGATTGAAGGCGAACTTGATGTCAAAGGCGGATTTCAGGCCGGCATTGACGGCTTCGATTTTGTCGTCCGGGAAACCCTTGGCCTTGAGCGAGCCGGGATTGATGGCGGGCGCCTGGTTGAAGTTGCCATGGCCGACCGCATAAGCCTCGATCTCGGCGATCTGGCTTTCCGAGTAGCCAAGGGTGCGCAGGGCTTCCGGCACGGCGCGGTTGATGATCTTGAAGTAGCCGCCGCCGGCGAGCTTCTTGAACTTCACCAGTGCGAAATCGGGCTCGATGCCGGTCGTGTCGCAGTCCATGACGAGGCCGATCGTGCCGGTCGGCGCGATCACGGTCGTCTGGGCGTTGCGGTAGCCGTGCTTTTCGCCAAGCTCGACGGCCTTGTCCCAGGCGGCGACAGCATGCTCGACGAGGGCCTCATCCGTGCATTCTTCGTGGATGAGGGCGACGGGGCTGACCGAGAGCGCCTCGTAGCCCGTTGCCTCGCCATAGGCTGCACGGCGATGGTTGCGCATGACGCGCAGCATGTTCTCGCGGTTGGGGGCGAAGTTCGGGAAGGGACCAAGTTCGCTCGCCATTTCGGCCGAGGTCGCATAGGCGACGCCCGTCATGATGGCGGTAAGCGCTCCGGCAATGGCGCGACCTTCAGCCGAATCGTACGGGATGCCGGACGACATCAGGAAGCCGCCGATATTCGCATAGCCGAGGCCGAGCGTGCGGTATTCGTAGGAAAGTTCCGCGATCTGGCGCGACGGGAACTGCGCCATCATCACCGAGACTTCGAGCACGATGGTCCACAGGCGGACGGCGTGTTCGTAATCGGCAATGTTGATCTTCTTCGTCGCCGCATCCTTGAACTGAAGAAGGTTCAGCGAGGCGAGGTTGCAGGCCGTGTCGTCGAGGAACATGTATTCCGAGCACGGGTTCGACGCGCGGATCGGGCCGGCGGCCGGGCAGGTGTGCCAGTCGTTCATCGTCGTGTTGAAGTGCAGGCCCGGATCGGCCGACGCCCAGGCGGCGTAGGAGATCGATTCCCACAGGTCGCGCGCCTTCAGCGTCTTCATGACCTTGCCGTCCTTGCGGGCGGTCAGGTTCCAGTCGCCGTCGGTCTCGACAGCGCGCAGGAAGTCGTCCCGCAGCGAGACGGAGTTGTTGGAGTTCTGGCCCGAAACGGTGAGATAGGCTTCCGAATCCCAGTCCGTGTCGTAGGTCTTGAACTCGATATCCCGATAGCCCTGCTTGGCGAACTGGATGACGCGCTTGACGTAGTTTTCCGGAACCTGGTTCTTCTTGGCGGCGCGGATTTCGCGCTTGAGGGCGGGGTTTTCCGCCGGGTCATAGCAGCGGTCGCCTTCGGCCGAGCAATTGACGCAGGCCTTCATGATGGCCTTGAGGTGGCCGGCCACGATCTTCGAGCCGGTGACGAGCGCCGCCACCTTCTGCTCTTCCTTGACCTTCCAGTTGATGTAGTCCTCGATATCCGGATGGTCGATATCGACCACGACCATCTTGGCGGCGCGGCGCGTCGTGCCGCCCGACTTGATGGCGCCGGCGGCGCGGTCGCCGATCTTCAGGAAGCTCATGAGGCCGGAGGAACGGCCGCCGCCCGAAAGCTTTTCGCCTTCGCCGCGCAGATGCGAGAAGTTGGAGCCGGTGCCGGAACCGTACTTGAAGAGGCGCGCTTCACGCACCCACAGGTCCATGATGCCGTTCTCGTTGACGAGGTCGTCCTCGACGGACTGGATGAAGCAGGCGTGCGGCTGGGGATGCTCGTAGGCAGACTTGGACTTCACCAGCTTGCCGGTGAAGGGGTCGACATAGAAGTGGCCCTGGCCGGGGCCATCGATGCCATAGGCCCAATGCAGGCCGGTGTTGAACCACTGCGGCGAGTTCGGAGCAACGCGCTGCGTGGCAAGCATGTAGGCAAGCTCGTCCTTGAAGGCGGCAGCGTCTTCTTCGGAGGCGAAATACTTGCCCTTCCAGCCCCAGTAGGTCCAGGTGCCGGCCAGACGGTCGAAGACCTGGCGCGCGTCGGTTTCCGAGCCGTAGCGCTCACCCTCGGGGAGCTCCTTCAGAGCTTCGGTGTCCGGCACGGAGCGCCACAGGAAGGAAGGAACGTCGTTCTCCTCGACCTTTTTCAGGCGCGCGGGCACGCCGGCCTTGCGGAAATATTTCTGCGCGAGGATGTCGGCGGCGACCTGCGAGAACTGCGCCGGCACGTCGATGTCAGCGAGCCGGAAGACGATGGAGCCGTCCGGGTTCTTGATTTCGCTCACGGCCTTGCGGAACTCGATCTCCGCATAGGCCGACTGGCCGGGTTTTGTGAAACGACGTTCGATGCGCATTGTCCGTGTCCTTCGCTGCCGCAGCCTGTCGTGAAAACAGGGCGCAATTGTACCCGTCCGGCCGCAATGTCCTTGCAGCCAGCTCTAGTCATCCAGTCCGTGGGGGAAACCCGATTGATTTCGGATTTCTGTATCTTGTGATGAATTTGGCTGCAAACACTAAATATAGTATCAACAGCTTCTTTTTTCCAGTCAAATCGTTTGCCGTGGCGTATCACAAAACCGACCGCAAACACCCTCGTGCGGCGAGCGGGTTATCCACCCGGCCACATGCGTTTGGGAACGCGATTTTGTGATGAGAACCGACCTCGTAACACTACGGTCCAGTCGCCGCCGCAACTTGCGTTTCATTAACCTCATATGGCCGATTCCCGTCAAGGGCTGGTTTGTGAAGCAAGTTTGAAGTCTATATATTGTGCCTGTCTGCTGTGGAAAATGGGGACATCCCCAAGCCCTGAAGAATCAGGAGGTTCACGCCAAAAGGTGAGGTGGCGCGACACGCAACTGTGGAAAAGCAGTAAAAAATTATAGATAAAAAGACAGGTTTTTCTGGCGCGACGTTTTTCAGGCGTAGCCATCCGGATCGAACCCGTGCCCCGTGGGTAAAGTGATTCTCTTCCGTAACGTCAAAGCGCGTCCGGATTGCGGCGATCGCCATGGCGCGATGCCGGAACGGTGCCTTTCACCGCCGGCATGGGCTGAAGAGCAGGAAACCATCCATGGCAGGTCTGACGAAAGATTGAGCCGGCGGATGTTTGCTCCACATCCGCCGGCCCAATAGGAAGATTCGTTAAATCAGAATGTTTCGGCGCGATCTTCACCCGGTTTCTAACGGGCGCCGCGGCTGCTCAGCCATTCGTTCCCTTGGCGATCGGCTCCTGATAGGTGAAGCCCATATCCCAGGGGAAATAGATCCACGTGTCCTGGCTGACCTCGGTGACGAAGGTGTCCACCAGCGGCCGGCCTTTCGGCTTGGCATAGACGGCCGCGAAATGCGCCTTCGGCAGCATGGCGCGAACCTCCGCCGCCGTCTTGCCGGTATCCGTCAGGTCGTCGATGATGAGGATGCCTTCGCCGCCTTCCTTCGCCAGTTCCGGGGCGATGCCCTTCAGGACATGCATTTCGCCCTGCGATACGTAGTCATGGTAGGAGGCCACGCAGACTGTCTCGATGACGCGGATGTTGAGTTCGCGCGAGACGATGGCCGCCGGGACCAGGCCGCCGCGTGTGATGCAAACGATGGCGCGCCATTCACGCCCGCCATCCGCAAGCCGCCAGGCGAGCGCGCGGGCATCGCGGTGGAACTGGTCCCAGGATACGGGAAAGGCTTTGTCCGGCAGCGACATGGCAGGCTCCTGATAGGCAGAAGAAGAGGATTCCTTCTCTCTAATGCAGTTTTGCCCCCAAGGAAATGACCGCCCGGCCCAGCAAGCCGGGCGATCCACAGTCTGTAGCGCTTCAGCGTGACATCAGGGTGGGCACGCGTGCGCCGCGCATCATCGCACTGGTGACGCCGCCGAACAGGCGCTGGCGCAGCCGCGAATGGCTGTAGGCGCCCATGACGATGAGGCCGGCATCGATTTCCGTTGCGCGACGGTTGAGGACTTCGGCCACCGAGTGGTGGTCGGACGTCCGGGAGGTGACGGTGGTCTTGATGTTGTGGCGTGCCAGGGTGGCGGCAAGCTCCGCGCCGCAGAAGTCACGCGACTGCATGGCGTTTTCCGGTGGGTCGATGGTGAATATCTCGACTTCCTTGGCCGCTTTCAGGAAGGGCAGGGCGTCGAAGGCGGCGCGCGCGGCCTCGCGCGAACCGTTCCAGGCGAGAAGCACGCGTTCGATCGGCGCGGGGCCGGCCGGCGCGTTGGAGACCATGTAGAGCGGACGGCCGCTTTCGTAGAGCAGGTCCTCGATGTCTTCGCGCGACGGACCGTCGAGATTGGGGTCGAACTGGCCCGCGATCACGATGTCGGCGCCGCGGGCGCTGTCGATGACGCCTGCCGAGGAGTAGCCGGCGGTGCCGGTGAAGAGGCGCCACTCATAGGAAATGTCGTCGCGTTCGCAGCGCGACCTGAAGGCCTGCTCGACATCGCGGGACTGGCGCTGGGCGCGCTCCTGGAGGTCCAGCACGGCATTCGGATCGGGATATTCCATGGGAGCGATCAGCGTGACCACGACCGGCGATTCCGCATGGATGCCGACGACATGGCCGCCGGTCCGTCGCGCGAGCGCGAGTGCGTGATCTGTCACCTTGCCGGCGTCCTCGGTGGCGCTTAGTACCGCCACGATGGTCTTGTAGGTCATTTCGGCCTCCTGTCTGGTTCGCTCGAAACTTGCACCTGCCGCATGGCCGGAACCTTGATCCGGATCAAAACGCCGCCTTGGCGGCGGCGATTTCGGCAATCATCGCTAGTATATCACGTTCGGCTGCCTGTGCCGGAGCTTCCGTTCGGCTGCGGATGACGATTTCCGTCGAGAAGCGGTTTTCAGAAAAACGCGGGTAGGAACCGATGCTGGTCTGCGGGTGGTTCTTCTGGATCGCGGCGAGGGCGCTGCCGATATCGCCTTCGCCGAAAGGCGAGGCGACGGAGCGCGAAAGCATCGGCTGGCCGCCCTTCAGGTCTGGCACCACCTTGCCGAGCATTGCGGTGAAGACCTGCGGTACGCCGGCCATGACATAGACATTGCCGATGTTGAAGCCCGGTGCCGTGGAGACTGCATTCTCGATATGGACCGCGCCTTGCGGCATGCGGGCCATGCGCTGGCGGGCCTCGTTGAACTCCACGCCGCGCTTCTCGTACATGGCGCCAAGCAGCTGCATGGCGAGCGGATCGTGAAGGCAGGGCACGCCGAAGGCCCTGGAGACGGCATCCGCCGTGATGTCGTCATGGGTCGGGCCGATGCCGCCCGAGGTGAAGACATAGGTGTAGCGCGCCCGCAGCGCATTCAGCGCCTCGACGATGGCGTCTTCCTCGTCGGGGACGATTCGTACCTCCCTGAGGTCGATGCCCGCGAGGAAGAGCACGTCGGCAAGCTGGCCGATATTCTTGTCCTTGGTGCGCCCGGAGAGCAGTTCGTCGCCGATGGCGAGCATGGCGGCAGTGGCGATCGGCGTGGAACTCATGGGTGCCCTCGGAAATTGGATAGAAATGCCGACCTGTCGGGAGGGCATTGTCAACGACCGGTGAACAGTCTGTCGACCGGACAGCTTCTGTAACCACCTTCTCAAAGTGCTACATCCAAGCCGACGCCGCGATCAAGCGGAAAGCCCGTTCGAACAGGAGACGACGATGGCGAAAGTACTGGTTCTTTACTACTCGGCCTACGGCCATATCGAAGCTATGGCCTATGCCGTGGCGGAAGGCGCAAAGTCGGCGGGTGCCGACGTGACCGTGAAGCGGGTACCGGAACTGGTGCCGGAAGCTGTTGCCCGGGAATCCTACTACAAGATGGACCAGGAGGCCGAGGTCGCCACGGTCGAAGAGCTTGCAGGCTATGACGCGATCATCGTCGGTGCCGGCACGCGTTTCGGCACGGTCGCCTCGCAGATGCGCAATTTCTGGGATCAGACCGGTGGTCTGTGGGCGAAGGGCAAGCTTGTCGGCAAGGTCGGCTCGATCTTCACTTCGTCGGCCACCCAGCACGGCGGCCAGGAATCCACCATCCTCGGCTTCATCCCGACGCTGATGCATCACGGCCTCGTCGTCGTCGGCCTGCCCTACGCCTTCCAGGGCCAGATGGGCGTGGAAGAAGTCAAGGGCGGCTCGCCCTACGGCGCCTCCACGATCACCGGTGGCGATGGCACGCGCCAGCCTTCCGAAGTCGAACTGGAAGCTGCCCGCTTCCAGGGCGCGCATGTCGCCAAGATCGCGGCCAAGCTCTCGGCCTGACGTTCTCCTGAAACGTCGCTGAGCAAGAGGGTGCGGCCAGCGTCAGCGGCCGCACCCTTTTTGTATGTGGAATTGCGTGAAAGCTGGTGCGGGCGGCGGGGATCGAACCCGCACAGCCAAGGCCGAGAGATTTTAAGTCTCTTGCGTCTACCAGTTTCGCCACGCCCGCTTGGCATGGTGCGTAGCCGAGGCGGCGGGAGTGATCAAGGGGGAGAGGGGGTCGGCGGGCAAATCGGTCTGGATTTGCGCCGCCGTGTTTGTTGTCAGCCCGTAAAGGCGTTGATCACGAAGTAGAACAGCGCCGAAATCGCGGCTGCCGAGGGCAGGGTGACGATCCAGGCCCAGACGATGTTGCCGGCGATGCCCCAGCGCACGGCCGTGACGCGGCGGGCCGCGCCGACACCGATGATGGCGCCAGTGATCGTGTGGGTCGTGGAAACCGGGATGCCGAGCCAGGTGGCGGCGAAAAGCGTGATGGCGCCGCCAGTTTCCGCGCAAAAACCCTGCATCGGGTTGAGGCGGGTGATCTTGGAACCCATCGTGTGCACGATCCGCCAGCCGCCCATCAGGGTGCCGAGCGCCATCGCCGCCTGGCAGGTGATGACCACCCAGAACGGCACGTGGAATTCCCCGCCGAGATAGCCCTGCGAGTAGAGCAGAACGGCGATGATGCCCATCGTCTTCTGCGCGTCATTGCCGCCATGGCCGAGCGAATAGAGCGAGGCCGAGATGAACTGCATGACGCGGAAGGTCCGGTCGACCGCAAAGGGCGTCTGGCGCACGAAAAGCCAGGAAACGGCCAGAACGAGGACCAGCGCCAGGAGGAAGCCAATGGCAGGCGACAGGAAGATGGCGCTCGCCGTCTTGAGGAGGCCGCTCCAGACGACGGCGTCGAAGCCGGTCTTGGCCAGGCCTGCGCCGACAAGGCCGCCGATGAGGGCGTGCGAGGAGCTGGACGGGATGCCGAAAATCCAGGTGACGACGTTCCATATGATCGCGCCCATCAGCGCCGAGAAGATGACGAGCGGGCTGACGATGGAGGGATCGATGATGCCCCGGCCGAGGGTTTCTGCGACATGCAGGCCGAAGAACAGGAAGGCGATGAAGTTGAAGAAGGCCGCCCACATGACGGCGTATTGCGGCCGCAGCACGCGCGTCGAGACGATCGTGGCGATCGAGTTCGCGGCATCGTGCAGGCCGTTCAGGAAGTCGAAAAGCAGCGCGATGCCGATAAGGGCGATCAGCAGCGGAAGGGCAAGGGTGGCGTCCATCAGACGTTCTCGATCACGATACCGCTGATTTCATCGGCGACGTCCTCGAAACGGTCGACGACCTTTTCCAATTCGCCATAGATCTCGCTGCCGATGATGTAGGCCATCGGATCGGACTTGCCGAAGCGCTTGTACAGGTCCTTCAGGCCCCGGTCGTGCAGTTCGTCCGAGTGGCCTTCCACGCGGGTGACTTCTTCCGCGATGGCGCTGAGGCGGCCGGCATGCACCCCCACCTTGTCGAGCAGCGGAATGGCTTCGGCGATGAGGTGGGCGGCCTTCACGATGGCCTCGCCCATTTCCTGCATGCCGGGCTCGAAGTCCGTCTTCTCGTAAAGGCGGATGGTCTTGACCGTCTTGTGCATCATGTCGATGGCGTCATCCAGCGACTGGATCAGGTCCTTGATGTCGCCGCGGTCGAAGGGGGTGATGAAGCTGCGGCGGACGGCCAGCATCACTTCACTCGTGATATCGTCGGCCTGGTTCTCCAGTTCGATGATCCGGTTGCAGTGGCTTTCCATGTCCGGTCCGCCGGCGAGCAGCAGACGGAGGGATTCGGCGGCGCCGACGACGGTACGGGAATGCTGCTCGAAGAGATCGAAGAAACGGTCTTCGCGCGGCATGAGTTTACGAAACAGCGAAAGCATGGGTGCCCCTTACGTGGCTGGGGTTGTCATGCGGCTGTCATAATTGAGCGGGGTGGCGGTGGAAAGCGCTGATTCGCAGCTTGTCACAGTTCTCTTGCACTGCGGCAAAACCGCGACAGACCGCTCAGGGGACGATCTTGAACGGTTGTTCGCTGATGGCGACCGCGCCGCTTGCCGTGTCGCGAAAGCGATAGCGCAGCACATAGTCGCCGGGGGGCGGGCTGCTGAGGTTGAGCGTCAACTTGGCGAAGATTTCCTGGTTTCGCACGCTGCCCTTGAAGTCGAAGGATCCGAAGGCCTTCTGCTCGGCAAGCTTGGTGCCCTTGGGGTCGAGCAGTTCGAGATCGACCGTGAAATGCGATTCGAGGAGCCCGCCATCGGCCGGACGCCAGGTGAGACCGACCGGCTCGACATAGGAGATCAAGGCTTCGCCCGTCTTGAAACTGGCCTCTGGCCGCGCCGTATACATGCCGTAGCCTTCCGGCGGCGTCGAAACGAAGATGGCCTTGCCGATGGAAAAGGGCAGCGTGGCGGCAAAGGCGCCGTAGGCATCGCGGATCGTGCTGTGCGCGCCGACCGTATCGCCGGCGGCGGCCTGTTCCTCCGCTTTCTTCGCGGCATCCGCCAGCGGGCCCGCAAGGGCAAGCGTCGGCGCGAGCGCGGCGACAAAGGTCATTTGCAACAGGGACTTCGGCACGAACATTCCGTCTTCCTCCAGGCGATGGCGGCAGGATGGGGAGAAGCGTGACAACAGTCAAGAACAGGTCAAATCAGTTCTTCCAGAAGAGCGGCGTCAGGATCACCAGCACCGTCAGGATTTCAAGACGGCCGAGCAGCATGAGGAAGGAAAGCAGGTAGAGCGCTGCATCGTGGAAGCCGTTGAAGCTGCCGGCCGGGCCGATGGCCTGCGTCACGCCGGGGCCCACGTTGGAGAGCGAGGTGGCCGCGGCCGAAATCGCCGTCAGCACGTCGTAGCCCATGAGGCCGAGCAGGATCGCGCCGATTGCGGAGATCGCCACATAGGTGATGAAGAACAGGAAGACGTTGCGCTGCAGATCCGCATCCACCGTCATCGAGCCGTAGCGCACCGCATGGATGCCGTCCGGATAGATCAGGCGGTAGAGACCGGTGCGGATGAAGTTGAAGAGGATGATCAGGCGGTAGGCCTTGAGGCCGCCCGCAGTTGAGCCGGAACAGCCGCCCATGAAGGTCGCGACGAAGGCGAGCGCCACGATGAAGTGGCCCCATTGGGTATAGTCATCGCTGGCAAAGCCCGTCGTGGAGATGATCGACGCGACGGTGAAGAAGGAGTGTGCCAGCGCCTCATGGAAACTGACGCCGTTCTCCAGCCGCTGGAAGATGCTTGCGGCAATGGAAAACAGGATGAGGTAGCCGAGAAAGACCCGAATTTGCGGATCGCGCCAGGCATCGAACCGCCCCCGCACGACGAAGAGGATGAGCGCCGAGAAGGGCAGACTGCTCAGCGTCATGAAGAAAGTGGCCGCCCACAGTATCGGCAGGCTCTTGAAATAGCCGAAGGAGGCGTCGTGCGTCGAAAGCCCGCCGGTCGCCACCGTCGACATGGCGTGGTTCAGCGCGTCGAAACGGCTCATGCCGAGCGCGGCATAGACGACGGCGCAGATGAGGGTGATGGCCACGTAGATGGCAAGGAAGGCGCGCGTATAGCTTGCGATGCGGGCGAAGGGCTTGTCGGCGGTGTCGGATGATTCGAGCTTGAAGAAGGACATGCCGCCCACGCGCAGATACGGCATGATGAAGAGGCCGAGCGCGAGGATCCCGATACCGCCGAGCCAGTGCAGCAGCGACCGCCACATCAGGATACCGGGCGGCGCATGATCGAGGCCGGTGATGACGGTGGAGCCCGTCGTGCTGATGGCCGAGACCGATTCGAAGAAGGCCTGCGCGAAGGTAAGATCGAGGGACGACAGCCAGAGCGGGATCGCACCGATGATCGTGGCGCTCAGCCAGAGCAGGTTGACCACGAGGAAGCCCATCCGCTTGTTGAAGGGCGGCGGGCCGGCACGTGTTGCAGCGGCCGTGGCGAGCGAGAGGCCGCCGGTAAAGAAGGCAGACAGAAAGAAGACCGCCGAATCGGGGTGGCCGTAATAGATGTCGATGAACGCCGGGATGAGCATCGCCAGAGAGAGATAGATGCCGCTGATGGCGGCGATATTGATGGCGGACCGGAAGATGGTGGCGTTCAAGGAAGGTCGTCCTGCGTGCCGGCTGGCTCAAGTGCTGTCTCGAAAGGCCGCGCGGCCGGGACGGGTGGTGTCCGTCGCTGCGATATGCAATAGCCTTTGCATTGACCAAACTCAAGGATGGCATCGAGCGGCATGAAACCGGACGTCGACGCAGCCTGCGAAGCTTTGCGCGGGCTTTTCCCAGAAACACCGCTTCAACTCAACGAACACCTCTCTGCCCGCTACGGCGCGGAGATCTACCTGAAGCGCGAGGACCTTTCCCCCGTGCGCTCCTACAAGATCAGGGGCGCATTCAATTTCTTCCGCAAGATTCTGGCGAAGGAAGACGGCGCGCGTAGCTTCGTCTGCGCCTCTGCCGGCAATCACGCGCAGGGCTTTGCCTTCGTGTGCCGTCATTTCGGCGTGCCGGGCGTGATCTTCATGCCGGTGACGACACCCAAGCAGAAGATCGACAAGACGCGCATGTTCGGCGGCGATTTCGTCACGATCAGGCTCGTCGGCGACTTCTTCGACCAGTGCTACAATGCAGCGCGCGTTCATGCCGAAGAGAGCGGGGCATTGATGGTGCCGCCTTTCGACCATGAGGACATCATCGAAGGGCAGGCGACGGTTGCCGCGGAGATCGTCGAGCAGTTCGGCGAGGGCAAGCTGCCGGACCTGGTGGTCCTTCCCGTCGGCGGCGGCGGGCTTGCCTCGGGCGTGACCGGCTACCTTGCCGACAGGGTCGGCCCGTCGAGCTTTCTGTTTTGCGAGCCTGCGGGCGCGCCCAGCCTCAAGCGGAGCCTGGAAAGCGGCGCGGTGGTAACGCTCGATCAGGTCGACAATTTCGTAGACGGTGCCGCGGTCGGACAGATTGGCGCCCTCAATTTTGCAGCGCTCAGCCGGTTTTCCGCCGATCAGGTCATGCTGCTGTCGGAAAATGCGATCTGCGTGACGATGATCGACATGCTGAATGTCGAGGGCGTGGTGCTGGAGCCGGCCGGCGCGCTGTCGCTGACGGCGCTGGATGCGCTCGGTCGCGAGGCGCTGGAGGGCAAGACGGTCGTCGCGGTCGTTTCGGGCGGTAATTTCGATTTCGAGCGCCTGCCCGACGTCAAGGAACGGGCGATGCGCCATGCCGGGCTGAAAAAGTACTTCATCCTGCGGCTTGCCCAGCGCCCCGGTGCGCTGCGCGATGTCCTGAACCTGCTCGGTCCGGACGACGACATCTCCCGATTCGAGTATCTGAAAAAGTCGGCCCGCAATTTCGGTTCGATCCTGATCGGCATCGAGACCAGGGCGCCAGAGAATTTCGCAGAGCTCAAGAAGGCCTTCGACGGGGCAGGGCTGCGTTACCAGGACATCACCGAGAACGAAATTCTCGCAAACCTCATCATCTAGAAGGAGACGGGGCCGGCGCGCTCTCCCTTGGAGGGCGTTGCCGCCTGTGCTAGCAATCGGCCATGGCATCATTCTTTTCAAAACTCTTCGGTCGCGGCGGCGGCTCGGCAGCTCCGGCAAAAATCGCGGAGGAAACCGAAGCCTACAACGACCTCACCCTTGTGGCGGCTCCGATTCCCGAAGGCGGCCAGTTTCGGCTTGCAGGACGGATCGAGAAGCTCGACGGAGAACGGGTGTTGATTCGCACCTTCATCCGCGCCGATCTGTTCTCCTCGCGGGACGATACCGTCTCCTCGACCTTCCGCAAGGCAAAGCAGATCGCCGACCAGCACGGCGCTTCGTTGTTCAGCGACGGCGTGGAGAGCCGGCAGGTCTGACAGCCGGACTGCCTCGTTCCTGCAAGACGCGTGAAAGCGCTGGAGAATCAGCGCTTTTTCTAATATGCGCAGATGATGACCTGTCGCGACCGTTCCTATGGACTAGCTGAGGGATCATCAGGGAAATCGCGGACCGCCCATGGGTACTGAAAACCTGATCCTGCTACTCATCGAGGCCGGGTTCTATTTCGTCTTCATGGTGGGCATTCTGCACCTGCGCCATCAGATCGGCATCGGCGTTTTCGTCGCTGCGCTCGGTGTGATGCATTTCCTCGAAACCTATCTTGCGGCCGTCTTCTACATCGAGCTGCCGTTCGGGGTCATTTCGCCCGGTTCCTCCGTGCTGTTTTCCGGCAAGCTGATGATGATCCTTCTTCTCTACGTGAAGGAAGATGCCGCCGTCGTGCGTGCGCCGATCTATGGCCTGCTTGCCGGTAATTTCCTGACGGTGGGCCTTGGTTTCTTCCTGAGCCATCACCAGACGATCGGCGCGGTGCCGGGCCGCATTGCGGATCTCGCCTTCATCGACGAAATGGGCTGGCTCATGCTGTGGGGCACGATGCTGCTCTATGTCGATTCGCTCGCCATCATCCTGCTCTACGAACGCCTTTGCCGGGTATTCAGGAAGAGCACGGCCATGCGCTTCTTCGTCTCCGGTGTCGTCGTCCTGACCTTCGACCAGATCGGCTTCTTCGCTGCGCTGCATTTCCTCAACCGCGCGCCGGTGGAGGTGTTCTGGGGCGGCTGGCTCGCCAAGATGATGGCGGCCTGCGCCTATGCGGTGCTGATCACCGCCTATCTCCACTATTCGCGTATATCGGCGATCCCGGTCTCGCCGCGGCCGATCTCGGACATCTTTGCCGACCTTACCTTCCGCGAACGCTACGAGGACCTGCTCGATCGCTCGGGCCGCGACGCGTTGACTGGCGTCTATGATCGAAGCCGGCTGGAATTTGAAGCGCCGCGCATGCTCTCGGCCATGCTGGCGGCGGGCAAGCCGATGGCTCTGATGATCATCGACGCCGACCATTTCAAGGAGGTCAACGACCGTTTCGGCCATCTGGCCGGCGACGGCGTGCTGCGCGACACGGCTTCCTGCCTGCAACGGGCGCTGCGCGGTGGCGACGGGATCTTCCGCTTCGGCGGGGAGGAGTTCGTGGTGATCTGCGAAGACACCGGGCCGGAGGCAGGGGCAGAGCGCGCTGAGGCGTTGCGACGGTCGGTAGAGACGCAGATCCGCCGGCCGGACGATGCGCCTGTCACGGTCAGCATCGGCATCGCCAACAGCTATCATGACGGCACGACGTTGAACGCGCTGCTTTCTACTGCCGATTCCCGTCTCTATGCCGCCAAGAGCGCCGGCCGCAACCGCGTGGTTTCCAGCTAGATTCCGCATGACCTGCGGGAACATCGGGGCTGTCACAGAGATTTCACAAGGGCTTCCTATACGATTGGACGGAAGCCCCGGAAATATGGTGGCTTATCGATAGGAGCGGTGAATGGCGGGGGGCTTTTGAACGCAATCCCGTATCACGCGACCAGCCCGGGAACCGCCAGTGCGTCCCCGCCTCGTGTGCGCCGTAGTCTTTCTCGTCCATTCTGTCATTCTATCCGCACGCCCCGGGGCCGAAAGACCTCTGGAGCGCAGTTTCCACCAGCCATGGATACCGGTCATGTTCGACGACAACCATCTCAACCGCATCAAGGCGGAAATTGCCGACAGCTTCGACGAGGAGCTGGAAATGCAGATCGAGGAGGAACGGCTGGACGACCTCATCGCCGAGGGCATGTCCGGCCCGGCCGCGCAGACGCTGGAGCGCCGGGTCTATTTCCGCGAGCTGTTCCGCCTGCAGCATGAACTGGTCAAGCTGCAGGACTGGGTGCAGCACAAGAAACTGAAGGTCGTCGTACTGTTCGAAGGGCGCGATTCGGCCGGCAAGGGCGGCGCCATCAAGCGCGTGACCCAGCGCCTCAATCCGCGCATCTGCCGCGTCGTCGCCCTGCCGGCACCGACCGAGCGCGAACGCAACCAATGGTATTTCCAGCGCTATACGCCGCATCTGCCGAGCGCTGGCGAAATGGTGCTGTTCGATCGATCCTGGTACAATCGCGCGGGCGTCGAGCGCGTCATGGGCTTCTGCACGCCGGACGAGCTGGAAGAGTTCTTCCGTTCGGTCCCGGAATTCGAGCGCATGCTGGTGCGCTCCGGCATCGTGCTCATCAAGTATTGGTTCTCGATCAGCGACGAGGAACAGGAGTTCCGCTTCCGCATGCGCATCCACGACCCGCTGAAGCAGTGGAAGCTCTCGCCGATGGACCTTGAAAGCCGCGTCCACTGGGAGGACTACACCAAGGCCAAGGAAGAGATGCTGGAGCGCACCCATATTTCCGAAGCGCCCTGGTGGATCGTCGAGGCGGACGACAAGAAGAAGGCGCGATTGAATTGCATCGCCCATCTTCTCGCGCAGATTCCCTACGAGGACGTGCCCAAGGCCGCCGTCGAGCTGCCCGATCGCGTGCGGCATGACGACTATATCCGCCGCCCGCCGCCAGACGAGATGTATGTGCCGGACGTCTACTGATGCCGGAGCGCACCCTTGCCGGGGCGGCCTTCAGACCCCGACATTCGGCCGGTCGATGATTTCGCGCAGCGCAAAGCTCGAATTGATCTTCACCACCTGGGGAAGCGCCGAGAGCCAGTCGCGATGGATGCGCTCGTAGTCCTCGAGATCCTTGGCCGCGACGCGCAGGATATAGTCGTATTCGCCGGACATCAGGTAGCAGACCAGCACGTTCGGACAGAGTTTGACCGCTGCCTCGAATTCGGCAAGCGTCTTGGCGGATTGGCCGGACAGCGAGATATGCACGATGGCGATCATCTTGTAGTCGAGCGCCTTGGGTGAGACGCGAGCGTAGTAGCCGTTGATCGTGCCGGATTTTTCGAGGATATCGAGCCGGCGCGAACAGGCCGATGGCGAGAGGCCGACACGCTCGGCAAGCTCGGCGTTGGAGATCCGGCCGTTCTGCTGCACGGCCCGCAGGATCGCAGCATCGATTGCATCCAGATGCGTCATTCGAATTTTCCTCGAAAATTCTGCTGATATTCGAAGAATATTCGACAACGGCCCCATTCGCAAACCGCCTTTGCACGGACATTTCGCGCTGCCTCTGCTTCGATGGTTCCCCCGCAGAAGGCGGCAATAAAACGGGAACCAACTGGGAAAGGAACGCGCATGCGTGTCGGGTGTCCGAAGGAAATCAAGAATCATGAATATCGGGTCGGTCTGACGCCCGGTGCCGTGCGCGAATATGTGGCGCATGGCCATGAGGTCATTGTCGAGACCAAGGCTGGCGCCGGCATCGGCGCTGATGATGATGCCTACCGCGCCGCAGGCGCGAGGATCGTGCCCACCGCCGCGGATATTTTCCAGAAGTCCGACATGGTGGTGAAGGTCAAGGAGCCGCAGCCCGGCGAGTGGGCGCAGCTTCGCGACGGACAAATTCTCTACACCTACCTGCATTTGGCGCCCGATCCGGAACAGGCCAAGGGTCTGCTTGCCTCCGGCGTCACGGCCATCGCCTATGAGACGGTGACGGATGAACGTGGCGGCCTGCCGTTGCTGGCACCCATGTCGGAAGTTGCCGGCCGTCTTTCCATTCAGGCGGGAGCGACCGCGCTGCAGAAGGCCAATGGCGGCCGCGGCATCCTGCTCGGTGGCGTGCCGGGCGTACTGCCGGCCAAGGTAGCGATCATCGGGGGCGGTGTCGTCGGCCTGCATGCCGCGAGGATGGCGGCAGGCCTTGGCGCGGAAGTGTCGATCATCGACCGTTCGATCCCGCGCCTGCGCCAACTCGACGACCTGTTCGGCGGCCGCGTCCACACGCGCTATTCGACGATCGACGCGCTGGAGGAGGAAGTCTTCTCCGCCGATCTCGTTATCGGCGCCGTGCTGATACCCGGTGCGGCTGCGCCAAAACTCGTCACGCGCGAAATGCTCTCCGGCATGAAGAAGGGCGCCGTCATCGTCGATGTCGCCATCGACCAGGGCGGCTGCTTCGAGACCTCGCATGCGACGACCCATTCCGACCCGACCTACGAGGTGGACGGTGTGGTTCACTATTGCGTCGCCAACATGCCGGGCGCCGTGCCGGTCACTTCTGCCCATGCGCTCAACAACGCCACGCTGCACTACGGCCTGCAACTTGCCGACAAGGGGCTGAAGGCGGTTGCCGAGGACCGGCACCTGCGCGCCGGCCTTAACGTGCACAAGGGCCGCGTCACGAACCGCCCCGTCGCCGAAGCGCTCGGCTACGAATCCTATGCGGCAGAAGCCGTGCTGAACGTCGCCTGATCCATCAGCCGGCAACAGGAGGGGCCCGGAGCGATCCGGGCCTTTTCATGCGCGCTCGACGCGGCACTGGTAGCAATTGTTGCGGGCCGAGCGGATGTGCAGGTAGGCGACGTCCTCGCGTGCGAGGAGTTCCGATGCGTAGTCCTGAATATCGGCATTCGGCACCGCGGCGCCGGTGCCGTAGAGGATACGGTTTTCCGTGCTGTAGCCGCGCACGATATAGCTGCTGCTCGTCAGCATCGGCGGCAGCTCGCCCGAAGGTTCGTGCGCCTTGCAGGGGGCGGCGTGAAGGAAGATCGGACCAGTCTCCGCATAAGGCTGGAGGGCCGGGAAGGGGCGGTGGGCGAGGATGAGATAGGGCTCGCCCGCCCCGACCAGCCGCAGGCAATGCCGGCAGGGCACGCCGTTGCCGTCGGAAACATGCCGTTCCGGTTTCAGGCCGTAGGCATCGTTCCCGCCGTCCCAATAGGCGGTTGCGGTTTCGGTCGGCATGGGCAGGAAGCGAATGGACATGGTGATCTCTCCGGTTGGTGTGCCGGGAGTTTCCATGCCTTTACGCCATCCCGACACCCGATTTCTGCGCGCCCGAATCAAAACCGCCGGCGTAAGGCCGGCGGTGAGGGGATATTTTCGGATATTAGCGCACGAACTCGTCGATGCGGCGGAGGGTGACGCGGCGGTTGCGCCATTCCTCGTTCCGCGTCGGGATGAGCAGGTATTCCTCGCCATAACCCACGGTTTCCAGCGCGCGCGACGGGAGGCCGAATTCCTGCACGAGAAGGCGCTTCAGCGATTCGGCGCGGCGTTCGGAGAGGATCTGGTTGGACGAGGCCGAACCGACGGCATCCGTATGACCTTCGATCAGGAAGACGGCGCGGCGGCGGCGACGCAGGAGTTTTTCCATGGCACGGGCGATCTGGCGCACTTTGCGGAATTCCGAACGCGGGATTTCGGCCGAAGCAAAGGCGAAGTTGATCGACTGGATGTTGATCGAAGGGGCCGCGCCGCGCAGATCCGGACGACGCTTGAATTCGCGTACCGTCACCCGTTCCTCATCGCGCATGCGGCGGGCGGGCGCGGCATCGAGGCGGCGCAGGATCATCTCTTCCGACGGGGTTTCCTGCGCGACCGCCAGGCGCGAGAAGGTAGGCACGGCGATGGCGGTCGCAAGGGCGGTCAGAAAAGCGCGACGTTGCATGGTGAAGTCTCCTTGTCGTTCTATCGTCTGTTGACTGGAAAGTGCCACGGGTGACCTGAAGGGAAGATGAACCGCCAGTTAGCTCTCGTTCAGAGTGTTTAACGCTGCGGGATGGGCAACTGGCAGTCGCGTTTGGCAAGTGACAGCAATTCGGCATCGGTGAGCGGAACGATCTCCGCATCCTCGGTCCCGATCGGCGAAAAGCCGAACATCTGGTACAGCTGGAGCGCGCGCGGATGGTCGAGGTTGTTGGTGGTGACGGTGACTCGCTTCGGCCCGGCCGCCCAGGCGGCATAGAGCGTCTGGAGCAGGAACCATTTGCCGATGCCGAGCCCCAGCGCACGCTCGAGCAGGCCGAAATGGGAAAGCTCGATCGTCTCCTCGTCGACCTGCAGCAGTTCGAAGAAGCCGGCCGGTGCGCCGTTGACATAGAGCACCGTCACGCTGTTGCGCTTGTCGTTGAGCGTGGCCGCCAGCGTCTCGTCGTCCATGCGCAGCCGATCGACCCAATGCCAGCGGCTGCCGACCTGCCGGTAGAGGAAGCGATAGAATGCGAGCGGGATTTCCGGCGCACCGAGGATGGCGGTATGCACATTGACCGGCACCGGCAGGCTCTGTTTTGGCGGCGCCGTCATTTCGAGCACCGTCATGTGAATCGCGATGGGCGCGCTCTGGGCCTTCCTGGCCATGCTCAATCCTTTCCGGTGACGACGGGCGTGTCGTCACGGCTGCCCCATTCGGACCACGAGCCATCATAGAGCGTGTTGTTCTCATGGCCGAGCGAATGGAGCGCCAGCGTGATGATCGCCGCGGTGACGCCGGAGCCGCAACTGGTGACGACGGGCCTGGAAAGGTCGATGCCCGCTTCCTCGAACTGCTTGCGAAGGCTTGCAAGGTCCTTGAACGCGCCGCCCTCGGAGAAGGATCCCGCCGGCATGTTTTTCGCACCGGGCATGTGGCCGGAGCGCATGCCGGCACGCGGTTCCGCCTCTTCGCCGGTAAAACGGCCCGCGCCACGCGCATCGGCGATCTGCTTCGAGCCCGTCGAGACGATGCCGCGCATCTCCTCGTAGGAGGTCACGGCATAGGGATTGAAATTGGTGCGGAAAATGGCCGGCGCCGGCTCCGGTAGGTCGGCCTGAAGCGGCCGTCCTTCCTTCTTCCAGCCGTCGAGGCCGCCATCCAGCACGAAAACGTTCCGGGCGCCCATGGTGTGGAACAGCCACCAGGCCCGCGGGGCGGAGAAGAATCCCGGACCGTCATGGACGACAATCGTGTCCGTGTCGCGAATGCCGAGCTTGCCGACTTCGGCCGCGAAGAGTTCCGGCGAGGGGATGGTATGCGGCAGGCCGCTCGAATGATCGGCAATTACGTCCTGGTCGAAGAAGACGGCGCCGGGAATGTGGCCGCTCGCATATTCGGAGGCACCGTTGCGGTTCTGCGCGGGAAGATACCAGGAGGCGTCGACGATGCGAAATTCCGGCGCGCCGAGCTGCTTTTCCACCCAGTCCGCCGAAACGACGAACCTGCTCTTGTCATTGGACATCGTATCCTCCCTGTCAGGCTTCGGAACCGGGCGCGCCGAAACGGATGCGGAACCGGCGGTTCTCCTTGCCCTTCTTTTCGATCTTGGCGATGTGGATCGCGCCGACCTCCTGCGTTTCGGAGACGTGCGTTCCGCCGCAGGGCTGGCTGTCGACGGACGAATTCTCGCCGATGCAGACGAGACTGACGCGGCCGAGACCCATCGGTGGGCGAACGTTCTTCGATTTCACGATGCCGGGATTGGCGGTCAGTTCCGCATCGGTGATCCACTGTACGAAGATCGGATGGTTTTCATCGACAAGCTTCATCAGCCTGGCCGTCACCTCGTCCTTGTCGATGGTCTCCGTCATGTCGAAATCGACCCGGCTGTCATCCTCGCCGACCGCAGCACCGGTGATCGGGTAGGGGCAGACGACGGAAAGCAGGTGGCAGGCGGTATGCATGCGCATCAGCTTGTAGCGGCGCACCCAGTCGATATGGGCGACGACCGTCTCGCCGACGATCGGCAGCATTTCGCCCTCAAGCGGGCGATGGATGACGATTTCCTTGGTCGCGCCGGTTGCGGCCGGGCCGAGCGCGATGCGCGTGCCGTCGGCGCGCTCCAGAAAGCCCGTATCGCCGGGCTGGCCGCCCGACGTCGCATAGAAACAGGTCTGATCGAGCTCGACGCCGCCGTCCTCGTGCACCGCCGTCACCACCGCCTCGTTTGTCGAAAGATAGAAATCGTCACGAAAGAGGGCAGTGGTGGGAAGGGACATGAGACCTATTCTACCGGCTGATAGGGGACCTTGATCCCCGATTTCGCCTGTAGCCATCCCGGAACGGGCAGGCCCTTCGAATCGAGGAAGTCCGCGTTGAAGAGTTTCGACTGATAGCGGTTAGCATAGTCGCACAGGATCGTCACGATCGTGTGGCCGGGGCCGAGGTCCCTCGCAAGGCGGATTGCGCCTGCAATATTGATGCCGGTGGAGCCGCCGACGGCAATGCCCTCCTTCTCGATCAGGTCGAAGACCAGCGGAACGGCCTCGGAATCCGGGATCTGGTAGGAGTAATCCGGCGTGAAGCCTTCGAGGTTTGCCGTGATGCGGCCCTGGCCGATGCCCTCAGTGATCGAACTGCCGGACGACTTCAGCTCGCCATGCGCATAGTAGTTGTAGAGCGCCGCGCCGTCCGGATCGGCAAGCGCGATCTTGATGTTCGGGTTTTTGGCGCGCAGTCCCGCGGCGACGCCGGCAAGCGTACCGCCCGAACCGACCGCCGAAACGAAGCCGTCGACTTTGCCCTCGGTGTCGCGCCAGATTTCCGGCGCAGTCGTCTCGATATGGGCATCGCGGTTGGCAACATTGTCGAACTGGTTGGCCCAGATCGCGCCATTCGGCTCGGTCTTTGCAAGCTGCTCTGCCAGGCGGCCGGAAAGCTTCACGTAGTTGTTCGGGTTCTTGTAGGGAACGGCCGGGACTTCCACCAGTTCGGCGCCGAGCAGGCGTAGCGCGTCCTTCTTTTCCTGGCTCTGGGTTTCCGGAATGACGATCACCGTGCGATAGCCGAGCGCCTGGGCCACCAGCGCAAGGCCGATACCGGTATTGCCGGCCGTCCCCTCGACGATGACGCCGCCGGGGCGCAGCGCCCCTGAACGTTCCGCCGCGCGGATGATGAAGAGCGCCGCGCGGTCCTTGACCGACTGGCCGGGGTTCAGGAATTCCGCCTTGCCGAGGATTTCGCAGCCCGTCGCGTCGGAGGCGCCCTTGAGCCGGATTAGCGGCGTGTTACCGATTGCATCCAGAACGGACGGAAGAATGGACATGGGACCCGAGCCTCGCGCATTGGTGCCTAGATTATCAAGCCGTCTTTTCGGCCGGCAAGACGCCCTTGGCAAGAAATCGTGTTCTTTGAGAAGGCGCTTCCGGAGGGATTTTTTCCACTGACGGTTCAGGTGAGGGGCCGCGTATAGACCACCTGCCGCACGTCGATGTTTTTCGCTCGGAAACCCGCTTCGCAATAATAGAAGTAGAACTCCCAGAGCTTGCGGAAGCGGTCGTCGAAGCCCAGCGGCACGATGCGCTCCCAGGCCGCCCAGAAGCGGTGCCGCCATTCGGCGAGCGTGCGGGCATAGTCGTGGCCGAAACCGATATCGGAGGCCGTGGAGAGCCCGAACTGGTGGCCTAGCGAGGAAAGATGCTCGCGGGTCGGCAGCATGCCGCCGGGAAAGACGTATTTCTGGATGAAGTCGGGATTGGCGCGGTATTCGACATAGGCCTCCTGCAGGATGGTGATGATCTGCAGGCCAGCCCGGCCGCCCGGCTTCAGGCATTCGTTCAGCTTGGAAAAATAGGCCGGCCAGTATTTCTCACCGACCGCCTCGAACATCTCTATGGAGACGATGCGGTCATAGCTGCCCTTCTCGTCGCGATAGTCCTGGAATTTCAGTTCCACCCGATCCGAAAGGCCGGCTTTCGCCATGCGCTCGCGCGCGAAGGCGAGCTGTTCGCGGCTGATCGTCAGCCCCGTGACCCTGCAGCCGATTTCGCCTGCGGCGAATTCCGCAAAGCCACCCCAGCCGCAGCCGATTTCCAGCACATGGTCGTTCGGCCCTATCCCGGTCGCCTCGGCAAGCGCGCGGTACTTGGCAACCTGTGCGGAGGTGAGGTCGTTCGCGCCGCCAGAATAGAGCGCGGAGGAATAGGTCATCGTCGGGTCGAGCCACTGGGAATAGAACTCGTTGCCGAGATCGTAGTGCGCCGAGATGTTGCGCTGCGCGCCGCGCTTGGTGTTGGTGTTCAGCCAGTGGCGGAATTTCTCCGCAAGGAGCAGGATACCGCGCGGTCCGTTGGTGTAGTTGCCGACGACTTTCGTGTTGATGAGGATCAGTTCGAGGAAGGCGCCGGCGTCCGGGCTCTCCCAATCGCCGTCCATGTAGCTTTCGGCAACGCCGATCGTTCCGCCGCTGACGGCGCGGGTCACGAGGTTCCAGTTGTTGAGCGTCACGGCGGCGTGCGGGCCGGGCGTCTTGCCGCCGATCACGAAGTTTTGTCCGCCGGGGATCGTCATTGAGAGCGCGCCCGCTTCAAGGCCGAGGAGGCCGCGCAGCACCATCCTGGCGCGGAAGGGTAGGCCCTTCGTGCGTTCGGAGAAATTCTCCGGCGTCAGCCGGTCACGGTTCGAAAGCAGCGTCTCTGAAATCATTTCAGTCGTCATCGATTGCCCCTCTGCCAACCCGACGTGAGGGAAAGCTAGCGTCAATGGCTCAAAACGCCAAGACGTGAATCGCGAGAGGCGGGATCGCATCGCGCGGCCCGCCGGCGAGAAAGGGATCGGGATTTTAACGAACTGTTAGCAAGGATGGTTAATTTTGTGTCTATCCGGCGGTGGCGGAACGGAAATCCCCGTCGTCCGTTTGGACGGAAACTGGAGACACCATGATGCTTTTCGGATTTTTTCAGAGCCCTCCCGCCAAGGACGACGAGATCGCCACCGGGACCTTTGCGGACGGGGTGATCGGGACGCCGCTGGTCGACGTTTCCGCCCGCCCGCGCGAGTATAGCCAGTCCTTTCGCCGCATCGCCCATGAGCGCGACTATGGCGCCGCCCGCACGGCCGGAGAGACTGGCGCCGGAATGGTGCCCTGATCCGTTTGCTACGCCGGGAACAATCGCGCGCCCGGCGAGTTACTCCTCTCCGCATGGGAGGAGCGCGCCATGAGCCATCACATCGACAATCGCCAGTTCGGCCCCCAGCAGATCCGCCCCGTCCTCAATGTCGCTGAACATTGCCAAAAGAACGGGGTGGACAAGGCGCAGGAACGCAAGCTCCTGCTGCTCTTCGGCCGCTTTGCCAGCCGCCACGAACTCCAGATGAATATCAAGCGCCCGCCGCAGAACCGACGATAGCGGCGCCAGCGTTTCTGACGAGCAGGCCGCACCGTCCGGGGCGGCTTTAGTGGCTTGTGGCTGAAAAGCAGAAGGGCCGCGCTTTTTCAGCGCAGCCCTTCAAAATTTGGCTCCCCGGGCCGGATTCGAACCGGCGACCTGTCGATTAACAGTCGAATGCTCTACCGCTGAGCTACCAGGGATTATCCCGCTCGGGGCGGAATGAGCGCGTAATACAAACGCTGGATCGATTTGCCAAGCGCTTTTTTGACAAAAAGAGACTTCAAGCTTGATTGATTGTGGAGAAGTCTCCAACTGGGAAGGGGAATTGCCTGGAAATCCGGGCTTTGCAGACAAATGAGCAATGAATGACGGCACGAAAAAGAAACATGCATTTTGGCATAGACCCCCGCACGCGGGAGATCGTCATCGGCTCGTTGCGCATGAAACTGCCGGAATCGCGCTGGCTGCGCACCACGATCGGCGTGCTTCTCGTCTGCGGGGGCATGCTCGGCTTCCTGCCCGTGCTCGGATTCTGGATGGTGCCGCTCGGCCTGCTGGTGCTTTCGCACGATTCTCATCTTGTGCGCCGCCAGCGACGCCGCTTCGCTGTGTGGTGGGCTACCCGAAAGGCGCGGCGCAACCCTCGCTGACCTGCACGCCCTTTATTGCACGCGGCAGGCGGACCTGCTCTAACCCCTTGCGTCAATTACAGGTGAGGGGACGTGCATGGACTTGCTGGTTAAGGGTGTCGTGATCGGGGCAGGCGCGACGGTGTTGATGGATGTGTGGGCGATCTTGCTCTGGAAAGGGTTTGGCCAGTCACGGCCGAACTGGGCGCCGGTCGGGCGCTGGTTCTGGCATCTGAAGAACGGCACCGTCTTTCATGACGATATCGGCAAGGCAGAGCCCTATGCCAATGAACTGGCGCTCGGCTGGATCGGCCACTATGCCGTCGGCATTCTCTATGGCGTCATTCTGGCATTGATCGCCGGTGCGGCCTGGTTCGCCGCGCCGACCTTCCTGCCGGCGTGGATTCTAGGCATTGTCACCGTCGGTGCCGGCTGGTTCCTGCTGCAGCCCGGCCTCGGCCTCGGTTTCGCGGCCTCGAAGCTGGCGAATGCGAACAAGGTGCGGGCCCTCAATCTGGTCGCACATACGGTCTTTGCTCTGGGGCTTTATGGAACGGCGCTGCTCATTCGCTGAACGGTATGAGTGAAAATGCCACCGCGGCCGGGTGCTGCGGTGGCATTCTTGTTTTAGCGACCGGCGGCGACGCCGAGGATCAGACCGGTGGCGACGCTCATCAGGAGGTAGGAATTGTCCACCTTCACCCACTGCTGGCCACGGCCGGGCTTGCGCAGGCCATGGCGATGATAGTCGCGCACGGCCGGACGACGCTTCCAATCCGAATAGCGCTCACCCTTGCGCCAGTTGTGCCGCTTCTTGGTCTTGTGCTTGTCCCAGGAGGAGGAATAGCCGGGCTTGCGGTCGTGACCGTAGTTCTGGGCCTGCGCCATGGGAGCTGCGGCGAAGGTCAGGGCGACGGCGGCGAGAAGGGTGCGGGTGAAGATCTTCATCGGTTGGTTCCTCGTTGTTGGTGAGAGGAACCTAGTGCCGGGCTGATGAACGAAAGCTGAATTGAACATTACATTTTTGTAATTAAAACAGCATCTTAACCTGTGTGTTGATTCTGTGGCGCCGCTGCCTCACGCGGATGCGTGGGGCAGTGGAGGCGAGGCCTGGATCGGAAATGCCCAGTCGTAGAAGATATTGAAGGTGAAGGCGTAGACCAGGTAGAAGGCGACGACAGCAATATCGAGCAGCAGCGCCGTCATCAGGCTGATCCCGAGATACCAGGCGATGAAGGGGATGAGGATGACGATCAGCCCGGCCTCGAAAAGGGCCGTATGGGCGATGCGGATCCGCATCGTCTTGTGCACGCTGCCCCGAATGCGCAGCATGGCCCGGTCGAAACCCAGGTTGAAGACGAAGTTCCACAGCGTCGCCGCGGTCGCGGAGACGACGCCGATGACGCCCATATGCCCGATGGGCTGGTCGAAGAGAATGGCGGCGCCCGGCGTAAAGATCGCCAGGCCGATAAGCTCGAACATGACCGCATGACGGACACGATCGCGGAAGGTACGCATTTCATTTCCTTTCTGTTGTTGCCGGCACGTCTATCTGATATTTACGGGAATAAAAGTTAGATACTATCCGAAATAGAGATAGATGACCGTTTCGCTCGAACAGCTCGATGCCTTCGTGACCGCCGCGGAACACGGCTCGTTCTCGGCTGCTGCGCGGCATTTGCGCAAGGCGCAGTCGGCGATCAGCCTGCTTGTCTCGTCGCTGGAAGACGATCTCGGGGTCAAGCTGTTCAGCCGGGCGACACGCAATCCGACGCTCACCGACGCAGGCAGGAGGCTGCTCCCCGAGGCCCGGCTGATTCTCGACCGCCGCGAGCATTTGATCGGCGTTGCCAGGGACTTCGAGGAGCATGTGGAAACGCGTCTGGCCGTCGCCATCGACGAGCTTTATCCCGAGCCCGCTGTCGGTGCGCTGTTTGCGGCCTTTGCCAAACAGTTTCCCCATGTAGAACTCGAACTGCTTTTCCCGCCCACCAAGGACGTCGAGGGGCTCGTTCTGGAAGGAAAGGCCGATCTCGGCGTGATGTGGCGCCAGGAAAATCTTCCGCCGACGCTGGGCTTTCATACCATCGGCTGGGTTCCCCTCATTCTCGTGTGCGGCCGAGACCATCCGTTGGCCGGCTCGCCCGTGACATGGGAGGAGCTCAAGCGGCACCGCCAGATCATGGTCACGAAGCGCAGCAGCGGGATGGAAACGCATCGTCTGCGCGTGGCCGCCGAGGTCTGGTGGGTCGAAAGCCATTGGGTCATCCTGCAGATCCTGCAGCAGGGTATAGGCTGGGCGCTGATCCCGGAGCATATCCTGACCAATTCTCCGCTGGTGCCCGGGCTGGCCACGCCGTCGCTGCAATTCGATGAAGGCGCGCATCCCGTCGCGCTGGAACTGATCTGGAACAAGCAGCGCCCCGCCGGTCCGGCGGCAAAATGGCTTCGCGAACAATGCGCTGCTGCCGGAATCAAGAACGGCGTGGCGGAAGAGGCTCCCGGCTTCGCCAATCGCGTGACCGTTCCGTGAGCATCCGGTTTAGGCTCCGGCGTCCCGCGTCCGGGCTCCCTTCGAAAGGACCGTGGAACGATTCGCGCACGGATTGCTTTCTCTTCGGCCACTCATTGGCCCAAGGAGAGAATTCATGAAATCGCTGTCTGATATTTTTGAACACACGCTGCAGGATATCTACTACGCCGAGATCGCGATCACCAAGGCGCTTCCCAAGGTCGCAAAGGCGGCCAGGAGCGCCGAGTTGAAGAAGGCAGCCGAAGAGCACCTTTCGGAAACGAAGGAACAGATCAAGAAGCTGGAGCAGGTCTTCAAGTCGATCGGCAAGAAGGCATCCGGCGAAAAGTGCGACGCCATCGAGGGGCTGATCAAGGAAGCCGACGGGCTGATGGACGAGGCCGAGGGCACCGCGCTGGACGCCGGCCTCCTGGCCGCCTGTCAGGCGGTCGAGCACTACGAAATTGCCCGCTACGGTTCTCTGCGCGAATGGGCCAAGGACCTGGGCCATGACGAGGCGCACAAGCTTCTGAGCGAGATCCTCGATCAGGAGAAGGCGACGAACAACAAGCTGACGAACCTGGCTGTGACATCGATCAACAAGACGACGGCCAAGGCCAGGGCGTCCTGAGCGAGACGCTGCGCTACGCCTTATCGACGCATGGTTTCGGCCATGGCAGCGTCCAGGCCGGGAAAGGAGCCCGGCACAGGTTCACGCCGGGGCTCCTTCGTTCATCACTAACCTTGCGTCAGGGAAACCGGAATGCCGATCTTCAAGGAGTTGGCGACCGTGCTGATTTCCCACGCTTTTTCGATCAGGCTGGACGGATCGCCATCATCCGGCATCTCGATTTCAACCGCGATGTCGGCTTTGGTTACGATGAGGGGCGATCCTTCCAGAACGAGGGCAACCCGGACGGATATGGCGCCGATTTCACGTCCGAGGTTGTGAGCAATGTAGCGGAGGTCGTTGCAGTAGCAGCCGCCGATTGCCAGGCCAAGCAGTTGCGCGCCGTTGAACCCCAGGCCTCTTCCGCCCGCCTTGCCATCCGGCCGGTCAACGACGACCGTATGGCTACCGGCCCATCCAAGGGCAGCTTCGGTTCCAGCAATATTCCGCAATTCAACCGCCGAAACGACCATGTCGCCCTCCCAGGGTTAGCTCATTGCGTCAGAACGACATCAAAGCGACCCGGAGGTGGGCGTCGGGAGCGACGCTGGCTCTACCGGGGCAAGCTAGTCCGATGGCTTGGTCGGGCGCACGAGGGAGATGACGCGCGGCTTGGATGGTGCATCGAGCCACTCGATCCACTTCTCCCGCTCTTCGATCGTGTCGAAGAACCGCCAGATCTTATATTCCTCGTCGGTGGTCTCCAGCATTTCGCCGAGGGATATGAGCTCCAGGGGAAGCGTCACCTCGTTCCCATCGAAGCGAACGAAATAGATCCCTTCGGCAGCGAGCCGAACGACCTGGCCGGTGCCATAACTTCCATCGGGATCGTCGAGCGTGAAGTAGGTGCCGGTCAACGTGTCGATTATTTTGTCGCTCATGGGATTCCAATGCCAGTCCAGGAAAATGTACGTCGTGAGAGATTCGCCCAGGCCCGTGCGAAAGGCAAGACGGTCGATGATGTCTAGCCTGAAGCGGGTTTTAAGGCCAACCGGGAAACGCCAGCCGTTCGAGACAGCATGAAACGAAAAACGCGGCCGATTGGGCCGCGTTATAATGCTGAATTTTCAGCTGCAATTTGTTGGAGGCCTCGCCCGGAATCGAACCGGGGTGCAAGGATTTGCAGTCCTCTGCGTAACCACTCCGCCACGAGGCCGTCCGTTTGCTATAAAGCGAGTGGTGCCGGGCGTTTAGAACGAATTCAGAGTGGGTGCAAGGGGCTTCATTCTGAAATGTCGTCCCTTTTTTCGACTTTGCCGATATTTCAGCAGAATTCCACCACGCGGCGCACCTGTTGATCTCAATCGCGCAGAAACGGATGGAGAATTTCCGCGGTCAGCAGCGAAGCGCCGTCGCCCGACAGGTGGTCGTCATCCGAATAGTAGCGCTTGCCGCCGAACTGCACCACGCACCGTCCCTTTATGAACGTGTCGCAGAGGGCGCGATCGGGATGGACGTGGGTGATGGTCGGACCGCTTATCCCGTCGAGCAGGGCGCCGGTAAACGCATTGCGGCTTTGGTATCGCTCGTAGGAGGTCGATATCGCCTCGGGAAGGCGGCCGTCCTCGAGATAGCGGATGAAATTGTATCGCTTGATGTCGATGCCTGTTTCAGGAACCTGATGGACGATCGAGAGAGGCAGGCCGGTCGCCTGAAGCTTATCGAACATACGCTTCACTGCCTGCTCCTTTGCGGGCGCCTGAATGCTTCTTTCGCCGTTTTCGCCCCGGGCCTCGTAGATGCGCTCCTTGTCCAGCTCGACGCCGCCCTCGCCATTGTCGAAGGTCAGGCGGTCGATCTTTCCGGGTACCGGATAGAGGCGGTAGTTCCAGCGGATCGCGACGATGATGCCGTCGGCCTCGCGCTTGAGGAAGTCCAGCGTTTCGTCGAATGCCTGCATGCAAGTCTCGAACCGGTCGTCGGGAAGACCCTCTACGGTGACGTAGGGGACCGGCTCGCACTGCGTGACGTTGACGCGCAGGCCACGGATGTTGAGGCGCTTGAATTCCTTGTCCAGCGTGGCGCGGAACGCATCGGCGTGGGAATCTCCATAGAGCGCGATCGTTTGCGTGCCGTTTTCGTCGCCGAAGGCGCAGCCTTGCGGAACGCTCGATCCGTTGACGGCGAAATAGGTGCAGGCTACGCCGTCCTGAAGCTCGGGCGCGTCGAGGACGGCCACGACCTCTGCGGGGAACCGATCGGGAAATCCGCCGGTCCTGACGGCCGAAAAACCGATCACGCCAAGGAGGACGAGACTGGCGACGGCCAGCGAGAGGACCCGCTTTGCCTCCAGCTTGTGCAGGCGCTTGGACGGGATCTCGATGAATTTCCAGGTCAGGAGGCCGAGCGCGATCGATAGAGCAGCGAGAGCCAGCGCTTCGGCGAGCGAAAGGGCATCGAGACTGCGCAGGCGCGCGAAGGCGAGGACCGGCTGGTGCCAGAGATAGGCGCTGTAGCTGGAAAGGCCGATCAGCTGGAGCGGCCGGCAGGCGAGAAATCGGTAGATGAGGCTTCCCTGCCGAACGAAAAGGAGAACGAGAACGGTTCCCAGCACCGGTACAAGAGCATTGTAGCCGGGAAACCGGGTGGTGCTGGTAAACAGGAAAACGGACACGGCAATTGCGCCCAGCCCGACAGCCGCCAGCAGTTCCGCCATGCGGTCGCTGATCGCATCGAGGCGTGCCGACACGCTATAGCCGGCGAGTGCGGCGACGATGGAGCCGGCGAGGATTTCGAAGGCGCGCGAGGGGAGGAGGAAGTAGGCCGCTTCCGGATAGTGACGGACCATCTTGCCGGACAGGTAAAGCCCTGCGATTGCCATCGCGATCACGCACGGCAGGACAAGCCGCGGCGCGAACTTCCAGATCACGGCGAGAATGATCGGGAAGAGAATGTAATATTGTTCTTCGACCGCCAGGCTCCAGGTGTGGAGGAGAGGTTTCAGCTCTGCCTGGACGTCGAAATAACCGCTCTCCTGCCAGAACAGGATGTTGGAGGAGAAGGTCGCGACCGCGACGACGCTATCTGCAAATTTCTGAAAATCCTGCGGCGCCATCCACAGCCACCCGGCGGCAAAGCTGGCAAGGGTCACGACGGTCAGCGCCGGCAGGATACGCACGCAGCGCCGTCGGTAGAAGTCGATGATCGAATAGGTGCCGTTCCGGTGGGCATCGAGCAGGATGCGCGTAATCAGGTAGCCGCTGATGACGAAGAAGACGTCGACCCCGACATACCCGCCGCCCACCCAGGGCATGCCGGCATGAAAGAGGATCACCGGCACCACGGCGATGGCGCGAAGACCGTCGATTTCCGTGCGGTAGGCGGTCTTGGACGAGGCGGCGTCTGACATGTCTATCCTGAAGCAGTTTCTGGTGCCGCGCAAACCTGCGGCGAGGAAATGCGCTGGGTCGGGCCGCAATCGAGCTGATTGCGTGAGCCTTGCCCGTACCATTGCAATTGCAATCTCGGCAAGATGCCGGCCTGCTTCAGGAGTTTCGGCCGGGAAGCCGGCGCGCCGGATGCGCGCCGCTTGAGGCTTATTGCGCGGGGGCGCCTTCGAGGCCGACCAGGGCGATCTTGGCGTAACCGGCGGCGCGCAGCAGGTTCATGACGTCCATCACGCTGCCGTAATCCACCGCCTTGTCGGCGCGCAGCAGGATACGGGCATCCTTGTTGCCCTCGGTAACGGTGTCGAGCTCGGGGCCGAAATTGTCGCGGGCGATCTCGCCATTGCCGATCGAGACGGTGAGGTCCTTCTTCAGCGTCATGAAGATCGGCTTGTCCTCGCGCGGCGCCGGCTGGGCGACGGAGGAGGGCAGGTCGACATTGATGTCGACGGTGGCGAGCGGGGCGGCCACCATGAAGATGATGAGCAGCACCAGCATGACGTCGATGAAGGGCGTCACGTTGATTTCGCTGTTTTCCTCGAGGTCGTCGCCGAGGCCTTCCTTGATCTTTCCGGCCATGTCGTTACCCGATCTTCACGACGGAGCCGGCGGCGCGTTCGCTGCGCTGCGCGGGGCTTCGCTGGGCGCGGCGGACGTCCAGGTCGCGGCTGGCGAGCCGTTCGATGGCAGCGGAAGCGTCGGCAAGGTTCTGGCGGTATCCGGTGATCGCACGGGCGAGGAAGTTGTAGATCACGACGGCGGGAATGGCCGCGACGAGGCCGATTGCAGTTGCAAGCAGGGCTTCGGCGATGCCGGGCGCCACGATGGCGAGGTTGGTGGTCTGCGCCTTCGAGATGCCGATGAACGAGTTCATGATCCCCCAGACCGTGCCGAACAGGCCGACGAAGGGCGCTGTCGAGCCGATCGTGGCGAGAAGGCCCGTGCCCTTGGCGATCTGGCGGCCTGCGCGCACTTCCATGCGGGTGAGGCGGGAGGCGATACGCTCCTTCACGCCGCCGTCCGACACATGGTCGAGAACGCTTTCGGACGCTTCCATTTCTTCGCGCGCGGCGCGGGTCATGCGCGAGACGACGCCGTTGCTGCGGCTGAGAGCCTGTTCGCCATCTGCAAGGCCGCGCGCGGCGATAAGCTGCTGAACCGCCTTGCTTGCGGAGCGCTGCGCCCCGCCAAGTTCGGCGAGCTTCACCAGCAGCACCGTCCAGGTAACGATGGAGGCGAAGGCAAGGCCTGCCATCACGCCCTTGACGACGATGTCCGCCGCCATGAACATGCCCCACGGCGAAAGGTCGTGTGGCAATCCGGCCTGACGTGCCTCGCCCTCGTCGAGGGCGTCGAGTTCCGTGGCCTCGTTCTCTTCGTCAGCCGTGATCGGGGTCGCGGACGTATCGGCAGTGCCTTCGCTTGCCGCTGGCCGGGAGGTCGTGTCCGTGGTGGTGGTCGTCGTTGCCGCGCCGGACGTTTGGCCGGCTTCAGGCTGGCTGTCCGTCTGGATCGAGGGCGACTGGGCCTGCGCCAAAACAGCGTGCGGGGCGGCGAGCGCCATCAGGATGATCGCGGATAGCAGTCGAAACCGTTTCAGCACGGGGTATTCCTTTAGAATATCTCAGTTCAAGCGGAGCCCGTTCCGGGAAGCGGGCAGGGTGCGGGCGCCAGCGCCCTAAAACCTGAATGCTCAATACGACATTCTATATGGTGCAGGCAATAATATGTTGAGTATTTTATTCATGATAAAGGAATGGCCCTGATATGTGGCGGTGCCTGCGGTTTTTGCGCGCGACCGGCCGCCGCCTATGGACACTCGCCCCGAAACCGCTCTAAGAGAATTGCAACGCATCCGGCATGGTCGGGCCTTTGCGCCGGTCTACGCCGTTTTACTCCAAGGGCTAGAGATGATTGACTACAAAGCAGCGCGCACGAAGATGGTGGACAACCAGATCCGTACGACGGATGTGACGTCGCACGAGGTGCTCGACGCCTTCCTGACCGTTCCGCGCGAAGAGTTCGTGCCCGCGGCCGTAAAGCCGCTCGCCTATATCGACGATGACAGCCAGATTGCGCCGGGCCGCTATCTGATGGAGCCGTCGCCGCTCGCCAAGCTGATCCAGCTCGCCGAAATCGCCGTGAGCGACGTGGTGCTGGAAGTCGGCTGCGGCACCGGTTACGCCTCGGCGATTCTCTCCCGGCTCGGTAGCTCGGTTGTCGCGCTCGAAAGCGATGCGGACCTTGCCGCGACCGCAACGGAAACGCTTGCCCGCCTCGGCTACGACAATGTTGCCGTTGTGACCGGCGATCTCGAAGCCGGCTATGCGCCGGAAGCGCCTTATGACGTGATCTTCCTGCAGGGGGCCGTCGAGTTCGTCCCCGAGGCGCTCTTTGCGCAGTTGCGCGACGGTGGCCGCCTCGTCGTGGTCGAAGGCTACGGCAATGCCTCGCAGGCCCGCCTCTATATCAAGGAAAGCGGCCGCGTTGCCGAGCGCAATGTCTTCAATACCGCCGTGAAGCCGCTGCCAGGCTTCCGCAAGGCGAAAGAATTCGTGTTCTGATAGCGCCTCGCGCGGATTAAAAAGAAGAAGCCCGGTTGCCATTGGCAACCGGGCTTCGTTCATTCGGGCCTTCGGTCGTTAACGGATACGCTTGGCGGCCGGTTCCGGTGTCAGCTCGCCGGCGAGGCGGCGATCGAGGTAATCCTCGCATTCGGCCATCAGCGTTTCGGTCTGGCCGTTGAAGAAGTGGTTGGCGCCCGGCACCGTGCGGTGCGTGATCAGGATGCCCTTCTGCGTCTTCAGCTTTTCCACGAGGACGTTGACGTCCTTTTCCGGTGCAACCTTGTCGGCGTCGCCATTGATGATGAGGCCGGATGACGGGCAGGGCGCAAGGAACGAGAAGTCATAGGTATTCGGCTGCGGCGCGATCGACATGAAGCCTTCGATCTCCGGACGGCGCATCAGGAGCTGCATGCCGATCCAGGCGCCGAAGGAATAGCCGGCGACCCAGCAGCTCTTGGAATCGGGATGCAGGCTCTGCACCCAGTCGAGCGCGGATGCCGCATCCGACAGTTCGCCCGCGCCATGGTCGAACTCGCCCTGGCTGCGGCCGATGCCGCGGAAGTTGAAACGCAAGGTCGTGAAACCACGCTTCTGGAACATGTAGAAGAGCTGGTAGACGATCTGGTTGTTCATCGTCCCGCCAAATTGCGGATGCGGATGCAGCACGATGGCGATCGGGGCGTTCTTCTGCTTGGACGGCTGGTAACGGCCCTCAAGGCGACCGGCGGGTCCGTTGAAGATGATTTCGGGCATTCTTACTCCGGCAGGTTCACGTTCGGGAACAGATTCTTGTCAATTGAAGTCTTGACGAAAGCACTCAGCTTTTCTAGAACCTAGTTTAGAACTGTTCGAAACTGTTTGGGCGCATCGGGCGCCGTGAGATTGGTGTCATAAGGCAAGCAAGACCGAAATTTCAAGGAAAATGAATGCCACCTCGAACTTGCCGGGCGGGCAGGGACAAAGAATGACGAAGACGGCGCGCACATATCTGGACTGGAACGCCACGGCACCCTTGCTGCCGGCCGCGCGTGACGCCTTTGTCGCGGCTCTCGATATGGTTGGCAATCCGTCTTCCGTCCACGGTGAGGGCCGGGCGCTGCGCATGCTGGTTGAAGCTGCGCGCCGCGATGTTGCCGCGCTCGTCAATACCGCACCGGCGCATGTCATCTTCACGAGCGGCGCGACCGAGGCTGCAAATCTTGCCCTGACGCCCGATTATCGCATGGGCCGCACGCCGCTTGCCATCGGCCGGCTCTATGTCTGCGAAATCGAACATCCGGCAATCCGCGAAGGTGGCCGTTTCGCCCGCGAGGCAGTCACGAGCATCCCCGTTACCAGCGCCGGTGTCGTCGATCTGGAAGCCCTCGAAGCGCTTCTTCAGGGACATGACAAGGCGACGGGCTTGCCGATGGTCGCCGTCATGCTGGCCAACAACGAAACGGGCATCGTGCAACCGGTAGAGGCCGTGGCGGCGATCGTTCACCGTCATGGCGGGCTTTTCGTCGTCGATGCGGTGCAGGCCGCCGGCCGCATGCCGATCGATATCGAGGCGCTCGACGCGGACTTTCTCATCATCTCCTCCCACAAGCTTGGCGGCCCGAAGGGCGCCGGTGCGCTTGTCTCGCGTGGCGAGGTTCTGATGCCCTTGCCGCTCATTCGCGGCGGCGGGCAGGAAAAGGGACACCGCTCGGGCACGGAGAACCCAGCGGCGATAGCAGGCTTTGCCGCCGCTGCCCGTAGCGCGGCCGCCGATATGGCCGAGCGCAGCGCCCGGATCGGCGCGCTGCGAGATGCCCTGGAGACCGGCATGCGCGCGGTGGCGGGCGATGTCATCATCCACGGCGAGCAGGTCGAGCGCCTCGCCAACACGTCCTTCTTCAGCCTGCCGGGCCTCAAGTCCGAAACGGGGCAGATCGCCTTCGATCTCGAAGGCATTGCGCTCTCGGCGGGCTCGGCCTGCTCTTCCGGCAAGGTCGGGCAGAGCCACGTGCTGACGGCGATGGGGTTCGACGCAGCGCTTGGCGGGCTTCGTCTATCGCTCGGACCTAGCTCGACGGCGGCGGATGTGGAGTGCTTTCTGGCCGCTTTTGCGCGCGTCGCTTCGAGGCGGCGCGTGACCGGAAATGCGGCCTGAACGGATTCTTGCGGAAACGCGAGTTTTCTCTTGCCAAAAGGTGGGAAAAGTCCCCTTTGGCGCTTACATAACCGGCGGAATACCCGCCACCCGTTAACAAGCTGCCGGACCTTGGATCCGGCGAGATTGGAGAACGATATGCCTGCGGTGCAGGAAACGATCGACCAGGTCCGTCAGATAGACGTCGACCAGTACAAATACGGCTTCGAGACGAACATCGAGATGGACAAGGCGCCGAAGGGGCTGTCCGAGGACATCATCCGTTTCATCTCGGCCAAGAAGAACGAGCCTGACTGGATGCTCGAGTGGCGCCTTGAGGCATACCGCCGCTGGCTCACCATGGAAGAGCCGAGTTGGGCGCGCGTCGACTATCCGAAGATCGACTTCAATGATCTCTACTACTACGCGGCTCCGAAGAACCAGACCGGCCCGCTGTCGCTGGACGAGGTCGACCCGGAGCTTCTGAGGACGTATGAGAAGCTTGGCATTCCGCTGCGCGAGCAGGAAATCCTTGCCGGCGTGCAGACCTCGAAGATCGCCGTCGATGCCGTGTTCGATTCGGTTTCGGTCGTCACGACCTTCAAGGAAGAGCTGAAGAAAGCCGGCGTGATCTTCATGTCGATCTCCGAAGCCATCCGCGAGCATCCCGAGCTCATCAAGAAGTACCTCGCCACCGTGGTGCCGACGACCGACAATTTCTACGCGACGCTGAATTGCGCGGTCTTCACGGACGGCTCCTTCGTCTACGTGCCGAAGGGCGTTCGGTGCCCGATGGAACTGTCGACCTACTTCCGTATCAACGAGAAGGACACCGGCCAGTTCGAACGCACGCTGATCATCGCGGAAGAAGGCGCATACGTCTCCTACCTCGAAGGCTGCACCGCGCCGCAGCGCGACGAAAACCAGCTACACGCTGCCGTTGTCGAGCTGATTGCGCTGGATGACGCCGAGATCAAGTATTCCACCGTCCAGAACTGGTATCCGGGCGACAAGGAAGGCAAGGGCGGCATCTACAACTTCGTCACCAAGCGCGGCGATTGCCGGGGCAAGAATTCCAAGATCTCCTGGACCCAGGTCGAGACCGGTTCGGCGATCACCTGGAAGTATCCGTCCTGCATCCTGCGTGGCGATGGTTCGCGCGGCGAGTTCTACTCGATCGCCGTTTCGAACGGTCACCAGCAGATCGATTCGGGCACGAAGATGATCCATCTCGGCAAGAACACGTCGAGCCGCATCGTCTCGAAGGGCATTTCCGCAGGCTTCTCCAGCAACACCTATCGCGGGCAGGTTTCGGCCCACCGCAAGGCGGAGAACGCCCGCAACTTCACCCAGTGCGACTCGCTGCTCATCGGCGACAAGTGCGGGGCGCATACCGTGCCCTATATCGAGGCGAAGAACGCGACTGCCCATTTCGAGCACGAGGCGACCACCTCGAAGATTTCCGAAGACCAGCTGTTCTATTGCCTGCAGCGTGGCATTCCCACCGAGGCGGCGATCGCGTTGATCGTCAACGGCTTCGTCAAGGAAGTCATCCAGGAGCTGCCGATGGAGTTCGCCGTCGAGGCGCAGAAGCTGATCGGCATTTCGCTTGAAGGCTCGGTCGGCTGACCGGGCAAAAATAGCCCGGCGGTCTGCCGCCGGGTGGCCGGAGAAGCCCTGTCGATGAAGTCGCCGCGTGATCCGCTATATTAGCGGTGCGGTTCTCATCGGGAGAGACGACATGGATCCGGTCAATCTGACTTACTACGCCGTGATTTGCGGTGGACTGGCAGCGTATGCGCCCTACGTTCGGAACGTGGCCGTACGCACGGTAGTGGGGCTTTGCCTCGGCGGATTCTCCGCCATGATGCTTCCGCTGGTCCACTTCTTCCTCGGCTTCTGAAACGAAGACGGGAGTGCTGCATGCGCTCCGAATGTAGGATCGAGACATCATGCTTGAAATCAAGAATCTGCACGCCCGCATCGCCGAAGACGGCACCGAAATCATCCGCGGCCTGAACCTCACCGTAAAGGCAGGCGAAGTCGCCGCCATCATGGGCCCGAACGGCTCCGGCAAATCGACGCTTTCCTACATCCTCTCCGGCCGCGAGGATTATGAAGTCACCGAGGGCGAAATCCTCTACAACGGCGAGAGCATCCTTGAACTGGAGCCGTCGGAGCGCGCGGCCAAGGGCATTTTCCTTGCCTTCCAGTATCCGGTCGAAATCCCGGGTGTTGCCACCATGCAGTTCCTCAAGGTCGCCATGAACGAGCAGCGCAAGGCGCGCGGCGAGGACGAACTGACGACGCCGGACTTCATGCGCCGGGTCAAGGAAGCCGCTGCCGAGCTGAAGATCGCACCCGAAATGCTGCGCCGTCCGCTCAATGTCGGTTTCTCCGGCGGTGAGAAGAAGCGTGCGGAGATCCTCCAGATGGCGCTGCTCGAGCCCAAGCTCTGCATCCTCGACGAAACGGATTCGGGCCTCGACATCGACGCGCTGAAGATCGTCGCCGATGGCGTCAACGCCCTGCGTTCGCCTGACCGCGCTGTCGTCGTGATCACCCACTACCAGCGCCTGCTCGACTACATCGTGCCGGATACGGTCCACGTTCTCTACAAGGGCCAGGTCATCAAGTCCGGCGACAAGACGCTGGCACACGAGCTGGAAGCAAACGGTTACGCCGACATCATCGGCGCTGCTGCCTGACGGCGCCTGTGAAGGAGTGATTTCATGAATATGCAAACAGGCATGAAGCTCTCGGTCGCAGAGACCGCGCTTTGTGAAGCCTATGACCATGCGATCGGCGAATTGCCGGGCAATGGCGACGTTCTCGCCGCCCGCGACACGCTCATCAGCGATTTCAAGGCTGCCGGTCTTCCGACACGCCGCGTCGAGGCCTGGCATTATACGGACCTCAAGGCGCTGCTGCGAACGGTTCCGGCCTTCGATTCCGCTGCCTCCGCGGCCAAGGTCACGCCGCTGGTAGAGGGCTCTGCCGTGCTTTCGGTCGTCAATGGTACGGCTGATGCGCGCGCCAGGGTCGCGGGCGTGACGGTTCGCACTTTCGCCGATGCGCTGGCAGATGGCACCGCCGCCGACGGCCTTGCCGCCCGCGACAGCGACGACACGATCGGCCGCATCAACGGCGCTTTCGTGCGCGACGGTTTCGTGCTCGACCTGCCGGATGGCACCGAGCTGGAAGCTCCGCTCGAACTCCAGACGATCCAGAATGCCGGCCAGACGCACACGCGCTTTCCGGCAACCTTCGGGGCCGGCACCAAGGCGACGGTCATCGAGCGCCACCTGGCCGCCGGCGACAATGCCGGCCTGGTCACGACGGTCAGCGACATCACGCTCGCCGACGGCGCCGAAATCACCTGGATCATCTTCCAGGCACAGGGCGGCGCGGATACCCATCTTGGTCAGATCCGCATCGCGCTCGGCACGGACGCCAAGCTGCGCCTCTACGTCATCAATGCCGGCGGCAAGCTGGTACGGCAGGAAATCCATGTCGTGGTATCGGGCGAGGGCTCTGACCTGAACCTGCGCGGCATCAACCTGCTCGGTGGCGAAACCCACAACGACGTCACCTTCACGGTCGGTCACGATGTACCGAACACGACGTCGAGCGAAGTCATCCGCAACGTGATCTTCGATCGCGCCCACGGTGTCTTCCAGGGCCAGATCCGCGTGGCGCCCGATGCGCAGAAGACCGACGCCAAGATGTCGTGCAACACGCTCCTGCTTTCGGACGATGCGGATTTCTCCGCCAAGCCCGAGCTTGAGATCTTCGCCGACGACGTGCAGTGCGGCCACGGCGCGACCGTGATCGACATCGACCACACGCAGCTTTTCTACCTGATGGCGCGCGGCATTCCGGAAAATAAGGCGCGCGCCATGCTGGTCAACGCCTTCGTCGCCGAGATCGTCGAGGAGCTGGAAGACGAGCCGCTGGTCGAGGCACTTGAAGAGGTGATCGCCGGCTGGCTGGAAAAGCACGCCTGACAAGCGTCTGACAAAGGACGAATGAGATGGAACACACGCTGCCGACACCCGCAACGGCCTACGACGTCGAGGCGATCCGCAAGGATTTCCCGATCTTGTCGAAAACTGTTTACGGCAAGCCACTGGTCTATCTCGACAGCGGTGCTTCGGCACAGAAGCCGCAGGTGGTGATCGACGCGATCGCGCATGCCTATTCCAATGAATATGCAAACGTGCATCGCGGCCTTCATTTCCTCTCCAATGCTGCCACGGACGCCTATGAGGCGGCGCGCGAAAAAGTGCGCCGCTTCCTGAATGCCTCGTCGGTCGACGAGATCATCTTCACGAAATCCTCCACGGAGGCGATCAACACGGTCGCCTATGGCTATGGCATGCCGAAGATCGGCGAGGGCGACGAGATCGTCCTGTCGATCATGGAGCACCATTCCAACATCGTGCCGTGGCATTTCATCCGCGAACGGCAGGGCGCCAAGCTCGTCTGGGCGCCGGTGGACGATACGGGCGCCTTCCATGTCGAGGACTTCGTCAAGTGCCTCACGGACCGCACGAAGCTCATTGCGATTACACATATGTCGAATGCGCTCGGCACCATCGTTCCGGTCAAGGAAATCTGCCGGATTGCCCGCGAGCGCGGCATACCGGTGCTCATCGACGGGTCGCAGGGCGCCGTACATATGCCGGTCGACGTGCGTGACATCGATTGCGACTGGTACGTCATGACCGGCCACAAGCTCTACGGCCCTTCCGGTATCGGCGTGCTCTACGGCAAGATGGACCGGCTGAAGGAAATGCGGCCTTTCCAGGGCGGCGGCGAGATGATCGTCGACGTGACGGAAGACATCGTCACCTACAACGATCCACCGCACCGTTTCGAAGCCGGCACGCCGCCGATCGTGCAGGCGATCGGTCTCGGCCATGCGCTCGATTACATGGAAAAGATCGGCCGCGCGGCAATCTCGACGCATGAGGCGGATTTGCGCGATTATGCCCATGAACGGCTCTCCGCGATCAATTCGCTACGTATCTACGGCACGGCGCCTAGCAAGGGCTCGATCTTCTCCTTCGAACTCGAAGGGATCCACGCGCACGATGTCTCGATGGTCATCGATCGGGCAGGGATCGCGGTGCGCGCCGGCACCCATTGCGCCCAGCCGCTCTTGAAACGCTTCGGCGTCACCTCCACATGCCGGGCATCGTTCGGCATGTACAATACGCGCGCCGAGGTGGATGCACTCGCCGATGCGCTTGACCATGCTCGAAAATTCTTCGCCTGAGGAGTAGGCCCATGTCCCTCGACGCAACGGAAGACAAGATCGACGTCCGTGACGGTATCGTTCACTCGGCTATCCCGGCCGACGAACTGGCGCGCCTCAGCGACGACGTCATATCCGCGCTGAAAACGGTCTACGACCCGGAAATTCCGGCTGACATCTTCGAGCTTGGCCTCATTTACAAGATCGACATCGAAGACGACCGCATGGTCAAGATCGACATGACGCTGACGGCGCCCGGTTGCCCGGTGGCCGGTGAAATGCCGGGCTGGGTGGAAAACGCCGTAAGCGCGGTGGAAGGCATTTCCGGCGTCGAGGTCAGAATGACCTTCGATCCGCCGTGGACGCCTGACCGCATGTCGGAAGAGGCGCAGGTCGCTGTCGGCTGGTATTAGCCTGATCCCGAAAGGTGCAATCCTTTCGGACAGCATCAAAGCTATTGATCGCTTGACCGAGCGACACTAGATTCAGAGTCGGAAACCGTCGGGCCTTGAACCCGTCCGGTCGAAGGAGAAGCGGTTCATGGCCTTTGCAATCATGACACTCACCGATGCCGCGGCGAACCGCGTCAAGGCGATCGTCGACAATGCCGGCGGCGATGCCAAGGGCATCCGCGTGGGAATCAAGAAGGGCGGTTGCGCCGGGATGGAGTACTCCATCGATCTGGTGACCACCGAGCCCGATGCCAAGGACGACCTGATCGAGCTCAATGGCGCCCGCGTATGGGTAGCGCCTGAAGCCGTCCTCTATCTTCTCGGCACCCAGATGGATTTCGAGGTGACGACGCTGCGCTCCGGCTTCACCTTCCACAACCCGAACCAGACGTCTGCCTGCGGCTGCGGCGAATCGGTCGAGCTCAAGCCTGCCGACCTTGCAGCCCTTGCCGCCGCCGGCCAGCCGACGGTGCGCGCCTGACATCCCGCGTGCAGGATTCAGATCCTTGCACCTTTCCATCGCTGAGGGTTTTGCCTAGTCTTCGCGCGCGGCACGAGGTTTTCGTGCGGCGTGATCGCCAGGGAGGGGCGAGCGATGACCGGCTTTGCCGCGGCACTTTACGAAAACCTGCCATTTCCCGTTCTCATCGTCGATGAAGAGGCGTGCGTCGTCTCCCACAACGAGGCGGCGGCCCGCACCTTCGGCTGGAATCGCGACGGCCGGAAACCGCCGGCTTTCCCCGTTATAGAGGGGGAGAACCCTGCCTCGCTCTTTGCCCGCCATGCATCCAAGGGCCGGGAGAACACCCACCCCTTTGCATTCCGCCACGACAATGGTTCGCTTGTGGAGGCAACGGCCCATGTCATCGCTCTTCCCGCTGAACCGGACGGTCCGCGATATGCGCTGCTCTTGCGCAGCCTTGTCAGCGGCGGCAGCCACAGCGAGCAGGTCCTGCTCGGCCAGCGCATCACGGCGGCGCTCGACACGATGCGAGAAGGCTTTGCGATCTTCGACCCGCAGGAACGGCTGGTCATGTACAACCGGTCCTACAAGGAGCGATGCGGCGAAGCCCGCGAGGTCGTGCGGGTCGGCGCGACGCTGGAAAGTATCGTGCGCGCCCTCATTCATGTCGGATTGTTCCCCGGTGTCCAGGCGGGCACGCCGCAAGCCGAGGCGATGGTTCGTGATCGCCTTGAAAGCCACAGGAATACCGACAGCGGCGGAAGCGTCTTCGCATATGGCAAGGACAAGTGGATCCGCGGCGAGAGCCATGTGGCGGAAACCGGCGATGTCGTGGCGCTACGCATCGATGTGTCGGATCTGAAACGTGTCGAGGCGGCGCTGGAGGAAAAACGCCGGGAATATCTCTCGTTGCTGCAAATCCTGCCGGACATGATCCTGCGCTTCGACAGGAACCTGACCGTTCGTTTTGCCAACGACAAGTATGCCGCGCATGTTTTCTCGACCACCGATGACCTGATCGGCCGCTATCTGCCGGAGGTCGCATGCGCCCCGGAGCAGACGGCGCCGCTGATGGATATTGCCGCCTATACGCCCGACAAGCCGGTGAAGACACTCGAGATCTGCATCGAGCATGAGGGGCGGGAGATGTGGATGCTCTGGACGGCCATCGCGATCTTCGACGCTGACGGCGTCAGCGAGGTCGTCACCGTGGGGCGCGACATTACCGAGGCCAAGTGTCAGCAGCAGCGGGTGGAGGCGCAGGCGAGCGAATTGCGCCGCAAGAACGAGGCGCTCGACCAGTTCACCGCCATCGTGTCGCACGATCTGAAGGCGCCGCTCCGTCACCTCTCGATGTTTTCCGAGATGATTTCGGAGGATGTGCATCGCGGCGAGTTCGGCGAACTGCCGCACTATGCCGATCATGTGCGCAAGAGCGCCCTGCGCATGCGCCGGATCATCGACAGCCTACTTGAATTTTCGCAGATCGCCTATCGTATCACGTCGCCCAGACCGGTTGCGCTCAATGGCGTGGCGCGCGAAGCGCTGGCGCTTCTGGAAAGCGATGTGCAGGAAAGCGGCGGACGGGTCGATATCCAGCCGCTGCCGGAGATCATGGGTGATCCGGAGCTTCTGAAACGACTCATGCAGAACCTGATCGGCAATGCGTTGAAGTACTGCGCCAGAGACGAAGCGCCGACTGTCCGCATCTATTCCAGGCATGGTGCGCAAGGCATCGATCTTGTCGTCGAGGATGACGGGATCGGTATCGATGCCCAGCATGTGGACCGGATTTTCGATGTTTTTCAGCGACTTCACCGCGACGAGACGATCTATGAGGGCACCGGCATCGGCCTTGCGCTGGCCCGCCGTATCGTGGAAAGCCACGAGGGCGTGATCGCGCTTGACACGAGCTATAGTCCGGGCGCACGCTTCATCGTGACGTTTCCACAACCTATGACTTCAAGGGGGGACGATCGTGGGGGGCTTGCCGAGAAAGCTGATCGTGGTTGATGACGATCCCGTGGATGTGCGCTTTGTGATGCGTGCCTTCAGCGACGCCGGCAGCCAGATCGAGATCACTCATGTGGCCGATGCGGAACTGGCCTCCGACCGCCTCGACAGGGAAGCCTTCGACTATATCCTGCTCGACATCAGCATGCCCGGCACGAGCGGCCTTGACCTGCTCAAGCGCCTGCGCGGTCGCTCGCGCACGGCGGTGACGCCCGTCATCATGCTTTCGTCCTCATCCAATTCCATGGATGTGAACCGGGCCTACGAAAACGGCGCCAACGCTTATGCGGTGAAACCGTCGACGCTGCGCGGCTACCGGGAATTTGCCGAGGGCTTTACCCGCTTCTGGGTAGACGTCGCCATCGCACCCTGATTTTTTCCCTGCCGTAATAAAAACCCGGCCGATGTGATCGGCCGGGGTTGTTTTTGTTGCCTGTCTTTTACTCGGCGGCTTCTGCGTAATCCTCCAGCGGCGGGCAGGAGCAGACGAGGTTGCGGTCGCCATAGACGTTGTCGACCCGGTTGACCGGCGACCAGTACTTGTCGACGCGGAAGGCGCCCGGCGGATAGCAGGCCTGTTCGCGCGAATAGGGGCGATCCCATTCGCCGACCAGGTCTTCCACCGTATGCGGGGCGTTCTTGAGCGGATTGTTGTCCCGGTCCATCCTGCCGTCCTCGATGGCGCGCGCCTCCTCGCGGATTGCCAGCATGGCATCGCAGAAGCGGTCGATCTCGGCCTTGGTTTCCGACTCGGTCGGCTCGATCATCAGCGTGCCGGCGACCGGCCAGCTCATGGTCGGCGCATGGAAGCCGCAATCGATCAGGCGCTTGGCGACATCATCGACGGTCACGCCGGCGCTGTCGACCAGGGGACGCGTATCGATGATGCATTCATGCGCCACGCGGCCCTTGGCGGACTTGTAGAGCACGTCATAGGCGCCCTTGAGGCGGGCAGCGATGTAGTTGGCGTTGAGGATAGCCACCTTGGTCGCCTGCGTAAGGCCTTCGCCGCCCATCATCAGGCAGTAGCTCCAGGAGATCGGCAGGATCGATGCCGAACCGAAGGGAGCTGCCGACACCGCACCCGTGCCGCCAAGATCCGGCACTTCCGGATGGCTCGGCAGGTGGGGGGCAAGGTGCGCCTTGACGCCGATCGGCCCCATGCCGGGACCGCCGCCGCCATGCGGGATGCAGAACGTCTTGTGCAGGTTGAGGTGCGACACGTCCGAACCGATGTCGCCCGGGCGGGCAAGGCCCACCATGGCATTCATGTTCGCGCCGTCCATGTAGACCTGGCCGCCATGCTTGTGCACGATCTCGCAGACCTCGCGCACGTTCTCCTCGAAGACGCCGTGCGTGGAGGGGTAGGTGATCATACAGCAGGAGAGATTTTCCGCGTATTGCTCTGCTTTTGCACGGAAATCATCGATGTCGATATCGCCATTGTCCGACACCTTGATCACCACCACCTTCATGCCGGCCATCTGGGCGGAAGCCGGATTGGTGCCGTGCGCGGAGGTCGGGATGAGGCAGACGTCGCGATGGTCGTTGCCGTTGGCAAGGTGATAGGCGCGGATCGTCAGGAGGCCTGCATATTCACCCTGCGCGCCGGAATTCGGCTGCATGGAGACGGCGTCATAGCCGGTAATGTCGCAGAGTTTCTGCGACAGGTCCTCGATCAGGTGGCGGTAGCCCTGTGCCTGGTCGGCCGGGACGAACGGGTGGATTTCCGCAAATTCCGGCCAGGTGATCGGCAGCATTTCCGCCGTGGCGTTGAGCTTCATCGTGCACGAGCCGAGCGGGATCATCGCCCGGTCGAGCGCGAGGTCGCGGTCGGAGAGGCGGCGGATGTAGCGCACCATCTCGCTTTCCGCACGGTTCATGTGGAAGATCGGATGGGTGAGGTATGCGCTGGTGCGCAGCAGGTCGCTCGGCAGCCTGTAGCCCGGCTCGAACGCAGCTGCCTCGAAGTCACCGCCGAAAGCGCGCCAGACGGCTTCCAGCGTGACGGGGCGCGAACGCTCGTCGAGGCTGATGCCGATGCGGTCGTCGCCGATCTTGCGAAGATTGACCTCTTCAGCGACGGCCGCCTTCAGGATGACGCCCTGAAGCTTGCCGACATGAACGGTGATCGTGTCGAAGAACACCTCGGGCTCTACCGTGAAGCCAAGCTTTTCAAGGCCCATGGCAAGGCTGACGGTTTTCTGGTGTACGCTTTGCGAGATCGCCTTCAGGCCCTGCGGTCCGTGGAAGACGGCGTACATCGACGCCATGACCGCGAGCAGGACCTGCGCGGTGCAGATGTTCGATGTCGCCTTTTCGCGGCGGATATGCTGTTCGCGGGTCTGGAGCGACAGGCGATAGGCGCGGTTGCCGCGCGCATCGACGGACACGCCGACGAGGCGGCCGGGCATGGAGCGCTTGTAGGCGTCCTTCACGGCCATATAGGCCGCATGCGGACCGCCATAACCGACCGGCACGCCGAAACGCTGGGTGCAGCCGATGGCGATATCCGCATTCATGTCGCCGGGCGACTTGAGGAGGGCGAGCGCCAGCGGATCGGCCGCCATGACGGCGATGGCGCCCGTCTGGTGCAGCCGCGCGATCAGGCCGGTGAAATCACGGACGTGACCGTAGGTGCCCGGATACTGGAAGATCGCGCCGAAGACGTCGACGGGATCGAGATCGGTGAAGGGGTCGCCGACGACGATATCCCAGCCAAGCGGCTCGGAGCGGGTCTTCAGGAGCGCGATCGTCTGCGGGTGGCAGTTCTCGTCGACGAAGAAGGCGTTCGCCTTGGATTTCGCCACGCGCTGCGCCATGGCCATGGCTTCGGCGGCGGCAGTCGCCTCGTCGAGCAGCGAGGCGTTGGCGACGTCGAGGCCGGTGAGGTCGCAGACCATCGTTTGGTAGTTCAGCAGCGCTTCCAGGCGGCCCTGGCTGATTTCCGGCTGGTAGGGCGTATAGGCCGTATACCAGGCGGGGTTTTCCAGAATGTTGCGCTGGACGACCGGCGGCGTGATCGTGCCGTAGTAACCCTGGCCGATCAGCGAGACGAGCTTCCGGTTGCGGTTGGCGGTCTCGCGCAGCTTGTCGAGCGCTTCACGCTCGGTCATCGGCGCGCCCCATTCGAGCGGCTTGGTCTGGCGGATCGATTTCGGCACGGTGTCGTCGATCAGCGCATCCAGGCTGCTATAGCCGATCACCTTCAGCATCGCGTCCATTTCCTGGGGCGAGGGGCCGATATGGCGGCGATTGGCAAAGTCGTAGGGCTGGTAGTCGGTAAAGGCAAAATCCTTGGGCAGGTTCATCAGCCGACAAGCTCCTTGTAGGCGGCTTCGTCCATCAAGGCGTCCGCGTCGGCCGGATTGGCGAGCTTCAGCTTGAAGAACCAGCCGGCGCCCTGCGGGTCGCTGTTGACGAGGGAAGGGTCGGCGGTGATCGCCTCGTTGACTTCGACGATCTCGCCGTCGAGCGGACAATAGACGTCGGAAGCCGCCTTCACGGATTCGACCGTCGCCGCATCGCCGCCCTTGGAGAAGGTGCCGCCGACCTCGGGCAGCTCGACGAAGACGAGATCGCCGAGCTGCTCGGCCGCGTGCGTCGTGATGCCAACGGTCGCAACGCCGCCTTCGATCTTCAGCCACTCGTGTTCTTCAGTAAATTTCAGCATGACGAGCCTTTCTAGGTCAGCGTTTGAAAGTGTTCTTGACGAAGGGCATGGCCGAGACGGTCACGGCCAGGAATTTTCCACGCACGCCGGCATAGAGCTGGGTGCCAGGCGTCGAGGTCGCGGTGGTAACGTAGCCCATGGCGACGGGACCATCGGCATTCGGGCCGAAGCCGCCGGAGGTCACGGTTCCCACGACATCCTCGCCCTCGGGGTCGGTGGCGAGCACCGCGCCGCCACGCACGGGGGCGCGGCCTTCCGGCCTGAGGCCGACGCGGCGGCGTTCCGTGCCGTTTTCGAGCTGTGCGAGAATGATATCGGCGCCGGGAAAGCCCCCGGCACGGTCGCCGCCCGTGCGGCGGACCTTCTGGATGGCCCAGCCGAGCCCGGCTTCCACCGGCGTCGTGCCGGTGTCGATATCGTTGCCGTAGAGGCAGAGACCGGCTTCGAGCCGCAGGGAATCGCGGGCGCCAAGCCCGATCGGCAGAACGTCCGGGTGGTCGAGCAGGCGGCGGCAGACGGTTTCGGCAAGCTCGGCCGGAATGGAAACCTCGAAGCCATCCTCGCCGGTATAGCCGGAGCGCGTGACGATGCAGTCGGCATCGTGCAGGTCGCAGGCCCGCACATCCATGAACCGCATCGAGGAGATGTCTGCCCACAGTTCGGCCAGAACCGCCTCGGCGTGCGGCCCCTGCAGAGCGATCAGCGCGCGGTCGTCGTGCAGCGTGAGTTCGCAGGTATCGCCGATCTTCGCCTGCATATAGGCAAAATCCGCATCCTTGCAGGAGGCGTTGACGACGACGTAGAAGTGGTCGCCGCGATTGGCGATCATCAGGTCGTCCGAAATGCCGCCTTCCTCGGTGGTGAACAGCGCGTAGCGCTGGCGGCCTTCGCCGAGACCGACGATATCGACCGGCACCAGCGTTTCCAGCGCGCGGGCGGCATCGGCATTGTCGCCCGAGCGGGCGCGCACCGTGACCTGCCCCATGTGGGACACGTCGAACAGGCCGGCGGCCGTGCGGGTGTGCAGATGTTCCTTCATCACGCCGGCCGTGTATTGCACCGGCATCTCATAGCCGGCAAACGGCACCATGCGGGCGCCGAGCGACAGGTTCAGTGCATGAAGCGGTGTTTTCTTGAGTTCAGACGATCCGTCCAAAAGGCGCCCTCCGTTCCTTGGGCGCCCGTCGTTGTCCCGGGCGCCGGCTCACAATCCAGGCGCATAAGCGCCGTTCTCCTGAGCCCCCTCTGTCCCTTCGCCTGAGATTGTTATCCCTTCGGCGAGCACTTTCGCGCTTCTCTCCAGAGTTCCGACGGCACCTTGCTGGTCCTTTTGCCTGAGAGTTTCCGGGGCGGTTGCTCCTTCGGCACCGGCCATGCCTTGTTCAGGCGGCCAGTTTCTCCCAGCGAGGTCGGTTTCAGATAACGGCCTTGCCCGTGTTTTGGCAAGAGCCGGACGTCGCTGTCGAACAAATATTTGTCGTTAGGGGGAGGCGGCAAAAGAAAGCCCCCGAAACGGGGGCAAGAGGAGGTCGGACGGCTGTGTCTTGCGGGAGGATCAGGCGGGTTCGACGGGTAGGGGCAAGCCGTGCTCGTCATAGCGTCGCTGTGCCTCGGCCATGGTTACCGTCACCTGCGGCGTGCTGCCGGGCGCGGTCAGAAGGGCGAGTGCCAGCGCGGGCGGCTGGATGACGGTGAGCACCGCCAGCGTGCGGGCATCGCCACGCACCTTGGCATCCTCGCTCCAGTGCTGGATGCGCTGTTCGAAGAGCGTGCCCGTGCGGGTCTGCATCTTCATGCCCTGCGAGGCATAGGCAGCGGTGGCTGGCGAGACTGTCACGATCTGGGTCATGGCGTTCAACGAATCTGTTTTGCGTTCATGCAGGTTAACAGTTGCGCCTTTCGCAGGTGTGAAGCGCAACGGTTGTATTTTCATTGAATTTTAACGGTCTGTGCGATCTTCGGGCGGCCTTGCCTTTGCCCGGCGAATTCCGCCATAAGAGATGACAAAGGCCGCCGGAATCGAGCGGGCCGGGCATTTCCAGCGGATATGCGCCGCCGGATTGCGCCACAACGATCAGCATGCCGCCAATGGCGCGGGAGGACCGATGAAGCCGATTTTCGTGCAATTGCAATGTGCTCCGGGCAAGACTTACGAAGTTGCCGATGCGCTTTACGCTACGGAACTCATTTCGGAGCTCTACTCGACCAGCGGTGAGTACGACCTGCTCTTGAAGATCTATGTCGAGAGCGAAGAGGACATCGGCAAATTCATCAACGACCACGTCGCCTCCATCCCGGGCATCGTGCGTTCGCTGACGACGCTGACCTTCCGCGCATTCTAAGGCCTGTTCCCCTTCGGCTGTTCTTGCGCTAAAGCACGGCGCAACGAAAGAAGGCGAAGATGGCAGGCATCGAACACAGGCAGGTGGACAACGACGAGGCGGGCATGCGCCTCGACCGGTGGTTCAAGGTCCACTATCCGGGGCTTGGCTTCGGCCCGCTCCAGAAATTGCTGCGCTCCGGGCAGGTCCGCGTCGATGGCGGCCGCGCCAAGAGCGATACGCGCGTCCAGCCCGGCCAGACGATCCGCATTCCGCCGATGGATATCGACGAGAAGGCCGTCAAGACCGGCCCCATCGCCGGCCGCGACCTCAAGCATTCCCCGGATGGCGAATTGCTCTCCCGCATGCTGCTGCATGAGGACGACAAGGTCATCGTGCTCAACAAGCCGGCCGGCATCGCGGTGCAGGGCGGCTCGGGCGTCACCCGTCATATCGACCAGATGCTGGAAGCCTGGACGAGCCAGAAGGGCGAGAAGCCGCGCCTCGTGCATCGCCTCGACCGCGACACGTCGGGCGTGCTCGTCATCGCCCGCACCCGTGGCGCAGCGCAGAAGCTGACCGCCGCCTTCCGTGAGCGCGACACCAAGAAGACCTACTGGTCGCTGGTGATGGGTGTGCCGAAGAAGCGCGAGGACAAGATCTCGACCTGGCTCGTCAAGGAACAGACGCCTGACGGCGACCGCATGCGCATCGCCAAGCATGGCGAGGATGGCGCCGATCACGCCGTTTCCTTCTACAGGATCATCGAGCAGGCCGCGCAGACCTACGCCTGGCTGGAGATGGAGCCCTATACCGGCCGCACGCACCAGCTTCGCGTCCACGCCGCCCATATCGGCCACCCGATTCTCGGCGATCCCAAATATTTCGAGGCCGACAGCAACTGGTCGTTCCCGGGCGGCGTGCAGAACAGGCTGCATCTTCACGCCCGACGCATCGATATTCCGCATCCCAATGGCGGGCGCCTGCGCGTGACCGCGCCGCTGCCGCCGCACATGGTGCAGACCTGGAACCTGTTCGGCTTCGACCAGACCGCGGGGGACGAGGAAGACTGATGCGTCTGGTTCTTTTCGATTGCGACGGCACGCTGGTCGACAGCGCGAAGCTGATTCATGAGGTCATGGCGCGCACCTTCGTCGATTTCGGCCATGCGCGACCGGATATTGCCGAGACCAAGGCGATCATCGGCCTGACGCTCGACATCGCGATCGCCCGCATGCAGGGCAAGGCGCATGTCGACGACGAAGCGCTGGCTATGACGGCGCATTACAAGGCAACCTATACCGGCGTGCGCGCCGAACCGGGTTTTCAGGAACCGCTTTTCCCCGGCATTGACGCCATGATGGCGCGGCTTGAACGGGAGGATGACCTGATCCTCGGCGCGGTGACCGGAAAATCACGCCGCGGTCTCGATCTCATCCGTGCGGCGCACGGTTTCGACAAGACGTTCTTCGTCTCGCGTACTGCCGACGACTGCCCGTCCAAGCCGCACCCGGCCATGGTGACGGAATGCTGCAGCGAAGCGGGCATCGATGCGGGGCAGACGGTTGTCATCGGCGATGCGATCTACGATATGCAGATGGCGAAAGCGGCCGGCGCGAAGGCGATCGGCGTTTCCTGGGGCTATGCCTCGGTGCCCGAACTGGTCGAGGCGGGCGCGGATCACATCCTGCGCACGCCCGCCGACCTTCTCGACTGGCTGGAGATTTCCGATGCGTGACATTCTGAGTGACCTTTCCGACGCGATGAGCGATCCCGATCCGGTGCGCCGCGCGCAGATCCAGATGAAGCGGCCATTGCCGAAGCGTTTCTACAAGGACGTCTCGATAGACAGGACTGAGGACGGTTTTCGCATCCTGCTCGACGGCCGCCCCGTGCGCACGCCCGGCAAGAAGCTGCTCGCCGTGCCGGTGCAGCCGATCGCCGATCGACTGAAGGCCGAGTGGGACGGGCAGAGCGAGGAAATCGATCCGGCGAGAATGCCGGTGACGCGCCTCGTCAACACGGCCATCGATGGCGTTACCGACAATCTCGATGCGGTCTTCGATGAGATCGTGCGTTTTTCCGGCACCGACATGCTCTGCTACCGCGCGGATTCGCCGGAGGGCCTCGTCGCGCGCCAGCGCGATGGCTGGGATCCGGTCATCCGTTGGGCTGCCGATGCCAAGGGCGCGCGCTTCATTCTCGTTGAGGGTGTCATGCACCAGGAGCAGCCGGCGCTGGCCATCGAGGCTTTTTCTGCCGCGCTGTCGGCATACCGCGATCCGATCGTGCTGACCTGCCTGCATACGGTGACGACGCTCACCGGATCGGCGCTTCTCGGCCTGGCGCTCGCCGAAGGCGTGATCGACGCCGACAAGGTCTGGTCGCTGGCCCATGTCGACGAGGACTGGCAGATCGAGCATTGGGGTACGGACGAGGAAGCATTCCACCGCCGCGAGCTGCGGCGCGCGGAACTGGATGTCGCCGCTACCGTGCTTGCCGACATCCTGCGCTGACGGTTCATAAGCCTCTACGACCTTCTATGTAGGAAGGTCCCCTTCAAGCTCCCGGTTCCGCATGCTAAGCCGTTGTCGAAACGGGAGGAGCCGAGGGACCATGAAGGAAATTCTCCACGAACTCGAAGTCCGGCGCGAGCGCGCCCGCATGGGCGGCGGTCAGACACGAATTGATGCGCAGCACCAGCGCGGCAAGCTGACAGCCCGCGAACGCATCGAGGTGTTTCTGGACGAGGGTTCGTTCGAGGAGTTCGACATGTTCGTCGAGCATCGCTCGACGGATTTCGGCATGGAGAAAACGAAGATCGCCGGCGATGGCGTCGTTACGGGCTGGGGCACGGTCAACGGTCGCACGGTCTTTGTCTTCGCCAAGGATTTCACCGTCTTCGGTGGCTCGCTGTCCGAAACCCATGCCCAGAAGATCATGAAGGTCCAGGACATGGCGCTCAAGAACCGAGCGCCGATCGTCGGCCTTTACGATGCTGGCGGCGCGCGCATCCAGGAGGGCGTCGCCGCGCTCGGCGGCTATGCCGAAGTTTTCCAGCGCAACGTGCTTGCCTCCGGCGTCATCCCGCAGATTTCGGTGATCATGGGGCCTTGCGCCGGCGGCGACGTCTATTCGCCCGCCATGACCGACTTCATCTTCATGGTGCGCGATACGTCCTACATGTTCGTGACCGGCCCGGATGTGGTCAAGACGGTGACGAACGAGACGGTGACGGCCGAGGAACTCGGCGGCGCGTCCGTCCACACCACGAAATCCTCCATTGCCGACGGCGCTTACGACAACGACGTGGATGCGCTCCTGCAGGTCCGCCGCCTTGTCGATTTTCTGCCTCAGTCGAATACTTCGCCCGTTCCGGAGATCGAGTGCTTCCAGTCGGTGGACGAGATCGATCCGTCGCTCGACACGCTCGTGCCGGCCAATGCCAACAAGCCCTATGATATCAAGGAACTGATCCTCAAGACCGTCGACGAGGGGGATTTCTTCGAAATCCAGGAGAGTTTTGCAAGGAACATCGTCTGCGGCTTCGGCCGCATCGAAGGCGCGACGGTCGGCTTTGTCGCCAACCAGCCGATGGTGCTGGCCGGCGTGCTCGATTCGGATGCCAGCCGCAAGGCGGCCCGCTTCGTGCGCTTCTGCGACTGCTTCAGCATCCCCGTCGTCACTTTCGTCGACGTACCGGGTTTTCTGCCGGGCACCAGCCAGGAATATGGTGGCCTCATCAAGCATGGCGCCAAGCTGCTTTTCGCCTTTGCCGAGGCGACCGTGCCGAAGGTGACGCTGATCACGCGCAAGGCCTATGGCGGCGCCTATGACGTGATGGCGTCAAAGCACCTGCGCGGCGACTTCAATTATGCCTGGCCGACGGCGCAGATTGCCGTAATGGGCGCCAAGGGTGCGGTCGAGATCATCTTCCGCAAGGACATCACCGATCCGGAAAAGATCGCCAAGCACACGAAGATGTATGAAGACCGTTTCCTTTCGCCCTTCGTGGCAGCGGAGCGCGGCTATATCGACGAGGTGATCATGCCGCATTCGACGCGCAAGCGCATCGCCCGGGCGCTACGCTTGCTACGCAACAAGGATCTGGAAAATCCCTGGAAGAAGCACGATAACATTCCCCTCTGATCAGGACGGAAGGGAGGGCTGGCATGGCTGACCGGTTGTCCGCCTATCGGCCGCAGGCGCTCGCCGTGCTTCGCATCATGGCGGCGCTGCTTTTCATCGAGCACGGCACGCAGAAATTTTTCAATTTTCCGCCCGCCGGGCAGCCGTTCGGCGATCTTGCGAACCTGATCGGCGTAGCGGGCGTGCTGGAGGTGGTCGGCGGGCTACTGATCCTGCTGGGTCTGTTCACGCGGCCGGTGGCCTTCGTGCTTTGCGGCTTCATGGCGGTCGCCTATTTCATGGCGCATGCTCCGCAAAGCTTCTTCCCTGTCAACAATCGCGGCGATGCCGCGATCCTCTTCTCATTCGTCTTCCTCTACCTGACGGTCGCGGGGCCGGGTGCTTTCGCGCTCGACAATCGCCGGGTTCGCAGGATCTAGGCGACGGATTTCGGGCGAGGATGCCGGTGTACACCCTCGCCATATCCCGCTTCTCAGCCGAGGCGCTCGGCGTGCCACTTCAGGTGATCGTCCATGAAGGTCGAGATGAAGTAGTAGGAATGATCGTAGCGCTCGTGCATGCGCAGCGTGAGCTTGATATCCGTGTCCTTGATCGCCTCCTCGAAGAGCCAGGGACGCAGGCCGTTGTCGAGGAAGCCGTCCGCCTTGCCCTGGTCGATCAGGAATTCCGGGAAACGCGCGCCATCGGCAACGAGCGCGCAGGCATCGTATTCACGCCATGTCGCCTTGTCTGCGCCGAGATATTTTTCAAAGGCGGGGGCGGACCAGTCGGCGGTGGAGGGCTCGACGATGGGGGCGAAGGCCGAGCAGCTCTTGAAACGGTCCGGGTGCTTGAGCGCAATCGTCATCGCGCCGTGGCCGCCCATCGAATGGCCGAAAATACCCTGCCGGCTCATATCCATGCGGAAGTGCTGGCTCAGGAAATTCGGCAGCTCTTCCGTGACATAGCTGTACATCTGGAAGTTCTCGGCCCAGGGCTGCTCGGTGGCGTCGAGATAGAAGCCGGCGCCCTTGCCCATCTGCCAGTTGGTCAGTTCGTCCGGTACGTCGTCGCCGCGCGGGCTGACGTCCGGGCAGACGATAATGAGGCCGAGTTCGGCAGCCATGCGGCGGTATTCGCCCTTTTCCATCACATTGGCATGCGAGCAGGTGAGGCCCGACAGATACCAAAGCACCGGGCGCGGTTCGCGCGTCGCCTGCGGCGGCACGAAGACGGCGAAGGTCATGTCGCATTTGCAGGCTTCGGATTCGTGGGAGAACACACCCTGCATGCCGCCGAAGGCGGTGTTCTGGGATAGCACTTTCATTGCAAAACTCCGATTGATCTCAGGATGCGAGCGAAACTGCCGCATTGACCGCGGCAGCGACCAGCACCGTGTTGAAGAAGAAGGAAACCACAGCATGCAGCAGGTTGACCTTGCGCATCGCCGTGGCGGTGATCGCGACATCCGAGGTCTGTGCGGTCATGCCGATCACGAAGGCGAAATAGAGGAAATCGTAGGCGCCGGGCGGAGCCTTGCCGGGGAAATCGAGGCTTTTTCCAGCCGCAAGGTGCGTTTCCGTGCTCGCCGGCCGCCAGTAGAGATGGGCGTAGTGCAGGGCCGCCATGGTGTGGATGGTGAACCAGCCGAGGGCGACGGACGCAAAGGCGAGCAAGAATTCGAGGCTTGTCGCGTCAGGCCGATTGAGCACGATGAAGAGTGATCCGGTCGAAACGGCGACGGCCGCAAAGGTCACGCCGAAGATGATCGTCACCGGCTCGTCGGTATCGGTCGCATACTGTTCGAGATAGGCGGCCGTCAGGTGCGGCAGGCGCCTGGCCGACAGCAACAGGTAGCAGAAGAAGAAGGCGACGGCCGAGACGGCGATGGCAAAATCCGGCTTCAGCCAGAGCGCGGCAGCAAGGGCCACTGCGGCTGCGCCAAGGCCGGCATAGAAGGGGACATGACGACCATAGATCCTGTGCCCCGGTCTGGCTGTCATGGTGCTGACCGCGCATTCTTGGCCCGGCGGCAGAGACGGTCGAGCGTTTCGAGGAACGCCGAGCGGTCGCGCGGCGAGAAGGCGGCATTATAGCCCTTGCTTTCGCCGGTCTCGCGCAGGTGCGCGCCGAGATCGCGCATGGCGCTTGCCATGCCGATATTCGTCTGGTCGAAGAGCTGGCCGGTCGGTCCGGTGACATGCGCGCCCTTGGCGACCGTTCGCCCGGCAAGCGGCACGTCGGCGGTGATCACGATGTCGCCTTCGCCGACATTGTCAATGATCCAGTTGTCCGCGGCATCGAAGGCGCCGGAAACGATGACGTTGCGGATCATGGGGTCGCGCGACGGGCGCAGGCCCGAATTGGCGACAAAGGTGACCGGCAGGCCATGGCGCTCGGCGACCTTCAGGATTTCAGGCTTGACCGGGCAGGCATCCGCATCGACGAAAATGGTGGGCAGGGTGTTGGTCATGCGTATGCTCTCTCCCGGCTCATTGGTGGCGTGCGGCGCCCTGGCCGTCCGGGGTGGAGGCGCTTGCGGGCATCGAGCCCGCCGTGCCGTCGCGCATCGTTGTGTCGCCGCTTTGCGGGCGCCAGATTTCCGTTCCGAGCGTCTCGCCGCCCATGCTCGACCAGACGCCGGACCAGGATCCGTCGCCCTGAAGTTCGAAGAGCGCGATTCCGTGGCTCTGGCCGGCATCGTAGCTCACCGCGAGCGTCTTGTCCGAGCCCCTTGCGAGCGTGCCTATGCCTTTGGTTTCGTCCGCGCCGAAGCGCCAGGTGACGGCATAGGTCTCGCCGGTCTTCCGCACCTCGATAACGCCGTCATAGGCGCTCTTGTCGCCGGGGTTGGTGCCGGTCATGGCATAGGTGCCTTCCGGGCCCGCCAGCGCGAGGGAGGGTGCCAGTGCGGTGGCTGAAACGATCGTTGCGGCAATCATACGTTTCACTTGCATTCCCGGCCTGCTTGCTATGCTCATGGCTGCCCCTGGGGCAATGGCGTTGGTGATGGGCGGAGCATGTCGATATGCGGAATTCCGTCTTCGACATATTCCTCCGACGTCGGCGAAAAGCCAAGCGACCGGTAAAAGCGTTCCAGATGGCTTTGTGCGGAGAGCGCGATCTGCGAGCCGGGGAAATGCGCCTCACAGGTCCGGATCGCCTCCTGCATGAGGGCCTCGCCGAGCCGTTTGCCGCGATGGGCGGGTGAAACGAGGACGCGAGTGATGCGTGGCGGCGCATTTTCCGGCCGCCACAGCCGGGCATAGGCTGCGGTGTCGCCATCGATCAGCAGCCGCAGGTGAAGCGCTTCCGCATCCTTGCCGTCCAGCTCGGGATAGGCGCAGGCCTGCTCGACGATGAAGACGTCCACCCGCAGCTTCAGCAGCGCATAAAGTTCGACGGCGGAGAATGTCTCCATCCTCCGCACGTCGACGCTATAGGCAGGCGCCGTTATCAATAGATGACGACCGAGCGGATGCTTTCGCCGGCATGCATCAGGTCGAAGCCCTTGTTGATGTCTTCCAGCGGCATGGTGTGGGTGATCATCGGGTCGATCTGGATCTTGCCTTCCATGTACCACTCGACGATTTTCGGCACGTCCGTGCGGCCGCGTGCGCCGCCGAAGGCGGTGCCCATCCAGTTGCGGCCGGTGACGAGCTGGAACGGGCGGGTGGAGATTTCCTGCCCCGCACCGGCAACGCCGATGATGACGGATTTGCCCCAGCCGCGATGCGAGGATTCCAGCGCCTGGCGCATCACCTTCGTATTGCCCGTGCAGTCGAAGGTGTAGTCCGCCCCGCCGATCGTGTCGCCGTTGCGCTTCGTCATGTTGACGAGGTAGGGCACGATGTCGTCGCCGACTTCCTTCGGGTTGACGAAGTGCGTCATGCCGAATTTTTCGCCCCAGGCCTTGCGGTCATTGTTGATGTCGACGCCGATGATCATATCGGCCCCGGCAAGACGCAGGCCCTGCAGCACGTTGAGCCCGATGCCGCCGAGACCGAAGACGATGGCCGTCGAGCCGACTTCCACCTTCGCTGTGTTGATGACGGCGCCGATGCCGGTCGTCACGCCGCAGCCGATGTAGCAGATTTTGTCGAAGGGGGCGTCCGGGTTGACCTTGGCCAGCGCGATCTCCGGCAGCACCGTGTAGTTCGCGAAGGTCGAGCAGCCCATATAGTGGAAGATCTTGTCCTTGCCGATCGAGAAGCGCGAGGTGCCGTCGGGCATCAGGCCCTGGCCCTGCGTGGCGCGGATCGAGGTGCACAGGTTCGTCTTGCGCGAAAGACAGGAATAGCACTCGCGGCATTCCGGCGTGTAGAGCGGGATGACGTGGTCGCCCTTCTTGAGCGAGGTGACGCCCGGGCCGACATCGACGACGATGCCGGCGCCCTCATGGCCGAGAATGGCCGGGAAGATGCCTTCGGGGTCGGCGCCCGACAGCGTGAACTCGTCCGTATGGCAGATGCCCGTTGCCTTCACCTCCACCAGCACTTCGCCGGCGCGCGGGCCTTCGAGCTGTACGGTCATGATTTCAAGCGGTTTTCCGGCCTGAACGGCAACGGCGGCGCGTACGTCCATTTCTTGTCTCCTATGCGGATTCTATTTCGGCTCGACCATTGCAGAGCCTGCCGAGGGTCTCAAGTGTGGGAATGGAAAAATGTCAGCCTTGATCTTTTCTGATCAATTTGGCGATCTCGGCTTCGAGCGCGGCGATCGCCTTGCCTGTCTGGTCGTGTAGCTGGTGGACTTCCTGCAACTGGCGCAGCAATGGATGGAGCAGTTCGTCGCTCGCCGGCTCCGCCGGGGCCTCGCCGATGCCGGCAATCAACCAGGACGGTGAAACCGAAAGCACGCCAGCCAACATGAAGAGCGCCTTGGTGTCGGGTTCCGCATGGTCCCGTTCCCAGCCGCTCACCGTTTCCTCCGGCAGGCCGATGCGGGAGGCGAGTTCTTCGAGAGACAGGCCCAGCGCGTCGCGAGCCCGCCAGATGCGGCCGCCGAGCGTGTCGCCATCGGCGCGGCCCGAAGGGAAGGGGATGGTGTTGCTTTCGCCGGGAAAGGTCATCACGGCCTCCATTGTCTTCTCAAGCAAGTTTACAGGCAATCGGGGATAGCCTTCTACCTCAATTGCGCCGCTTTGCGCCGCCGCCTGTAACAGCAGGATTTACCGCATTGCTCGCCGGCGCAAATGAACTATGCAGGAGCGAGCGAGGAGAACTGCCATGAACGTGAAGGCCAGCACCACCGACCAGGCCGGCGGCAACACGATGCAGGGCGTGGCGCTGATGGCCGTCGCCATGCTGATGCTGCCCTGCATGGATGCGATCGCCAAATACATGGCGACATTCGCCGGCATGTCGCCGGGGCAGGTGACGTTCTACCGCTTCTTCTTCCAGCTCGTCTGCACGGTCCCGCTGATCTTCACCGCGGCCGGCAGCGCGACGCTCCACCCGAAACGACCCTGGTTGAACCTGTTGCGCGGCGCCATCCACGGCGCGGCGAGCCTGCTGTTCTTCGCGGCGGTGAAATACATGCCGCTTGCCGACGTCTTCGCCATCTATTTCGTAGAGCCTTTCATCCTGACCGCCATGTCGGCCGCCTTTCTCGGCGAGAAGGTCGGCTGGCGGCGCTGGCTCGCCATCATGGTCGGCTTCGGCGGCGCGCTGATCGTCATCCAGCCAAGCTTCGTGCTGTTCGGCTGGACGGCGCTGCTGCCGGTCGCCTGCGCCTTTCTCTATTCGATCTATCTCTTCATGAACCGCGCCATTGGCGATGCCGATTCGCCGCTGACCATGCAGACCATTGCCGGTTTCGGCGGCACGATCTTCATGGGGGTCGCGCTGTTCCTCGGCGATTCTGCCGGTATTGCCGATTTTGCCCCGTCGCTGCCGTCCTCTGTCTTCACGCTGATGTTGCTGGTCATCCTCGGCGCGCTTTCCGGTTATGCCCACATTCTGGTCGTGCGTGCCTTCCGCATGGCGCCGCTCTCGCTGCTGGCTCCCTTCCAGTATTTCGAGATCATCTCGGCGACGGTGCTCGGCTATGCGATCTTCGGCGATTTTCCGACGCCCTCTAAATGGCTCGGCATTGCGATCATCGTCGCCTCCGGTCTCTTCATCATCTGGCGCGAGCACAAAACCCGCAAGGCATCGGCCGATATCGCCTTCGACTAAAGTGCCTGCTTCAAAGGGCGAATTGCTCGTCTCGCGCCGTTGAACGGGCGGGCTGTTTGTGGCTACAACTCCTGACATGAAATGCCGGGAGGAAAGCATGTTCAAGAAGATCCTGATTGCCAATCGCGGCGAGATTGCCTGCCGCGTGATCAAGACGGCACGAAGGATGGGCATTGCGACAGTCGCGGTCTATTCCGACGCCGACCGGGATGCGCTGCATGTCGAGATGGCGGACGAGGCCGTGCATATCGGCCCGGCGGCGGCGGCGGAGAGCTATCTCGTCGCCGAAAAGATCATCGCCGCCTGCAAGGCGACGGGCGCAGAGGCCGTGCACCCCGGCTACGGCTTCCTTTCCGAGCGGGCAAGCTTCTGCGAGGCGCTGGAGGCGGAAGGCATCGTCTTCATCGGCCCCAAGCCGAGGGCGATCCGCGCCATGGGCGACAAGATCGAATCTAAGAAATTCGCCAATGCCGCGAAGGTCTCGACCGTTCCGGGGTATCTCGGTGTCATCGAGGATGCGGTCCATGCCGAGCGCATTGCCGGTGAAATCGGCTATCCGGTGATGATCAAGGCGTCCGCCGGCGGCGGCGGCAAGGGCATGCGCATCGCCTGGGATCAGGGCGAGGTACGCGACGGTTTCGAGCGTGCCCGCTCCGAGGCAAAAAGCTCCTTCGGCGACGAGCGCGTCTTCATCGAGAAATATATCGTCGATCCGCGCCATATCGAAATCCAGGTCCTGGCAGATGCGCATGGCACGGCGCTCTATCTCGGCGAGCGCGAATGCTCCATCCAGCGGCGAAACCAGAAGGTCGTCGAGGAAGCGCCGTCGCCCTTCCTCGACGAGGCGACGCGCAAGGCTATGGGCGAGCAATCCGTGGCGCTCGCCGCGGCTGTCGAATACCAGAGCGCCGGAACGGTGGAATTCATCGTTGACCGCGACCGCAAGTTCTATTTCCTCGAAATGAACACGCGTCTTCAGGTGGAGCATCCGGTCACGGAACTCGTCACCGGCATCGATCTTGTCGAGCAGATGATCCGCGTGGCGGCAGGCGAGAAACTGACGCTGAAGCAGGCGGATATCAAGCTGAACGGCTGGGCGGTGGAAAGCCGGCTCTATGCGGAGGACCCGTACCGCAATTTCCTGCCGTCCATCGGCCGGCTCACACGCTATCGGCCGCCGGCCGAAGGCGTAAGTGGCGCGGCGATCGTGCGCAACGATACCGGCGTCTATGAGGGCGCCGAGATTTCGATGTATTACGATCCGATGGTGGCGAAGCTCTGCACCTGGGCTCCGACGCGGCTTGAGGCGATCGACGCCATGAGTGATGCGCTGGATGGCTTTACCGTCGATGGCATCGAGCACAACGTTCCGTTTCTCGCCGCCCTGATGCGCCATCCGCGCTGGCGGGAAGGACGCCTTTCCACCGGCTTCATCGCCGAAGAATATCCGGACGGCTTTGCGCCCATGGCGCCGAGCGCAGAGGAGGCTGCGATCCTCGCCCGTGTTGCCCTCTCGACCCACCTTGTCGATGCCGCGCGCCGCGCTGACCATATCGACCGGCTGCGCCCCGTCTCCCGGCAGCGCGAGGACTGGGTGGTGAAGATCGGCGACGAGTATCATGCGGTGTCGAGCGGGGACGCGGTGGAGAGCGGCTGGCAGCCCGGCGAAGCGGTCTGGCGCGGTGTCATCGACGGACGCGGCGTGACGGCACAACTTCGGCCGTTCCCGAACGGCATGCGCATCGACTGGCAGGGGCTTTCCGTGCGCACGCGGGTGTTTACGCCGCGCCTTGCCGAACTCGACGCGCTGATGCCGGTAAAGCTGCCGCCCGATACCTCGAAAATGCTGCTCTGCCCGATGCCGGGACTCGTCGTGTCGATTGCCGTCAGCGAGGGGCAGGAGGTGAAGGCGGGCGATATACTTGCCGTCGTAGAGGCGATGAAGATGGAGAACGTGCTGCGCGCCGAGCGTGACCTCACCGTCGGCGCGGTGCGTGCCAAGCCGGGCGAGAGCCTCGCCGTCGATGCGGTCATCATGGAATTCGCCTGACGGATTGTTCTTAACGTTTGTTAGGAAGTTGCCGCTAGCGTGATCCTTGCTCGCCATGAGGGCGAGGGAGAACGGCATGTCGACAACATTTTCGGTGACCCTGCTTCTGGCGATCAATATCGGCCTGATCTGGTTGCTGATTGCCGCGCCCGTCGGCCGCCGCACCCTACAGCTCACCCGCGTCTTTCATGCTTCACCGAGCCGCATCGCCGCGCTTGTCAGCCCGCTCGGCGCGGAGGCTGACTGGCACCCGTCGGTGCTCTCCAGCGAGCGGTTGTCGCTCGATCATGTCAGGCAAACCTTTTCCTATCCCGACCGGCGTGGCGATCCGATTACGCGGACACTGCGGGTGAGCGAGTCACTGGACGCCGAGGGCATCGCCTGCGAGACGCGGGTGATCGAAGACAGCGCGCTCGATGCGTCCTTCTGGAAAAACTATGTGGAGCGGCGCTTCCTTAGGCCGGTTCCGGGCGGCACCGTGCTGACCGTGGAGCAGACCGACCGCTACCGCGGAATCGCCTTCATGCTGTTTCGCTACGTCCAGCTTCGCCGGGAGATGAAGGCGCTAGACCGGTGGCTGATGACGGGAAAGGGCGAGGTGAGGGGCGTTCTGGAGCATCCGTTGATGCAGACGGGGCTTGCCGCGCTTTCCACACTGTTGCTCTGGCCGTTCTTCGGGCTCAATTCTCAGGGACTTCTGCTGTCCAGCCTGTTGACAGTGGTGATCGTGCTGCACGAGTTCGGCCATATGGCCGCCTACCGTGCTTTCGGGCACCGGCGGACACGCATGATTTTCGTGCCGTTGCTCGGCGGCATCGCCATCGGCGGACGACCTTACAATTCCCGCTTCGAGGTGGCGGTTTGCGCCCTGATGGGGGCCGGCATGTCGGCCTTTCTCGTGCCGCCCCTCATTGGACTGCATGACGTCTTCGGCAAGGCGGCCAGCGCCGTACTGCTCGTCTTCCTCCTGATCGTCGGTGCGTTCAATCTGCTGAACCTCCTGCCCATGCACCGGTTCGATGGCGGACAGGTGCTGCGGCAGGTCTTTTCCACCCGGCGCGGCCTTGTTGTCGCAAGTTTCCTCGTGACGCTGACGATCCTCTGGGTCGGCTGGCGGATCGGGCTGCCCTTGATGCTTCTGGTCGCCGGGCTTGCCGTCTTCACCGTGCTGAGCCTCATCGGGGCTGGTGGGGTGAAGCCAAGGCGGGCGCTCGATCCGATGACTGCGCCGCAGCGGCTGCTGGCCGGCTTCGGTCTCTACGCCGCAATCGTGCTGCACGGGTCAGCGATCATCTATGCCTGTGACTGGCTTTTCGGCTGACAGTCTGCGTCGGAGATCGTCGGGCCGAAGACGCGCTCGAACGAATCGCGGATGCGGACATCCGCATCGCTCATCATGACGGGCAGACCGAGATCGACGAGGCTCGTCACCCCGTAGCCACGGATGCCGCAGGGCACGATGCCGGAAAAATGCTCGAGGTCGGGATCGATGTTGAGCGAAAAGCCGTGGAAACTCACCCAGCGACGCAGGCGGATGCCGATGGCGGCGATCTTGTCCTCGGCGGGCGAGCCGTCCGGCAGCGCCGGGCGCTCGGGCCTGCGCACCCAGACACCGACACGATCCTCGCGCCGCTCTCCGCGGATGTTCATGGAATCAAGTGCGTCGATCACCACCGCCTCGAGCGCCGCCACGAAGGCGCGAACGTCCTGCCGGCGGCGTTTCAGGTCGAGCATCACGTAGACCACGCGCTGGCCGGGGCCGTGATAGGTGTATTCGCCGCCGCGGCCTGTGGAAAACACCGGGAATCGATCCGGCGCCACCAGGTCGGCTGCGTCGGCACTCGTGCCCGCCGTGTAGAGCGGCGGGTGTTCGACCAGCCAGACAAGCTCGTCGGCCTCGCCATTGGCGATGGCTGCGGCTTCGTTTTCCATGGTCTGGACAGCGATGTCATAGGGAACGAGGTCGGGCGCGACGCGCCAGCGCACCGGCGGTGAGCCGGGAATCGCAAAAAGGGATGCGGAGATGTCCTGACGCTGCATGATGGCCGTCCTTTTTGGTTCGTTGTGCCAGATATGGGGGCGATCATGCAAGGATTTCAGAGGTTTCCGCGCCTTTGCGAAGGGGCTGTTGAAATTGTTTCACTTTCCCTCACTTTTCTTGTCACACCGCCTTGTGTGTCCGAAAACCTTTTGCTACATGCACCTTCGTCGCCGCAAGACGACGCCTACCACGATGCGGTCGTGGCGGAATTGGTAGACGCGCAGCGTTGAGGTCGCTGTGGGGCAACCCGTGGAAGTTCGAGTCTTCTCGACCGCACCAAAAAAGACCCGCCGAAAGGCGGGTCTTTTTGATTCCGGCTGAATCAAACCCGTCAAGGGCTACGCCGGGTCGGTTCATGGTCGACCACCCCGGCTTTTTCCCTGCTGTCTATTGCTCGCCCATCTTGCGGAATTTCTTGACGATGCGCTCGCGTTTCAGGCGCGACAGGCGGTCGATCCAGAAAATTCCGCCGAGCTGGTCGACTTCATGCTGCAGGCAGACGGCGAGGAGGCCGTCCGCTTCATCCGTGTGGGTCGCGCCGGCAAGGTCCTGATAGGTGAGTCGGATGCGGGCAGGGCGCTCCACTTCGTCCGTCACGCCCGGCATGGAGACGCTGCCCTCCGTGTGGCGTTGCAGCTCCGGCGAAAGCCACTCTATCACCGGGTTCACATAGACGCGCTGTGAAAGCGGCCCGTCGAGCTCGATGACCGTCACCTGTTCGAGAATCCCTACATGGGCGGCCGTGATGCCGATGCCGGGCGCGGCGCGCATGGTGGCGGCCAGATCGTCCGCCATTTCCTTCAGGCGCGCATCGAAGGCCGTGACCGGCTCGCAGGGCATGCGCAGGCGCTGGTCGGGATAGCGGACGATAGGAAGGATCGCCATGGTTTCTCCGGGCTTTGATTGAACTCGCCCTCCCTAGCCTGTTTCCGGCAAAGGGAAAATCCCGGCCTTCCTGCGGCGTCGTCAACCATGTGTTTTTCATGAAACCGCAACAGATTGCGAAATTTTTATTTCGGGCCGTTTTTTGCCGCTTTCGGCAATGGACCGGCCGCGCTGTTTGCTTTAGCACCTTGAAAAGCGACGCCTCCGGCGAGGCGGCGTCGCGACAAACCTCTATGCAATCCCTGTCGTTTCTGCCCTGCCATGCTATTGGGCCGGACGAACCCGATACAAGGAGCGGCCCGATGGAAGACACCGGCGACGACGACCGTATCCATCAGGGGCAACCAGAGCAAAATACCTTCGAGGCTGAGGACATTTACGCCGAGGACGGCTCGATCCGCTCGGATTTCCTCATGCATGTCGGCGCGGCGATCGCCGACCGGGACCTGCTGTTTTTGCGCCGCCACGTCGCGCGGTTGCACGAATCGGAAATGGGCGACCTGCTTGAAGCCATCCAGCCGGAGCAGCGCCGCCAGCTGGTTTCGCTGCTCGGAGCGGACTTCGACCTCGCGGCGTTGACCGAGGTCGATGAGGCGATCCGCCTCGACATCGTCGAGCACCTGCCGAACGAGCAGATTGCCGCGGCCCTCGGCGAGATGGATTCGGACGATGCCGTCTACATCCTGGAAGACCTCGACCAGGAGGACCAGGAAGAAATCCTCTCCAAGCTGCCGTTCACCGAGCGGATCCGTCTGCGTCGTTCGCTCGATTATCCGGAAAGCACGGCTGGCCGGCGCATGCAGACCGAGTTCGTTGCCGTGCCGCCGTTCTGGACGGTAGGGCAGACGATCGACTATCTGCGTGAAGACGCCGACCTGCCGGAGAGCTTTTCCCAGATTTTCGTGATCGACCCCACGTTTCGCCTGCTCGGCGCCATCGATCTCGACCGCATCCTGCGTATGGCGCGCGGCACGAAGATCGAAGCGATCATGCGTGAGACGAACCATCCGATTCCGGCCGAGATGGACCAGGAAGAGGCGGCCCAGCTCTTCGAGCAATATGACCTGCTCTCCGCCGCCGTCGTGGATGAGAACGGCCGTCTCGTCGGGGTGCTCACCATCGACGACGTGGTCGACGTCATCCAGGAGGAGGCCGAGGAAGACCTGATGCGCCTTGGTGGTGTGGGCGATGAAGAACTGTCGGACACCACCATCGATACGGTCCGTTCGCGCGCGCCGTGGCTGCTCGTCAACCTCCTGACCGCGTTCATCGCCGCCTCCGTCATCTCGATGTTCGAGGCGACGATCGAGGACATCGTGGCGCTTGCCGTGTTGATGCCGATTGTCGCCGGCATGGGCGGCAATGCCGGTTCGCAGACGATGACGGTGACCGTGCGGGCGCTCGCCACCCGCGATCTCGACATTCACAATGCCTGGCGCGTCGTCCGGCGCGAGGCGGGCGTTGGTCTCCTGCACGGCATCGCCTTCGGCCTGATGATCGGCGCCGTCGCGGGCCTGTGGTTCCAGGATGTCAATATCGGCGGCGTTATCGCCGCAGCCATGCTGATCAACATGTGCGCCGCGGCCCTTGCCGGCATCATGATTCCGATGTTGCTCGACCGGGCGGGGGCGGACCCTGCCGTTTCCTCCAGCGTTTTCGTGACGGCCGTCACCGATATTGTCGGTTTCTCGGCCTTTCTCGGCCTTGCGACATGGTGGTTCGCCATCCGCTAGGGAAATTCCGGCAAAAGCGCACAGCGATTTTTCGTCCGGAATTGCGTTGGGAAACGAGAAAAATTGACTTATACGTAAAAGTCAATAAAATGCCTGTTCAGATATGATCGGAGCAGGCGTGGACAAGTTTTATACCATAACCGAGCTGACGCGCGAATTCGGGGTTTCCACCCGCACCTTGCGCTTCTACGAGGACGAGGGGCTGATCCATCCCGAACGCCGCGGCCGCACGCGTCTGTTCCGTCCCGCCGATCGCCGCCTGATCCAGGAGATCCTGCGTGGCCGCCGCATCGGCTTCACCATCGCCGAAATTCGCGACATAATCAAAGTCTACAAGGATCCGCCGGGCGAAGTCGGGCAGCTCGAATTGCTCATGGCGAAGGTCAGCGAGAAGCGCGACGAACTGCGTCAGAAGCGCCGTGACATCGAGGAGACGCTTACCGAACTCGACAATGTCGAGGAAGCGTGCCTCACGCGCCTTGCCGAAATCGGCGTCGGCACCTGATCCGCCTTTCGGCCGCTGTCAGATCCAGCGCGTCGTACCGTTGCAGTAGCGCTCGAAATCGATGCCGAACCGCGAGAGCAGGTGCAGTTCTTCGCGCTTGATCGCAATGACGCTTGTGATGCCTGCCGCCAGCATGGCCGTCACGATGCACCATGGATTGAGTATCGCAAGGCCAATGCCGGCGGTCGCCAGCGTGTATCCGAGATAGATGGGATTGCGGGTGAAGCGATAGGGACCGGAGGTCACCAGATGCGTGGAGCATCGGTTCGGCAGGATTGTCGTATGGCAATCGAGCAGCGTGCGCATCGCCCAGACATCCAGTATGACCGCCGAAAGAACCAGCCCACCGCCGGCCGCCCGGGCGATCCACAAGTTCGTTTCGGCCACCGCGAGCGGAAAGTACGCCTGGAGCAGAATGGCCGCCGCGATGGCCGCGCTGTAGATCAGCGGCGGCCAGGGAAAGGCGAGTGGTTTCATGCGATAGGCGTTCATGATTCCTACTCCTTGAGGTCGGTCCTCGTTTCTGCGTCGGCAGTGCATTGCGAAGAGAGCGCGGCGATCCGCTCGTCCTTCGTTACGTCGATCGCGCCGCGGTTCAGGTCGGCGAAGAGGTTCTGCTCCGTCAGCCGGTCGAGCGTGCATTTGCAAAAACTTTGGCAGAAGCCGGCGTTCTGCTCGACCTCGCAGGCCCGCATGCAGCTTCGGGTATAGTCCACCGCAGGGTCGGCGGCAGGCGCCGGAACCACGAGAGAAAAACCGTAGACCAGCGCGATAAGTACAGGCTGATGGATAAGGTAGATGGCGAGACTGTGGCGGCCGGCCTGTTCCAGCAGGCTTTTCCACCGGCTTTTCGTGCTCGTTCCCACGCCGGCGAGCCGCTGCGGCAGGGAACTGGCGACAAAGAGACGGGCAAGGGCGATGCCGAGCAGCACCGGCGCCATCCACGGAAGCAGCGGCACATAGTCATTCGAGCGTGGAACGTTGACGGATAGCCCGACCCACCACAGGGCCGGATGATCGAAGATCGGCGCGCGCAGGTAGAGCGGTGCGGCGACGGCGGCTGCGGCGGCAAGCAGGGTGACGGCGACAGGCAGCCTGACGAAGAGCAGGCCCAGAAGGCTTGCGGCGGCAATGGCGTGCAGGATGCCGAAGAAGATGAAGGTCTGGGGGAAGGCGAACCAGGTCGCAACCGTGATCAGTGCCGCCGCAAGCGCGATCTTGCCGAAGCGCATGAGGAACGGCCGCAGGCGAAAACCCTGCTGATGGCCAAGCACCAGGCTGAAGCCGACAAGGAACAGGAAGCTGCCGGCAATCACCCGCGCAAAAATGCGCCACCCGCCGGTCGTTGCCATTTGCGGGTCGGTATAGCCGAAAAAGCCAAGGTCCCAGGTGAAGTGGTAGATCGCCATCGCGATCAACGCGACGCCACGGGCCTGGTCGATCAGTGGAATGCGCGGCATGCGGCGCGTCGTGCCGTCACCTCCTTGCGCATTCCCGTCAATCACCGTGGTCGTCATGGTTTTCGGTCGCCGCATTGCTTTGGTCCATGGGAGGATGACACGCCAAGCTTGCGCCGGGCGGATGGCCGAAAGGTGGCCGTTGGGGTGGTTATGTCAGTCGAGGCGTTCCAGCACGCCGAGGCGCGCTTCGGAATAGAATTGCCGGCGCACGAGCACGATGATGATGCCGATGGTCGTCACGATGAACAGGTAGGGACTGGCAAACCAGCCGAGATAGCCGATCGACAGGAAGATGGCGCGTAGCCCCTTGTTGAAATGCTTTGCCGCAAGAATGTTCATGCGGATCACCTTGTCGGCGGCAAGATCGGCGCCGGCCGGGTCCTTGTGGATGTCGCCGCTCATCGGCATCGCTCCAAGCAGGATCGTGCAGTAGTTGAAGAGGCGGTAGGACCAGCCGAACTTGAAGAAGGCGTAGCCGAAGATGATGGCAAGGCCGCCGACCTTCAACTCGAAGCCGGCGCGGCTGCCACGAAAGAAGTAGGGCAGATCGCTGAAGATCGCAAAAACCTGTTCCGTTGCACCGAGGAGCGCGAAACAGCTGCCGAGCGCAAGAAGCGACGTGGAGGCGAAGAAGGCCGTTCCGTTCTGCAGGCCCGCCATGATCTGCGTATCGATCATGCGCAGGTCCCGGTGCATCGCATTGCGGATCCAGATGGCGCGCTGCGAACTCATGGCCCGGGTGAGGCTGATGCGATTGAAGAATTTCGCCCGGTCGGTGATCCAGGAATACCCGATCCACAGGGTGACGAAGATGGCGAGGGCGCAAAGGTCCGGTGTGCTCATGGAACAGCGTTTTGCCATGGATTGCGCATTTTGCAATGGGTGCGTCGCGCAACTTTCCGGCGCGTTCAGACCTTGGGCGAAAAGGCGGCAGGGCGGCGCGGGCCTATCTGCCCCCAACTGTCTGATTCTGCGACATGTCATGCGCTGGGCGCGGGGCTCCCATGCTCGCAATGCCTTGGTTTCGCCATCTTTCGTGATTGCAGTTTCACAAATTCTTCATTAAACAGGGCGCTGTGCAGCGCTGATCCCGGCTGCTGCATCCTATCCTTTCAATCGGGGAAATCATGGAAAGCACCGTTCAGAAATCCTGCTGGGGCGTTACGGCCCGCGCAGTGCTCGGTTTTGGCGCCGTTCTGGTTATCGCCTATCTCTTCGGCGGCATCTGAAAAGAGCCATCGATCATGACTACATTAGCAGCGCGCCCTCCCAGGCGCGCTGTTTTTGTTTTAATAGCCTGCGGGAGGGGAATGTCGCGCTTGTAAAACCCTATGTCGGCAGATCGCCATGGGTGCGCGTCATGATAACGTAGCTTCACGGGGCAAAGCGCCGCTGAGGCAAGGGAGAAGTCCGGGCAATGTTTCTTTCGGTTTTTGATGTTTTCAAGATCGGTATCGGGCCGTCGAGTTCCCACACGATGGGGCCGATGTCGGCAGCGAACCGCTTTCTGGACCTGATCCTTTCCGCCGACTGGCCGCGTCCGACAGGCGCGCAGGTGGTCGCCATCCGCATGAGCCTGCATGGTTCGCTCGCCTATACCGGCGTCGGCCACGGCTCCGACCGCGCCGTCATTCTCGGTCTGATGGGCGAGAAGCCGGATTCGGTCGATCCCGACCGGATGGATGCGATCGTCGGCGAGGTGGAGCGTACCGGCCGCATTACGCCGCCCGGCCATCCGGGATATGCATTCCAGCCGAAGACCGATCTCGTCTTCGACAAGAAGAACCCGCTGCCGGGCCATGCCAACGGCATGACCTTTACCGCCCATGACCGTGACGACCGGCTTCTCCTGAAGCGCATCTACTATTCCGTCGGCGGCGGTTTCGTCGTCACCGACACGGAACTCGAGCAGATGCGCGCCAGCAAGGCGCGCGCCAGCGACAAGAAGGTGCCGTTCCCCTTCGGCTCGGCCAAGCAGATGCTCGAAATGGCGGCGCGCTCCGGTATGTCGATCGCCCAGATGAAGCGCGCCAACGAAGAAGAGACCATGTCGCGCGAGGAGCTGGATGCCGGCCTCGACCGCATCTGGGGCGCGATGAAGAGCTGCATCGACCGTGGCCTCAAGAACGAGGGCATCATGCCGGGGGGGCTGAAGGTCCGCCGCCGTGCCCGCTCCATCCATGACAAGCTTCAGGAGGAATGGCGCTCGAACAAGGCGAACCCGCTGCTGGCCAATGACTGGCTCTCCGTCTACGCCATGGCCGTCAACGAGGAGAATGCCGCCGGTGGCCGCGTCGTGACCTCGCCGACCAACGGGGCCGCCGGTGTCGTGCCCGCCACGATCCGCTATTACCTGCATTTCCACGAGGATGCCGACCAGGACGGCATTCGTGACTACCTGCTGACGGCCGCGGCCGTCGGCGGCATCATCAAGCACAATGCCTCGATCTCCGGCGCGGAGGTCGGCTGTCAGGGCGAGGTGGGCTCCGCCTCCGCCATGGCCGCTGCCGGTCTTGCCGCCGTGATGGGCGGCACGCCTGAACAGGTGGAGAATGCCGCGGAAATCGCGCTCGAGCACCATCTCGGCATGACCTGTGATCCGATTGCCGGCCTTGTGCAGGTGCCCTGCATCGAGCGCAATGCCCTTGGCGCGGTAAAGGCGGTCACGGCCGCCTCGCTGGCGCTCAAGGGGGACGGCACGCACTTTGTGCCGCTCGACGCCTGTATCGAGACGATGCGCCAGACCGGCGTCGACATGAACGAGAAATACAAGGAAACCTCGACCGGTGGTCTTGCCGTCAACGTGGTGGAGTGCTGACGCTTCCGTCCGGTTGCCTGTGGAGTGCGACGCGGCGGCCTCTTGACCCGGCCGCCGCAAGAGCGTTCAAAGAGCCATGGCCCTTCATCTCATCAAACTCTGTGTCGGCGCGGACTCGATCGATGACCTGCGCGAATGGGTGTCCGAACGTTCGCTGATCGCGATGGCGGCGGGTATGGAGCCGCATTCCAGCCACATCACCCGCATGGTCCCCAAGCGCGATCAGGATCTGCTTGCCGGCGGCTCGCTCTACTGGGTCATCAAGGGGCAGGTGCAGGCCCGCCAGCAATTGCTGGACATCAAGACCTTCAAGGATGTCGACGGGATTTCGCGCTGCGAACTGGTGCTCGGGCCGGAAGTCATCGAGACCGAATTCCAGCCCCGCCGCGCCTTTCAGGGCTGGCGCTACCTGTCGCAGGAAGACGCGCCGCGCGATCTCAAGAACATGGGCGAGGGGACGGCGGATCTACCGCTGGAGCTGCGCCGGGAGCTTGCCGAACTCGGCCTGCTCTGAACCCTTTCACGCCTCAGCGAAGGCGCAGGCGCAGGCGCACCGGGTGACGGCGCTCGCTGACGCCGACATGGAGATGGATCCCGGCGGTCGGCTGACCGGAGCGCCAGGCGCGTGCGCCATGGGCAAGCAATGCGCCGACGAGATCCTTCGTCCTGTTGCGTGAACGGCCAAGACCGATGTCCGCGATCCGCATTGCCGCCTCGTGCAGCGGGTGGAGCGTGCCCTTCAGCGATCTGCGCTTTTCCTCGCGCTCGTCGGAGTGGACATCGAACAGGTTCTCGTTCATCGCCATGATCTGCCTCGTACGCATTACCCAATCGAGGATGGCAGAGCCCGTTTGAGCGGACTTGCCGGCCTTGCCCTGCGGCTTCCCGGTACGCAATACCTCACCGGTGGCCGTTGCAGGTGCAAGGCGGTAGTTCAGGGACATCGCCGTTACACGGCGCGGTCCGGTATCGTTGTTACTGCTGGCTTGCCCAGCAGGCGAAGCCCTTGCGCTTCAGCGCCTTGCAGGCGGCCGCCGCGCGATCCTGGTTGTCGAAGCCGCCGAAGCGGGCGCGGTAGAGCTGCTCGCTGCCGCTGTTGACGGCGACCGTGAAAGGCTTGGCGACGGAGAGCGCCTTGCCGCCCTGGTCCTGCGCCTTTGCCAGAAGCTTCTGGGCCTGGTCGCGGTCGGGCGTCGCGCCGATCTGGATCACCCAGCCGGACGGCGCGGTTTCCGAGACGGCGGATGTGGTAAGCCTGTCGACGCCGCTGGTGTCGCCCTGTTCCGTCAAGTCTTCCGGCGGAACGGCGGCGTCACGCTGGATCTTGAGCGTTGCGGCCAGCGCGCGCTTGCCGACGACTTCCGAAGCCGTGGCGGACGTTGCGGCATAGGCCGTTTCGATGCGGCTTTCATTGTTGTAGCGGTAGGTGGGGATCGGACCGTTTTCAGGCAGGTCCAGACCACCGCCTCGGATCGAAGCCGTCACTGCCTGCGTGGCAACTTCGGCGGTCAGCGTCGGGGCGTCCTTGGTCTCGGCGATCAGGTCGCCACCACCGCGCCGCGAGGCCTTCGGCATGTATGCAGCAATCAGCTTGCGCATCTGCTGGTCCCGGGCGCCGCCGGAGCGACCGCCCATGACGACCGCCACGACGCTGCGCCCATCGGCAATCGCCGAGGTTACGAGGTTGTAGCCGGAAGCGCGGGTATAGCCCGTCTTGATGCCATCGACGCCGTTCACGTTGCCGAGCAGGCGGTTGTGACCGTTGATGACCTGCTTGCCGAAGCGGAAGCTGCGCGTCGAGAAATAGGAATAGTACTGCGGAAAATGCTGGCGCAGGGCGATGCCGAGACGGGCCTGGTCGCGCGCGGTGGTCACCTGCGCAGAATTGGGAAGGCCGTTGGCGTTGCGGTAGACGGTGCGCGTCATGCCGAGGGCGCGCGCCTTCTGCGTCATGATCCGGGTGAATCGCTCCTCCGAGCCGCCGAGGTACTCGGCAAGCGCCGTGGAGGCATCGTTCGCGGAGCGCGTGATGAGCCCGAGAATGGCCTGCTCCACGGTGATGGAGTTGCCCGTGCCGACGCCGAGCTTGGTCGGCGGCTCGCTGGCGGCATTCTTCGAGAAGGGTACGCGGGATTTGAGGCTGATCTTGCGGGCTTCAAGCGCCTCGAAGGTCAGGTAAAGCGTCATCATCTTGGTCAGCGATGCCGGATAGCGCAATTCGTCGGCATCCTGGCTGTAGAGCACCTTGCCGGTCTTCGCATCGATGACGATGCCGGCATATTTCGGATTGGCTGCCGCCGGCGTCGCATAGGTGACGGTGACCACCATCCCGATTACCACCAGACTTTTCGCCGCAGTGGCAACTGCTTTGCAGGAGCGGGGAATGAAATCGAGGAATACGGAACGGGGCACTAGGTTACTCTTCATTCTCGGATTGCACATACGGTCCCGGCGCGGTCAGCCAGAACGTCCGGTTCGGGGACAGTAGCTGGATAGCGTTACCAATCGGTTTATGATGAATCATTGGTTGCTGAGATCGACGAAATTTTCTCGGTTGTCTGAGGTGGACGCAGAGCGGCCGTTTTTGACGAGGGATCCGCCCAGATAGGTGCGGATGCGCGCCTCCATGTCCTGCCACTGCGGCAAAAGTCTGCTCGAAAAGCGATAAAGCACAGAAAGATCGCGTCCGATGTGGATATCGCGCTGGCAATCCGCGCTGGTCGATTGCTGTGCATCCGCGGGAATCATGCAGCGGACGGCATAGTCGGACCCATCCGGCAGGATTCCGGTGAAGAACACCTCTTCTCCATAGCCCGAATTTTCCTTCAGGCGCTGTAGCGTGAGGCCCGCAGGGCCGGGTTCCGGGCGGTCGTCGAAGAGGTGGCTGTAAATCGGGCCGAGCCGTCCGGACATGTCCCTGGACATGGTGCTTTGTGAAAGGTTGAGGAAAATCAAGCCTTCAGGCCGGGTGGCATCATTGAAGCGGGCGCGCTCCGCATGCGAATAGCCATTCATGCCCGGCCAGGTGAGATAGAGGTCGACGCGCTCTGCCCGGCCAGTATGCCGCTGTTCCTCGACGCGGATCGCATTGGCCGGCAGACGCACATGGTCCTGGCCGATGATGGCGTCGATGGGTGTCGTATTCTCGGTATGCCCGGCAAGGGCGATGCGTTCGCCGAGTATGCGGCCCGTGACGCTGATGGCGACCGTCAGGGTGGCAAGCACCGCGACGCCGATCGTCAGGCGCGTCAGGAGGCGTGTGGGGAGAAGAGGCGCGTGGTCTTCGTTGCCGGTCGTTGCCGCAGCCATCTTCCCCTCGTGATTCCTTCGGCCTGTCCATTGCGGGACATTTTTTCGAAGGTTCCGCGAACAGGGTTAATTTTTGGTTGAGGGGATTGCTGTGCGCCCAAAAGGAAGCGGCCGGTTCCGGGACAGGAGAACCGGCCGCAGGGCCAAGGTCGGGACGGGGATTGGGGGACTGACCGGGCCCTTTTCTCGCGCCCGGCGAGCCCGCCGGGCAATTTCATCGTGCCGCGCCATGCAGCGCGCGCTAAGTGTTACCTGACGCTACCGACAGCTTCGGCGCGACCGTCTTGCAGCTTGACCCACTTGCCGGCATTGGCCGACGACTGGCGTTTCAGGAAGCGGTACTCGGTCTCGGACCAGAGCAGGACCTTGTTGCGCATGTTGTCGAGCACGAAGTCGCCGCGGTCGGTACGCACGGTCAGCACCGCATGGCCTTCGCCGTTCGGCTGCAGCACGACGGTGATCAGCAGGTTGGAGGCCGAAATGCCGGCTTCGATCAGGCGCTTGCGCTTGACGAGGACATAGTCCTCACAGTCGGCGGCGGCTTCCGGATAGGTCCACTGCTCCTCGACGCCGTAGATTTCCATGTCGGTCATCGGCACGAATTCGGTGTTGGCCGTGTAGTTGACGTTGAGGATCGTCTTCCAGTTTTCCTGCGTCAGCTTGAGCGGGCCGGTATCCTTGCCGGTCGGGCCGCATTCGTCGCTGTACTGCTTGCAGAATTCATAGTGGCCGATGGGCTGGTTGGTTGCGCCAGCCAGCGGCGTGTTGGCCGGCAATGCGAGGGCAGCCTGTGCTGCGACCAAGGAGAAGAGGAAAGCAAACGTCCCTGTCTTGATTTTTTTTGTCATTGCGTCGTCCCCGTTTGATGAGGTCACAATGACACGTATGTTTTGAGCTTACGCGAAGGCTCGAAGTATAGTTTAGTTCAAATCAAGGTCACATAAGAGCAAAACAAGAATAAAATTCGAATTTGATTTTATCTGTACTTGAAGCAAATTTGATTAAAATTGTAACGAATTTCCTCGGTGCTTGGGCCTGAAATTCTGGCGTAAATTATTGAATAGATATGGCTTTATCCCCTTTTCCGTGTGCGCCTGGCGGATCGCAAGGGGTGTTTCACGGCGGGAATGCCTCCGCCGCCGTGTCTTTCGGCCCGGCCGCCTGACCTCGCTTCGGTGTGTGATGTCGGGAAGGCGTCTGTGGGGCCATAAAATTTTTTTCGGTTTTTTTCTACCGCATCTGCACCGCCATGAAACAGCAAAAGGCCCCGCGGGGCCCTTTCATGGTGTCGGTCTTTCCAGTTGTCCCGAAATGCTACAGGAAAGCGGTCAGGGAGTCTTTCGACTGCACGGAGGAGAACTCGATGGCGACGCCCTCCTGGAAGTGGCGGACGACGCGGCCCTTCATGTTGCCGAGCTGGACTGCGGTCCCGAGCGCCGGGCGCACGTCGATATCGACGGCTGCGCCGGAAAGCGACAGGTCGATGATGCGGCAGGGGTAACGGCGGCCATCGTCCAGCAGCAGGTCTGTGCGGGTGTTGCGCGGGGTAAGACGGTCGTGGCGACGATCTTCCGGCAGGCCGAGTTCGTGTTTGTTGGCAATCCAGGTGAGCTGGGCTGCTAGTTTTTCGCGCTTGCGGTCGGTTGCATTCAGGGCAATGGCGAAGCCGCGGTCGTTGAGAAGTGCAACTGTGCCTTCGATGCGGCCGAGATGATCGACATAGGCGATGATCCGTTCGCCCATGCGCGGACGGGCGGTGCAGGTGAAGTTCGCGTCGCCTGGCGACATGTCGACGACGGTGCAGTCATATTCATCGTGGCTGGCAAGCATCAGGCGGCCGGCAAGGTTGACCGCAACGCGCTGGAAGCTGCGCTGTTCCTGCTGCGGATTCCTGGCTGCTGCGGGCGATGCTTGCTGAAAAGAATACATGAACGCGCGTTGCCTAATGATCTTATCTCTTTCCAAGGCTTAACCTTTCTGGGTTAACAGAAGGTTTGTCGCAACTGTAAAATATCGTCGCAGCCTTGCGGTTTGACAACCTGGAGATGTTATCGATCGCGCCAGTGGTCCTGGTGCCTCTGCATGTCGTTACCCTTGCGTCCGCCTTCGAAAATTCGCAGGTGCATCACACGGCTCACGGCCTGGCCGAGGCCTGCCGGTCGCATGGCCATGACCGAAGTCGGAACGGGGGTCGGTTGCCGGCTGCCGGCAAGAGTGCCCGCCCGCTCGGCATCGATGACCGAGAGGGAGGTGAGCGTTGCGTATCGGAAGGCCGCCAGCGGCTGGCGCTGGCCGGGCAGGGGGGCGAAGCTCCCAATGATGCGGTCCGCGGCATTGCCGCTGGTCGCCATGGGCAGCAGCACGACTTCCGCGTCGGTCGTCTCCGCTGTGCCATCGACGAGCTGTATGTCGAGAATGGCGGGCGCGGCCTGCGCCATGACGTTTTGTGCGATCTGCACGACGCGGCCGCGCTGGTCGGGCGCAAACAGACCCGCGAAATCAGTGCCCTTCAGTTCGCGCCCGAACTGCGCACAGAAACGTGTTCCCGCAAGCCGGAAGCGCGGCGGTTGCAGTCTTCCATATTCCAGAATGAAGACGTCCGGCAGGATGGCGGCGATCGCGACGGGCTCTATGGTAGCGCGCAGCGGCACTGCGTGCTCGCCGCGTTGGCGTGTCCAATAATCGAATAGCGCCGTTGCGGCTCTGGTCTGCATCTTCACTTCCACTCGCTTGTGTTCCGTTGCGGCACGCAAAATGCGGCGCACGGGGCATTTGAGAATGACTGAGCGAGTTTCGTGCCAGCGCGATATTAAGGTTAACGATTGGTTTCGATTGCGCAGCCGTCCGGCTTGAGCGACCCTCCAGTCATCCCCTCCACGAGGGAATGGTTACTGCACATTCTTTTCAGCCCCGGGGATTGGGGGCACGGGCCGTCAGCGAAAGCTGCACGGCCTTTCTTTTATCTATATAAGCGCGACTCGTGTTTTCAAGAGTCTGGTGGTTGGTCATGAGTAGCGACAGCGTTGACGTACAGGGGAGCGGGCCCGGGATCCGAAAGCGGGAGCCGGCCTTCAACCTGCCGGGAAGCCTCGTCTTCGCATTGGGTTTGCTGACGCTGATCCACGTCGTGCGCACCTATTTCCTGTCGGCATCGACCGATGAATTCGTGGTGCTGGAATTCGGTTTCATTCCGGCGCGCTACGCCATTCCTTTCGCCGAGCAGGATCTGGGCTGGCTGTGGAGCCCGGTCACCTACTCGCTGCTGCATGGCGGCTGGGAGCACCTGGTCTTCAATGCCTTCTGGATGGTCGCGTTCGGTGCGCCGGTGGTACGCCGCATCGGCCTCCTGCGCTTCTTTCTCTTCTGGTGTCTTTCGTCTGCCGCGGCCGTCGCCTTCCACACTGCGCTGCATTGGGACGAGATGATCCTCGTCGTCGGCGCCTCCGGCGTCGTTTCCGGCCTCATGGGCGCGGCCGCCCGCTTCGTCTTCTCCCCGAGCGGGCGCATCAGCCGGCAGTTCGCCCATCTCAACCGGCGGCTCACCATTCCCGAGGCGCTTTCCAATCGTTCCGTGCTTGTCTTTTCCGGCATCTGGTTCCTCACCAACTTCCTGATCGGCTTCGGCCAGATCTTCGGTTCGGCCGCCGGCGGAGCGATCGCATGGGAAGCGCATATCGGCGGTTTCCTGTTCGGATTCCTTTTCTTTCCCCTGTTCGACGTCGCAAACGCCGACAACCGTCGGGATTAACGATAGTCCATTCGCGGTCTTGCAATCGCCTCTATCGTGGCGCACCATAAGCCTGTTCCGGTTCGCACATGCACACCGGAGCAGGGCAGTATCCTCAAGGAGGAAGCGGATGCAGCCCACGTACTGGCAGGGCATCCCTGCGGGTGTCCCGCCTCTCAGCGTCATGATGCACACGGGAGGTACGCATGTATGTGAAGGCGATACTGGACGAAAAAGGCCGCAACGTCGTGACTGGCGGCCCGCAGCTCACCGTAAGGCAGGCTGCCGTCTATCTGCATGAAAATCATATCGGCGCCATCGTCATCGTGGATCGCAACGACCGCATAGCGGGCATTGCGACCGAGCGCGATATCGTGGCTGCCGTGGCCCGCAACGGGGCCGAATGCATGGACAAGCCCATTTCCTCCATCATGTGGGGCAACGTCTATCGTTGTGACGAAAATCAGGGCGTCAACGAACTCATGGAAATGATGAGCAAGCTGCGCGCCCGCCATATCCCGGTGGAAAAGGAAGGACGCCTCGTTGACATCGTTTCGATCGGTGACGTGGTGAAGTCCCACATCCGCGCCATGCAGAATGAAGCGGATGCGATCAAGGCCTATATCTCCAGCTAAATCTGGCAGCCTGAACGGTTTCGGGCGGGACGATTTTTCGTCCCGCCCGCCGTCTTGTCATGCGCTTGCGTGTTCAGCGTGTCGTCACGATTTCCTGCATGCGCTTGATCTCGAAAATCCGTGCCTTGGTTTCCTGATAGCCGCGATCGATCGATTCGCCGGCGCGGTGGAATTCCGAAAGACCAATATCGGCCAGCTTCGGATGCAACGCCAGATCCGGCGGATCGCCGGCTAGGCGCGCACGCGAAATGCGATCCTGAATGATGTTGAAGGATTGCACCATGACGCTCGTCAGGCCGAGGCGTGCGGCGCTGTCCTCCTGCCTGGGTTCCTCCAGCTTTTGCGGCGTGGCGCTGTGCTTGATCACAGCGGAGCGGCCGTAGAGGTCGTAGTTGAGGTTGACGGCGACGACCAGCGCCTCCTCATGGGCGCGGCAGACCGAAACCGGCACCGGATTTACCAGAGCGCCGTCGACCAGCGTGCGGTTGTTACACTTGATCGGCTCGAAGATGCCCGGCAGCGCATAGGAGGCGCGCAGCGCCGTGATCAGCGTGCCGCTGTTGATCCAGACCTCGTGGCCACTATTGACCTCGGTCGCCACCGCGACGAAGGGGCGGTCGAGATCTTCGATCGAAAGGTTTTCCAGATGCTCCTGCATGCGCTTGGTCAGCCGCATGCCGCCGAAAAGACCGGAGCCGCGGATGGTGAAGTCGAGAAGGCTTGCGATACGGCGCATGGTGAGCGAACGGGCAAAGCTCTCCAGCTCCTCGAGCTTGCCGGCGAGGTAACAGCCGCCGACCAGGGCGCCGATCGAGGTGCCGGCGATCATGCCGATCTCGACGCCTTCCTCCTCAAGCGCCCTCAGGACACCGATATGGGCCCAGCCGCGCGCCGCGCCGCCGCCGAGCGCCAGTGCGATTTTCGGTTTGCGCGGCGCAGCCTGCGCGGGAATGTGGGACATGTCATTCATGGAAGGTCCGTCCGGAGTAGAAGCATCCGCCGTTACGAGGCTACGGTTGAAATTCCAGTTCAGCATTCGTGACCTCCATATCCAAGAGGAATTCTCGGCGTGGCAAACGGTTCCGCTGTCCGGGCGCCTTCAGCAACACGATAAGTGACAGGATAGTCGCAGTCTGTGACGGGGGGAACTTGCGCAGCGAAAACAGCTCCGGAGACGCCGTTTTTCATGCCCAGCGGAGGCTGGAGGAGTGCGCTTGCCCGCGGGCCCGTCGCCCTGCTGGAGAGCGCGCTGGAAACCGGCTTTGCATGCGAGCGATGGGATTCCATGTCCTGATCCGCATGGCGGGGATACAGGCCGCCATGGGGAACATTAGGCGACCGGACCGGTTGCCAATTGATGAATCCGTCCCAGAACGGAACGCAATTCGCGCAGATGCTTAATTTTTGCTGTAGACCGCCGCCGGATCGAATTGCGGTTCCCCGCCGGCGATCGTCAGCGCGGCGCCGTCCGGCCCGTTCGAGACCGTGCGGTAGAAGCAGGAGCGGCGGCCGGTGTGGCAGGTTGCGTCATGGCCGGCGACCGAAACCTTCAGCCAGACGGCATCCTGATCGCAGTCGGTTCTGAGTTCCACGACGGTCTGGAGATTGCCGGAGGTCTCGCCCTTCTTCCAGAGCGCCTTGCGCGAACGGCTCCAGTAGTGGGCGATGCCCGTCTCGATGGTGAGCGCCAGCGACTGGGCATTCATGTGGGCGACCATCAGCAATTCGCCGTCCTTCGCATCCGTCACCACGGCGGTGACGAGACCGTGGTCGTCGAAGCGCGGCGTGAAGGCCGGGCCCGTTTCGAGCTCGGCCTTGTCCTTGGAAGGGGCTTTGAAGGTGATCGGCATGGTGGTCGGCTTCCTTGCGCGGAGCCGGCCTGTCGCCTAGCTCCGGATCATCGTCATGAACCGGACCTGTTCGGTCGGCTCGGTCTTGAAGTCACCGGTAAAGGTGGTGGTGAGCGTTGTCGAGCCCTGTTTCTGGATGCCGCGCATGGCCATGCACATATGCTCTGCCTCGATCATCACGGCAACGCCGCGCGGGCTCAGCGACTCGTCGATCGAGCGCGCGATCTGCGCCGTCATGGTTTCCTGCGTCTGCAGGCGGCGGCCGAAGATTTCCACCACGCGGGCGATCTTGGAAAGACCCAGTACCCGGCCGTTCGGCAGATAGGCGACATGCGCCTTGCCGATGATCGGCACCATGTGATGCTCGCAATGCGAGAAGAACGGAATGTCCTTCACCAGCACCATGTCGTCATAGCCGGCAACCTCCTCGAAGGTGCGGCCAAGAACGTCCTCGGCGGCCAGATCATAGCCGGAGAAAAGCTCCCGATAGGCCTTGGCGACGCGCTTGGGCGTATCGAGCAGGCCTTCACGCTGCGGGTCGTCGCCCGCCCAGCGCAACAGAACGCGAACGGCGTCCTCGGCCTCTTTCTGCGAGGGGCGATCCGACTGGTCGTCGATGCGCGGAAAATTGGTGACTATGGCGTCCATGGACCCATTGACCTTTCTGCAGGTTAACTGACGTGTTTATCGGACTCGCCACTGGCCATTCGCCTAACCCTGCAGGCTTGGGTTCCGTTGGCGGGCTCCGGGGCTTTCAGGTCTTCGCTTAACAGTGCGTCGACCGTCCGGCACGGTTTCCCAAACAACAGGTGATCGTTCTGCTTTCTGGCCCCAGGCAATTCCGGACGGAAAACCGCTTCACGCCTTTCCTGGAATTGTCTTGCTTCTTGCAAAACGCTCACCCCAATACGAGTTATCATATAGTATCGACCGACGACTGCGAAAGAGGCGGAAGGCGACACGGCATGCTTTTTTACCGACGATGCCGGAATAATCTGCTCGGATCATTGAAGATTCCGCAAAATGCGCGGAAAACAGGGCCATGATGGACGATATTTATAACAGCCGTATCCTGGACTTTGCCGGCAACATTCCGCGCATCGGCATGCTTGCCGATGCCGATGGCGAGGCTGGCGCCCATTCCAAGCTCTGCGGCTCGCGGGTGAAGGTGTATCTCAAGCTCGACGAAGACCGCGTCAGCGACTTCGCTCATGAAGTGAAGGCCTGCGCGCTCGGCCAGGCGTCTTCCTCGATCATGGCGCGCCATGTCGTCGGCGCGACGATTGCCGAAATCCGGCAGGCGCGCGAGGACATGCTGGCCATGCTGAAGGCCGACGGGGATGGCCCGAACGGCCGGTTCGAGGACATGCGGTTCCTGAAACCGGTCAAGGACTACAAGGCCCGCCATGCCTCCACCATGCTGACCTTCGACGCCGTGGTGGACGCCATCGGCCAGATCGAGGCGAAGCGGCTGGAAAAGGCCGGGTGAGGGGCCGTCTGCCTCGCGAAGGTCGCGACCATGTGTGAAGCTCCCGAGTGCCGCCACACCCCCCAGCGCCTCGCCCACAAGGGCCGCAACTGGCGTGGGCCGTTCCGCAAAACGCCGGGGCGGCTGTTTGGCATGGGCTTCATTCGTCTCTACCAGCTGACGCTGTCCGGCTTCATCGGCAATTCCTGCCGGCACCTGCCGACCTGTTCTGAATACGGCTACGAGGCGGTGGCGCGCCATGGCCTGTGGCGCGGCGGCTTCATAACCCTCTTTCGCGTCGCCCGCTGCGGGCCGGGCGGCACGCATGGCTTCGACCCCGTGCCCGAGACGCTGGAGCCCCGTCTTGCCTGGTGGGCGCCCTGGCGGCTGTGGCGCGTCTCGAAGGCGGGGCGCGGCTGAACGATGCAGACCTATGTGGCCCTCCTGCATTCGATCGTGCTCGGTCCCGGCCGGCGGCTGGTGATGGCGGATTTGAGGGCGATGGCGGAAGATCTTGGTTTTCGCAATCCCCGAACGCTGGTTGCCACCGGCAACCTGATCTTCGAGGGGCAGGCGGCTCCGCTTGGCGATATCGAAGACCGGCTCGAAACCGCCTTTCGCGCCCGGTTCGGCAAGCATGTCGATATCATCATGCGCACTGCGGATGGTTTTTCACGCCTTGCCGCCCAAAATCCCTTTCCTGACGGCAACGGCCCGGATGTCGGCATCCGCGTCATGCGCCGGCCGCTCGAGCCGGATGCGCTGGAAAGGCTGGAACGGATCGCCGCCCCCGAAATCCGCCTTGCCCTTGTCGACGGCGATCTCTGGATCGATTTCTCCCGCAAGCCGAGCGAGACAAAACTCTTGTCGCAGCTGACGTCGAAAAAACTCGGCATCGGCACGCTGCGCAACGCCAACACCATCAACGGCCTTGCGGCGATGCTCGCCTGAGGGCACGCGATAGTTGGGTGGCAGGGCTTGCTGGGGAGGTTGTTACGATACCATCAGTCTGCTGCGTATTTCCTCGCCGTTGCGCGCAGACGATCATTGTAGTCGTAAATCTGGTCGAGCGAGTCGATGATCAGTCTCTCCTCGTTCTCACCATCGAAAAGCCCGATATATTTAACTGATCGATTAAACCAAAGACGCGCCAATGGGCGTCGATTGTTGTTATCAATCAGGATGCCACAATAAGATTTTTGATCACGCATCACGACTCGTTTCGAGCTGATCGTATCGCGCACGATCGCTTTCACGATCATGTAACCCTCGCGCTCTTCCTCGGTCGTGACAACTTCGGGCTCGTCGGTAGCCGGATCGTCGATTTTCTCGATGACTTCTTGGGTGTCGGCGAGCGCGCTCGACAGGCGGCTCTTGACTGCATCCATAATGACCTCACGGAATGCCGTTCTTACGACCCCAGTAAGCATTTCCTTCGCCTGAGCCCTCATCTGGCCATCGTAAACATTACGAGCTACGAGGCGAACAAAATCCTCCGACGGCTCTTCAATGAGCTTGGAAATTTCCTGTTTTATTCCGGAGGTGTATTTGAGCCGCTCGGCGGTCGCAAGGATTGCCGATACATCGAACGATCCTTTCTCGAATTTTCGCAGCTCCGCGACAATAGTCGAATTGAAATCAGAAATATCGAACACGAAGAACGGTCGCGTATCGAGTTTGTTGGGCGCTTCCAGATCTGTATAGAAATTGAAAGTTCGACCGTTGGTTAGGATCGCAAACTTTGCGTTCGTGACGGTGAAATACCGAAAGAGTTGGTCGAGATGCTTCTTTTCCAGCTGTACTGAAATGGGCTTGCACTCGATCAAGATACGGATTTCGCCATCGATCTTGATTGCATAATCTACTTTCTCGCCCTTCTTCCCGACGGCGTCGGCGGTGAACTCGGGAACAACCTCGGTTGGATCGAAGACGTCATATCCTAGCGATCGAAGAAAAGGCAGGACGACAGCCGTCTTCACGGCCTCTTCAGTGGCCATGGTACTGGAGTGCGATTTCACCCGCTCGGATATTGCGCGCAAGCTCTCTTCGATCGTGCTCATTGAGTCCCCCTTACCCGTTTATGGGGAAGCTTCTATCGTGCACACGTTCTCGTCAAGCCGTGACCATCGTATCTGTCGGAAGAGGTCCGTGTTGTGTTGCCCTCCGGTCCGCAAATCTCCGCCACCCCTTCCAATCCCCCCAAAATCCCCGTATATCGCACCCCGCACGCGCCGGTTTTTCGGCCTATTACCCTCGCATACCACCCGCATTCGTTGGCGGGACTGGATAGGAGATTTTATGTCTGCACCTGTTTCCCTGACTTTTCCCGATGGTTCCGTCCGCGAATATCCCGCGGGCTCGACGGGCCGTGATGTGGCCGAGGCGATTTCCAAGTCGCTGGCCAAGAAGGCGATTGCGATCGCGCTCGACGGCGAGCTGCGCGATCTCTCCGACACCGTTTCCAACGGCCGGATCGAGATCGTCACCCGCGAGGACGACCGCGCGCTTGAACTCATCCGCCACGACGCCGCCCATGTGATGGCCGAGGCCGTACAGGAGCTGTGGCCCGGCACGCAGGTGACCATCGGTCCGGTCATCGATAACGGCTTCTATTACGACTTCGCCAAGGAAGAGCCCTTCACGCCCGAAGATCTGCCGAAGATCGAAAAGCGCATGAAGGAGATCATCCAGCGCAACAAGCCGTTCACCCGGGAAATCTGGCCGCGCGACAAGGCGAAGGAAGTCTTTGCCGCCAAGGGCGAGGCCTACAAGGTCGAGCTGGTCGATGCGATCCCGGCGGGCCAGGACCTCAAGATCTACTACCAGGGCGACTGGTTCGACCTGTGCCGCGGCCCGCACATGGCGGCGACGGGCCAGATCGGCACGGCCTTCAAGCTGATGAAGGTCGCGGGCGCCTACTGGCGCGGCGATTCGAACAATCCGATGCTGACGCGCATCTACGGCACCGCCTGGCGCACGCAGGAAGAACTCGACACCTATCTCAACATCCTCGCCGAAGCCGAAAAGCGCGACCATCGCCGGCTCGGGCGCGAAATGGACTTGTTCCATTTCCAGGAGGAAGGGCCGGGCGTCGTCTTCTGGCACGGCAAGGGCTGGCGCATGTTCCAGACGCTCGTCGCCTATATGCGCCGCCGTCTTGCCGGCACCTATGAAGAGGTGAACGCGCCGCAGGTGCTCGACAAGTCGCTGTGGGAAACGTCCGGCCACTGGGGCTGGTACCGCGACAACATGTTCAAGGTGACCGTTGCCGGTGACGAGACCGATGACGAGCGCGTCTTCGCGCTGAAGCCGATGAACTGCCCGGGTCACGTCCAGATCTTCAAGCATGGCTTGAAGTCTTACCGTGAACTTCCTGTTCGCCTTGCGGAATTCGGCAATGTGCATCGCTATGAGCCTTCCGGCGCGCTGCACGGGCTGATGCGCGTGCGCGGCTTCACGCAGGACGATGCGCATGTCTTCTGCACCGACGAGCAGATGGCGGCCGAATGCCTGCGCATCAACGAGCTCATCCTCTCTGTCTACAAGGATTTCGGCTTCGACGAGGTCACCATCAAGCTTTCGACGCGGCCTGAAAAGCGCGTCGGCTCGGACGAATTGTGGGATCGCGCCGAGAGCGTGATGACGCAGGTTCTCGATACGATCCAGCAACAGTCGAACAACATCAAGACCGGCATCCTGCCGGGCGAGGGCGCGTTCTACGGGCCGAAGTTCGAATATACGCTGAAGGACGCCATCGGCCGCGAATGGCAGTGCGGCACCACGCAGGTCGACTTCAACCTGCCGGAACGTTTTGGCGCCTTCTACATCGACCAGGCGTCGGAAAAGCGCCAGCCGGTGATGATCCACCGCGCCATCTGCGGCTCGATGGAACGCTTCCTCGGCATTCTCATCGAGAACTTCGCCGGCCACATGCCGCTGTGGATCGCGCCGATGCAGGTCGTCGTCGCGACGATCACCTCGGAGGCGGACGACTATGCCCGCGAGGTGGCCGAAAAGCTGCGCGAGGCCGGCATGACCGTCGAGGTCGACGTGCGCAACGAGAAGATCAACTACAAGGTCCGCGAGCATTCGGTGACCAAGGTTCCGGTCATCATCGTCTGCGGCAAGCGCGAGGCGGAGGAACGCTCCGTCAACATCCGCCGCCTCGGTTCGCAGAACCAGACGGCGATGTCGCTCGACGAGGCGATCGAGAGCCTGTCGCTGGAAGCCATGGCGCCGGACTTGAAGCGCAAGCTCGGCAAGGCCTGATACGGTTCGGCCCCGGAGCGGATCACTGCTTCGGGGCCGGTTTCATTTCGGGGGATTGCTGGTGGCGGTCAGTCCACCACGTCCTCGGCGGCGGCCTTCTGGTCGGCCGCCTTCTCGTCGAGCAGCACCTCGACATCTGTGTTGACGCCGGCCTTCACCTGAAAATCACGCTGGTAGATCTTGTTCTTGTTGCGGGCGATGGCGATGTAGCTGCCTTCCGCAAGCACGAGCGTCGGGAAAGCGCCGACGCTTTCGGAGACCGTATCGCCCGAGGAGGTGAGGATCGACCAGGCGGTATCGGCGATCGCCTCGCCGCCGGGGTCGGAGACGAGTTTCAGCGTCAACTTGGCGGCGCGATGCTGGATCGTCGCATGCGTCAACTTGCCGGCCTCGACCTGGATGTCGGCGCGGATGACCGCGTTGACCGTGCCGTAGTCGGAAACGACGTGGTAGGTGCCGGCATTGAGGCGCACGACGGAGTTCGGCTTCACATTGTCGACGACGAGGTTACGTTCGCCGTCCTCGCGCACCTCCGCGGCATAGACGGCAAAGCTCAGTTCCTTCGGCGGGATGCGCACGTCCGCGCCGGACATGGCGTTGAGCATGATGCCGCCGGCATCGAGCACCATCACCTGCTTGTCGACCGCGCCTTCAGCGGGCACCACGAGCTTCTTGGTGGCGCCAGCCCGGCCGAAGGCGACATTGACGAAATATTCGCCCGGCACCAGCTGGAAGGCGGCCGAACCGCCTTCGGAAGTGGCAAGCAGCGGCAGCTTGCCGTCCGCGGCGGGGATCGGCGAAAAGACGCGCCAGGTAAGGCCATGCTGCATCGGCTGGCCATCCTTGGTCAGCAGCGCCTCGCAGGTCACGTCCCTGAGGTTCACCGGTGTCGCCTCGCCGGTGACGATCGGGTTGAATGACGTGACCTTGCCGCCTTTCAGCGGGGTGGTGACCTGGGAGAAGCTCTCTGCCGAGTCCTGCGCGCGGGCCGGGGCGAGCGACAGGGCAAGACTGGCCATGACGAGGCTCAAAGCGATGGCGGGTTGGGTCGGCATGCGCATGGAATGGTTGACTTCCTGACTGTAAGGCTCCACTTGAAGACCCGGCTAAATGGCATTTTCAAGGCCGCGTTTGCGGGCCAAGTTATTGGAACTACCTCCCGATGAAAACCGAAATCAAGCTGATCGATTATCTTTCGACCCGCCGGTCTATCCCGGCCTTCCAGATGGGTGGCCCTGGCCCCTCGAAGGGCGAGGTGGAGGAGATGCTGAAGCTCGCCTCGCGCGTGCCGGACCATGGCAAGCTCGCGCCGTGGCGCTTCATCGTCTATCGCGGCGAGGAACGCCAGCGAATCAGCGAAGCGCTCGCGAAGATCGCGATGGCCGACAAGCCGGAGCTTTCCGAGGAAATGGTGAAGGTGGAAAACACGCGGCTCAGCCGTGCGCCCGTCGTGGTCGCCGTCGTCAGCCGCGCCGCGCCGCATTTCAAGATTCCCGAATGGGAGCAGATCATGTCGGCGGGCGCCGTCTGCCTCAACCTGTCGATGGCCGCCAATGCGCACGGTTTTGCCGCGAACTGGCTGACGGAATGGTACGCCTTCGACCAGCGCGCCTATGCCATCCTCGGCGTCAATGAGGGCGAGAAGATCGCGGGCTTCATTCATATCGGCACCCCGACCGTGCCGCCGACCGAACGGCCGCGTCCCGAACTTGCCGAAATCGTTACATGGGTGGGTGATGACGCCTGACGCGCTGTTCTACGAGACGGAAACGAACGCCCACGGCCTGAAGCACGATCCCTTCAAGGCGATCGTGACGCCGCGGCCGATCGGCTGGATCGGCACCCGCGCGGCGGATGGGCGACGCAACCTTTCGCCCTATTCGTTCTTCAACGCGATCAGCGACAGGCCGAAGCTCGTGATGTTCTCCTCGAGCGGGCACAAGGACAGCGTAACGAACATCGAGGAGACCGGCATCTTCACCTGCTCGCTGGCGAGCCGGCATCTGGCCGACCAGATGAATGCAAGCTCGGTCTCCGTTCCCCATGGGGTCGATGAATTCGAACTCGCCAAACTGACGCCGGTTACCGGCCGTCTTGTCGATGCGCCTTATGTGGGCGAGGCCTATGCGGCGCTCGAATGCCGCGCGACGCAGATTGTGCGCCCGGTGGATATCGACGGGCGGGAAACGGACAACTGGGTGGTGTTCGGTCAGGTCGTTGGCATCCATATCAGCCAGGAAATCATCCGTGACGGCAAGCTCGACATGGCGGTCGCCCGGCCGCTCGCGCGCATGGGCTACATGGATTACAGCGATGGCGGGGCGGATGTCTTTGCCATGATGCGGCCCAAGGCGGGGTGAGGGCGCAATCGCCAGCCGGTTAATGGATATGGTGAACCAATCTTAAACACTTTGCCGCTAGCGTGCTGAAAGTAGCGTTTTCAGGCGTTTGGGGCGTCCATTGATCGTTCATGCATTTCTCCGTTGGGTCGAGACCGCGCGGGCTGCCGACAGGGCGAAGGCCGCCAGCGTGCTGGCGCGGGCCTATACGCGCTCGCGCATCGCCGCCACGGACCGGCATGCCGCCGAAATGGCGATGATCTTCCTGCTCGACGATCCCGCGCCGAAGGTGAGGCTTGCCCTCGCCGAAGCGCTTGCGGGCTGTGAGGATGCGCCGCGCGCCGTCATTCTGCCGCTCGCCGAAGACCAGCCGGAAATCGCCGCCCATATCATTCTTTGTTCGACGCTGCTCACCGATGCCGACCTCGTGGACCTTGCCGCCAAGGGCAGCAACGTGACGCGCATGCTGATCGCGCATCGCGCCTTTGTCTCACGGCCCGTTTCGGCTGCCCTTGCGGAAATCGGCGACGTTGCGGAAGTTCTGGCGCTGCTCGACAACGAGGGCGCGGCGTTTTCCCGCCGCAGCCTCGCACGCATCGTCGACCGGCTCGGCCACGATGCGGAAATCCGCGCGCTGCTGCTCGATCGCGCGGACTTGCCGAGCGATGCGCGCCATGCGCTGGTGGAAAAGATCGGCTTTGCGCTGGCGGGCTACGGGCTCATTCAGGCAGCTGTCGGCACCGGCCGTGTCGAGCGCATCACGCGCGAAGCCTGCGATGTCGCAACGATCGGCATGGCGGGAGAAGTAGCGGCCGCCGAAATGCCCTCGCTGGTGGAGCACCTGCGGCGTTCCGGCCGGCTGACGCCGGTCTTCCTCATGCATGCGCTGTGCAGCGGCCGCGCCGAGTTCTTCGCTGCCGCCATCATCAATCTTTCGGGGCAGGCGGAGGCGCGCGTTCGTTCCATCTTGTCGGATGGACGCGAGGCGGCCGTGTGCGCCCTCTACGAGGCTGCTGGCCTCGGACGCGATATCAGTGCACTCTTTGCCGAGGCGACAATGCTCTGGCGGCGTGAGGCGAAGGGCGGGGACGAGCTGCTTTCGGTGTCGGAGCAGCTGCTTTCCCGTGCGCGGGCGGCAGGCAACGCCTCCTGCCAGTCCATGCTGGAGCTGGTCGAGCGCCTCGCCATCGCCGAGCAACGCCAGACCGCGCGCAGCTATGCCCTCATCGCCACGCGGGAAGCGGCCTGAAGGTTTCCTCATTCCACCAGTTCACGCCACGCGTGCCGATGGATCCCCGGGGCAAGCCCGAGGATGACGTCGCGGATGATGGGAAATTGTGTCCTGAGTGGAGGCCCGGTCGGTCTAGTCGGCGAAGCGCTTTACGACCCAGGAGTAGCCGTCTTCGGCATAGCGAACCGGCGTGGTGACGGCGGCCTTGAGCGATGCCGCGTCCGGGATCGCCTTCCTGACGAAGCTTAGCGTGCGGGCGGCAAGGCCCTGCTTTTCTTCCGGTGTCTGGACGGGGGCCGGGAGCGCGGTTTGCGCCGGCGCTTGCTCCGGATCGGTCTCTGTCACCTCGACGGTCATGCGGTTGCCGGAGCTTTCGCAGACGGCAACGATGACCGGGTAGTTCTTGTTCTGGTGCTGGTTGATGTAGGTCTCGGCCTGCGCGTCGCAGAGCGCTACGGTCTGCCAGCTCTGGTTGGCCGTGTCGATATAGTGGCACTGGGTCGCGCTGTCGTCGCAGCCCATGATCGTCATGACGATGAGAGCAGCTTTCATGGCCGTCCTTTCCGCATTCTGTGTTGCCGGTTAGAGGCCGGCATTGCCACGAAAATAAGGCGTCTAACCCTCAGATGTCGAGGTTGTCGGCGAAGACCGCGCGCTCCTGGATGAAGCGGAAGCGGGCTTCCGGCTTGGTGCCCATCAGGTCGTCCACTGCCGTGCGGGTGCCTTCGAAATCGACGTCGTCGATTGCCACCTTGAGCAGGGTGCGCTTCTTCGGATCCATCGTGGTTTCCTTGAGCTGCGACGGGAGCATCTCGCCGAGACCCTTGAAGCGTCCGATCTCCACCTTGCCGCGCCCGGAAAACTCGGTGCGCATCAGCTCCTCGCGGTGCTGGTCGTCGCGCGCATAGAGCGTCTTGCCGCCCTGGCTGATGCGGTAGAGCGGCGGTACGGCGAGATAGAGATGGCCGCCGCGAATGAGGTCCGGCATCTCCTGGTAGAAGAAGGTGATCAGCAGCGAGGCGATATGCGCACCGTCGACGTCGGCGTCGGTCATCACGACGACGCGTTCATAGCGCAGGTCCTCTTCGCGGTATTTCGAGCGGGTGCCGCAACCGAGCGCCTGCACGAGATCGGAAATCTGCTGGTTGGCGCTGAGCTTTTCGCGGCCGGCGCTGGCGACGTTCAGGATCTTTCCGCGCAGCGGCAGGATCGCCTGGTTGGCGCGATTGCGCGCCTGCTTTGCCGAGCCGCCGGCCGAATCGCCTTCCACGATGAAGAGTTCGGCACCTTCGGCGGAATTCTGCGAGCAGTCGGCAAGCTTGCCGGGAAGCCGCAGCTTGCGCACGGCCGTCTTGCGGCTCACTTCCTTTTCCTTGCGGCGGCGCAGGCGCTCCTCCGCACGCTCGATCACCCATTCGAGCAGCTTTGCCGCTTCCGCCGGGTTGTCGGCGAGGTAATGGTCGAAGGGGTCGCGCAGGGCATTTTCGACGATGCGCTGGGCTTCGGCCGAGGCGAGCTTGTCCTTCGTCTGGCCGACGAATTCCGGTTCGCGGATGAAGACGGAGAGCATGCCGACGGCCGAGATCATCACGTCGTCGGTGGTGATCGCCCCCGCGCGCTTGTTCTGCGTCAGCTCGGCATAGTTCTTCAGGCCCTTGGTAAGGGCGATGCGAAGGCCAGCCTCATGCGTGCCGCCGTCGGCCGTCGGGATCGTGTTGCAATAGGAATGGATCAGCGAATCGCCGCCATACCAGGTGACGGCCCATTCCAGCGAACCGTGGCCGCCGGACTTCTCGCTCTTGCCGGCGAAGATTTCGCGGGTGACCGTGTAGTCCTTGCCGAGGGTTGCCTGCAGATAGTCCTTCAGGCCGCCGGGGAAGTGGAAGACGGCCTTTTCCGGCGTCTCCGAGCCTTCCGGGAGCAGCGTGGGATCGCAACTCCAGCGGATTTCCACGCCGCCGAAGAGATAGGCTTTCGAGCGTGCCATACGGAAGACACGGCCGGGATCGAAGCGCATATGCGCGCCGAAGATTTCCGGGTCGGGATGGAAACGCACCCTGGTGCCGCGGCGATTGTGCACGTCACCGAGCTCTTCGAGCGGCCCGACCGGCTTGCCGCGCGAAAAGCGCTGGCGGTAGAGCTTCTTGTTGCGCGCGACCTCGACCTCGAGATGGTCGGAGAGGGCGTTGACGACCGAGACGCCGACGCCGTGCAGGCCGCCCGACGTCTCATAGGCCTTGCCGTCGAACTTGCCGCCGGCATGCAGCACGGTGAGAATGACCTCGAGCGTCGATTTTCCCGGCATCTGCGGGTGGTTTTCCACCGGGATGCCACGGCCGTTATCCACGACCGTCAGGAAACCCTCTGCGTCGAGATTGACCTCGATGAAATTCGCATGGCCGGCGACCGCTTCGTCCATCGCGTTGTCGATGACTTCGGCAAAGAGGTGGTGCAGCGCCTTTTCGTCCGTGCCGCCGATATACATGCCCGGACGCATGCGCACCGGCTCGAGACCCTCGAGAACGCGGATCGCCGAGGCATCGTAGCCGCCGGATCCATCGGTCGGCGCGGCCGGGGGCGCCGCGCGGGCGGGGGCTACTGTCACGGGTTTTTCCTCCGGCGCGGCGGGCTGCCGGGCGGGCTCGGAAGACATATTGGCGAAAAGGTCGTTGTTGTCGTCTTGCATGGGCTGTTCAGAGTTTGTTCCGTTTGCCAGTTCTTTCCGCCGATCCATATGAGATCGGGGTCTGGCGCAAATGGGGCATCGGCGAATCACTGGCGACTCTGCCAGATTCGGCGGCTTTTCGCGATGCCGGGGCGCGCCAACCACTGGTGGAGGATTGCGTTGCGCACGGGCCGATGGCAAGTATCGCCACCGCAAGGGAGCGCTACTTCATGCCTCAGTCCACAGTTCATTGCTTCTACCGGCTGGTTCTGGCCGCAATCTTCGCGAGCCTGGCCGTGCAGGACGCGGCCGCGCTGACGCTGAAGCCCTGGAAGGACGAGTTGTTCGGCTATGGCCAGGTGGTCGAGACCGGCGATGGCGATACGCTGCGCGTGGTCGACTACCAGGAACTGCGCGACATCAACGGGCGCGATCAGGTGCCGGAGCGCCGGGTGAAATCCGCCTATGTCTCGACCGGCGTGAAGAAGGCGCAGGCGAACCAAAGGATCGACACGCCCGCCGGTCCCATCGACGTGACGATGACCGGCAAGGGCGAGGGGGCCGCCTTCACCGTCATCTTCATTCATGGCCGCGGCGGCGACCGGCGGCTTGGCAGCAACGACTGGAGTTTCGGCGGCAATTTCAACCGGCTGAAGAACCTCGCCGTGCAGAATGGCGGCGTCTATTATGCGCCGAGCGTACCTTCCTTCGACGATGCGGGAGCCGCGCGCGTTTCCGGCCTTATCCTCACCGCCAAGGCGCTGTCGCCCAATGCCCCGGTTATTCTGGCTTGCGCCTCCATGGGCAGCTTCATCTGCGCGCGCGTGGCCCGCGACGCCACCGCCGTGAAGAGCCTTTCCGGCATGGTGCTGATGGGGGGCGCGGCGGATGGCGACTATGCGAAAACGCCGGCCTTCAAGGCGAAGCTGCCGGTCTTCTTCACCCATGGCGACAGCGACAGCGTCTATGCAGCAAACGACCAGATCGCCGTCTTCCGCAAGCTGCGCAAGGCGGGCGTGCCGACCCGCTTCGTGCTGTTCCAGACCGGCGGCCACGGCACGCCGGTGCGCATGACCGACTGGCGGGAAACGCTGAACTGGCTGTTTGCCCGCTAGCCGCCCGGCGGACCGATGCCAAAACGCATCTTTTCTTGCGCACGTCTATTTGCTACGCCCCATGCCGACCGAGATTTATGGATGGAGAAGCCTCATGACCCCGGACGTTACACCGCTCGTCGCCGGAAACTGGAAGATGAACGGCACGCGCGCCTCGCTTGACCAGATCAAGGCGATGGCCGAAGGCGTGAAGGGGCCGCTTTCCGAGAAGGTCGAGACGCTGATCTGCCCGCCGGCAACGCTGCTCTATGTGGCGACGGCGCTCTGCGACGACAGCCCGCTCCAGATCGGCGCGCAGGACTGCCATGAAAAGGCCTCCGGCGCCCATACGGGAGATATTTCCGCGGAGATGATCGCGGACTGCTTCGGCACCCACGTCATTGTCGGCCATTCCGAGCGCCGCACGGACCACAAGGAAAGCGACGCGCTGGTGCGCGCCAAGGCCGAGATCGCCCATGAGAACGACCTCGTCGCCATCGTCTGCATCGGCGAGACCGGCGACGAGCGCAAGGCGGGCAAGACGCTCGACGTGCTGAAGACCCAGCTTGCCGCCTCCGTGCCGGATGGCGCGACGGCTGAAAACACCGTCATCGCCTATGAACCCGTCTGGGCCATCGGCACGGGCCTGACGCCGACGGCAGCGGATGTGGAAGAGGCGCATGCCTTCATGCGCGCCGAGCTGACGACGCGCTTCGCCACGGAAGGCGCAACGATGCGAATCCTCTACGGCGGCTCGGTCAAGCCCGGCAATGCGCAGGAACTGATGGGTGTGGCCAATGTCGATGGCGCGCTGATCGGCGGCGCAAGCTTGAAATCGGACGATTTTCTTGCCATCTACCGCGCATATGAAGCGCTGACGGCCTGAGACCGGACGCCTCCGCCTTTCCCTAAAAGGAGGGGCGGATTGGCCGGGAGGGGTTGGAATGGCGCACGGCTTGGTATATTGAGCCGCAAACCTGAAATTTGGGCCGTTCGGCCGGGATCCTGAAACATGCAGACCATTTTGCTCGTCATCTATCTCATGGTCGTCGTCGCGCTGATCGGCGTCGTGCTGATCCAGCGTTCGGAAGGCGGCGGCCTCGGCATCGGCGGCGGCTCCGGCTTCATGTCGGCGCGCGGTACGGCCAATGCCCTGACGCGCACGACGGCGATCCTCGCCGCGCTCTTCTTCGTGCTGGCGCTCGGCATGGGCATCTATGCCCGCTACGAGACGCAGCCGACCGACATTCTCGACCGTATTCCGGGCACGACCGGCACGGGTGGCGTTCTCGACGCGCTCGGCGGCGGCGAAAGCCAGCAGAACAACAACACCAACCAGACGCCTGCGACGACCGGCACGGATGCCGTTCCGACCGAAGGCGGCGCGGCGACTGGCACCGGCAACACGCCCACGACGACGACGGGCGGTGCGACGGGCGAGGGCGGCAACGCCGGCGTCCCCAGCGGCCAGTAAGCCGCAACAAGCGAAACGAACCGGCCGGTTGGGTCACTCCAACCGGCCTTCTTCTGTGTAAAACGCTGATTGCGCCTTCCGAAATTGCCGCCAAGGTGATTTTTCGGTGGCGGAATCAATTTTGAAAAGGTATCCGGTGACTCCCATGGCGCGATATGTATTCATCACAGGCGGCGTGGTTTCTTCCCTCGGAAAAGGCATCGCCGCTGCAGCACTCGGAGCTCTCCTTCAGGCTCGCGGTTACCGCGTTCGCCTCCGGAAGCTAGACCCCTATCTCAATGTCGATCCGGGCACGATGAGCCCGACGCAGCATGGCGAAGTTTTCGTCACCGACGACGGCGCGGAAACCGACCTCGACCTCGGCCACTACGAGCGCTTCACCGGCCGCTCGGCCACCAAGAGCGACAACATCACCACCGGTCGCATCTACAAGAACATCATCGACAAGGAACGCCGCGGCGATTATCTCGGCGCGACGGTGCAGGTCATTCCGCACGTCACCAACGAGATCAAGAATTTCGTTACAGACGGCAACGAAGACTATGACTTCGTTCTCTGCGAAATCGGCGGCACGGTCGGCGACATCGAGGCCATGCCGTTCATCGAGGCGATCCGCCAGCTTGGCAACGATCTGCCGCGCGGCACCGCCGTCTATGTCCACCTGACGCTGATGCCCTTCATTTCGGCGGCCGGCGAACTCAAGACCAAGCCGACGCAGCACTCCGTCAAGGAGTTGCAGGCCATGGGCATCCATCCGGATATCCTCTTGGTACGCGCCGACCGCGAAATCCCGGAAGCAGAGCGCAAGAAGCTGTCGCTGTTCTGCAACGTGCGCCCGACCGCGGTCATCCAGGCGCTCGACGTCGCGTCGATCTACGACGTGCCGCTCGCCTATCACAAGGAAGGTCTCGACGACGAAGTGCTTGCAGCCTTCGGCATCGAGCCGGCACCGAAGCCGCGCCTCGAAGCCTGGCAGACGGTTTCCGACCGTATCAAGACGCCGGAAGGCGAAGTGACGATTGCGATCGTCGGCAAGTATACCGGCCTCAAGGATGCCTATAAGTCGCTGATCGAGGCGCTCTATCACGGCGGCATCGCCAACCAGGTCAAGGTCAAGCTCGAGTGGATCGAGTCGGAGGTCTTCGAGAAGGAAGACCCGGCGCCGTATCTGGAAAAGGTGCATGGCATCCTCGTGCCCGGCGGCTTCGGCGAGCGCGGCTCCGAGGGGAAGATCAATGCGGCGCGCTTTGCCCGCGAGCGCAAGGTGCCCTATTTCGGCATCTGCTTCGGCATGCAGATGGCGGTCGTGGAAGCGGCCCGCAACCTCGCCGGCATCGATAAGGCCTCGTCCACCGAATTCGGCAAGACCGCCGAGCCGGTCGTCGGCCTGATGACGGAATGGGTGAAGGGCAACGATCTGGAGAAGCGTTCGGCCTCCGGCAACCTCGGCGGCACGATGCGTCTCGGCGCCTATCGCGCGACGCTGAAAGGCGGCACCAGGATCGCCGACATCTATGGCGCGACGGACATTTCCGAACGCCATCGCCACCGCTACGAAGTCAATGTCGACTACAAGGACCGGCTGGAAAGCTGTGGCCTCGTCTTCTCCGGCATGTCGCCGGACGGCGTCCTGCCGGAGACGGTGGAATACCCGGATCATCCGTGGTTCATCGGCGTGCAGTATCACCCGGAACTCAAGAGCCGTCCACTCGACCCGCATCCGCTCTTCGCAAGCTTCGTCGAAGCCGCTCTGGAACAGAGCCGTCTCGTCTGAGTTTTCGATACATCTGCGCCAAGCGAAAAGCCCGGCATTCCTGCCGGGCTTTTTTGATTTCTACGCTGCGGCCTGCGGGAGCGGGCAGATACCGTCGTTGCAACCTTCTCCGGCGAGCGTTTTCTGACCGAGGCCGATGGTGAGGACTGCGGCGATGCCGGCGGCGACGGAGACCCAGAAGCCGCTCTGCGCCCCGAAACTGTCGACTGCCCAGCCGGCAGCGAAGGCGCCGAGCGCCATGCCGATGCCGATGCCGGTGGTAACCCAGGTGATGCCCTCCGTCAGCATGGCTTGCGGCACGCGGCGCTCAACAAGGCCGAATGCGGTGATGAAGGTCGGCGAAATTGCGATGCCGCTGACGAAGACAGCAACGGCCAGCAGCGGCACCGTGCCGGCAAAGGGCAGCGGGAGCGCGGTCAGCGCCAAAATCGCGACAGCGATCATCAATTGCTTCTGGAGCGCCATTTTCGGATTCAGTGCGCCGATGACGAGGCCGACCGCGAAGGAGCCGATGGCATAGACGCCGATGACGAGGCTTGCGGCATTCGGCTGGCCGAGCTCCTTGGTGATCGCCACGGCGCTCACCTCGGCCGTCGCGAAGGTCGAACCGACGAAGACGAGGGCGAGCGTGATGATCTGCACGGGGCGCAGGCGGATCGCGGATTTCTGCGGGGCGCTGCCCGCAACGTGCCGGATGGCGGGTTCCGTCGAGCGCTGCAGCACGAAGGCAAGCGTGCCGACCGCAAGGAAGGCCGTACTGATCAGCATGCCGGCCTCGGGAAAGAGCGCCACGGCCAGGCCGACCGAAAGCGACGCGCCGGAGATATAGACCAGTTCGTCCGCCGCCGATTCGAAGGCGAAGGCCGTGTTCAGCTGCGGCCGATCGCGGAAAATGTCGGTCCAGCGGGCGCGCAGCATGGCGGGCATGCTCGGCATTGCGGCGGCAAGGAAGGCGGAGGCGAAGAGCGTCCAGACCGGCCAGCCCTGATTGGCGCTGGCAATCAGCGTGAGAAAGGCGATGACGGAAACGATCGTCGCGGGCGTCAGCACGGCGGACTGGCCGAAACGGTCGACGAAGCGGGAGACCTGCGGTGCGATCAGGGCATTGGTGAGCGCGAAGGTCGCGGAGACCGCGCCAGCGAGCCAGTATTCGCCATGGGTCTGCGACAGCATGGCGACGATGCCGATCGGCGCCATGGCGATTGGAAGGCGTGCGAAGAAGCCGGCGGCGGAAAAGCCCCTGGTTCCTGGCACGCTGAAGATCTCTTTGTACGGGTTAGGCATGGCCTGCTCCTGCAAACGGGCGATTCAATTATTAACATACGCGGCGTATGTTTGGAAAATATTTGCATACGTAGCGTATGTCAAATAAAATACGCAGCGTATGTGAAAAGGAGATGCCATGCGCAAGCCGCGCGAGGAAATGATCGCCGAAACCCGTGCCAAGCTGATCGCAGCCGGACGCCGTGCCTTCGGTACGGTGGGCTATGCGGACGCCTCCATGGATGATTTCACGGCGGGAGCGGGGCTGACACGCGGCGCGCTCTACCATCATTTCGGTGACAAGAAGGGGCTTCTCCAGGCGGTCCTGCAGCAGATCGATGCGGAGATGACCCTGCGGCTCAACAGGATTTCAGCCGACGCGCCGAGCCGGTGGCAGGGTTTCGTCGAGGAATGCGTCGCCTATATCGAGATGGCGCTGGAGCCGGAAATCCAGCGGATCATGTTTCGCGACGGACCGGCAGTGCTTGGCGATGTGTCGCAATGGCCGACCAACAACGGCTGCATCGCAGCGCTCAGCCGCAGTATCGAGCAGTTGAAGGCGGATGGTGTAATGGCGGGTATCGATACGGAGGCCGCCGCACGCCTGATCAACGGCGCGAGCAGCCATGCCGCATTGTGGATCGCGAAATCAGAAAACCCCGAGGAGACATCCAAACGGGCCGTCGATGGTTTTCGGACCCTGCTGGATGGCCTGCGGATCGATAAATGACGGCAAAAAAAACGGGCTGGTCCGCCGCTAGGCTCGCCAACCCGTTCCGGTAAATTGCGGATCAGGGTGTTCGGGGTACAGGGGTTCGCACCATGATCCGGCTGCATCTCCAGATCTCCTGTGCCCCGATCATGCCCGAATACATTTTTCCCGATTGACATAAAGCGCATCTTTTTTGACAATTTCCACATGAGCAAAAAAGCGCCGCGGCAGGGTCCGCTCGACGTAACCATCGTTCTTCTGCCCGAGTCGTCGATCATGTCGCTTGCCTCGGTGCTCGATCCCATGCGCGCCGCAAACCGCGTCGTGCCGGAGCCGGTTTTCCGCTGGAAGATCCTTTCGCCGCAGGGCATGCCGGTCATGCTGACCTGCGGCGTGGAAATCCGCGTGGATGGGGCATTTGCCGACGTGACGAGCGGCGACGCGCTGTTGCTCATCGCGGGCTTCAACCAGGACCGCCATGCCGACCGCACCTTCGTTGCCCGGCTGAAAAAAGTGGCGCGCCGGTTCGGCGTCGTCGCCGGCATTGAATCGGGGTGCTGGCTGCTCGCTCGCTCGGGCCTTCTGGACGGACGGGATGCGACGGCGCACTGGGAGGAACTGGAGGATTTCGCTGCGGCCTTTCCGGCACTCAACGTGCGGGCGGACCGCTTCGTCACTGACGGGCCGCTCTGGACCTCCGGCGGTGCCTCGCCGACCTTCGATATGATGCTGCATCTGGTGCGCGCGCAGTTCGGCTCGGCCGTGGCGCTCGATGTGGCCAGCGTCTTCGTCTATGACGAGGTTCATGCGGCAACCGATGCGCAGCCGCTCGTTTCGCTCGGACGGCTGGGCGAGCATCGACCGGAGCTTGCTGCCGTCATCCGCCTGATGGAACGCACGATCGACCGGCCGCTCACCATCGCGGCGCTCGCGAGGCGGCTCGGCTTTTCCACCCGCAAGCTGGAAACCCTGTTTGCAAGCGGCCTCGGCATAGGGCCGGGGAAATATTACCTGCGGCTGCGGCTGACGGCGGCGCAAAGGATGGTGCGCGACACGCCGCTATCCATGCAGGACGTTGCGCTGCGCAGCGGCTTCGACAGTCTGTCCGCCTTCTCCCGCGCCTTTCGCAACCATTTCGGTGCGAGCCCCCTGAAGCTGCGGGCGGACTTGCGGGCCAAATGAAAAGGCGGGCCTTGAGCCCGCCTTCCGCATGTCGAAAACGATCCGCCTGGAGCGGACGCCGAAGCGATGCCGCTTCGGCTGGAGATGCTGCTAGTGCAGGATCTGGCTGAGGAAGAGTTTCGTGCGCTCGTGCTGCGGATTATCGAAGAATTCGGCGGGCGCGTTTTCTTCGACGATCTGGCCCTGGTCCATGAAGATGACGCGGTTTGCAACCTGGCGGGCGAAACCCATTTCGTGGGTCACGCACAGCATGGTCATGCCTTCCTCGGCAAGCGAGACCATCGTGTCGAGCACTTCCTTCACCATTTCCGGGTCGAGTGCCGAGGTCGGCTCGTCGAACAGCATGATCTTCGGCTTCATGCAGAGCGAACGGGCGATGGCCACGCGCTGCTGCTGGCCGCCGGAAAGCTGGCCCGGATATTTGTGCGCCTGCTCGGGGATCTTGACGCGCTTGAGATAGTGCATCGCCACTTCCTCGGCGTCCTTCTTCGGCATCTTGCGCACCCAGATGGGAGCGAGGGTGCAGTTTTCGAGGATCGTCAGGTGCGGGAAGAGGTTGAAGTGTTGGAACACCATGCCGACTTCGCGGCGCACTTCGTCGATCTTCTTCAGGTCGTTGGTGAGCTCGATGCCGTCGACGGTGATCTTGCCCTTCTGGTGCTCCTCGAGGCGGTTGATGCAGCGGATCATGGTCGACTTGCCGGAGCCCGACGGGCCGGCAATGACGATGCGCTCGCCCTTCATGACCTTGAGATTGATGTCGCGCAGGACGTGGAAATCGCCGTACCACTTGTTCATGTTGCTGATCTCGACGGCGACATCTGTCGCGGAGACCGTCATTTTTTGTGCCTGGGCCTGGTTAGCCATTGTTGTTTCCTCTTGTTTATTTCTTGTGGTTCGTGTCGAGCCGGCGTTCCACGAAGGCCGAGTAGCGCGACATGCCGAAGCAGAAAATCCAGAACACGAAGCCGGCGAAGATCAGACCCGTCAAAGGCGTGACAGGCGTGATCCAGCCCGAATCCCCAAAACTTGCCTTCACGATGCCGAGCAGGTCGTACATCGAGATGATCGTGACGAGGGACGTATCCTTGAACATGCCGATGAAGGTGTTCACGATGCCCGGGATCACGAGCTTGATGGCCTGCGGAAGCACGATGAAGGTCATTTTGTGGAAGTAGTTTAGACCAAGTGCATCGGCCGCTTCATATTGCCCTTTCGGAATGGCTTGAAGACCGCCGCGAATAACCTCCGCCATGTAGGCGGATGCGAAGATCGACACACCGATAAGCGCGCGCAGGAACTTGTCGATATTGTTGCCCGGTTCGAGGAAGAGCGGCAGAAGCACGCTTGCCATGAACAGGACGGTGATCAGCGGCACGCCGCGGATCAATTCGATGAAGACGATGCAGGCCGTCTTCATGATCGGCATTCGAGAGCGCCTGCCAAGCGCCAGCAGGATGCCGGCCGGCAGCGAGAAGGCGATGCCGACGAAGGAGATGATGAGCGTCACCATCAGGCCGCCCCAGAGCGTCGTCTCCACATGCCGAAGGCCGAAGGAGCCGCCGAGCAGGAGGAAATAGGCGACGATTGGTAGGGCGATCAGCAGCAGAAGGGCATTCAGACCCTTGCGCGGCACTTTCGGAATCAGGAAGGGGATGAGCAGCGCCACGAACAGGGCGACGACCAGCAGCGGCCGCCATAGCTCGTCACGCGGGTAGGAGCCGAACATGAACTGCACGAAGCGGTCGTTCACATAGGCCCAGCACGCCCCGCTCCATCCCGAGGGCAGCTGGCCTCCCTGGTCGGTCGTAAGGCAGGCCGTGCGATCCGCGCCGCTCCACACGGCCGAAAAGAATAGCCAGTCGAGCGCTTTCGGAATGTAGTAGAGGATCGCCGTGATGGCGACGATCGACAGGATGCCGTCCTTCCACGTCGCAAAGAGGTTGTTGCGGATCCACGCGTAGGCCGATTTTTCGGAGGCGGGCGGCTTTTCCGCCTCGAGGAACCGGTCGCGGATGTAGGTAATGCTCTCGGTCATCTCAGCGCTCCACCAGGGCCATCTTGGCATTGAACCAGTTCATGAACAGCGAGGTGATCAGGCTGATCGACACATAGATCAGCATCCAGATCGAGATGATCTCGATCGACTTGCCCGACTGGTTGAGGATGGTGCCGCCGATCGCGACGAGATCGGCGTAACCGACGGCCACCGCGAGCGAGGAGTTCTTGATGAGGTTGAGATATTGCGAGGTGAGCGGCGGAATGATGATCCGAAGCGCTTGCGGCAGCACGACGAGGCGGGTCGCCTGGCCGGGCCTGAGGCCGAGTGCAAAGGAGGCTTCCGACTGGCCCTTGGATACGCCGCGGATGCCGGCGCGCACGATCTCGGCGATGAACGCGGCGGTGTAGAGCGACAGCGCGAGATAAAGCGCCAGGAATTCCGGCCCGATGACCATGCCGCCCCTCATGTTGAAGGACCCCGGGACCGCATAGTCGAGCGTGAGCGGGCTGCCCATCAGGACGAAGACGATCAGCGGGAACAGGATGATGAGGCCGAGATTGACCCAGAGCACTGGCGGGCGCTTTCCCGTGGAGCGCTGGCGGGCATTGGCCCAGATAGTGAAGGCGATCGCGGCGACAATACCGATCACGAAGGCTGCAAGAACGATGGCGAAGCCGTCGCCGAAGACCGGGGCAGGCATGTAGATGCCGCGGTTCGAGATGAAGAAGACCGCATCGGGATTTTCCTGCAGATGCTGGAAGATCGTGCGGATCGAGGGCAGCAGGGCGAGAACGCCGAGATACCAGAAGAAGATGACCAGCAGCGGCGGGATGTTGCGGAAGATTTCCACGTAGATCGTGCAAAGCCGCGCGATCAGCCAGTTGTGCGACAGACGCCCGATACCGACCAGTAGCCCCACGATCGTCGCGGTGACGATGCCGGCGGCGGCGACGATGAGTGTATTGAGGAGGCCGACCTGCAGCGCCCTGAAATAGGTCGAATCGCTGCTGTAGTCGATCAAGGTCTGCGAGATGTCGAAGCCTGCGCGGCTGTTCAGAAAGCCGAAACCGGCTGTCATGTTGGCGCGAGCAAGATTCTGGACGACATTGTTCCACGCGTACCAGATGGCGGCGACGATAATGACGAGCGTCACGACCTGATAGACGGTGCTTCTCAGCGCTGGATTATAGAGTAACGATACCTTCGGCGGTTCGCCGGACCCTGTTCGGGCATCCGCAAGTGCCATGCATTTCCCCTGACATTGTTCTCACCCTGTTTGCCGGGTGTTCGTTTGGAGTGTTTCTGTCTTCCTCAGAAAGACAAACATCCTCCGTTTCTTGTTTTAGCGCAATTGCATACGCAAGCCGCGACGCATTTTGCTGGAGGTGCCTTGAACGGGAGGGCAATGGTTGCCCTCCCGTGATGTCTCGACGATCGCTTAGCGGACCGGCGGAGCGTACTGCAGGCCGCCCTTCGTCCACTGTGCGTTCAGGCCACGGGCGATCTTGAGCGGCGAGCCTTCGCCGACGTTGCGCTCGAAGGATTCGCCGTAGTTGCCGACGGCCTTGATGATCTGAACAGCCCAGTCCTTCGGTACGCCGAGGTCGGCGCCGATGGTGCTGTCAGCTTCTTCGCCGAGGAAGCGCTTGATGTCCGGGTTGGCGGACGCCTTCATTTCCTCGACGTTTGCCGTCGTGATGCCGAATTCCTCGGCGGCCACCATCGCATAGTGCGACCAGGTCACGATGTCGAACCACTTGGAGTCGTTCTGGCGCACGGCCGGGCCGAGCGGCTCCTTGGAGATGATTTCCGGCAGGACCATATGATCGTCCGGGTTGCCCATCTTCAGGCGGATCGAGTAGAGGCCCGAGGCGTCGGTCGTGTAGGCGTCGCAACGGCCGGCATTGTAGGCGGCGTCGGCTTCATCCTGCGCTTCGAACACGACAGGCTTGAAGTCCATGTTGTTCGCACGGAAATAGTCGGCAAGGTTGAGTTCGGTCGTCGTGCCGGACTGGACGCAGACGGAAGCGCCGGAAAGCTCCAGTGCCGACTTCACGCCGAGTTCCTTCTTCACCATGAAGCCCTGGCCGTCGTAGTAGTTGATGGCGCGGAAATCGAAGCCGAGCTGCGAATCGCGGCTGATGCTCCAGGTCGTGTTGCGCGAAAGAATATCGACTTCGCCGGACTGCAGGGCCGGGAAGCGGTCCTTGGCCGAGAGCGGCGTGTACTTTACCTTGGTTGCATCGCCGAATACGGCGGCAGCCACGGCCTTGCAGAGGTCGACGTCGAGACCGGCCCAGTTGCCGGCCGAATCCTGTGCGCCGAAGCCGGCGAGGTTCGAACCGTTCACGCCGCACTGCACGAAGCCCTTGGCCTTCACGTCAGAGAGCGTGTCGGCCTGTGCTGCCGTTGCGCCAATCCCCAGTACGGCCGCACCGACGAGCGCCGTCACGATTTTTTTTGCCATTTTTACACAACCTTTTTCTGTTGTCTTTGTTTTGTCCGCAGGCCGCTCCCATTGGGAAGCACCCGCGAAACTCGCCACCCTCCCGGCGCGAGGTTGCTTATCTCATTCTCAAAATTCCGCAGGGTCAAGGGAGGGCGAACATTTTCCGGCCGGTAACCTGAATTTGACCGCATTTGACGGAATTTTGGGCGAGAAATCGATGATTTGTGCAGTAAATCGCTCAAAAATACTGCGTATCTGACGCCGGAAGCGCTTTGGGAGCCGTTTCATCCTTTCGTATGGGGGTTGACCTGTAGAGCGCGCTGGCGAAAAGTCGGGCCTCTCAGATCCCTCGCAGTTTCCGGATTGACCCCATGAAAAACAGAGACGAAATCCTCGCCGGCGCGGGCGTGAATACCCGCCTTGCCCATGCCGGAAACGACCCGGCGGACTATCATGGATTCGTCAATCCGCCCGTCGTGCATGCCTCCACCGTGCTTTTCCCGAACGCGGAAACGATGGAAAAGCGTGCGCAGAAGTACACTTACGGCACGCGCGGGACGCCGACGACGGATGCGCTCTGCGCGGCGATCGACGAATTGGAAGGTTCGGCCGGCACGATCCTCGTTCCATCTGGTCTTGCTGCCGTCACCGTGCCGTTTCTTGCCTACCTTTCGGCGGGCGATCATGCGCTGATCGTGGATTCGGTCTATTTTCCGACGCGCCATTTCTGCGACACGATGCTGAAGCGCCTCGGCGTGACGGTCGAGTATTACGATCCGATGATCGGTTCGGGCATCGAGGCCCTGATCAAGCCGAACACCAGGCTGGTGCACACCGAGGCGCCGGGCTCCAATACGTTCGAGATGCAGGACATCCCGGCCATTGCCGCCGTTGCGCACAGGCACGGCGCGATCGTCACCATGGACAATACCTGGGCGACGCCACTCTATTTCCGCCCGCTCGATTTCGGCGTGGATGTCTCCATCCATGCGGCGACGAAGTATCCGGCAGGCCATTCCGACGTGCTGTTCGGCACCGTTTCGGCCAATGCCGCCCATTGGGAGCAGCTGCACGAGACGCAGATCACGCTCGGCACCTGCGCCTCGCCGGACGATGCCTACCAGGTGCTGCGCGGCCTGCGCACCATGGGCGTGCGGCTGGAGCGGCACCAGGAGAGCGCACTGGAACTGGCGCGCTGGCTGGAGGGTGTCGACGATGTTTCCCGCGTGCTGCACCCGGCGCTGCCGAGCTTCCCGGGTCATGAGCTGTGGAAGCGCGACTTCAAGGGCGCGAGCGGCATCTTCTCCATCGTTCTCGACGGCGGTTCGCCGGCGCGCCACAAGGCCAAGGCGCACGCCTTTCTCGATGCGCTCGGCATTTTCGGTCTCGGCTATTCCTGGGGCGGGTTCGAGTGCCTGGCCGTGCATGTCGGCCTCTCCGACCGCCGTGTCGCCAAGGGGCCGGAGGAAGGCCCGGTGCTGCGCCTTCAGATCGGTCTCGAAGACGTCAAGGACATCAAGGCGGATATCGAGCGGGGTCTGGCCGCGGCGCGCGCGGTCTGATCGTCAATCCGGCGTGCGATAGCCGTAGAGCCAGTCGAAATCGGCGGCAAGGCTTTCCGGCTTTCGCAACGCCAGCACGAGATTGCGGGCGAGCGCCGCCGGTCCGCGCGCGTGATAGGCGAAGCGGTTGAACGCACCGCGGCTGCGCACGCGGGCAACGCGCTCGCGGCGGGTCTTCTCGAACGCACGAAGGGCCTCGCCGACGTCCGTGGCGGCGGCGAGCCGGTTGGCCAGCAGCGCCGCATCCTCGATGGCCATTGCGGCGCCCTGTGCCGCAAAGGGCGTCATGGCGTGGGCGGCATCGCCGATCAGCACCGTCTTGCCATCCGTCCAGGCGCCGTCCGGGCATCCGAAGAGCGGCCACATCAACGGGGCCTGCGCCGCGTTCAGGAGATCGCCTATGTCGGCATGCCAGCCGGCAAAAGCATTTTGCAGGCGCATGCGCGCGACGGTATCGCCCGTGCGAGACCAGCCCTCGGGTGGTGCATCCTCCTGGGCATGAATGGCGACGATATTGAAGGCCTGGGCCTCTGCGAGCGGATAGGCGACAAGGTGAGCGTGCGGGCCGAGGAAGGCCGTGACGGTACGCGGATTGAGGAAGGGCGGCGCGGCGGCGTAGGGCACGAGGAGACGCCAGGCGATATTGCCGGAATAGCGCGCGGGCAGGGCGCCGGGCACGGCCTTTCGTAGCGTCGACCAGACGCCGTCGGCGGCAATCAGCACTTCGTCCGGCGCGCCGGAAGGCACGTCCCGAACGCTTTCGATTCGCCGGCCGGTCTCCAGCGTGCAAAGCGGCTCAGCCCAAACGGCATCGACAAGCGCCGCCTGCAGCGAGGCGCGGTGCAACACGCCATAGGGCGCACCCCAACGGCTGCGGGCGGATTGGCCGGCCGGCACGGAGGCGAGGGGGGCGAGGGATTTTCCCGATGACAGGAGGATGTGATCCGGTTCGCTCCACCGGGTGCTCAGCACATCGAGAAGCCCAAGATCGGCGAGGACACGCGACGCATTGGGCGAGAGTTGCAGGCCGGCTCCGACTTCCTCGAAAGCGGGGGCCTGTTCCAGCACGCGCGCGGCAATCCCCTTGCGGGCAAGCGCCAATGCCGCCGTCAGGCCGGCAATGCCGGCGCCGACGATGGTTGTCGATTTGATGGAAGACATGGGGGTGCCGGCCTTTCGGCCGTTACGCCGCGACCTGGCTGGTGAAAATGCAGCCGGCCGGCTCTGTCTGGCTGGCCTTCAGGGTCGGGTTGTAGCGGAAGAGCGTCGAGCAATACGGGCAGACCTTCTCGTTGTCGTCGCCCATGTCGAGGAAGACGTGCGGATGGTCGTAGGGCACCGAGGCGCCGACGCACATGAATTCCTTCACGCCGATATCGATCGTGCCATGGCCGCCGTCGTTCTGGAAGTGGGGAATGCTGTGCCCAGCCATGTCATGCTCCGTAAATACCGTCTTTTCTGGCGCGGACCATAGTCTCGTTGCGCTGAAATGTGTAGATGCAAAACCGTCGCGCTCGATGAGAATTCCACATGGCTGCGGTTTGCCGGCGGCCGGCCGGCACGATGTGCAGGGCAAGAAAACGAAAGATGGCCAAGCGATGAACCTCGATCCTCCGTCCTTTTCCAACTTTACCCATGATGGCCTGGAGCTTGCCTTCTTCGACGAGGGCGATCCGTCCGGGGCTCCGGTGCTGCTGATCCACGGCTTTGCCTCCAGCGCCAACGTCAACTGGGTGTTTCCCGGCTGGCTGAAAACGCTGGGCGATGCCGGTTACCGCGTCATCGCGCTCGACAATCGGGGGCATGGCGCCAGCGCCAAGCCGCACGATCCGGCGCTCTATACGCCGCCGCTGATGGCGGGCGATGCCGCGGCGCTGCTCGATCATCTCGCGATCCCCGAAGCGCATGTGTTCGGCTATTCCATGGGCGCGCGCATCACGGCCTTCATGGCGCTTGCCCATCCCCACCGCGTGCGCTCCGTCGTGCTCGGGGGCCTCGGTATCGGCATGGTCGAGGGCGTCGGCGACTGGGACCCGATCGCCGATGCGCTGCTGGCACCTTCGCTGGACGACGTTACCCATGAACGCGGGCGCATGTTCCGCGCCTTTGCCGACCAGACGAAATCCGACAGGCAGGCGCTTGCGGCCTGCATCATGACCTCGCGCGACCTCCTGACGGAGGCGGATATGGGGCGCATCGACGCTCCCGCGCTGATCGGCGTCGGCACGAAGGACGATATTGCGGGCGCACCGCAGCCGCTGGCCGACCTGATGCCGGATGCCCGCGCGCTCGACATTCCCGGCCGTGACCATATGCTGGCGGTCGGCGACAAGGTGTTCAAGCGCGCCGTGCTGGACTTCTATGCGGAAATCGACGGCAGCTGACCTTGCACTCAAGACAATGGTCGTGCGGCCATTTCGCTCCGGCATGCTTTGCACTATATTTGCATGGAAATGAAAGTAAGGAGTGCGGCGATGGTCGCGACGAACGAACTGAGGGCCGGCGACAAGCTCAAGGCCATGGACCCGATCTGGGACAGCCTGCGCGAGGAAGCCCGCGTCGCCGCCCAGGATGAGCCGCTGCTGGCGGCGTTCCTCTACTCGACGGTGCTGAACCACCGTTCGCTCGAGGAAAGCGTCATCCACCGCGTTTGCCAGCGCCTCGACCATCCGGACCTGCAGGCCAACCTCCTGCACCAGATCTTCGACGAGATGCTCGAAGACTGGCCGGATTGGGGCAGCATCCTGCGTGTCGATATTCAGGCCGTCTACGACCGCGATCCCGCGTGCCTGCGGTTCCTCGATGCCGTGCTCTATTTCAAGGGCTTCCACGCCATCCAGACGCACCGGCTTGCGCACTGGCTGCATGAAAAGGGCCGGCGTGACCTGTCCCTCTACGTGCAAAGCCGCTCTTCCAGCGTCTTCCAGACCGACATCAACCCGGCCGCACGCATCGGCAAGGGCTTCTTCCTCGATCATGCGACGGGCCTTGTCGTGGGCGAGACCGCCGTCATCGGCGAAAACGTCTCGATCCTGCACAATGTGACGCTCGGCGGCACGGGCAAGGAGGGCGGCGACCGCCACCCCAAGATCGGCGATGGCGTCATGGTCGGCGCGGGCGCAAAGATCCTCGGCAATATCAACATCGGCCATTGCTCGCGCATTGCCGCCGGCTCGGTCGTGCTGAAATCCGTCCCGGCGAAATCGACGGTCGCCGGCGTTCCGGCCAGGGTCGTGGGCGCGGCGGGCTGCAACGAGCCTTCACGCGCCATGGACCAGTTGCTCGCGGCCTTCGACTACGATCTCTAGGTGGGAAAAGTCGCTTTCTCGTGGGATTCGAGGGTTTACACACCCCGGAGCAGGTGCGAGAAGCGCGACAAATCAAACGTTGACGGAGACATATCGTGACGCCGGAAGAAATCAGGAAGCTCGAGGCCTACTTCAAGCGCAATCTCAACAAGGAGATTATCGTGAAGGCCCGCGCGCGCAAGGATGAATCCGCTGAAGTCTACCTCGCCGACGAATTTCTCGGCGTCATCTTCCGCGACGACGAGGACGGTGAACTGTCCTACAACTTCTCCATGGCGATCCTCGACATCGATCTTTGATCTGTCGATCGGTTCCGAAGAAAGGCCCGGCAGCCAATGGCGCCGGGCCTTTTTTATGGCGAAATTTCGGCCGGCCTCAGCTGTAATGATCATACCTATTGCGCAAGGCTTTGCTTTGCCTGTGAAATATTGCATTGCAGCATTAGCGTTGACTTTTTTGTGCGACGCATATAGTTTTCGGTCAATCACCGGGATCCAAAGGAGACTTCGATGTTCAATTTTGATGATGCAAGCAAGAAGAACAAGGAAGCCGTGGAAACGCTCGTCAAGGGCTACACGAGCGTTGCCAAGGGCATGCAGGCGATCGCTACCGAGACCGCGGACTACTCCAAGAAGTCCTTCGAAGATGGCGTCGCCCATTTCGAAAAGCTCTCGGGCGTCAAGAGCGTCGAAGCTGCTGTCGAACTCCAGACTGCTTTCGTGAAGTCAGCCTATGAGGGCTTCGTCGCCGAAGCCACCAAGCTTGGCGAAATGTATGCCGACCTCGCCAAGGGCGCGTACAAGACCTACGAAGCGCCGGTCGCCAAGGCGACTGCTGCCGCCAAGGCTGCCGTCGCGGCCTGATCTTTCCAGGTTCTGCCACGCGTATAGCGTTTATCGGCCGGCTGCGGGCAACCGCAGCCGGCCTTTGGCGTTCCGGGGATTGCGCGAGGCTGGTGCCGCGGTGGCAAATTACGCTATTTCCTTAGGATGGCCCGCGATTCTGATTGCAGTGCGAAGCGGGGGTCTTACAATCATGGACCGAGACATTAGATAACAGTTCCAGAAGGCAGCCCCGGCCGAATGCGCCATGGCAAACGACTGTATTCAAGGGAATGAGCAGGCATGAATGTGAGACGGGTTCGGATGCAGGATGGCGATGAAGGCGGCGACACTCCCGGTCGCAGCACCTCCGTCATTACCCGCACGAAGCCTAAGACCAAGAAGCCGAGCCTTTACCGCGTCCTGCTTCTCAATGACGATTATACGCCCATGGAGTTTGTGATTCACATTCTGGAACGTTTCTTCCAGAAGGACCGCGAAGCGGCCACACGGATCATGCTGCATGTGCACAATCATGGCGTAGGCGAGTGTGGCGTGTTCACCTACGAGGTTGCCGAAACCAAAGTGACACAGGTGATGGATTTCTCCCGCCAGCACCAGCATCCCCTGCAATGTGTCATGGAAAAGAAATGAGGAACGAACGTGCCAACATTTTCTTCTAGCCTTGAAAAGGCGCTCCATCAGGCACTGACCTACGCAAACGAGCGCCACCACGAATATGCGACGCTGGAGCACCTCCTGCTCGCGCTGATCGACGATGCCGATGCGGCCGCCGTGATGGGTGCCTGCAACGTCAATCTCGACGTGCTGCGCAAGACCGTCACCGACTATGTCGACCACGACCTCGCCAATCTGGTGACGGGATACGAGGAGGATTCCAAGCCGACCTCCGGCTTCCAGCGCGTCATCCAGCGCGCGGTGATCCATGTCCAGTCGTCCGGCCGCGAGGAAGTGACCGGCGCCAACGTGCTCGTCGCGATCTTCGCCGAGCGAGAAAGCCATGCCGCCTATTTCCTGCAGGAGCAGGAAATGACGCGCTACGACGCGGTCAACTTCATCTCGCACGGCATCGGCAAGCGGCCCGGATCTGCCGAGGAGCGCAAGGTGCGCGGCGCGGAAGACAGCGAGAACGAGCCCAAGCAGCAGCGCAACGGCAGCGAACCGGAAGAGGCGGCCAAGAAGCAGGACGCCCTGACCGCCTACTGCGTCAACCTCAACGAGAAGGCCAGGAACGGCAAGATCGATCCGCTGATCGGCCGCCATGCCGAGGTCAACCGTACGATCCAGGTTCTGTGCCGCCGTTCCAAGAACAACCCGCTCTATGTGGGCGATCCAGGCGTGGGCAAGACGGCGATTGCCGAGGGACTTGCCAAGCGCATCGTCGAAGGCAAGGTGCCTGAAGCGCTGGCCGACGCCACGATCTTCTCGCTCGACATGGGCACGCTGCTTGCCGGCACGCGCTATCGCGGTGACTTCGAGGAGCGCCTGAAGCAGGTCGTCAAGGAACTGGAAGACTATCCGGGTGCGGTCCTGTTCATCGACGAGATCCACACGGTCATCGGCGCGGGCGCCACCTCGGGCGGCGCGATGGATGCATCGAACCTCCTGAAGCCGGCGCTGTCCTCCGGCGCGATCCGTTGCATCGGTTCGACGACCTACAAGGAGTATCGTCAGTTCTTCGAGAAGGACCGGGCGCTCGTCCGTCGTTTCCAGAAGATCGACGTCAACGAACCGACCATCGACGACACGATCGAGATCATGAAGGGCCTCAAGCCCTATTTCGAGGAATACCACAAGCTGCGGTACTCCAACGAGGCGATCAAGTCGGCCGTCGAACTGTCGGCGCGCTACATCAACGACCGCAAGCTGCCGGACAAGGCGATCGACGTGATCGACGAGACCGGCGCGGCGCAGATGCTGCTGCCGGCGGGCAAGCGTCGCAAGCTGATCACCGAGAAGGAGATCGAGGCGACGATCGCCACGATGGCCCGGATTCCGCCCAAGACCGTTTCCAAGGACGACGAGCAGGTGCTCGCCAATCTTGAGCGGGAACTGCGCTCGGTCGTCTATGGCCAGGATCTCGCCATCGAGGCGCTGGCGTCGGCGATCAAGCTTGCCCGTGCGGGCCTGCGCGAACCGAACAAGCCGATCGGCTGCTACCTGTTCTCGGGTCCGACCGGCGTCGGCAAGACCGAAGTCGCCAAGCAGCTCGCCGGCTCGCTCGGCGTGGAACTGCTGCGCTTCGACATGTCGGAATACATGGAGCGGCACACGGTCTCGCGCCTGCTCGGTGCACCTCCCGGCTATGTCGGTTTCGACCAGGGCGGCCTTCTGACCGATGGCGTCGACCAGCATCCGCATTGCGTGCTGCTGCTCGACGAGATCGAGAAGGCGCATCCCGACCTCTACAACATCCTGTTGCAGGTCATGGATCACGGCTCGCTAACCGACCATAACGGCAAGAAGATCGACTTCCGTAACGTCATCCTGATCATGACGACGAATGCGGGCGCTTCCGACATGGCCAAGGCCGCGATCGGCTTCGGCTCGTCCAAGCGCGAGGGCGAGGATCTGGAGGCGATCAACCGCCTGTTCACGCCGGAATTCCGCAACCGTCTCGATGCGATCATCCCGTTCGGCTCGCTGCCGACGCCGGTCATCCATCAGGTCGTGCAGAAGTTCGTCATGCAGCTGGAAACCCAGCTTGCCGAACGCAACGTCACCTTCGACCTCGAGCAGGAAGCAATCGCCTGGCTGGCGGAGAAGGGCTACGACGAGAAGATGGGCGCCCGTCCGCTGTCGCGCGTCATCCAGGAGAACATCAAGAAGAAGCTCGCCGACGAAATCCTCTTCGGCAAGCTCAAGAAGGGCGGCGTCGTTCGCGTCACCGTCGGCCCGAAGGAAGATGGCTCGACGGGCCTGATCCTCGACGCCGTGCCGGAAACCGCGCCGATCAAGCCGAAGGCCGAAATCGCCGAACGCCCCGCCAAGCAGGCAAAGCCGCGCAAGGCCAAGGAAACCGTTGCGGCGGAAGCCGCTCCGCCCAAGGCCAAGTCGCCCCGCAAGGCGGCCGAGGCCAAGGTCGATGCGCCGAAGGACGAGCCGGCCCGCAAGTCCGGCACGGTTCCGAAGGTTCCGCGCAAGAAATAACGGCTGGACGAGACATGTGAGCCGGGCAGGCGACTGCCCGGCTTTCTTTTTGCTGCAAGACCCTGAGACCCGATGACTGCCGAGACCGCGCCCGACACCCGATCCCAGATGCACTGGTTCCTCCGTGGCATGTGCGGCCTGTTCAGCCTGCCGGCGATCATCCTGATGCTCTCGTTCGTCGGTTTCGCCGCCCTCACGGCGGAGGCGAAAGTACCGGTCGGGCAGGTGATGTTCATGACCGGCATGGTCTGGGCGCTGCCCGCCAAGGTGATCCTCGTCGGCTCCATGCTTTCCGGCGCGCATGTTGCGACGGCCTTCATCGCCGTGACGCTCTCCTCCGTGCGGATGATGCCGATGGTTGCCTCGCTGGTCCCGGAAATCCGCGATCGCCGCACGCCGACCTGGCTCCTGCTGATCCTTTCCCACTTCGTCGCGATCACCGCCTGGGTCTTTGCCATGGAGCGGGTGCGCGCGGTGCCACGCAGCGGCCGCACCGCTTTCTTCGCCGGATTCAGCATCACGCTGACGCTGGCCAACATCGTGCTTGTCGGCCTCGTCTACGGTGCCGTCTCGGAGTTTCCGCCGATCGTCTCGGGCAGCCTGTTCTTCCTGACGCCGGTCTATTTCCTCTCCTCGATCTGGATTTCCGCGCGCCACCGCGTGATCTACTGGGCGCTGGGCATCGGCCTTGCGCTCGGCTGGCTCTTCGCGGTGATCGCACCGGAATACGATATCCTGCTGACGGGCGTCATCGGCGGCACGCTGGCCTGGTGGGGTGAACGGACATTGCGCCGGCGGGAGGCGAGGCGATGAGTTTCGACGGGCTCTGGCCCTATATCTACATCGCCATTGCCGGATGGCTCGCGACCGATCTCTGGCGCTGGGCGGGCGTGCTCGTCGGCAGCCGGATCGACGAACGGTCGGAAATCCTGAACTGGGTGCGGGCGGTCGCAACCGCGCTGGTGGCGGCGGTCATTGCCAAGATGATCTTCTTCCCGACAGGAACGCTCGAAACCTCGCCGCTCTGGCTGCGGCTTGGCGCGGTTATGTTCGGCGCGCTGTGCTTCTTCTTCGGCGGACGCTTCCGTCAGATCCTAAGCATAGCCGCGGCCATTGCATTCCTGGCCGCGGGGCTGGCATTGCTCGGCGCATGACCGAGGCTGAAGCTTATTTCAGCGCCGCGCGCAGCTTTTCGGCATTTGCCGCCAGCACGCCCTGATCTTCCATCGTGCCGGAATGCGGCTTCAGCGGCAGGCCTTCGATGCGCGGGATGACGTGGAAATGCAGGTGATAGACCGTCTGGCCGGCGGCCGGCTCGTTGAACTGGATGACCGTGACGCCGTCCGCCTCGAAGGCTTCCTTCGCTGCAACCGCCACCTTCTGCACCACCGGCATGAGGCGGGCGAGCGTTTGCGGGTCGGCGTCGAGGATGTTGCGCGACGGCGCCTTGGGGATGACGAGCGTGTGCCCGTTCGCCTGCGGCATCACATCCATGAAGGCGACGGTGTGCTCGTCCTCGTAGACGCGCTGCGCGGGAATCTCGCCGCGCAGGATTTTGGCAAAAATGTTGTTGGTGTCGTAGGCGGTCATGCTTGTCTCCGATTGGTTCAGTCGATGTCGTCGTGGTCCGTACCGCGGCGGAAGGGGCTGTGTTCGGCAAGATACTCGCCTGTCGCCTCGACGTCGCGCCGTTCGCGTTCGAGATAGTCGGCGATAGCGCGGCGCAGGCCCGCATGGGCAATATGATGGGCCGAATGGGTGACCACCGGCAGGTAGCCGCGGGCCAGCTTGTGTTCGCCCTGCGCACCGGCCTCGACGCGCGCGAGCCCCCTCGAAATCGCGAAATCGATGGCCTGGTGGTAGCAGACCTCGAAATGCAGGAAGGGATGGTCCTCGATGCAGCCCCAGTGGCGGCCGTAGAGCGTGTCGCCGCCGATGAAGTTGATCGCGCCGGCAATGTAGTGTCCGTCGCGCCGGGCCATGACGAGCAGGATGTCGTCCGCCATGCGTTCGCCGATCAGGCTGTAGAAGCGGCGATTGAGATAGGGCCGGCCCCATTTGCGGCCGCCGGTGTCCGTGTAGAAGGTGAAGAACTGGTCCCAGATGGATTCGGTCAGATCCTTGCCTGTCAGCCAGTCAATCTCGATGCCGTGTTCCAGCGCGGCCCGGCGCTCCTTCTTCAGCGCCTTGCGCTTGCGGGAGGCGAGCGTTTCGAGAAAATCGTCGTGCCCGCCGTAGCCTTCGTTGATGAAGTGGAACTGCTGGTCGGTGCGGTGCAGATAGCCCGCTGCCTCGAAGACCGGCATTTCCGCCTCCGGCACGAAGGTTACATGTGCGGAAGAAGCGCCGTGCCGCCGGGTCAGCTCCTTCAGTCCTTCGGCAAGCGCTGCCTGCGTTTGAAGGACAGGCTGGTCGGGCCGGTGGAGGAGGCGCGGGCCGGTCGCAGGTGTGAAGGGGATCGAGGCCTGCAGCTTGGGGTAATATTGCCCGCCGGCGCGCTCGAAGGCATCCGCCCATCCGTGGTCGAAGACATATTCGCCCTGGCTGTGATTTTTCAGATAGACGGGCAGGGCGCCAAGCAACGCACCGTCGTCGCCTTCCAGCAGGAGATGCTGGCCGAGCCAGCCGGTCCCGGCGGTGGCGCAGCCGGATTCGTCGAGGGAAGAGAGGAAGGCGTGGCTGACGAAGGGATTGTAGGGCGTTTGCGCATCGGCCCTGGAGGCGCCCGAAAGACGCCCCCAGTCTTCTGCCGGAATATCGGCGAAACTCGTTTCGACGCGGATGCGCAGCGCTTCCGTCACTTCAGGCCGTCAGGGCTTCGCGCGGATCGAAACCTTCGAAGGTCATCTGGTCCGCATTGTTGGCCGTGATCGTGCGCGCTTCGTCGTCGCGCACGGTCCAGGTGATGATCTGCTTGCCCAGGTCGCGCTGCCGGCTGATGAAGGCGTTCGGCAGGTGGCCATAGTGGTAGGAGATGAAGTCGAGCCCGAGCTGCATCGCTTCCTCGTGCACGGCAAAATTCTCCGGACGGGGCCCTTCCGCCGTCAGGCCGACCGGGCGGCTGGTGCCGATTTCCTTGAGGTCCTTCAGCAGCCACTGGTCGAAGCTCATCAGCGCGACGGGGCCGTCATAGTCCTCGATGGCGTCGAGCACCGCCATGGCGAAACCCTCGTCGTCGCCCTTGCGGCCCTTCAGTTCCAGCACGAGCGGCACGCGGCCCTTCACGAGGCCGAGAAGCTGGCGCAGTGTCGGAATTTTGTCCGCCGTACCGCCGACTTTCAGGAGGCCAAGTTCGCCGGCCGTGCGCTGACGTACGTCGCCCTCTATGCCGCACAGGCGCTTCAGGTCGTCGTCATGGAAGACGACGGGAATGGCATCGGCGGCATATTGCAGGTCGCACTCTATGGCGAAGCCGGCATCGACGGCCCGCGTGAAGGCAGACAGGGTATTTTCCCAGACATTCCGGTTGAGGTCATGATAGCCGCGATGGGCGATCGGCCTCTCGGTCAGCCAGTTGAACTTGTGCATCAGGCGATTTCCATGATGGCGTCGATCTCGACGGCGGCGTTCAGGGGAAGCGAGGCCATGCCGACGGCGGCGCGTGCATGCTTGCCGGCATCGCCAAGGGCGCCGACGAGGAAGTTGGATGCGCCGTTGAGGACGAGGTGCTGCTCGACGAAATCGGGCGTGGAGGCGACGAAGCCGTTGATCTTGATGATGCGCTTGATGCGCGACAGGTCGCCGAGCGCCGCCTTGGCCTGCGCGAGGAGGCCGAGAGCGCACAGTTCGGCCGCCTTCTGGCCGCCGGCGACGTCCACATTCCGGCCGAGGTGGCCGGTATAGGCTAGCTTTCCGTCGAGCATGGGCAGCTGGCCGGAAATGTGAAGCACGTTGCCGCTGATGACGAAGGGCACGTAGTTGGCCGCGGGCGCAGCCGCCACGGGAATATCGTAGCCCAGTTCCTTGACGCGATTTTCGATTTCAGCGGACATTCCGGTCTCCCTTGTTGGCCAGTCTGGGATATCGCTGCGGCGGGCGTTGGCGATATCGAAATGAATATGGCCTTGCGCGCATATTGCCTCGCTTTTGCCGGAAGAGTTCATATAACATCGCGACCGACTTCAACAGGAGGAAACGGATGTTTCGTTCATCCTTTGTCACGGCGCTTGCGACCGGGGCATGCTTTGCCGGCATCGGCATCCCAAGTGCCTTCGCCACGCCGGCGGCCGGGCTCGCGCCGCACCGTGCCGTCTATGACCTCCAGCTCAAGGATGCGACCGAGCGCTCGGGCATCGCCGGCATGTATGGCCGTATGGTCTACGAGTTCAACGGAAGTCCCTGCGATGGCTATACGGTCAGCTTCCGCTTCGTCACGCAGATCAATACCGGCGACGAGACCCGCGTTGCCGACCAGCAGACCACGACCTACGAGGACCTGAAGAACGGCAGTTTCCGCTTCCTCACCCGCTCGTTCACCGACGAGAAGCTGGACAAGGAAGTGCGCGGCTCAGCCCGCGAGGAAAAGGAAGGCGTAAGCGTCGATCTTACCGCGCCGGACGCCAAGCAGGTGGAGCTTGCCGCAAGCCGTTTTCCGACCGGGCATATGCTGGAAGTGATCGCACGCGCCAAAAAGGGGGAGCGATTCTTCGAATCACGCATCTTCGACGGCTCGGATTCTGGCGACAAGGCGCTGATGACGACCGCTGTCGTCGGAAAGAAGGAGACACCGAAGAGCGGCGACCCGGACGCCGACAGGGCCGGCAGCTTCTCCAAGCAGGCCTTCTGGCCGGTCTCCATCGCCTACTATAACGACACCAGCGAAGGCGATGCGCTCCCGGTCTACCGCATGTCCTTCAAACTCTACGAGAACGGCATCACCCGTGACCTCACCATGGACTATGGTGAATTCGTGCTGTCCGGCAAGCTCGCCAAGCTGGAAATGTTCAAGGCGCAGGAGTGCAAGTAGGCAGCAGCCTCACCGCTTTTTTGACCGGCTGCCCTTGATTTTCCGGGACACTGGGGGTAAGGGGCAGCCATTCCACACGTGAGGCATGGGATTGTCCGGGAGAAATCCGGTCCGTTCCGCCCGGTGGTATCCCCGAATGGGGGTGCTGTTTGCCTTGCGGAGGTTCAACCGGAAAAGGATAACTAGGCATGGCATTGCCCGATTTCTCTATGCGCCAGCTTCTCGAAGCTGGTATTCACTTCGGCCACCAGACGCACCGCTGGAACCCGAAGATGAAGCCGTACATCTTCGGCGACCGCAACAACGTTCACATCATCGACCTGGCACAGACCGTTCCGATGCTGTCGCGCGCCCTTCAGGTCGTCAGCGACACGGTCGCCGGCGGCGGTCGCGTTCTGTTCGTCGGCACGAAGCGCCAGGCGTCCGAGATCATCGCTGACGCTGCCAAGCGTTCGGCACAGTACTACGTCAACGCCCGCTGGCTCGGCGGCATGCTGACGAACTGGAAGACGATCTCCAACTCGATCCAGCGCCTGCGCAAGCTCGACGAAATCCTCAGCTCGGAAGCTTCGGGTTACTCCAAGAAGGAGCGCCTGACCCTTGAGCGCGAGCGCGCGAAGCTTGACAAGGCTCTCGGCGGTATCCGCGACATGGGCGGCACGCCGGACCTGATGTTCATCATCGACACCAACAAGGAATCGATCGCGATCGAGGAAGCCAAGCGTCTCGGCATTCCGGTCGTCGCCGTCATCGACTCCAACTGCGATCCGGACCCGATCGATTTCCCGATCCCGGGCAACGACGACGCCTCGCGCGCCATCGCCCTTTACTGCGACCTGATCGCCCGCGCTGCCATCGACGGCATCGCGCGCCAGCAGGGCGCTTCGGGCCGCGACCTCGGTGCCTCCGCTGAAGTTCCGGTCGAGCCGGCACTCGAAGCCGAAGCCTGATCGGGCAGGGTGGCGACGATTTTCGTGGCTACCCGTTGAAAAATCAGGACAAGGCCGTTCTCCATCCAAAGGTCGAACGGCCTTGTTCGTTTTCCGGATAGCGTTTTCGACGCTGAGGCGTCGGCCGCCGGAAAACGTTGTGATGATCCGTTCATCACATTGTTACATCCAGGGGGCATCCCCCTGCCGATAACCGGGAGCAGCGGACTGCTACAGCCTGCCAAACTCCCCTTAGAACCTGCAAAGAGGCGATACGATGAGTGTTACTGCAGCAATGGTGAAGGAACTGCGCGAAAAGACCGGCGCAGGCATGATGGATTGCAAGAAGGCGCTTGCTGAAACCAACGGCGACATGGAAGCCGCCATCGACTGGCTGCGCGCCAAGGGCATCGCGAAGGCTGACAAGAAGTCGGGCCGTACCGCAGCTGAAGGCCTGATCGGCATCGCCAGCGCCGGCACCAAGGCCGTCGTCGTCGAAGTCAACTCCGAAACCGACTTCGTTGCCCGCAACGATGCCTTCCAGGACATCGTCCGCGGCATCGCAAGCGTCGCGCTCGGCACCGACGGTTCCGTCGAGGCGGTTTCTGCTGCCAACTATCCGGCAACCGGCAAGTCGGTTCACGACACGATCACCGACGCGATCGCCACGATCGGCGAAAACATGAACCTGCGCCGCGCAACGCAGCTGTCGGTCGAAGACGGCGTCGTCGCGACCTACATCCACAATTCCGTTGCTGACGGCCTTGGCAAGCTCGGCGTTCTCATCGCGCTGAAGTCGACCGGCGACAAGGAAGCCCTCAACGCCATCGGCCGCCAGATCGCCATGCACGTTGCTGCGACCAATCCGCTCGCCATCCGCGCCGAGGAAGTCGACGCTGCTGTTGCCGAGCGCGAGCGCAACGTGTTCATCGAGCAGTCCCGCGATTCCGGCAAGCCGGAAAGCATCATCGAAAAGATGGTCGAAGGCCGCATGCGTAAGTTCTTCGAGGAAGTCGCCCTGCTGTCGCAGGCCTTCGTCATGAACCCCGACCTGACCGTCGGCGCTGCCGTAAAGGAAGCTGAAAAGACCGTCGGTGCGCCGATCGAAGTCGTCGGCATGGCCCGTCTCCTGCTCGGCGAAGGCGTCGAAAAGGAAGAAACGGACTTCGCCGCTGAAGTAGCCGCAGCCGCCAAGGGCTGATTTTCCCATTCTTCTTGGGAAATAGATGGCCCGATAGGGAAAAGGTGAGGGCGCCGCGTGACAACGCGGCGCCCTTCGTGTATCCGGCTTGCCGAAATGCCTGCCCCGAAATTTCTTCTGCGGCAAGGGTAGCCCTTCGCAGGACCGCCCGGGTTCTGTCCGGCTGCGGGTTCGGGCGAGCAGGCGCGCAAGTTCAGGAGCGACAATGACTGCCAAGCCAATCTACAAACGTGTTCTGCTGAAAGCCTCGGGCGAGGCGCTGATGGGATCGCAGGGCTTCGGCATCGACGTCGCGGTCGCCGATCGCATCGCCTCCGATATCGCGCAAGCCCGCGCGCTCGGCGTCGAGGTCGGCGTCGTGGTCGGCGGTGGCAATATCTTCCGCGGCGTCGCCGTGGCATCCAAGGGTGGGGACCGCGTCACCGGCGACCACATGGGCATGCTGGCGACCATCATCAATGCGCTGGCGCTGGCAACCTCGCTGCGCAAGCTCGACATCGACACCGTCGTCCTTTCGGCCATCGCCATGCCGGAGATCTGCGAGAGCTTCTCGCAGCGAGCAACGCTCCATCACCTGGCGGCCGGCCGTGTGGTGATCTTCGCCGGCGGTACCGGCAACCCGTTCTTCACGACCGATTCGGCCGCCGCGCTGCGCGCCGCCGAAATGGGCGCCGAGGCGATCTTCAAGGGCACGCAGGTCGACGGCATCTATTCCGCCGATCCGAAGAAGGACCCGACCGCCACCCGCTTCGACCGCCTGACGCATAGCGAAGTGCTCGAAAAGGGCCTTGCCGTCATGGATGTCGCCGCCGTCGCGCTGGCGCGTGAAAATTCCATCCCGATCATCGTCTTCTCCATCCATGAAAAGGGCGGATTTGCCGAAATATTGACCGGCGGCGGACACGGTACCATCGTAACCGACAACTGATTCTTGAGGCGCGCACAGCTTGCGCGTGCCGCCGCTTTATGAAAACGGGAGTATTCCGATGAGTGAAGGTATTGACCTTAAGGAACTGAAGCGCCGCATGGACGGCGCGATCAACGCGTTCAAGAACGACATTGCCTCGCTGCGCACCGGCCGCGCCTCGGCCAACGTGCTCGATCCGGTGCAGGTCGAAGCCTATGGTTCGCGCGTGCCGCTGAACCAGGTTGCCAACATCACCGTTCCCGAGCCGCGCATGCTGTCGGTCTCCGTCTGGGACAAGAGCATGGTCAGCGCCGTCGAGCGCGGCATTCGTGAATCGAATCTCGGCCTCAACCCGATCATCGACGGCCAGAACCTGCGCATTCCGCTGCCCGAGCTCAACGAAGAGCGCCGCAAATCGCTGGTCAAGGTCGCCCACGACTATGCCGAAAAGGCCAAGGTGGCGATCCGCCACGTGCGCCGCGACGGCATGGACGACCTCAAGAAAGCCGAGAAGGATGGCGATATCGGGCAGGATCTGTCCCGCGTTCAATCGGAAAAAGTACAGAAAATGACGGACGAGACGATTTTGGACGTCGATCGCTTGCTTGCAGAGAAGGAAAAGGAAATCATGCAGGTTTAAGCCATTGGCCACCTGTTTTCGTTTCTCCTTACCGGATTGCTCATGAACCAGCTCTCGCCCAGCACCGTACCGGCACACGTCGCCATCATCATGGATGGCAACGGACGCTGGGCGAGCGCGCGCGGACTGCCGCGCGCCATGGGGCATCGCAAGGGCGTCGAGGCCGTGCGCGAAGCCGTGCGGACGGCTGGCGATTGCGGTGTTTCCTACCTGACGCTCTTTGCCTTCTCCTCGGAAAACTGGAGCCGGCCGCAAAGTGAAGTCTCCGACCTGATGGGGCTTCTGAAGACCTTCATCCGACGCGACCTCGCCGTGCTCAAGCGGCAGAATGTGCGCATCCGTATCATCGGAGACCGGGAAAACCTCTCTGGTGATATCCTGCCGCTGCTGCTGGAAGCCGAGGACACGACGCGTGAAAACACCGGCATCACGCTGGTGATCGCCTTCAACTACGGCTCGCGTGACGAAATCGCCCGTGCCATGCGCTCGCTCGCAGCAGAGGTTGCCGCCGGACGGCTTGCCGCCGATGACATCACGCCGGAGCGTATCGGCGCAGCCCTCGATACGTCCGGCATTCCTGACCCCGACCTCATCATCCGCACCAGCGGCGAGGAACGGCTCTCCAATTTCCTGCTCTGGCAGGCAGCTTATGCGGAACTGATGTTCATTCCCGATTTCTGGCCGGATTTCACGCGCGAGACCTTCGTGTCCGCGCTCTCTCGCTATGCCATGCGCGAACGCCGTTTCGGCGGGTTGCAGCCAGCCGCCACGCTTGCGGTGGGTTCATGATGCAGAGTGAACTGCGCCTGCGCATTCTTTCCGGTATCGTGCTCGCCGCCGTCGTACTGGCGGCAACCTGGTTCGGCGGGCTTGCCTTCCGCGCGCTCGCCGCAGCGATCGCCGTGCTCGTCTATTACGAATGGTCGACGATCACGCGGCTTCCGGAAACGGATTTCCGCGGCAATGCATTCGGCTGGCTATCCGTTGTTCTCGTCTCCAGCCTTGTCCTTTTCGGCGTCGACGAGCTTGCGCTGCCTTTGCTTCTTGGTGCTACGGCCGTCGGCATCGTCTATACGCTGGTCCTGAAGGGGAGCGGCTGGCTTGCGGGCGGTATCGTCTACTCTGGCCTGACGGTGATTTCGCTGGCCACGATCCGCGGTGACACCGCCCATGGCTTTGCGGCCATGCTCTTCATCTTCGCCGTCGTCTGGGCGACGGATATCCTTGCCTATTTCATCGGCCGAGCGATCGGCGGGCCAAAGCTTGCGCCATCCATTTCCCCCGGCAAGACCTGGTCGGGGGCGATCGGCGGCGCGCTTTCCGCTGTCATCGCCGGCACGCTGGTGCATATGGCGTTCTTCTCGCTGAACGGCCTGTGGGTGCCGATCATCGCCCTCGTGCTGTCGGTTTTCAGCCAGATCGGCGACCTTTTCGAATCCTTCATCAAGCGCCGCTTCGGCGCAAAGGATTCAAGCCGCCTCATTCCGGGACATGGCGGCGTCATGGATCGCGTCGACGGCCTTGTTTTCGCCTGCTTCGCCGCGTTCCTCATTGTACTTGGCGACGCGATCGTGTCGGGCACCGCGAATACGCCGGCAGGCGTGTTCCTTTTCGGCCCGTGATCACGAAAGACTGGGGACTGGAAATATGGATATGCTGGCAGGCTCCGTCGGCTTCTTGACGGGGTATATCGTTCCCTTCCTGATCGTGCTGACGCTGATCGTCTTCGTGCATGAGATGGGCCACTATCTTGCCGGACGCTGGTCGGGCATCGGGATCACGGCCTTTTCCGTCGGGTTCGGCCCGGAGCTGCTGGGGTTCACCGACCGGCACGGCACGCGCTGGAAGCTCTCCGCAATTCCGCTCGGCGGCTATGTGAAGTTCCTCGGCGACGACGACCCGGCCTCGACCCCCGACTACAAGGCCGTTGCCGCGCTGCCCGAGGGCGTGCGCGAGCGCACCTTCCTGGGCGCCGCCCTGTGGAAAAGAGCGATCACCGTCGCCGCCGGCCCCATCGCCAATTTCCTGCTGGCCATCGCCATTTTCGCCGTGATGTTCTCCATCTATGGCCGCCAGATCGCGGATCCGGTCGTTGCGGAAGTCCGCCCGGACAGCGCGGCGGAAGAAGCGGGCGTGCGCCCGGGCGACCTTCTGCTGGCGCTTGACGGAAACCCGGTCGTGACGTTCGACGATGTTCGCCGGTATGTGAGCGTTCGCCCGGAACTCAAGATCACCGTGACCGTGCGCCGCGACGGCGCCGACCTGGACCTTCCCGTGGTGCCCAAGCGCACCGAGATCACGGACCAGTTCGGCAACAAGATCGAACTTGGCCAGATCGGCATCGTCACCAGCCAGGAAACAGGCAATTTCCGCGTCGTGGAATACGGTCCGCTGGAAGCCGTAGGGCAGGGCGTGGTGCAGAGCTGGCATATCGTGACGGGCACGTTCGATTATCTGGCGAATCTCGTCACGGGCCGCATGAAGGCGGACCAACTGGGCGGGCCGATCCGTGTGGCGCAGGCTTCGGGCCAGATGGCGACGCTCGGTGTTGCCGCATTGCTGCAGCTGGCCGCCGTACTTTCTGTTTCCATTGGACTTTTGAACCTGATGCCCGTTCCGGTACTTGATGGCGGCCACTTGATGTTCTATGCGGTGGAGGCTGTTCGGGGCAGGCCTGTCGGGCCCGGGGCGCAGGAGATCGCATTTCGCATCGGCATGGCGCTGGTGCTGATGTTGATGGTTTTTGCGACCTGGAACGATATTTCCATGCTTCTCAGTTGAGGCAGCTCAGCCGAGCGGCAGCAAATTGATTAAGGGGAGCCGCAGCCGAGAGACGGTCATGCTAACGGTCTGTTTACCGTGATGAAAAAGAGGTAGTGGCCATGAGGCCACGGTTTCATTTGAAGTAAACAGAAATTAACGCGTGACCTTGCTTAGATGGCAAAAGCGGTTAAAACGGCAAACGTGACCGGAATCGGGCATGCCTGCCGGGCGATATAACGAAGGTAAGTAGTGAACATGAAAGCTGGTTCAAACTTTTTGAACGCCGTGTCTGCCGTTGCATTGTCGGCGAGTATGGTTGTCACGGGCGGCTCTGTTGCCACGCTTGTCTCCGCCACCGGGGCTGAAGCTGCCGTCGTGCGCAGTATCCAGGTGCGGGGCGCAGATCGCGTCAGCGCAGATACGGTCAAGGCGAATATCTCGATTGCTCCCGGCAAGAATTTTTCCAACGCTGACATCGATGAGTCGGTACGCCGCCTCTACGCGACCGGCTATTTCTCCGACGTCAAGATTTCAGTGGCCGGCGGCGCACTTGTCGTCGTCGTCAACGAAAACCAGCTGATCAACGAAGTTGTCATCAACGGCAACCGCAAGATCAAGGACGACAAGCTGCAGAACGTGCTGCGTTCGCGCTCGAACGGCCCGTTCAGCGAGACGTCGATCGAAGCCGACAAGCAGGCTATCCGCGACGCCTATGCCGCGATCGGCCGCAGCGACGCCAACGTCACCACGCAGACCTATCCGCTCGGCAACGGTCGCGTGAACCTTGCCTTTGTCGTGGACGAAGGCGATCGCACGAAGATCTCGCAGATCAATTTTGTCGGTAACGAGGCTTACAGCAACAGCCGCCTTCGTTCCGTCATCATGACCAAGAAGTCGAACTTCCTCTCGTTCCTGACCCGCAAGGACGTCTATAACGAGGATAAGCTGCGCGCCGACGAAGAGGTGCTGCGCGAGTTCTACTTCAACCGTGGCTATGCCGACTTCCGCGTCATTTCCTCGGAAGCGGTTCTCGATGAAGCCTCGAACGAATATGTCGTCACCTTCACGGTGGAAGAAGGCCAGCGTTACGACTTCGGCAATGTGAACGTCGAATCGACTGTCGAAGGCGTCGAAGCCGAAGAATTGCAGGGCTTGATCGAATCGCGCCCCGGCAAGGTCTACCGTGCGAAGGACGTGCAGGAGACCATGTCCGAGATTTCGCAGCGCGTCGCAGCAAAGGGCTATCCCTTCGCTCGCGTTACGCCGCGCGGCAACCGCGACCTTGGCAATGGCACGATCGCCGTCGACTATCTGGTCGATCAGGGCGAGCGCGCCTATGTCGAGCGGATCGAAATCCGCGGCAACACCCGTACCCGGGACTATGTCATCCGTCGCGAGTTCGATATCGGCGAAGGCGATGCATTCAACCAGGAAGTCATTGCGCGCGCCAAGCGCCGCCTTGAGGCTCTTGGATATTTCACGTCCGTCAACATCACGACCGCCCCGGGCAGCCAGTCTGACCGCGTTGTTCTGGTTGTCGATGTTCAGGACCAGTCGACCGGCTCCTTCGGTATCGGCGGCGGTTACGAGACCGGCAATGGCGGCGGCTTCAAGCTCGAAGCATCCATCGAAGAGAAGAACTTCCTCGGTCGCGGCCAGTATATTCGCCTGGCGGCAGGCGGCGGCAGGGATTCCCGCGACTACAACCTGTCCTTCACGGAGCCCTACTTCCTCGGCTACCGTCTTGCGGCCGGTTTTGACGTCTTCAGCAACGAGGACAAGAGCGAGGACTTCTACTCGGTCAACTCGAAGGGCTTCAGCCTGCGTGTGACCGCACCGATCACCGAAGACCTGTCGACGACGTTCCGTTACAACTACACGCGTCTCGACTACAACTCGAGCGATCTTTCCAAGCTGTCCTCGCCGTATCAGGACGTCGTCAACAACGGCCCCTGGGTGCGTTCGTCGATCTCGCATAGCCTGACCTATGATACGATCGATGACCGCACGATGCCGCGCGAGGGTATCTTTGCGCAGATTACCCAGGAATTCGCCGGCCTGGGCGGGGATTCCGACTTCTACAAGATCTCGGGCAAGGCGCGGTACTTCCACACGATTCTCGACGATGCGGACGTGATCGGCTCGCTCTCCGTCAGCGGTGGTCACATGTGGGGCACGGGCGGCGAAACGAAGGTCTTCGACCAGTTTACGCTGTCGGCATCCGAGCTTCGCGGCTTCGAGTCCCACGGCATCGGCCCGCGGGCGACGTCGACGGGCGACTCGCTTGGTGGCGAGACCTATTTCACGGCTTCTGCCGAAGCCTCGTTCCCGCTGCCGATGCTGCCGCGTGACTCGGGCTTCCGCGGTGCGGTGTTCGTCGATGCCGGCACGCTCTACGGCAATGATGTCGCGACCGTTGCTGCGGACAATGTCCAGGGCACGAGCATGAGCCTTCGTGCATCCGTCGGCGCCAGCATCATCTGGGCGTCGCCGTTCGGTCCGCTGCGGTTCGACTATGCGGTTCCTATCAAGAAGGAATCGTTCGACGAGGTTCAGCGCTTCAAGTTCGGTATCGCAACCCAGTTCTGAGGCATTTTGTCCAGAACTGCGAGAACATAGACGTTCTGGAGTCGTGCCGATGGAGCATAACTGGTTTTTTCCGCCCCATGACGGGATCCGTCTGGGTGACCTGGCGGTAGCGCTTGGGGCGGAGCTTGCCGATGCTGCGCATGCCGATCGTATCGTGCGCAGCGTTTCGCCCGTAAACCGGGCGAAAGACGGCGATATCTGTTACATCCTTTCCCGCAAGATGAAGGCCGAGCTGGAAACCAGTCAGGCGACCGCAATCCTGTGCGATGCGGCTCTGGCTGCGCTGGTGCCGGGCCATATCGCCGTGCTGCTTTCCCGGCGTCCGCATACCGCTTTCGCGCTTGCCGGCGCCTTGCTGCATCCCTCGGCCATGCGGCCGGAAACGATGACTTCCGCCGCCAGCGGCATCGCGCCGGGCGCCTATGTCGATCCTGAGGCGCGCGTCGAGCCCGGCGTCGTCATCGAGCCCATGGCCGTGATCGGCAAGGGTGCGGAGATCGGCGAGGGCACGCATATCGGTTCCGGCGCCGTCATCGGCGCGGATTGCCGGATCGGCCGCAACTGCACGATCGCCGCAGGGGCGACGGTGCAATATGCGCTGATCGGCAACAATGTCATCATCCATCCCGGCGCACGCATCGGTCAGGACGGCTTCGGTTATGCACCTGGCCCCAAGCCGGGCATGATCAAGATCGTGCAGATCGGCCGTGTCATCATTCAGGATGATGTGGAGATCGGTGCGAACACGACGATCGATCGCGGCACGATGGACGACACGGTGATCGGCGAGGGGACCAAGATCGACAATCAGGTCCAGGTTGGTCACAACGTGCGCATCGGCCGCCATTGCGGCATCGTCAGCAAGGTCGGCATTGCCGGTAGCACGCGGATCGGTGACGGGGTGATGATCGGCGGTGCATCCGGCGTCAACGGCCATATCACCATCGGCGACGGCGTACAGATCGCTGCAATGAGCGGTGTCGTTTCCGACATTCCGGCCGGCGAAAAATACGGCGGCATTCCCGCGCGCCCGATGCGCGATTTTCTACGCGACATGGCGGAAATCGTCATGCGCTCCGGTACTCGAGTCCAGAAGAAAGGCGGCAAAGATGAGTGAAGAAACCAAGGCGACGCTCGGTGTAGCTGACCTGCGTGAACTCCTGACGCTTCTTCCCCACCGCTATCCCTTCCTGATGGTCGATAAGATCATCGAGATTGACGGTGACCAGTCCGCGATTGGCATCAAGAACGTGACGGTGAACGAGCCGCACTTCATGGGGCACTTTCCCGATCATCCGATCATGCCCGGCGTTTTGCTCGTCGAAGGCATGGCGCAGACGGCCGGCGCGATCTGCGCCCGAAAGGCCGGTACGGGGTCTAACCTCGTCTATTTCATGACGATCGACAATGCTCGCTTCCGCAAGCCTGTCGTGCCCGGCGACCGCGTGGAATTCCATGTCACGAAGCAGAAGCAGCGTGGCAATATCTGGAAGTTTCACTGCGACGCAAAAGTTGATGGGCAACTTGTCGCCGAAGCTGATATCGGCGCGATGATCGTGAAAAAGGAAGACGCCTGAAAATGATTGCCGCCACTGCGAAGATTCACCCGCTCTCCGTCATCGAGGACGGGGCGATCATCGGTGAGAACGTTGTCGTTGGTCCCTTCTGCCATGTCGGGCCCAAGGTCGTTCTTCATGATGGCGTGGAGCTTCTGACCCATGTGGTCGTCACCGGCCGCACGGTCATCGGCCGCGGAACCCGCATTTTCGCCAATGCCGTCATCGGCGGCGAGCCCCAGAGCGTCAGTCACGACGGCGCCGAGACGACGCTCGACATCGGTGAAATGTGTGTGATCCGCGAAGGCGTGACGATGAACACCGGCACGACCGAGGGCGGCGGCAAGACCGTCGTCGGCAACCACAACCTCTTCCTTGCCAATTCGCACGTCGCGCATGACTGCATCCTCGCCGATCACATCATCCTGTCGAACAATGTCATGCTCGCCGGCCATGTGAAGGTCGAGGACCGTGTCATCCTCGGCGGCGGATCGGCGGTGCACCAGTTCACCCGTATCGGTCGCCATGCCTTTATCGGCGGTCTTTCGGCGGTGTCCTACGACGTCATTCCCTATGGCATGCTGAACGGTAATCCCGGTATTCTCGGCGGCCTCAACGTCGTCGGCATGGCCCGCGCCGGTATTGAGAAGGCGTCGATCCATCAGGTCCGCCGCGCCTTCAAGCAGATCTTCGAGGGCGAGGGTTCCGTCCGCGCCAATGCGGCGGCGATCCGTGAGCAATATGCCGACAGCGTTCCTGTCATGCATATCCTTGATTTCATTGCTGCCGATAGCGACCGCGCCCTGTCCTCCCCGAACCGGGGCAAGGGCTGAGCCCGATGACGGAGGGCCGGCACGGAGCACATGACCGGCTGGCCATCATCGCCGGCGGCGGCTTGCTGCCGCGCTATGTCGCCGAAGCTGCCCGCGCGCGCGGCGAAAGCCCCTATATTCTCTCGCTGCGGGATGAGTCCGCGGAGGACTGGGCGGGCTTCGACCACGAAATCATCTCCATCGGAAACTATGCCGGCATCGGCGCTGCCTTTCGCAAGCATGACATCGGCCGCGCGGTGCTTTCCGGCTGGGTGCGACGCCGGCCGGAATGGCGCGATATCCACGCCCCCTTCAAGGCCCTGCTGGCCGTTCCCTCCGTTGTGCGAACCTTGCTCAAGGGCGGCGACGACACCGTTTTGAGGATGGTTATCCGCCTCATCGAGGCGGAAGGCGTGCGCGTGGTCGGCGCCCATGAAATCGTGCCGGATTTGCTCGGCACCGAGGGGCCGCTTGGCTCCGTAAAGCCGGATACCGCCGCCGAAGCCGACATCGCCGCCGCCGCTGCCGTCGCCCTGGCGCTCGGCCGGCTGGATGTGGGGCAGGGCGCTGTCGCCGTCGGCGGACGCGTGGTGGCGCTGGAGGGCGCGGAAGGCACGGATGGCATGCTGGAGCGTGTTGCCGCGCTCCGCATCTCCGGCCGCATTTCCCAGCGTCGCAAGGGCGTACTGGTAAAACTCTGCAAGCCGGGCCAGGATCTGCGCGCCGACCTGCCGTCGATCGGCGTGGAAACCTTGCGCCGCGCGAAAGCGGCCGGGCTTGCCGGTATCGCCGTGGAGGCGGGCCGCTCGCTGGTGCTGGAGCGCGATGCGCTGGTTGCGGAGGCCAATGCGGACGGGCTTTTCGTGACCGGGATCCTGCCGGAAAGAGCGGAGAAAACCTAATGACGGGCGAGACGATCAAGATCGGTGTCATTGCCGGCGAAGTCTCCGGCGACCTGCTTGGCGGCGATCTTGTCGCGGCGCTGCGTGTTGCCTATCCGGGCGGGATCGAACTTGTCGGCGTCGGCGGTGAGGCGCTGGAGCGGCAGGGGCTCATTTCCCTGTTCGATTTTTCCGAGCTGTCCATCATGGGTATTTCCCAGGTGCTGAAGCGCCTGCCATCGCTGCTGCGCCGCATTCGTCAGACGGCCGATGCCCTGATCGCTGCGCGGCCGGACGTTCTGCTTATCATCGACAGCCCGGATTTCACCCATCGCGTCGCCAGGCGCGTGCGAAAGGCGCTGCCGGATCTGCCGGTGGTCAACTACGTCTGCCCCAGTGTCTGGGCGTGGAAGGAAGAGCGCGCGCCGCGCATGCGCGCCTATGTCGACCATGTCCTTGCCTTGCTGCCCTTCGAGCCGGCGGTGATGGAGCGTCTCGGCGGCCCGAAGACCACCTATGTCGGCCATCGGCTGATCGGCGATCCCGATATCCAGCGCGTGCGTGCCTTGCGGCTTTCCCGCGCGGATCGGGATGCGGGCGAACGCCTCTGCCTGCTGCTCCCCGGCTCGCGCAGCACGGAGATCAACCGCCTGTTGCCGATTTTCGGCGAGACGGTGAAGGAGCTTTCCGCGCGCCATCCGGGCATGCGTTTTCTGCTGCCAACCGTATCGCGGCAGGAAACGCTTGTGCGGCGACTGACGGCGGACTGGGCCGTGAAGCCGGAAATTACGGTCTCTTCCGAGGACAAGTGGCGGGCGTTTGCCGAGGCGGATGCCGCCATTGCCGCCTCCGGTACGGTGATCCTCGAGCTGGCGCTTGCCCGCGTGCCGGTCGCCTCGACATATCGCTTCGACTGGCTGGCGAACCTTTTCCTTCGCAGGATAAAGGTCTGGACGGCGGCGATCCCCAATCTGATCGTAGATTACGGCGTTGTGCCTGAATATCTCAACGAACAGGTGCGCCCCGGCACCTTGACGCGCTGGTTCGAGCGGCATTCGAGCGACACGGCGCAGCGCCGTGCCATGCTGGAAGGCTACGATCTCGTCCATGACGCGATGCAGACCGATCGCCCGCCGGGCGAGACCGGCGCGGCCGTGATCCTCGATCTTCTCGCCAAAAAAAAGCCCGGTCGTAACTGACCGGGCTTATTTCTTGTGGTCCTGCTGAGATCAGCGCTTGGAGACCGGGACGTAGTCGCGCTTCGGGGCGCCGACATAGAGCTGGCGCGGGCGGCCGATGCGCTGTTCCGGATCCTCGATCATCTCGTTCCACTGGGCGATCCATCCGACCGTGCGGGCGAGTGCGAAGAGCACCGTGAACATGGTGGTGGGGAAGCCGAGCGCCTTCAGCGTGATGCCGGAATAGAAGTCGATGTTCGGATAAAGCTTCTTCTCGATGAAGTACTCGTCCGTCAGCGCGATGCGCTCGAGTTCCATCGCCACTTCCAGCATCGGGTCGTCCTTGATGCCAAGCTCGCCCAGTACCTCATGCGTCGTCTTCTGCATGATGCGCGCGCGCGGATCATAGTTCTTGTAGACGCGGTGGCCGAAGCCCATCAGACGGAACGGGTCGTTCTTGTCCTTGGCGCGGGCGACATATTCCGGAATGCGCTCGACCGAACCGATTTCGGCGAGCATGTTGAGCGCCGCTTCGTTCGCGCCGCCATGGGCCGGGCCCCAGAGGCAGGCAATGCCGGCCGCAATACAGGCGAACGGGTTGGCACCCGAAGAGCCGGCAAGACGCACGGTGGAGGTCGATGCATTCTGCTCGTGGTCCGCATGCAGGATGAAGATGCGGTCCATGGCGCGAGCAAGAACCGGATTGGCCACATAGTCTTCGCAGGGAACGGCAAAACACATGCGCAGGAAGTTCGACGCATAGTCGAGGTCGTTCTTCGGATAAACGAAGGGCTGACCGATATGGTACTTGTAGGCCATGGCGGCGATCGTCGGCATCTTGGCGATCATGCGCAGCGAGGCGACCATGCGCTGGTGCGGATCGGTGATGTCGGTCGAGTCGTGGTAGAAGGCCGAGAGCGCGCCGACAACGCCGCACACGACAGCCATAGGATGCGCATCGCGGCGGAAACCGGTGAAGAATTTCGACATCTGCTCATGCACCATGGTGTGGTGCGTGACCCGGTAGTCGAAGTCGTCTTTCTGGGCCTTTGTCGGCAGTTCGCCATACAACAGTAGGTAGCAGGCCTCGAGAAAATCGCCGTGCTCGGCGAGCTGCTCGATCGGATAACCGCGGTGCAGCAGAACGCCTTCGTCACCGTCGATATAGGTGATTTTCGATTCGCACGAAGCGGTGGAGGTGAAGCCGGGGTCGTAGGTGAAAGTGCCCGTATTCTTGTAGAGCGTACCGATGTCGATCACGTCGGGGCCGATCGTCCCGGATCGCGTCGGCAGTTCGACTGTCTTGTCGCCTATCGATACGCTCGCGCTGGTTCCTGTCATAACGATCCTCCGTTGTTTCGAATGGTGGCACGAGACCCGTGCCGCAACCATGGACATGCTCGTTTTGCTAGCCCATTTATGGCGCCCTGCCAAGCAATACGAAAGGCAAATTGTGCATTGCGGAAATGGACTTTCCGGCAACGCAATATCTACCGTTTCCATCAAGTTGCAAGCAACCATTGAGGGTGCTTGGCAAATTATGGAGGGCGCATCCCTTATGTCTTGCTTAGCATTTCATGCGCCTACTGCCGATTGAAGAATTCCCCGTTCGATTGCATAGTGCAATCGGGACGGAGCAGGGCCGCGATCATGGCCGAAGTGGAAGTCGCGCAAAAGGCGGAAATGCCCGAGGCCCTTGCCTGGCAGGCGACGGGCGAGGACCGAGCCTTGCCGGCTCTCCGTCGCGCTGCGCCGCAACATCTGGCGGAGCCCGGCACCATCATGCGCGCCACCCGCCGGCTTCGCAAGCGCCTCGCGGCGCGGCAGACATTTGCTGCGGCATTCGCGCAGGAGAGGGCGCACGGCCACTTCTTTCTGTTCGTTCCCGTCTTTCTCGGTATCGGCGCGGCGCTCTGGTTCACGGCAGCAACCGATCCGCCGCTGGTCACGCTTGCTGTGCTCGTCCTCGCCATGTCGTGGCCCGCCTGGCGGCTGTGGCGCGCGGGGGATTGGGTGGCGATCGCCGCTGGCGCCGCCCTGCTCATTCCCGTCGGCATGCTGCTTGCCGCCCTCGAAAGCGCGCGGCTCGGCACGATCATCCTCGATGCGCCGGTGACGACGCAGATCAGCGGCCGCGTGCTCTCCCGGGAGGGGGACGGAAAGGGTGCGATCCGCTATCGCATTGCGCTGGAGACGACGCGTGATCCCGTGTTGAAGCGGTCGCCCGATGTGGTGACGCTGCTTTCCCGCAGCCGACATGAGCCGATCCCCATCGGCAGCGGGATAGCGGGCCGCGCGCGCCTGGGGCCTCCGTCCGGCCCGGCGCTGTCTGGGCTCAACGATTTTGCGTTCGACGCATATTTTTCCGGCAACGGCGCAGTCGGTTACTTTTACAGTGTGCCGACGGCTGGCGCTGTGCGCGAGGCCGGCTTTCAGGAACGGGTCCGGCAGGAAATTGCGACCTGGCGCAACAATCTGACCGAGCATATTCATGGCCGCATCGATGGCGATGCCGGCGCGATTGCGGCTGCGCTGGTGACCGCCGAACAGCGGGCGATCAGCCCCGATACGGTCGAAGCGCTCAGGCAGGCCGGGCTTGCCCATGTGCTTGCCATTTCCGGGCTGAATATGGTGCTCGCCGCCGGCACGTTCCTCGTCGGCATGCGCATGCTGATGGCATTGATCCCGGGGTTTGCCGAGCGCTACCCGACAAAAAAGATCGCCGCCGCCGGAGCGCTCGTCATGGTGACGCTTTATATCCTCGTGTCGGGCGGCGCGATCTCGGCGGTGCGCTCCTGGATCATGATCTGCGTCATGCTCGTCGCCGTGCTGTTCGGGCGGTCCGCCATCAGCCTGCGCAATGTGGCGATCTCGGCGATCCTCATCCTGCTGGTCACGCCGTCCGCAGTCACCAATCCCGGTTTCCAGATGTCCTATGCGGCAACGCTCGGCCTCGTCGCCGGCTACGCCGCCTGGCGGGAGCGGCCGGTCAGGCAGGAGAGCCGGGGAGGGCCGTTCCAACTCTTCGCAGGCGCGGCCGGGCGCTTTGTCGGCGGCCTGCTGCTTTCCTCACTGATCGGTGGATTGTCGACGCTCATCTATTCCATCGGACATTTTCACCGCATTCCTGCCTACGGGCTTGCCGGCAATCTGCTCGCCATGCCGGTCATCAGCACCATCGTCATGCCATTCGGGCTCATTGCGGTGCTGCTGATGCCGCTCGGCCTGGATGCGGTTCCATTCGCGATCATGGGCAAGGGCATCGAATGGATGATCGCGCTGTCGATCTGGGTTGCTGGCTGGAAGGGCGAGGTCGTGACTGGCCGCATTGCCTTGTCTGCCTTCCTGCTGATCGGTGTTGGCGGTGGCCTCGTCTGCCTTCTGCGCACGCGGCTGCGTCATGCCGGAACGCTGCTTGTCCTTTTCGGACTGGGCCTTGCCTTCTGGCCTGGCAGCAAGGGGTTGCCGGAGGTCCTTGTGTCGGAAGACGGCCGGCTCGTCGCCATCCTGCGCGACGACCGGATTGCCGCGAACCGCACCCGGCCGCCGGGTTTCATCTACGATCAATGGCGCCGCGCCCTTCGGCTTGGCACTCTCGTCAAACCGGAACTGAGAAAGACCACAGGCTTGACGCTGGAACCGGAAAACGAGGGAGCGGCGGCCGACAATTGGAAAAAACCACGCCGGCAGGCTAATCATCAGAAGGCGAAAGCCGCCATGGCCGCGGCATTGGAAGCAGCCCGTAAGGGACCGGGCTTTGTCTGCGAAACCGGGGCGTTTTGCGCCGCCGTGTCGCCGAGCGGCTGGCGCATCGTCACACTTGAGGACACGGCCTTCCTGGGGATCGCCTGTGACGGAGCGGATCTCGTTGTCGTCCCCTTCGCGCTGCGGCTAAATGCCTGCCGTACCGGCGCACGACTGGTCACGGCGCGGCATCTGCGTCGAACGGGCGCTCTCGAAATCACGCCCGCCGGTGACAATGCCGGCACATCACTGACTGATGCAACAGTCACGCCCGCCGTCGAAACGCTTGAGCGGCCATGGTCCCGTCATCGCAGCTATGACTGGCGGACAGGCAGTTTCGAGACCGAGCCTGCGGTCAGTGGTAGCGGCGAATGAGGCCGACGAGCTTGCCCTGGATCTTCACGCGGTCCGGCCCGAAAATGCGGGTCTCGTAGGCAGGGTTGGCAGCTTCAAGCGCGATAGAGGCGCCCTTGCGGCGGAACCGCTTCAGCGTGGCTTCCTCGTCGTCGACAAGGGCGACGACGATTTCGCCGGGATTGGCGGTGCTGGCATCGCGGATGATGACGGTGTCGCCATCGAAAATGCCGGCCTCGATCATCGAGTCGCCCTTGACCTCCAGCGCGTAGTGATTGCCGCTGCCGATCATCTCTGCGGGAACGGTGATCTCATGCGTGTTGTTCTGGATAGCGGAGATCGGAACGCCCGCGGCGATGCGGCCCATGACAGGCACGGAAACGGAGGAGGCGATCTCGGATTGCGGCACGCGCTGCGGCGGGGCGGCCGGCGCAGGCTGCTTGCCACGGCTGCCTTCGATAACCGACGGCGAAAAACCGCGGCGCGGTTGCAGGCTCGTGGAATAGGCTTCGGGAAGCTTGATCACTTCGAGCGCCCGGGCCCTGTTGGGCAGGCGGCGGATGAAGCCGCGCTCCTCCAGCGCCGTAATCAGCCGGTGGATGCCCGATTTGGAGGCGAGATCCAGCGCATCCTTCATCTCGTCGAATGACGGGGGAATGCCGGACTCCTTCATACGCTCGTGAATGAACAGCAGGAGTTCCTGTTGTTTGCGCGTCAGCATGGCATCCCCATCGAGAATCGTGAAACAAATCCAGAACAGACACTATCTGTTCCATATGTGTTCCGCAAGAGGTTCGTGAATTAATATTACTGTTGGAAGGGCCGCGCCGGGAGCGGTATTTCAACGCGCAATCCTGTCGGAACGCTGCCGGGCAAGTTGACGCGGCAATCAAAACTGCTAAAAAGCCAGCGATCAAATGGTTGGGTCGCAAAGCGGTAGCACTTGCCGTTTTCAAAAAATCAGCAAAATGTTGATTTCACAACCCTATCGATCAGATGGAAGAGTGTCCGAGTGGTTTAAGGAACCGGTCTTGAAAACCGGCGTGCGGGAGACCGTACCGTGGGTTCGAATCCCACCTCTTCCGCCATTTGGCGTTCCCGATCCCTCCCATGGCTTCCCGAAACCATTGCTAACCCGCGTATTTCGTGGTCTTTACCTCCCATGTCTTGCCATGCCTTCCCATCCAATCCCTTTGTTTTGGGGGTACGAAAGGGGGTACGCGCTGGATGTTTTGGGGGTATTGGATGCTTACCGATGCACAGATTAGGCGAGCCAAGCCGGACATCAAGCCCGTAAAGCTATCCGACAGCGGCGGTCTGTTCCTGCTCATAAGCACTGTGGGCAGCAAGCTGTGGAGGCTCAAGTATCGATTCTCCGGCAAAGAAAAACTCCTGTCGCTTGGTGCGTATCCGGAAGTAACCCTGATCGAGGCCCGCAATCTCAGGGATCAAGCAAAGGAGGTATTGAAGGCTGGGCGAGATCCGTCTGTGGCGAAGAAGCTTTCCCGCCTGGCAGGAAAGGTCTCTCAATCCGAGACGTTCAAAGAAATCGCGACCGAGTGGCACCGGCTGAACAGCCCGCAATGGGCGTCTAGGCACTCCTCGGATGTCATCACCTCGCTTGAGAACGAGATATTCCCCGTGCTCGGAGATGATCCGATCCGCAACATCACCCCGAGCGAGGTACTTGCTGTGCTTCGTCCGATCGAGGCGCGTGGAGCCAAGGAGACAGCGAGGCGGATCAGGCAACGCATGTCAGCGGTTTTCGTCTACGCGATAGCATCTGGCAGAGCGGATGCGGACCCTGCCGCCGTCGTCATGAAAGCAATGGCACCACTGATAAAGGGACGCCAGCCCGCGGTCACTACGCTGAAGGCGGCAAGGGAGGTACTCGCCGCGGTGGAGGCCCAGACGGCCCACCCCGCTACCAAACTGGCCCATCGGCTCCTTGCGTTGACCGCACTGCGGCCGGGCACACTGATAAACACGCCATGGGACGAGGTTTTCGACCTCGGCGGTGACGAAGCACTGTGGCAAGTTCCTGCGTCCCGGATGAAGCTGAAAGCTATGCACAAGGACGACGAGGCCAGAGACCATCTCGTGCCGCTGAGTCGGCAAGCGCTGAGAGTGATCGAGGCGATACGGCCACTTTCGGGAAAGGGGATATATGTGTTTCCCAACGCCCGGCACAGTCACAAGCCGATGAGTGAGAACGCGATCGGCTACCTGTTGAACCGGGCGGATTTCCACCACAAGCATGTACCGCACGGATGGAGGGCTACATTTTCCTCGGTAATGAATGAGCTATTCCCGGCCGACAAGCCGGTCATTGATCTTATGCTCGCGCACGTCCCAAAGGACAAAGTGGAAGGTGCCTACAACCGCGCGAAGCATCTGAAGCGTCGGGCGGAGCTGTCACAGGCCTGGGCCGATCTTCTTCTTGAGGGTGCGCCAGACGCCGAAGAGTTACTGAGTGGTCCAAGGCGCCGGTCACGACGCCTCGGGTAACCGTTCTATCCAATGCTGTACGTCGGAAAGACGCCAGCGAACGCAGTTATCGCCGAGCTTCCTCGGCTTCGGAAATTCGCCCTTGTCGATCTTGCGGTAGATCGTGCTGCTGCCCAAGCTTGTCATCTGCATGACAGCCCGCAGCTGAAGAAGCTGTTCCATGGTGGTGGCCTCACCCATCGTCTCGCTCCTCCAGAGCAGCACGGCCGGCGGGGGCTCCTGTTGCTTCTGGGGCGGCCGGCAGGGGCATCCAGTGCGAAAGCTCGCCTTCTTCGATCTCGCAAACGTCGGCGAACAGGTCGTCGGAGTAGCGCCAGAATCCCGGCTCGCCCGCTTCCTCTTCAATGTCGTGATTGTTGTAGAGTTCGTAGCGAGCCACCTCTGGCCATTCATAGCCGTCAGCCCACACGAGGATATTCGTGCTATCCTTCGGCGCCGTCTCTATCGGCTGCCACTCGTCTGCGATGAGTGAGGAAAGGTCGGTCATCTCAAATCCCTCGACGGCAGCCGGCCGGCGATCGCCAAGCCCTGGTTGATCCGGTTGGTGCAGTAGGTCACGGCCTCTTCCTCGTCGTAGTCGTTCCAGAGGCCGAACAGCGTGTTCGCCAGTGCGTGAGGATCGATTCCCTTGGCCTCCCAATAGGAACGTTCGTTCATGGTGTGCTGCGCGGTGTGTTCTTCCGGGCAGAGGGGCAGGGCGAACCTATCCGGTGCCTTGGTGCCCTTGCCGCGGCCGAAATGGCCGTGGAAGACGTTGGCGTAGGAGAGGTGCGCGGCCTGCACGCCCGCGCGGCCCGTGACGACGCAGGGGAGCTTATGCAGGAACGCCAGGTAGTCGCTCCGCTTCTTCGGCCGTCGGCGCGGGGGCTCTGGCTCGGTGCGGAATGCCGCGTGGTTGATCCGGTACGACATCTCAGCCCTCCATTCCCATGAGGGCCGTGATAGGCGGGATGCTGGCGAGCATTTCCTTCTGCCCGGCCGTTCGGTCCTGTTTCCAGCCGGCGGCGTCGCGGTATTCGTTCAAGCGGCGCAATCCATTCGCGACATCGAGTTCGCGGCGGAGGCGTGCCGTCATCTGGTGCTGGCGGTCGGCTTGCGTCTTGGTCATGCAGCACCGCCGATTTCAGACGGAACGCACTCCAGCCAGCCCGCCACCTCACGGATGGCGCCGGCACGGTCCTTGTTCTTCCCGGTGATGATGGAATCGGCCGACAGGAAGATGCTCGCCAGCTTCTGGTGATGCTCGGCGCGGATCTTGATCTTCCAGTTGTTCTTTGCACCTTCTAGCACTCGGCGCTTCGCCGGGCCGTCAAGATCATCCTGAACGGTGATCCTGAACAGCTTGGCCGCGCATTCCATGAACAGCGCTCGGTCGGCGTCGGTCAGATCGGCCGAAATGGATGAGGACGGAGACGAAGCGGGCTGGGGGGAAACCTCGCCTCCGTCCTCCTGCGACGAGCCAGGGAGGTGCTCGTCGTTATCCGGCGACGGACCCGAGGGGGAAAGGGCTTCGGTCGCCGAATTGGAATCCTGGTGTTCGATCTCGCGGCCAACGTCGGCCGCTTCCTTTTTGAGCGTTTCAACGTCGACACCAGTCATGTGGCCGAGCAGCGCGATCATTTGCTCAAGCGCATCGGTCATCTCCGGGTCGTCGAGCTCGGTCAGGCTCTTCGGGTACTGCATGAAGGCGCCGCCGACGGTCTTCGAGAGATTTACGATGCCGAGAGCGAGCTTGATGGCCTCGCTGGCCTCCTCCTTGGTTTTCCAAGGCGTCTGGCACTGCTTCACCACGAGGGTGAGAATTGCGAACCACTTCCTGACGAGGACACGGTCTTTCTCCTCGTTGAGCTTGCACATGACTATCGCGCCACGGCGGTAGCTATTGATGCGCTCCTGGTCGAACTGCGTGGCCGGGACGAGCCGGCCGTTGCCTACGACCATTCTAAGCGCGGGAAAATCACCCTTGCTCATGATCACGCTCCCAGCGCCTTGAGGCGGCGATTCTTGATCGCAATCGCGATTGCCTGATTGGTTTCATCGCCTTCAAAGACGGCCAGCGGATCGCGCGCCGTCCAAGCCTCCTCGACGTCCTCGACAGTTTCGGCGGCGGCGAGTTCGGCCTCGAGAGCTTCGAAGAATTCCGTGGCATCGGTCGGTGCGGCATCACGGACGATTTCGCCGTAGATCACGCCGGATTCCTCGATCACAACGCCGTCCTCGTCATGTCCGATAATCTCGGTCGGTGGGACCGGCGGCCTCGGAGGCTGGGGCTTTGCCGGAGTGACGTCGCGCATGTCCGCGATCTTGCTGCCCTCGTCCTCGTCGTAGACGCCGGAGAAACCGAACGCATATCGTGCCGCCTGGATCATCGCCTTGTGGCGAAGCATGCGGTGCTTCATCTTCCACGGGTCGGTGGAGCGCACGCACTCTGCAAGATACTCTGTGACCGACACTGGCCGACCGCGATCCTTGCGGTACATGCGGCACGTGCAGGAAACGAGGTCGCCGTTCTCGGTATGCTCGAACTCGAACTCGAAACCGTCGCAGGCCGGATGCGAGTTGATAAGGTTCACCCACCCATCGATCGAGACGATCGGCACGATACCGCCACCCTTCGCCGGGAAAGCGTATATCTCTTTGAGCAGCGGGTTCAGGTCGTATTCCTTGGCGACCATGATGAAGGCCGCGAATTCTTCCGCTGAAGCCTTCCCCATGCCGCAGGTGCTGCGAACCGTGGCCGTGAATTCTGCAGGCTGGAGGCCGTACTTGTCGGCCATTTCCACCATCAGCGGCTTCGGTGCTTCCGTCTTGGCGAGCGCGTTCATTCGTCAATCCCCTGAATTCTTATGGCTTCGAAGATGACGCCGCTGTTCGCCGAACCGATCACCATGGCGATCTGCCAGCCTCGGGCCCATCCGTTGTGTGTCCACTTGTCGCGGAAGTAGACAGGGCGGCCGGCAGCGATCTCGGCTAACGCCTCGATCGGTGACAACTTGCGGCCCTTCGTCCACTTCCGCGTGCGCATCAGAAGTTCCAGTCGCCGTTGGGTGCCGGCTGTTCCGGCTTCGGATCGGCGCGGCGGAGGATTTCCTTCTCGGCGCGCTCGGAATCGGTCTTGATCTCGACGACCTCGACTTCGGTCTCGCCGCGCTTGGTCTCCACAAGAACCTTGTCGCCGGGCGCGAGCTCCAACCCTTCCGGGATGAAATAATCGTAGGTCTTATCGTCCTTCTGCCACTTGAACTTGACGGCGGCGGCGAGGCGGATGGTGGTTGCTGCTTCGGTCATCGTACTGCTGCTTTCTCTTCGGTGGTGATGCCGGGAATGTTCGTGCGGCCGGCGTCGAGCGCGCGCTGGGCGAGCTTGCGGAGCAGGTCCTGGCAATCGGGATGGTTTGACATGTAGACGGCGAGCGCCGGCCAGTCGGTGACGTCCTTGACGACGGTGGAGACCTTGACACTCGCGGCCTTGCCGTATGCGGCCTTGATCGGCGCCGGAGCGGCGACAGGCGCGGGGGCAGGTGCAGGAGCTTCGACCACCGCCGTTTCGCCCTGCTGCTCGCGGGCAGCCTGTTCAGCGGCGAGCCGGGCTTGTTCGGCCTCGCGCTCTCGCTTGCGCTGCTCCTGCAGCTTCCGCGTCTCGAACGCGCCGATAGCATCGCGCACCGTATCGGCGCCGGCTTTGGCCTTCTTCACCAGCGGCTGCCATTTCTCATCCACGGCCTTGCCGGCGGCGAGGTGAGGGGCCTTCTGCTCGGTACGCACCTTGTCGGCCTTGTTCGACAATTCGTTGAGCCGATTGCGCAGAGACAGCGCTTTTGCCGCTGTAGCGTCGTTGTCGACGGTCTCATAGGCTTTCAGGCCGGCGAGCGCAGACTCGATCTGATCCTTGAGCTCGTCTGCGATGTCGAGGTCGCCGGAATTGTGGCCGGCCGCAACCTGCGCGGCGACGGTCGCATCCTCGTCGTCGAACGGCTGGCCGTCCATGGCACGGTCATAGGCCTCTCTGGTGATCGGATGCGTCCGGCAGAAGTTCCAAGCTTCGCCCGGATCGACATCGCGGCCGTTGCGATACGCAACCCAGCCGGTGTCCTCGTCCCACCAGATTGCGACCGGCTCCCACTTCCCGCCTTTGAAACGAGTACGGTAGAAGCCCTGTTGCGGCTCGCCCTCATGCATCGGGCCGAAGATTCCTTTGAGCGCGGCCTGCCACCATGCCCAACGGTTGACGATTGTCGACGACAGCGCGCCGATTGCCTGAGCTGTCATAGCGATTACTCCGCTGCGATGTTGATGGGATGCGAGGTGGGGCGCTTCACCGGCTCCACGCGGAACCCGAGCTGCGCGGCGATCTCGCGGAAACCGGCGAGGACGTTGCATTCCTGGGAGGTGAAGCCCGGCGCACTGTTCGGCATGCCGATGCTTTCCTCGACATGCTTGAGCCAGTAGGCGGTGTGTGCGGACTCGGCGATCTTCTGAGCGGAGATCGCAACGGAGATGAAATCCGCGTCTTTTGCGACAATCATTGTTCCCCATCCTCAAATTGCGACGGGACGCTGAACTAAGCCCGTCTGCCGCAACGGCGGCGGTGAATTGCTAGGCGGTGATGTTCACGATGCAGGTGTTGACGCCGGTTCCGCTGGACTTGAACGAGCCTTCGGGCAGACGCTTGATGCTGCCGCCGCGGGCCTCAACGAAATCGCGGAACTCGGAGGTGAGCTTGTTGTCGCGGAACATGACGCTGGCCGACATGATCGCCACGAGGAGACCGCCGGCCTTCAGGAACTTGAAGGCGTGCATGACGTGGCGAATGTCGTCCTGCTTGGCGAAGGGCGGGTTCATCACGACCCGGTCAAAGTCCGGGGTCGGCTCTTCCGTCAGGAAATCGGCGACCTTGATGTGTGCCTTGGGTAGAGACGAATGGGCCTTCGCGGCGCGCGTCACATCGACTTCAAAGCCGGTGATGATCGCGCCAGCACGCTCGGCGGCGACCGCAATGTTCCCGATGCCGATACTCGGCTCCAGAACCTTCATTCCTGCGTTTATGCTGGCAATGCCGACAACCTCGTCAGCGAGATCGGACGGCGTATCGAACTGGCCGAAGTCCTGTTTGGTGCGGCTGTACTCGCCGGTCAGGATGATCGGCTCCAAGGCGTCGTTGGCATCGCCATCGAAGACATGCGCCTTTGCCGAGCGGTTCCATTTACCGCCAGCGGCCTGAAGCACCTTGTCCGTTTCGGTGTAGAGCTTGCGGTCAAGCTGGCCGGTGAGGAAAACCTTCGAGCCTTCCACGATGGCGGCATCCAGTACCTTCAGCACGTTCTCTGCAATCTGCGGCATTTCCATCCCCTTGTTGAGACCCCAGCAGATCAGGTCGAACCGTCTTGCGTGCCGAGGTCGTTGCGGCGGGGTTGTTCGAGGCACGGGCCCCGCCGCGTTATCCGTGCTGCGCTTCACATGACCGCCTCCCTGCTGGATTGGCTGTCATACGGTTTCACCGCGATCCAGATCTGCCGAGGCGTCTTCGTGGTCGCTGTCTACGATAGGTAATATGCATAACGCATTCTTCGACGTCAATGGTGAAAATGCGAAATGCATCTTTTGGTCTTGACCATGCAAAACGCACAGGCTTATCAATGTCGCATTCTACGGGCGACCGGGTGCAATTCCCGAGCTGGTGAAGCCCGAGGCGCGGGAAGCGAAAGCCCTACTGTGCTGCCAGAAAATGAGGGTGGATTGCTGAAAGGCGTCCTGGCACGTGTCCCATCCCGGCTCCGGCCTTCAGGACTTGGCCAAGGTTTCCCCCGCCTCTTGAACTTGGTTCACGGGGTAGGGGGAAGCTTTGGCCGGAACCCTCCCTCTCACAACCTTCAAGACCTTGAAAAGAAAGATAGATAGTTAACTCTGAGGGTAGTTGTTGGAAGGGGGGGAATACGACGCGCCGATAGCAGTGCAGCGCTTTGTGTATTCATATGGTGTGCTAATATACGGAGGGGGTTAGGAGCTGAGAAGCGGGCGGCGACTCGCTGCCGAAGGAGGCAACAATGCTAGAGCGCAATGGCGTAGATGGCAGGGCCATACAGAAAGCGATCGAGACACGCGACGGGCACGCATTGTCAGAATTTTACGCTGAGAACGCGGTGTTGACGATTATCGACAAGCACAATCCCCCTAGCAGACCACGAGAACTGACGGGGAAAGCTGAAATTTCGGAATTCTGGAACGACGTCTGTAGCCGCGAAATGAAACACAAAGTCGATGCCACGGTCACCGAGGGTGATCGGATCTCTCTTACTGAGACATGCGCTTACCCCGATGGGACCCGCGTGTTTTGCGCCGCTATGATCGATGTTTCCGACGGCAGCATAGTTCGTCAGACAATGATCCAAGCGTGGGACGAATGACGATCGCGTCATCTTGACGGGTGGATAGTTTACAGGTGCTAGGAACCCGGCCGGATGGCCTGGCCGGGTGTATATCGTGTTTAGATGAAATGAAGGCCGTGACTCCACAACAGGTTGAGAACCTGTTCCAATGTCAGCAGGACATTGGGAGTGATTGCATGGCCGAGCTGTACGCCTTTGACAAGAGAAAGAACGTCGCCATTTCTGGCGCCACCGTGTGGGATTACTCTGTTGTGAACGCACCGGTCTTGGTGGGGGCGACCAACGGTGGAGGCATTCTTCTAACGGATGGCCCACTACCGCCAAGAATGCGAGTAATAGCATCGGGGTACATCCCTATCGATTTGATCTTCGGCTCTCAAAGTCCCCTGCGCCTCGGCTTCGAAAAGCTTCATACGGGAGCATATTCTGGGTATCTTCCTTCGGAAGGAATGGCCACTTGGTCTCGTGAGGGCGGGCGCGATCTCAGGCAATTCACCGCTGCTGGGCTGTATCGCCAGGCCGGCACGGAAGCCGAACTTCAGCGAGCTGAATATTTTCAGTACAAAATGCTGGAGACGGAAGGCTGGGCTGGACTTTTAACACGAAGCCAGAATTTCCCAACGACTACAACAGCTTGGACAGGAAGTCTCACGGGCTTCTCGTTTCGCTTTCCGGAGGCCGGCGTTATGCTGGCCCGATCGGTCCAAGACCATTCTCTCGCAAAATTTGTGCGCATAAACTGAAACCGCTAGGCTTTTCTGTCGCACGAAAAGCCCCGCGTGAGGCGGGCTGGGCGGCAGGAAAGTGTGGTCTTCACAGGACCATCCTAATGATAGCCTTCTACTCTGAGGGCAGTTGTTGAAAGGGTGGAGTGGATCAGTACCCCGCTCTCCGCCAGCCAGCAGCCTGGGCATCGGCTTCTGAGCAGAACCATCGCTCGCCCTGTGTGTAGCTGATACGGGTTTTTGCGTAAAAGTGCTGCCCAGGAACATGATAGATGCGTTGGCCAGCATTGTACGAGATGTTGCCTTTGATGTTGCAGGCCGGATCGTAGAGCGCGCGCGGTACGAACGCATATCCGCCTGTAGCCATGAAGCTCGCGACCGATGCACCAATGACGAGATAGGTGAAGTTGCTCATGCGGGCACGATAACCGAAGGCGGTTTCTTGTGGGTTTCCGCGTTACATAAAGTTGTAGGGGCCGCCGCACGAAAAGCCCGCGCGAGACGGGGCTAGGAACAATCCTCGAGAGTTTCCGTTGTCGCTAAATAAGGTGCCGCTAGAGGGTCTGCGGTCAAAGAGGACAATGGAAATGTACAGCACTTTCAGCTCCGGCGCCGCCGGGGCGGGGCTCCGCGCGTCCGTGATCATGGCAATTGCGTACGATGAAGTTTGCATGGGTTGCCAGATCGAAGTCATGGTGACCGCAGAAGCGATTGTACTCCTGGGCGTCGCAAAGCCTACAGCCGCGCTGCGCGCTTTGAAAATAGCGAGAGAGATCGCCGGACGTGCGCCGGTTTGGGATCGAATGATTTGGGAATGAAAAGCCCGCCGGTGAGGGCGGGCTGATCAGGGATTCCATCTATTGGATATTCTGATACACTCAGATTCGGCAGGAACGCCGATCACTCTCGACGCGAAAGCGTCTTACCCGCGATATGGCAGCGAATACGATGCTGCCTACCAGTCTCGGACGAAACTGGAGCCGGGGCCTGCCACCTTCATATAGCCCAACGGGGCGGAGTGAAATCGTAACCGTAGTGCTGGAATATCTCTTTCTGGTCGTCGGATATGTCCGCTTTCCATGGTGGTGTTGGCTGCAACACAATGCCGTAATCGCGTTTGTCATTGTTTGCGCCGTAAGCGACCCGCGGCTCCAGAGCGATTGCGTATTGCGTGTTGCAGGGGCCAGTGTCGAGGTTGTCTACCGCCTGATAGAAAGAGCTTGCGGCTATATCGGCCAGTTGAAGCCCAGCGAATGCGTAGTGCGGGTGCGCTTCTACGAGGTGCATACTCATGACCTCACTGCGCGGAACCCATTTCTTTAGATACGTCCCGCTCTGCCCCTGAATTTTCAGCAACTCGTGATACGCTGCAGTTTGGCTGTAGGAGTGCCCACCCGATTGCGAAAACATTAGCTTAACGTGACGGCGACCCAGTTTGTGCTTTTGGGAATAGCGCAGACACCAATCCGTCAACCGCTCCATCAGTATTCGAACAAGCCAATTATAAAACCACTGCCTGGATGGTATCCTTTCCGCGCGCTCGTTTCGGTGTCGTCGCATGTTCTTCTTGTTCGATGCGACAGTGAAAATCCGAACTGGAAGTGCCCCCAGCGATTGAGCGGCAAGCAATTTGTGCTCCGGTTCCAAGTCTTTGAAATGGATGACCTGATCGTGGGCCTGCCCCGTCGCTTTGCAGATGTCGGCTACCCAAGCCTTAGCATTTGCATCCTGCGCTCTGCTTACGACGACAGCGGACAGTACCATCCATTCGGTGCTCCCTTTTTCATCAATTGGGCGGACGCGCCTAAGGCCAGGGTCTCCACCTTCATCAATGTAGGCAATGAATTCGTGGTCAGGCGCGCTCATCGCAGGCTCTCCCTGGCGCTCCTCTGGTAAGCCCTCAATGCGTCATCCCCCTACGTCTTGCTACTCACACGCCTTCGGTACTTCGACTGTGTACGTGACCTTCCCAACGCCCGCCGACGCTTTCGGAACGAGATAGACCTTCAGGTCACATTCCTGGGTTCTCACTTCCCATGCATGCGCGCCATCTTCGCGGGTGCCGGTGTTGGTGATGGCGCCGATAGGAGCCTGCCGCAGAGCATTCCCAACCGCCTCGTTCGTCAGGATCGTGGAGATCTGCTCTCCGCTATCGTAGAAGCCGGAGAGAGCGGCCGAAGCTGGCGGCGACAGGCCGAATATCAGGATGCTGGTGATCGTGATCAGTTTCATCAAATCGTGCACCCTTTGCTCTTCATGGCGTTTTCGATCGCTTGAACCTTCCCCTTGGCCACTGCAACCTGACCTTCCTTGTCCCCCCCAAACGTGCTCGACATCGGAACGCCGATTAGGAAGACGCCGAAAGCATCCCCGTTGGCCGCATCGTGCTGCGCCTTTGAGACTGCATGCAGTGCGGCCTTTTCTTTAGCGAGCTCCGTTTTAAGGGTAGGGCAGGACTGCCCGGTGTAAGCGGCCATTGGAATATCGGCCGGCACGATAGCGTCGGGACGCTTTGCGCAAGAGGTAACGGCGGCCGCGGCAAGCGCGACGGCAATGTATTTGAATTTCATTGAATCCCCCAGAATTGCGAGTCGATCAAAGCAGATCGATCTGAGGTTGTCGAGGCTCTGCCTCGTTCAATGCGTCGTCCCCTTGCGTCTGGCGATGTATACGTCGTTCAGTTCACGGACCATAAATTTCACGACGACCTCATCCAGCCCGTCCTGCGGGATCCCATTCACCTCAGCCGTCAGCCCCGTGAAGATGTCGTAGACCGCCCACAAACCCGTACCGTCCTCGCGTAGCCCGTATCTGATCTCGGTGCGGTTGGGCTTCGGGCTTTTCATCGTACATCACATGTTGATGACGGAACGGCGCACGCGGCCGATCACACGAATGGCGCCTTGAAATCTCGGGGGCTCGACTTCCTCATAGCTGGCCGGCTGAAACTGTGGTTCCTCATTCGGACGATAGCGCTTGTACGTCGTGGCGCCCGACTCGTCGGCGACGACATAGAGCGCGTTCGATACCAGGCGCTTGTCGCGCAGGTTCACGAAGATGATGGATTCGGGTGGAGAGATCTTGTTCATCGAGTTTCCCTCGACTTCCAAGCATATCCATTCGCCCTCGGGTAGATCGATCGCCGGCTCGGTTGGGTACTCGGAGAAGTCGGTAACGCCATCTTGGTCGCGCAGTTCTCCGGCGCTGACCCACGAAATCCGTGGCACGTCCGTGACGGTGGCCGGCTCAAGGAGGTCTTCTCCCGGACCTGGACCTTTCCCCCGCATGAGCCAATCAAGCGATACCTTGTAACGCCGGCTATAGAGTTCGGCCTCACGGACAATCCCTCGTGTGCCATTTTCATGCTGCGAGTATGTGGGGTACGAGACGCCAAGAGACACGGCGGCCGCCTTCGCCGTCTTGAAGCCTGCAGCTTCGCGCGCCTGCCGTAAACGCTCACCGATTCGAATATTATCTGCCATATGCATTTTTTAGCCGAAGTCGGTATGCGATAGGCATTGACAGAAAAGAATGCGTAACGCATTTTATTGTCATGCAAAGCGAACCCGACCACTCCCAGGACATCAAAACCGCGATGGAAACTCTCGGTATGAACCAGCCGCGTCTCGCTGAGGAGCTCGGTGTTGACCAAGGTACGGTTTCCAAATGGATCAACGGCAAGGCCAACCCGTCTGGCCCTGTGCTTAAGCTTGTCGGTCGCCTTCTGGCCGACCACGCAGCCTCGGAGGCGGCGCAGTGAACATGATCCCGATCAGCGCAGCCCTCACGATGTCTAGCCGCGAAATCGCGGATCTGACCGGTAAGCGCCACGACAACGTGATGCGCGTTTGCCGTGACCTCAGAGCGGGGGGCATAACTCCTCAAATTGAGGAGTTCCCGTTTGACCATAACGGCAACACCTATTTCGAATTCAAGCTCAGCAAGCGGGATAGTTTGGTGCTTGTCGCGCGCCTGTCGCCGGAGTTCACAGCGAGAGTAGTCGATCGCTGGATCGAGCTTGAAAGTCAGTTTGACGGCTCGAATGTCACGTTTCTTGTCCCGAAGTCTCTCCCAGAAGCCCTTCGCCTCGCTGCCGACCTTGCCGAGAAGGTTGAGGAGCAGAACGCCGTCATCGGCATAATGAAGCCGAAGGCAAGCTTCCACGACGCTGTCACCAGCGCGGTCAACTGCCAGACCGTGCAGGAAGCCGCAAAGCTCATCGGTACGGGGCAGAACCGCCTCTTCAAGAAGCTGCGCGAAGCCAAGCTTTTGATGAATGACAATCAGCCGTACCAGTCTGCGATCGAGGTCGGTTACTTCCGCATGGTCGAGGGCCAGTACAAAGACAAGCGCGGTGAGAGTCATACCTACACCAGAACTTTGGTGACCGGGAAAGGTCTTGCGTACATCCAGAAGCACTTCGGGAGCGCGGCATGACCTGGAACTTCTCCATGGCCGAAGCCCCTCGCGACCGCAACATTCTTGCTGCGGACCCGAAGAGCGATCTGATCATCAAGACGAAGTGGAAAGAGACGCGGAACGGCGGCTACTGGCCGGGCTTTCGCGAAGACGGGACCGTGCCGCCGCTGGCTTGGTGCGAACTCCCGGTCCACCCGCATCACATGCCGGCGGCAGAACTCTCGCCGGTCTCGGCAGACGCAATTCCGATCATCGAAGACGTTGGAGGTGCGGAGCATGAGTGACTTCTTTTCCAATCCAGTCGCATTGCTCACGGCCTTTCAGACCGGAGTCATGGTCGGCATGTTCCTGGCCCTGTCTGCCGTGTCTCTTTTTGCGGCTCGTTCGGAGAACGCGGCCTCTGGCGCCCCAGAGGGCGACGACCGTAACCCGACGCGCGATGTACGGAGTGTGCGCTGATGGCACGGCCTCTCTCCGCCCTCGAACTCTTCCGCGCAGGCAATGACACGATGCAGATCGCGTCTCGCCTGTCGATTTCCGAAGAAGAAGCGCTTGCAATGGTTTCACAGGCCCGCAGCGCCGCTCTTCGTCTTCCGTCTCCTTACCCGATCCATCCCGACGCCAAGCCCACCGGCTGGCCGAAAGGGAAGGTCGCTTACGCGGGGCGGCTTTAGCTCCTTCCGTCGCCGCAACTCCTGATGGGTTCAACCTATCAGGAGCGGCGACCAAAAAATGGCAAACTTCAGACCGGCAAAGGCAAGCCGACACACCAAACCAGAGGCGCATGCGATGAGTACTGTTGACGCATTCACCCCAGAAATGACCGCGGCGTATGCGCGGAAGATGGTCGAGCGAGAGAGCCGCGGCAACGGCGACCAGCTGAACGCACTGGAGCGCGTTGGGCGCCGGTGCGGAATGACGGCCCGCTCTCTCCGGCGGCTGATCAACGGCGAGACGAAGGACCCCGGCGTGTCGGTCTTCTCTCGCGTCAGGTCGGCCTACCTCGACTTCTGCGCCAGGCAGATCGCCGAACTGCAGCACGAGATTGAAGTCGAGAAAGCGAGGATCGGCGGCGATGACACTTTTGCGGATCTTGCTGCTGAAGCTGAGGTTTTGGCGGCGAAAGTCGAACGAGCACGGAAAGGAACCCAGGCATGACAGCAGGACATAACAGCCAACTGGCGGAGAAGGACCGCCAAAAGCTCTTCTCGTATTATCACCAGAAGGACAGGGATATCGCGGCCAAGATCAAGGCGCTCGGTGAGGAGAAGAAGGCGAACCGGCAGAACGCCAAGGCCTCCGGCTTCCCGGCCCAGAAGCTCGACCACTATCTCAAGGCGTTCCAAGCCGAGGACCAGCAGAAGCCGGTCGACAAGCTGAAGTCGGACCGTGAAAACCTCGAATGGATCGGCCTTATCCCGGCAACATCCGGCGGCGACCTGCTCAAGCAGGCGGATCGCGTCGATGGCGACCAGCTTATCCAGGCCAAGGGCTATCACGCCGGTCTGACGAACCTCGACCGCGTGTCCGGCTACGACGGTGGCTCAGCCGACGACAAGCTATGGCTGGAGGCCTACGACGCGGGCAAGCGGGAATACGAGACGGACATTCCGGACATCCTCGCCCGCATCGAAGCTGCCCGCACCAATGAAGAGCCGGCTCCCGACACGGATGACCCGTTCGGCGGCGAGGCGATGGCCGAAGCGGCAGAATAGCTCCTCCCAGCCCGCCGCTGACCTCCCAAGACCGGCGGGCCAACTAGAGGCGCAAATGCCTCACTCTCTTTTCCACGAGGACCGACGTGCACATCATCGCCTTCGACCCGAGCAAGCATACCGGCTGGAGCCTGCGCGACATGGCACGCGATCATAGCGCGATCCGCTGCGGCGTCCTCGAAATGCCGGACAAAGCCGACCACTACTACACGGCCGACCAGATCGGCCGGAAAGTCTGCGGTCTCATCACGGAAGAGATCAAGGCTGGGCGTAAGCCGACCTTCGCGATTATCGAGCAGCAGGCGCTTGCCAAGATCGGCAACACCAGCGCCGATGCCATGATCTACCCCTGGGTTGCGAATTCGGCCATCGTCGCCACCCTCGCAAATTTCGGCATACCCTATGCCAGCATTCCGGCCGTGACCTGGCGCGTCTCGTTCTTCGGCCGCGGCTTCAAACCTCCGGTGGACAGCAAGGGCAAGAAGGACTGGAAAAAGGCCTGCGTCGCCGAGTGTGAGCGGCTAGGCATCGTTCTACCCACCCAGAAGACCATCGCCCACAACGCTGCCGAAGCTTGCGCTCTGGCAATTTGCGCGCAGGTTCCGGCCACGAAGGTCCATGCCCGCCGCTACGAGCCCGCCCTGATGGCGCTGCGCATGGCGCGGAACGAACGCCCGACCGCCGGCGGTGATCTCTTCGGAGGTGCAGCAGCATGAAGACCCTCATCACTCAATGCCCTCGCTGCACCAAGAGCCTGACCGCCGCCGAGGTGATCGAGAAATGGTGCGTTTGCTGCGCAAAGCCGGTCGAGCGGCGGGAGGAGGCGAGGTGAGGCTCTTCGCAGACCTATGGCCCTTCGGCGACCTACAGCCGCACAGCTTCGATTTCATCATGGCCGATCCGCCGTGGACCTATCGGATGTATTCCGAGGCCGGGGAGGCGAAGTCGCCGCAGGCGCAATATCGAACAATGTCGATCGACGAGATCAAAGCACTGCCGGTGCTCGATCTTGCCGCGCCTGATGCGCTACTTTGGCTCTGGGCCGTCAACCCCATGCTGCCGCAGGCGCTAGCCACGATGACCGCCTGGGGCTTCACCTTCAAGACGGCCGGCACGTGGCTCAAGACCACGAAAAACGGGAAGATCAACTTCGGGACCGGGTACATCCTACGCGGTTCCAACGAACCCTTCCTTATCGGCACGCGCGGCAGCCCGCGCACCGCGAAGAACGTCCGATCCGGCTTCACCGGCCTCATTCGCTCGCACTCTGAAAAGCCAGAGGAAGGCTATAGGGCTGCCGAGAAGCTGATGCCGAAGGCCACGCGACTGGAGCTGTTCTCCCGTACCTACCGCAACGGCTGGCAATCGTGGGGCGATGAGGCCGGAAAACTGGGGGAAGCAGCATGAACGCCCACCAGCAATTCGACATGTCCAGGCACGGGACGCCGCAGCGGGAGCTGCCGGCGAACGTGGAGGCGGAGCAAGCCCTTCTGGGAGCGCTGCTGCTGAATAACGACGCGCTGGATGCCATCCGTGTCCCGCTTGAGCCCAAGCACTTCTTCGACGAAGTCCACGGCAAGATGTTCGATGCCATCCTTGAATGCCAGCGCGCGGGCAGGGTGGCCACAACGGTCACGGTGAAGAACCATGTGCCTGAAACCCAGATCGGCGGGATGACGACGGCCCAGTATCTCGCCGCACTCGCCGGCAGCGCCGTGAACATCGTCAATGTGCCGGACTACGCATACACCATCATGGACAGCGCCGCCCGGCGCGCCTTCGTCACGCTAAGCCAGAAGATGGAGGACGCAGCATATTCGCTTGATCTCGAGATCATGGAGGAGGTGGATGCGCTTCGGTCGCGGTTCGAGGACATCGTTCGGGCGCTGAACGGCAACGGCCAGGCCAAAACCCTTGCTGAAGGCGCCAAGCGCGCGTTGGAATCGACCGCCACGGCATTCAAAGGCAGAGGCGTCGCCGGCGTCGATCACGGCATTCGGTTCCTGATGGATATGGTCGGACCCTTCCTCGCCGGCCAGTTGATCGTCATCGGCGGCGGCACGAAGCAGGGCAAGTCCAGCCTCATAGAGCAGATCATCCACGGGGCGGCATCGAACGGTCACCCGGTCTGGGTCTATTCCGGAGAGATGGGTTTCGAGGAGCTTGCCCACCGGTCGCTGTCTCGCGTGACCGATATCCAGGCATGGCGCCAGATCCGCGGCAAGGTTTCCGAGCGAGAATATGAGCAGCTCGAGCAAGCCAGGCGCCACGCCGAGACATGGCAGGAGCGCGTCTGCGTCCGTGACGACAGCATGACGCTCGCACAGATCGAGCGAGACCTGAAGGACTTCGCCAAGCGTCACCCCGGCGGCATGGCCATAATCGACCATATCGGCCTTGTGGAGCGAGATCGGGAGACAGCGCGCCTATCGGAAACGGAGTTCGGGCCATTCGTCACACGACGCCTGAAGATGATTGCGAACCGGCTTCGGCTCCCGATCGTAGCGGCCGCGCAGCTCAAGAAGAACACCTTCGCCGTCGAGGACCGGAAGATGAGCCGCGCGACCTTCCTTCAGGCCATCGGCCGTCGCCCGAAATACGCGGACATCTACGGTTCCTGCGAAAAGGACGCCAACCACGTCATCATCCCATTTCGCGCCGAGCCAATCCTTCAGGAGCTTGAACCCTCCGAGGGTTCCGACCTGCATCCGATCTGGGAGGAGGTCATGGGCGGCGTGCGGGGCAAGGCCGAGATCATCGTCGCTCTTTCACGTCACACCCGCTGGCCCCAGCGCAAGGAGGTCGGCTGGAACGGTGCGAAGACCATGTTCACCGACCTGCAGGAACAGGATCAAGGGAGGCTCATGTGATGCCTTTACAACGCAGGCCGGGGCTCGATCTCCCGCAAGCGATTGCGCATTTCATCATTGCGGGCTCGTCCAGCCTCTCCGGCGTGATGCACAAATCTGTGGCAAACCGGGTGAAGCGCAATCACGGAATAGATATCGTCGGCTCCCTGGTCCGCCAGTCGGTCGACATGGTGGCATTCCAAGTACGGTCGGCCATCAGCTCGGTTGAATGGAGCAGCCTCACCGCAGCATTCGCAAAGCCCTCCAGCTCGGTTGAGGACGTGCGCGGCGACCATTGCAGCGCGTTGATAGACGTTTCCGGCTCGTTCACGAATGGCGGGATTTCGGTTGCCTGCTGCAATTGCGCGCTCGCGCAAGGCGCCGGCATTTTCTCGTTGAAGAGCGGCGATGTCCCGTTCGAGGTTTTCCTGACGGAGGTCGCGACCATTGACCAGGTTGAAAACGACCTGCTCCACGCCTCTGACATCGATGATCTGGTGGCGATTGTAGAACCACTCGCCATCGAAGCGATATTCGTCATTCTCTTTCAAAAACAGAAGCAGGGACCTGCCGTTTTCGGCGTGATCGCGGATCTGGTGGTTGTTGTTCCGCCAGGGATCTCCCGCCTGGGCACGTTGGCCGTAATATTCATAGCTTCCGTCAGCAAGGAAGCGGTCGTGATAGTTGTATTTGTTCCCATGTGGGTCGGAAACAACGATTACCGTTTCTTCGATCGGGCTCTCACTAATGCCCATCACCTGGTTGCCGCCGAATACCTCACGGATGTTTGTTCTGCGATGAAATACGCGACCAACGTGTTCAAGCCAGGGCATCATGTTCCTCCTCATTCACCTGTCATGGTTGTGATGCGGCATTCTTTCGAACGCCTTAACGGAGTGGAAAATTGAACCAGTTCTCAGGATACCCCCTTAAGCGCGGCCTCGGCTGGTGGGCGATGGTACGCTTTGCGCGCGACGCAAAGCCCCGGCCGGTAATGGCGAAGGGCGAGCGCCCCAAGGTCTTCGAGACGGAAGGCGAGGCTTGGAAAGAGGTCTCGTTGCACCTGCTGGCCTTCATGAACGGCCGGGAAATCCGCGGAGAGCGCTTCGACGGAACGTCTTCGTATCGGTCGGAGGTGGATCGGGTATATTTCAGCGGGGCGCGCAACGTCGATGAGAAGGGAGTTGCGGCATGATCTGGTTTGCATGGGAACGTGCCATGACCGGTCAATGGCAGCCGGTCTGCTACCACGGTGAGAAGCCGGGGAAGTACAAGGAAGTCGTCGGGCTCGTCGAGGTGCCGGCGGACTGCCTTGACGCCGACGGATCTCCGAACTTCGGGATGCTGCAGAAGCGGTTTCCGCTGGCCGGGGAGGGCGGCGATTGACCCCTCGTGGCACCCATCGCTGCGATATCTACAAGGTCGCCCGCCAGTGCGGCGTGAAGCTGTTCGACGGGCACCTGCATAGCCCGACGGGTCGGAAGGCGTACGAGTGCTACTGCAAGCCGACGGTGCGAGAGATTGGCCGGGACCATGGGGAAGAACACCTTCGGCTCGTGTTCATGCTGATGACGGGCACCAAGATGAACGCTGCGGAACTCTTCGCGGATATGCTCAAGGCCGTCTCCTCGCTGCTGGTAGAGAACCCCGACCTCGTAAAATCGGCCACGTTGATGAAGGACTTTGACGGAATCGACCTCGGCAGTCTGCGCCGCAAGACGAAGGCGATGAAGCTGCCGATCGAGAATTGGAAGGCGCTGCTCGTGCTGATCTCGGTGCGCTTCTACCAGCCCATCCAGGGCGATCTTTTGGACATGATAGGAGAAGCGGCATGAACGTATCGGTATTCGTCGACTGGACCTACGAACAGGTAAGGGCGCGGATCATTGAGGCGGCGGACACGCTTCTGGCCTCTCCGGCGTCTCTCGGGCCGCGCATGGCAGGCGGGGCAATGGGCGACGTGGTCCGCGAGATCGGGGAGAGCTATGGCTATGGTTCAGCCTCCTTCCGTCGCGTCCTCGCCCCGGGCGCGATCTCCCGGATGGAAGAGACATGGACGTGGATCAACTCCTACCTCGGCGAGGCCGATCGCAAGCTGGTGTACGACTATGGGTTCATCAAGACTCGGAAAGGCATGTATCTGGACCGCTACCTTCAGCGAAATGACATGGTTCGCCGAACTTTCGAGCGAAAAATTCAGCGGGCATGTCAAACCATTGCGTCAGAACTTAACCGTAAGCATCTGGTTCGGTTTGATATTCGTCTGGACGACGTGTCGCAAAACAGCGTAGAAGACACACCAACAACGGTACCGTCCGAGAAATGCGCGACACACTGGATCGCGCCGGACGCGAAGCCGCAAGTTGACCCTGCTCTGGCCTCGGTCAGGGTACTCGACCCCCGGAGCGTCCGGGCGCGGCATTCAGACAAGAACCGGAGCCTCGGCGCCGGGTAGAAATCCAAGGGGAAGCCGCTGCGCCCCGCACTATAGGAGCCTTGGCCACCTGAGGGTGACGCCGCCAAGGCCCAGCGGCCAAGCCGGGAGGGTAGCCCGGCAGCGGCCTCAGGAAGGCGGATCAGCCTCCTTCCCGTTGCCGCTTTTGCTTTACACCGCTATGCGACGTGCCGCTTTGTCTGCTGCCTTGAGATCGGAGCCATGCAGGGCAATGATCTTCGAGGCATCTTCCACCGAGATACGGTGCTTCTTCGCAAGTGTCTTGGCGTCATAAGTTTTCGCAGACGCCGAGGCGTCTTTCGATTGTGCCATGATTGGTCTCCTTGAGATCGCGGCATGGAATGGGCGCCAATATTCGCGCCGGGGCCGACTACGCCTATGTAGGCACTTGCACAGAGGATAGCAACCTTGGCTTCATGTGGGTGTAGAGCAGTCCGGTAGCTCGCCAGCCTCATAAGCTGGAGGCCGCAGGTTGAAATCCTGCCAGCGCAACCAGTTCCCAGAGGGCCCGTAGTGAATACGCCGGCGAGCCCGGCCGCTGCCGCAGCATCCCTTTGGCCCACCTGAGCACGGAATCAAGTACCGCTTTGCGTGGTGGGCGTATCACTGGAGCCGAGCAAGACTTCAGTAAGGCTGATGCCAGCAATCACGCACTGCGTCTATCGGATGAAGCAGCGCCAGTTGAAATTGAATTTGTGGCCGTGATAACGTTCAGCGTGTTCTTTTCAATCCTCCCCGGAATGAAAGAGCCGCGGCCCGGAGCGACTGCCATCGCTGCCGGGCCATTTTCATGGAGTCGGGAAAGTGGAGTGGTTGCTCAGGGATTTTCCGCCTATTCCAAAGGCGTAGTGCGTCGCATCATTTCCGCAATCGGTCCGCAATTGTTCCGCGACTGTTCTCTCAATGTTAGCAACTAGCAATAAGCACAAGAGCCCGTCCGGCGGCGCGCTGTCGTAGGGCCGCCGGACGTTAGACGATCAATCGTCTTCGTCACACTCAGTGATTTCGCAGTAAGAATCGTCCGTTGTCCGGTTCGCGCATTCGTTCAGCGCACGCTTCTCCGCTTGGCTCCTGGTGTCGAAGTCGTAGCTGTAACCGTACGTTCCCTCTGCTGACACTGCTATGCAGCCCCACGCGTAAGCTGACGTGGTCGGCGCAAGAGCGGAGGCCGTCAGTGCGAGAGCGGCTACGCAGCCCTTGATATTCAATTTCATGCTGTTCCCTCAAATGGTTGGTATGTTCCGCGCATGCGGTAATGGGTACACGTATCAGGCGCAAGATTTAATCTCTCGCGTCGCTGCTTTTTGCGTGTATTTTTCGTAGATGCGCGTGATGGTGTTAATCCGCCGTTCATATGGCGAGCACTACTTCGTCTCCTAGGGCCCGATTGTGGGCTCGCTTTGGGAGAAGTAATTTGTTCAAGCATGCAACAGTTTTTATCGTTTCCAGTATCCTTGCATTCGGTACCGGCGCTGCAAATGCCCAAACAGTCGGGGACTGGGTGCTCGGAAACTATCAAGGCGCTGGCTACTGGTTCCCTGGTGTTATCGCGAAGACCTCTGGCGACAAGATTACCATCCAGTATGACGACGGTGAGACGGAGACGGTATATCAGAGCGCCGTGAGACCTTACGATTGGAAGGTCGGCTCGAAGGTTGAATGCAATTACAAGGGTGCCGGAGACTGGTACAGCGGAAAGATTTCTTCCCTTTCTGGGGAGAAAATCGGTATCGCCTACGATGATGGCGACAAGGAAACGACGAAGACTGGACGCTGCCGTTCGCGGTAACCGTCTGATCCGAATAATACATATCGCATAGAGCTAGAGAGCCCGCCCCGGTCTGTCACCCGGAGGCGGGCTTTCGCATTCAGGAGAGAGCGATGACCCAGCCAGTCACTCTATTCAAGCTCGCTGAAGATATGCGGCGCGAGACAGAGAACGTCGTCAACCGCCTTCACCGTCGTTGTCGCATCGGCCGCGTGACGAAGAAGGTCATGGTCCATGGCGGCAAGATGGTTTTGCCGAATATCAGGACGCCTGATCTCGTGACCAGCGCAACCAAAGGCGCGGGCTAGTTCTGGGCGCAGCCCGTCGCCGCGCGCCGCCGCAATACTGTTGAATGCAAGTAGGGATGACATGGCCTTGCTCCTTTTTGAAGCAGGAATTGTCACCTGTCGCTCTGTGTGGCGCCACCCGATTCACGGCACCCCCAATTTCTTCTTCCACCCCAGCAGAAAGGAACCAGTATGCGCATGATCCGAAGCCTTATCTATGCGGGCCTCGCCCTTGCGGCCATGGCCCTTACCATCTCGGCGCCGGCAGTTGCGGCCACGCCCACCGATCCGGGCATCTACCAGTCGGTCAAGGCCAGCCTCGACGCCCCGGCAATCCTCCAGGTCTACGACGAGCACGTCGCGCTGACCTGCGAAGCCCCGGCCGTCATGACCCGTTCCGATGGCCGAAGTCTCGGCGCCGCTGACAGCCTGATCCTTGCCAACACGTCCAGCAGCCCCATCCGCTTCGTCGAGCTCCGAAGGCGCTGCTGATCCCGCATGCCTGAAACGAGAGCCGGGCTTAGGTCCGGCTTCTCAGATGCTTTTCTCTGTATCCTCCAGCGGAGTCAGCCCTTCGGAACATGTGGCCCATAGTTTGCCTTGCAGCTGGGGCAGTAATATGTGACCCCGCCGGCACCTCTACTTCTGTCTTGGGCCAATGAAAGATGATTGCCTCTACGTTCGCAAACCGGGCAAATCGGTAGGCCTTTGGGATTTCCGGCCTCATCTGCAAAGAAACGGAATTGGCCACGGTCTAGAAGCTTGGAGTTTCGAAACTGGAGGAGTTCTTGGAGGCGGGCTATTTGACCGTCCTTTTCGCGAAGTTGGTCGGCGATATCGACCAATCCAAGTTTGGCCTCGGACAACGCTTCGGTCAAATCGGCTATTTTTAGTTTTAGCTCTGCCTTGTCGTATTGGACGTCGATTTCTCGAAGCTCTTTGACAAGTCCCAAAGCTGCTGTGACTGAAGTGATCGCCGTTGCTACGTCCATCTTTACCCCCAAGGTTCCCCCATGCCAGTTCTGAAAAATGCACGGCATGAGAGCATGGCCCAAGCGCTGGCGAAAGGGAAGACGGCAGACGAGGCCTACTCGCTCGCCGGGTACAAGCCAGATAGGGGCAATGCCTCACGTCTGACAGCAAAAGACAGCATCCGTAATCGGATCGCTGAACTCCAGTCCAAGACCGTCAAGAAGGTCGAGATCACCGTCGACAGCCTCGCTCAAGAGCTTGAGGAAGCACGGGCTATCGCCTTGAAGGAAAAGCAATCGTCGGCCGCTGTGAGCGCCACGATGGGAAAAGCAAAGCTGTTCGGCCTCGGCGTCGAGAACCGAAAGATCAGCGGCACGCTGCAGGTCATCACCATCACACCGAAACAACTGGAAGCGCTGACGGACGATGAGCTTGCATCTCTCGAAGCAGCCTACCCAGTTCTCCAGAAGCTCGGGCTTGTCGCTGCAGGCGATCAGGGCGGAGAAGCAGGCGAGGGAAGCCAACCAGAGGATTGAGGAGGAGGCTGCGGCGGCCGGCGTCTCTCTCGCATCCTTCATCCGCGGCGGCTGGCATGTGCTGGAGCCGGGCCGGGCGTATGTTCACGGCTGGCATATCGATGCGATCTCGGATCACCTGAGGGCGATCACGGACGGCCATCTGACCCGACTGATCATCAATGTGCCGCCTGGTACCATGAAGTCGTTGACAGTGGGCGTGTTCTGGCCGGCATGGGAATGGGGGCCGCTCAACAAGCCGCACCTGCGAACGATTGCCACGTCGTACAAGGAAGGGCTGGCGAAGCGCGACAACATCAAGGCCCGGCGCCTGATCAAGTCGCGGTGGTTTACGGATAGGTGGGGCTCTCAGTTCAACCTGATGCCTGACCAGAATTCGACGCTGAAGTTTGAGAATGACCTTGCCGGCTTCCGGGCAGCTATGTCGTTCCAGTCCCTCACCGGCGAGCGTGGCGACCGGGTGATCATCGACGATCCGCTTTCGGTTGATATGGCGAAGTCTGATGCGGACCGGCTGAACGCGAGGGAAACCTTCCTCGAGGCGGTTCCGTCTCGCCTCAGTGACCCGGAAAGCTCGGCCATCGTCCTGGTGATGCAGCGCCTGCACGAGGACGATACGACGGGTGTCGCGTTGTCCAAGAACCTTGGATACGAGCATTTGATGCTCCCCATGGAGTTCGAGCCGGAGCGCCGCTGCTACACGGTGGTGAAACCGTCCTTCCATGAGGAGGAGCCTCACCGGGGCCGATATGATCCGGTCAAGCAGGTCTGGTACTTCGAGGGTGATGCGATCCCGGAGGGCCGCAAGGAATATGTCGAAAAATCGGAGTGGAAAGAGGTCTATCCTCAGGACATCCGGACAGAAGAGGGTGAGCTTCTTTTCACCAAGCGCTTTTCTCGTGAGGTGGTGGAGCGCGACAAGGTCTCGCTTGGATCGATCGGCCACGCCGGGCAGAACCAGCAGCGGCCGGCCCCGCGTGGCGGCGGGATGTTCAAGCGGGCCTATTTCTCGATCGTCAAGGTGGTCCCCGCCGGTACGCGGTTCGTTCGCGGATGGGACTTGGCTGCGACCGAGGATGGCGAGGGCGCGCGAACCGCTGGCGTCAAGATCGGCAAGATGCCCGACGGCCGCTTCATCATCGCTCACTGCACTGCCGATCGGCTGTCCCCCGCAGGTGTCCGTACCCTGATCAAGACCACCGCCGAGCAGGACGGGCGGGATTGTATCGTCTCAATGCCGAAGGATCCGGGGCAGGCGGGCAAGGACCAGGCGCAGCAGCTTGTTGCCATGCTGGCCGGATACAGGGCCAAGGCCACGCCGGAAAGCGGTGACAAGGTCACGCGCGCCGAGCCGCTGGCTGCCCAATGCGAGGCAGGGAACGTCGTGATACTCGCCGGGCAATGGAATGACATGTTCCTCGATGAGGTCGAGGTGTTCCCGAACGGTAAACTGAAAGACATCGTGGACGCATCGAGCCGGGCTTTCAACGAGATTGCCTCGCCACAGCCCACGTCCACCACCACGACAATCACAGGTCTGATCTGATGCAAGACGTAAAGACGATGCACCCGGACCTGACACCGGATCGGCTTGCCGACTGGAAGCTGATGCGGGACGTGATGCAGGGCGCACGATCGGTAAAGCGGGCCGGCGTCGGATACCTGCCCATGCCCTCGGGCTTCAAGGCCCAGGCTGACGGAGGATTGGAGGCATACGAGAAGGCCTACAAGCTCCGGGCTATCGTCCCCGAGCTGCTGGCGCCATCCGTTTCGGCGATGATCGGCATTATCCACGCAAAGGAGACGCAGATCGATATCCCCGATGGCCTGGCGTCGATCTGGGAGAATGCCGATGGCGAGGGGATGAGCCTGGAGGCCTTCCACCGCCGCATCACCCGATATCTGTTGTGGCTTGGCCGCTACGGGGTCCTGACCACGGCCCCGGCCGACGGCGGCGAACCTTTCCTGGCCGGATATGCCGGTGACAGCATCATCAATTGGGACCGTGACTTCTTCGTCATGGACGAGAGCGGCAAGCGCCGAGTTGGCTTTGAATGGAAGGACAATCCGAAATTCCGCGTTCTTGAGCTGGTCGACGGTCACTACGTTTCAACGGTCTACGAGGGCGAGGACTTGAACACGATCACCGCCACGGAGCCTGTTGCGCTCGGCGGCCAGCGCCTCGATTTCGTGCCGTTCTATGTCGGCAATGCCCGTGACGTGGTGCCGGCGGTGGAAACGCCGCCGCTGATCGGGATCGCGAACGCCATCATCAACTCCTACCAGCTTTCGGCCGACTGGCGCTGGCAGCTCTTCATGAGCGGGCAGGAAACGCTTGTCGCCATCAATGGGGAGGCGCCGAAGACTGTAGGCGCCGGCGTGGTCCACCAGATGATGGGTAGCGACACCATGACGCCCGACCTGAAATACGTCTCTCCGACGTGCTCCGGTATCCAGAAGCACGAGGACGCGATCGAGAAGCAGAAGGAAGCCGCCGTCATGGCCGGCGCCCGGATGTTTGAGCAGGAGAAGTCCAGCCAGGAGAGCGGCGAGGCCCGCAAGCTGCGGTTTGCCAGCGAGACGGCCAACCTCATGAGCGTGTCGCAGGTCTCGGCAGCCCTTCTTGAACGTGGCTTGAAAGCCGCAGCTCGTATGAAGGGGCTGGACGAGGGCGATATCGTCGTGAACCCGCCCAAAGACCTGCTCGACAGCACCATGTCACCAGCAGACTTCTCGCAGATCTTCGGAGTCTACACCCAGGGCGGCATGTCCTGGGAGACATTCTACGAACGCGGTCAGGCCGGCGGGATATTTTCTGCCGAGCGCGACGCGGAAGAAGAATACGCCCTCATCAATCCAGAGGGCGCAGAGGACGAGGCCGCAGCGGCGCACGTCTAAACCCGGCCGGACTCCGGCCACCATCAACAGGAGATAAGGCCAATGGCCCTGAAACTCGTTCTGGACTCGCTCGACAACGTCGACGAGGCCCTGAAGGCCCTTTACGTCGAGCATTCCGATGGCAAGTTCCATCTGGATACCGACGCCGACAGCGTTCGCGGCCACCGCGACGTGCTGCCTCTCGCCAATGCCTATGACCGGACGAAGGCCGATCTCGCCACCGCCAAGAATGATCTTGCCCAGGCCAAGAAGAAGGTTGCGCCCGACGACTTCGACGCGGAGACGTGGAAGAAGCTCAAGGACGGCAAGACCGATGACGCGGCCCACCAGCGCCAGCTTGTCGAGCTTCGCAAGACCCTCGAAGGCGAGCGCGACGAATGGAAGGGCAAGTTCGAGGGCGAGGTCACCAAGGGCAAGAAGGCCGCGGTCAACGCAGCCCTGACGGACGCCCTTTCAGCCTCAGGCATCACCAACCCATCCTTCGTCAAAGCTGCTCGTGCGCTTCTGGAGCCGCGTGTCGCTATGGATGCTGAAGAAGCCTCCATGGATATCGGCCTTGGCCCGATGGGCATCGGGGAGGCGGTCAAGCGCTGGGCTGCCGGCGACGAGGGCAAGTCCTTCGTTGCCCCGGCCAAGGGCGACAACGCCAAAGGCAACGAAAACGGCCATCAGCAGCAGCAGGTCAAAGGTGATATCGGCGGCGACCAGAAGGCCCGTGCTGCGGCCATCGCCGGCATGTTCCCTGAACTGAGCGGGGCCTAGCCTCTCCTGACCATTCGCGCCTCCGGGCGCGCTCCCGTGATCTCAATGAGGTGACGGGCATCTGGGCAATGCCCGCCACCACACCCAACCATCACGGAAAACGGAAAGGAATTGGCCATGTCTCTTTCGCAGATGCAGGTCTTCAACAAGTACTTCATGCCCGCCACCATCGAAACGCTCGCGCAGATGGTCGAGAAGTTCAATGCAGCTTCGGCCGGCGCAATCCGTCTGACCACGGAAGGCTTCGAAGGCGATTTCATGCAGGAATCGTTCTACGCCGCCATTCATTCGGCCCGCCGCCGTGTCGATCGCTATGCGACCAACAACGCCGCGGCGCCCACGGATCTGACGCAGCTCAAGCATACCTCGGTCAAGGTGGCCGGCGGCTTCGGACCCGTTCGCTACGAGCCGTCGCAGATGACCTGGCTGAACAAGCCGACTGCCGAGGGTGTCGAGGTCGCTTCGCGCAACTTCGCTGAGGCCCTGCTTCAGGACCAGCTCAATACGGCGATCGCGGCTCTGGTGGCTGCCATCAGCAACCAGGGCGCGGATACCACCGTGGATGTCTCGACCGGCGGCGGCGCGAAGCGTGTCGACTACGTCGCGGTAAACGACAGCCATGCGAAGTTCGGCGACCACTCGGCGCTGATCGTGGCTCAGGTCATGGACGGCGTGGCCTATCACAACTTCATCGGCCAGAACCTCGCCAACGCCAACACCCTGTTCCAGGCCGGCAATGTCCGTGTCATCGAGATCCTTGGCCGCACCTCGGTCGTGACCGACGCCCCGGCGCTCTACACGGCAGCGGTGGCCGATCCCGCAACGCCGGCAAAGCGTCGTGTCCTTTCCCTCGTCGCCGGTGCAGCAACCGTCACCGACAGCCGCGACATCATCTCGAACATCGAGACGAGCAACGGCAAGGAGCGGATCGAGACCACGCTGCAGATCGACTACACGTTCGGCCTGGGCCTCAAGGGTTATACCTGGGACGAGGCGAACGGCGGCAAATCTCCGTCCGATCAGGAACTCGCCACCGGCTCCAACTGGGACAAGGTTGCGAGCTCGATCAAGCACACCGCCGGCACGCTCGCCGTCGGCCTCGCCTGATCGTTGGCTTTTGCAGTGGGGGCGGGGAGCACTCGCCCCCATCACAAAATTCAACACTGGAGACGGACATGTCCAAGAAGCTCTCTTTCGACAGGATCGCCTATGAGACCCACCCGGTGCCCTTTGAGCGCAAGCGCGAGCTGAACGCGCAAGGCTTCAAGGTGCTCGACATTCGCTTCAAGCCGCCGGGTGAGCAAGACGCGCTTCGCGGAGATGGCCCCACGCTCGCCGAATACATGGCCGCCGGCTATCTAGCGTCAAACTACCCACCGGTGGGCTACGCCTCGCGCAGCACGCCGGAGGAGATCGCCGAAGCAATGGCCACGCAGGGCGCATCCGCCGGCCTCGGCACGGACAGCGGCGACCAGTTCTCCGATGATCAGCTTCGTGCCGCAATCAAGGAAGCCACCGGCAAGGCTCCGCACCACAAGCTGGGCCGGGACAAGCTCATCGAGCAGTTCAATGCCCTGAATGCTGAGCAACCCGAGGAAATGGCCTCCAACGGCCTAACCCGCCGCGAGATCACCGCGGATCTCGAAGGCATGCAGGTCGAGTTCGACCCGAACGACAGTCTCGAAGACCTCGCCGCGCTGCGTGATCTGGCCCGGGAAGAGCGCCGGTAAGCAATGTAGTCAGCATGGGGAAGGCACATGCTTGCTCACTATGCTGATACCGACTTTCACGGTCAAAGTTTTAGGCGTTCGGCTATCCGGCCCCTATTGAGAGCAGTAGCGGCGGCAGACGGTATCCACTCCCCCTGCCACTCGACAGGGATCCCAGCGAGCAGCCCCGCCGGATCTGTGAAGTTTGGCGAGTAGCCACGGCTTAGCATTTCGTCGATCAGTTCTTTCTGGCGTTTGGCCAGGTACCCGAGGCGTGGATAGAAGAACCGAACATGCCCTTGGCCTAGCCGGTATTCTGCTGGGTTGCGGACATCATCTGGCTTTTCTCCACGCCCGATTGCGGCACGGACCAGACCGAATATGCGCGGAAGTTCGCGGTATTCAGCAATCAGGTGGGGCGTTGTGAGCTCGGAGGGCGGGACGCAGTTGATGCGTGTCACTTTTGCAAAGTCCTGATTTTCCAGAGCGGTTTGACGCCTTACCGCCCAGGCACGAGAGCGAGGATTTAGATGGCCACTCATTATGGCACGCTAGCTGATGCAGCAACCTATCACGAGGAGAGAGGAAACGCGCCGTGGGCAGCATCAACAGACCCACAGCGTACATCCGCCCTTGTTCGCGCGTCTGAATGGTTGGATGGCGTCTATCGCAGCCGTTGGCCCGGCCAGAAGGCCGGTGCGCGCGCACAGGTTCGTGATTGGCCTCGCATCAATGCATTTGACGCCGAGCACAATGCAATCGCTTCGGATGAGGTGCCAGACGAAGTCGAGCGCGCCACCTATGCCGCTGCACTCCGCGAACTCGGGAAGCCCGGCAGCCTGTCGCCCGATGTCGTTCTTGGCCAGTCGAAGGTTCTCACCGCCGTAAAGGGCATTGTCTGGACGCCGTTGCGCTCCTTTGCAACGACTGAGGACATGGCGCCGACGCTCACCGAAGTGGAGCGCGTTCTTTCCGGTCTCATCGGCAGCCGCGGCGCTACTGAGTTCCTCGTGAGGGCATGATGGCCGAAGACTGGACCGCCATAGCCGCCGAGGTGGACGCGGCAATCCGCTCTATCGGAGACGTATCGCAGCCGGATGGCTACCCGCTGACGCTACGCATCCCCCGCGCGACCAGCGGGCCGCCTAGAGTGGAACGGTCGGCAGATTGACCACTCCAAGCCTTCGATCCAATTCGACCTATTGGCGCTAGTTGCGAACGCCGGACGAATTAGAAGAAATGAAACACCGTAGGTAATGAACCTAGTCTAATACTCACAGATCGGAGTACCCACCGAGCCTCGTGCGCAGGATTTCGCGGTAGAGCCAAACCACTTCAACCACCACCGCCCGCGCCTGGTTCGTTTGCCGCCGGCTCCGCATCCTCGCCTGCCGACAGGTAGCCGTGCCCGATCAGCCAGTCCTCGGCGATAACGGCGAGGGCTTCTTCCCGGGTGATGTTCTGCTCAAGAGCAAAGCGGTCGAGTGCTTCTTCAATGGGTGGGGTGAGGGGCATGGCACGGTCCCTGTGGATAACCTTGCGATAGCGCCAGATTAGCAGTCTGGTGCAAAGTTGACCTAGAAGTTTATTCTTGTTCGATGCCGTTCCCCGCGGCGTTCTCCTCTGCTTTATCTTAGGGGATTGCGCCGACCGTGTTCCGCTGTCTCAATGCGCAGGTGTTCAACGGAAGGGGAGGTTAGTCGGCGTCCTTAGGATCATACGGAAGCGGAGCCAAGCCTTCCTTGCGCTCTTCTTCTCGGATCTTGCGGACGATGCGCTCGGACATTTCGGCAAGAACGTCCAGCATGTCCCTGCCGCCATGAACTTCGGCAATAAGCGGGTCGAAGCTTTGTTCAAGGCGAGCGACGATTTCGGCATTTAGGCTGCGATTGTTTTCAGCAGCAGCCACCTTGAGGCGGTCGCGCATCCCGTCGGGGAAGCGAACGATGTACTGATCCAGCTTTCGGCTGGGGGTGTCCTGCGCCATTTTACGTCTCCCGAATTTCTTATCGCACTAGGATATAAAATCGCTTGACGCAATTATCGCACTAGGCGATAACAAGTCTATCGCACTAGGCGATAAGAAGGTGAAGGAGATCGATTTGGCTAGAACTGATTACCCGAGCGACAAAATGGACCAATATGTCCTCCGTCTGCCGAATGGGATGCGTGGCTGCATTAAGGAAATCGCCGCCCTGAATATGCGTTCGATGAACGCTGAAATCATCATGGCTCTCAAAGAGCGTATAGAGCGACACACAAATGAAAAGGCCGAAGCGCGGTCCTGAGAAAACACCGCTTCGGCCTTTCGAACAATCAAAACCCTTGGAAGGATTTCAACATGCAAACGCATGATAGCAAACGCGCGCCGTCTTTGGCAATCCACCCGTCCATCGCGCAGGCGGTTCTTTCCGCCACCGTCGCTCAAGCAGAGGTTCGTGCCGCTGCCGACTACCTCGCCGAGGCTATGAAGCGCATTCATGGCGGAAACTGGCGTGTTTCCATCGACCATATGAGCCAGCTCGTGACGATCAGCCGGAACTTTATCGAGCCGCCGGCGAAGCCGAAGCCGGAGGTGGTGTGATGTCAACGCCACGCCGGAACGTCCTTCGTATGATTGCCGCTACACCGTTCATAGCCGGCGGCGTCAGGGCAGTTGAGGACCAGCTGACGCCCAAGGAACGGGCCGAACATCACTGGAATGCCTACGTCGCGGCGATGAACGAGCTGACGACCGAGTTTGACGGCTGGATACTCAATGCCGGTGCCAGGTACTCCGACAGACTGGAAAATCGGACGAATTTTCGCAGCCTTCAGAGTGTTCGGCTTCATTTCCAGACGTCCAGTTCGAACAAGATACTGATCGAGCGGCACTCTCCGCTGACCATCTGACATCACTGAATACCCTTGGCCAAAGGGTAAGCGCGGACACCGAGCTTCTTCGGCCTCGGTTCCGTGAGAACGGACCACTGCGCTTGTGGCTTGGCCGGCCGAGCGCCGAAGGAGACCTGACATGGCGATACGCCTACGAACAGAGGAAACGGGAGTGCATTACCAGATCCACCCTGCCGCAATGATCTTCCCCGAGATGTCAGATGAGGAGTGGAAAAATCTCCATGACGACATCAGGGACCACGGCCAGCGCGAAGCTATCGTGGTCTACAACGGAAAAGTGATCGACGGACGAAATCGGCTTCGGGCTTGTGCATGGCTCAAGATCGAGCCCAAGGTCCGTCTTTTTCAGGGGAATGAGGAGGATATCCCTGCGTATGTCGCATCTCTGAACCTCCACCGCCGGCACCTCAATGCCAGCCAGCGTGCTATGGCCGCCAGCAAGCTCGCCGACTGGAAGATGGGTGCAAACCAACACAAGGGTGGGTCCGCAAATTTGCCGACCCACCAAGCGGCAAAGATAATGAAGGTTTCAGAGCGGTCGGTGAGCACTGCCAAGTCTATTGCAGCGAAGGGCGAGCCGGAAGTCGTTGCTGCCGTCGAAGCTGGCAAGATGTCGTTGCACGAAGCATCGAAGGTTGTGCAGCTTCGCCCTGAACTCCAGCGTGCAGCGGCAACAATGCCGAAGACAGAGCGGCGCGAGGCACTTCATGGGGCGGGCGTGGAGAACATGGACCTCCACCGCGCGGCCGATGACAAGCATCACAGCGACCGGTTCGATATGGTTGAGGCGTTCTCCCTGCTGGCCAACCTTAAGACCGCGGTGGACGTCATCATCCATGACTGCCCCAAATATGCAGCCCCCGACATCAACAAGCACTTCCGCAAGGCCTTCATGACGATGCAGGCCATCCACGTCGCCTACCAGAACTGGGAGTATCGCAATGTCCACACTGATTAATATCGGCCCGATGATCGCCAAGGTTATCCGCGACATGCTTACCGAGCAGGGGGCGATCCTCGATGTGGATAGTGTCTATGCTCAGTTGATCGCGACCAAAGGCGTAGAAGTGTTCCAGTCGGAGCGCATGCTTGCCGAGGTGGCCGTGAGGCGGAAGATCAAGTCGCACCTGAAGCATGCTCACAGCATCAACAGCGACGACGGCATACAACTATCGCTCATCAAGGATGATGCGCCGGCTACCCTCGCCGTGAAACAGCCAGAGGGCGGTTACGCGTATGTGCCGCTGCGTTTGGCTGCGCTTGCCGACCTGGATGCAGCAACGCATGCAAAGGAAGAAAACATCAAAAATGCCCGCGCGGCACTCAAGCGTTGGGAGAAGACAATCAAGCCCATACGTGAATTGATGGAAGCGGAAAACGTGACCTTTGGAGAGGCGCAGAAGATCCTCTCCGATCGGCAGGCGGCGAAGCCACCCGCCAAGGCCAAGAAGAAGGCATGAAGACGAAAGGCGCTCTTCGGGGCGCCTTTTACCATCCACCAGCCCGAACCGATGCGGCGCGCCTTCCGCAACGGCGGCCGGCACTGTCATACTGCCATTCATACTGGCAGTTCCCTGGATAGCCGCGGTAGGAAGGATATGACGGCCCACCACAATCATTGTTGGCGCAGACGGCGATGGCCGTTCCAACGATTGCCACGGCCACCAGTGCAGCGGCAGCTTGGTTCTGCTGCTGAACCATGTAGTGGCATTCGAGTGGGTTAATACCGCGGCGAGCTAGCTCGGTGGTCAGTTCGATTAAGTAAGCCTGGTCTCGACTATCTATGAATGTTCGGCAGAGATTTGCCTTGCTGACCGCGCTCGGATTCTTTCGGAATTGCGTCTGTGACGTCGCGCAGGAAGCAAGCACAAATGAAAGCGCCGCGACGGAGGCGATCCGCCACGATAAATTGATTGTCATGATGAGTTCCCCAACTCCTGAGGGCATCATGGAATCAATCTGGGCGGGAGTCGAGTCGGGCTATTTGAACTCTTGCCTGGTGCCATCTTCGTAGAGAACGGCATCGATGCAGGATATTGCCTTGACGTCTTGTTTTCGGGCTTTAACGAGCCGATCGTAGCCGGCCATCAAGCTCTTCTGGTCAAACACGGCTCCCGAGGCGAGTGCAACATCGGGCGTAATGGCGATGCCACCTACGCTTTGACCAAGCGCATCCTCAAACCAAACGGTCCCGTCAACCATCTGAATGGTGCGATCAGTCACGTTTTCGAGTGTGAACGATACGTTGGTGGATCGCTCGTCTCGCGCGGCAGCCGACCAACTGTTTAACTTTAGTATATCGCCAGACCCTGAGCTGCAGTCGCTTGCACTAGCCGACGCGGGAACCGCCACCACGCTCATCGCAATCAGTATCGCCTTCATTGCCATCCTCCGTTGAAACGCGCGAGGACGATAACCCGCGCCAAAGGAAACGCAAATGGACGTTGCTCAGCTAGGTCTTGAAGTCCAGTCCACTCAAGTTAAGGCAGCCACCAACGATCTCAATAAGCTTTCCAACGCTGCGAAGGTCGCCGATGCTGCCGCCGATGGCCTTTCCGCATCGACGCGGAATGCCGGTGCTGCCGCTGCACAGGCCGCTGGAGGTTTCCAAAAAGCAACAGCGGCCGCGAAAGCCCACGCCGCCGCCGTCAATGACAACCTCACGAAGGCGAATGTGACGGTGAATCGTATGGGCGGCAGCATGTCGGGCCTTGCCGCACAGTTCCAAGACATCGGCGTTACCGCGGCGATGGGGATGAACCCGGTCATGATCGCCCTCCAGCAGGGCACCCAGATCGCAGGCCAGATGGAAATGGCGATGCAGAGCGGAGCTAAGGCGAGCGCTGTCTTCGCCACTGCATTTAGATCGCTGCTTTCGCCCGTATCGCTCGCATCAATTGCTCTTACCGCGTTCGCCGCCGCCGGTTTGCAGATGGTGAACTGGACGAAGCTTGCCGCCGACGCTGTGCGCGGGATGGCGAACGTGCTCGTGACGATTGCTCCCTATGCGGCAACGGCAGCAGCTGGCCTCGCACTGCTTTATGCGCCCGCCATCATCGGGGGCATCGTGAGCGTGATCGCCCTGCTTGGCCGTCTGGCCGTCGCAGCGGTATCGGCGGGCGTTGCCATAGCCGCGGCGAACCCTCTGGGGGCGTTTGTTCTCGGCGTTTCGGCAGCAGTGGCGGCTATGAATATCTTCCGCGATGAAATCACCCAGATTTTTGGGCGGGACATCGTCGGTGACGTCAAGAACGCCGCGAATTTCGTGATCAACTCGTTCGAGGCTGCGTTCGAGGACCTGAAATTCATCTGGAATACGTTCCCGGATGTTATCAAGGCTGCAGTGGTAGGGGCCGCAAACGTCGCCCTATCAGCAGTCGAGAGCCTTCTTCAGAAGGCCGCGAAGCTGATGGACACCTTCCACGCACAGGTGAACAAAATCCTTCCCGAAGGCTTTCAGATTCCACAACTCGGCAAAGTGAGCCTCGGCGACTACAGAATCGACGATGGTGGCGCTGCCGATCGTGTCGCAAAGGGGTTGGACGGCCGAAACGCCAACATCGAACGCATCATGGGCCAGGACCGCGTCGGCCAGTTCGGAGAGGCGATTTCCCGCGGCGCGTCGGCGGCATCCGGCAAGCTTCAGGAGCTCGCCAAATGGATGACCACGGTCGACGACAAAAAGAAGAAGTCCGGCGGCAAGTCGGACGCCGAGAAATACTCCGATATTGTCGATGGAGCCAATCGGCGCATAGCCGCTCTGAAGGCCGAGCAACTGGCATTGGGAATGAGCGAGCAGGCTTCCCTCTCGCTTCGGTACGAAACGGATCTTCTCAACGAGGCTCAGCAAAAAGGCATCGCTCTCACGGCGAAGCAGCGGGGCGAGTTGAACAGCCTGGCTGGTCAGATGTCCTTGACCGAAATAGCCACGAAAAAGGCGAGAGAGGCGATGGACTTCGCCAAGTCGACGGCGCTCGGCTTCGTCAACGACCTCCGAAACGGCCTGAAAAACGGGGAGGGGTTCTGGAAGAGCTTCGGCAACGCTGCCCTCAACGTTCTCGATCGGATCACCGATAAGTTGCTTGGCGACGTCATGGATGCGCTGTTCCAGGTGAATGGGGCCGGGGGCGGTGGTGGATTCCTATCGGGTCTGTTCGGCGGCCTTTTTGGTGGTGGGGGAGGCTTCAAGGCTAACACTACGCTCGGCGGCTTCCTGATGAACGGATATGCCGACGGCACAGCCTCTGCTCGCGCAGGTATCGCCATGGTCGGTGAGGAAGGGCCTGAGCTCGTCCGCTTCAAGGGCGGTGAGCAGGTCGTGCCGAACCATCAACTTCGCGGGTTCAACGACAACCGCGGCGGCGGGCAGGGGATCAGCGTCAGCGCTCCGGTCCAGATTCACATCGACGCCACCGGTGCGGACGCCGCCGGCCTGGCACGCGTGGAAAGGCAGCTCGCAACTCTCAAGGCAGAGTTACCGAACCAGATCGTATCCACTGTCCATAACTCGCAAAAGCGGCGGGGGCTGTGATGGCGGTATCCTTTCCCCGATTGATCCCCGATGTAGGCTATGTGGCCAGCGATCTTATCCTTCGCGATACCGTCACAGCATCTCCATCCGGCGGCGGCCTGATCAACTACACCCAGGTCGGTGCGCCGGCTTGGGAGGTCACGCTTGAGACGCGCCCGCTGGACTATGACGAGTATTCTGCGGTTGAGGCATGGTGGTTGTCACTGCGGGGTGGTCTCAGGTCGGTGCTGTTTCGCCAGCCCCACAATGGTTATCCAATGGCGCATCGGACGGACCATGCACCGGCGCGAACGCCGGGCCGCTTGGCTTCGGTTTCCTCTGGGAACGCGCTCTCTTTCATCTCGGTCGATCCAGCCCTCATCTTGTCGCCCGGTGACCGGATCGGGCTTGAACATGCCAACCGCTGGTATGTCGGGCGTGTAACGGAGGCCTCGGGTATCGGCACGATTCGGGTGATCTCTGTTGAGCCGCCGCCGCCGTCCAATATTGCGCAGGCTGGCG
>NZ_JBASBL010000021.1:0-406309 GCF_049651085.1 Shinella sp.
TGCACCAGCAGATGGGCGAACTAATCGCCAGCCAGCGGGCAATCCTGGAGGATCTTCGGCGGATCGAGGACAAGATACAACGGTCTGACGACAGATCCGATGCCAGCCGGACCAAGATGCACAGGCGTATCGACGAAGTCGTGGGAGCCGCCGCCGAGGTGCAGACGGCCGTCGCGACGCTGGAAAAGGACGTCAGGGAGATGAAGCCGGTGACGGATGAGGTCCGGCGCTGGAAGCTGATGGGCATGGGCGCCCTGGGCATGATGGGGGTGGGCGGCATGGCGCTGGGCGTGACCTTCAGCGAGGCGCTTAGGCGGATCGGGATGGTGATTATCGGGAGGGGCGGATAAAAACGCCGGCTTCTTCCGCGGCTTTGAGGAAGGCCTCGCGGGCGATGGGTGGATCGCCGTTCCCCTCCAGGACCGATATGCATGCAATGCGCGCCTTCCGGTAGCCCCGCCCTGTGCGAAGGGGCACTGTGACGAGTATCCTGGCGGCCTCCACGGTGCTTGAAATCGTATGGAACTTGCCAGGATTCATCGTTTCAAACGTACTCGGCTTGTCCCAGCACCTATCGGCCCTCATCAATCTCCCGCAAACAAAAAGCGCCCCGCGCTGGGCGGGGCGAAGAGTGACCAAGGCCAATAGAACTTCTACAGGTTGATATTGTTCCCAGTTGCTTCAGTTCAATTTGTAGTTCGGGATGACCGCGAGCAGGGAGAGGCGATCGAGCGTTTCCAGAGTGGCGCCGCCTGATGATAGCCCCTCGGCAGCCTGAAATGCTTCCAGGGCTGCCTTGGAGCCCGATCCAAAGTCGCCGTCCACCGGTCCTTTGTAGTGACCCCGTTCCTTCAATGCGGACTGCAAGGCTTTAAACTGGTCTTGCTCGAAGATTGCGCTGAAGTCCTGGTTTCGTAGTCCGACCTTGGCCAGCCGGTAGCCAAGCGATGCGGCGTGTTTCAAAAGCCTTACGCCTTCCACAAAATCCTGCTGCGTGCCCTGGCCATTGATGTGCATCACGCCAAGCGTGCTGAACGCCGGCACGTAGTCGAGATCTGCCGATTTTCTATAGAAAGCGACGGCCCGATCGTAGTCGCTCGCCGCGTCGTAAGCCCGACCGAGATTGTGCAGGAAGCGCGGATGGTCCGGCTCAGCCGCGAGCGCTGCCTCGCAGGCGGAAATAGCACTTGCCGGCCGGATCTTATCGAATTCCACGCCGGGAATACCAACCTGATTGTAGGGGGCGATGGCGAAGTAATCGCAGTCGGAGGGTTGGGGCCGCGAGAAAAACACCTCATCCGTCAGCCGGACGAGATATTCCGGGCGCTGCTTTCCGCCCGTCTCGGCCAGCACAGTTGCGGCGGCGACACGGAACATCTGGCCGACCTCCACACCGGGCCTGGCGAGCTCCGCCGCCAGTGCTTTGGTGTAGGGGCTGTTGTCGCCATCCCCATCTGTAGCAGTAGCGCCGGGAGCGGCAGCGAAGGCGACGATGCTGCCGTAGGTGTTGAAGCCTTCGCCCTCCGGCTTCTCCAACCTGGCGGGCTCACGGATGGCAGCAAGCCCGCGGCCTAGCCTGCGTTCGCCGCCAGCATGGGCGAGCACCTCGGCCAGCTGCCGCTCGAAGGGATTGTCCCGGCAGGCGTCCAGGATGACGATCTTCGTCTTTGCCCGACTGTCCATCTCGTTGACGATACGGGCCAGATCCACAAGCTCGGAGGAAACGCTCTCCACCGATCGCAGGGCGGCGTCGCTCGGGACGAGATAATTGGCGCTGTCGATCTGGATCGCATGCCCCGCATAGTAAAGGACGGCGATATCCGTACCATCCAGCCGCGACAGGAAATCGGCATGGGCCGAGGTGAGTTGCGCGCGCCCGGCATTCTCCACGAAAATGACCTCGAACCGAAGGTCTTCCAGCGACTTCGCCATGAGGCGCGCGTCGTTGACCGGATTGCGGAGCGGCTGCGCGTGCTCGTAGTCGGATATGCCGATGACGAGCGCAAGGCGCTTGCCTGCATCCTGGAAGACATTGGTTTCGGCCCGCGCCGATGCGCCGACGAAGAGGATGAAGAGTAGTGCCAGGACAACGCGCGCCATCATGCCCTCACTGCTTTCCGAAATGTTCAGGCCAGGGAGTTTCGTCGCAGTAAGGGCGCCGCGGCAGCGAAGCCTTCTTCTGCTGCTTCTTCTTGCCGGCGGCGCCGGGTTTTACCTCCGCCACCTTTGGAAGCTGAACCGTTTTTTCTGCATTCGCTTTCGCCGGCAACATTGGAATGTCGCCTTTTGGCTCCCAGAAGCAGAGATCGCCGATCAGCCAGTCTTTTCCGCTTGGCTTGTAGTTTCGGCAGACGCGCTGCCAGTTCTCGGTCATCCGGCACCCCATCTCCTGATGGTAGTTGAGCTTGCAGTGTTTCCAGTACTGATCGTGACGGTAGCAGCTTGAGACGTTGCGTGCGAACTCCTTGATGGACATGGCGCCTATAGCCGTTCCTGTCTCGAGATCGTACTCATAGTCACCTGCTCCAACAGAAAACTCTTGCTGTTGTGCGGTGCCTTTGGGCTGGCCATAAGCGGTGTCTACCAGGTCATAATAGGTGTGCGATACGAACTGGGCGACGCGTGGAGCAGGGAAGCCTCGCTGCTTCAATATGGCGATGGCTTCGGCCACTGCCGAAGAGTTCTTGACGACTGGTTTTTCAATTTCGCCTTTCGTTGTGGCGCCAGGGCCGTCCGCCACCTTGGGGTCACGCTCCTTTCGTCCGGAAGCACCAGCGCGCAGTGAAGCGAGGATCGGGGAGGAGACTTTTCCGAGCGTGCCGGCGGCCTTTTTCGCGTAAGTGAAATGCACTGCTGCGAAGCATTTGCAGATGTCGAGCCATATGTAATTCGATGTCATCATCTGGCCAGTGGCGGGGTTGGCGATCGTGATGGCACAGTCGCGTCGCGAGGCTTTCCGATCAGAGACCGCCGTGAATCCATCCTTGGCACGGTTCACCCGTCGTTCCTCGAGGAGCTGCGTGCAATTTTCATAGTTGTCCTGGATCAGTCGAAGATTGCCGGAAATGCCGTTGCTGGAAAACGTCCGGTCCACACCTCGATGCTGAAATGAAGCCCCCTTCGGCAACCGGACTTCAATGTCGTATCGCTGCTGGTTTCTCCAGATTTCAAGAGCGTGGGCGTCTACAATAAAGGCTATTGTCCAGACGGCTAAAAGGGTGAGGTTTGATGCAGAGAACAATATTCTTGCGAGCATATGACCCCATGGAGAATAGAAATCTGACTGAAGTAAGCAGTAATATTCACTCAGGATGTCTACAAGCGCAAGCTGCAAACCTATTTTGTTTCGAGTCCTGGAGTTAGATCGGCCGATAATCCTGTGAAGACGTCGTAGATCGCCCACATGCCCGTTCCGTCGTCACGGACGTTGTATCTGATCTCGGGGTGGAGCGGCTTCGGACTTTTCATCTACGAAACCGGCCCCTCACTCTTCAACCTCTCCCATTCTTCGGGCGATAGCGCGTTTGCGGGTAGCACAAGAGTGCAGTTTTAAAGGATCCTTGACGCGGCAGCACGGGAGGAGGAATTGGCGGGAGGCAGCCGCGAGGGGGGCGCGGACTACCAGCAAGTCCCGGACTTGCGCCTCGGCTCCAACCAAGGCTCCCGCGCCCTCACGGGCAACCAAACAATCGCACTTTTATGAAAAGTTAGCTTGCGATCGTTGATTCCAGGTGACCGGACGCCACATGTCGAAGGGTCGGCAACAACCTGCTTCCGGTCCACGGTCACGCAATCATGGAAGATGTGCGGTGGCAGCACTGCGTGACCGTAGAGAGAAAACTGCCAAGTGCGTGCGTTCCCGCAGCGTAGATGATCCAGGGACAGGGGAGGGGCAAGAACTCGTCAAGAACACCCCATCGCTTGAATTGGGGGTATATGTGGGGGTATTTTAAACGCTTGGCCTATAAACGCTATATTGAAAATCAGCGCGTTAGATTTATCCGTCTAACGGACACCTCTTCCGCCATCGATGATCATCGTTCTCCGTATGTGTTTCGCTGCCCCCTTGAAACATCCGGCTTGGCCGTGCGTTCCATACCTGTCGCCGTCAATCTCCTTCCGCCCGAAAGGCGAGCGAATTCCTAGCGCTTTTTTATGAGGGTGCGCTCTGCCATTCCGGGGGACACGGGCTGTGCAATATTTCCCGACTTGTTGATGACGTATTATGCTCCTAGAGTTCATGAGCACCCGGAAGCAATCTTGCCGGCTGGATGTGGAAAAGGGAGGCATCAATGGACGTGCTTCGAGATCCCACGCATATCGGCATGTTTGAACCGCATGACCTTGACGTTCTCAAGGGCGTGTTCACTCGCTTGACGGCAACCACGATGACAAAGCCTGACGATGCCCAGGCCCGCTCTCTCGCGCGCTCGATCATAACGCTTTATCGCCACGGCGTGCGTGATCCGGACCGGCTCTTCGACGTCCTCCACACGCCTTGAAATGACGAATATATTGGCGGGCGCCCATCCGTTCCGCGGTGGGCGCCTTAACCATGCATAAACCATAAAACATCGATCCTGGCCTTCGGCTTCCCATTCATTCGCAATTTTGCCATGTTATTGGCATGATTAACGTACTGTTATTTACTGAGTGACATTGACGGTCCACTTGCAGGGGCAAGGCAGGTGGCGGCACATCGTCGGGGACAATAGCGGCGTGGGACAAAAGACTATCGAGAAGAATGCGAGCCGGCTCGGCAAGGGCCTTCGGCTCATCGCTATACCGCTGGTCTGTGCGGGCCTTGCTGCCTGCGCCACCACGACGCCTGCGCCCAAGAAGAAGGTGCGCAGCAAGGAGTTCTTCTCCGAATCCGATTATGGCGTGAAGGCAAGCCCGCGCATCGTCGAGGAAGGGCAGGCCGTGCCGAAAGGCGGCGGCCGCTACCAGCTCGGCAAGGCCTATCAGGTTCGCGGCAAGTGGTATCAGCCGAAGGAAGAGCCGGATTATAGCAAAACCGGCCTTGCCTCCTGGTACGGCTCGGCTTTCCACGGCCGCAAGACGGCCAATGGCGAAGTCTACGACAAGTATCACCTGTCCGCCGCCCACCCGACGTTTCCGCTGCCGAGCTATGCGCGGGTCACCAACATGGAGAACGGTACCTCCGTCGTGGTGCGCGTGAACGATCGCGGTCCGTTCCATGAGGGCCGCGTTATCGACGTTTCCTCCAAGACCGCCGACCTGCTCGACATGAAGCGCACGGGCACCGCCAAGGTCCGTGTTCAATATGTCGGCAAGGCGCCGCTCGACGGCAACGATATGCCCTATCTGATGGCTTCCTATGTGCTGAAGGGCTCGCGCGTTCCTGCGGCGGACCCGGGTGGCCAGATCGCCACCGGCGTCATGGTCGCTTCGGCGGACAACCGCGCGCTGCCGGGCGTTGGCGCCGGCGAGGGGTTCCTCACGGCTCCCGCCGAAAGCACGATGACGGCGCTCGCTAAGACGGCGCCGGCGAGCGATGCTTTCCAGGCCATGGAACAGTTCGTCCTTCTGCCGGACATTGGGCCGATGCCGCTCGAACGGCCGAATTTCATCCCGCAGCTATCAGCCGATCCCAGCTTCGCCGCCGCCTATGCCGACGAGCGGGTGCGCGATGCCGCGGGCGCCTTCGACGCCATCCTGACGATCGACGGCAAGCTGACGCCGCTCTCCGCCCTCGCGGAAAACGCCGGTTGATGGCTGGCGCGGGGCAGGCCGTTTGCGCAATGCGCGCGGCTGTGGAAGTGTGACGACATCCGGAGTCGCCATGCATCGCCGCCTGTTCGCCTGCCTTGTTCTTGCCCTGTCTTTCATTACCGTGGCGCACGCCCAGTCGGCGGCGCCGCAGGCCGGTTTCGACGTCAAGGCGAAACAGGTCTACATGATCGAGGCGGAAACCGGCACGGTGCTGTTCGCCCGGGCGCAGGACCAAGCGGTCACCGCCGCCTCGCTCGCCAAGCTGATGAACATGGCGACCGTCTTCAAGGCATTGGCCGGCGGCGAGATCACGCTTGAAACGCAGTACCCCGTAACGGAACATGCCTGGCGGACCGGTGGCGCGCCATCGCGCACCTCCACCATGTTCGCTGCGCTGAAATCGAATGTGCGCGTCGAGGACCTGATCCGTGGCGTTACGGTGCAGTTTGCCAACGACGCCTGCATCATTCTTGGCGAGGGGATTGCCGGCTCGGAAACGGCTTTTGCCGAACGGATGACGAAGGAGGCGAGGGCGCTCGGCCTCGACAAATCCACCTTCGCCAATGCCACCGGGCTTCCGAACCCGGAAAACAAGGTGACGATGCGCGAGATGGTGACGCTCGCCCGCCACCTGCAGGCGACCTATCCGCAGTATATGCGTTATTATCTCGAGCCCGAATTCGAGTGGAACAAAATCAAGCAGCGCAACCGCAATCCGCTGCTGGCCCTCAATATCGGCGTGACCGGGTTCGTCACCGGCTTTTCGGAGGAGGGCGGCTATTCCGTCGTCGCGGCGGTGAACCGGGATGGAAAACACCTGCTGCTCGCCATGGGCGGCATGGAAAGCGAAAAGGCGCGCATCGAGGAATCCCGGCGCATCATCGAATGGGCGCTCTCCTCCTTCGAGCGCCGCACGCTCTTCAAGCAGGGGGAAACGATTGCCGATGCCAGCGTCTATGGCGGCGACAGCTCCGTCGTGCCGCTGGTCGCGGGCGAGCAGGTGGACGTGTTCCTGCCCAAGGACAATTCGCAGCGGCTCGTCGCCCGCGTCGTCTATTCCTGGCCAGTGCGCGCCCCCGTGGTGCCGGGGCAGGCGGTCGGCACGCTGAAAATCTGGAACGACAAGCAGTTGCTTCGTGAAGTTCCGGTGAAGACAGCCGGCGCGGTCGGCGTCGGCACGCTACGCTCGCGCGCGCTCGATGCGCTGGTCGAACTCTTCTTCTTCTGGATTTGACGGGGACAGGCAGGGCGAAAAGCGTTTCGTCTGCCGGAAACATGGGTTAGTAGTGATCCGACTCGGCTCTGCCCGGCGGAAATTGTCAAGATCGCTTCGGCGACCACTGGAACGGAAGTAGGATTTGTCTGCCGCACCCGGTTTGTTTGTCACGTTTGAAGGCGGCGAGGGCGCCGGAAAGTCGACACAGATCCGGCTTCTGGCGGATGCCTTGCGTCAGCGTGGCCTGACGGTGCTGATGACGCGCGAGCCCGGCGGCTCGAGAGGCGCCGAAGCCGTGCGCCATGTCATCCTCTCCGGTGCTGCCGAGGCTTACGGCATTCGCATGGAGGCCATCCTGTTCGCCGCCGCGCGCAGCGACCATGTCGAGCAGGTCATCCGACCGGCGCTTTCGGCAGGCACGGTGGTCCTGTGCGACCGCTTCATGGATTCCTCCCGCGTCTACCAGGGCATTACCGGCAATCTGGAGCAGCCCTTCGTCGAGGCGCTGGAGCGCGTGGCGATCAACGGCGTCGTACCCGACTGTACCGTCATCTTCGACCTGCCGGCCTCCGTCGGCCTCGAGCGCGCCCGCAAGCGCGCCGCCGGCCCGGACGAACAGCCCGACCGTTTCGAGAAGGAAAAGCTGGAAACGCACGAGAAGCGCCGCGAAGCCTTCCTCGATATCGCCGAGCGCGAACCGTTGCGCTGCCGCGTGATCGACGCGACGAAGCCGCGTGAAGCGATTTTCGCGGAGGTGCTCGGCATCATCGAGCCATTGCTGCCGATCAACGCACATGGCAGCCATGCCCCGGAGCGCATCTCGTGAGCGAGGATCGCCCCGGCATTCTGGATGGCGCGGTACACCCCGCCGAGCAGACGAAGTTCTTCGGCAACAGTGAGGCGGAACGCTTCCTGGCGCGCTCCTATCGTTCGGGCAAGGGCCATCACGCCATCCTCATCGAGGGGCCCGAGGGCATCGGCAAGGCGACGCTGGCCTTCCGCTTCGCCAACCATGTGCTGCACCATCCCGAGCCGGCCGAGGCACCGGAAGCGATCGCCGATCCGTCGCCCGCTTCGCCCATCACCCGCCAGCTGGCGACCGGCGCTTCGCACAATCTGTTGCACCTGACGCGGCCGGTCGACGAGAAGACGGGCAAGGTGAAATCGGCGATCACGGTGGACGAGGTGCGCAAGGCCGGGAAATTCCTGGCGCAGACCTCCGGCACGGGCAACTGGCGCATCGTCATCATCGACCCGGCGGACGACCTCAATCGCAACGCCGCCAATGCCATCCTGAAAATCCTCGAAGAGCCGCCAAAGCGCTCGCTCTTCCTCGTCCTGACCCATGCGCCAGGCAAGCTGCTGCCGACCATCCGCTCGCGCTGCCTGCCGCTCACGCTGTCTCCCTTATCAGAGCAGGATCTTGCCGCCGCACTCGACAGCCTCGGCGCTGCGCCGTCCGGTGCGCGGGCAGGGGATGTCCTCTCTGCTGCCCATGGCAGCGTTTCCGAGGCGCTGAAGCTGGTGAACTATGGCGGCTTCGATATTGTCGAAGCCTTTCGCGCAATTGTCGAGGCGCCGGCCGAACCGCCGCGCCGTGACGTTCACAAGCTTGCCGACGTGCTGTCGGCCAAGGACAGCGACACGGTCTTTTCCTTCTTCTGCCAGCACGCCAGCGATTTCGTGACCGATGCTGCCCGCGCCGCCGCCCTTTCCGGCGACATCACCCGCGCCGATCGCCTTGCCCATCTCTCCTCGCAGCTCGGCGAGCGCATCTCCATCGCCCTCGGCTACAATCTCGATCGCAAGCAGACGATCATCAGCGTGCTCGACGACATCCGGGCCTCGCTCTAGCTCAAAGGGGAAACTTGCTGTTTCCCTCCACGCCCGCATGGTCTAATACCTTGCGGCATTGCACAACCGAAGACAGAACGTTCCCATGACCGACAGATCCCGCTACTACATCACGACCGCCATTTCCTATCCGAACGGCAAGCCGCATATCGGCCATGCCTACGAGCTGATCGCGTCGGATGCCATGGCGCGCTACCAGCGGCTCGACGGGCTCAACGTCTTCTTCCTGACCGGCACGGACGAGCACGGCCAGAAGATGCAGCAGACCGCGCGCAAGGAAGGCGTGACGCCGCGCGAACTTGCCGACAGAAATGCTAAAGAATTCAGCGATATGACTGCTCTTCTTAATGCATCGAATGATGATTTTATCCGCACCACCGAGGCGCGGCACTACGAGGCCTGCGCCGAGATCTGGCGCCGCATGGAAGCCAATGGCGACATCTACAAGGGTGGCTATGCGGGCTGGTACTCGGTGCGCGACGAGGCCTATTACCAGGAGAACGAGACCGAGAAGCGCGCCGACGGCGTGCGCTACGGACCGCAGGGAACGCCCGTCGAATGGGTGGAGGAGGAGAGCTACTTCTTCCGTCTCTCCGCGTATCAGGACAGACTCCTGAAGCACTACGAGGACAACCCGGACTTCATTCTGCCGGCCGAGCGCCGCAATGAGGTGGTCTCCTTCGTGAAGTCCGGGCTCAAGGACCTTTCGGTCTCGCGCACGACCTTCGACTGGGGCATTCCGGTCCCGGGCGATCCGGCGCATGTCATGTATGTCTGGGTCGACGCGCTGACCAACTACCTCACCGCGACCGGCTACCTCACCGACCCGGAAGGCCCGCGCGCGAAATTCTGGCCGGCGAACATCCACGTCATCGGCAAGGACATCATCCGCTTCCACGCCGTCTACTGGCCGGCCTTCCTGATGTCGGCCGGCGTGCCGCTGCCCGAGCGCGTCTTCGCCCACGGCTTCCTGCTCAACAAGGGCGAGAAGATGTCGAAGTCGCTCGGCAACGTCGTCGATCCGGTCAACCTGGTGAACCATTTCGGCCTCGACCAGATCCGCTACTTCTTCCTGCGCGAGGTCTCCTTCGGCCAGGACGGCAGCTACAGCGAGGAGGGGATCGCGACGCGCATCAATTCCGACCTTGCCAACGGCATCGGCAACCTTGCCAGCCGTTCGCTGTCGATGATCGTCAAGAACTGCGACGGCAAGGTGCCGGAATGCGGCGAGTTGACGGATGCCGACCGCACCATGCTTGCATCCGTCGATGCGCTGCATGCGATCACCCGCGAGGAAATGGCAAAGCAGCAGATCCACAAGGCGCTGGCCGCGATCATCGCCGTCGTCTCGGAAGCCGACCGCTATTTCGCCGGCGAGGCGCCCTGGGCGCTCAAGAAGACCGATCCGGTCCGCATGGGCACCGTGCTCTATGTGACGGCGGAAGTCGTGCGCCAGATCGCGATCCTGTTGCAGCCCTTCATGCCCGCATCCAGCGGCAAGCTGCTCGATCTCGTTGCCGCACCGGCCGACAAGCGCGATTTCGCGGCGCTGGGCGAGGCGGGACGGCTTGCCAGCGGCACGCCGCTGGAAGCGCCGAGCCCGGTCTTCCCTCGTTACGTGGCGCCCGAGGCGTGAAGCTGCGATGCTGATCGATACCCATTGCCATCTGGATTTCCCCGATTTCGAAGCGGAGCGCGACGATATTGTCGCGCGGGCGCACGCGGCCGGGGTCAGCCAGATGATCACCATCTCGACACGGGTGCGCAAGTTCCCGACGATCCTGGCAATCGCGGAAAAATACCCGTCGGTCTTCTGCTCGGTCGGCACGCATCCGCACAATGCGGATGAGGAACTCGATATTCCGGTTTCGGAACTGGTCGAGCTGTCGAAGCATCCGCGCGTGGTGGCGATCGGCGAGGCGGGTCTCGACTACTACTACGACAACGCCCCACGCGACGCCCAGATCGTCGGCCTCAGGAACCATATCGCAGCCGCTCGCGAGACCGGTCTGCCGCTGGTTATCCATTCCCGTTCGGCGGACGAGGACATGGCGGCGATTCTGACCGAGGAAACCGGAAAGGGGGCGTTCCCCTTCCTGCTGCATTGCTTCTCTTCCGGCCCGGAGCTTGCCCGCATCGGCGTCGCGCTTGGTGGCTACGTCTCCTTTTCCGGCATCCTGACGTTCCCGAAGTCGGAAGAGCTGCGTGAGATCGCGAAAACCGTGCCGCTGGAGCGGATGCTGGTCGAGACCGACGCGCCGTATCTTGCGCCCAAACCGTACCGCGGCAAGCGCAACGAACCGGCCTATGTGGCGCATACGGCTTCCGTTCTGGCCGATACCGTCGGCGTCAGCGTCGATGAAATGGCCAGGATCACCACGGACAACGCCTTCCGGATCTTCTCGAAAATGCCGCGGGTGTAGCCGTGGTCTACCGGCGACGCTTCACCATTCTCGGCTGCGGCTCGTCGCCCGGCGTGCCGCGCATCACGGGTGACTGGGGCGCCTGCGATCCCGCCAACCCGAAGAACCGCCGCACCCGCGCCGCCTTCCTCGTCGAGCAGTTCGGCCCGGAAGGCGTGACGACCGTCGTTATCGACACGGGCCCAGATTTCCGCGCGCAGATGATTGCGGCGGGTGTCGAGAGCATCGACGCGGTGCTCTATACGCACGCCCATGCCGACCACATCCACGGTATCGACGATATTCGCGGTTTCGTGCTGCACAACCACACGCAGGTGCCGATCTGGGCCGACACCGTCACGATGGAGCGGATCCGCGATGGTTTCGGCTACTGCCTGAAGACCCCGGCCGGCAGCATGTATCCGCCAATCGTGACGGAGAACCTGATCGATCCGATGGATGCGCCGGTGACGATCGAGGGGCGAGGGGGCGCCATTACGTTCCAGCCCCTGCTCCAGGTCCATGGCTCGATCCACTCGCTGGGCTTCCGCATCGGCAATATCGCCTATTGCAGCGATATCAGCGATTTCCCGGACGAGACCGTGCCGCACCTTGCGGGCCTCGACATGCTGGTGATCGACGCGCTGCAATACCGCTATCATGCCAGCCATCTGTCGCTCAGCCAGGCGCTGGAATGGATCGAGCGGCTGAAGCCTACGCAAGCGATCCTCACGCACATGCATGTGCCGCTCGACTATGAGACGGTGCAAAAGGAAACGCCGGCCCATGTGGAGCCGGCGTATGATGGTCTCAGTTTCGAGGTCGTGCTTGGCGATGATCAGGCGAAATAAGGCGCCAGATTCTTGCGGATACGGGCGAGAACCGTGTCCTCGGACAGATCAGGCTCAAACGATTTTCCAGTAATCTGCTCAAAGGCTTGGATGTAAACCTTCGAGGTCTGCTCGACCAGTTCACGCGGGATTTCCGGGATCGCGTCCTTGTAGGGGTCGCAGCGCTCGGTGACCCAGGCGCGCACGAAATCCTTGTCGAAGCTTGCCGGCCGGCCGCCCTTGGCAAAGGTTTCCTCGTAGCTGTCGGCGATCCAGTAGCGGCTCGAATCCGGCGTATGGATCTCGTCGGCAAGCACGATGCGGCCGTTCTTGTCCGTGCCGAATTCATACTTGGTATCGACGAGGATCAGCCCGCGTTCGGCCGCCCGGGCCTGGCCACGGGCAAAGAGCGCCAGCGCATAGCGCGAGACCGTTTCCCATTGCTCGGGCGTCAGGAGGCCCTGGGCAAGGATTTCCTCGCCGGAGAGCGGCTCGTCATGGCCGCCGTCGAACGCCTTGCTGGTGGGCGTGATGATCGGCTCGGGAAGCTTTTCATTGTCCCTGAGGCCGTCCGGAAGCGTGATGCCGTACATCTGGCGTTCGCCCTTGCGGTATTTCGTCAGGATAGAGGTGCTGGTCGTGCCGGCAAGATAGCCGCGCACGACGATCTCGACCGGCAGGATGTCGAGCCGCGTGCCGATGACGACATTCGGGTCTGGATAGGACAGCACATGGTTCGGGCAGATATCGGCGGTTTCCTCGAACCAGTAGCGCGCGGTCTGGGTCAGCACCTGGCCCTTGAAGGGAATTGCGGTCAGGATGACGTCGAAGGCGCTGAGCCGGTCTGTCGCAATGATGATGCGGCTTCCGTCTGGCAGATCGTAATTCTCCCGGACCTTGCCTTTGTAGCGGTTCGGCAGTTCCGGGATATGGGCGTCGGAGAGAATGCGCAAATCGCTCATGGGAGAAGGCTTTCGCTGTTGGTTCCGTCTGCCGTTTCGCTTAAGGCTGGGAGTGGTTCCGGGTCAAGGCAGAAACCGGATTTCCAGAGCTTTCAGGCCGTTCGGCACACCTTTAAGTTCCATAATCTATCTTATGCGATATGCGATCCACCTTGGGCGGCGCTTCCCGCTTTGATCCTTGCCACAGGCGCGTTGCTCTCCATCTCGCCAGTAGCCGGTCAACACGATACGATCTCTCGGGTTGGATGCGAAGGCTTGGAGTGTGGCATGACCTATATCGACGGCTACCTGATCCCGATCGCGACCGACAAGCTGGATGCCTACAAGGCGTTCTCCGAGAAGATCGCCAGCGTATATCGCGAGTACGGTGCGATCAGGATCGTCGATTGCCTGCTCGACCCCGGTGACGACGACGGCAAGCAGTTCCACGCCGATGAGGCGCGCGACGCTCTGGCGGATGCTGGCCCCTTGCGCGACTTCATCGCTGCTGCGGATGCCGGGCCGGGAGAAACGGTCATCCTCTCCTGGACGGAATGGCCGAGCAAAGCAGCCCGTGATGCGGGATTGAAGAAGGCTCTGTCCGACCCTCGCGTTCAGCCGAAACCGGACGAAGAGATGCTGTTCGAAGGTCGCCGTCTTGTCGCGGGCGGGTTCACCCGGCTCATGATGTTCCAGGAGCATCGCGCTGGTTGAGATTCCATGGCCGCCCTGCCTTTATATTAAGTATTGCGCAAATTTGTATTTAAGATTATCATTATAGTGTAGTAGTTTGTTTTTAAACGAGATTATTATATTTGGTATGGACTGAAATGCGCCGTTGAGTGCGTGAAGCGCCTCGGGGTTTTCGTGCTATTCTGGCTTGTCGACAAGGAGGGTGCGCCATGAGAATGCCTGCCGCCATGTTCCTTTGCGTTTCGTTGTCCCTGATGCCGCTTGTCGCGCAAGCCGAAGAACCGGTCGATACAGCGCAGGACGTCATCCAGAGCCAGATCGCCGCCTTCCTGAACGGCGACGCGAAGGCGGCCTATTCCTTCGCCTCACCTGCCATTCGCGGAAAATTCCCGACGGAGGATGCCTTCTTCGACATGGTCAGGAAGGGCTATGCGCCGGTCTATCGGCCGGGCAATTTCGCCTTCGGGCGATCCAGGGTCGAGGGCGACATGGTGGTGCAGGAAGTGCTGATCTCGGGGCCCGACGGCAAGGACTGGACCGCGCTCTACCAGCTCCTGAAGCAGCCGGACGGCAGCTACAAGATCAATGGCGTGCACATGGTGCGCACCGCGCCGGGTCCGGCGATCTGACGTGGCAGTTCAGACGGGGGCGAGATCGCCCCTCGCCCATTCTTCCTGCGTTTCCGCCATGAAATCGGCGTAGCGGCCTTCCTCGATCGCCTTGCGGATGCCCGCCATCAGGTCCTGATAGTAGGCCAGATTGTTCCAGGTCAGCAGCATTCCGCCGAGCGACTCGTTGGCGCGCACGAGATGGTGCAGATAGGCGCGGGAGTAATCGCGCGTGGCCGGGCAGCCCGATTCCTCGTCGAGCGGGCGCGTGTCCTCCGCATGGCGCGCATTGCGCAGGTTGATGCGGCCTCGCCGGGTGAATGCAAGCCCGTGGCGGCCGGCGCGGGTCGGCATCACGCAATCGAACATGTCGATGCCGCGCGCGACGGATTTCAGCATGTCGTCCGGCGTGCCGACGCCCATCAGGTAACGCGGCTTTTCGGCGGGCATATGGGGAATGGTCGTGTCGATCATGTCGAGCATGACCTCTTGCGGCTCGCCCACCGCAAGGCCGCCAATGGCGTAGCCCTTGAGGTTCAGCTCGGCGAGCGCCTGCGCAGAACGCACGCGCAGTTGCGGAATGTCGCCGCCCTGCACGATGCCGAACATCGCCTTGCCCGGCTGGTCACCGAACGCGACCTTGCAGCGCTCGGCCCAGCGCAGCGACATTTCCATGGCGCGCTCGATTTCCTTCGGCGATGCCGGCAGCGCCACGCATTCGTCGAGCTGCATCTGGATATCGCTGCCGAGCAAGCCCTGGATTTCGATCGAGCGCTCCGGCGACATGTGGTGCAGCGCACCGTCGACATGGCTCTTGAAGGTCACGCCCTGCTCGTCGAGCTTGCGCAGCCCGGAAAGCGACATGACCTGGAAACCGCCGCTGTCGGTGAGGATTGGATGGGGCCAGCGGATCAGTTCATGCAGGCCGCCGAGCCGTGCGACGCGCTCCGGGCCGGGCCTCAGCATCAGGTGATAGGTGTTGCCGAGGATGATATCGGCGCCCAGCTCGCGCACCTGGTCGAGATACATCGCCTTGACGGTGCCCACCGTACCGACGGGCATGAAGGCCGGCGTGCGGATCGTGCCGCGCGGCATGGAGACCTCGCCGCGACGTGCCTTGCCATCGGTGGCGAGCAATTTGAACTGGAATGTATCGGTCATCGGTCGTTCCGGAATAGCAGGCTGGAGTCGCCGTAGGAATAGAAGCGGTAGCCGGTCGCGATCGCATGCGCATAGGCGCCGCGCATCGTATCCAGCCCCGAGAATGCCGAGACGAGCATGAAGAGCGTCGACTTCGGCAGGTGGAAATTGGTCATCAGAATGTCGGCCGTGCGGAAGCGGTAGCCGGGGGTGATGAAGATGCCTGTCGCGCCGGACCAGGGCCTGATCGCGCCATCCTGCGCAGCCGCGCTTTCGAGCAGGCGTAGCGAGGTGGTGCCGACGGAAACGATCCGCCCGCCCCTCGCCCGGACGGCGTTGAGTGCTGCGGCGGTCTCCTCGGAGACATAACCGATCTCCTCGTGCATGACGTGGTCCGCCGTATCGTCCGCCTTGACCGGCAGGAAGGTGCCGGCGCCGACATGCAGCGTCACGAAATGCCGCTCGACGCCGAGTGCGTCGAGTTTTTCGAAAAGGGTGTCGGTGAAGTGGAGCCCGGCGGTGGGAGCGGCGACCGCGCCCTCCTCGCGGGCATAGATCGTCTGGTAGTCGCGCCGGTCCGCCTCGTCGTCCTCGCGCTTGGAGGCTATGTAGGGCGGCAGCGGGATATGGCCGACGGAGGCGATGGCGCGGTCGAGATCCGGGCCGGAGGCGTCGAAGTGCAGGGTGACTTCGCCACCCTCGCCTTTCTCCTCGACGATGGCCGACAGGTCTTCCGCCGCGCCGAAGGTGATGCGGTCACCGCGCTTGATGCGTTTTCCGGGCCGGGCGAAAGCCTTCCAGCGGTCGCCGGCAATGCGCATGTGCAACGTCGCGGACACCTTCTGGCCGCCCGCGCCCTCGCGGTGGCGGATGCCCTCGAGCTGCGCGGGTATGACGCGGGTGTCGTTGAAGACCAGTGCATCGCCGGCGCGCAGAAGCGACGGCAGGTCACCCACGGTGCGATCCTCGAAAGGCACCTTCGCGCCGGGATGCACGACGAGCAGCTTTGCCGCCTCGCGCGGCGTCACGGGGCGCAGCGCGATGTTTTCTTCCGGAAGATCGAAATCGAAGAGATCGACACGCATGGCTGACCTCAGAGAAAGCGGATCATGAGGGCGCCGGCGACGAGCAGCACGGCCCCACTGATGCGACCGACGGAGATTTCACGCACGGCCATGCCGAGGAAACCGATACGGTCGAGCAAGATGCCGGCAAGAAGCTGGCCGGAAACGGCAAAGGCCATGACGGCGGCCGCGCCGATGCGCGGCGTCAGGAAAATGGCTGTCGTCACATAGACTGTGCCCAGCGCCCCGCCGACGATGTAGAGCCAGAGGTCCGCGCCGCGCCAATCGGGTGAGCGCCCTTCGAACGAAGCCGTGGCAAGAACGACGAATGCCAGGATGAGCGCACCGGAAAGGAAAGAAACGCAGGCGGCTGCGACCGGCATGCTGAGACCTCGGCCGAGCAGCGCGTTGACGGGAGCCTGAATCGCGATGCATGCGCCGGCTGCAATGGCGAGCAGCGCCCAGAGGAAAGCAGCCATGTCGGCGGTCTCTTGAAAAATAGGGCAAAGAAAAACCGCGCCCGCCGGGGCGAGCGCGGTCGAAATCGAAGGTTTTCTATCAGGCCGCTACGTCGGCGGCAACCTTCATCGAGACGATGGTGTCGGGATCGCGCACCGGCTCGCCGCGCTTGATCTTGTCGATATTTTCCATGCCTTCGATGACCTGGCCCCAGACGGAATACTGCTTGTTGAGCCAGGGGGAATCCGTGAAGCAGATGAAGAACTGCGAATTGGCGGAGTTCGGCATCTGGCTGCGGGCCATGGAGCACGTGCCACGCACGTGGCTCATGTTGGAGAACTCGGCCTTCAGGTCCGGCTTTTCAGAGCCGCCCATGCCGGCGCGCGCCGGGTTGAAGTCCTTGCCGCCGGTCTTGCCGTACTGCACGTCGCCGGTCTGGGCCATGAAGTCTTCGATCACGCGGTGGAAGACGACGCCGTCATAGGCACCTTCGCGCGTCAGTACCTTGATGCGCTCGACATGCCCCGGGGCGAGATCCGGAAGAAGCTGGATGACCACCTTGCCCTTCGTGGTCTCCATGATGATGGTGTTTTCCGGATCCTTGATCTCGGCCATGGTCTTTCTCCTTCTAAAGCCTGCCCGCGGTTTCGCGATTGCAACAGGCGGAAAATCAAAAAGTGATATTACTTGCCGACCGTTACCTTGACCATGCGGTCGGGGTCGGTGACGGAACCGTTGTTTGCTTTGTCGCCGAGCTTGATCTTGTCGACATTCTCCATGCCTTCGATGACCTGGCCGACGACCGTATACTGGCCGTTCAGGAAGTCGCCCGGGGCGAACATGATGAAGAACTGCGAGTTGGCGGAATTCGGGTCCTGCGCCCGCGCCATGCCGACCGTGCCGCGTGCGAAGGGCACGTCGGAGAATTCGGACGGAAGATCCGGCTGGCTGGAGCCGCCCGTACCGGCGGCCTGCGCCTGGTAGCCGTCGTTCATGTCGCCATACTGGACATCGCCGGTCTGGGCCATGAAGCCCTCGATGACACGGTGGAAGGCGACATTGTCATATTCGCCGGCAGCGGCGAGCGCCTTGATTCGCTCGGCATGCTTCGGCGCCTTGTCGTTCAGCTCGATGACAACAGGGCCGTCCTTCAGCTGGATCGTGATGAAATCGGTGGCCTGGGCCAGGGCGGTGCCCGCGAGGAACATGGCTCCTGCAAAGGCGAGACGGAGGACGTTCATGATAGCTCCCTTGTGGGGTTCAGGATAATTGCACTCAGCCCTTCGTGCGGGCCTTCAAAGCAGAAAAAACGGGCGCCGGTACGAAGGCACTGACATCGCCGCCCATGGCCGCGATCTGGCGGACCAATGTGGCGGTAATGGGCCGCGAGGCTACGCCTGCCGGCAGGAATACGGTCTGCACGTCCGGCGCCATCTGGCGATTCATGCCGGCCATCTGCATCTCGTAATCGAGATCCGTGCCGTCACGCAGGCCCCGGATGAGCAGAAATGCGTTGTGGCTGCGGGCGGCGTCGACAACCAGATTGGAGAAGGAGACGATGCTGACGTCCCCTGCCCGTTCCGGCAATGCTTCCTTGATGGAAAGGCGGATGAGCTCGGCGCGCTCCTCGAAGGAGAACAGCGGCGTCTTGCCGGGATGAATACCGATGGCGACGATGACCTTGGGCGACACCTTGAGCGCCTGGACCAGCACGTCGATATGGCCGTTGGTGATCGGATCGAAAGAGCCAGGGTAAAAGGCAACAGTCATCGGCAAGGTCCCGTTTGCCGCCTTTTGTCATGGACCGCCGCATTCTGCAAGGGCGGCGTCCATCCTATCCGGGTCTGTCCCCCGTGAAGAACATGAACCGCGCCTGAATGCGTTGTTCAAGACCATTTCAGATGCGTCATGTTTAAATTTCAGCATCGGGGTCGGGAACAAAGACAGCAGTCGCGCGTTTCCCAGACCGAACACAGTGGAACCAGTAATGCGTTTCCTTAGGCTGGAAGGAACACGGAAATGGCACTCGCTCTACTCTGCATGACGATGTTCATCGCCCTTACCGCCGCAACGATCCATGCGTTGCGCGAGGAGGAGCGGCCTACGACATCCGAATCCGCGGCGCGCGGCAAGTGGCTGCGTTGACGGGTTGAAGTATGATGGCGGCCCTTACGATCCTTTTCACGATTTTCATCAGCACCGTCTTCACCGTCGATTTCGCGCGCGCAATCCTTGAGCTCAAGCAGGATCGCGCAGAATTGAAGGTAGCGAGGCTGAAAGCAGAAGCAGGCGGCTTTGGCGTGTGAGAACGCCTCCCTGCCCGTCCCGAGTCGCAAGGCGCCAGGGACGGCGCAGCATGTATGCCGCCGCAAAGGCGGGTAGCCTTCCCTCCAGGCTGCCCGCTACAAATGAAAAGCCGGACGGTCGTTCCCTGCCCGTCCGGCTTTTCCTTTTCCATTATGCGTGAGGCGCCTATTCCTCGGCGGCCGGCGTCACGTCTCCGGCTTCGATATCGCCCTCAGCCTCGCCGTTCATCGCATCGTCATCGTCGCCTTCCGGTTCGCTGATGCGCTCGACCGACACGACTTTCTCGTCCTTTGCGGTGGAGAAGATCGTGACGCCCTTTGTCGCGCGGCTGGCGATGCGAATACCACCGACCGGAACCCGGATCAGCTGGCCACCATCGGAGACGAGCATGAGCTGGTCCTTGTCCTCGACCGGGAATGCGGCAACCACTTCGCCGATCTCGTTGGTCTTGGACGTGTCGGTGGCGCGGATACCCTTGCCGCCGCGGCCCGACGTGCGGAAGTCATAGGAGGACGATCGCTTGCCGAAGCCCTTCTGCGAGACCGTCAGCACGAACTGTTCGCGTGCCTTCAGTTCCTGGTAGCGCTCTTCCGAAAGATCGCCGATTTCGCCGACTTCCTCGCCGACAAGCGCGATATCCTCTTCGTCGACACCGCTGGCGCGGCGCTCGGCGGCCGAGCGCTTGAGGTAGGCAGCACGCTCCCACGGCTCGGCATCGACATGGCTGACGATGGTCATCGAGATGATGCGGTCGTTGTTGCCCAGCGAAATGCCGCGCACACCGACCGAGTTGCGGCCGGCGAAGACACGCACGTCATCGACCGGGAAGCGGATGCACTGGCCGAGCGCCGTGGTCAGCAGCACGTCGTCATGCTCCGTGCAGGTCTCGACATTGAGGATTTCGTCGCCGTCCTCCTCCAGCTTCATCGCGATCTTGCCGTTGCGGTTGACCTGGACGAAATCGGAGAGCTTGTTGCGGCGAACCGTACCGCGGGTCGTCGAGAACATGACGTCGAGGTTTTCCCACGTCGTTTCGTCCTCGGGCAGCGGCATGATGGTGGTGATGCGTTCGCCCGGTTCGATCGGCAGCATGTTGATGAGCGCCTTGCCCTTCGACTGCGGCGTTCCGATCGGCAGGCGCCAGACCTTCTCCTTGTAGACGATGCCACGCGAGGAGAAGAACAGGACCGGCGTATGCGTGTTGGCGACGAAGAGGCGGGTTGCGAAATCCTCGTCCTTCATGGCCATGCCGGAGCGCCCCTTGCCGCCGCGGCGCTGCGCGCGATAGGTGGCGAGCGGCACGCGCTTGACGTAACCGGCATGCGACACGGTCACGACCATGTCCTCGCGGGCGATCAGGTCCTCGTCGTCCATGTCCGGACCGCCGTCGGTGATCTCGGTGCGGCGCGGCGTGCCGAATTCGTCGCGCACGGCGGCAAGTTCGGCCTTGACGATGTTCATCATGCGCAGACGCGAGGACAGGATGTCGAGATAATCCTTGATCTCCTCGCCGATCTTGTTGAGTTCCTCGTCGATCTCGTCGCGGCCGAGCGCGGTAAGGCGCGCCAGACGCAGTTCGAGGATGGCGCGGGCCTGCTCCTCGGAGAGGTTGTAGGTGAGGTCCTCGTTGATGCGGTGACGCGGATCGTCGATGAGACGGATCAGCACGTCGACGTCCTTGGCCGGCCAGCGGCGCTCCATCAACTGTTCGCGCGCCGTCTGCGGATCGGGTGCACGGCGGATGAGGCTGATCACCTCGTCGATATTGGCAACGGCGATGGCGAGGCCCACGAGGACGTGGGCGCGGTCGCGCGCCTTGCGCAGCAGGTACTTCGTGCGGCGGCTGACGACTTCCTCGCGGAAGGCGACGAAGGCGCGCAGCATGTCGAGCAGCGTCATCAGTTCCGGCTTGCCGCCGTTCAGCGCCACCATGTTGCAGCCGAAGGAGGTCTGCAGCGGCGTGTAGCGGTAGAGCTGGTTCAGGATGACATCGGCATTGGCGTCGCGCTTCAGCTCGATGACGACGCGGTAGCCCTGACGGTCGGATTCGTCGCGCAGGTCCGAGATGCCCTCGATGCGCTTGTCGCGCACCAGCTCGGCCATCTTCTCGATCATCGTCGCCTTGTTCACCTGGAAGGGAACTTCCGTGATGATGATCTGTTCGCGGTCGCCGCGCATCGGCTCGATATGGGCGCGACCGCGCATGATGACGGAACCGCGGCCGGTCTCGTAGGCCTGCCGGATGCCGGCGCGGCCGAGGATGAGGGCGCCGGTCGGGAAATCAGGTCCCGGAATGTACTGCATCAGGTCGAGCAGTTCGATCGCCGGATTGTCGATCAGCGCGATACAGCCGTTGATGACTTCAGAGAGATTGTGCGGCGGGATGTTCGTCGCCATGCCGACGGCGATGCCGCCAGCACCGTTGACGAGCAGGTTCGGGAACTTAGCCGGAACGACGACGGGCTCGCTCATCGTGCCGTCATAGTTGTCGCGGAAGTTGACCGTCTCCTTGTCGAGGTCGTCGAGCAGGGAATGGGCGGCCTTTTCGAGGCGGCATTCCGTGTAACGCTGGGCTGCCGGCGGGTCGCCGTCGATGGAGCCGAAATTACCCTGACCGTCGATCAGCGGCAGGCGGAGCGACCAGTCCTGCGCCATGCGCGCCAGGGCGTCATAGATCGCGCTGTCGCCGTGCGGATGGTATTTACCCATCACGTCACCGGTGACGCGGGCCGATTTCACATATTTCTTGTTCCAGTCGACGCCCATCTCGCTCATCGAGTAGAGGATGCGCCGGTGCACTGGCTTGAGGCCGTCGCGCACATCGGGCAGCGCGCGGCTGACGATCACGCTCATGGCGTAATCGAGATAGGACCGCTGCATTTCCTCGATGATGGAAATCGGCTCAATGCCGGGAGGGTTCTTGCCGCCGGGTGTCGATTGTTCTGTCAATTTCGGTCACGATCGTTGTTCAGAATCAGATGCAATTTTATAGCCTACCGGCGCTCCGAGCGCCAATTTTGCCAGGGGTTTTGAACAGGCTTTTCCCAGAAAACCGCCAATTTGCGCATTTTGATGGCCACATGAGCCGGACTTCGCGACTGCCCTTCCCTTGCGCCCCGCCCTCGCCTAGAAATGCGGGCACAAGGTCGGCAAAACGGCCGCTCAACGGCGAGGGGAACGCCTTCCATGCTCAATGTCGATCTTCTGGTCAATGCGTTCACGACCTTGCTCGTGACCATAGACCCTCCGGGCCTTGCACCGATCTTCCTGGGACTGACCGTGGGCATGACGCGGCCGCAGCGCAAGCAGGTGGCGCTGCGCGGCTCCATCATCGCCTTCTGCATCCTTTCGGTCTTCGCGCTCACCGGTGCGAGCGTTCTCTCGCTGCTCGGCATCTCCATGGGCGCCTTCCGCATTGCCGGCGGCCTGCTGCTGTTCTGGATAGCCTTCGAAATGATCTTCGAGCGCCGTAACGAGCGGAAGGAAAAGACCAGCGAAGTGGCGATCACGCGCGACCACATCCACAACATCGCCGTCTTCCCGCTCGCCCTGCCGCTGATCGCCGGCCCCGGCGCGATCTCCGCGACGGTGCTGCTTTCCGGCTCCTTTCCGACTGCCCTCGAACGCGGCGCGCTGATCGGCGTGCTCGCGCTCTGCCTCGGCATCCTGTTTCTCTCGCTGGTCATCGCCGAGCGTATCGACCGGTTCCTCGGCAATACCGGCCGCGCCATCCTCACCCGCCTGCTCGGCGTCATCCTGGCGGCGCTGGCGGTGCAATTCGTGGTGGACGGCGTGAAGTCCGCCTTCGCCTTCTGAGAACCTGAGGGGCGCTCGCGAAAGGCAGGCCGGCGGCATGGCGTCCGGCTGCCTGTTCAGGCCTGCCGCGCTTTCCATTCGCGCGCCAGAACGGCGTAGATATATTCATCGCCCCAGGTGCCGTTGAAGCGGTCGTTTTCGACCAGATGCGCCTCGCGGCGCAATCCAAGGCGCTCGACGACGCCGACCGACCCCCTGTTCAGGCTGTCCAGCCGCGCAAAGATCCGGTGAAGGCCGAATCTGGAAAAGCCGATGTCGATCATCGCGGCAACGGCTTCCGTCGCATATCCCTTGCCGGCATAGGCGGGGTTGAAAATATAGCCCACCTCGCCTTGCAGCGCGTCCTTGCTCTCGTGCTTCAGCAGGACCTCGCCGAGCAGCGCATCGTCGTCCCTGCGTATGACGGCAAGCTTGAAGACGTCGCCATCCTGCTTGAAGGCGGGCCTGAGCAGTTTCGCAAACATCTGCTGCAGCGCCTTTTCGTCCGGCGCATCGGCGTAGAGATAGCGATAGATATCCGGCCGGGAACGATAGGCGGCGAACGCGGGAAAATCGCTTTTCGTGAATTTTCGAAGCACGAGCCGTTCGGTCGTGAGTGGCAGGTCTGGATCCAGGCTCATGGTGGCTGATCTAAGGGGAGGCTGTATCCGTTGCAAGGGCTGCCTGCATCCTTGCTGGCGATACAACAGGCAAAAGGTGAATTGAGGCGCCGCGCTCGTTTCGATCCGCTCGAGGCCGATCCGCTCAAGGCCGATCCGCTCAAGGGTTGTCGGCGAACCACGTTGCGATGGCCGGCATGTTTTCTTCAAAGCCGCCGGGCAGGAACACATTGAGCAGCCCAGCCCGCTCGTCCGTGCGGTTCTCGAAATCGTGCATCATGTTGGCCGGGATGCGCACGAAGCTTCCGGCCGGTGCTTCCAGCCAGGTTTCGCCGGCAAGAATGCTGGCGACGCCGGCGATCACGTAAAAGAGTTCGACATTGTCCGTGTGGGAATGGGCGCCCGGCCCGGTCGTATGCGGCTCCAGCCACCATTCGGAAACGCTATAGGCGCTGCCGGTCTCGCCGTGGTCCGCCTTGAAGACCGCATTCATGCGGCCGAGCGGATAGGCCCGCCCCTCGCCCGGCCGCAGAAATAGCACGTCTGCGACCGTCTTTTCGTCAGGCATGACGCTCCTCCTTCAGCATTGCTGCCGCACCGGAAGCGCGCCGAACGGAGGCCGACGCAATGCCGGCCCCGCTTCCGTCCGTCTCAGAACGGGATGTCGTCGTCCATGTCGCGCGAGAGCGGCGAACCGCCCGAGCGGCTTGCGCCACCGCTGCTGCTTCCGCCGCCCGACGACGGACGCGAACCGTAATCGTCGTAGCTCGGCGCACCGCCGCCGAAATCGCCGCCGCCACGGCGCTCGCCGCCGCCTTCGCCGCGACCGTCAAGCATGGTGAGCGTCGCGTTGAAGCCCTGCAGCACGACTTCCGTCGAGTAGCGGTCGTTACCGGTCTGGTCCTGCCACTTGCGGGTCTGCAGCGCGCCTTCGATATAGAGCTTGGCGCCCTTCTTCACATATTGCTCGATGATCTTGCAGAGGGGTTCGCTGAAGACGACGACGGTGTGCCATTCGGTCTTCTCGCGACGCTCACCGCTGTTGCGGTCCCGCCAGGATTCGGAGGTGGCGATGCGCAGGTTGGCGATCGGCCGACCGTCCTGCGTCCGGCGGATTTCCGGATCCGCACCTACGTTCCCGATCAAGATCACCTTGTTGACGCTTCCAGCCATACCCGTACTTCCCGTTGTCGCGCCGGACTATGGCGCCCGACATCATTTCACTAGATGAATACGCTATCTTATCGGCTGCCGTTCTCCGGCGCCGCCCCGCGCAAGTGGTAATCCACAGATCAATTGCAAATATTTGTTCTTTTTTTGTTCTAATAATTCCCTACACTCTTGTCAACCGAATCGGAAACAGGCACGGAATTCTGCGACGGCGCATGGACAGGCCGGATCCTATCCCTACATAGGGGCCAACCCTGTTTTGGACGCGCAACGACCTCAGACGCTGGACACCATGAGCGAACTCAAGACCATTTCCATCCGCGGCGCCCGCGAACACAACCTCAAGGGCATCGATCTCGACCTGCCCCGCAACAAGCTGATCGTCATGACCGGCCTTTCGGGCTCGGGAAAATCGTCGCTCGCTTTCGACACGATCTACGCCGAAGGCCAACGCCGCTATGTCGAGAGCCTGTCGGCATATGCGCGCCAGTTCCTCGAAATGATGCAGAAGCCGGACGTCGACCAGATCGACGGCCTGTCTCCCGCCATCTCGATCGAGCAGAAGACGACGTCGAAGAACCCGCGCTCGACCGTCGGCACGGTCACCGAAATCTACGACTATATGCGCCTGCTCTTCGCGCGCGTCGGTGTGCCCTATTCTCCTGCGACGGGCCTGCCGATCGAAAGCCAGACGGTCAGCCAGATGGTCGACCGGGTGCTGGAATTCGGCGAAGGCACGCGCCTGTACATTCTCGCGCCGATCGTGCGCGGCCGCAAGGGCGAGTACAAGAAGGAACTCGCCGAACTGATGAAAAAGGGGTTCCAGCGCGTCAAGGTCGACGGTCAGTTCTACGAGATCGCCGATGTTCCCGCGCTCGACAAGAAGTACAAGCACGATATCGACGTGGTGGTGGACCGTGTGGTCGTTCGCGCTGACCTCGCCTCGCGCCTGGCGGACAGTCTTGAAACCTGCCTCAAGCTCGCCGAGGGCCTCGCCATCGCCGAATTTGCCGAAAAGCCCCTGCCCGTCGAGGACACGGCGGCCGGCGGCTCGGCCAACAAGTCGCTGAACGAGACGCATGAGCGCGTGCTTTTCTCTGAAAAATTCGCCTGCCCGGTCTCCGGCTTCACCATTTCGGAAGTCGAGCCGCGGCTCTTCTCGTTCAACAACCCCTTCGGCGCCTGCCCGACCTGCGACGGCCTCGGCAGCCAGCAGAAGATCGATCAGGACCTCATCGTGCCGGAAAGCGAGCGCACGCTGCGCGACGGCGCCATCGCCCCCTGGGCGAAATCCTCCTCGCCCTACTACAACCAGACGCTCGAGGCGCTTGGCGCCGCCTATGGCTTCAAGCTGTCCAACCGCTGGTCGGAACTGTCCGCGCAGGCGCAGGGCGCGATCCTCTACGGCACCAAGGAGAAGGTCGAGTTCAACTACAAGGACGGCGCCCGCTCCTACACGACGATGAAGACCTTCGAGGGTATCGTTCCCAATCTCGAGCGCCGCTGGAAAGAGACGGATTCGGCCTGGTCGCGCGAAGAGATCGAGCGCTATATGTCCGCCGCCCCCTGCCCGGCCTGCAACGGCTACCGCCTCAAGCCAGAGGCGCTGGCGGTGAAGATCAACAAGCTGCATATCGGCGAAGTGACGGCCATGTCGATCCGCGTGGCGCGTGACTGGTTCGACGGGTTGCCGGAACACCTCAACACCAAGCAGAACGAGATCGCCGTCCGCATCCTCAAGGAGATCCGCGAGCGCCTGCGCTTCCTCAACGATGTCGGTCTGGAATATCTTTCGCTTTCACGCAATTCCGGCACGCTGTCGGGCGGCGAGAGCCAGCGTATCCGCCTTGCCTCGCAGATCGGTTCCGGCCTTACGGGCGTGCTTTACGTGCTCGACGAGCCCTCGATCGGCCTGCATCAGCGCGACAACGCCCGCCTTCTCAATACGCTGCGGCACCTGCGCGATATCGGCAATACGGTGATCGTGGTGGAGCATGACGAGGACGCGATCCTGACGGCGGACTACGTGGTCGATATCGGCCCGGCCGCCGGCATCCATGGCGGCGAGGTGATCGCGCAGGGCACGCCCGGCGAGGTCATCGCTAACCCGGCGTCGCTTACCGGCAAATACCTTTCCGGTGAGCTTTCCGTCGCCATACCGGGCGAACGCCGTAAGCCGAAAAAGAAAAAAGAAATCAAGGTTGTCGGCGCGAAAGCTAACAATCTGAAGAATGTTACGGCCGCCATTCCGCTCGGCGTCTTCACGGCGGTCACCGGTGTTTCCGGCGGCGGCAAGTCGACCTTCCTGATCGAGACGCTCTACAAGTCGGCCGCCCGCCGGATCATGGGCGCGCGCGAAATCCCGGCCGAGCACGAGCGCATCGACGGTTTCGAATATATCGACAAGGTCATCGATATCGACCAGTCGCCGATCGGCCGCACGCCGCGCTCGAACCCGGCCACCTATACCGGCGCCTTCACGCCGATCCGCGACTGGTTCGCGGGCCTTCCCGAGGCAAAGGCGCGCGGCTACCAGCCGGGACGCTTCTCCTTCAACGTCAAGGGCGGGCGCTGCGAGGCCTGCCAGGGCGACGGCGTCATCAAGATCGAGATGCACTTCCTGCCGGACGTCTATGTCACCTGCGACGTCTGCCATGGCAAGCGCTACAACCGCGAAACGCTCGACGTCACTTTCAAGGGCAAGTCGATCGCCGATGTGCTGGACATGACCGTCGAGGAAGGCGTGGAGTTCTTCGCCGCCGTGCCGGCCGTGCGCGACAAGTTGGTGACGCTGAACCAGGTCGGTCTCGGCTATATCAAGGTCGGTCAGCAGGCGAACACGCTGTCGGGCGGCGAGGCGCAGCGCGTCAAGCTTGCCAAGGAATTGTCGAAGCGCTCGACCGGCCGCACGCTCTACATTCTCGACGAGCCGACGACGGGCCTGCACTTCCATGACGTCGCCAAACTGCTGGAAGTGCTGCACGAACTGGTCAACCAGGGCAATTCGGTGGTCGTCATCGAGCACAATCTCGAAGTCATCAAGACGGCGGACTGGGTCATCGACTTCGGTCCGGAGGGCGGCGATGGCGGCGGCGAGGTGATCGCGGAAGGCACGCCGGAGGATATCGTCAAGGTCGAGCGCTCCTATACCGGCCATTTCCTGCGCGAACTTCTGGAGCGCCGGCCGATGAAGCAGGCGGCGGCGGAGTGAACCATTCACAGGGAGGACGATGATGAGCACATCCGGCACCATTCGCACCGGCATCGGCGGCTGGACCTTCGATCCGTGGGAAGGCACCTTCTACCCGGAAAAGCTGCCGAAGAAGCGCCAGCTGGGATTCGCCAGCCGGGAACTGACGGCCATCGAGGTCAACGGCACGTATTACGGCTCGCAGAAGCCGGAGACCTTTGCCAAATGGGCCTCGGAAGTGCCGGACGGTTTTATCTTCTCGCTGAAGGCAAGCCGCTTCACGACCAACCGCAAGGTCCTGGCCGATGGCGGTGAATCCGTCGAGAAATTCCTAACGCAGGGCCTAACCGAACTCGGCGTCCATCTCGGCCCGATCCTGTGGCAGTTCGCCCCGACGAAGAAGTTCGAGCCGGAGGATTTCGAGGGCTTCCTGAAGCTCCTGCCTGAGAAGCAGGACGGTCTTGCGCTGAAACACGCATTGGAAGTGCGCAACGAAACGTTCCTGGTGCCCGAATTTGCGGCGCTCGCCCGCAAGTACAATGCAGCGATCGTCTATGCGCAGCATGAGGAGTATCCCGAGATTGCCGATGTGACGGCGGATTTCGTCTATGCCCGCCTGCAAAGGGGCTCGGACGATATCAAGACCTGCTATCCGCCGGAGGCGCTCGACGAATGGGCGATGCGGCTGAAGGACTGGGCAGGCGGCAGCGAGCCGACAGACCTGCCGAAGATCGCCCCCGACACGAAGCCCGCTCAAAAGCCCCGCGACGTCTTCGCCTTCTTCATCACCTCCGGCAAGGTGAACGCACCGAACGGCGCACGCGAACTGCAAAAACGCGTCGGCTGATAGGTCCTGTCACTGGCCGCAGGCGTGAAAAAATGGCCGGTCACCCGGCCGGCCAGGGCGGAATAGCGCCCGGCAGGTCTTCCGCCGTCAGCCCCTCGCCCGCGATGCGTCCTGCCTCGCCGTGACGCCAGACGGCGGCGGCGGCAGCCTCGAAGGCCGGCATGCCCTGTGTCAGGTGCGCGCCGGCAATACCGGCCAGCACATCGCCGGACCCTGCCGTCGCGAGCCAGGGTGGCGCGTTCTCGTTCACCAGCACGCGGCCGTCCGGCGCTGCGATCACCGTATCGGCCCCTTTCAGAATGACCACGCCATTGCTGCGGGCGGCGGCCTTCTGCGCGCGCTCGATCTTCGACAGCGTAGCGTCAGCGGCAAGATCGGGAAACAGGCGGGCGAATTCTCCATCGTGCGGCGTCAGAACCAGACGCGGATTGCCGCCGGCATAAAGCGAGAAGAGGGTATCCGGCTCGTCGCGGAAGGCGCTGATGCCATCGGCATCCAGAACGAGATGGCGGCCCCGCTCGGCAAGCAGGCGAACATATCGCTTCGCCCTGTCCGCATTGCCGAAGCCCGGTCCGAGAACGAAGGTTTTGAGCCGCTCGTCCTTGAGCACGGCGGCGAGGTCCCCCGCAAGATCGAGCGGCTTCAGCATGATGCCGGTCAGGTGCGCCGCATTGGTCGACAACGCCTGCCCCGGCGACAGCAGCGTGACGAGGCCCGCGCCGGCGCGAAGGCCGGCCATGGCGGAAAGCCGGGCTGCGCCGGTGGCAGCCGCAGGACCGGAGAAGACGGCAAGATGCCCGCGCACATATTTATGCGTCGCTTCCGTCTGCGGCGGCAGCGCCACACGCCAGATGGCGGGTGTATTGACCCTCATATGGCCTGCATGCCCGGCGAGGATGCGCCCGGGAATACCGATATCGAAGACTTCCACGTCGCCCGCGAGGGTTTTGCCGGGAAGCAGCAGGTGGCCCGGCTTGCGGCACATGAAGGTGACGGATGCAGCGGCCTCGAAAGCTGCGCCCCTTACCTGCCCTGTTCGGCCATCGATGCCGGAAGGCAGGTCGATCGCCAGTACGGGCAGGACGTTCTGCCGGACAGCGTGGATGATCTTGGGAACTTCGTCAGGCAGATCGCGCGACAATCCCGCTCCAAACAGCGCGTCGATGACGACGTCGCCTGCACGCGGCGCATAGTCCGCGAGCGGCGCGGCATCTCCGGCGAAATTCGCGAAGGCCGCAGCCGCATCGTCTTTCAGTAAGGCCGGGTCGCCAAGGGCATGGACCGCGATTTGGGCACCGGCCTGCCGCAAGACCCGCGCCGCAACGTAGCCGTCACCGCCATTGTTGCCGGGGCCGCAGAGCACGGCAAACCGCAATGCACTGGGAAAGCGGCGCAGCGCGGCGGCCGCAACCGCCTGCCCTGCCCGCTCCATGAGCCCGTAGCTTGAAAGCCCCGATGCGGCGGCGGCGTGGTCGATACGGCCCATCTCGGCGGGCGTGATGATCAGCGTGTCGATTTCCCTGTGCATGCTCCACCATGCCCGCAAAGACGCGATGGAGACAAGCCCGGCCGCACCGCATCGAGAGCCTGTTTTTTAAGCATCTGCATATTCGATATGCTCAAAATTGCAGCTTCCAGCGATGGCCCTGCCTGCGGCGGCGCCATCCGGCGATCTGCGGCATGGAAGACACAATTTTTAGGCAGATTCCACTGGCCCTTTTGCCCGGAAAGTCCCATCATCCCGGCGTGAAGACGAGCATGATCGTGAAAGAAACGGATTTCATTCCATCTGGCACGCATCCTGCTTCAAGTTGGCATGCTACATGCATTTGAAGTGAGCAGCGGGCGCAGTCCTGCGCGAACGGGAGAAGCGGAGAGTCATTTTCTCATGAAGAAGATCGAAGCGATCATCAAGCCTTTCAAACTCGATGAGGTGAAGGAGGCCCTTCAGGAAGTCGGCCTGCAGGGTATCACCGTCACCGAGGCGAAGGGTTTCGGACGCCAGAAGGGGCACACGGAACTTTACCGTGGGGCCGAATACGTGGTCGACTTTCTGCCCAAGGTAAAGGTCGAAGTCGTCCTGGCGGACGAAAATGCGGAGGCCGTCATCGAGGCGATCCGCAACGCGGCCCAGACCGGCCGCATCGGCGATGGCAAGATCTTTGTCTCCAACGTCGAAGAAGTCATCCGCATCCGCACGGGCGAAACCGGCGTCGATGCCATCTAATACCGCCTGGCCGTCCGGCCAAGGCTTCCACTCGTCATCACATACAGGGACCATCGCTAATGACGACTGCCAATGACATCCTCAAGCAAATCAAGGAAAACGACGTAAAGTTCGTCGACCTGCGCTACACGGACCCCCGTGGCAAGCTGCACCACATCACGATGGACGTGGGCTGCGTCGACGAAGACATGTTCGCCGATGGCGTCATGTTCGACGGTTCCTCGATCGGCGGCTGGAAGGCCATCAACGAATCCGACATGGTGATGATGCCCGATCCGGCGACGGTCCACATGGACCCCTTCTTCGCCCAGTCCACCATGGTCATCCTGTGCGACATTCTCGAGCCCGTCTCTGGCGAAGCGTATAACCGCGATCCGCGCGGCACCGCCAAGAAGGCCGAAGCCTACCTCAAGGCGTCCGGCATCGGCGATACCGTCTATGCCGGCCCGGAGCCGGAATTCTTCGTCTTCGACGACGTCAAGTACAAGGCCGATCCCTACAATACCGGCTTCAAGCTCGACAGTTCCGAGCTGCCGTCCAACGACGACACCAGCTACGAGACCGGCAACCTCGGCCACCGTCCGCGCGTCAAGGGCGGCTACCTGCCGGTTCCGCCGGTTGACAGCTGCCAGGACATGCGCTCCGAGATGCTGACGGTCCTCACCGAGATGGGCGTCACCGTCGAAAAGCAGCACCACGAAGTGGCAGCCGCCCAGCACGAACTCGGCGTCAAGTTCGACACGCTCGTTCGCAGCGCCGACAAGGTGCAGATCTACAAGTATGTCGTGCACCAGGTCGCCAATGCCTATGGCAAGACGGCAACCTTCATGCCGAAGCCGATCTTCGGCGACAACGGCTCGGGCATGCACGTCCACCTGTCGATCTGGAAGGACACCAAGCCGACCTTTGCAGGCGACGAATATGCCGGCCTGTCGGAATCTTGCCTCTACTTCATCGGCGGCATCATCAAGCATGCCAAGGCGATCAACGCCTTCACCAACCCGACGACGAACTCCTACAAGCGTCTCGTCCCGGGCTATGAGGCTCCGGTGCTGCTCGCCTATTCGGCGCGCAACCGTTCGGCTTCGTGCCGCATTCCGTTCGGCACGGGTCCGAAGTCCAAGCGCGTCGAAATCCGCTTCCCCGACCCGCTCGGCAACCCCTATCTCGGCTTTGCCGCCATGCTGATGGCCGGCCTCGACGGCATCAAGAACAAGATCCATCCCGGCAAGGCCATGGACAAGGACCTCTACGACCTGCCGCCGAAGGAGCTCAAGAAGATCCCGACCGTCTGCGGCTCGCTGCGCGAAGCGCTGGAAAGCCTCGACAAGGACCGCAAGTTCCTGACGGCCGGCGGCGTGTTCGACGACGACCAGATCGATTCCTACATCGAACTGAAGATGGTCGAGGTCATGCGCTATGAAATGACCCCGCATCCGGTCGAATTCGACATGTACTACTCGGCCTGATCGGCCCGGTTTCCTCCCGCCTCAAGGCGGGAGGTTCCCTCAGACGAAAAAACCCGGCCATTGGCCGGGTTTTTTGTTGCCGCTCGCGGGGTGCTATTGTTGCAGCCGCTGCTTGAGCAGGTTGAGATATTCCTCGTTCGATTCGTCGGCATTCCCGCCGGACGCGTTGCCGCCGGCTGGCTTGCAGGCCGGCTTGTAGTCGAGCGCCATGCCGGCCTTGACGCAGACACCCACCTGCCAGCCCGGCGGCAGCGCCGTCAGGTCGACGGTCTTCCACTTCGGGTGCCCCGTGGTCTTCAGCCTGTCGAGCCCGCCGACGATGAGGCTTGAGAAATCCGCCACCGTCTTGCAGCTGTCACGATGATAGGCATTGCGCTTGGTATCGTAGTCGTAGGTCATCATCACCGCCTTGACTGCAATGAGATCGACCGGCTGATCCTGGAAGGAATAGGTGCCCGGCTCGATGCGCGACGGCGTATAGGTCGCGAGCAGCGGCGCCTCGGTGATCGGCACGAGATGGAATTTCGCCTGGTCGATCGCGGAGCCGGAAAAGAGCGATGCGGGCGCACCGGCGACATAGAAGAAGGCGTCGATCTCGCCGGATAAAAGCTTCGGCAGCGCCTCGTCCGGGTTGATGTCCATGCGGGCGCCGGCCTTGACCTGCAGGATGTCCATGATGAGCGTTGCGGTCAGGAAAGTGCCGCTGTCCTTCTTGCCGACGGCGACCTTCTTGCCCGCAAGGTCCTTCATGCTGGTAATGTCCTTGCGCGCGAGAACGTGGACCTCCTCGTTATAGAGCGGGAACATGATGCGCACGCCCTTCACCGCCTTCTGCACTTCCGGATCGTTCGCCTCGAAGGTCTTCAGGTATTCGAGCACGTCGCTCTGGACGATGCCGAATTGCGTGTTGCGCCGGTTGCGCACGCCGACGAAATTTTCCAGAGAACCGGTGCTTTCCACGACGTTCAGCTTCAGCCCGCACTCGGAGCCAAGCGCGGCGATGTCGTGACCGATCTTGATATAGGTGCCCTGCGGGCCGCCGGTCATGATGTTGCGCTCGAATTCCTGGGCCGATGCGCCGCCTACAGAAAGCGCAAGGCCGAGCGCGACAGCCAGAACAGATCGCTTCATCGAGGTCTCCTTCCCAAAGCAGGCGGCCATACCGCCGCAGAATTAGCAGTCGCTGTCGAGGCCGCGCATCAGGTTCCGGAGCGTCAGCACCGGCACCCGCTTGAACACGCCGCCGAGCGCATTGGTGACGCACTCGCCGGAAACAAGTGTGCGTTCGAGCTGGTCGCGCTCGCTGCCGGTCAGGCGGTCGAGGCCGGGCGTGCCCTGCATCACGTCTGCCACGAGCGCCGCATTGCGCGGGCTGCGGCTGTCGGCGGGCTTGGTATTGTCGCGTGCCGGCTTTTGTGCGCTGTCTTCCGGTCCGCTCTGCTGCGCCGAGCGCGCGGCGGTCTCCAGCGTGCTGATCCGTGCCGTGAGGGAAGCGTTGCCGGCGTTGAGCACGGCGATTTCCCGATCCTTGCGGGCCGTTTCTTCGCGCATTTCCGTCAATTGACGCCGCAGCGCGTCAGCTTCCGCCTGCAGGCGCCCGGTCTCGGCGCTCAGTGTTGTTGCCTGCTGGCTACGAGCCTGCTCCAGTGTCTTTTCCAGCCGTGCGATCTGGTCCGCCCTCACTGAAAGCTGGCGTTCTCCGTCAAGCACCGCTTCTTCGGCCCGCTTTTTCAGCGCCTCGGCATCGGCTACACGCTGCAAGGAGAGTTCCAGCTCGTTTTTCAGTGCCGGAACGATTTCCTGGGTCAGTTTCGCATTTTCAGCAATGGCGATCGCGGCATCCGTCGTGCCGGAATTGTCGGGCATGGTCTCGAACTGGCGCTTGAGGGTGGCGTTCTCCTCGGTCAGCGCCTGCGCCTTCTGCGTGCTTTCCTCGACCTGCGCGACGCGCGCGTCGAGTTCGCGGGCAAGATCGGCGATGCGCTGGTCTCGCTGGTCGACTTCGCTGGAGGCCGGACTACCCGCCATGCGGAATGCGCCATAGCCGCCTGCCGCGCCGAGCGCCAGGCTCACGACGGAGGCAAACAGGATGCTGCCGAGGCCCGAGCCGTTGCTCTGCGCCGGTCCGTTGCCGCTCCTGCCCCACTGACTGTTCATGCCATCCGATCCGTCCAAGACGTTGTTCTTCGAGGTACGCCGAAACAGCTGGAGGCGCAAGCGCCGCCGATCTCGGTCTATACAACGTGCGAGGCACCGGAACTATTGATGTTTCAGCGCAATTACCCAAATATAGGAGGAAAGGTAGGTACGCCATGAAGATGCGAGACGCTAAATTTGCCATCGGCGACGTGGTCCGCCACCGGGTTTTCCCCTTCCGTGGCGTGGTCTTCGACGTCGATCCCGAATTCGCCAATACGGAAGAATGGTGGAATGCCATCCCGGCCGAAATACGGCCATCGAGGGACCAGCCCTTCTATCATCTTTTCGCGGAAAACGATGATTCGGAATATGTGGCCTATGTCTCCGAGCAGAACCTCGTGGCCGATGACAGCGGCATGCCGATCCGTCATCCGCAGGTTCGCGCACTGATGGATGTGGACCAGGGCCATTACCGCTGGAAGGAACAGAGCGGCATCTTTCACTAGCCGCCGTCGCCGACCGTAAAACGCAAAAAACCCGGCCGATGGCCGGGTTTTTTGTATCTGGTACAGCAAGCCTGTTACTGGCTCTTGGCCGCCTTCTGGGCGTCTTCGAGCTTCTTGCGAGCTTCCTCGGCCTTCTTCTGCATTTCTTCCTGCAGCAGGCGCTGGCGCTCTTCGAGCTGCGACTGTTCGATCGGCTCGCCGTCGAACACGCCGGTGAAGCCTTCAAGCGAGATCTTGATCGGGTTCGGCGCGCGCTGGAAGTTGATCGAGGTGAAGACCACCTCGCCGCCCTTCTTCAGGCTGGCGATCATCTGGTCGGTCAGCAGCACTTCTGCGACGCACTTGTCGGGCATGCAGATGGCGTAGTCGATCTTCTGGCCCTTGCCGCCATCGATCTGCATCTGGACGCCGGCCGGGACGAGGCGTGCGCTCGGAACCGAGATCTGCATGATCTTGCGGTTCGTCTTGCCGGTGACGGTGATCAGGCCAACGGCCGTGATGAGCTGGCCGCTGTTTGCCGTCAGCAGGTTTTGTACGATGCAGACATCGTTGTCTTCCTGCTTGGTGCAGACCTTGAACCAGCCCTTCGGCGGAGCAGCCTGCTGTGCAAGCGCTGCGGACGGCGCAGCCGCCATGGCAACGGATGCAGCAAAGGCGGAAAGCACGGTCCGCTTGATGAGATTCGATGTGAAGATCATACGAGTTCGGTCTCCTGAAAATCCGGTGCCGGAGCGACGACGCCCCTCCTGGGCCCCCTCTAGGGCGTTTTGGTCTGCCGTGCGCTCTCCTGTCGGCGAAATGAGGCATTTGCATGACCCGCTTCGGCGTATTCTGTTACAATGGGCCGCGCCGGATATCCAGCCTTTCCTTGCGTAAATCCCCCATGCCTTCTATTTCCCACAGCGCCACGCTACCGTCCCCATTCTGGCGGTTATAATGGATGAGAATCATCCGGACCCTGACGAGGAGACACTCTTGCGCCCCTTCCTGATGGCGTTCGCCGCCTGCACGCTCGGCCTCGGCGCCACGCTCGGCCATGCCGCCCCCGTACACGGCATTGCAATGCACGGTGAACCGGCGCTGCCGCCGGATTACAAGCATTTCAGCTACGTCAATCCGGATGTGAAGAAGGGGGGACGCATCGCCTATGGCGTCGTCGGCACGTTCGACAATCTCAACCCCTTCATCCTCAAGAGCATGCGCACGACGGCCCGCGGCATGTGGGATCCGGAATTCGGCAACCTCGTCTACGAATCGCTGTTGCAGCGCTCGCGCGACGAGGCCTTCACCATGTATGGCCTTCTGGCCGAAACGGTGGAATGGGACGACGACCGCTCCTTCGTGCAGTTCAATCTCAATGCGAAGGCGCGATGGGCGGACGGCAAACCGGTAACGCCCGAAGACGTCATCTTCACCTTCGAGCTTCTGCGCGACAAGGGCCGCACGCCGTTCAACCGGCGTCTCGAAAGCGTGGACAAGCTGGAGAAGGTGGGCGAGCGGGGCGTGCGCTTCACCTTCAATGACAAGGCGGACCGTGAACTGCCGCTGCTGCTGGCCCTCTCGCCCATCCTGCCCAGGCATGCGATCGATGTCGAAACCTTCGACCGAACGTCCCTCGCCTTCCCGCTTGGCTCCGGCCCTTACCGGGTGAAGGACGTGAAGCCGGGCGAAAAGATCGTGTTTGCACGCAATCCTGACTATTGGGCCCGGGATCTGCCGGCAAAGATCGGCTTCGACAACTACGACCAGATCTCCGTCGAATACTTCCTGCAGGAAAACACGCTGTTCGAGGCCTTCAAGAAGGGCGAGATCGATCTCTACCAGGAAGGCAATCCCACGAAATGGGCGCGTGGCTACGATTTCCCGGCCGCGCAGTCCGGCGCCGTGGTCAAGGACGCCATCAAGCCGAAGACGCCGTCCGGCATGCTCGGCTTCGTTTTCAACACCCGCCGCCCAGTGTTCCAGAACCTTGAGCTGCGCAAGGCGCTGACGCTGGTCTTCGATTTCGAATGGGTAAACCGCAGCCTGTTCGAAAACGCCTACAAGCGCACGGAAAGCTATTGGCAGAATTCCGATCTCAGCTCGATGGCCGGCCCGGCGGATGCGCGCGAGCGCGAGATTGCCGGGACTGCCATTGCACGCATCGAGCCGGATATCCTCGCCGGCACGCATCTCCTGCCAAAGACGGACGGCTCGGGCCGTGATCGCAAGGTTCTGCGCCAGGCGATGGATCATTTCCAGAAGGCCGGCTACGCCATCAAGGGCGGCCGCATGGTCGACGCGGATGGAAAAGCGCTGACCTTCGAGATCATGACGCAGAACGCCGACCAGGAGAAGCTGGCGCTTGCCTACCAGCGCTTCCTCGCCGCGCTGGGCGTCAAGGCCGGCATCCGCACGGTGGACGATTCGCAGTACCAAAGCCGCAGCCAGACTTTCGACTACGACATCATCATCAAGGCGTTTCCGTCCTCGCTGTCGCCTGGTGTCGACCAGATCAGCTACTGGAGCTCGATCACCCGCGACCGGCAGGGCAGCTCGAATTTCGCGGGCGTCGGCGATCCAGACGTGGACCGAATCCTCGATGCAATGCTGCAGGCACGAACGGCGGAAGATTTCCGCTCGGCCGTGCGCCTGCACGACAGGATGCTGCTTTCCAGCTATTATGTCGTGCCGCTCTACCACCTCGGCGAACAATGGGTCGCCCATTCGAAGCGCATCATGCGGCCGGAAACGGTTCCGCTCTACGGCTTCCAGTTCCCGACATGGTGGGACGAGCGGGCACAATGAAGAGGCCATCCCCAGAATTGCGGTTACCCTGAGGTAACCTGTTGAAAGCTGCGGCAGGCAGGACTATCTCGACGGTAAGTTTGAACCGGAATTTTCCGGCATCTCGAAAGGATAACCGGATGGAAGCCATTACGATCGATGTCGTCTCGGATGTCGTCTGCCCCTGGTGCTATCTCGGCAAGAAACGGCTTGAACAGGCCATCGAGAGCATCAAGGACGAGCTTGCCGTCTCGGTGACGTTCCGCCCCTACCAGCTCAATCCCGACATGCCGCCGGAAGGCGTCGATCACAAGAAGCACCTGGCCGAAAAGCTCGGCGGTGCCGATGCCGTGGATCGCGCCCATGACATGCTGAGGGGCCTCGGTCATGAGGCCGGCATCGATTTCGATTTCGCGGCGGTGAAAATCAGCCCGAACACGCTCGACGCCCACCGCCTGTTGCGCTGGGCGATGATCGAAGGCACCGAGGTGCAGGGCCGCGTCGCGCTTGCCCTGTTCAAAGCCTATTTCGAGGAAGGCCGCAATGTCGGCGACCGCACCGTTCTGCTCGACATCGCCGAAGCCTCCGGCATGGATCGCGCCGTCGTGAGCGCCCTCTTTTCCGCCGGCGCCGATGTCGATTCGGTCAAGGAAGAGATCGGCATGGCCCGCGAGATGGGCGTCACCGGCGTTCCGTGCTTCATCATCGACAACAAATACGCCGTCATGGGCGCGCAATCGGCTGACGTCCTGACCGACGCCTTCCGCGAGATCGCGGCGATGAAGGCGCAGGAAGGCGTCGGCGCTACCTGAACCGCCTCAGGCAACGGCGGCAGCGAAAGCCGGACGGGCCTGTACCCGCTGCCACCACGCCTGAACCTTCGGGAATTCGCAGAGAAGCGCGCGCCCTTCCGGCGCTTCCCCGAACAGGCCAAAAATCGGTGCGGCGTGAATATCGGCGAGTGAAACGTTCGCCCCGGCAAGCCACCGGTGCTCTAGCAGCAATGCGGAAAGCGCCTGCAGGAATGTGCGCGATTTATCCAGCCCCGCCATTATTCGCACTTCATCCGCCGCGTCTTCTTCCGCTGCAAGAACGCGCTGCACATACACGTCCCACACCATCGGCAGATAGGCGTAATTGTCCAGCATGGCGATGATCTGGTTCATCCGCGCTCTTTCGAACAAGGCTTCAGGTTGCAACGACGATCCGGCGAAGGCTTCATCCACATAGCGGGTGATCGCGCTCGTCTCGTAGAGGACAAACCCGTCATGCTCGAAAGCGGGAATGCGGCCGAAGGGATGGCGCGCCAGATGGTTTGTCGGCAGGCCCTCATCGGCAAACACGTCAACGGGCACGAGATCGTAAGGCACGCCCTTCTCGTGCAGAGCCATCCGCACGACCCGTACATAGACGCTATAGGCGGCTCCGTAGACGACAACGGTAGCATTTACGGCAGACATGACACCCCCCATCGATACAGACCGCCTGACCACTGGCTGCGCGGTTCCGGCACGAGACTTGGTCTGCCTGTCGATCGTCGAAGCGGCGGTGTATCTATCGGTCCCGCCGCGCCTCAAATGTGATGGTCTCGGCATTCTTGGCGGGCGCCTGACCGAAGACATAGCCGCCCGATACCACGATATCAGAAAACCCGACGGTATGCAGCGCAAGCGTTAGTTCCTGCACACCCCACCAGCGAAGCGCGAAAAGATCGAGTTCGGTATCGAGCAACCTGCCCTGCGTCCATCGTTCATAACGAAGATACGAGAGCGTGGTCTGCGAGACAAAATCTGTCTCGGCGCGGTGGTCGATCAGGGTCAAAAGATCGCCGTCGGCAGTTTTCCAGCTCCGCACAGCACCGGTCGGCGAAAGAAATCCGCCGATCCCGTCAATGTCCAGGATGAGCTTTCCGCCCGGCTGAAGGTGATCGTGGATGCGCTTCAGAAAGGCGATGGCCTTGTCGGCTTCGGTAATGAGCTGGAATGACCCGGCGGGGATGATGGCGGCCGAAAACCGCTGTTCGTAGTCAAACGCCTCGAACGTCTGGCATGTGAGGCTGGCAGCGATGTTCCGCCCGCTGCACTCTTGCCGGCAATAGGCAAGCATCTCCTCGGAGGCGTCGAAACCGACGACGTCGATACCCGCTTCCCGAAGCGGCACGTAGACACGGCCATTGCCGACCGCGGGCTCCAGAACGATCCCGCTACAGCCAGCAAGTCGTTCACGATAGTATTCCACATCGCCAAAGGACCGGCCCACCGGCTTGTCCAGATTATACACCAGGGATGCCAAGGTGCTGTATCTGTTCTGCATTTCAAAATTCTCCACGTGGCGTGCAGAGGCTACTTCGCCAGCCCCGCAAGCTGCGTCATCACCTGCGCCGCGCCGGTCAGGCGCTTTTCCGGCGTCGGGTAGTCACGGGCAAGGAACAGGCTCTGGTCGGGCCGGATCTTCGCCAGCGTGCCCTGCTTGGCGATATAGCCGACCAGCGCCGCCGGGTTCGGGAATTCCTTGTTGCGGAACTGAACGACGACGCCTTTCGGGCCGGCATCGAGCTTTTCGACATTCGCCACGCGGCAGAGCGACTTGATGTAGACGATCTTGAGCAGGTGCTGGACCTCGATCGGCAGCGGGCCGAAACGGTCGATCAGCTCGGCGCCGAAGGCGTCGATGTCGCCAAGCTCGGTGATCTCGCCAAGGCGGCGGTAGAGGCCGAGGCGAAGATGCAGGTCGGGCACGTATTCGTCCGGGATCATGACCGGCGTGCCGACGGAAATCTGCGGCGACCAGCCGCTATCGGCAACCTCCTCGTCGCCCTTGATCTCGGCCACGGCCTCTTCCAGCATCTGCTGGTAAAGCTCGAAGCCGACTTCCTTGATATGGCCGGACTGTTCCTCGCCGAGCAGGTTGCCCGCGCCGCGGATGTCGAGGTCGTGGCTCGCCAGCTGGAAGCCGGCGCCGAGCGTATCGAGCGATTGCAGCACCTTGAGGCGGCGCTCTGCCATGCCCGTCAGCGTGCGGTTGACCGGCAAAGTGAGCAGTGCGAAGGCGCGCACCTTCGAGCGACCGACGCGGCCGCGCAACTGGTAGAGCTGCGCCAGGCCGAACATGTCGGCCCGGTGGATGATCATCGTGTTCGCCGTCGGCACGTCGAGGCCGGATTCGACGATGGTCGTGGAGAGCAGCACGTCGTAGCGGCCTTCGTAGAAGGCGTTCATGATGTCTTCGAGTTCGGTCGCCGGCATCTGGCCGTGCGCGACCGCCACCTTCAGCTCCGGCACGTCCTGCCGCAGGAAATCGTGGATTTCCGAAAGATCGCTGAGGCGCGGGCAGACGTAGAAGCTCTGGCCGCCGCGGTAGTGCTCGCGCATCAGGGTCTCGCGAATGACGAGCGGATCGAACGGCGAGATGAAGGTGCGCACGGCCATACGGTCGACCGGCGGCGTGGTGATGAGCGAGAGCTCGCGCACGCCCGTCATGGCAAGCTGCAAGGTGCGCGGGATCGGCGTTGCCGAAAGCGTCAGCACATGCACGTCGCTCTTCAGTTCCTTCAGCCGTTCCTTGTGCTTCACGCCGAAATGCTGCTCCTCGTCGATGATCAGGAGGCCGAGATTGGCGAACTTGATCGACGATCCGAGCAGCGCGTGGGTGCCGACGACGATATCGGTCTTGCCTTCCGACAATTCCTTCTTGGTCAGCGCCAGTTCCTTGGAGCCGACAAGGCGGGACGCCTGCTGCAGGCGGATCGGCAGGCCGCGGAAACGGTCGGTGAAGGTCTTGAAGTGCTGGCGGGACAGCAGCGTCGTCGGCACGACGACGGCAACCTGCACGCCGTTCATTGCCGCGATGAAGGCGGCGCGCAACGCCACCTCCGTCTTGCCGAAGCCGACGTCGCCGCACACGAGGCGATCCATCGGCCGGCCGGCGCCCAGATCCTCACGCACCGAATCGATGGCATTTGCCTGATCGTCCGTCTCGTCATAGGGGAAGCGGGCGGCGAATTCGTCGTAGATGCCATCCGGCGCGGCCAGTACCGGCGCTTGGCGCACGAGGCGCGCCGCGGCGATCTGGATGAGCCCGCCCGCCATGTCGAGCAGGCGCTTCTTGAGCTTGGCCTTGCGCGCCTGCCAGGCGACGCCGCCGAGCTTGTCGAGCATCGCATCGGTACCCTCGCCGCCATAGCGCGAGAGCAGGTCGATGTTTTCGACCGGCAGGAAGAGCTTTGCCTCGTCCGCATAGACGAGTTCGAGGCAGGCATGCGGTGCACCCGCCGCCTCGATGGTGCGCAGGCCAACGAACCGGCCGATGCCGTGCTCGGCATGCACGACGATCGAGCCTTCGTCGAGCCCGGCCACCTCGCTGATGAAATCCGCACCGCGCTTGCGCCGCTTCGAGCGCCGCACCATGCGATCGCCGAGAATATCCTGTTCACCGATGACAATGATGTCACCTGCCTCGAAGCCGCTTTCGAGGCTGAGCACAGCAGAGCCCGCCTCACCCGGCTTCAGCTTGCGCAGGTCGGCGAATTTTTCGACTGGCACTATATTGCCGAGACCATGTTCGCCGAGCACCTGCAAGAGACGGTCGAGCGAGCCTTCAGACCAGCCGGTGACCAGAACCTTCGCGCCGGATGCACGCTTGTCGGCAATGTGCTTGACCGTCTGGTCGAAGACGTTGACCCGGTTGCCGTCGGTATCCTCGCTGCCCGCCGGTCGCGCCCAGCGCATGCCCGGCCGCGCCGCGATAGTCTCGACATGCCGCGCCTCGCCTTCGTGCTCGTTGAACGGCGAAAGACGGATGGCGTTGCGTTCGTCGAGTTCGTGCGCAAAGCGCTCGGCATCGAGATAGAGCTGGCCGGGCGGCACCGGCTTGTAGGGCGTCGCTTGCGCGATCTGTCCCTTGCCTTGTGTCGCAGAGGCCGTGCGGGCTTCGTAATAATCGCGCACGAGGCGCGAACGCTCGACGGCTGCTTCACGTACCGTATGGTCCGTTACGATACGGAAGCCGTGCAGGTAGTCGAACGCCGTTTCCAGCCGGTCGTAGAACAGCGGCAGCCAGTGTTCCATGCCGGCATAACGCCGGCCCTCGGAGACGGCCTGATAGAGCACGTCGTCGCGCGTCGCCGCGCCGAAGGATGCGAGATAGTGCTTGCGAAAATGCGAAATAGTCTCGGGCGTCAGCGACACCTCGCTCATGGGGTTGAGGCTGAGGGTGCGGGCCTGCCCGGTCGTGCGCTGGCTGGCGGGATCGAAGGACCGGATGCTTTCCAGCGTGTCGCCGAAGAAATCGAGGCGAAGCGGCTCGGCGCTGCCGGGAACGAAGACATCGAGAATGCCGCCACGCACCGCATATTCGCCGACCTCGCGCACGGTCGCCACGCGCTCGAAGCCATTGCGCTCCAGCCGTGCGGCGATATCGTCCATGCGGATCTGGTTGCCGGGCTTTGCCGTGAAGGCAAGGCTTTCGATGATCCCGCGCGGCGCGGTCTTCTGCAGCATGGCATTGACGGTGACGAGCACGATGGCCGGGTGCGGTTTCTTCTGGTGCGCAATCAGCGCCGAAAGCGCGGAAAGCCGGCGCGCCGACACTTCGGCGCTCGGCGAGACGCGGTCATAGGGAAGGCAGTCCCAGCCGGGCAACGTCAGCACCGGAATATCGGGCGCGGCGAAGCCGAGCATCTGCTCGATATCGGGAATGCGCTGGCCGTCCGAAAGCACATAGGCGACGGGGCCGGATGTGCGGGCAAGGTCGGCGAGGATCAGCGGCTCGATGCCGGACGGCACGGCCCCGATGGTCAAGGGACGGCCAGCCGCCGCGATGCGCTCGGAGGAAAAGCCGGGGATCATGCGCGGTCGTCTTTGAAGAGCGGCGAAAAATCGGGGCGATAGGCGGCGATACGGGGAAAGAGACCCTCGCGGAATTCGTCCGGCACCGGCTTTTCACCGGTCACCCATTTCACGAGGTCGTTGTCCTCCTCGTCCATGATGCGCTCCAGTTCGTCGAGCTCGGCATCGGAGAGCGTTTCGATCTCGGCATCGGCAAAGGCGCCGAGCACCAGGTCCATCTCGCGGATGCCGCGATGCCAGCAGCGGAAGAGGATGCGCTTGCGGCGCGGATCGATATCGGCGCTTGAGCGTGTCGTTCCCGTCATGATCGTTCTCGCTTTCCTACCGCTTGCAACTCTTCAAACACGGCTTCCGGTGGAAGACCGTTGCACACTTTTCCCGGAATTGCTTTGTCCGGCGCTTCTATAGACCGGCAAAAGCCGCTTGTCAGCCTTGCCAAAGCGTCCTTCTCCGGCGATTTTGGCCGCCATGCGCCCCGCCCTTCTCGATCCGCTCTTCGCTCCCCTCTCCACCCTTCCGGGCATCGGCCCGAAGCTGGGAGAGCTGTTCGCGCGCCTGCTCGGCCAGGAGAGCATCGAGGATTGCCGGGTCATCGACCTTGTCTTCCATTTCCCGCACAGCATCGTCGACCGGCGCAACCAGCCCGGCATCGCCCATGCGCCGCCGGGCGTCATCGTCACGATCACCGGCCGTATCGACCGCCACCAGCCGCCGCCGCCCGGAAAATCGAGCATGCCGTACCGGGTGTTCCTGCACGACGAGACCGGGGAACTGGCGCTCACCTTCTTCCGGGCCAAGGGCAACTGGCTGGAAAAGGCGCTTCCCGTCGACGAGACAGTGGTGGTCAGCGGCAAGGTCGACTGGTTCAATGGCCGGCCCTCCATGGTGCATCCCGACTACATGGTGCGGCTCGGCGAGGCGGACAACCTGCCGCTGGTCGAGCCGGTGCATGGCCTTACGGCGGGCCTGACGTCGCGCGTGCTGCGCAAGGCGGTGGAAGCGGCCATCGCCCGCGTGCCGCACCTGCCGGAATGGATCGATCCCACGCTGTCGCAGCGACAAGGTTTTCCCTCTGCCTTCGACGCCATCCACCGCCTGCACGACCCGCGCGACGAGACGGATCTCGACCCTCAGGCCCCCGCCCGCCGGCGGCTTGCCTATGACGAATTCCTCGCTGGCCAGGTCTCGCTCGCCCTCGTGCGTCAGCGCCTTCGCAAGGTCGCCGGCCGGCCGGTGAAGGCTACCGGCGCGCTCAGCCGCCCTGTCATTGCCGCCCTGCCCTTTTCGCTCACCAACAGCCAGCAGACTGCGATTGCGGAAGTGCTGAAGGACATGGCCGGCGATCAACGCATGCTGCGGCTGCTGCAGGGCGATGTCGGCGCAGGCAAGACGGCGGTGGCGCTGATGGCCATGCTCGCGGCCGTCGAATCCGGTGGACAGGCGGTGCTCATGGCGCCGACGGAAATCCTCGCCCGCCAGCACTTTGCCACGCTTTCCCGCATGGCGGCGCCGGCAGGCGTCACCATCGACGTGCTCACCGGTCGCACGAAGGGTCGCGAACGGGACGCCATCCTCGAGCGGATTGCCTCCGGCGAGACGCAGATCGTCATCGGCACCCATGCGCTCTTCCAGGACAATGTCGCCTACAGGGACCTCGTACTTGCTGTGGTGGACGAGCAGCACCGCTTCGGTGTGCACCAGCGCCTGCGCCTCACGGCAAAAGGAATCTCGCCACATATGCTGGTGATGACCGCAACACCCATTCCGCGCACGCTCGTGCTCGCCGCCTTCGGCGACATGGACGTGTCGAAGCTGACGGAAAAGCCCGCCGGCCGCAAACCCATCCAGACCGTGGTCGTGCCGCAGGAGCGCACCGGCGATATCGTCGAGCGCCTGCGCGCCGCGCTCGCCGAGGGTAAGAAGGCCTACTGGATCTGCCCGCTGGTGGAAGAATCGGAAGAAAGCGACCTCATGTCCGTCGAGGAACGGCATGCGACGCTCGCCAGCATCTTCGGCGAGGCTGCCGGCCTCGTTCACGGCCGGATGAGCGGGCCGGAAAAGGACGCGGCGATGCTCGCCTTCAAGAGCGGCGAGACGCGGCTTCTCGTGGCGACGACCGTCGTGGAAGTCGGCGTCGACGTGCCGGATGCCTCGATCATGGTGATCGAACACGCCGAGCGTTTCGGCCTTGCCCAGCTTCACCAGTTGCGCGGCCGGGTCGGGCGCGGCGAGGAGGCATCGAGCTGCATCCTGCTCTACAAGGGGCCGCTGAGCGAAAACGGCCGGGCGCGCCTCTCCATCCTGCGCGAGACGGAAGACGGTTTCCGCATTGCGGAAGAGGATTTGAAGCTGCGCGGCGAAGGCGAGCTGCTGGGCACACGCCAGTCCGGCACGCCCGGTTTCATCGTGGCGAGCCTCGAAGCCCATGGCGACCTGCTGGAAATAGCCCGCAAGGATGCCGCCTATGTGCTGGAGCGCGACCCGGACCTGACGGACGAACGCGGCGAGGCGATCCGCACCCTGCTCTATCTCCACCGCCGCGACGAGGCGATCCGCTTCCTGCGCGCCGGCTAGGCAATCCGAGCAAGAGCATGCAGCGGTCGCGCCGCGCAGAGGTGCGGAAATGCTCCGATCCACAAAATCGTGATTTCGCCGAGAAGGCGCGTGAAGGCATACTTCTCATCGCAACAGCGAAAAAGGAGAAATGCCATGAAGACAGTTCTCGTAGTCGCAGCAATACTTGCCCTCTCGGCATCCGCCGCCTTTGCGGAATGCGCCTGGCACAACCAGACCTCTGCGGAGGCCAATGTCGACAAGACGATCACGACCGCAAGCGTCGTCACCACCGAAAAACAATCCCGCCTGCCGGCTGAAGCCGACCAGATCCTTCTGAAGAACCAGAAGGACGCTGCCGACAGCGAGTAGATTATGTCGAGCCGTCCCGCCTTCGGGGCGGCTCGCTCTCACCCCTTCTTCTTGGGCTTGGCCTTGCGCTGCTCGTCGCTTTCGACAAGCTGCAGCGCCTTTTCCGGCGGCGTGACGAGGCCGACGGAGATGATGAGCTTGGCCGCATCCTCGGCGCTCATTTCGAGCGGCACGATCTTTTCACGCGGCACATAGACGAGGAACCCGGCAGTCGGAAATGGCGTTGGCGGCAGGAAGCAGGCCACCATGTCCTTGCCCATGGCCTTGAATTTCGTCGCAATCTCACCGCGCGCATCCGTCGCCACGAAGACGATCGCCCAGAGGCCGGCGCTCGGATACTCGATCATCGCCGCCTTGTTGAAGGAATTGCCCTTGTCCTTCAGCACCGTTTCAAAGATCTGCTTCAGGCTCCTGTGCACCGTGCGCACCAGCGGCGTGCGGTTGAACAGAGAATCGCCGAACTCGACGACGGTGCGGCCGATGAGGTTCTTGCCGAGGAAGCCGACAAGCGTGATCAGCACCAGCGCGATGAGAAGGCCGAAGCCGGGGATGGCGAACTGCACATAGTTTTCAGGGTTGTAGGACGCCGGAATATAGGGCTTCACCCAGCTGTCCGCCCAGCGGATGAACGTCCAGGTCAGCCATATGGTAATGGCGATCGGCGCGCAGATGACGAGCCCGGTCAGGAAATTGTTGCGCAGCCGCATGGCCAGCGACTGTCTCGGCACAAGGTCGGTCATCGATCATCCAGTGTGAAGCGAGTGTGGGAGGTCACTCAGCCGTAGAAGGCCGGATGATAGGTAACGGTTCCCCCGCCGTAAACCGATGAAAAGGCCAGACGCATGAAATACTCCGGCGGCACCCCTTCAAGCGTCAGCTTCGGATCCGGCTCGAAGCCGAAGCGGCTGTAATAGGCGGGATCGCCGAGCAGCACGCATCCCGTCGCCCCCAGCGCCTTCAGCCGGTCGAGCCCCTCACGCACGAGCCTGCCGCCGATGCCCTTGCCCTGCCGGGACGGATCGACCGCAATCGGACCGAGCCCGTACCAGCCCTGGCTGCCGTCGGAGAGGGAAACGGGCGAAAAGGCGACGTGGCCGACGACGGCGCCGTCCGCTTCCGCCACGAGCGAAAGCGTCAGCGCCCCGGCGGCGCGCAGGCGGTCGATGATCAGGTGCTCCGTGCCGTCGGCATGCGGCGCCGTCTTGAACGCAGCCTCCGTCAGAACCCGGATGGCGTCAAAATCCTCTTCGCGTTCCGCCCGGACGATCATTCGACTGTCACAGACTTGGCCAGGTTGCGCGGCTGATCGACATCCGTGCCCATGAAGACGGCGGTATGGTACGCCAGAAGCTGGATCGGCAGCGAATAGATCATCGGCGCAATGATCTCGTCGACATTGGGCAGCACGATCGTCGCCATCGTCGGGAGCTTGGAGGCCGCAGCACCCTTCTCGTCGGTGATGAAGATGATCCGCCCGCCGCGCGCGGCCACTTCCTGCATGTTCGACACGGTCTTTTCGAAGAAGCGGTCATGCGGCGCGATGACGATGACCGGCATGTTCTCGTCGATCAGCGCGATCGGGCCGTGCTTCAGTTCGCCGGCGGCATAGCCCTCGGCGTGGATATAGGAGATTTCCTTGAGCTTCAGCGCGCCTTCCATCGCCAGCGGATAGCTGGTGCCGCGGCCGAGATAGAGCACGTCCTTGCACTTGGACAGTTCGCGCGAAAGCTGCTCGATCGCCGGCTGGATGGTGTTGAGCACGCGCGCCATGATGCGGGGCATTTCTGCGAGATTGCGCACGAGTTCCTTTTCCTGCGCCTCACTCAGAGTGCCGCGCGCCCTGCCCGCACCGACGGCGAGTGCCGCCAGAACCGCGAGCTGGCAGGTGAAGGCCTTGGTGGACGCGACGCCGATTTCCGGGCCGGCAAGAATCGGGAACACTGCATCCGACTCGCGGGCAATGCTCGATTCCTTCGTATTGACCACCGCGCCGATCTTCAGGCCCTGCTCCTTGCAGTACCGCAGCGAGGCCAGCGTGTCGGCCGTTTCGCCCGATTGCGAGATGAAGAGCGCCGCCGCGTCGGGATTGAGCGGAATTTCGCGGTAGCGGAACTCGGACGCGACGTCGATTTCGACCGGCAGGCGCGCATAGCGCTCGAACCAGTATTTTCCGACGAGGCCTGCAAGATAGGCCGTGCCGCAGGCGGAAATGGCAAGGCTCGGCACCTTGGCGAAATCGACACCCCCGGCGACCGGGCGCACCGTGTGCGCAAGAAAATCGACATAGTGGCTGAGGGCGTGCGAAATCGCCTCCGGCTGTTCATGGATTTCCTTCTCCATGAAGTGCCGGTGGTTGCCCTTGTCGATGAGGTAGGCTGCGGCCGAGGAAATCTGAACGGGGCGCTCGACGCGGTTGCCGTCGATGTCGAAGATATGCGCGCCGTCACGGCCGATCACCGCCCAGTCGCCATCGACGAGATAACTGATCTCGTTGGTGAAGGGGGCGAGCGCTATGGCATCGGATCCCAGGAACATCTCACCCCGGCCATGACCGATGGCGAGCGGCGGGCCGCTGCGGGCAGCCATGATGGTCGAGGGGTCCTCCTCGAAGATCACGGCTAGCGCATAGGCGCCGGTGACACGGCGCAGCATGGCGTGAACCGCCTCACGGCGGCCGAGCCCCTCGCGGCGGAATTTCGCGACGAGCTGGGCGACGACTTCGGTGTCGGTCTGCGTCGTGAAGGTTGCGCCCGCGGCAGTCAGTTCGTCCTTCAGCTCGGAAAAGTTCTCGATGATGCCGTTGTGGACGACAGCGACGCCATCGACGAAATGCGGGTGTGCGTTGCCTTCGGTCGGCGCGCCGTGTGTAGCCCATCGGGTGTGCGCAATGCCGATGGTTCCGGCAAGCGGTTCCTCGGCCAGCCGCTTCTCCAGGTTGAAGAGCTTGCCCTCAGCGCGGCGGCGCGCGAGCTTGCCGTCGACGACGGTGGCCACGCCCGCTGAATCGTAGCCCCGATATTCAAGGCGCTTCAGGGCATCGACAAGGCGACCCGCAACAGGCTGATTTCCAATGATACCGACAATTCCGCACATGGCCCGCTCCGCTCTCTTCCGAAGTATTTCGATTGCGCTCTGTTCGTAGAGTTTTTTTGCGGTGGCGCAACTCGCCCGCACTCACTTTCGATTGCAACCGTTAATGTGGGCGCGCCCAATGGGCTGACTTACGGTGCCGCCTTTTTCTTTGCATCCTTGATCGCCTGGTTGCGTTCGCGGATGAGCACGGCGCGGCCCTCCTTGTTTTCCTGCCGGGCGCGGGCGAAGGCGACGGCATCGTCCGGCACATCGGCGGTGATGACGCTGCCGGACGCGATATAGGCGCCGTTGCCGATCGAGACCGGGGCGACAAGCGACGTGTTGGAGCCGATGAAGGCACCATCGCCGATGCGCGTCAGATGCTTGTTGATGCCATCATAGTTGCAGGTGATCGTGCCTGCCCCGACATTCGTATGCGCGCCGATGACGGCATCGCCTATATAGCTCAGGTGATTGACCTTCGCGCCCACGCCGATCTCCGCCTTCTTCACCTCGGTGAAATTACCGACCTTGGAGCCCTTGCCGAGATTTGCGCCCGGGCGCAGACGCGCATAGGGACCGATTTCGGCATCCGCCGAAATATGCGCGCCTTCGATATGCGAGAAGGAATGGATGAGCGCGCCGCCCTCCACGGTCACGCCGGGTCCGAAGACGACATTCGGCTCGATGGTCACATCGCGGCCGATTTTCGTATCATGGGAAAGAAAGACGGTTTCCGGCGCGATCATGGAAACGCCGTCGATCATCATTTCGAGGCGGCGGCGCTCCTGCCAGAGCCGCTCGATGACGGCGAGTTCGGCACGCGTGTTGCAGCCGGTCAGTTCCTCTTCCGGCGCTTCCACCGCAATCGCGTGGCCGCCCGCCGCGCGCACGACCTCCACGATATCGGTAAGATAGTACTCGCCCTTGGCATTCGCGTTGCCGATCTTACCGATGAGATCGAGCGCCTTTCGCCCGTCGATGGCCATCAGCCCGCCATTGCAATAGGTGATCGCCCGCTCCGCCTCGCTCGCATCCTTGTGCTCGCGGATCGCCAGCAATTCGCCGTCCTCGACAATCAGCCTGCCGTAACCGGTGGGATCGGCCGTTTCGAAACCGATGACGACGACGTCGGCACCGTTGGCGAGGCCGTCACGCGCCGCGATCAGCGGCGTCTCGGTGATCAGCGGCGTGTCGCCGAAAACGACGAGCACGTCGTCATAGCCCCTGGCGATCGCGTCCCGCGCGGCAAGAACCGCGTGCGCCGTACCGAGCCGTTCGGTCTGAATGTGGACGGAATTCGTGACGGCCGCATTCTTCGCGGCAGCCTCGACCTTTTCAGCGTCACGGCCAAGCACCAGCGCGATATCGGAAATGCCGGCCTTCGCCAGCGCATCGACCACATGGGCGATCATCGGCCGGTTCGCAACGGGATGCAGCACCTTCGACTGGGAGGACTTCATCCGCGTGCTCTCGCCGGCCGCAAGGATAACGGCCAGGCAGTTGCGCTTCGTCCGGTCTGCGGTCATGAGAATCCCTCGTTCACCCGTATTCGTCGCCGTTCCTTAGCAAAAAGCGGTAGAAAGAGACAAAGGGATTTCTCGGTTGTTCAACTGGTGCTGCGCAGGCGGCTCTCCGTGAGCAGGCCGCTCTCGTCGAGAATCGGATAGGCGACGGAGACAAGGTGCGCATTGACCCGCTTCAGGTCGCGCAGCATGTCGAGATGCAGCGAACTCGTCTGGAGACTATCGAGCCGGCCATCACGCAGGCGCTCCAGATGCCGCTCGGAGGACTGCTTTTCCATGCGCCGCACATCCACCTTCACCTCCATGAGCTGGCGGGCGAGCCCTGCATCCCGCGTGACGAAAATCGTCTGGGCGATGCGCAGGTTCTCGATGGTGAGGTTGAAGAGGTTGACCAGTTCCTTGTAGCCGTCGTCGGAAAACTTCAGGCCATTGACCACCTTCTTGCGCACCTGCTCCTGCAAGCCCTTTTCGATGATGTCGCCGACATGCTCCAGGTTGATGGCATAGTCGATGATGATGATCGAGCGGGCGGCGCAGTCGCCGCTGACGCCCTGCCGGCCCAGGCGGGAAAGATAGATTTTCACCTCCTGCTGCAAAACGTCGACCTGCTGCTCCAGTTCGCCGACATCCTTCAACGGCACCAGATTGTTGTCGTTGAAGGCGCGCATGGTCCGGATCAGCATGGCCTCGATCAGGTCGCCGACGCGCAGAACCTCGCGGGTTGCCCCGGAAAGCGCGACGACCGGGCTCGAAAGCGCGGTATCGTCCAGATATTTCGGTCCGGTTTCCTCCGTCTTGTCCTCCGGAACAAGCTTTTCCATCAGGCGCGACAGCGGGCTGGAAAGCGGCCAGAGCACGAGGGCGACCACGAGATTGAAGGCAAGGTGCACGTCGACGGGGAGCTTTGTGGCCGGAATCGGCAGCAGGGCGAGGAGTTCGGCCACCTGTCCCGCAAAGGGCAGGACGACAAGGCACCCTGCCCCGCGCACCAGCAGGTTGCCGAGCGTGACGCGGCGGGCGGAGGCCGCGGCCTTGAGCGTCGCGATAACGGGCGGCACCGCGCCGCCAAGATTGGCGCCCAGAACGAGAATGACCGTGAGGGCGGGCGAGAGGATTCCCATCGCCGACAGCGACAGGATGAGAACGACGACCGCAAGGCTCGAGGAAGAGATGATGGCAAGCACGGTCGAAAAGGCGAGCGCTGCCGGCCACGCCCCGTCAAGCAGCTTGAGGAACGCGGCGAGCGCCGGCGACTGGCGCATCGGCTCGGTCGCAAGGCTCAGCAGGTGCAGCGAGAGCAGCATCAGGCCAATTCCGACGAGCGCGGAACCAAGGCCCTGCCGGGCGGTGGAAGTGGATGATTTGTACAAGACCACGCCGACGAGGATGATGAGCGGCGAGATCGATTCGATACCGGTCGCGACCAGCCATGCGGTGACGGCCGTGCCGACATTCGCGCCGAGCAGGACGATCTGCGCCATCCGCGCCCGAACGAGGTTCTTTTCCACGAAGGAAGCGATCATCAGCGCCGTCGCCGTCGAGCTTTGCAGGGCAATCGTCGCGACGAAACCGGCGAAGAACGAGCGGAACGGCCCTCGTGTGCCAAGTGCCAGTCCCGAGCGCAGCTTGGCACCAAACGCCCGCGTCATGCCGTCCTTCACCTGTGCGAGGCCGAACAACAGCAGCGCGACCGCGCCGAAAAGATTGATCATGACGACAGTGGATTCCACGTCTTCTGCCCTCCCTGCATGCAGTCGCGGACGGACTCACCGGAGCGATCCCGTATCCGACCACGAATTTTCAAATTATGACAGTGCAATCGAGCCGGAATATGCCAATAATTTCAAAAAAATTTCATTTGCCGGCAAAGGAAATCGTCACTTCCTGACTGATTTGCGGCAGCCCCGTTTTGTGTCGCAATGCGCGCAAGCTGCGCACTTCAATTCCTGCGAACTTTCCGCTAAGAGACGTTTTCCGGCCGCATGGCCGCGCATATGAGGAAAATTAGACGATGCTCGACGCCCTGAGACGCGCCTCCCGGACCTGGGTGGCAAAAGCCCTGCTGATCGTTCTGGTCGGTTCCTTCGCAGTCTGGGGCGTTTCGAGCTCTCTCGTCACCGGTACGTCCAGCGCCGTCGTCACGGTCGGCGACGTCAAGGTTTCGCCGACGGATTTCCGTCTTGCCTATGAGCGCCAGGTCGCCACGATGTCGCAGCGCTTCGGCACGCGGCTCAATGCCGAGCAGGCGCGCGCCTTCGGCGTCGAGAACCAGGTCTTTGCCGAACTGGTCGCCGGCGCGGCGCTGGATCAGCTTTCCCGCGACATGAACCTCGGCCTTTCCGAAGGCCGTCTCGCCCAGCTGATTGCCGACGACCCGGCCTTCCGCGGCGTCAATGGCCAGTTTGACCGCATGGCCTTCTCGGCCGTGCTGCGCAATGCCGGCCTTCGCGAAAACGACTACATCAACAATCGCAGCCAGGTGGCGATCCGCACCCAGGTCGTGGAAGCCGTCTCCGATGGCTACAAGGCCCCTGAAGTGCTGACCAATGCGCTGCGCCAGTACCGCAACGAAGCACGCACCATCGATTTCCTGCTGCTCTCCAACGCCAATATCGACCCGGTCAAGGCGCCGGGCGATGACGTGCTTGCTCCCTGGTTTGAAACCAACAAGGCCAAGTACCGCGCACCGGAATTCCGCAAGATCGTCTATGTCGCGCTCGAGCCCAAGGACATCGTGGACACGGCTGCGATCACCGACGAGGCGCTGCAAGCCGACTACGAGTCAAGCAAGGAGAAGTACCGCACGCCGGCAACGCGCACCATCGAGCAGCTGACCTTTGCCGATCGCGCCGCTGCTGATGCCGCCGCTGCAAAGCTTGCTTCCGGCACGACCTTCGATGCCCTCTTTACCGAACAGGGCAAGACGGCTGCGGACGTCCTGCTCGGCGACTTCGCGCAGACCAACGTACCGGATCAGAAGCTGGCCGAGCCTGCCTTCGCCGTCACCGAAAATGGCGGCACGACGCCGGTCATCGACGGCACCTTCGGTCCGATCATCCTGCGCATCACCAACATCCGCCCGGAAAACCTCAAGACCTTCGACGAGGTGAAGGAAGAGCTGCGCAACGAGCTTGCCCTTTCCGAAGCGGCCAATGGCATTCTTGCGGTGCATGACCGCATCGAGGACAGCCGCGCCGAAGGCCTGAGCCTTGCGGAGGCGGCTGCCAAGAACAACCTCAAGGCCGTATCGATCGATGCGATCGACGCCCAGGGCAACGACCAGAAGGGCGAGGAAATCAACGGCCTGCCGGAAAAGGCCGCCCTTCTCGCCGAAGTCTTCAAGACGGAAGTCGGCACAGAAACCCAGCCGCTCAATGTCGGCCGCGAGGGCTATGCCTGGTTCGAGGTGCTCGACGTGATTCCGGATCGCGACCGCACGCTCGACGAAGTGCGCGAGCGCGTCGTCATCGACTGGACGGCCGAGCAGCAGCGCCAGACGCTCGCCAAAAAGGCTGAAGAGCTGGCCGAGCGCGTGCGCAAGGGCGGCGATCTTGCCGCCATCGCAACCGAGCTTGGCATGGTCGTCGAGAACAAGACTGGCCTTCATCGTGGCGCGCAGGACCCGGTCCTCGGCCCGGCAGCGGTCTCCGCGGCCTTCGCCGGTCCGGTCGGCCATGTCACCAACACGCCCGGCGTCGATGGCGAGGGCCAGATCCTCCTGAAGGTGACCGAAGTGAATGCGGATGCGACGACCGACGCGCTCGCCAATGACGACCAGCAGATCGCTGCCGTCGCGGGCGTCAGCGGCGACGACATCCTCGACCAGATGGTAAGCGCCTTGCAGACGGCCTATGGCGTCTCGATCAACCGGACGCTCGCCGAACAAAGCATCGCGCGGTAAGGGAGACGGAACCGCATGTCCGACCTGAAACCATATATCGCCAAGGTCGCCGCGGGCAGCGCGCTCGACCGCGAGGATGCGCGGGGCGCCTTCGAGATCATCATGTCGGGTGCGGCCACGCCCTCGCAGATCGGCGGCTTCCTGATGGCGCTGCGCGTGCGCGGCGAAACCGTGGACGAAATCTACGGTGCCGTCGGCTCGATGCGCGCGCGCATGCTGCCCGTCGACGTACCGGCCGATGCGATCGATATCGTCGGCACGGGCGGCGACGGCGCGGGCACCTACAATATCTCGACGCTCGCGGCGATCATCGTCGCGGGCGCTGGCGTTCCCGTCGCCAAGCATGGCAACCGGGCGCTCAGCTCCAAATCGGGAACGGCGGACGCGCTTTCCTGCCTCGGCGTGAAACTCGATATCGGCCCGGCGGAAATCGCCCGCTGCGTGCATGATGCCGGCCTCGGCTTCATGTTCGCCCAGCTTCACCATCCGGCGATGAAGCATGTCGGCCCGTCGCGCGTCGAACTCGGCACACGCACGATCTTCAACCTGCTCGGCCCGCTGTCCAATCCCGGCGGCGTCAAGCGCCAGCTGCTCGGTGTCTACTCGCCGCAATGGCTGGTGCCGCTGGCCGAGGTGATGCGGGACCTCGGTTCCGAGAGCATCTGGGTGGTTCACGGCTCCGGCCTCGACGAAATCACCACGACCGGCACAACGCAGGTCGCGGCCCTCGAAGACGGCAAGATCCGCACTTTCGAGCTGACGCCCGCCGACTTCGGCCTTCCCCAGGTGACGCTCGACGATCTTCGCGGCGGGGATGGCGCGCACAATGCGGCAGCCCTGCTCTCCGTGCTCGGCGGGGCGCACATGCCCTACCGTGACATCTCGCTTGCCAATGCGGCGGCCTCGCTCGTCATCGCGGGCAAGGCGGAAACGCTTGCCGGCGGCATGGCGCTTGCGACCGAGGCGCTTGAAAGCGGCCGTGCCCGCACCGCGCTGGAGCGGCTGGTCGCGGTTTCCAATGAAGGTCAGGCAGAGTAGGATTGGTCATGACCGATATTTTGAAGAAGATCGAAGCCTACAAGCTGGACGAGATCGCCGCCGCCAAGGCGCGTGTCGCACCCGCCGAGCTTCGCGCCCGCATCCGTGATCAGGAGCCGCCGCGCGGCTTCTTCGCAAGCCTCAAGGACAAAAAGGCCCAGGGCAGCTTCGGTCTTATCGCCGAGATCAAGAAGGCCAGCCCGTCCAAGGGCCTGATCCGCCCGGATTTCGATCCGCCGGCACTCGCCAGAGCCTATGAGGCCGGAGGCGCCTCTTGTCTTTCCGTATTGACCGATACGCCGAGTTTTCAGGGTGCCCCGGAATTCCTGACGGCTGCCCGTGAGGCCTGCGCGCTGCCGGCCTTGCGCAAGGATTTCATGTTCGACAGCTATCAGGTGCTGGAAGCGCGTGCCTGGGGCGCGGATTGCATCCTGCTCATCATGGCCTCGCTCAGCGATGATGCCGCGAAGATGCTGGAAGACGCTGCCTTCTCGCTCGGCATGGATGTACTGATCGAGGTGCATGACGAGGAAGAGATGGAGCGCGCGCTGAAGCTGAAGTCCAAGCTCGTCGGCGTCAACAACCGGAACCTTCGCACCTTCGAGGTCGATCTCGCCGTTTCGGAGAAGCTGGCCGGCATGGTGCCGGATGACCGCCTGCTCGTCGGCGAAAGCGGCATCTTCACCCATGCGGATTGCGAACGCCTCGGCAAGGTCGGCATTTCCACCTTCCTCGTCGGTGAAAGCCTGATGCGCAAGGACGATGTGACAGCCGCGACGCGCGAACTTCTGACCGGCGCTGCCGGCATGCTGGCGGCGGAATGACCGGGGACGACCGCACGCTCACCCATATCGATGCCTCCGGCGAAGCCAATATGGTGGATGTCGGCGACAAGGCGGAAACGGTGCGTGTTGCCGTTGCCGAAGGCTTCATCCGCATGGCGCCTGCAACGCTCGACCTCATCCTCAAGGGTGACGCCAAGAAGGGCGACGTGATCGGCACGGCGCGCCTCGCCGGTATCATGGCCGCTAAGCAGACATCGAGCCTCATCCCGCTCTGCCATCCCCTGATGCTGACCAAGGTGGCGGTGGAGATCCGCGAGGATCGCGCCCTGCCCGGCCTGCGCGTCGAGGCCATGGTGAAGCTTACCGGCCGCACCGGCGTCGAGATGGAGGCGCTGACCGCCGTCAGCGTGACCTGCCTCACCATCTACGACATGGCCAAGGCGGCTGACCGCGAGATGGAGATCGGCGGCGTCCGGCTTCGTGAGAAATCCGGCGGCCGCTCCGGCGACTACAAGCGCGGAGACGTCTGATGTCGCTCCTTCCCGTCACCGACGCGCTCGATCACCTGCTGAACGCGGCGCGGCCGACGCAGCGGACGGAGAAGGTTGCGCTGCACGAGGCGCAGGGCCGCGTGCTTGCGGAAAATGTTGTCGCCCGCCTCACCCAGCCGCCCTTCGACAATTCGGCCATGGACGGCTATGCCGTGCGCCACTCGGACATCGCCGAACTCGGCTCCATCCTGAAGGTCGCCGGCATCTCTGCCGCAGGCCATGCCTTCGAGGGATCGGCAGGCCCCGGCGAGACCGTGCGCATCTTCACCGGCGCGCCGCTTCCCGCCTTCGCCGATACGGTGCTTCTGCAGGAGGACGCAGAGGTTTTGGAAGATGGCCGCATCCGCACCACCTTCCTCACGCCGAAAGGCCGCCATATCCGCCCGCGCGGACAGGATTTCTCCGAGGGCGACGTCGTGCTGAAGGCCGGCGACGTGCTCGATGCCGGCCGCCTGACGGTGGCCGCCGCGATGAACCATGCGACCCTGACCGTCTATGCCCGCCCGCGCATAGCCGTGCTCGCAACGGGCGACGAGCTCGTTGCGCCGGGCACGACGCCGGGCGCAAGCCAGATCATCGCCTCGAACACCTATGGTATCTCCGCCATCGCCCGTGAAGCCGGCGCGGAAATCATCGACCTCGGCATCGTCGCCGACGACAAGCAGGCGATGCTCGGGGCGGTGCGCCATGCGCTCTCTCTCGACATCGATGTTCTCGTGACGCTGGGCGGCGCCTCGGTCGGCGATTTCGATCTCGTGCAGCCGGTGCTCGGCGAGGCCGGGATGGAACTCGACTTCTGGCGCATCGCCATGCGTCCGGGAAAGCCGCTCATGGTCGGCCGACTCGGTGCGGTCCAGGTCGTCGGGCTGCCCGGCAATCCTGTTTCCAGCCTCGTCTGTTCCGTGCTCTTCCTCGAACCGCTCGTCCGCCGCCTTGCCCATTTGCCGGCCAAAAGCCGGGTGCGCAACGCGCTTACCGCCGTTCCGCTCAAGGAAAACGACCATCGGCAGGATTTCGTGCGGGCGAAAATCACCCGGGATGCGGCCGGCGACCTCAGTGTCACCCCCTTCACGAAGCAGGATTCATCCATGATGAAGATTTTTGCCGAGGCGGAAGGGCTGCTGATCCGCCAGCCCAATGCACCCGCTGCGGCTGCTGGCTCGGCCTGCCAGGTGCTTCTTCTGCGCGAACCTTCCGCCTGACCGACAGCTGCGGAACGCATATTCAGGAAGCGCTCTTGTTTTAAACACAATGACCACCTATATCACTGTCATCGGCATTGCTGATGAGCGCTGGAAGCTTCTGCCGCTCGCAATAGCCGGCATCACCCGATGCTTTTGACCACGGATGTACTGGCACTGGTGAACAGGTGATGATGAGGAAGGTCGGTGCGGTTTCGCCCCGACCTTTTTTGTTGCCCGTAACATCCCGTCTACCTTCCCGATCCCTCCGCGAAATTGCCAAACGCCATCCGGGCCATCGATCAGGCCAGAGCGAAGGACGCGGCACGCCCAGTTTCCTGTTGGCGGACGGGCATGTGCCCACACTCCGCCACGATCTTCGTCATGAGATGCCGGACGACCGGGAACCAATGCACCGGATTCGTCATTATCGTGCCATTAGAAGGAGTGCACAGATGAACAAGAAGCTTGGAACTGCCCTTGCGCTGACCCTTGCGCAGGCATTTGCAACAACAGCTGGCGCGGCGGATATGGTCGAGCGTGACCGGACGCCGGTCTATGTCGATCGCGGCGCGCGCGACGGCGTGAAGATCGGTGTGCTGACCTGCGACGTCGGTGGCGGCGTCGGCTATGTCCTCGGCTCGGCCAAGAGCGTCGATTGCGTCTTCAGCGCGACCAATGGCGAGAGCGACGCCTATTCCGGCGTGATCCGCAAGATGGGTGTTGACCTCGGCTTCACCACGCAGGGCCGCATCGTCTGGGCCGTCTTCGCACCGACGGCGGGCTATCACCAGGGTTCGCTCGGCGGCCTCTACCAGGGCGCAACCGCGGAAGCGACGGTCGGCGTCGGTATTGGCACGAACATCCTCGTCGGCGGCACGTCCGGCTCGATTCATCTGCAGACGGTCAGTGTCAGCGGCCAGATCGGGCTCAACATCGCGGCGACCGGCACATCGGTCACGCTGACGCCTCAGGGCTGAATATCAACGGGCGGCTTCGGCCGCCCGTTTTCTATGGTATGCCATGTGGTAGATTGCGCCGAGAGGTATAAGTCATGATCCGCATCGCCCTGCCCCTGCTTGCCGCCCTTGCCCTTTCCGCCTGCACCGCCGCGACAGGCTACGGTATCGAGCCCATCCCCGGCAGCATCACCTATGGCGGCCACCAGCCGCGCACGAAGCTCACCAAGGCGCCCGTCGGCAGCACGTTCGAACACAGGTTCTACGACGGCCCGGGCCGGCAGGTGTTCGAGACCTACCAGATCCAGCCCGACCGCTCGATTCTTTTGATACGCCGCCGCGTGCGTCTTGATTACTTCTGACGCTGGTATGGCAATGGAGGACGACATGCTGGAAAGCACCGACACGGAACTCGAGGACGAACGGCTGAAGCAGCTCGACATCCTGGCCGAAGAGCGGCGGATGACGCCGCCGGACCTGATGGCTCACTATGCCTCCGGCACGTTCGGCTTCCATGAGGCCGTGCATACCACGTCCATCGTGCTCGATCTGGTCGACGAACAATTGCTCCACCATCCCGCCATCGCCGGAAATACCGAGTGGTTCCGGCTGGCGGCGCGGGCGAGCGAGGCCCTGTTCAATCTCTACCAGTCGATGGGCGCGGCGCAACTCGCCACCCCCGCGTCCGACGAAGGCAAGCGGCCGGAAGAGCTGAATGCGAGCAACGACGACTGATCCTCGGGCCACTTCAGCTTGCCGCCGGATCAGCAAAACTTTGTTTTCGATGTAATTGCGGGCAGGCCGCTGCCTTACTCTGGCCGGGCTATTTTCCGTCGCGCAGCGCCTGCACGACCCGCTCGCGGCCGACCTTGATGACATTCTCCATGGCGCGGCGCGCGCCCTCCTCGTCGCGTCTGTCGATCTCCTCGACGATACGGATATGCGTGACAGCCACATCGCCCATCTTGTCGCGATCGGTAGCGGGCGAGCTGAGCTTGAAGGCGCCGACGAGCGCTGCCTCGATCAGGCTGCCGACAGTGCGCAGGAACGGGTTGCGCGAGGTCTCCAGAACCGACAGGTGGAATTTCAGGTCCGCCATGGCGAGCGTCTCGGCCGTATGATCGAGATCGCCCATGGCGACGGCAAGCCGCATCATCTGGCTGATGTCGGCCTCCGTGGCATGGCGCGCGGCAAGCGCCGCGGCATGCGGTTCGAAGGCAAGCCGCACTTCCGAAAGATGCAGCAGGAAATCCTCGTTTATGCCGACCGCGAAATACCAGGTGAGGATATCGCTGTCGAAGAGGTTCCATTGATTGTTGGGCGTCACCCGCGTGCCGATACGCGCCCGCGGCACGACAAGGCCCTTGGCGGCGAGTGTCTTCATCGCCTCGCGCAGTACGGTTCGCGATACCTTGAAGCGGGCGGCAAGCTCCGCATCGCCCGGAAGCGTCGCGCCGACGGGGTATTCCCCCGCGATGATGGCCCGGCCCAGCTCGTTGACCACCTGCGCATGACTGGTGCGCGTGTTCATCCCGCTGATGACCGTCTCAAGCAAACCCTTGCGCAAGAACCTTCCCCCCTCCGTCCCGGAGCACCCCTTTTGTTCCGGGACCAACCGGCATGATATAGAGCGCCGCGTCGATTCCGCAAAGTACGATCGTGTCGCATCCCCGCGCAAACGAAAAAGGCGCCTCATCGAGGCGCCTTTCCGCATGGTCGGTGCGTCTCTGCTTACTTCGGCAGCTGGTCGTCGACGCCGGCGATGTAGAAGTTCATGCCGAGCAACGTGCCATCGTCGGAAACGGCGCCGGCAGCCAGCCAGTCGGAACCGTCCTGCTTCTTGATCGGGCCGGTATAGGGATGCAGTTCGCCCGAGCGGATCTTCGCTTCGGCTTCCTCTGCAAGCTTCTTCACGTCATCGGGCATGTTGGTGTAGGGCGCCATGGTGAGGATGCCGTCCTTCAGGCCGTCCCAGACCGCCTCGGACTTCCAGGTGCCGTCCAGAACCGCCTTGGTGCGCTTGATGTAGTAGGCGCCCCAGGTATCGACGATGGCGGTCAACTGGGTGTTCGGGCCAGCTGCGATCATGTCGGATGCCTGGCCGAAGGCCTTGATGCCACGCTCGGCGGCAACCTGCATCGGCGCGGTCGTGTCCGTGTGCTGCGTCAGGATGTCGACGCCCTGGTCGATCAGCGCCTTGGCGGCATCGGCTTCCTTGCCGGGGTCGAACCAGGTGTTCGCCCAGATGACCTTGACCTTGAAGTCCGGGTTGACCGACTGCGCGCCGTGCACGAAGGCGTTGATGCCCATGACGACTTCCGGGATCGGGAACGAGGCGATGTAGCCGGCGACGCCCTTCTCGGACATCTTGGCGGCGATCAGGCCCTGGATGTAGCGGCCTTCGTAGAAGCGCGCATTGTAGGTCGCGACGTTCGGGGCGGACTTGAAGCCCGTTGCGTGCTCGAACTTCACGTCCGGGAACTTTTCAGCGACCTTGATCGTGGCGTCCATGAAGCCGAACGAAGTGGTGAAGACCATCGCGCAGCCGGAACGGGCCATGCGCTCGATCGCGCGTTCGGCATCCGGGCCTTCCGGAACGCTTTCAAGGAAAGGCGTTTCGATCTTGTCACCTAATTCGGCCTGGAGCGCCTGGCGGCCGATGTCGTGCGCCTGGGTCCAGCCGCCGTCCGTCTTCGAGCCGACATAGATGAAGCAGATCTTCGTCTTGTCCTGGGCGCTGGCGGCTGCGGCAAAGCCGAGTACAGCGGCCGATGTTGCGAGAGCGAGAATGATTTTCTTCATTTTATCCTCTGTTGGTTTGGAGTGGTTGTTTCCCGTGTTCTTGTTCTTCTCACCGATCGGGCACAAACGGCTTGCCCAGAGAGGCAGGCGTGTTGATCAGCGTCATGCGCCGATTGTGTGATATCAGGATGAGTACGATAACAGTGGCGGCGTAGGGAAGAGCCGACAGGAACTGCGAGGGGATGCCGAGGCCGAGTGCCTGGGCGTGCAACTGGCTGATCGAGACCGCGCCGAAGAGATAGCCGCCCGCCAGCAGGCGCCAGGGCCGCCACGAGGCGAAAACGACGAGCGCCAGCGCGATCCATCCGCGTCCGGCGGACATGTTCTCCACCCATTGCGGCGTATAGACCAGCGAGAGCTGCGCACCGGCAAGACCGGCGCAGGCGCCGCCGAACATCACGGCTAGATAGCGTGTGCGGATGACGTGGATGCCGAGTGCATGCGCAGAAGCATGGCTGTCGCCGATCGCGCGGACCTTCAGGCCGGCGCGGCTTTTGAACAGGAACCAGTTCACCCCGAAGACCAGCGCGATGGACAGGTAGAAGATGAGGTCCTGCTTGAAGAGCAACGGTCCGAGGAAAGGAATGTCCGACAGCAGCGGAATGACAATCGGCTGCAGCTTTATGCCGGACATGCCGACATAGGGCTCGCCGATCTGCCCCGAGACCCCAAGGCCGAGAATGGTGAGCGCAAGGCCGGTCGCCACCTGGTTGGCGACGAGCGTCAGCGTCAGGAAGCCGAAGAGCAGCGAGAACAGCGCGCCGCAGGCGATACCGGCGAGAATGCCGATATAGGGCGAACCGGTGGCCTGCGTGGCGGCGAAGGCGAGCACGGCGCCCATGACCATCATGCCCTCGACGCCGAGATTGAGCACGCCGGCCCGCTCGCTGACGAGTTCGCCGAGGGAGGCCAGAACCAGCGGCGTTGCCGCGGTGATGACGGTGAGGAGGATCGCCTCGATCATACCCATCAGACCGCTCCCCCTTCACTGGACCGACCGAGGCGGGAAAACACCACCCGTACCTTGTATTGAATAAGCGTGTCGCAGGAGAGCACGAAGAAGAGCAGCAGGCCCTGGAAGACGCGCGTGACCTTGTCGGAGACGCTCAAGGTCAATTGCACGGCCTCGCCGCCGACATAGGTGAGCGCCAGGAACAGGCCGGCAGCGATGATGCCAAGCGGATTGAGGCGGCCGAGGAAGGCGACGATGATGGCGGTAAAACCGTAGCCGGGCGAAATAATCGGCTGCAACTTGCCGATGGTGCCGCTGACCTCGGAAATGCCGGCCAGCCCGGTGAGCGCTCCGGAGAGCAGCATCGAGAACCAGATCATCCGCTTGGACGAGAATCCGGCGAAGCGCCCTGCCCGCGCCGACTGGCCGAGAACGGTGATCTCGAAACCCTTCAGCGTGTAGCGCATCATGATCCAGAGGCCGATGGCAGCGATGACCGCGAAGGCGAAGCCGAGATTGGCGCGGCCCGACGCGATGAGTTCGGGCAGGATCGCTTCCGGCGCAAAATCGCGCGTGACCGGGAAATTATAGGCGTCCGGGCTGCGCCAGGGACCACGCACCAGCCAGTCGAGGAAGAGCTGGGCGATATAGACCAGCATCAGGCTCGTCAGGATCTCGTTGGTGTTCATATGCGCCTTGAGGAAGGCGGGAATGGCGGCATAGAGCGCGCCGCCGATCATGCCGAAAACCAGCATCAGCGGCAGGACGAGCGAGGAATGCCAGTCATGGAAGACGACCGGCACGATCGCGCCGGCAATGGCGCCGGCGATGAACTGGCCCTCGGCGCCGATATTCCAGTTGTTGGACCTGTAGCAGATGGAAAGGCCGACGCCGATCAGGATCAGCGGTGCCGCCTTGATGGCGATCTCGTGCAGCGACCAGACGTCGAGCAGCGGCTCGATGAAGAAGCTGTAGAGCGCGGAAGTCGGACTTTTCCCCAGAAGCGCGAACATGATGCCGCCGGCAATCACCGTCAGGCCCAGCGCCAGGAAGGGCGACAGGATGGAGAAGAGTGTCGAGGGATTGGCGCGCTTCTCGAGTTCAATGCGCATGGGCCGCCTCCTCGCCTTCCGTCTTGCCTTGCATGCCGCCCATCAGGAGACCGATCTTTTCACGGGTCATCGCCTGCGCCGGATAGGCATCGGACAGCCGCCCCTCGCTGATAACGGCGATTTCGGTTGCCACCTCGAAGATTTCGTCGAGGTCCTGGCTGATCACCAGTACGGCCGACCCTGCCTTCGCAAGGTCCACCAGCGCCTGCCGGATTCGGCTCGCCGCCCCGGCGTCGACGCCCCAGGTCGGCTGGTTGACGATCAGCACGGCGGGCTGGCGGTCCAGTTCGCGGCCAACGATGTACTTCTGTAGGTTGCCGCCGGAAAGCGAGCCTGCGACCGGGTTTTCGCCGCTCTTGCGCACATCCATCGATTCGGAAATGCGCCGCGAAGCGAGGCGAACCACGGCATGGCGGATGATGCCGAGGACGCCGCCGGACAGGAAGGTCTTCCGATCCGACTGGTTTCTAGCCAGCACGAGATTGTCGGACAGCGGCAGGCCGGGCACGGCCGCATGGCCGTGGCGCTCTTCCGGAACGAAGCCCGCACCCATCAAGCGTCGAGCGGTAATGCCGAGATTGCCAGCGCCTTTGCCGCGAATGAAGACGGCCGATGCGTCGGCAACCGGGTATTCCCCGGACAGAGCGTCGAAAAGCTCGCCCTGCCCGTTGCCCGCAACACCGGCGATCGCCAGAATCTCGCCGCCACGCACCTTGAGACAGACCTCCTTGAGCGCAACGGCAAAAGGCGTGCGCGAGGCAACACTGAGATGACGCGCCTCCAGCAGCACGTCTCCCTTGGTGTTGGTCCCGGCCGTGCTCACCGAGGCGACATCGCTGCCGACCATCATGCGGGCGAGCGAGGCCGGCGTCTCCTTGCGCGGATCGCAGGCGCCGGTGACCTTGCCATGGCGCAGCACCGTCGCGCGGTCGCAGATGCGCTGCACCTCTTCCAGCCGGTGGCTGATATAGAGGACGGAGCGCCCCTCGGCCTTCAGCTTGGCGAGCGTCTCGAACAGGCGGTCGGCCTCCTGCGGCGTCAGCACCGAGGTCGGCTCGTCGAGGATGATGAGTTCCGGGTTCTGCAGCAGCGCGCGCACGATCTCGATGCGTTGGCGCTCACCCACGGAAAGGTCGGCGACATGGGCATTCGGGTCGAGCGGCAGGCCATAGAGATGCGACAGGCGCGAGGCTTCGTCGGCCACCTTGGAGAGTGAAATTCCGGGGCTCAGCGACAGCGCGATATTTTCGGCGACCGTCAGCGCTTCGAATAGCGAAAAGTGCTGGAAGACCATGCCGATGCCAAGGCGCCGTGCTGCGCCGGGGCTCGGGATGCGGACGGATTCACCCTTCCAGAGAATGTCGCCGGCAGAGGGCGCAAGGACGCCGAAGAGCATCTTGACGAGGGTGGATTTTCCCGCGCCGTTCTCGCCCAGAAGGGCGTGGATCTCGCCGGGTTGAATTTCGAGGTCGATGCCGTTACAGGCGGCAAACGAACCAAATAGCTTTGTCAGGCTGCAGACAGCCAGCAATGGTCTGCCCCTGCCCTCGGACGCTCCAACGGCTGACAAATCTGCCCCTCTTTCCTGCAATCCCAATCCTTGCCGCCCGTTCGGGTCGTGTCAGGGAATGAGCAGTGTCGTTCCACTCGTTTTTCTTGTTTCCAGATCCGTGTGCGCCCGCCCGGCATCGGCCAACGAATAAGTCTGATTAATATTGATACGCACTTTGTTGCTTCGCACAACATCAAAGAGCGAGTTTGCACATGCATCGAGCGCCGCGCGCGTGGCAATGTAGGCAAAGAGCGTCGGGCGTGTGGCGAAGAGCGACCCCTTCTGGGCCAGCAACCCCATGTTGAAGGCTTCGACGGGACCGGAGGAATTGCCGTAACTGACGAAGAGGCCGCGCGGCTTGAGGCAGTCCAGCGACTTCGGGAACGTATCCTTGCCGACGGAGTCATAGACGACATCGACACCCGCGCCATTCGTCAGTTCGCGCACCCGCTCGGCAAAATCGTCCTTGCCATAGTCGATGACATGGTCGTAGCCATGCGCCAGAGCGAGGTCGATCTTCGCCTGCGAACCGGCCGTGCCGATCACCGTCGCGCCGAGCGCCTTCGCCCACTGGCCGGCAATCAGGCCGACACCGCCGGCCGCCGCGTGGATCAGGATCACGCTGCCCGGCTTTACCGAGTAGGTCTGGAGCAGCAGATATTGCGCCGTCATGCCCTTCAGCATCATGGCCGCCGCCGTTTCCAGCGTAATGCCCTCCGGCACCTTTACCAGATGCTTGACCCCGACGTTGCGCTCGGCCGCATAGGCACCATCGGCCGAAGCGTAGGCAACCCGGTCGCCGATCGCGAAATCCGTCACGCCTTCGCCGAGCGCGGTGATCGTGCCGGCCCCCTCCTTGCCCGGAACGAAGGGTAGGTCCGTCTTGTAGAGCCCGGTGCGGAAATAGACGTCGATGAAGTTGAGGCCGATTGCAGCCTGCCTGATCTGTACCTCGCCCGGCCCCGGCGCGCCGAGCGGCATGTCTTCGAGCTTCAGCACTTCCGGTCCGCCGAGACTGCGGACGACGATTGCCTTGGTCATATCATGCTCCCGATTGATCTAGCGCCGGCCAAGACCGGGAAAAGCCTGCAGCACGCCGCCGATGACATAGAGATAGAGCCCCGTTGTGACGACGCCCCAGACCACCCAGGCCGGCGTGTCGAAATGCAGGAGAAGTGCATAGCCGCTGAGGAGCGACCACAGGAAGAAGATGCCGAGATTGACCATCCGCAAGCGCTCGACACGCACCGGATGCAGGAAGTTGATCGGCATGAAGGTGAGGAAGACGGAGACGAAGACGATGATCGACGCCGTCAGCTCGCTCGCCTTGATCACGAAGAGCGTGAACACCACCATGTTCCACACGACCGGGAAGCCGGAGAAGAAATTCTCTTCCGTCTTCATGCCCATATCCGCGTAGTAGATGGCGCTCGACACCACGATGGCGCCCGCCGCCACGAAGGACCAGGGCTCGCCAATCATGCCGCTCTGATAGAGCGCAAAGGCCGGCAACAGCACATAGGTCACGTAGTCGATGATATTGTCGAGCGTATCGCCCGACCAGTTCGGCAGCACTTCCTTGACGCGCACCTTTCGCGCGATCGGCCCGTCGATACCGTCGACGAGCAGCGCAAGGCCAAGCCACCAGAACATGTCGACGAAGCGATGTTCCGCTGCGGCGACGACACCGAGGAAAGCAAGGAACGAACCGGATGCCGTCAGGATATGGACGGAAAAGGCACGGATTTCCGCGTAGGGTACGCGCTTGTAATTGAAAAGCTTCATTGCCGTTCGCTGTCCATCCCTTGGGGCTTTTGCCCGGCCGCGACCCGCCGAGCCCGCCCTCTTCTGCCGCCACTGCCGGTAATATGCATTGATTGCCGGGCATCGCCAGTGAAAATCAGCCCATGAGCGGCCCGTTCCGGGGCCTGCGCCGATTCATCCCATGGAAATTGCCTCTTTGCGGCTCTAGTCTTGGCCGCTAGAAGCACAGCAAATCTGTGGAAACGTTTCCGCTTCGGAGGTCGGTCATGAGACAATTCGATATCGCGATCGTCGGCGCCGGCCTTGCCGGCAACCTTGCGGCTCTCGCGCTTGCCGATTCGGGGCGCAGCGTCGCGCTGATCGCCCCGCCTGCCCGCGCCAATGACGGCCGCACCACCGCCCTGATGGACCAGTCGATCGCGTTCCTGAAGACACTCGGCCTGTGGGACGAGGTCGCGGGCATTGCCGCCGCGCTGGAAACCATGCAGATCCTCGACGGCACGGTGCGGCTGCTGCGCGCGCCGCCGGTAGCGTTCCGCGCCAGCGAGGTCGGCCTCGATGCCTTCGGTTACAACATTCCGAACGCACCGTTCCTTGCGGTGCTCGACGCCCGTATCGCGGCGTGCAGCAGTATCACCAGGCTGGAAAACGGCGTGACGGCCGCCAACGCCTTCGAGACCGGCGTGGAACTCGTGCTGGACGATGGCGAACGCGTCATGGCTGCCCTCGTCGTCGGCGCGGATGGCCGCAAATCGAAGATTCGCGAAAGCGCCGGCATCGACGTGCGCGCCTGGTCCTATCCGCAGGCCGCCCTCGTGCTCAATTTTTCGCATGAGCGGCCGCACGGGAATACCTCGAGCGAATTTCACACGGAAAGCGGTCCCTTCACGCAGGTTCCCCTGCCCGGCAGCCGCTCCAGCCTCGTCTGGGTCCTGCCGCCGAAGGAGGCGGCCCGGCTGCGCGAACTGCCGGTTGCGGAACTCAGCCGGGCCGTCGAAGAGCGCATGCAGTCCATGCTCGGCAAGGTCACCGTTGAAAACAGCCCGCAGAGTTTTCCGCTGTCCGGCATGACGGCAGATCGGTTCGGCAAGGGGCGCTTCGTGCTGATCGGCGAGGCCGCCCACGCCTTCCCGCCAATCGGCGCGCAGGGCCTCAATCTCAGCCTGCGCGACATCATGGCGCTGCGGGAACTGGCCGGCGGCAGCGAGCCCGTAAACTACGTAACCATCGGCGAACGTTTCGATCGCAAGCGACAGGCGGATGTGCGCACGCGGACGATGAGCGTCGACCTGCTCAACCGCTCGCTTCTGTCGGATTTCCTGCCCGTGCAGTTCATGCGCTCGGCCGGCCTGCATCTGCTGTCGGCGCTGGGGCCGCTGCGCAGCATCGTCATGCGCGAAGGCATCGAGCCCCTCGGCTCGCTGAAGGCGTTTCGTGACGGTCTACGGGAACGGGTCGCCAGGAAGCAGGCCTGACTTGATCAGGTAGAGCAGGATCGTCAGCGTCGCGACGGACAGCACCGTCGTGATGAGGACGGCCGCGGATGCCCGCTCCTGCCAGACGCCATATTGCTGGCCGATGACGAAGACATTGGTCGCCGTCGGCAGGGCGGCGAGCAGCACGGCCGTAAACACCCATATCGGATCGAAATTGCCGGCAAGCCCTAGCACCAGATACATGGTGACCGGCAGCAGCAGCAGTTTGGCCGGTACGATATAGCCGATCTCCACCGGCACGCGTTTCAGCGGCCGCAGCGCCAGCGTGACGCCCATCGCAAAGAGCGCACAGGGGGCGGCAGCCTGCGCCAGATAGTCGACCAGCCGCTGTGCCGGCGCCGGCGGCTCGAAACCGGCAAAGGCCGCGGCAAACCCCGCAGCCGTGGCGATGATGAAGGGATGCGTAACGATCTTGTGCACGATTCCGCCGACGATCTGCATCGTCGGACGCTTTTCACCGCCGGCAAGCGCCATCAAGGCCGGGGCGACCGTGAAATGCAGCATGTTCTCGAAGCAGAAGACGAGCGCCACCGGCACAGCCGCCGGCTCGCCGAAGGCGAGCAGCGCCAGCCCCGGCCCCATATAGCCGATATTGCCGTAGGCGGCGGCGAGCCCCTGGATCGTCGCCTCGCCGATCGTCGCGCGGCGCAGCCACAGCCCGACCGCAAAGATCAGCCCGAAAACCAGATAGGTCGCGCTGATATTGGCGAGGATGAAATCGACGCGCGTCAGTTGCTCGACCGGCGTCCTGGCGACCAGCTTGAAGAACAGCGCCGGCAAAGCGATGTAGATGATGAAGGTGTTGAGCCAGCCAAGCGCCTCGACCGGCTGCCTTGTGATCCTGGCCACCACATAGCCGAGGAAAATCATGCCGAAGAACGGCAGGACCAGTCCGATGATATCCGCCATGGGCCGAGGCCTGCTCCCGCTTGCCGAGGATAGTATCCCCGACTAGCCGATTTGCGAGAGAATGGGAAACGTTTGCTGGAACCAGATGGCGACGGTGCTGATATAGCCGAAGATGAAGGCAAGGCCGGTAAGGATCAGCAAGATGCCCATGGCCTTCTCGACCCTGCCGAGATGACGGCGGAAGCGCACCAGGAAGCGCATGAAGGCGCCGGAAAAACTTGCCGCGATCCAGAACGGCACGGCAAGGCCGAGCGAGTAGACCGCCAGCAGCATCGCCCCGTCGCCGACCGTCTCGCGCGCCGCCGCAACGCCGAGAATCGCCCCCAGCACAGGACCGATGCACGGCGTCCAACCAAAGGCGAAGGCCAGTCCCATGACATAGGCGCCGGACGCCGTCGCCGGCTTGCCGCCGCCCTGGAAGCGCGCCTCGCGGGCGAAGAGGCCGATGCGCAGCACGCCGAGAAAATGCAGGCCCATCAGAATGATGATGACGCCACCGATCTGTGCCAGGATGTCGAGATGCCGGCGCAGCACCATGCCGATGGTCGAAGCGCCGGCGCCAAGGGCGATGAAGACGGTGGCAAAGCCGAGCGTGAAACAGAAGGCCGCAAGCATCACCGCGCCGCGCGTATCGCGCCGCACCGCCACAGCTTCATTGCCGCGGAACTGATCCACGGAAATGCCCGCCATGTAACAAAGATAGGGCGGCACGAGCGGCAGCACGCAAGGCGACAGGAAGGAAAGCGCCCCGGCCAGAAGCGCACTCAGAAGGGAAATATCGGCAATCGACAAGGCACTACTCCGCCACCGCCGGAGGGAGCGGCTTGCGGCCTTGACGACCACCCGCGCCTCCGTTTGCGCCCTCTGATAGCCGCCGCCCCCCTCTCCTGCCAATCACCTTTTGGAGAACGCGGCGAAATGTCATGCATGACCTGGAAAACCGGCGGGCGCGTCATGACGATCGCGCCCGCACAAGTTTGCAAATCGCTAGCAGCTTGAGCTATCCCGACTATTCACTAGAACACGCAGTCAGCCGCATTGGTGAAGGAAACGGTTCCACTTGATCCAAAAGCATAACACTGCGTTCCATAGCTGCCGTTTATAGTATTTCCGATTGACCCCGGCAGGAAGAATCCACCAGAACCAATCATGACATAACCAGAAGAGTGTGGGTTTAGCGTATTATTCAGAACCCTTGATTGCCCTGATCCACTCAAATAAATCATTCCTGACAAAAAATTGTCGGCATAAATATCATTCGCTTCGATCAATGCGGATGATCCACTGCCGACAAACACTCCAAATGTGTTCGAATTGTTAGTTGTTGTAATCTTGTTTCCGTATATCGTTGTATTCGGTGAGAAATCAACAAATACTCCGTGAGAATACGAGTCATCGCCGCCGACTATGTTATTTTTAAAAATGGATGCATTGTTGGCATTCGATACATATACAGAAGCTGCGCCGACGATAGAATATGCCCCTGTTTTTTCGATATACAGTCCACCGAGGACGCTGCTGCTCTGCACAACGACCAGCGCGTCCAAAAGATTGATCGTGCCAGGCGCGTCGCCGATAATACTTCCAGCCGATCCTGCGGCTGTGTAATCCACCTCGACAAGGCTATCGGCACCGCGCAGGCGCAGGGTCGTGCCGCCGCCAAGCAAGGTGTTCTGCTCGCCCAGCACGATTCTGTCGGTTATGCCGTGAAGATCACCGTTGAGCACGACGAGGCTGCCTTGACCCGCCGCGAGCGCTGTATTGAGCGCAGCCGCTCCGTCTGCCGCGTCCACATGGGTCAGCGAGGTGACGACCTCGTCGTTCCACGTGTTGATCGCCGCTTCGCTGGAATCCACCCGGGTGGTCGAGGTGGTGCTGCCCGCCCTGCTGCCGGTGACGATATCGACGTCCCGGACGACCGCTTCGGTCATCCGCTGCTCCATATAGGTCTGCTGCCTCTCATTCACGCCGGCCTGCGGATTCAGTGGAATCGTCAACCGGGCCGAAGCGATAAACTGGTCGCCACGCACCTTGTCGTTCTGATAGGTGAGGCCCACGCCGAGCCGGACGCCAGGAAGGCCGGCAAGGTCGCGGGCAGATAGTTCCAGGCGGGCGCGCGGGCCGCGAATGTCGCCCACGCCGTCCGCCTCGAAACTGTAGGCACCGGCAAACACGCGCGCATCCAGGTTCCACTCCTCGGGAAACACCGGCAAACGCATGCCAACTTCGGCATCGACGCCCCGCATCGCCTTCTCCACCACGGTCGAGGTCGTCGTCGTCGATGTGCGCTGAATGGAGAGCTGGTTGCCAGAGACCACGGCAGCTGCGCCATGTGACGTGCTGGACGACGTGGCCGCGGCCGTGCGCTCGGTATCGCCGAAGGGCAGGTAGACATTGGCGCGCAGGTCGAAGATCTCGCCGAGCGCCTCGACGCCGAGCGTCGCCTGATGGAACGTATTGCCGTAGGCAGAACGGCGAATATCGAAATAACCGTAGGTGCCGAGGTTCCAACCGCTGTCGAGCATATGGCGGAAACCGATACCGAAATTGCCTTCGCGCGCCTGCCTGTTGTCGAACATGCCGCGCAGGTCGGTGAAGACCAGCGAACGATCGTCCTGCCACAGCGGCGCAAAGAGACTGCTTTGCCCGATCGTCCGCCCGTTACCCGCTTGCACGCCGAAATCGATGGCTGCCCCCCAGCGGCCATCAAAGCTATCGGCCAGCGCAGTGGGCGCGAAAAGGCCGGAACAGAGCAAAACGGCAACCGACAAGGTCGCCCGCTCATAGTAGGCTGCAATCATGTCAAGATTCCCCAACCTCAAGTAGTGAGATTCTCTAACACGTCACGTAGGGACGCGAAAGGTCGCATGACGTAGGGGAAGTCAGACCAATGCGGGAAACAGGAAACCGGCTTCTGAAATTCACCAGGGAGATCCAAATCTTCCGTGGTGAGCGCGCAGGGATTCGAACCCTGGACCTACTGATTAAAAGTCAGTTGCTCTACCGGCTGAGCTACGCGCTCCCGAGCGGGACAGCGCCCCGCGGAAGTGGGCGGAACATATGCAGGAGGTACTGCCGGGTCAACCCGGAAAATGCAACGAAAAACAGCTTTTGCACCCCTCTCCCGGCCACACCGCGTCCGCACATGGACGATGTGGCCGGTTCGATCAGTAGACCGTGTATTTCAGCAGCCCGAGCGACCAGTTGACGCTGCGGTTTTCGGTGTCGCGCGTCCAGGTCTGCTTCAAGGTGCCGGCGATCTCGGCGATGGTGGTGCGAGCGTCGAGTTGCTTGGTAAGGCCATAGCCGTTCGGCGCGACCTTGGTCAGATCGACATCATCGGCGACGACGATGGCGACCAGCACATTCTCGCTCGGCCCTTCCGCCTCGAAATCGAAGCCGTAATAGTCGTCCGGGATCGTAAGCGGACTGTTCGCGGTCAGCGGCGTGATCTTGCGGGCTGCCTCGTTCGGGAATATCTGCGTCGCCTTGCCGTCCTTGTCGACGTCATAGAGGATGAGATGGCCGCCGGTCGTGCTTGTCACCGTGATACGGAAGACATCGCCGGTCTTGAGGTGATCGGACGACAGCGCCACCTTGACCTCTCCGGTCTGCGGCTTGCCGAGAATGTCGCCGACGGCATCGACCGGGCTTGCGGCGACATAGGCCGTCTGCTGCGTGTTCTCGACCTTGACCTCTTCGACCTTGCCGTAGTCCGCGCTCTGGCTCTGCTGCTGGCTATCGACCGGCGTTTCGGCGATCTGGTTCACGGCGCTCGCGCCGAGCAGCGCGTAGTTCACCTCAAGCTGCGGATCGAGGCTCTGGCATGCGCTCTGCGCGGCGCAATAGGTCTGCGACTGCTTCTTCACATATTCGAGCAGTTCGGAATTGGAGACGATGCCGTTGCCATTGCCGTCGGCGGCGGCCGTCTCGTGGCCATTGACATAGGACAGCGTGAAGACCCCGTGGCGCTCCTCCGGCGGCAGGCGGGTATCGTCCCAGGCGACCTGATAGGAGGAGGCCGCGCTCCAGGCTTCGACGCCGTTCTGTTTGGCTATATCCGGCTTGTCCACCACCGCGACATCGATGCGCAGGCCGCGCGTCTTCACCGCATCCACCGGCCTGGCATGCGGGCGCGGCAGGAAGCGCGCGCTTTCCATGGCATCGCCGACCTTGGTGGACAACGAGCGCGAGATGGTGCCCGAATGGCAGGCATCGATAACAATGGAGACGACGCGATCCTTCAGCCTTGCCAGCAGAGCTTCGATCTCGTCATCGAGAATCACATTCGTCCAGTCACCGTCGCCGGCGGCGATGTCATAGGTGGAAAGCGCTTCATCGAGGCCATCCTCCTCGTCGCCATTCAGGTCCTTTACCTGCAGGCCATGGCCGGAAAAATAGATATAGACGCGATCTCCCGGCTGCGTGCCGGCGACGAGCCATTCATCGATGCTCGCCAGGATAGCTGCGCGGGTCGCGTCCTTGTCGAGCAAAACACGGATCGAATCGGCCGAATAGCCGTGCTTTTCCTTCAAAAGCTTCTCGATGAGAGGAACGTCGTTCTTCGGGCCTTCGAGAAACATCTTTTCCGGCAGCGACGCATAGGTGCCGATACCGATCAGAAGCGCCCGGTCCGCTGCATGGGCGCCCGAAAACAGCGACAGCGACAACAGGAGAGCGGCGGCATAGCGGATCATCACAGCGTTTCCCGCGTATAGAGAGGTTGAATGGCGACGCTTGCCTCCTTGCCGTCGAGCCGCGTCAGCAGCGCCCGAAGCAGGGTTGCGGCCGTCACGCTGCGGTCGGCGAGCACCGCGCCGATCGCATCGACCGGCTCGCCGGTCCAGATCGTGACCAGGTGATCGGCGCCGAAGGGTTTGACGACTTCGACATCCGTCAGCTTGAACTGCGAACTGGTGGTGCCGGCCGCCTGCAGGTCGAGGAACTGCACTTCACCCGTATTGGCCAGATTGAAGACCAGCATGTTCGGATAACGGCCGGGCGGCGCATCGAAGCGCAGGCGGGCGCCAGCCGGATAGATGTCCTTCGTCGGCGTGAGCGAGACGGAGCCGGGATTCTGGCTCGCCATGGCTTTCAGGAAATCGAGCAGCACGAACTTGTCCACCACGGCCTGAACACGGTCCGCGCCGACATTCTCCGCCGCGACATCGCCATTCGGCGTGTAGAAGACGCCGCTTGCCAGATCCCAGCGGAAGGGCGTGCCCGTCCCGTCGGTGTTGTTCGGCTTTTCGGCCTGTCCGTCGATCTGCAGGGCGATCTTGCCGGTCCAGCCGAGGTCGCTGGCCGGCTTGACGGTCTTGTGGTTCGTGGTTTCGGACGCCGCCGCCATATCGCTGGCGTCACCGGCCGGGATGCCGCGCGTGAGCCTTACCACGACCTCGCTTTCGGAGCGCGCCACCTGCGGCATGAAATTCGGCACCTGCAAGGCTTCGGAGCGGTTTTTGACGTTCGAGAAAATATAGTCTTCCAGCTCGATGCGCGTGATCATGCCGTCGCCGTCGCGGTCGGCGCTGCCTTCCAGGGCGCGGGCGAAACTCCAGCTCAGCGCGCCGCGCGGCGCGCCGTCGATGATGACTTCCGGCGTCGGCTGGCTCTCCAGCGAGGCAGCAAGCACGGTCACCTGCTTGAAGCTGATCTCCTTGATGTTCGCGCCATCGATCGCCTCCTGCGAGGGTGGCGCGAGCTTGACCTTCACAGCCGGCGCAAGGCGACTCTTGCCCGTGATCGATCGGCTCATGCCGCCGGAAAAACAGCTATCGGAGACGAAAAGCACATGCACGCCCTTGCCTTCCGCTTCGGTGAACCAGGCATTCATCTCGTTGTCGACGATGATCTCGTTCGAGGTTTCCTGATGCCGGTTGCGGTCGAATCCGGGAAGCTGGAGAAATTCGTCGAGCCCGTCCGCCTCGTCGCCGGCGATGAGTTCCGGCATCTGCGCGCCGTGGCCGGCATAGGTGAAGATGATCGTATCGCCGGACGAGGCCGTCGCCACCATGTCCGTCCAGGCCTTGCGGATGGCATCCTTGCGCGCTTCGGCATTGGTGAACTTGACGACCTCGAACCCGGCTGCGCTCATCGCGCGATAGACGTCCTCGGCGTCGCGAACCGCCCCGTCCAGGCTGACATCGTTCGGATACTCGTCGATACCGACAACGAGGGCATAGGTCTGCGCGGCGAAGGCGGGGCCGGGAAGAGCGACGGCAAGGGAAAGGGCGAGAAGCCGGGGCAGCGCCTTCATCATTCCAGATCCACCTCTACCCGCCGGTGCAGCTGGTTCAGCGTTTCCGTGTCGTAGGCGCTCGCATCGTCCGGCTTGAAGGGCTGGTCCTCACCCTTGCCTTCGGTCGTGATCTTGCCGGCATAACCGGCATTGTAGAGGTAGGCCTTCAGCGTCTCGGTGCGCGCCAGCGACAGCGTGTAGTTGGCCTCGCTGGAGCCGACCGGGTCGGTGTGGCCGATGAGCCTGATGGCGGCAGGCTTTACGGCCCTCAGGCATTCGGCGAGATCCTTTGCGGCATCCACGCCTTCCGGCGTGAAATCCGCCGTACCGAAGACGTAGCGTACCGGGGTCGATTTCTTCTTGATCGATACGCCGCGGAAGGAAACCTTGCAGCTGCCACGCATGGCAAGCTTGACCGGGCGTGGCGCAGCCAGCCGCATTTCGCCGGCAAGCCTGTCCAGCCGCAGGATGTACTGTTCGTCGGGCGCCATCCAGTCCGGCGTCAGCGTCTTGTTCGACCCGTCCTCCAGCGCGATCTGGTAGAGCTTGGCCGCCTCTTCATAGTCCTTGCGCTCGCGCGCCAGGTCGCCAAGCGCGTCATAGACCTGCCAGGGGCCGCCGTAATTGTTCTTCAGTCCTTCGAGATCCGTGCGGTGATCGGACAACCTGCCGCCGCTAGCGACCTCCGTTGAGATCCGGTTGAATACGATCATGGACGCGATGCGGCCGACCAGCGTGCGCTCGTCGGCGCTGCAATTGGCCGTGCCCGCCGTCTCGGCGAAGGCGCGTGCCTTCGCTTCATCGCCCGCATTGAACGCCTCGGTGACACCCGTGAAAGCCGCGCAGGCCGCAGCGGCCGGCGCGGCGCCAGCCAATACGAAGAGTGTCGCCGTGAGGGATCGCATCAGCATTGTCGGTCCAGTCCTCTTTCCGTTTCAACGAACGAACAGGGACCCGAAGGCCCCTGCCCCTGCTTGTCACCTGATTTCGAACGTCACCATCTGGAGACCGCTCGCCCCGTTATCCTGTTCCGCCTGCTTGGCAAGGTTCACAGCGATACCGCGTGTCACCGGCTGTTTCGAGCCAGCCGCCAGCTGCTTGGCTTTCTCGGCCGTCAGTCTCTGGTCGCCGAGGCCGCCGATCTTGCAGATGGCGATCATCGTCTCGCCCGGCGAGGGCGAATCGAAGGTCAGGTTGCCCGTACCCGGCTGCGGGATGAGGCGGCGTTCACCGGGGTTCAGCGTCGTGGCGCCGATCATCACGTCCGGGATGACCTCGACATTGCCGGTGTCCTCCACATAGACCACCTGAAGCTCGCAGGCGTGGTTCGTGCTCAGCTCGAAGCTGAGATAGTCCCCCACCTTCGCGCTGGTCGACGGAACATGCAGGGCAAGCTTGACCTTGTCGGCCTGCGCCTTGTCGTCCTGCTTGTAGGCCGGCACGGCATGGGCCGTGTTCGTCTGTGCCGCATACTGGTCGGCGCCCGAAGCCGGCTCCTGCTTCTGCTCGGGCTGCTGGTAGGCCGTGTCGACGTTGGCCTCCGGGTTGACGCCACGTTTCAGCGGCTCGAGCTGCATCAGCGGCTGCAGCATGAAGGCGTACTGTTCCTCGACCTCGACGCGCGGAACCGTGGCGCCCGATTCGAGCGTCGCGACCCAGTCGATGCCGATGCGCAGCGCATTGACGTCGGTGAGGCGGCGAATGTCGGAGGCGAACTGCTCCGGCGTCATGTCGAACTCGGCAGCAAGCTGCTCGAAATTCAACTCGTCCTCATACTTGTCGGCAAAGTAGGTGAAGATTTCGGCGCCACCGGGAGCCTTCAGGCCGGTCTTGCCGCCACCGGCCGTCGCTTCGGTGATGCCGAGGCGATCGAGCGCAGCGACGAAGCGTTCCGTGTCGCGCCTGTAGACCTCGTTCAGCTCTTCCTGCGGCACATAGACGGCGAGAAGCTCGTCTTGCTGATCCTTGGAGAACAGCGTCGAGGTTTCGATATGCTCGCGAATCTGGTCGCGCTTGGACAGGATGCCGTCGAAATGGCAGTCGAAGCAGGACCGTGCGTTGATGACCTCCACGCCCTTGCCGATCGGCCGCTTGCGGAAGGAAACGATTGCCGTCGGCCCGACATCGAGCTGGTCGCCCTTGTTGGTCGACAGATAGTAACCCTGCATGCCGTTCGGCAGCGAGAAGATCATTTCGCCGCCGTCATGCTCGAACGGTTCGAGCCCGGCCTTCAGGCGAACCCCCTCGGGACCGGCCGGGAAGCGCTTCAGCACCTGGCGGCCGACATCGCCTGCAAAGTCATAGGACTTCCAGTAATAGCCGCCGAAAGGCATATCGTGGCGCTCGAGCAGGCGGTTGTGGTCGGAAACGCCCGAGGAGCCATCGACAAAGCCCGCGCGAACGATACGGCGACGCTCGATATTCTGATCGACATTCACACCGAACCGCTTTTCAAGCTCGATGATGTTGGTCGGCAGCTTCATGAGACGGTTGTAGACCTTGGGCCGCGCGCCGTTGCTCATGAACCAGTCGACACGCATGATCGGCAGCTGTGTCTGCGTCGCCTTGGCGAGAGAATGCAGCTGCGCATCGCTCACCGGATCGACGCCGTAGAAATACTCGTTGATCAGGAAATCGTAGTCTTCCTGGCTCCATTCGAGATCGCGCAGGTCGATGCGCACCAGCAGGCCGTCCGAGCCTTCCACCTCTTCGGGCAGAACGAGTTCCGGTCCGTAGGACAGCGAGTTCAGCAGCTTCTTGAAGCCGCCAGCCAGCACCCGCATGCGCTTCAGGAAGGTTTCATGTGTTTCGCAGCTCATCATGCCGTTATACTGGTCGCGATAGCTGAAGTAGCGCATGAAGGGCTGGTCGTGCTCGTCGACCCGGGAAATGTCGCGCAGCGCCAGCTCCACGAAATCGAGATATTTCAGCATCGGACGCACGCGCTGGGTCTGCGTCGCGGAAACCGCCGTCGGGATAGCCGACTGGCTCAGCGAGTTGATCCAGTTGGCAAGGCTCTGCACCTCGGCATCGTCGGGACGCTTGCCGAGCGGCATGCGACCGCTGGTGACGCTGGTATAGAGCAGCGACTTGGCGGCATCGCCGGGAGTCACGAAAGCCGCATTGGCGGCGATGGAGGCCAGGTCGCCCGAGGGGAAGGATCCTTGCGAGCTTTCGCCCGGTCCATGGCAGTTGCGGCAATATTTGCCGATGAAGGCATCGGCCGCCGAGGCGAATTCGGCATTGCCGCCGCCCGCGCCGAGCGCACTTTCAGCCGTCGCCTCGCTGCAGACCGGCGTGGCGCTGGTCTCGACCGGCGTAACCTTCACCTCGCGGTCGGCGAGGAAGGCGTACATCGCCTGCCGGTCCTCATCGGACAGTGCCGAAAGACCCTGCGCAAGGCGGCGCATGACCGGATCGGACAAAGGCGAGCCGGAGAACTTCTTGCCGTCCTCGATCAGTCCCTTGGTGAAGACTTCATGCGAGGCAAGGCCACTCATGCGCGCCTTGGTGATGTCTGGCGCCACGGCGCCGGTCAGGCCCTTTTCCCCTTCATAGGCACGGGAAAGATCGAGACCGTAGGTCGTGGTGCGCGGCGTATGGCAATCGCCGCAACCACCGACATTCTCCACCAGGTAGCGGCCGCGCTCCATCTGGGTTTCTTCGCGCGGCTGATAGGCCTGCACGGTGAAATGGCTGCGCTTCCAGAGCGTGATCGTCGTCTGGCGGCTGAAGGGGAAGGCGATCTCGTGCTCCTTCGAGGCGGCGTCCAATTGCGGCAGCGTCTCGATATAGGCCTTGATGTCCAGCACGTCCTCCGGCTTCATGCCGCCGTAGGAAGTATAGGGCATGACCGGGTAGAGGTTGTAGCCCTCCCTGTCGAGGCCGACCATCACGGCATTGAGGAAGTCCGCATTGGACCAGCCGCCGGTGCCGTTCGGATGGGCGGAAATGTTCGGCGCGAAGAATTTGCCGATGGCCGTCTGCATCTCCATGCCGCCCGAAAGCAGCTCGGTATTGTCACCGGACCCATGGCAGGCGCCGCAGCCGGCGGCACTGAACATGACCTTGCCGTTCTCGGCGTCCGCCTTGTAGGTGCCATAGGCATCGGGCGCGAACTGGTCGAGGGCGACCGCGCCGGCGGGACAGAAGACCGCCATGGCAAGGCCGAACACGGCGGAAAGCCCGTATGCCGAACGGAAAACTGCTGTGTTGAACATGCGCATGGCTTGTTCCCTTTTCTCCAAGAGGCCGGTCGACCGGCTGGAAATTCAATATTTCTCACACGATTGCGGACGTAAAACCGCTTGGCGCCATCGCTGGCACCGCTTTAACGAAACTCGAAGCGCTCGAACTCGACACGGCGCGGCGCCTTGCCAAGCTCCTTCAATCCCTTTTCGATGGCCAGCCGCAGCGGCGGCGGGCCGCAGAACCACAAATCGGCCTCCGCGGGGTTCATGCTGGTGCTTGAAACAAGCTTCGTGGCGTCGAAGCGCCCATCGGTCGCCGAGTTGTGCAGCACGAAGCTGAAATTCTCGAGCTTCTCCGCCTGCATGCGGAACGTGTCGAGGCCGATCGCCTCGGCCCCGTCCCTTACGCAGTAGACCATGTGGATGTCCTGCCCCTCGTCACCCTTCAGCCGGCTCGCCATGGCAAGGAACGGCGTGACGCCGATGCCGCCGGCAAGCCAGATCTGCTTCTTGCCGCCGCGCTTGTGATTGAAATGACCGTAGCCGCCCTCGAGCGTCAGCCCGTCGCCGACCGCCACCGCTTCGCGCAGCGCTTTCGTGTAGTCGCCGAGCGGCTTGATTGCGAAGCGCACGGTGCCGTCATCCTCGATGCCGGCGATGGTAAAGGGATGCGGCTCACGCAGGCCCGACTTGTCGACCCGGAAGAAGCCGAACTGCCCGGGCAGCGCCCGAAGCTTGCGGCCCGCCGGCTTGGCCGTGATGATCGTCGCGCCGTCGTGGCGCTCGACATCCGCCACCTCGTATTTTCGCGTGCGCAACCATGGCAGCAGCTGCGTATAGGCATAGCTGGCAATGCCGAGCAGCGCGAAAAGGTTGAGATAGGTCGCCAGCAGCGCCGTGCCGTCATAGGGGCGCTTGATGAACATCTGGTGGAATGCAATGACCACGAAAAGCAGGCCGATAAAGCGATGCGTGATGCGCCAGTACTGATAGGGCACCTGGAAGCGCGTCTTCGGGATGACCTTCACGAGGCTGAAGATCAGCAGGAACACGAAACCGTAGAATGCCCATTCACCGGCCACCTTGGCGAGCTTGTTGAGATCGCCCGTCAGCGAAAGGCCCTGGAAATCGGGTGCAATGAAGTAATGCACCAGGATAAGACAGAGCACCGCAATGCCGATCTTGCGGTGGAAGTGGTAGATGCGGTCGAGCCCGCCGAAGAGCTTTTCGATGACAGGCGGACGCGTGGCCATGAACTGCGCGATCCCCATGGCGACGAAGGCCATGGACGAGGCCATCAGGGAAAACGTCGTTCCCATATTGGTATGGCTGACGGCCGGCACGGCCAGCAGGCCGGCAAAGACGATCAAACCTGTCGCGATGATGGAACCTGCAGTCAACCTATGCCCCCACAAATGCAACTGGACGGTCCGAATTGGCGGGCATGCTGGCAAGGCCCATGACATTCGTCAACCGCAATACTCCTATCGACGGACGCGCCCGCGGCTTTATTCAGGCCCAACCGCGCGAGGCATCAAAAACGGTGCAAATCGCTAATATGACAATAGAACGAAGCGCATGGAAAGCTGGTCGCAACCCGCATCGAGCGCAACATATCCGCCATCATGGAGCGAGTTGCAACCTTCGATTCGCGCCTTGCTGCCTGCCCTCGGAGCACTGTTTGCAGCCGTCGACAGCTTCCCTCAACCGCGAAATTCACAGGACTTTTCGCCCTTTCACTCCCACAATCCCGCAAATCCGCAGTGGCGCCCGACTCTGATATATCAGTCCGCTTGCCATGCATTTTGCGACATGTCACCATGTGATATATCAACCGGATCGATGGAATGACGGAAACTGCGGCGTCGCAAGCCCACCTCGCCTATCTCGCCCTCGAAGGCCTGATCGTCACACTCAAGCTGAAACCCGGATCGCTCGTCACGGAGCGCCAGCTCATCGAACTGGCCGGCCATGGCCGGACGCCGGTGCGCGAGGCGATCCAGAAGCTCGAATGGCAGGGATTGATCGCCGTGCGCCCACGCGCCGGTCTGCAGATCACGGCGATCCGCCCGCAAGATCATGCCGAAGTCATGGCGACGCGCCGGCAACTGGAGCCACTGGCGGCCGATCTGGTCGCGCGCCATGCCGGTGAAAGACATCGGGAGCAACTCGTCGCCTGCGCGCAGACGATGACCGTGTGCTCGATTCATTCCGACATGGAGGGGTTTCTCGCCGCCGACAAGGCCTTTGACGAGATCATGGAGGAAGCCTGCCCGAACCGTTTCCTGACTACCGCCCTCGCCCCGCTGCAGACCCATGCGCGCCGTCTCTGGTTCGCCCGCGCCGACAACCGGCACATGGATCGCTCGGTCGAGCTGCATGTGAAGGTCATCCGCGGCATTCGCAATGCTGACGGCCCGGCGGCGGCCGAAGCGATGACCGATCTTCTCAACTATCTGTCCGACTGAATGACGAAACGAAAAAGGCGGCCCGAAAGCCGCCCGTTTGCTCGCTTGACTGCGCTCCGCCTCAGTCGACGAAAGCGCGCTCGATGACGAATTCGGCTGGCTTGCTGTTCGCGCCCTCGGTAAGGCCGGCCTGCTCCAGCAGCGCCTTGGTCTCCTTCAGCATCGCGGCGGAGCCGCAGATCATGCCACGGTCGACCGCCGGGTCGAAATGCGGCACGCCGAGATCGGCGAACATCTTTCCGTTGGAAATGAGATCGGTGATGCGGCCCTGGAACGGGTAGTCCTCGCGGGTGACCGTCGCATAGTGGCGCAGCTTGTTGCCGACGACTTCCGCCAGGAATTCGTGGTTGCGGATTTCCTCGACGAGGTCGAAGCCGTATTTCAGTTCGGCGACTTCCCGGCAGGTATGCGTCAGGATGACTTCATCGAATTTCTCGTAGGTCTCCGGATCGCGGATGAGGCTGGCGAAGGGCGCAATGCCGGTGCCGGTCGAGAACATGTAAAGCCGCTTTCCGGGTGTCAGCGCATCGAGAACGAGCGTGCCGGTCGGCTTCTTGCGCATGAGCACGGTGTCGCCCGGCTTGATCTGCTGGAGATGCGAAGTCAGCGGACCGTCCGGCACCTTGATCGAGAAGAATTCCAGTTCCTCGTCCCAAGACGGGCTGGCGATCGAATAGGCGCGGTAGATCGGCTTGTCGCCGACCATCAGGCCGATCATGGCGAATTCGCCGGAGCGGAAACGGAAGCTTTCCGGGCGCGTCATGCGGAAACGGAACAGGTGATCCGTATAATGCTGCACGCTCGTCACCGTCTCGGCGAAAACGCCGGCCGGTACGGTTGCCACAAAGTCTTCGGTCTTGGCAGGTGCGTTCATTTCTGGATCGATCCTGGCTGCGTCGGAAAAAATTTGACGATAGGCAGATATTACATGTTGACCGGCAAAGGAAGGTATTCCTTTCCAATGCGCCGATTGGCCGCGCAATAGTCTGCCGGGCATTTCCTTTTCGCGCAATGCGCCGCACCCGTCCTTGATCTTGCTCAAGGCTACCACGGGATTGCGGCAATTCACCGGTCGGGGGCTGAATTCAGGCCCGCCGGCGCCAGCTATAGGAGCCCACATCCTGCGCGGGGCGGGCCGTCGGCTGGTAGTGGTTGGCGATGCCCGGCAGGCGGTTTTCGGCAAGGCGCTTCAGCGCCGTCGCATTGCTGACCGCAAAACTGTCGATGCCACAGCGCAGCATCAGCGGGATCTGGTCGATCAGCACGTCACCGACCGCCCTCACCTCACCGGCAAAGCCGAGGCGCGCGCGCAGCAGCGAGGCATGGCTGAAGGCCCGGCCGTCGTTGAAGGCCGGAAAGACGACAGCGACCAGCGCCAGCCGGTCGAGATGGCCCTCCAGCTGGCGCACGTCATCGGCCGGGTTGATCAGCACGCCGAGGCCCGTCGCGTCCGTCCCGGCAACCGTCGCCAGAAACTCCTCAAGGCCGAGCAGCGCCTTCTCGTTCGAGCCTGCTTTTGTTTCCTCCGTCTCGATGATCCATGGATCGTCGGTCACGAAGCCGGTTTCGTTCCAGATTTTCGTCATGACCATCCCCTCAGGCTGCCGCCGCCGTCTTGTCGCCGTAGAGCGCTTCCTTGAAGGGCTGCGGCCCGACGCGCCGATACGCGGCAAGGAAGATTTCGGAAGGATCGAGGCGCAGGCCGAGATAGGTATCGACGATGACCTCGATGGCATCCGTCACCTTGTCCGGCTCGAAGCCGCGGCCGATGATCTCGCCAATCGACGTGTTCTCGTCGCCCGAGCCGCCGAGCGTGATCTGGTAGAGCTCCTCGCCCTTCTTCTCGACGCCCAGCAGGCCGATATGGCCGACATGATGATGGCCGCAGGCATTGATGCAGCCGGAAATCTTGATCTTCAGTTCGCCGATTTCGGCCTGACGCTCGGGCGCGCCGAAGCGGGTGGAAATCTCCTGCGCCACCGGGATCGAGCGGGCGTTCGCCAGCGCGCAATAGTCCAGCCCCGGACAGGCGATGATATCCGTGATAAGCCCGGCATTGGCGGTCGCAAGCCCGGCCGCGGCAAGGCCGCGATAGACAGGCTCGAGATCTGCCAGCGCCACATGCGGCAAGATCAGGTTCTGCTCGTGGCTGACGCGGATTTCGTCGAAGGCGTATTCCTCCGCAATGTCGGCGACCGCTTCCATCTGCCCGTCGGTCGCATCGCCCGGAATGCCGCCGATGGGCTTGAGCGAGATCGTCACCATGCCGTAGTCGGGATGCTTGTGCGGCTGCACGTTCTGGTGCACCCAGCGGGCAAAGTCCGCATCCGCCTTCTTCCACTGCGCAAGGCTGGCCCAGCCTTCGGCGCGCGGGCTGAGTTCCGGCGGCGCAAAATAGGCGGAGATCGCGGCGACGTCCGCTTCCGGCAGCTTCAGTTCGGTGTCCCTGAGGCTGGCGAATTCGACCTCGACCTGCCGCGACAGTTCCTCCGCGCCCATTTCATGCACGAGGATCTTGATGCGCGCCTTGTACTTGTTGTCGCGACGGCCGTGCAGGTTGTACACGCGCACGATCGCCGTGGTGTAGGACAGGAGATCCTCCTTCGGCAGGAAGTCGCGGATCTTCTTGGCAATCAACGGCGTGCGGCCCTGCCCGCCGCCGACATAGACGGCAAAGCCGATCTCGCCCTGCTCGTTCCGCTTCAGGTGCAGGCCGATATCATGCACCTGGATGGCTGCGCGATCACGCTCGGCGCCTGTAACGGCGATCTTGAACTTGCGCGGCAGGAAAGAGAATTCCGGATGGACGGAAGACCACTGGCGCAGGATTTCCGCATAGGGCCGCGGATCGGCGACCTCGTCGGCGGCAGCGCCGGCGAAATGATCCGCCGTCACGTTGCGAATGCAGTTGCCCGACGTCTGGAGCGCATGCATTTCGACCGTCGCAAGTTCTGCCAGAGCATCCGGCAGCTCGGAGAGCTTCGGCCAGTTGTACTGGATGTTCTGGCGCGTGGTGAAATGGCCGTAGCCGCGGTCATACTTGCGGGCGACATGGGCGAGCATGCGCATCTGGCGGGCATTCAGCGTGCCATAGGGAATGGCGACGCGCAGCATATAGGCGTGAAGCTGCAGGTAGACGCCGTTCATCAGGCGAAGCGGCTTGAAGGCATCCTCCGTCAGTTCGCCCGACAGGCGGCGGCTGACCTGATCGCGGAACTGCTCCACACGGCCGGAAACAAAGGCGTGGTCGAATTCGTCGTAACGGTACATGCAATTGTCCTCAGGCGGCCGCTGCGGCCGTCGCAATCAAGCCGGCATAACCGGCAGCATAGGCAATGGTGGGACCTTCGGCGCGAATACGCTCGCGCATGCGCAGCGGCCGCAGCACGCCGTCGACCTCCTCGACATCGACGACATTGACGTCGACGACCTTGTTGTCGGCGAAAGCTTGCCTGCCGGTCGCTTCCAGTGCGTCGACGGCTTCCTTGTGGCGCGCGACGAACGCGGCCTGGAGCTGTTCGTTCCAGTTGCCGGCGGCATCCAGCCAGACGGAGATGCCATCGCTAAGGCGGTTGGCTGTCAGAACCTTGTCGGCCATGTCATGCTCCCAGTGCTATCGTGTGGCGCAACGGCTCACGGGCGGCGAGCGGTACGGAATGTTCAAAATTGGCGCCGGCGACGGCATCGCCGATGATCACCATGACCGGCCCGGCGAGTTCGTCGCGATGTTCGAGGCCGGGCAGGTCCTTGAGCGTGCCATGCAGCAGCCGCTTTTCGCGGCGGCTGGCATTTTCCACGACGGCGACCGTCGTCTCGGCCGGCAGGCCCGCATCCATGAGGCGCGCGGCGACCGAGGCGGCCACGGAGCGGCCCATGTAGACCGCGATTGTCGCGCCGGAAATCGCGAGCCGCGCCCAATCCGGCAGGACGGCGCCGGTCAGGTCGTGACCCGTCGTGAAGACGAGCGAGGAGGCAACCCCGCGCAGCGTCAGCGGCAGTTCGAAATCGGCGGCGGCGGCGAAGGCGGATGTGATGCCGGGCACGATCTCATAGGTCACACCCGCCTGCCGGAGCGCGGCCATTTCCTCGCCGGCGCGGCCATAGACGAGCGGATCGCCGGACTTCAGACGCACGACGCGCTTTCCCGCCTTGCCGAGTTCGACCAGGAGATCGTTGATCTCCTCCTGCGACTTGGAATGGCAGCCCTTGCGCTTGCCGACGGAAAGACGTTCGGCGTCGCGGCGCCCCATATCGACGATCGCCTGCGGCACGAGGGCATCGAAGACGATGACATCGGCTTCCATCATGACGCGCTGGGCGCGCAGCGTCAGCAGGTCTTCAGCGCCGGGGCCCGCGCCGACGAGCCAGACATGGCCGGCGGCCTTGCCCTGCGAATTGAGCAACGTGTTGGCGGCACGGCGGGCCAGATCGATATCGCCGTTGTTGACGGCATCGGCGACCGCGCCCTGGAAGAACCGACGCCAGAAGACGCGGCGCGTCACGCCACGCGGCAGGACGCGGTCGACTGCCTCGCGGTAGCCACTGGCAAGGCTTGCCAGCCGACCAAGCGAGGGGGAAAGCATCTGGTCGACCTGCGCGCGGATCATCTGCGCGAGCACCGGGCCAGCGCCCTCCGTCCCGATGGCGACGGCAACCGGCGCACGGTTGACGAGGGCAGGCGTGAGGAAGTCGCAATAGTCCGGCTGGTCGACGGCGTTGACGGGAATACCGAGTTCGCGGGAGGCCGTGGAGATGGCACGATCGAGCGCTCCATCGCCCGTTGCGGCGAAAACGAGCGTTGCATCGGCGATGGCGCCCTTCGAGAAGGATGCGCGAACCAGCACGAGGCCGTTATCGGCAATGAAGCAGGCGAAGTCGGCCTGCGGCCTTTCGGCCAGGACGACGATCCGGGCATCCGTGTTGAAGAGCAGGCGGGCCTTGGCAAACGCCTCATCGCCCTCGCCCACAACGACCACCGTCCTGCCGCTGGTGCGGAAGAACGCCGGGAATGTCGAAAGCTTGTTTCGTGCTTCAGTCATGGCCTGGTCCGGTTGAGGTGTGCGCACTATCGCGAAAACCGGCCACGAACGAAAGAAACAGAAATTCCCCCTGGCAAGGAGGGGGGTATTGTTTTGCTCTGTCGTCCTGCATTTTGAGCATAAGTCACCGGCCGCCCTTGCCTCCCCTCCGCACCGGCCGCTAAGGATGCCGCAGAGACCCCCAAAAGGGGACAATCGGCCATTCAAGGCCGGCAACAACATTCCGCTGAACTGAGAACGCCATGCAGCCGAGCCGCGACATCAAGCGCCTGATCGAAATCATGACCGCCCTGCGAACGCCGGAAACCGGCTGCCCCTGGGATGTGGTCCAGACCTTCGAGACGATCAAGCCCTATACGATCGAGGAGGCCTACGAGGTGGCCGATGCGATCGAACGGAACGACATGGACGACCTTTGCGAGGAGCTGGGCGACCTCCTGCTTCAGGTGGTCTTTCACGCCCGGATCGCGGAGGAGCGCGGCGAATTCGATTTCGGCAACGTCGTTGAGGCTGTCACGCATAAGATGATCCGCCGCCATCCGCATGTCTTCGCGCGTTCGGACGCGGACACGCCCGCGGCGGTCAAGCTGCAATGGGACGACATCAAGCAGGCGGAAAAGCGTGAACGCAAGGAACGCCGGGCCGCCCGCGGCCTGCCGGAGGATCCGCTTCGCGGCCATCTCGGCTCCGTGCAGCGCTCCTTCCCGGCTCTCGTCGAAGCGCTGAAGCTTCAGGAGCGCGCCGCCAAGGTCGGCTTCGACTGGTCGGAGCCCGCGCCGATCCTCGACAAGATCGAAGAGGAGATCGGCGAACTTCGCGAAGCCCTGAGAAACGACGACAAACGGGCTGTCGCCGACGAACTCGGCGACTTGATCTTCGCCCTGGTGAATATCGGCCGCCATGTCGGTGCGGACCCGGAAATGGCGCTGCGCGGCACGAACACGAAGTTCCGCAACCGCTTCTCGCATATCGAGGACAGTCTTTCGGCCAACGGCGAAAGCCTCGAGGCGGCGACGCTGGAGCGCATGGAAGAGCTGTGGCAGGCGGCGAAGAAGATCGAACGCAGTCTGGATAACGCAACGTCAGAGAATTGACGTTGCGTTATCGCTCCCAGTCCTCGCGCGCCGGCTTCTGGCCGACGCCAAGCCGGCGGTCGAGCTCGGCGGCTTCCGTTTCCGTCAGCCGCAACTCCAGGCGCACATTGCCGTCCTCGAGATCCTCGCGCATATCGACGATCGAGTGATCGTAGATCCACGGCAGAAGCTGCAGCTGCATGACCGGCACGACGACGTCGCGGTCGACCAGCACGCCGGAAAGCCGCCGGTTGATCTCGCCGAGCAGCAGGTCGATGCCCTCGCCTGAAATGGCGGAAACGGCAATGGCGTTCGGCTGGGTTTGCGCCTTCTGAACCAGCGCATCGCGCAGCTCCGGCTCCAGCCGGTCGATCTTGTTCCAGACCTCGAGGATGCGCTCGGCTCCATCCTTCTCGTCGATGCCGAGATCGGCGAGGATGCGCAGCACATCCGTCGATTGCGCGCCGTTGTCCGGGTCGGACATGTCGCGCACATGGAGGATGAGGTCTGCTTCCAGCACCTCCTCCAGCGTCGCGCGGAAGGCGGCGACCAGATGCGTCGGCAGGTTGGAAATGAAACCAACGGTATCGGAGAGGATGACGGTGCGGCCCTGCGGCAGCTTCATGCGACGCAACGTCGGGTCGAGCGTGGCGAAGAGCATGTCTTCGGCCAGAACCCCAGCTCCGGTGATGCGGTTGAACAGCGTCGACTTGCCGGCATTGGTATAACCGACGAGCGCGACGATCGGATGCGGCACCTTCTTGCGCTTGGAGCGATGGAGCTGGCGGGTGCGGCGCACCTGCTCCAGCTCGCGCTCCAGCTTGACGATCCTGTCCTGCAGGAGGCGCCGGTCGGCTTCGATCTGCGTTTCACCCGGCCCCCCCAGGAAGCCCGCGCCACCGCGCTGGCGTTCAAGGTGGGTCCAGCTTCGGACGAGACGGCCCTTCTGGTAGTTGAGATGCGCAAGATCGACCTGCAACGTGCCTTCCTTGGTGGAAGCGCGGCGGCCGAAGATTTCGAGGATGAGGCCCGTCCGGTCGATGACCTTGGCGTTCCATTCCTTCTCGAGATTGCGTTGCTGCACCGGCGTCAGCGGATGGTCGACAATGACGAGGCCGGCATCGTGCTCGTCGAGCGCCGCCTTGATCTCCTCGATCTTACCCGTACCGAGTAGCGTACCGGGTTTTGGCTGGCTGACCGGCACGATGGCCGAATGAACGATCGTCAGGTCGATGGCGCGTGCAAGGCCGACGGCCTCTTCCAGACGTGCCTCTTCAGAGCGGCCGGTCGTCGCTGCGGCAGGATCGGACTTCGCGCGCTGCGCCTTCAACACCGGAACGATGACGACAGCGCGCATATCGTCCCGGTGCTTTTCAGCCTCCGGAACGATGGAATCCTTGCTTGTATCGGATTTTTTAATGTTCTTGGGTCCTGTCAGGAGCCGCTTTCCTCGGTCTCGAACATCTGCAGCGGCTGGCCCGGCATGATGGTCGAGATCGCGTGCTTGTACACGAGCTGCGAATGACCGTCGCGACGGAGCAGCACGCAGAAATTGTCGAAGGAGGTGACAACCCCGGTCAGCTTGACCCCGTTGATGAGAAAGATCGTCAGGGAAATCTTTTGCTTGCGAACGGTATTAAGAAAAAGATCCTGCAGGTTCTGAGAACGTTCCGCCATGGCGCCGCTTCTTTCTGATTGCCGGCCCTTGAGACCGGTTGAATGATAATAAGTCGTCCCCGTGCCCGGCAATGGATTCCGGGACCGTCGATTCTGGTATCAAATCACGGTCTTCTCCGCAACGGCGAAAAAGGCATCCCGGAGTTTCTGCGCCGTCATGCCCGGATGACCATTGGCGATCGTATGGCCGTCGATGGCAACCACCGGCAGGCAGATCGTCATTGCGCCGGTTATGAAGACTTCGCGCGATTCCAGCATTTCAGCGACGGAAAAGCTGCGTTCCTCGACCGGCAGTCCCAGCTTCTGCGCCACGTCCATCAGCGTGGTGCGCGTGATGCCGCGCAGGATTGCGCGATCGGCGGGGCGGGTGACGAGCGTTCCGTCCCGGTCAACGATCCACAGGTTCGTTGCGCCGCCCTCGGTCACATTGCCGTCCGCATCGACGAAGATCGCCTCCTGCGCACCCGCCTCCCTCGCCTGCTGGCGGGCCAGCACGTTCGGCAGAAGACCGACGGTCTTGATATCGACCCGCTCCCATCGGTTGTCGGGAACGGTGATCGCGTTGATTCCCGAAATGTATCGCGCCTCGTTCACGGCTGGGTTGACCGACTTTGCCGTCACGACGAGAGACGGGCGCACTGCTGGCGACGGGAAAACGTGGTCGCGTCTGGCAGCGCCGCGTGTCACCTGGACATAGACCATGCCATTGACGACCCGGTTGCGGCGCAGGACCTCGCGCATGATTGCCACCAGCGCCGCGCGCGGCATGGGCGCAGTGATGCGAATTTCACCGAGCGAACGGTCGAGACGGTCGAGGTGGCGCGTCAGGTCGACGATGAAACCCCGCTGTACCTGGCAAACCTCATAGACCGCGTCAGCGAAGACGAAACCGCGGTCCTCGATGGACACCGCAGCCTCGGCATGGCGGACATAGCGGCCGTTGACATAGGCAAAGCGAGGCATGGCGGTTCCTAGAAATACTGGATGCTGACGCGGAACAGTTGTTCGACATGACGCACGGCAGCCGCCGCGGCAAAGAGCACCACGCGGTCGTTCGCCTTGATCTTGGTGTTGCCGTCCGGCCGGATCACCGTCTTGTCGCGATAGATCGCGCCGATGCGGATACCGGGCGGCAACTCGATCTCGCGCAGCGGCTTGCCGACCATCGGCGAAGTTTCCAGCGCATCGGCTTCGACCACCTCGGCAGAGCCCTTCTGCACGGCGTAGACCGAGCGGATGCGCCCCTTGCGCACGTGCTGCAGGATGCCGGAGATCGTGACGGCGCGCGGATTGATATGGGCGTCGATGCCGAGCGTCTTGGTGAAATCCTGATAGGCCGGATCGTTGATCAGAACGAGATTCTGCTTGCAGCCGAGGCGCTTGGCCATCGCGCTGCCGAGAATGTTGATCTGGTCGTTGTTGGTCAGGGCGACGATCAGATCGGCGTCCTGGATATCGGCCTGCAGCAACATCTTCTGGTCGAGCGCTGAACCATGCAGCACGACGGTATGGCGCAGCTTGTCGGCAACCGCCACCGCGCGTTCGCGGTCGCTCTCGATGATCTTGAGCCGGGTCTTCGGCTGATAGTCCTCGATCGCCCTGGCGACGAAATAACCGATATTGCCTCCGCCCGCGATGACGATGCGGGCAGCTTCCTGCTCCTCATGGCCGAACAGCGCGAGCGTGCGCCGCACATGCCCCCTGTCGCAGACGACATAGGCCAGATCACCGGAATGAAGCTGGCTGGAGGAATTCGGAACGGAGAGCTTGCCGTTGGAGAAAATGCCGGTGACCGTGGCGTTGAGGTCCGGGAAAAGTTCGCTGAGCTGCTTCAGCGGCGTCTCGACGACCGGGCAATCCTCCATGCACTCGATCGCGACCATGACGATGCGGTCATCGGCAAAGCGCACGACATCGGTCGCGCCGGGGAAGGAGATGCGCCGCAGCACCATCTTGCCGACCTCCACCTCCGGCGAGATGGTGACGTCGATCGGCAGCGCCTCGCCCGAGAACAGATTGGAGTATTCCGGCGCCAGATAGTTCTGCGAGCGGATACGCGCGATCTTGGTCGGCACGTTGAACAGCGAGTGGGCGACCTGGCACGCGATCATGTTGATCTCGTCGAACAGGGTGACGGCAATCAGCATGTCCGCCTGGTCGGCGCCGGCCTTCGCCAGCACCTCCGGATGCGCGCCATGGCCAACGACGCCCTTGACGTCGAGAGTTTCGGTGATCGCGGCAATCAGCGAGGGCTGATTGTCGATCACGGAAACGTCGTTGCCCTCTTCCGAGAGCCGCTCTGCGATACCATAGCCGACGCGTCCGGCGCCGCAGATGATGACCTTCATGCCCTAAAACCCCTTGAGTCTCAGAGCGCCTTATACGCCAAGCGATTTCAGTTTGCGATGGAGCGCGGAGCGTTCCATGCCGACGAATTCGGCCGTGCGGGAAATGTTGCCGCCGAAGCGGTTGATCTGGGCGATAAGATAGTCGCGCTCGAACATTTCGCGCGCCTCGCGCAGCGGCAGCGTCATGATGTGCTGGTCGCCCTGCGTCGAAATCTTCGGCAGCATGTCGCCCACTTCCGTCGGCAGCATGTCGGCCGTGATCGGCGTATCGGGACCGTCGCTGCGGGCGAGAATCATCAGGCGCTCGATATTGTTGCGCAGCTGGCGGATGTTGCCCGGCCAGTCGTGCGCCTGAAGCACGGCAAGCGCGTCATCGCCGATCTTGCGCGCACGAATACCCGCCTGTTCGCTGACCTGCCGCATGAACATGTCGACGAGGAAGGGAATATCCTCGCGCCTTTCCGCCAGCGGCGGCACGCGCACCGGCACCACCGCAAGGCGGTGATAGAGGTCTTCACGAAAACCGCCTTCAGCAATCAGGCTTTCGAGATTGTAGGCGGTGGAGGAGATGATGCGCACATCCACCTTTACCCGCTTCGAGCCGCCGACGCGCTCGAACTGCTGGTCTACGAGCACACGGAGAATCTTGTTCTGCGTCTCGCGCGGCATCTCCCCGATCTCGTCGAGATAGAGGATGCCGCCATGCGCCTCTTCCAGCACGCCGGTCTTGCGCGGCTGGCCGGGCGTGCCCTCGGTGCCGAAGAGTGCGACTTCCATGCGTTCCGGCGTAATCGCCGCCGCATTGAGGACGACGAACGGCCCGCCCGTCCGGCTGGACTTGCGGTGGATCATGCGCGCGACCAGTTCCTTGCCGGAGCCGGAGGGACCGAGGATCATGATGCGGCTGTTGGTCGGCGAGACCTTCTCGATCGTCTGGCGCAGTTGCGAGACGGCGACGGAAGTGCCGATGAGTTCCACCGGATCGCCCGAGCGCTTCTTCAGCTCCGTGACCTCGCGGCGCAGTTTGGAATTCTCCAGCGCCCGTTCGGCGATGAGGATCAGGCGGTCGGCCTTGAAAGGCTTCTCGATGAAATCGTAGGCGCCACGGCGGATTGCCGACACGGCGGTCTCGATATTGCCGTGGCCGGAAATCATCACGACCGGCAGGTCCGGATGGCGGCTCTTGATCTCATCGAGAAGCGCCAGCCCGTCCAGCTTGCTGCCCTGCATCCATATGTCGAGGAAGACGAGGCGCGGAACACGGTCGCTGATGGCGGCAAGTGCACTGTCGCTGTCAAAGGCGGTGCGCGTCTCATGCCCCTCGTCGGAAAGGATGCCGGAGACGATCTCGCGAATGTCCTCTTCGTCGTCAACTACGAGAATATCAGACGCCATGGCTTACTTCCTTGCTTTTATTGTCCGCATCGTCGGCCGCCGGTTCCTCGTAGGGCAGGATCACGCGGATCATCGCACCGTGGCCGTTGTCGAAGTCCGCAGGGGCATCGTGCAGTTCGAGCTGCCCGCCATGGTCTTCGATGATCTTCTTGACGATAGCGAGGCCCAGGCCCGTGCCCTTGTCGCGCATCGTCATATAGGGTTCGAGAATACGATGCCGGTTCTCGGTCGGCAGGCCCTTGCCGTTGTCGATGACATCGACAACGAAACGCCGGCCGGCATCGTCGGGTTTCGCCCGGACGAGAACCTTGCGCTCCTCGCGCGACGCGTCGGGCGGCAGTGCCTCGATCGCCTCGACCGCATTCTTGATGAGATTGCCGAAAGCCTGACCAAGCATGCGTGCATCGAAAAGGCCGGTCAGCGCCACCTCGCCGAGATCTTTCCGGAAGGCGACGTGATTGTTGCCCATTTCGCGCAGGAAGACGGCATCCTTCAGGATACCGCGCAGGTCCGTGCGCTCCTTCGTGGGCTTAGGCATACGCGCAAAGCCGGAGAACTCGTCGACCATACGGCCGATATCCTCCACCTGGCGCACGATCGTATCCGTACACTGGTCGAAAACCGCGCGGTCCTCCGGGTCAATCTGCTTGCCGTACCGGCGGCGAATGCGCTCGGCGGACAGCTGGATCGGCGTCAGCGGGTTCTTGATTTCGTGCGCGATACGGCGTGCCACGTCCGCCCAGGCGGTCGAGCGCTGTGCGATGACGAGGTCTGTAATATCGTCGATGGTGATGACGTAGGAATCCTGCGCATCCTTCGCCTCCTCGCGCGTCACCTGCACGTTGAGCGTCCGCTCCTTGCCGCCATGCATGATGTTGATCTGCTTGCGGTAGTCGTTGCGATGCCGGGTAGAGCCTTCCGCAAGCACGGCCGCAATTTCCGGTGCCACCTCGACGAGCGGATGACCGATGAGATCGTTGACCTCCCGGCCCAGCAGGATTTCCGCCGAAAGATTGGCAATCGTCACGCGGCCATCGCCCTCGACGCCGATGACGGCGGCCGTCACGCCGGAGAGGACAGCCTCGATGAAACGGCGACGGTGATCCACCTCGTCCTTCGCGTCGAGAATCTGGTCCTGCTGCGCGCGGATTTCGGCGATCATCTTGTTGAAGGTGCGTGAAAGGTTACCGACGTCGCCATCGGCCACGCGCACGGGCACGCTGACATCGAGATTGCCCGAGGCCACGCTGTCGGCCGCACCGATCAGCTGGCGGATCGGCCGAACGATCCGGTCGGCCACCGCGATTGCGGTCCAGATAGCGGCCAGAAGCACGATCAGCGCGAAACCGAGATAGAGGACGCCGAAGGCGATCTGCAGCGTCGTTCGCCCGGCTTCCAGCGCGCGGTACTCGGCCGTGTTCTCCTCCATCAGGCGCATGGAGCGCATGACTTCGGGATCGACCGTGCGGATCGTGTAGAGGAACGCGCCCGGCAGGTTTTCCAGCTTGATAATGGCGCCGACGAGATTGGTCGTGCCCGGCGGGATCAGCGTCGGCTGGCCCGCGGCGGATGCCTTGAGGGCATCTTCGGGGACCGGCGGCAACGGGTTTTCAATCGGAATGGAGGCCTGCAGGATCGTCGAGCCATCGGCACGCAACAGGAAGGCGCCGAGCATGCCGCGTCCGCGCGCCTGGCGCGTCATCAGTTCGACGAAACCGGTGCGGTCGAGGCTGTAGAGCTGGCGATTTCTGTCGAGGTCGTTCGCCATCGACGCGGTCTGGCCCTGCAGATAGCTCGCATTTTCCAGCACATAGGCCTGCGCCACGTTCAGCGAGGAACTGACGATGGACTGGGTGCGGATGGAGAACCAGCGATCGAGGCCGACATCGAGCGTGATGGAGGCAAAGATGGCGACGAGCACGGCAGGCGTGATCGCAACGATGGAGAACAGCGCGACGATGCGCACGTGAAGCCGGGCTGCGGCGCGGCCGCGGCTGCGCGCGCGCAGCAGGCGCAGGATTTCCCGGCCGATCAGGAACATCAAGCCGACGATGAAGATCGCGTTGATCGCCGCCGAAGCGATGACGACATTGGCTTCAGGCTTGATCGGCGTCAGGCCGAGCAGGATGAAGAGCGAGATGATCGCCGCCCCAAGCGCCCCCCCGGCCAGCAGCAGGCCAGGCAAGGCAAAGGACGCACGTCGATCGGCAATCGCCCCGCCGCTGTCCTGTCCTTCCGAAAGCAGGCTCACGCCTTCCGTCATATGCCGCATCACTTCCCCGGCCGTCCACCCGAGGGCGTCGGCGTTATATCGTGTTTTCCGGGATGGCGCCGACCGCATGAAGGATCGGGCGAATCCGCACCCGCAGTCAGAACGGTCGGGTGTGCGGACCTATTCGACCACCACCCCTCTGTTACCCTCAAGCAACAGATTGTGGCCAAAATGCAACGCCCTTTGGTGTAAAGTCAAGCAGAGCGCGTACTTCTGTACACGGCCACGCCCAGTTCGCGAATTTTCTTGCGCAGCGTATTGCGGTTGAGGCCGAGCAGATCGGCGGCCTTGATCTGGTTGCCGCGCGTGGCCGTCAGAGCGGCGAGAATCAGCGGATATTCCACTTCAGCGAGGACACGTTCGTAAAGGCCGGTCGGCGGCAGGCCATCGCCAAAGCTGGCGAAATACTGCCGCATGTTTTCCTCCACGGCCTGGGAGATCGACAGCGAACCGGTGCGCACAACGGTCTTTTCCATGGGGCTGTCCGGGATGTCGGCACGCAATTCCGCCTCGATGATCTCGCGCGTGATGACATCCTGCGGATAGAGCGCCGTGAGCCGGCGCACGACGTTTTCCAGTTCGCGCACATTGCCCGGCCAGGAATGCGCCTTCAACAGCTCGAGCGCCTCCTGATCGAAGCGCTTGACGTCGAGGCCTTCCTTTTCCGCCTGCTGCACGAAGTGGCGCACAAGATCCGGAATGTCCTCCGCCCGGTCGCGCAGCGGCGGCAGGCGCAGCGGCACGACATTGAGGCGATAATAGAGGTCCTCGCGGAAAAGCCCCTGGTTGATCGACTGCTTCAGATCCTTGTTGGTCGCCGCGACGATGCGCACGTCGGTGCGGATCGGCGTGCGGCCGCCAACGGTCGTGTATTCGCCTTGCTGGAGCACGCGCAGAAGCCGGGTCTGGGCATCCATCGGCATGTCCCCGATCTCGTCGAGGAAGAGCGTGCCGCCCTCGGCCTGCTCGAATCGGCCGGTGGAACGGTTCTGCGCACCGGTAAAGGCACCCTTCTCATGTCCGAACAGTTCTGATTCGATGAGGTCGCGCGGGATAGCCGCCATGTTGATCGCGACAAACGGGCCGTTGCGGCGCTTGCCGTAGTCGTGCAGCGCGCGGGCGACAAGCTCCTTGCCCGTGCCCGATTCGCCGGTGATCATCAGCGTCAGGTCCGTCTGCATCAGGCGGGCAAGCACGCGGTAGATTTCCTGCATCGCCGCCGAGCGGCCGACAAGCGGCATGCCGTCCTGCATGTCGTCGTCAAGGCGCGCAGGCTTGCGCTTCGGCTCGGCCAGCGCCCGACCGATGATGGCGATCAGTTCGGTGAGATCGAAGGGTTTCGGCAGGTAGTCGTAGGCCCCTTTTTCCGAGGCCTTGATCGCCGTCATGAAGGTGTTCTGCGCACTCATGACCAGCACCGGCAGATCGGGCCTCGCCTTCTTGATGCGCGGCAGGAGATCGAAGGCATTTTCGTCCGGCATGACGACGTCGGTCACGACGATATCGCCCTCGCCGGCGGCGACCCAGCGCCACAGCGTCGCTGCGTTGGAGGTGATGCGCACATCGTATCCCGCGCGGCTAAGGGCCTGGTTGAGAACCGTGCGGATCGCGGCATCGTCATCGGCAACGAGGACTGTAGCGCCTGTCATCAATCATATCCTTTAGTCTTCGAAAAATCGGCGTCTTCACTGACGCCACGGGAAGCCGGCATCAGCACGCGGAAGGTGGTTCGGTTGCCCTGGCTGTCGCATTCAACAATACCGCCATGGCCGCCGATGATTTTTGCGACCAGCGCAAGGCCAAGGCCTGAGCCGTTGGTCTTCGTCGTGATGAAAGGATCGAAGAGATGCGGCAGAAGGTCTGCCGGAACGCCGGGGCCGTTGTCGTGCACGCAGAACTCTAGCGGCAACGAGATCTTTTCACGCGTGCCGGCAACCGAAAGCCGGATGCCCGGCCGGTAGGCCGTGGTGAGCTGGATTTCGCCCTCCGGCCGGTCGCCAACCGCCTCCGCGGCGTTCTTTATGAGGTTCAGGAACACCTGCACGAGCTGGTCGCGATTGGCATAGACCGGTGGCAGCGAGGGATCGTAAAGCTCCGTGATCCTGATATTGCGGGCAAAACCCGCCCGTGCGACCGCCTTCACATGATCCAGCACCGAATGGATGTTGATCGGCACGCGGTCGACCGGCCGCTCGTCGGAAAATACTTCCATGCGGTCGACCAGCGAGACGATGCGGTCCGTCTCGTCGCAGATCAGCCGCGTCAGCGCACGATCCTCGTCAGGAACCGAGGCCTCCAGAAGCTGCGCCGCGCCGCGGATTCCGGACAGAGGATTCTTGATTTCATGCGCCAGCATGGAGGCAAGGCCCGTCACCGACCGGGCGGCCCCGCGATGCGTGAGCTGGCGGTCGATCTTGTCCGCCATCGAGCGCTCCTGGATGACGACCACCACAGAGCCCGGCTCGGTCGTCGCGGGCGCCACATAGATATCGACAAGCTTTTCCGCCCCGAGCCGGGGCGAACTCAGATCGACGCGATACTCGCTTACCGGGGCCCGGCGTTCGCGCACCTGGTCGATCAGCGTCAGTAGCGGGCTGCCGAAGGGAATGAAGGCCGACACGTCGTGACGGGCGAGATGGGCCGCGCTCGCGCCGAAAAAGGCTTCCGCCTCCCAGTTGGCAAAGGCGATCAGCCCCTGGGCATCGACTAGGATGACCGGGTTCTGGATGGCATTGAGAACGGCAAGCGCAAGGTCCGGCGCCTTGGCGGCAGTCTGCTCTTCGCCCTTGCCGGTCATGCAGCCTCTCCGAGCCGGGATGCCGCATTGCCGAGCAGGGCGGCCGCCAGTCGGTCGGCGACGAAATCGCTGTCGCGCGCGGTCATGATTTCCGCCTTCGCCGCTCCCGGAAGGTCGGAGGCAAAACGCTCCAGATACCAGCCGACATGCTTTCGCGCGTGGCGCAGCCCACCCTCGACGCCGTAGAAATCGAGCATCATGCGGTAGTGCTCCACCGCGATTGCCGCCATTTCCTCCACCGAGGGATGCGCGCAAGCACCAGCCAGCACCGCCGGATGCCAGGGCCGGCCCTGTGCGGACCGGCCCACCATCACGGCATCGGCACCCGAACGCCGCAGGATTTCCTGCGCGTCCTCGGCCGTGTCCACATCACCATTGGCAATGAGCGGAATGGAGAGCACGTCACGCACCGCGCGGATCGCGTCCCAGTCGGCCCTGCCCTCGTAGAACTGCATGCGCGTGCGGCCATGCACGGTGATCATTGCCGCCCCCGCAGCCTCGGCGCGCGATGCGATATGCGGGGCATTGATCGAATCGTGGTCCCAGCCGAGACGCATCTTGACGGTCACCGGCACCTTCACCGCCTTGACGGTCGCCTCGATCAGGCCGAGCGCGTGATCGGGATCGCGCATCAATGCCGAGCCGGAATAGCCGCCGATCACCTTCTTGGCGGGGCAGCCCATATTGATATCGACGATGTCGGCGCCCTCGCCTTCCGCGATGCGCGCAGCCTCCGCCATCCAGTGCGCCTCACGCCCGGCAAGCTGCACCATGTGCGGGCGGATGCCGCAATTGCGGATGCGCGACCAGCTTTCGCGCGCATTGAGCGCCAGCTCCCGGCTAGCCACCATCTCGGTCACGACGAGGCCCGCGCCAAAACGCCAGGCGAGATCGCGGAACGGCAGGTCCGTTACGCCCGACATCGGCGCCAGAACGATCCGGTTCCGAAGGGCTTGGCCACCGACCGCGAGCGGCGCCGAAAGGTCGGGGACCATCACATGCTCATCTTTCAAGCAATTCATATCCATGCCATATTTTTAGACACTGTTGCCATTCTTGCCAAGCCGCAATCACACGATCGGGCAATTTTCCGCTAGGCGCTGGAATTGCGGCACCCTTCCGGCTAAACCACCTCGCATCGCTTCAAACAAAGGTGTGGGTCCGAAATGCTTGCGGAAAATGCGCTATCCTGCGGTGTGGTCATCGTTGCCGCCGGGCGAGGCGAACGGGCCGGCAGCCATGCCGATGGCCCCAAGCAATACCGCCGTATCGGCGGACGGCCGGTCATTTCCCATACGCTCGACCTCTTTATCAATTGGCCACACGCCCGCCATATCGTCGTCGTGATACATCCCGATGACGCGGCATTGTTCGAGGCCGCCCGCGCGGCGGCCCTGCCCGCCGAAGGTCGCCTGTCCGTGGTCAATGGCGGCGCAACCCGCCAGCAATCGGTGCTCGCCGGCCTCGAGGTTCTTGCCGGCAAAGACGTCAGCCATGTCCTCATCCAGGATGCCGTGCGTCCCTTCGTCGAACCCGCGATCCTCGAGCGCACGCTTGCCGCCTTCCATCACGGCGCACGCGCGGTACTGCCGGCCGTCGCCGTCGCCGACACGCTGAAGCGAGCGGACGCGAACGGCAATGTTGCCGAAACCGTCTCGCGCTCCGGCCTCTTCGCCGCGCAGACGCCTCAGTCCTTCCATTTCGCCACCATTCTGGAAGCCCACCGCCGCGCCAGCGCCGCCGGCCGCAGCGATTTCACCGACGACGCCTCAATCGCCGAGTGGGCGGGCGTGCGCGTGCATCTCGTCGAAGGCAGCGCCGGCAACGTCAAGCTCACCCTACAGAAGGATATCACCATGGCCGATCAGCGCCTCTCCCACGCACTGCCGGACGTTCGCACCGGCAACGGCTACGACGTGCACCAGCTCGTCGATGGCGACGGCGTCACGCTCTGCGGCCTCCTCATCGCGCATGACCAGACGCTTTCCGGCCATTCGGACGCCGATGTCGCGCTGCATGCCCTGACGGACGCGCTGCTTGCCACCTGCGGCGCGGGTGATATCGGCGACCATTTCCCGCCGTCCGATCCGCAATGGAAGGGCGCTGCGTCGCACATCTTCCTTGAACACGCCGTCGGCATCGTGCGCGCCAAAGGCGGCACGATCATGAATGCCGACGTGACGCTGATTGCGGAAGCCCCGAAGATCGGCCCTCACAAGGAGGAAATGCGCCGGAACCTTTCGACGTTCCTCGGGATTTCCATCGAGCGCTGCTCGGTCAAGGCGACGACCAACGAGAAGATCGGCTTCATCGGCCGGCGCGAGGGCATCGCGGCGATTGCAACGGCGACCGTCGTCTACAGGGAAACCGACGCGTGAGCATCTGGCCAAGGGACATAGAGGATGCGGCGAGCGGGATCGTCGCCGATTTCACCGCGCGCAAGCTGATGATCGCCACCGCCGAATCCTGCACGGCGGGGCTGATCGCCGGCGCGATCACGGAGATCGCGGGTTCCTCCAACGTCTTCGAACGCGGTTTCATCACCTATTCCAATGAGGCCAAGCAGCAGATGATCGGCGTCTCCCCCGAGACGCTGAAGGCGCATGGCGCCGTCTCGCGTCCGACGGCGATCGAGATGGCGGAAGGCGCGATCAGCAATTCGGCCGCCACCATTTCCGTTGCCGTCACCGGCATTGCCGGTCCCGGCGGCGGTTCGGACGAAAAGCCTGTCGGCCTCGTTCATCTCGCCGCCGCCCGCAAGGGGCACGAAACGCTGCACCGGGAAATGCGCTACGGCGATATCGGCCGCAGCGAAGTGCGGCTTGCCACGGTGCGCACAGCGCTTGAGATGCTGGTGGAAATTTCAGGCGACTGAACTATCGCCGCCATAGATCTGGCCCGCGCGTTTTTCGAATGCGTCGGTGAACATGCGGAAGGCGCGGTCGAACATCGAGCCCATCAGCGCGCCGAGAATACGGCTCTTGAACTCGTAGTCGATGAAGAAATGCACCTTCGAGCCGCCGTCGGGCTGCGCCTCGAAGCGCCAGCGGTTGTCGAGATAGCGGAACGGCCCGTCGATATATTTGACGTCGATCGTCCGCTCGGCCCGATTCAGCAAGACCTGCGTCGTAAAGGTTTCGCGGATCGCCTTGTAGCCGACCGTCATGTCGGCGACGAGCAATTCCTTGCCGTCGCGCTCCTTGCGCGAACGCACGGCAAGCCCCTCACAGAGCGGAAGGAACTCCGGGTAGCGCTCGACATCGGCGACGAGGTCGAACATCTGCTCGGGCGTATGGGGAACGGGTCTGTGGGTTTCGAACTGGGGCATGGCCGAGAGCTAGTGAACCGCGGCAACTCTTGCAAGTAGAAGGTCGTTCTCGCCACGCGATTTCAACACGCAAACCGGCACATGCGGTCCATATGTCGCAAGATTCTCCTCAATCTCCGGGCTCTCCGTCTTCTCGAAATTCCAGACGTAGCTGAGGAATTCGAGGTCGATCTTCTCGGGGCAGCCGTCGGCCATTTCCGGGCGGGACCGGCCACGCAGCTTGATCCAGCGAGAGATCACGCCGTAGAGCGACATCCAGCGCGGCGGGCGAAGCCATAGAACGAGATCGGCCCGCGGCAGGCGCAGCGGCAAGGAGCCGGGACTGGTGCCGTCGAGCATCCAGCATTCCTGAGCAAGGATAGCCTGCAGGCGCGCCAGCGCCTCGGCCCGCGGTCGCGTCTGCCAGCCGGGCAGCCAGAAGATTTCGCGGTCCATGGAAACATAAGGCAGGTCCAGACAGCCTGAAAGCTTTCGCGCCAGCGTGCTCTTGCCGCTGCCCGAGCAGCCGATGACCAGCACCCGCTCCGCCGCATGCAACCGCCCGGCCGCGTCCTCGATCGTGATCGAAACCGTCATCGCCATCCCCGAAACGAAAAGCCCCGCCGTCGGGCAGGACGGCGGGGCTTAAAGGATGATGGCGGGAATGTCTATTCCGCGGCAGCGAGAAGTTTGCGCTCGCGGGCGGCCCTGAGGCGGGCGAAGTCGTCGCCGGCATGATGCGAGGAGCGCGTCAGCGGGCTCGAGGAGACCATCAGGAAGCCCTTGGAATAGGCGACGGTCTCGTAGGACTTGAACTCTTCCGGGGTCACGAAGCTCATGACGGCATGGTGCTTGCGGGTCGGCTGCAGGTACTGGCCGATAGTCAGGAAGTCGACGTCGGCGGTGCGCAGGTCGTCCATCAGCTGGAGTACTTCGTTGCGCTCCTCGCCAAGGCCCACCATGATGCCCGACTTGGTGAACATGGTCGGATCCAGTTCCTTCACGCGCTGCAACAGGCGGACGGAGTGGAAGTAGCGTGCACCGGGGCGCACCGTGAGATAGTTGCCCGGAACGGTTTCCATATTGTGGTTGAAGACGTCGGGCTTTGCCGCGACGACACGCTCCAGCGCACCGGGCTTCTTGAGGAAGTCGGGGGTGAGGATTTCGATCGTCGTCGCCGGGGAAGCCGCGCGGATCGCCCAGATCACCTTTTCGAAGTGCTCGGCGCCGCCATCGGCCAGGTCATCGCGATCGACGGAGGTGATGACGACGTGAGACAGGCCCATCTGCTTGACGGCCTTGGCGACGTTTTCCGGCTCGTCCAGATCCAGCGCATTGGGCTTGCCCGTCGCCACGTTGCAGAAGGCGCAGGCGCGGGTACAGATTTCGCCCATGATCATGAAGGTCGCGTGCTTCTTGTCCCAGCACTCGCCGATATTCGGGCAGCCCGCTTCCTCGCACACAGTCACAAGCTTGTGCGAGCGCACGAGATCGCGGGTTTCCTGGTAGCCCTTGGAGACCGGTGCCTTGACGCGGATCCACTCCGGCTTGCGCAGCACTTCGGTATCGGGCCGGTTGGCCTTTTCCGGGTGGCGCACGCGCGGCGTATTGGGATCAAGATTGGTGCGGTCGAGAATGGTGACCATGCCGATTCCACTTTCTAGCAGGCTTCCGCGCCTGTCTTGCGGACCCGAAAATCGAGCCCGCCTCATGTGGAGGCGGGCTTTAGCACGTTCAAGCGTTCAGTGCACGCCCATAGGCATCGAGCACGCTTTCCTTCAGCGTTTCCGAAATCGTCGGATGCGGGAAGATCGTGTGCATCAGCTCTTCCTCGGTCGTCTCGAGGTTCATGGCGATGACGAAACCCTGGATCAGTTCGGTCACTTCCGCGCCGACGAGATGGGCGCCGAGCAGTTCGCCGGTCTTCTTGTCGAAGATCGTCTTGACGAGACCCTGGTCTTCGCCGAGCGCGATGGCCTTGCCGTTGGCAACGAAGGGGAAGCGGCCGACGCGGATGTCACGGCCCTGCTCCTTGGCCTTGGCTTCGGTGAGGCCGACCGAGGCGACCTGCGGGTGGCAATAGGTGCAACCCGGGATCTTCGACTTGTCCATCGGATGGACGTTCGGCAGGCCCGCGATCTTCTCGATGCAGATGACGGCCTCATGCTCGGCCTTGTGGGCAAGCATTGGCGGGCCGGCGACGTCGCCGATGGCGTAGAGGCCCGGCACGTTCGTCTTGCCGTAGCCGTCGATGGCGATGAAGCCGCGGTCGGTCTTCACGCCGAGCGCCTCAAGGCCGATATTCTCGATATTGGCCTGCACGCCGACAGCGGAGATCATGCGGTCGGCGGTGATCTTCTCGACCTTGCCGTCCTTCATCTCGACATGCGCGGTGACCGAATTGGCACCCTTCTCCACCTTGGTGACCTTGGCCTCCAGATGGATCTTCATGCCCTGCTTCTCGAACTGCTTCTTGGCCAGCGCCGAGATTTCCGCATCCTCGACCGGCATGACCGTCTTCATCACTTCGACGACCGTCACATCGACGCCGAGCGTGCGATAGAAGGAAGCGAATTCGATGCCGATGGCGCCCGAGCCCATGACGAGCAGCGACTTGGGCATTTCCTCCGGCTTCATCGCCTCGAAATAGGTCCAGATCAGCTTGCCGTCCGGCTCGATGCCCGGCAGCGCGCGCGGACGGGCGCCGGTTGCGATCACGATATGCTTGGCCGTGTAGGTGCCTTCCGGCAGAACATTCTTCGGCAGCGGCGCCTGCGGCTGCTGGATGGCCTTCGTCGTCTTGGATACGACGATCTCGCCAGGCTTCGTCAGCTTGGCTTCGCCCCAGATGACGTCGACCTTGTTCTTCTTCATCAGGAAGCCGACGCCGCCGTTCATGCGCTGGGCGATGCCGCGCGAGCGGGCGACGATGGCTTTCAGGTCCGGCGTCACCGACCCCTCGATCTTGATGCCGTAGTCACCCGGGTGCTTTGCATAGTGGAAGATTTCCGCCGAGCGCAGCAGCGCCTTGGTCGGGATGCAGCCCCAGTTGGAGCAGATGCCGGCGAGATGTTCGCGCTCGACGATGGCCGTCTTCAGGCCCAGCTGCGCCGCGCGGATCGCCGCGATATAGCCGCCCGGACCCGAACCGATAACGATGACGTCGTAGGATTGAGCCATGTCGTTTCCTGCCTTTTCTTTGGCGCGCACGAATTGCTGCCGCCGCATGTTTTCTTTTTAAAGCCCGAGCATCATGCGCACGACCGGCTCGAGACCCTTGCCGATCGCCCGCGTGTTCTTAACATCGAGATGCACACCGTCGAGCGGCGTCGTTTCGGCCACGGACCCCGCATCGAAGAAACCGCAGCCAACCTCGTCCGCCAGGTCCGCATAGAGCGTCGCCAGCATTGCCGACTGTTCGACGCCGCCGGCAAACATCGCCGAGAAAGCGGTATTTGCCGTTTCGCAGAGCGGCGGCGGCGAGACGATGAGGATTTCCGGACCGTCCTTGTCGCCGAACGACCAGGCGTGGTGCCTTACCAGCTCCACCAGCCGCTCCATGCCCTGCATCGCGCCGAACGCCGTCCCGCACAGGATCGGCTTCATGTCGTTGGCGCCGAGCAGGATGATGACGAGGTCAATCGGATCATGGCTGTGCAGGATCGTCGGCAAAATACGCGCACCGTTGCGGTCGCAATCCGCCAGGTGATCGTCATAGGCGGTGGTGCGGCCGTTGAGGCCCTCGGCAATCACGGCAACGTCCGGCCCGAGAGCCTTGGCGAGCACGCTCGGCCAGCGATCCTCGAAGGCGTGCCGGTCGAGCGTTTCCGCGTTATAACCCCAGGTCAGGCTATCGCCGTAGCAAAGAACCGTCTTCATGGCCGCACCCCGCTATCAGACGAGCATTCCCATCGGGTTCTCGATGTAGCGCTTGAAGGCACCGAGCAGTTCGGCGCCGAGCGCGCCGTCGACGCAGCGATGGTCGGTGGAAAGCGTGACCGTCATGGCGTTGACGATGACCATCTGGCCACCCTTGACCACGACGCGCTCCGTGCCGGCACCAACCGCCAGGATCGTCGCATGCGGCGGATTGACGACCGCAGCGAAGTTCGAGACGCCCATCATGCCCATGTTGGAGACCGCAGTCGTTCCGCCCTGATACTCTTCCGGCTTCAGCTTGCGTTCCTTGGCGCGCTTGCCGAGGTCCTTCATCTCGTTGGAGATGGCCGACAGGCTCTTCAGCTCCGCCTTGCGGATGATTGGGGTGATCAGGCCGCCCGGGATGGAGACTGCGACGCCGACATCCGCGTGCTTGTGCTTGACCATGTTCGTGTCGGTCCAGGAGACGTTGGCATCCGGCACGTCGCGCAGTGCGAGCGCCATGGCCTTGATCACCATGTCGTTGACCGAGAGCTTGTAGGCCGCCTTGTCTTCCTTGCGGGGCGCCGCCTCGTTGAGCTGCGCGCGCAGCGCCAGCAGCGCATCGAGTTCCACGTCGACCGAGACGTAGAAATGCGGGATCGTCTGCTTGGATTCCTGCAGGCGCTTGGCGATGGTCTTGCGCATGCCGTCATGCGGCACGAGCTCGTAGGAGCCCTGCTCGAAAAGCTTGAGCACGGCTTCCTCCGACATGCCCCTGGGGGCAGCGGCGGGGGCTGCGGAAGCGGCAGACGGCGCGGCGGCCTTGGCGCCACCGGAGGCGACGGCCTTCTCGACATCGCTCTTCACCACGCGGCCATGCGGGCCAGAGCCGGATACCGAACCGATATCGACACCGGATTCCTTGGCGATGCGGCGGGCGAGCGGCGAAGCGAAGACGCGGTTGCCGTCCTTGGCCGGAGCAGACGCGGCGGCAGGAGCCGGCGCGGCAGCAGCCGCAGGCTTTTCCGCTTCCTTCGGCGCTTCAACCCTGGCCTCGGAGGCCTTGGCTTCTGCCTTCGGGGCCGTACCACCAGCGGCGGCGGCAGCGGAGACGTCTTCGCCGTCAGCAGCGAGGATGGCGATGAGGCTGTTGACCTTCACGCCTTCCGTACCGGCCGGCACGACGATCTTGGCGACCGTGCCCTCGTCGACGGCTTCGACTTCCATCGTCGCCTTGTCGGTCTCGATCTCGGCGATGACGTCACCGGATTTCACGGTGTCGCCTTCCTTGACGAGCCACTTGGCCAGGTTGCCCTCTTCCATGGTGGGCGACAGGGCGGGCATCGTAATGTTGATCGGCATTTCTGCGCCCTCCCGTTACTTGTAGCAGACGGTTTTGACCGCCTGGACGACTTCGTCGACATTCGGCAGCGCCAGCTTTTCGAGATTTGCGGCGTAGGGCATCGGAACGTCCTTGCCGGCGATCGTCAGGATCGGCGCATCGAGATAGTCGAAGGCCTGCTGCATGACGCGGGTGGCGACCTCGGTGCCGACGGAAGACTGCGGGTAGCCTTCCTCGACAACGACCAGACGCCCGGTCTTCTTGACCGATTCAATGACGGTCGGCAGGTCCATCGGACGGATGGTGCGCAGGTCGATCAGTTCGACATCGATGCCGTCCTTCTCAAGCTCCGCAACCGCCTTGACCGCATAGGTCATGCCGATGCCGAAGGAGACGATGGTGACGTCGCTGCCCTTCTTGTGGATGCGCGCCTTGCCGATCGGCAGAACGAAATCGTCCATCTTCGGTACTTCGAAGCTCTGGCCGTAGAGGATTTCGTTTTCAAGGAAGATGACCGGGTTCGGATCGCGGATGGCGGCCTTCAGGAGGCCCTTCGCGTCGGCTGCCGTATAAGGCATGACGACCTTGAGGCCCGGAATATGGCTGTACCAGGCGGCATAGCACTGCGAGTGCTGGGCCGCCACGCGCGCTGCCGCGCCGCTCGGGCCGCGGAAGACGATCGGCGCGCCCATCTGGCCGCCCGACATGTAAAGGGTCTTGGCCGCCGAGTTGACGATCTGGTCGATCGCCTGCATGGCGAAGTTGAAGGTCATGAACTCGACGATCGGCTTGAGGCCGGTCATGGCCGCGCCGACGCCGACGCCGGCAAAGCCGTGCTCGGTGATCGGCGTGTCGATGACGCGGCGCGCTCCGAATTCCTGGAGAAGACCCTGCGTGATCTTGTAGGCGCCCTGATATTCGGCGACTTCCTCACCCATGATGAAGACGTCACCATCGCGGCGCATTTCTTCCGCCATGGCGTCGCGCAGCGCTTCACGCACCGTCGTCATCACCATTTCGGTGCCGGCCGGGATATCCGGATCGGCAGCGGCTTCCGTCTTCGGCGCGGCCGGCACGGAGGCAGCGGCGGGCGCCGGCTCGGCGGCCTTCGGGGTTTCCGCTTCAACAGGAGCGGCAGTAGCCTTCGGCGCGACGACCGCATCGGCGCTTTCGCCGTCCTGCAGCAGAACGGCAATCGCAGTGTTGACCTTGACGCCTTCGGTGCCGGCGGCGATCAGGATCTTGCCGATCACGCCTTCATCGACGGCTTCGACTTCCATCGTCGCCTTGTCGGTTTCGATTTCAGCAATCACGTCGCCGGACTTGACGGTGTCACCCTCGTTCTTGACCCACTTGGAGAGCGTGCCCTCTTCCATGGTCGGAGACAGGGCGGGCATGAGAATTTCTACTGGCATTTTTCGTCCCTCCCCGGATTACAGCAGGATGTCGGTGTAGAGTTCGGATACATCCGGCTCCGGATCGGACTGTGCGAAATCAGCGCTGTCTGCGACGATATCACGGACGTCCTTGTCGATCTGCTTGAGATCGTCCTCGCTTGCCCACTGCTTTTCCAGAAGGCGGGCGCGCACCTGCTCGATCGGGTCGTGCTCGGAACGCATCTTCTGCACTTCGTCCTTCGAGCGGTACTTCGCCGGATCGGACATGGAGTGGCCGCGATAGCGGTAGGTCTGCATTTCAAGGATCATCGGACCCTTGCCGGAACGGCAATGCTCGATGGCCTCATCCGCAGCCGCCTTGACGGCGCGAACGTCCATGCCGTCGACCTGGTAGCCCGGAATGCCGAACGAAGCGCCACGCTGCGAGAAATCGGTCTGGGCGGACGCGCGCGAAACGGCGGTGCCCATGGCGTAGCGGTTGTTCTCGATGATGTAGACGACCGGCAGCTTCCAGAGCGCGGCCATGTTGAAGCTTTCGTAGACCTGGCCCTGGTTGGCCGCGCCGTCGCCGAAATAGGCGAGCGAGACGTTGTCATTGCCACGGTAGCTGTTGGCGAAAGCAAGGCCCGTGCCAAGCGAGACCTGCCCGCCGACGATGCCGTGGCCGCCGTAGAAGTTCTTTTCCTTGGAGAACATGTGCATGGAGCCGCCCTTGCCCTTGGAAAGGCCGCCGCGACGTCCGGTCAGTTCCGCCATCACGCCCCGCGCACTCATGCCGCAAGCGAGCATGTGGCCGTGGTCGCGATAACCGGTGATGACCTGGTCACCATCCTTCAGCGCCATCTGCATGCCGACGACGACAGCTTCCTGACCGATATAGAGGTGACAGAAGCCGCCGATGAAGCCCATGCCGTAGAGCTGGCCGGCCTTTTCCTCGAAACGCCGGATCAGCAGCATTTCGCGATAGGCCTTGAGGTCGTCTTCCTTGGAGAAGTCGGCGATGATGCCGCCGTTGAAGTCTTTCTTTGCAGGCTTTGCCGCCGATTTGCGGCTGGACGTGGACGCGATCTTACGCGGAGCCATTCGTTCCTCCCTATGTTTGCCTTTTGACGAAACCATAGGGGAGAAAACCCGCCGCAGCAATGCTATAAATGCATGGCTTATATTCTTGAGAAGCCATTGATTAATAACGGCTATTTTCGATTAACCTGATTTCGGTTAATCCACTATATTAGTGGAAAATGACGATTTCGTCGGTGCGGGACATATTGAGATAGAAGCGCGCCTTCTCGTCGAGCATGTCTCGCTCCAGCGAGCCATCACTCATCAGGGCAACCTCTTTCTCAAGAATCTGGCGCTGCCGCACGAGCACATCGAGGCGCGCCTGACGCTCCACTCTCTGCCGCTCGAAATCCTCCATTCCGCGCAGGCCAAAGTCACCATGGACGGAATGATAGCCGAAATAGGAAAGGAACGCGACCGTAATCACCGGCAGTACCAGCCGGCCCAACTTCCGCTTCTTATGATGTTTGGTCCACATGCCCGTGCCCCGATACGCAATACGGGATCGACACTAGCGGCAAGCGGTTAACCGACCATTGACCATGATGCAGCACGCAAGAAAAAACCCGCATCCTGCGATGCGGGTTTCATCAGTCCGAAAACCAGTTTCCCGGTCAGCCGCGCAGGATGGCGCGGCCAGCATACTTTGCCTGCGGGCCCAGCTGCTCCTCGATGCGGATCAACTGGTTGTACTTTGCGGTCCGGTCAGAACGGGCGAGCGAGCCGGTCTTGATCTGTCCGCAGTTGGTGGCGACAGCAAGATCCGCGATCGTGGAATCTTCCGTCTCGCCGGAGCGGTGCGACATGACGGCGGTGTAGCTCGCCTTGTGTGCGGTCTCGACGGCGTCGAGCGTTTCGGAGAGCGAGCCGATCTGGTTGACCTTGACGAGGATCGAATTGGCGACGCCCATCTTGATGCCGTCGCGCAGGCGCGCCGAGTTCGTCACGAACAGATCGTCACCAACGAGCTGAACCTTCTTGCCAACCTTGTCGGTCAGCGCCTTCCAGCCATCCCAGTCGTCTTCGGCCATGCCGTCCTCGATAGAGAAGATCGGGTACCTGGCAGCCAGTTCCGCCAGATAATCCGCCATGGCCTCGGGCTCCAGCGTGCGGCCTTCGCCTTCCAGAACGTACTTGCCGTCCTTGAAGAACTCGGTCGAGGCGCAGTCGAGCGCGATGAACATGTCTTCGCCCGGACGATAGCCGGCCTTCTCGATCGACTTCATGATGAAGTCGAGGGCGGCAGGAGCGGATGCGAGACCCGGCGCGAAGCCGCCTTCATCGCCCACATTCGTGTTGTGGCCATCGGCAGCCAGCTGCTTCTTCAGCGTGTGGAAGACTTCCGAGCCCATGCGAACGGCATCGCGGATATTTTCGGCGCCGACCGGAACGATCATGAATTCCTGGAAGTCGATCGGGTTGTCGGCATGCGCGCCGCCATTGATGATGTTCATCATCGGCACAGGCAGGATGCGGGCGTTCGGACCGCCGACATAGCGGTAGAGCGGCAGGTTGGCCGCTTCCGCCGCAGCCTTGGCGACGGCGAGCGAGACGCCGAGGATGGCGTTGGCGCCGAGGCGGGCCTTGTTGGCCGTGCCGTCGAGTTCGATCATTGTCTGGTCGATCTGGATCTGGTCTTCGGCCTCGAGGCCGCCGATCGCTTCGAAGATCTCGCCATTGACGGCTGCAACGGCGTTTTCGACGCCCTTGCCGAGGTAGCGCTTGCCACCATCACGCAGTTCGACGGCTTCGTGTGCGCCGGTCGAGGCGCCCGACGGAACGGCCGCGCGGCCGAAGCTGCCATCTTCGAGATGCACATCCACCTCGACGGTGGGATTGCCGCGGCTGTCGAGAATCTCGCGACCGATGATGTCGATGATTGCAGTCATGGATATCGTCCTGTTTCTGGGTTTATAAATCGATTAAAATCTACTTCTAATCGACCAAGTGAAAAATACAATGGTACGGCTGCGCCTGCAAAAACGGATGGCATGTCTCCATGTCATCCGTTTGAAGCTTCAGCCCTTCGTGATCGCGTCGAAGGCCAGCAGCTTTTCCAGAAGCCGCGGCATGTCCTTGAGATGCACCATGTTCGGCCCGTCCGAAGGCGCATTGTCCGGATCCTCGTGGGTCTCGACGAAGAGGCCCGCAATGCCGACGGCGACCGCCGCCCGCGACAGCGTCTCGACGAATTCGCGCTGGCCGCCGGTCGATCCACCCTGCCCGCCCGGCTGCTGAACCGAATGGGTCGCGTCGAAGACCACGGGCGCACCGAGTGAGGCCATGATCGGCAGCGAGCGCATGTCGGAGACGAGCGTATTGTAGCCGAAGGAAGCGCCGCGTTCGCACAGCAATACGTTCGGATTGCCGCTCTCGGTGAATTTCGCTAGCACGTTCTTCATGTCCCAGGGCGCAAGGAACTGGCCCTTCTTGACGTTGATCGTGCGGCCCGTCCTGGCGGCGGCGACCAGAAGGTCGGTCTGGCGCGACAGGAAGGCCGGAATCTGCAGGATATCGACCGTCTCGGCAACGATGGCGCATTGCTCTTCCGTGTGGACGTCCGTCAGAACCGGAAAACCGAAATCCTTCTTGAGATCGGCAAAGACCTCCATGGCCGTCTCAAGGCCGATGCCGCGCTTGCCGGAAATCGAGGTGCGGTTCGCCTTGTCGAAGGACGACTTGTAGACGAGGCCGAGGCCGAGCTTGTCGCACATCTCGACCAGCGTTCCGGCGATCATATAGGCGTGGTCGCGGCTTTCCATCTGGCAGGGACCGGCAATCAGCGAAAAGCGCTTGTCCTGCGAGAAAGTGACCTTCTTCGGGCCTTCGCCGACGACAATTGTGGAATTGGTTTTCATCTTCATTCTCCAAAGACGAAGAGGACACCCTGCCCCGACGCTGGCGGCACCAGCAGGCGGTCATCCCGTTCACGGAAGGCGACGCCGCGCTGGTCAAGCAGGCGGCGACAATCGGACAGGCTGGAAACCCGGAAAACGACCGCCCGGCCCTTCAGCCCACGATCGGCGCCCGCCGGTGAAATACCGTAAAAACCTTCAAGGCCGTCATCGTTCAGCACCGTTATACGGCCGCGCGGCGTATCAACGGACATGCCGAAGGACAGAGCCTCGACCTCGCGTTCGTCGGCCGCCTCCTGCACGAGGTACTGGAAGTCCGTCGGGTTCTGCTCCGACAGCACGACTTCAGCAAGTGCGACGACACCGTTCTCATGTCCTTCCAGCGCCTTGCGGTCGGACGGAAGCGGCAGGACGCGCTGCGAGGCGAAGAAGAAGAAATCGGGGCTGCGCAGGTCGGCGGCAAAGGCCAGCCGGAAGCTGCCGGTCGCGGATGTGCCATCGGGCAGCAGCATGTCACGGGAAAATTCCAGCACCTCGCCGCCCGAAAGGCCGGCCGCGGTGTAGCGCTGGTCATCCTCCCACGCATCACCGCTCGCCATGGCGATAGCGGAAAAGCCCTCGAGGCCGCGGCGGAAGCGGAAAGCCTGGTCGCGTGCAACGAAAACGTTGCCCGCCCGCGCCGCTTCTTCGCACTCTTCGCGATTGGCGATGCCGAGCGGCTCCAGATAGCTGCCATCGGAAAGAAACACGCAACAGTTTTCCGTGCCGAACGGATGGCGCGCATCCCCGGCGACGGTGAAACCCAGCTGCGTCAGCCGCTCCCGGGCAATTCCGAGATCGGACACCGGCAGCACCAGATGGTCAATCGGGCGGGGTGTTCTCGAACTCACGGTCATTGGCAAAATCCGGTCGTGTTTCAGGCGACCCGTGCTTTGCCTGCTTTCGGCGCGCAATGCAAGCACCAGCACGGCGGGCGAAGGCCGGTCGGAAGCTTTCAGCCTGCCGGCATTTTCGCCTTCGAGGAGTGGAATTCCTGACAATACGCCAGTGGCGCGGCAAAAATGTTCGCCTTCCGTCGAATGGTTGCGGGCGGAAAGCCGCGATATGGTCGGTCACGATTTGCGAAGACCGTCATGCCATGCTGCTTGCGATCCTGTCCGACATCCACGCCAACCGCGAAGCGTTCGAAGCGGTGCTCGCCGCCGCCGGGGCGGCCGGGGCGGAACGCTTCGTGCTGCTCGGCGATATCGTCGGTTATGGCGCGGATCCGCAATGGTGCGCGGAACGGGCAATGCAGCTCGCGGCAGGCGGAGCCATCGTGCTGCGCGGCAACCACGATGACGCGGTCGGCAATCCTTCCGCCTCGATGAACGCGACGGCAACGCTCGCGCTCGAATGGACACGCCGTCAGCTTGACAGCAATAGCCGCGCCTTTCTCGCCGCCCTGCCCTTCAAGGCGCGCAAAGAGGATTGCCTCTTCGTCCATGCCGATGCCAGCGCGCCGTCCGACTGGAACTATGTGCTCGACGCCAGCGACGCCGACCGGCATCTTGGCGCCTGCGAGGCCCGCGTCAGTTTCTGCGGCCATGTGCACAAGCCGGCGCTCTACTGCACCGCGCCGGGCGGCAGGGTCACGCATTTCAATCCTGCCGCCGCAACGCCGGTGCCCTTGCTGGCGCAGCGCCGCTGGCTTGCGGTCATGGGCGCCGTCGGCCAGCCGCGTGACGGCAACCCGGCCGCCGCCTTCGCGCTCTACGATACGCAAGACGCGGAGTTACGATTCCTACGTACCGTTTATGATGTGGAGAAGGCTGCGGACAAGATCCGCGCCGCCGGCCTGCCTTCCTCCCTCGCCGACCGACTGTTCCGGGGGCGCTAGATGGTGAAGGCGCGGCTGAACCCCGGCGACGTGATCGACGGCTTTACCATCGAAGATATCGCCCACAATGGCGGCATGGCGCGCATCTGGAAGGTCAGCCGGCCGGACATCGATTTTCCGATCCTGATGAAGGTCCCGGTCATCGGCGAGGGTGACGACCCCGCGGCTATCGTCGGCTTCGAGATGGAGCAGATGATCCTGCCGCGGCTTTCAGGCCCGCATGTGCCGCGCTTCGTGGCAAACGGCGATTTCGCGACGCTCCCCTATATCGTCATGGAACGCCTGCCCGGCACCTCGCTCTATCCGCTGCTCGAACGCCTGCCGCTACCGCCGGACGAAGTCGCCGCCATCGGCGCGAAAATTGCCGTCGCGCTCGATTCGCTGCACCGCCAGCATGTCGTGCACCTCGACCTGAAGCCGTCCAACGTGATGTTCCGCGAGACCGGCGAGGCCGTGCTGATCGACTACGGGCTTGCCCGCCATGTCCACCTGCCGGACCTGATGGACGAACAGTTTCGCCTGCCCTACGGCACCGCGCCCTACATGGCGCCGGAACAGGTTCTCGGCACGCGCAGCGATTTTCGCAGCGATCTCTTCGCGCTTGGCGTCCTGCTCTATTTCTTCGCGACCGGAGAGCGCCCCTTCGGCGATCCGCAGCGGCTGAAGGGCCTGAAACGCCGACTCTGGCGCGATCCGCTTCCGCCGCGCGCCCGCAACGGCGCCATCCCGCCCGCCTTGCAGGAAATCATCCTGTATTGCCTGGAGGTCAACCCCGCCTGGCGCTATCCGAGCGCCGCCCAGCTCGCTGCCGACCTCCAGGATCTTGCCTCCGTCAAGCTGACCGCCCGGGCGGAAAAGATGAAACGCGATCCGCTCGCCATGGTGCTACGCCGCCGCTTCGACCCGGTGCCGATCGAGACCGTGAAGCCGCAGGCCGCCGAAGCCCAGCTTGCCAATGCGCCTATCGTCATGGTCACGGTCGACCTTGCGGCCAATACGCCGGAACGCGCCGAGGCGATCCACAAGACCGTGGCGCGCATCATCGAGAACACGCCGGACGCGCGTATCGCCTGTATCAACGTCCTGAAGATCAATCGCATCGTCATCGACACCTCGCTGGACGAGCAAGGCCGCAACAAGCATGTGCTGCGCCTCGTCGAGCTGCGAAACTGGTCGACCGGCCTTCCCGCGCCCGGCGGCGGCATCACCTTCCATGTGCTGGAGGCCGTCTCGCCTGCAGACGCCATTCTCGATTATGCCCGGGACAACTTTGTCGACCACATCGTCATGGGCGCGCGCGCCGAATCGACCATGCGCTCTATGCTCGGCAGCGTATCCGGCGAAGTGGCAGCCCATGCCCCCTGCACCGTTACCGTCGTTCGCAATCGCCAGCGTCCGCAATAGCGGGCGGCCACCCTGAAATATTTCGGTATTGCCAATGGCGATACGAAACAGGCCGGGGCAATATGCCGGCAACATCTATCTCCTCACGGAAAGGACCCGCCATGAGCAAACGAGCCATCATCATCGTCGACCTCCAGAAGGACTATCTCGCCTCCGGCAGTTTCGCTCTCACGGGCATCGACATGGCCGCCGCCAACGCCGCGCGGGTCGTCGAGGCTGCACGCAGCAAAGGCGACCGGATCGTGCATGTCCACCATGTTGCGAAGGAAGCCGATTCGCCGCTTTTTGCGCCGGACACCGACGGCATCCACCCTATCCCGGCGGTCGAGCCGCAAGAGGGCGATACGGTCGTCATCAAGAACTACCCGAACTCCTTCCGCGAAACGACATTGCAGCAGACCCTGCAGGCGTCCGGCATCGAGGATGTGGTGGTGGTCGGGGCGATGAGCGACGTCTGTATCGATGCGACCGCCCGCGCCGCCGCCGACCTCGGCTACAATCTCACCGTGGTGCACGACGCCTGCGCAACGCGCGACAAGGCCTTCGGTGATTCGGTAGTACCGGCCGCGCAGGTCCACGCCACGATCATGTCGGCCCTCGAATTCGGCTACGGCAAGGTCACGACGACAGCAGAATTTCTGTCGTAACCGCGAGAAAAGCGCGCCTCCGCCATCGGCGGAGGCGTCTGCACCGCGGAGCCCCACGGTTTCCCGCCTCTCCCGTCATTCGCCTGTCATGCGACGATGATGTCTCTTCCCGCGTGAATGCACCCGGCAGCCGCCACGCATGGCGGCGCCCAGCGGAGTACGCGTGAATGGATATGGCTCAGGCCCTCGCCCTTGCCTCTGGCGCTCTTGTCGCAACCAACCTCGCCAGCATCCTCATTGCCGGCAAGCGGCTGAAAGCGACCGATGCCGCGCCGCAGGATATCCGCAAGAAGCCACCCGTCTCTATCGTCATTCCCGTTCGCGGCATCGAGAATTTTTCTGCCGAGACGCTGGATCGCGCCTTTCGCCTGACCTGGCCGAGCTATGAACTGCTCTTCTGCGTCGCCCACGGCAACGATCCGATCATCCCGCAAATCGAAAAGACCGCAGCCGCCCATCCGCAGGTCGAGGCACGTATCCTTGTCGGCGACGACCGCATCAGCGCCAATCCGAAACTCAACAATTGCGTCAAGGGATGGCAGGCGGCCCGCCATGACTGGGTGATCCTTGCCGATTCCAACGTGCTGATGCCGCCGGACTATATCCAGCACCTCATGGCAGGCTGGCGAAGCAATTCCGGCGTCGTATGCTCCACGCCGCTGGGCTCGCGCCCGGAGGGGTTCTGGGCCGAGGTCGAGTGCATGTTCCTCAACACCCAGCAGGCCCGATGGCAATATGCCGGCGAGGCACTCGGCCTTGGTTTCGCCCAGGGCAAGAGCATGCTCTGGCACAAGCCCATGCTCGACGCGAACGGCGGTATCCAGGCGCTGAGCGCGGAAATCGCCGAAGATGCGGCCTCCACCAAGCTGGTGAACCGGCTCGGTCTTCAGGTCCATCTCGTCTCCTCGCCATTCCAGCAGCCGCTGGGTCGGCGCACCGGACAGGAGATCTGGTCGCGCCAGTGCCGGTGGTCGCGCCTGCGCCGTGTCACCTTTCCCGGTTTCTTCGCCCCGGAAGTCCTGCTCGGCATCCTGCCGCCGCTGTGCCTCGCCCTTGGTGCGGCACTCCTCGGCGACATGGCGCTCGCCCCCGCCGTGGTCATGGTTCTTGCCGGCGTCTACCTGCCGGAAATCGCCCTCGCCTTCGCCAAGGGCTGGCGCCTCTCCCTTTGGTCGGTGCCTGCCATGATCGTCCGCGACCTCATGATGCCCGCCATCTGGCTGCGCGCCTGGCTCGGCGGCACCATCGACTGGCGCGGCAACACGATGACCATCGGCACGACAGCGTGCGAGTTGAAGGAATCACCAGCCGGACCGTGACGAAATCGGTGGATGCCAGAATGCACTAGCTGGCGACGATCCAGCAGCGGAGCGGCTGCGAAAGGCAAGAGCGGATAGGCTGCTTCGAGAACCGCAAGATCATCTGCGCTCAACCTGCTCGACGGTTGCCCGCTCCCGAACCTTTTCATGGTACATGATGCAACCAGCAATGCGCCTTCCTTCACCCTGCATCGAGGATACAGAGGAAGGCGTCTGAAACCTGTCGACTCTCGAGACCTCGTGGGATCGTATAGTCTCGGCACCTTTAGCAATGTAGAATCAATATGCTCATCCAAGAAGGCGATAAGAGAACACCAGCGACAGACTTGATGCTGGCGTCGATTCTGGCGTTTGTCGCAGGAGGTGTGAACAGCGCGGGCTATATGGCCTATCGCTACTTCTCGGCCAACATGACCGGAAACGTCTCGATGGCTTCGGAGCTCATAGCAATATCTCAACTCGACGCGGCACTTGGCTTTCTGGCCATCGTCATGGCGTTCATTCTGGGTGCCTTCCTGGCATCCATTCTCATCGAGATCGGCAAACGGCACAAACGCGACAACATCTATGCCCTCACATTGATTGTCGAAGCCGGTCTTTTGCTTCTGGTCGGCCTTGCCTTCGCCCTTAGCGCACACCCACCGAACGGCATCCTGATGGTCGGCCTACTGGCCGTAACGATGGGCATACAGAACGCTGCGTCGACCCGCATTTCAGGTAGCCGCGTTCGAACCACACACGTCTCTGGTGTGGCCACCGACCTGGGTGTCGGCTTCGCCATGCTCTTGTCGCGCAGCTCCAGCGTTGAGAAGGCTGTAACCGTGCTGCGGTTGAAGCTCAACCTGGCTACGATTGCCTTCTTCGCAATGGGCGGCGTGCTCGGTGTACTGGGATTCCAACTTCTAGGGGGCATGACCTTCTGCGTTTTCGCAATGCCCCTGATCGTCCTGAGCGTTCGATATCTCAGGTAGTGTTCCGGCCAGTTGGCTGACAAGCCGGACCGTTGAGCCCGGCCCTCGATTTCAGGCAAGGCGCCTAGCATCAGGCCAGCGCCGCGCCACACTGATATTCGAGACATTAATCGAGCATTGACATAAGATTCGCATTCCGGCCCGGGGGCGCGCGCCGTAACTGCGTTTCAAGGTTTGAAGCATAGCTTCAGCCAATGATCTGGAATTTCGCTCAAAAATTTTTTGTTTCTGCCGTCCTGTTTTTCTGGACGCTTGCATCTGCGTACGCCGCTCCGCTGGACGCCACTGAACCCACGAGCATTCGCAGCTCCTGCTGGATGCCCATCAGCCTGTCGGACGACATGGCTACTGCAATCCGCTCCTCCGGGCGCTGGACCTGCGGCAACCCGATTTACTCGCTCGAAGGCGAGCGTGCGTTGCTGCGCTTCGAAATCGGCCCAGACGACACCCTTCCGCGATATCTCTTCTCAAGACGTAGCGCGCTTGCAGCCGTGCATCTGTTGGCGGTAGACCGGGATGGAGCAATACACCAGCAGTCCTTGTCTGCTGGTGACCTTCCGAGCGCTCTGTCTGGCGGATACTTCAAGGCCCCGCTGCCGGACGTTACTCGCGACACGCAACAAGTGGTTGTCGCGTTCGATTTGCCAAGCCACAAGATGACACTGGAGCGAGCCTACCTGGCGCCGTCGGACATACCTCCTGGGCCAGACCTTCTCAGGTCACTGCTGCTCTTGGCCACCCTTGCCGGAATGCTCTCCATGCCGCTCATTTTCAACGTGGCATTCTACCGGATTCTGCGCGAGCCATTCGTTCTGTGGCATTCCCTCCTGACGATCGCTCTGCTGTTGACCATCCTGGTATCTTCCGGACTAGCGGTCGTTCTTTTCGATCCGCCGGCCATGACGTTGAGTTGGATGACCACGGTGATCTTCGGCCTTACGGTCGCTTCCGGAGCGATGTTTACGCACAGTTTCATCGAACCCGGTCTCATGCATCCGCTCCTGAGGCGGGCGCTCCCCTATTGTGCGGTGTGGGCACTGTTCTTAAGCGCGTTTCACGCGGCATTTCCCTTCGTTGGGCGCTCATTTCAGTCCACAATCTACACGGCAGCATTTGCTCCGGTGATCGTCGTTTTTCTACTGTCCGTATCGGACGCGCTGCGACGCGGCAGCCGAGCCGCAAAATTCCAGGCAATCGGCTACATGCCGATAATAATGGCCGGGTTGGTGCGCTTGATATCTGGCATCGTCCCCGGATTGCACAGCAACGATGCCATGCTCCTGTTCTATGTCGGTTGCGCATGCGAGGTCCTGTTCACCACACTGGGCGTGGCGGACCGCTTCATGGCGATCAAACGCCAGCGAGATCACGCGCGGTTCGAGGCTGACATGCTTGAGCGCCTGGCCGAACGCGACACGCTGACGGGATTGCTGAATCGGCGTGCAATCGAGAAGAACTTCGAGAGGTTCCGTGCCGAGGGTTACCATACACTCGCCGTGCTCGACCTGGACCACTTCAAATCGATCAATGATGTTCACGGTCATGTAGTCGGCGACGCAGTGTTGAAAGCAGTGGGCCAGGCGCTTCAGGCCGACCAGCAGGTCCAGGCATTCCGCCTTGGCGGCGAAGAATTCGTTTTGCTCATGCGCGGCAAGGATGCACAAGCCCGAGCAGAACGTCGGCGCCAGGCAATTTCCGCCATTGTCGCCAATCAGGTTCCTGGCCTCGGGAGCCCGGTAACCGCGAGCATGGGCATGGTTCGAGCACGACCTGATAGTGTCCTGGAGTTCACAGAACTCTACGATCAAGCCGACAAGCTACTTTACAATGCCAAACAGGCCGGCCGGAATCGGACGACAACAGCACCGGCTCAAGCATTCGAGAATGACGTCTATCCATCCCGGGACATTGCGGCTCAGTTTCCGATGCCTCAAGTAGCAGCCCGCAATTGAGTGGCATGGACCCCGACAGACCGCTACACGGCAGCTTCGTTGAGAAACGTAAGCGATATCAGATGAATAGATGGCGACCCCTGCAGGGCTCGAACCTGCGACATTCTGCTTAGAAGGCAGATGCTCTATCCAGCTGAGCTAAGGGGCCGGAGGACCTCAGTGGGTCCAGGGCTGCATGCGGTTGAAACGGAAATTGTCCGGATAGGCGACGCGCTTGCGGGTCGCTTCCTTAGGCTCGATCAGGCGGTATTCGATGCCCTTGCGCGTCGCATAGGCGATCGCCTCTTCGCTGGTATCGAAAGTCAGCCGAACCTGCTGGTACATGTCACCGGAGCTCGTATAGCCCATGATCGGATCGATCGTCCGCGGCTTTTCGGCATCGAACTCCAGAACCCAGAGCTGGGTCTTGGCAGTGCCGGACTGCATGGCGGTCTTGGCGGGACGATAGATCTTCGCGGTCATCGAAGCAGCTCCAGAATTCTCGCATAAAGGCGCGCCGTTCCGCCGGCGCGCGTCCGAGAATGCATAACCCGGATTCCGCAAAGGGGAAATGACCGGAAGAGCATTTGGCATCGAAACGCCCGCCGGACGTGGTCGGAGTGGAGAGATTCGAACTCCCGACCCTCTGGTCCCAAACCAGATGCGCTACCAGACTGCGCTACACTCCGTCCGTCCCGGCGATTGGGGAGATACACGCATCCGCCCGCGCTCGCAACAGCAAATAACGGCATTCTTCAGCTTGTTACAGGGAAACTGCCTTTCAGGCGGAAGGCGGCCGGTTCTGTTCTACTGCGCCTTGCGCAGCGATTGCATCAACTCGTTCTCGACGCGGTTGCCGGTGCGGATGCCAAGGCGCTTCACGGTGCCGCCGTTCAATTCCAGCACATAATCGATCGGCCCTTTCGAATCGATGATCGCCTCGGAGAGTGGCTCGGCATTTTCCTTGATCGTGCGGATATTGCCGTCCTTGCCGATGAAGAGCATGTCGAGCGAGACATAGGTGTTCTTCATCCACATGAAGACTTGCCGCGTTTCGCCGAAAGCAAAGAGCATGCCGCGGTTTGCCGCCATCTCGGTACGGTTCATCAGCCCCTGCTCGCGCTGGCGGGGCGTCACGGCAAGCTCCACCGTGAAGGCATGGCTCTTGCCGTCCTTTGTCACGATCGTCAGCGGCTGCGTGTCGAATTTTTCATCCGCGGCGGCGGTGGAGGCAAGGCAGAGAAAAAGCGCCATGACGGCGCTTGCCAGATGTGCGACGCCCAACCTGCGCGCATGGCGCGCCATTAATGCGCCCTGCCGCCCGGAACCGGCATATCAGGATGGATTTCCGCGGCCATCAGGCCCTTTTCACCATCGCCGAAGCGGACCAGCACGACCTGTCCTGGACGCAGTTCCGTCAAGCCGAAGCGGCGAAGCGTCTCCATGTGAATGAAGATATCCTCGGTTCCCTCGCCGCGCGTCAGGAAGCCGAACCCCTTGGTACGGTTGAACCACTTGACCAGCACGCGCTCCAGCCCGCTCGACGGCGTGACCTGCACATGGGTCTTGACCGGCGGCATCTGCGAGGGATGCACGGCCGTCGACTGGTCCATGGAGAGAATGCGGAAGGTCTGGTAACCGCGGTCGCGCTTGTGAATCAGCGCGACGACGCGCGTGCCTTCCAGAACCGTCTGGTAGCCGTCCCGGCGCAGGCATGTGACGTGTAGCAGCACGTCCTGCATGCCATTGTCCGGGACGATGAAGCCAAATCCCTTGGCCACGTCGAACCACTTTATGACACCGGTGATCTCGATCAGATCGACGGCGTCATTGCTCTGGTCATCACGCTCTGTGATTCCCTTTGAAGACACCCTGTCCGTCATGATCTGCCAGCCCCTCGTTTACGCGTCACATTGAGTTACGGTTAACTGATTCTTGATAACCAGAATAACATTGTCCCGATGCGAATGCGCAAGCCCCTTTGAAAGATTTGCTCGTCCCATTGGTAAGCTGCAAGGCTTGCCTGAGGCTGACAAAAACCTAACCTTCGGGGCGATTCCCCGTTTAGAGGATTTTTCCATGCGTTATCTTCACACGATGGTCCGCGTCAAAGACGTCGAAGCGTCCCTCAATTTCTACTGCACGCTGTTCGGTCTTGAGGAAGTGCGACGCCATGAGAACGAAAAGGGCCGCTTCACGCTGATCTTTCTCGCCGCACCGCAGGATATCGCGGCAGCGCGCGAAAACGCAGCGCCCTGCCTTGAACTGACCTATAATTGGGACAGCGAGGACTACGCGGGCGGACGAAACTTCGGCCACCTCGCCTACGAGGTCGACGATATCTATGCGCTCTGCCAGAAGCTGATGGACAACGGCGTGACCATCAATCGCCCGCCGCGCGATGGCCACATGGCGTTTGTCCGCTCGCCGGACGGCATTTCCATCGAGATCCTGCAGAAGGGCGAGCGCCTCGCCCCGTCCGAGCCCTGGGCCTCGATGGGCAATACCGGCGCCTGGTAGCCGTCTGCGACGCAAGCTCCGGGCAAAGCTTGTGTCCTATACCGCCGATGGAAAACCATCGTTTCGCCGTATTTGACCGGAAAATTCCTGCCATTCCGGTCGATCGCCAGCGCAATGGAGCGTTTCCGGCCGTTTTTGAGCCGGATTCTTCCGTTCCGCGTTCCACGGCTTCACCGCCTCGGCCTTTACACAATTGGCCGAAACGGTAACATCGCAGCAACCGCAGCTTGGCCCATTTTGGCTCTACTCTATCGCGGTTGCGACTGTTTGAAGAAATGGCCTATCGGCGGCAAGACCGGTGGCCCGAACGTCGAAAGCGGGGGAAAGCCTTTGCAGGACATGCAAGGAAAGTGGCCGCGCCTGAAGACGCTGCGGTATGGATTGCTGCTAGCCGTCTCGGTTGCCACGCTCTCGGGCTGCGTTTCCGCAGTCTCCACGGATATGCGCGCGGACAATACCGCGCAGGAAAAAGAAGAAACCGTCGCCGAAGGCGCCACGGGCGAAACAACCACGCCCGTGGTGAACGCGGACGCGACGGCTCAGGGAGCCTACGCGACCGCCAGCGCCGAGGGCATGGACGGCCAGCAGGCGACCGGTGAAGCCGGGCGCGACATGGCGGGCATGGTCATGCAGCAGACCGCGCTCAATGCCGGCCGGGCGAGCATCTATTCCAATGGCGGCCAGGTCACGCCGACCGGCACGGCCTATGCGACCCAGACAGCCGGCGCGAATGCGTCCAATCTCTACGGCAATTCCGGCACGGCGCAGGGTGAGGGCCAGACGGGCCGCCTGCCCGTCGAGGACATGCCGCCGGTCGATTCGTCCGCTCAGCAGCCGCTCCTGACGCCGGGCGGCGAACAGGCGGTCCTCCTGCCGGAAAATGTCCCGATCCCCAAGTCGGCGCGCACGGCGCTCGTCGCGGAAGCGGCAACCAGCAATGCCGCCGACATGGCGCTTGCCGTACCCGCAGAAGACGGCGCAGCCACCGCCGGTGCACACACGAAAGATCAGACACGCAAGACGCTTACGCTCGCCTCGCTCTTTGCCAACAAGCGGGACGCGAAGGAGCAGTTTGACGGCGACCGCTTTGCCGAGCAGCCGCGCCGCGTTCTGAACCGCGACAGCGCGAACTCCACCCAGAAGGCCTCGCTTGGCACCCTGCCCGGCGTGAAGAACGGCAATGCGCTTCTGCCGACCGATACGACGGATCATTCCGAGGCCGAGGAAGTCGAGGACGATGCACCGCAGTTCAAGGAAGTCGCCTCGCTCGCCGGTCTTGCCCGCCTCGCCCCGAACGGCCTGTGGCTTCAGACCGAAAAGGTAAAGACGGGTTGCTTCAAGCCGGAACTGCTGCAGGTGCTGAAAACGATCGAGAAGCACTATGACAAGCCGATCATCGTGACCTCCGGCCGGCGCGACATCAAGGTCAACCGCGCGAAGCAATCGTTGCATACACGCTGCGAGGCGGCCGATATCCAGATATCGGGCGTCACCAAGTGGGAGCTTGCGGAATATCTGCGCACCATGCCGGGCCGTGGCGGCGTCGGCACCTATTGCCACACCGAATCCGTGCATATCGATGTCGGACCGGAGCGCGACTGGAACTGGCGCTGCCGCGGCCGCAAATGAGAAAGCACGGTTAAGCCGCTGGGATCTGTGTATTTTCCAAATCGAAAGCCGCCTCCAGGCGGCTTTTTATTTTTTTGTCACAACTGCCTTTTCACGCTTGCAGAAGGCAAAACGGCCTTCTATAAGACGCCCACCGCACGCGCCCTTCGTCTATCGGTTAGGACGTCAGATTTTCATTCTGAAAAGAGGGGTTCGACTCCCCTAGGGCGTGCCACGGTCCCCTCCCCATTGAAATGTTTAGCGACGACGGAAGCAGTTTTCCGCCGAAAAACGCTATTTCCTGCGGCTTGGTCTTCCGCACGCCATGGGCACGCCTGAGTGTTTCTGCTAGGGACATTCAACGTGTGGTTCAAAACTCTAAGAGTGCGAGGCGAATCTTGAGATTTTTCTCTAGCCGGCGGGCTCCTGCGCCGCAACCGGTAAAGCCAATGCTGTCGCCGCAGGCCTATGCACCAGAGGCCGACATCTATGGAATTTTCCACAGGAACATCCGCGCCAGCATGCCGGCGAGCGTTCTGGAGGTTGGCACGCGCAGATCGGACCCCACCCGCAGCACGCACAGCCGGGACGCCTTTCCCTGGGTTCCTCACGAGGACTATGTCCGGCTCGACGTCCGCGATGGCCTGGATGTCGATATGCTGGGCGACCTCCATGCCCTGCCGCCGGAATGGAACGACCGGTTCGGCTGCTTTATTGCCGACGCGGTTTTCGAGCATCTGGAGCGCCCCTGGATCGCGGCAAGGGAAGTGGCGCGCGTCCTGAAGCCCGGCGCGCCCTTTCTCGTCGTGACGCATCAGTGCTTCCCCATTCACGGCCATCCCAATGATTTCTTCAGGTTCAGCAAGGAGGCCCTTCGGCTTATCTTCGAGGATGCGGGACTGGTGGTGGATGCGGCCGAATATGGCGACCAGTGCATGATTGTTCCCCCGGAGCACATCGTGCCTTACGAGATGCTGGAAGACTGGAACCGCACCTACCCGTCCTACGTCATGGTGAGGGTGACGGGCCGCAAGCCCTAGCCCGTCGACGCAGCCGCTTCATCGGCCGGACCGAACATTTTCTGTCGCTTGAAAAAGTTGCGTCGAACGCCATTTTTCGTCTTGCGAATCCGTCCGGTCCTGATTAGAAGACGCCCACCGCACGCGCCCTTCGTCTATCGGTTAGGACGTCAGATTTTCATTCTGAAAAGAGGGGTTCGACTCCCCTAGGGCGTGCCACTTTCCCCTCGCAGCATCGATGAATACCGCCGCCGCAGCGCGCGGGGCTACGCGCTTGCGCAAGCGAAAAAAACTGGAAATTCCTGCATTTAGGGCTTGCGCAAATCAGCCGGGCCGATTAGAAGACAGCCATCGCACGCGCCCTTCGTCTATCGGTTAGGACGTCAGATTTTCATTCTGAAAAGAGGGGTTCGACTCCCCTAGGGCGTGCCACCCTCTCCCCATAAATGCCATCGAATTCACGTCGTTCAGAATGCCTTTGCGGCATCCAGAACGCGAAACTGTATGCGTCGGCTGCCCTGCCAGCTATCGGCGGAAAGCGTGCCTGCAAGGTGCACCGCCTGCCCGCGCTCCTTCATCAGGAAAATCCCCAGATCGGCTTCAGCGGCCCGGAAGGCCATGGCGTCGAGCCGGCCGCCGTCCGGGCCCTCGAGACCGACGCGCAGGTGGTTGACGCCGACCGGGCGAACCTCCCGGATGCGGTGCGCCGGCAGCGTGAAGATCGGCTGCGGATGGCCCGAACCGTAGGGGCCTGCCTGTTCAAGCTGGTCGGCAAGCGCCAGGGTGGCGCCGCTGGCGCTGAGGGCCCCATCGATCTTCAGGGTTTCGACGGCCACAAGCTCCCGCACCGTGCGCTCGGCACGTTCCTCGAAGAAACTGCGCAGCCGGCCGAGATTGCTGCGCTCCACCGTCAGGCCCGCCGCCATGGCATGGCCGCCGCCCTTGACGAGAATGCCCTCGTCCACCGCGGCACGCACCACGCGCCCGAGATCGAAGCCGCTGATCGACCGGCCGGAACCGGTGCCTTTTCCCGAGGGATCGAAGGCAATCGCGAAGGCAGGGCGGCGGAACCGGTCCTTGAGGCGCGAGGCGAGCAGGCCGACGACGCCCGGATGCCAGCCCTCGCGGGCGGTCAGGATCACCGAGGCGCTTTCGCCGGTGCCATACTCGGCCTGCGCTTCGGCTTCCGCCTCGGCCAGCATGGCGGCCTCCATGGCCTGGCGCTCGCGGTTGAGCTCGTCGAGCTGCTTGGCGATGCCCTCCGCCTCGCCGGGATCGTCAATGGTCAGGAGGCGGCTGCCGAGCGCCGCATCGCCGATGCGCCCGCCCGCATTGATGCGTGGACCGACGAGAAAGCCGAGATGATAGGGCGTCACCGGCCCGCCGATGCCCGCCTGCTTCAAAAGCGCCGTCAGGCCGGCATTGCCGAGATGGCGCGCGGCGACGAGGCCCTTCACCACATAGGCGCGGTTGAGCCCCTTCAGCGGGACGACGTCACAGACCGTTGAGAGCGCCACAAGATCGAGCATCGAGAGAAGATCGATGCTCGCCGCCCGCCCATCGCCCCTCGCCCTGAGCAGGCGCTGGAGGGCTACCAGCACGAGGAAGACGACACCGCCGGCGGAAAGATGCCCCTGCCCGGACAGATCGTCCTCACGGTTGGGATTGACCAGCGCATGGGCCGGCGGCAGGTCCTCGCCGACCTGATGATGGTCGATGACGACGACGTCGATGCCCCGCTCTTTTGCGACCGCGAGCGATTCGTGGCTGGTCGAGCCGCAATCGACCGTAACGATGAGTTGCGCGCCGCGCTCGATGAGCTGGCCTATGGCGTTGGGATTTGGCCCGTAGCCCTCGAAAATGCGGTCGGGAATGTAGATTTCCGCCTCTACGCCGAAATGCGTCAGGAAACGATAGAGCAGCGCCGAGGACGACGCCCCGTCCACGTCATAGTCGCCGAAGATCGCCACGCGCTCGTTCCGCTCGATGGCGCGCGCCAGCCGATCCGCCGCGGCCTCGCAATCCATCATACTGTAGGGTTCGGGCATCAGGCGGCGCAGCGTCGGGTCGAGAAACTCCAGCGCCGTCTCGAACGGCACGCCCCGCCCCGCCAGAACGCGCGAGATCAGGTCCGGCAGGCCATGGGTCTGGCTCATCGCCAGCGCACGGTTCTCCCCGGCCTGGTCGAGCCTTGCGACCCAGCGCTGGCCGGTCGCCGAGCGTTCGACGCCAAGAAAGGCGCGGCTGACGGGATCTGCATTTTCCAACATGCTCATGGCCACTCCTGTAGGGCCTAAAAGACCAGTGCCCGCGCTCCGGCGCAAGGGCGGAGGCGGGCACGGGATCGTTCGCGATGCGAAACGACGATCAAGCCGTCTTCGGACGCTCGATACGGATTACCTGCGGTTCGCCGACAAGGTAGCCCTCGCTTTTGATGGAGGCGACCGCCTTGCGGACGGAATCCTCCATCGTGGCATGGGTGACGAGGATGATCGTCTTGGGATCGGTCGTTTCCGTGGTCGATTGCGCCCGCTGCACGATCGATTCGAGCGAGATCTCGTTTTCCGCCATGTGCTTGGCAATGCTGGCGAAGACGCCCGTGCGATCCTCGACCGACAGGCGGATGAAGTAACCGCCATGATGCTTGCGGATCTGCGCGCGCTTGTAGGGCGCGAGCGCTGCGGCCGGGCGGCCGAGCGCCGGGACGGTCTGCGCGCCGGGACGGCTTTTCGCGATATCGGCAATGTCGCCGAGAACGGCCGAGGCCGTGGCATTGCCGCCGGCGCCGGGGCCGACCATCAGGAGTTCACCAAGGATGTCCGATTCGATCGCCACGGCGTTCGTCACGCCGTCGACCTGCGCGATGACGGAATCGAGCGGCACCATGGTCGGATGCACGCGCTGCTCGACGCCGGAATCGGTCTTCAGCGCCACGCCAAGCAGCTTGATGCGGTAGCCGAGATCGGCGGCGGCGCGGATATCGTCGATGGAGATGTTGGTGATGCCTTCGAGATAGATGTCGTCGGCCGCGATCTTCGTGCCGAAGGCAAGCGTCGTCAGGATCGACAGCTTGTGCGCCGTATCGTTGCCCTCGATGTCGAAGGCCGGATCGGCTTCGGCATAGCCAAGGCGCTGGGCCTCCTTCAGGCACGCCTCGAAGGACAGGCCCTCCTTCTCCATCTTGGTCAGGATGTAGTTGCAGGTGCCGTTCATGATGCCATAGACGCGCGAAATCGTGTTGCCCGTCAGGGATTCGCGTAGCGCCTTGATGACCGGGATGCCGCCGGCAACGGCCGCCTCGTAGTTGAGGAGCGCGCCGTGCTTTTCCGCAATGCCGGCAAGCTCGACGCCGTGGGCGGCAAGCAGCGCCTTGTTGGCCGTCACGACATGCACGCCGCGCGACAGCGCCGCCTTGACGGCTGCAAGGGCCGGATCGCCCGCCCCGCCCATCAGTTCCACGAAGACGTCGATCTTCGCGTCGCGGGCGAGCGCGACCGGATCGTCGAACCATTCGGCGGCTGACAGGTCGATGCCGCGATCGCGGCCCCTGGTGCGCGCCGTCACGGCAGCGATCTCGATCGGCCGGCCGCATGTAGTCGTGAGCATGTCCCTGCGTTCGACGAGAATCTTCGCGAGCGAGGCACCAACGGTGCCCAAGCCCGCAATGCCGATCTTCAGGGCATCAGCCATTTTCATTTCCTATTGGTTTGGAAGAAACCCTCCGCTGGACGCGGAGGGCGGATTTCAGCGATGGGCGTTCAGCGAGATGACGTTGTGCATCGTCTCGTCCGCCGTGGAAAGGAACTTCTTGATGTTGCGCGCCGCCTGGCGGATGCGGTGCTCGTTCTCGACCAACGCGAGGCGGACATAATCGTCGCCCATCTCGCCGAAACCGATGCCCGGTGCGACGGCGACATCCGCTTTTTCGACGAGCAGCTTGGAGAATTCCAGCGAGCCGAGGTGACGGAACTTTTCCGGGATCTTCGCCCAGGCGAACATGGTGGCGGCCGGCGGCGGAACCTCGAAACCGGCCTTGCCGAACGTGTCGACCATCACGTCGCGACGGCGCTTGTAGACATTGCGCACTTCCGCGATGTCCGAACCGTCGCCATTGAGCGCGTGGGTCGCCGCCACCTGGATCGGCGTGAAGGCGCCGTAGTCGAGGTAGGATTTCACGCGCGTCAGGGCGGCGATCAGGCGCTCGTTGCCCACGGCAAAGCCCATGCGCCAGCCGGGCATGGAGAAGGTCTTCGACATGGAGGTGAATTCGACGGTGACGTCGATGGCGCCCGGCACTTCCAGCACGGACGGCGGCGGCGCGTTGTCGTCGAAATAGATTTCCGAATATGCAAGGTCGGACAGCACGATGATGTCGTGCTTCTTCGCGAAGGCGATGACGTCCTTGTAGAAATCAAGCGTCGCGACATGCGCCGTCGGGTTCGACGGATAGTTGATGATCAGCGCCAACGGCTTGGGGATCGAGTGGCGCACGGCGCGCTCGAGCGGCGGGAAGAAGCTTTCGTCCGGCTCGACCGACATGGAGCGGATCACGCCTCCGGCCATCAGGAAGCCGAAGGCATGGATCGGGTAGGTCGGGTTCGGGCAGAGGATGACGTCGCCGGGCGCGGTGATCGCCTGCGCCATGTTGGCAAAGCCTTCCTTGGAGCCGAGGGTCGCGACGACCTGCGTCTCCGGGTTCAGCTTCACGCCGAAACGGCGGGCGTAGTAGGCGGCCTGGGCGCGGCGCAGGCCCGGAATTCCCTTCGAGGAGGAATAACGGTGCGTGCGCGGGTCCTGAACCACTTCGCAAAGCTTGTCGACAATTGCCTTGGGGGTCGGCAGATCGGGGTTGCCCATGCCAAGGTCGATGATATCGGCACCACCCGCTCGCGCGCTTGCTTTCAAACGGTTGACCTGTTCGAAAACATACGGCGGCAGACGCCGGACCTTGTGAAACTCTTCCATCTTCAACCCCGTTGGGCGCGAAGCCCCTCCGGCGGCCCTGCCGGACGACGCATAACTCCGCGCGAATCAAGTAACCGGATACTGGCGAAAGCGTTCAAAATGAAGGCGCTCCGCCTGCGCCGGACAGCCAAATGACCGTCCTCCGCTTTGCTGCCAAACGGCAAGAAAGGCAAGCGCTATTTCGCGCCTTCTATTTCAGAAAGCGTGGCCTTGCCGTGGTTGTCGCGCAATGCCTGCAATTCGGCAAGCTGGCGACGGTATTCCGCTTCCGAGATCGCACCGGAATTGCGGCGATGCGCCAGAGCCGTCAGGTTTGCGCTGTAGGTGGCCGCCTCCTCGTCGCTCATCTGCTGCGTTTCGGCGCTGACGACGGCGGTGATGTCCGGATAGATCCCGGACCGGTTGGCGCCGGGGTTAACCGTGGCGGGCGCCTGCGACGAGGCGCAGGAAGCGACAACCACCGGCATGGCGGCCATGAGTAGGGCGGCGCTCAAGCGCCTGAATTCGAACGCCATGTGGCTGTATGCTCCTGACGAAACAATCGTTTTTCGATCGTGCGGCGAAAGGCTGAGTGGCCCTTGTAATCTGTTTCGTGCAGAATGTAAAAATGCAAAAGTAACAATAAAATCGGGAGGGAACGATGGCCGAAGAAAGCAAGGCGAACGAACGCAATGCTGCCGCAGACAAGCCCGGTTTTCAGGCATTCGACCCGGCCGTGATCGAACCCTATATCGTCAAGGATCCCGAGGCGCTGACGGTCAATCTCGCCCGCACCGTCGAGCAACTGGGCAAAGCGGCCTCCGCCTGGCTCGCCCCGCGCGAAAGCGGCGAAAAGGTCGACACCGTCTCCGAGCCGATGGTCGATATGGTCAAGACGCTCTCCAGGGTCTCGGAATACTGGCTGGCGGACCCGCGCCGCACGCTCGAGGCGCAGACCATGCTGCTCGGCAGCTATTTCGAGATCTGGTCGCGCACGCTGAACCGCCTCGGCGGACAGGAGGACGAACAGGCGCCGGATCCACACGACAAGGACAAGCGTTTTTCCGACGAGGACTGGGTGAAGAACCCGTTCTTCGATTTCCTGCGGCAGGTCTATTTCGTGACATCCGACTGGGCGGAAAAGCTGGTAGCGGATGCGCAGGGGCTCGATGAGCACACCCGCCACAAGGCCGGTTTCTACGTGAAGCAGATCGCCAGCGCAATTTCGCCCACCAATTTCGTCACCACCAATCCGCAGCTCTACCGCGAGACCGTCGCCTCGAATGGTGCGAACCTCGTGCGCGGCATGAAGATGCTGGCCGAAGACATCGCCGCCGGCCGGGGCGACCTGAAGATGCGCCAGACCGACACCAGCAAGTTCGCCATCGGCGAAAACATGGCGCTGACTTCGGGCAAGGTGCTGGCGCAGAGCGACGTCTGCCAGGTGATCCAGTATGATGCGACGACGGAAACGGTGCTGAAGCGCCCTCTCCTCATCTGCCCGCCATGGATCAACAAGTTCTATATCCTCGACCTCAACCCGGCGAAATCCTTCATCAAATGGGCGGTAGACCAGGGCCACACGGTCTTCGTCATCTCCTGGGTGAACCCGGACGAGCGGCACGCGGAAAAAGACTGGGGTTCCTATGCCCGCGAGGGCGTCGGCTTTGCCCTCGACACGATCAAGCAGGCAACGGGCGAGGAAGAGGTCAATGCAATCGGCTATTGCGTCGGCGGCACGCTGCTTGCCGCAACGCTCGCGCTCCACGCCAGGGAGGGCGACAAGCGCATCCGCTCGGCGACGCTCTTCACCACCCAGGTCGATTTCACCTATGCGGGCGACCTGAAGGTCTTTGCCGACGAGGAGCAGATCGACCTCATCGAGCGCGGCATGAAGGCGACGGGCTATCTCGACGGCTCGAAGATGGCGACGGCTTTCAACATGCTGCGCGCCTCGGAGCTGATCTGGCCCTATTTCGTCAACAACTACCTGAAGGGCCAGGATCCGATGCCCTTCGATCTCCTCTACTGGAATTCAGATTCCACGCGAATGCCGGCCGCCAACCATTCGTTTTATCTCAGGAATTGCTATCTTAACAACACGCTCTCAAAGGGCGAGATGGTATTGGCCGGCAAGAAGCTTTCGCTGAAGGACGTGAAGATCCCGGTCTACAATCTCGCCACCAAGGAAGACCATATCGCGCCGGCAAAATCGGTCTTCGTCGGCAGCAAGCTCTTCGGCGGCAAGGTAACCTATGTCATGGCGGGCTCCGGCCACATTGCCGGCGTCGTCAATCCGCCCGACAAGATGAAGTACCAGTTCTGGACCGGCGGTCCGGTGAAGGGCGAGTTCGAAGACTGGGTGCAGAAGACCACGGAAACACCCGGCTCCTGGTGGCCGCACTGGCACGAATGGATCAAGGCCGAGGCCCCCCGCATGGTGCCCGCCCGCAAGACCGGCGGCACGATGAACTCCATAGAGGAAGCCCCCGGCTCCTATGTGCGCGTGCGTGCCTGACGGATCGACGATCTCATGAAATTCGATCCGGCGCTCGTCTCCGGCACCCTCGTGCAGCGCTACAAGCGCTTCCTGTTTGACGCCATCCTCGATGACGGATCGGCGATCACCGGCTCCTGCCCCAACACCGGCTCGATGCGCGGCCTGACCGCGCCGGGTTCGCGCATCTGGATGTCGACAAGCGACAGCCCGACGCGAAAACACCGCCACCGCCTCGAACTCGTGGAGGCGGACGACACCGTCGTCGGCATCAATACCGGGCTGCCGAACAGACTTGCCGAAGAAGCCATTGAGGCCGGCCTCGTCGCCGATCTCGCCACCTACTCACTACTGGAGCGCGAAAGAAAGTACGGCCGCAACTCGCGCATCGACATCCTGCTCTCCGGCGAGGGCCGTCCACCGGCCTATGTCGAGGTGAAGAACGTGCATTTCCGCCGCACCCCCGGTCTGGCGGAATTTCCTGACACGGTAACGGCGCGGGGCGCAAAGCATCTGGAGGAGCTGGGCGACATGGCGGAGGCCGGCTTTCGCGCCGTCATGCTCTATCTCATCCAGCGCGAGGATTGCGAGCGCTTCCGCATCTGCGCCGACCTCGATCCGACCTATGCCAGCGGCTTTCGCCGGGCGCAGGCGCGCGGAGTGGAGGCCTATGCGGTCAAATGTGAGGTTACATCCCGGCAAATCCGGCCTGTGGCATTGATCACCATGGACGAACCCGGTGCCGCTGTTTTATGACGGTCTTCAAAGACTAGCGAAAGTTCGACCATGGTAACCTATATCGACGCGACTGCCGCGCCGCTGAAGAACACGGGCGTCATCCGCCTCTACGACGCCGACGCCTTTGCCGGCATGCGCAAGGCCTGCCAGCTCACGGCCCGCTGCCTTGATGAACTGTATCCGCTCGTGAAGCCGGGCGTCGCCACAGACGTGATCGACCGCTTCGTCTTCGAATTCGGCATGGATCACGGCGCCCTGCCCGCGACGCTGAACTATCGCGGCTATACGAAATCGAGCTGCACCTCGATCAACCACGTCGTTTGCCACGGCATCCCGAACGACAAGCCGCTGCGCGAGGGCGATGTCGTCAATATCGACGTCACCTACATTCTCGACGGCTGGCACGGCGATTCGAGCCGCATGTACCCGGTCGGCGAGATCAAGCGCGCCGCCGAGCGCCTGCTGGAAGTCACCCACGAATGCCTGATGCGCGGCATCGCCGCCGTAAGGCCGGGCGCACGCACCGGCGCGATCGGCGAGGCAATCCAGACCTATGCGGAAGCCGAACGCTGCTCGGTCGTGCGCGATTTCTGCGGCCATGGCGTCGGCCGGCTGTTCCACGACGCGCCGAACATCCTTCATTATGGCCGGACCAACGAAGGACCGGAAATGAAGGAAGGCATGATCTTCACCATCGAGCCGATGATCAATCTCGGCCGGCCCCATGTGAAGGTGCTGTCCGACGGCTGGACGGCGGTGACCCGCGACCGCTCGCTCTCCGCACAGTATGAACACACGGTGGGCGTGACGGCAGAGGGCTGCGAGATCTTCACGCTTTCGCCCGGCGGCCTCGACCGCCCCGGCCTTCCCGGATAGGTCGCCCATGACAGGATCGCGCGGACGCAGGGGCACGAAACCCGCCGCCGAAACGGCGGGGAAACCTGCGGGCGCTGACGATCTTTTCAACGATGCCGACGAGCGGGGCCATTTCTTCGAGCGCCCGGCCCGGCCCACTGCGGCGAAAGCCGTCCCCCTCAGCGAGGAAAAACACTATCACGGTCACCGCGAGCGCCTGCGCACCCGCTTTCGCGACAGCGGCGACACCGCGCTCGCCGACTACGAAATCCTGGAGCTGCTGCTCTTCCGGCTGATTCCCCGCCGCGACACCAAGCCGGTGGCTAAGGCCCTGCTGGACCGCTTCGGCACGCTTTCCAGCGTCTTCGGCGCAACGCCTGCCCTGCTGCAGGAGGTGAAGGGCATCGGCGAGGCGGTAGCGCTCGACCTGAAGCTCATCTCGGCCGTCGCGCAACGCACGCTGAAAAGCGAGATCCGCAACAAGACCGTGCTCGCCTCCTGGTCCTCGGTCATCCAATATTGCCACGCCGCCATGGCGCACGAACCGCGCGAGCAGTTCCGCATCCTCTTCCTCGACAAGCGCAACGCGCTGATTGCAGACGAAATACAGGGCCACGGCACGGTCGACCATACGCCGGTCTATCCGCGCGAGGTGGTGCGCCGGGCGCTGGAACTATCCTCGACGGCCATCATTCTCGTTCACAACCACCCGTCCGGCGACCCGACCCCGTCGCGCGCCGACATCGACATGACGAAGACGATCGTGGAAACGGCCCGCCCGCTTGGTATCACCGTGCATGACCACATCATCATCGGCAAGGATGGGCATGTCAGCCTCAAGGGGTTGAAACTTATGTGAAACCGGCAGCAATTGCCGCCAAAGCATGAAGCGCTTCGACCGCAATCGCCTTGCAATGAAACGAAATCGGGTGATCGCACTTTCATCCGATTGAAATGGTTTTCTGTCACATTCGGTTGACGAAATTTATGCGGTGAAGACAATTGCTGCGACGCAATACTATTCATCCCGCAAAAGACTGGGGCTATCTCACATGCAGGAATACGATCTCGTCGTCGTGGGCAGCGGCCCCGCAGGCCGCCGCGGCGCCATTCAGGCCGCCAAGCTCGGGCGCAAGGTTCTGGTCATCGAACAGGGCAAGCGCGTCGGCGGCGTCTCGGTGCATACCGGCACCATCCCCTCGAAGACGCTGCGCGAGACGGCGCTGAACCTTTCCGGCTGGCGTGAGCGCGGTTTCTATGGCCGCTCGTACCGGGTAAAGGAGGAGATCAGCGCCGACGACCTGCGCCGCCGCCTCCTCATCACGCTCGACCATGAAGTCGACGTGCTGGAACACCAGTTCGCCCGCAACCGCGTGCAGCATATCCGCGGCAAGGCAAGGTTCCTGACACCCGAGACGATGGAGATCGTCAAGGACGACGGCGAGACGATCCAGGTAGGCGGCAAAAGCATTATGCTCGCCGTCGGCACCAAGCCCTATCGCCCGGACAACATCCCGTTCGACGGCGTCAGCGTACTCGACAGCGACGAGTTGCTCGACATCAAGGAACTGCCGCGCTCCATGGCCGTCATCGGCGCGGGCGTCATCGGCATCGAATATGCCACGATCTTCTCAGCGCTGGACACGCAGGTCACGGTCATCGACCCGAAATCGACCATCCTCGATTTCATCGACAGGGAAATCGTCGAAGACTTCGTCTACCAGCTGCGCGACCGCAACATGAAGCTGATCCTCGGCCAGAAGGCAGAGGCGGTGGAAAAGCGCGACAATGGCAAGTGCGAGATCATGCTGGACAATGGCCGCCGCGTCACCTGCGACATGGTGCTCTACGCCGCCGGCCGCGTCGGCGCGACGGACAGCCTGAACCTTGCCGCCGCCGGCCTTTCGGCCGATTCGCGCGGCCGCCTCAGCGTGAACCCGGAAACCTTCCAGACGGACGTGCCGCATATCTATGCCGCCGGCGACGTCGTCGGTTTCCCGAGCCTTGCCTCCACCTCGATGGAACAGGGCCGTATCGCGGCCCGTGTCGCCGTCGGCGCCATCGCCAAGGAGCCGCCGAAATATTTCCCCTACGGCATCTATGCCGTGCCGGAAATCTCGACCTGCGGCCTGACGGAGGAAGAGGTCAAGGAGCGCGGCATTCCCTATGAGTGCGGCATGGCGCGTTTCCGCGAAACCTCGCGCGGCCATATCATGGGCCTCGATTCCGGCCTGTTGAAGATGATCTTCTCGTTGAAGACCCGCCGCCTGCTCGGCGTGCACATCGTCGGCGAAGGCGCGACGGAACTCGTCCATATCGGCCAGGCCGTCCTCAACCTGAAGGGCACCGTCGAATATTTCGTCGAGAACACCTTCAACTATCCGACGCTCGCCGAAGCCTACAAGATCGCCGGCCTCGACGCCTGGAACCGCATGGGCGACCTGTCGCAGAAGGGCTGACCCCCGCCAAGGGAGCGACGCATGAAAATCCTGTCGCTGAACGTCTGGGGCGGCATGCTGCACACCCCGCTCATCGATTACCTCGCCCAGGTCGACGCCGACGTCTATTGCCTGCAGGAAGTGCCGCGCGCCATTCGCGCGCGGTCTGATTGGCTGACCTATCGCGATGGCGCGGTCGAGCTGCAGCAGCGCGCCAATCTCTACAAGGACATCACCGCCGCCCTGCCCGCGCATGACGGCTTCTTCGCGCCCTCCATGCGCGGCGAATTGGTGGATGGCGAGCAGGCCTGCTGGCAGGAATTCGGGCTCGCCACCTTCATCCGGCAGGATTTTGCCGTCATCGGCCAGGCGCTCGACTTCGTGCACCAGGCATTCTCCCCGCACGGCTTCGGCGCCCATCCCCGCTCGCGCAATGCACATGCCTTCCGCCTGTACGACTACGAGGCAGACCGGCCGATCTGCATCGTGCAATGCCATGGCCTGCGAACGGAGAACGGCAAAGGCGACACGCCTTGCCGGGAGGCGCAGGCGGAAGCGCTCGTCGCCCTGATCGAGCGCCTGCATCACAGCGACGAAGCGCTTGTCCTCTGCGGCGACCTGAATATCCTGCCGCAAAGCAGCACCTTCAATATCCTCGCACGCCTCGAACTTGCCGACCTCGTCACCGGCAACGGCTTCACCGATACGCGCACGTCGCTCTATACAAAGCCGGAACGTTACGCGGACTACATGCTGGTGAACCGGCAAGCGCAGGTTGCTGCGTTTTCGGTTGTCGAGTCGCCGGAGGTTTCGGATCACCGGGCGCTGCTGCTGACCCTGGGGTGAAATCCGTCGATACGCGTGGCGCCTCTTCCTGGCTGCCAACAAAAAGGCCGCCTGGAGGCGGCCTTTTCACATTTGGGTATCGATCCGATTACTCGGCGTCGCCTTCAGCGGCCTTCTTCTTGGCCGGGGCCTTCTTCTTCGGAGCGGCTTCTTCGCCTTCCGCAGCTTCAGCCTTGGCAGCAGCCTTCTTCTTCGGCGCAGCCTTCTTGGCGTCCTTGTCGGAGCCTTCCTCGTCGTCAGCCATCAGCTCGTCCTTGGAAACGGTCTTGTCCGTTACCTTGATCTCGCTGAGCAGGTGATCGACGACCTTTTCTTCAAAGATCGGCGCGCGCAGGGAGGCTGCTGCACCCGGGGTCTTCTGGAAGTATTCGAGGATCTGCTTTTCCTGGCCCGGGAACTGGCGGAGCTGGTCGTAAAGCGAGCGCTGCATTTCGTCGTCGCTCACCTGGACGCCGGCCTTTTCGCCGATTTCCGAGAGAACGAGGCCGAGACGGACGCGGCGTTCGGCGAGCTTGCGATATTCTTCGCGAGCGGCTTCTTCCGTCGTGTCTTCGTCGGCAAAGGTCTTGCCGGACTGCTGGAGGTCCGTGTTGATCTGGCGCCAGATGTTTTCAAACTCGGCGTCGACCAGGCGCTCCGGCGTGTCGAACTTGTACATCTCATCGAGCTGGTCGAGGATCTGACGCTTGACCTTCTGGCGGGTGACCGAGCCGTACTGGCTTTCAATCTGGCCGCGGACGATTTCGCGCAGCTTGTCGGCCGATTCGAGGCCGAGCTTCTTGGCGAGGTCGTCGTTGATCTCGACTTCGGCAGGAGCGGCGACGTCCTTGACGTTGATGTCGAAGGTGGCTTCCTTGCCGGCGAGGTTTGCAGCCGGGTAGTCAGCCGGGAAGTTCACGGTGATGACCTTCTCGTCGCCAGCCTTCAGGCCGACGAGCTGCTCTTCGAAGCCCGGGATGAAACGGTTGGAACCCAGAACGAGTTCTGCGTCCTCGTCCTTGCCGCCGTCGAAGGCAACGCCGTCAACCTTGCCGAGATAGTCGATGGTGACGCGGTCGCCATCGGCGGCCTTGCCCTTCTTCGTCTCGTAGGAACGGGCGCTTTCGGCGATCTTCAGGATCTGATCGTCAACTTCCTTGGCGTCGACTTCAACGACTTCGCGCGTGACGGCGATACCGGAATTGTCCTTCAGCTCGATGGTCGGAATGATTTCATAGGACAGCGTGAATTCGAAATCGGCTTCACCGGCGAGGATCTTTTCCGCTTCGGCCTGGTCTTCGGTCATCGCGACTTCCGGCTGCGTTGCGGACTTTTCGCCACGCTCGGAGAGAATCGAGGACGGACGGTCGCGGACGATCTCGTTGACGAGTTCGGCCATGACGGACTTGCCGTACATCTTCTTGACGTGCGCGAACGGCACCTTGCCCGGACGGAAGCCGTTGATGCGGACACGGCCCTTCACGTCTTCAAGACGCTCGATCATCTGAGCTTCCATGTCCTTGGCCGGGATGACGACCTTGATTTCGCGCTTCAGCCCTTCAGCGAGCGTTTCGATAACCTGCATGTTCAAACCTTCATTTCGAGTTGGCGATGCTCAACCGGTCTTCCGGTTTAAGGCGAGCACCCCGCCGGTCCATTTGCCGGCAGTGGCTTTACTGAATTCGGTGGCCTTTTGGCAAGCAAAATGGCGCTCTCCGCAGCACCGCACGCCATTCACGGTGCGCAAAGGACGCTGCAAATCATGAATCCGCTGCATAGTCCCTCAAATCGCATGTGATTTGAGGGACTATGCAGCGCTGCTCCACGCCGCACGGAACCTTGCCCCGCACTTCGTGGCTCTGGTGCGGGTAGAGAGACTTGAACTCCCACGCCTTGCGGCACCAGAACCTAAATCTGGCGTGTCTACCAATTTCACCATACCCGCGTCTCAGAAACCGCTTTGCCACGGGCGGCATATGCCGCTGCTCATGGCGCCTTCCGAGCGCGGCGTCTCTATATCACCCGTTTCCGGCGGATCAAAGGAAAAATGCGGCAGGCTGGCGTTCTTCCAGGCAACGGCTTTCAATAGAGCGGTTCGTCGTAGACCGGCTCGCCGCGCAGGATCAGCCGGGCGATCTGCGGCGTGCCATCGGCCGAGACGCGGGCCTCCACTTCCAGTTCCTCCTGGTTGCGAGCATCCTCCAGCACCTTGCCTTCGCCTTCCGGCACATAATAGCGCTCGATGCCGTAGCTGACAAAGAGCGTATCGGGAATGTCGCCGGCCCCGGTCGAATAGAAATCGAACGGCATGGTACGCAGCAAGACACTGCCGTCCTCGGGCGCAAGGATGCCGAAACTTGCCTCCGTCGCGCTCCAGAGCCCGTCCGCGCCCGGCTTCAGGCGAACGTTGAGGCGCGAGCGCGTTCCGCCCGTGGGCACCTCGCCGGTGACGATGGACTTCGGGATCGTCGAGATGGGATAGGACAGGATCACATAGTCGCCGCGCAAAAGGTCGCGCGGGTCGACGGGTTGCGTCTTCAGCTTGATGTCCGCGCCGTTGCGCAGGATGGCGGCGCGGCTTTCGACCATGTAGCCGATGACGGCCGTCTGGAGCGCCGCGGCGGCGATGGCCGCAACCAGCGGCGGGATGCGAAGGAAACGCGATACGGTCATGGCTCAAGCCTCCGCCTTGGTGTCAGCCGTGGAAAAGCGGCGCTCCAACGCGATCACCGCCCAGGCGATCAGCGCCACGACGACACCGGAAACGAGGAAGAAGCCGGATGTGCCGATGATCGAGCCGATCGTTTCCGACGCAAGATAGAGTGTCTCGGCGGCGAAGGCGGCGTAACCGAGATAGCGCACCGCACCGTTCTCCTTGCCGGACAACGCAATGCCGGCAATGGCCGCGCCCAGCGTGATGACGCCGAGGACCAGCCGGTCCGAGACGTCGTCGAATTCGGCATGCAGCACGAGAAGACCGAGCAGCAGCACGAGATAGGAATAGAAGGCGGGTGCGGCCCCCGCGCTGCGGGCGATCGCATGAAGCGGCGATTGCGGCACGGCGGCAAGCAGATAGGCGACCGCGCCGCCCGAGGCGATGGCGATTGCGACCGTCGGCGTCTCGTTCTCGCTATATATATAGGCAAGCCACGACACGAGCAGCAGATAGGCCAGGTGCCTGACCCGGTCTGCACCCGTATAGCGCACGAGCAGGATGATGATGCCCGCCATCAGCGGCATCAGCCACAGCAGCACCGTCTCGTCGGAACTGTAGGATTGGGTCCAGTCCGCTCCCGCCACGACGAAGGCGAGGAAGCCAGCAATTGCCGTGACGGCGCCGGAGCGGAACAGCGCGGCCGCTGCGACCGCGCCGGCAAACCAGACGAGCATCGCCTGGAACGTATCGCCCGACAGATGATACATCTGCCCGACCAGTGCGATCGCCCCGCCGAAGGCCAGCGTGCCGAGCACGAGGAAGGCGGCGGCAAGCCGCTCCGCCCCGCGCATGACGAGCACGCCGCCGGCAAGATAGGCACCCCAGATGACGCCGAGAATACCGACAAGCCGGGCAAGGCGCGGGATGGCTTCCCAGTTAGAGGCAACGAGCAGCAGAACGGCCGCAGCGACGAGCAGCGCCGCAATGATCATCAGCACGCGGCCGAGGCTGAAGGAATTTTCGCGGGAATCGTATTCCTTGAGCAGGCTCCCGGCGGTCTGCGCATCGATGAGGCCCTGCGTCTCCCAGAGTTTGAGATCGCGCTCCAACCTGCCCCTGTACATCCGTTCCCGCTCCATTCGGCAAAATGCAATCAGGGCCGGCTGATTCCGACCCTGTCAACACGGACGATATAGAGCCCGGGAAAATTCGCAATCGGAGCAAAAAATCGAAATACGGGCAATTTCCCGTTCGAAACCCCTAAAATTGGCCAGCCGGGCAGCCAGGATTAACGAGAAACTAAGAAATCCATGGCAAATCTAACCATGCGAGGCAGGTCAGATTCTCGATTTCGGGGCATGCAGCGGATGCATATCATCCATTCCCATATTGCACTGCACAAATTCGACGGGCGAGTCTATAGTCCAGTCATCGGATCAGAGCTGATCCAGCCCGCAAATCACGGCGCCGCGCACAGCAAGTCGACAGAGGAACGGGAGGGCGAATTGGTCGAACGCCCGGCATGACGCCGCAAGACCCGACGCTCCGGAAACGGGGATCGATAGGAATTCGGAGCGACGCACTCCTCCTCCCAGCGTCACTCCGATACGATTGGCAACACTCCTCCTCCCAGTTGCCAATCACCAATAGACGCCCGCTGGACCTCCTCCCCCAGCGGGCGTTATTGTTTGCGCTCATTGCACGCAACCACCCCGTTCCCCGGAAAACTCCCATGCCGACCCGTCTTTCGCGCAATCCCTGCGCAGGCTTGGTCACGCAGCGCAGCATGCATGCGCGAGATGCATGGGTGCCATTCCAATCAAGCGCTACCGCCAGGCAGGTCGGCGCACTATATGAAGCCCATCAGTCGGACGGCGATCTCCTCCTCCCTACGCCCCCGACAGGATTGGCAGCCCCTCCTCCTCCCAAGCTGCCAATCGAGATCAGCAACGCCCGCCGGACCTCCTCCCCCGGCGGGCGTTGCTTTTTGCACTGCACCCATACAGTGGAAGCCTCGCAGTCTTAACCATTGTGGCCAAAAGCCCGGAATTCAGCCAGAATTTTGCCAAAATTTTTGCTTGACATGCATTTAGCGCATAGGTGCCGTGCTGTTCCAGCGCTGGTCTTTTTTGCGGCGCAACGTATATTCCAAATCAACAGATCAGAGCGGCGCCAACGACGAGCGGCCGCTCAGTAGGAAGCCCAAGAAAGGGGTAATGAACATGAACCTGGCACGCTCTTTCAACAACTGGCGCAAGTACCGTCAGACCGTCAACGAACTCGGCCGCATGAGCGACCGCGAACTTCGTGACCTCGGCATCGGCCGCAGCGATATTCCGTACATCGCTCGCAAGGCTACGATCTAAGCCGACCGATCCATCCGGATCCATTGATTTCAAGCGTCCTTCCGCGAAAGTGGAAGGGCGCTTTCATTTGCGGATATATTGCGACGCACAATGTCGCGGTTTCCATCTGCGACCAGGCAAACAACGCCGAAATCCGGGCAACCAGCTTGTCCAGTTGCCTGCAATTCCGGCGTTTTGCGACCCTGCTGCAACGAGACGCTCCATCTGCGCTTTTGGTGACCGTCTTATTGCACAAATGCATAGCAGCTGCATTTTCTTTGCACTGCACATTAACAGAAGTGTCGCGTATACAGGCGTCACAAACCGGTAAGACAGACCTGCCGGCCAACATCTCGAGGAGAAGAACATGAACCCGATCCGCATCGCAAAGAACTGGATTTCCTACCGCCGCACGATGAACGAACTCGGCAACCTGTCGAACCACACGCTGTCCGACATCGGCCTGACCCGTTACGACATCCGCGACATTGCAGCCCGTTCCTTCCGCTAAGACACCAGCCGGATTTCCGACGCTGCGGCCGGAAACGGCGACGCGCGAGGAACGTTTCAAACGGCACCATCTGGTGCCGTTTTTGATTCCGGGCATTGCAGAGCGCACCACTCTTTCCTTGGATTGCGCCGGTCTCCATGGTAACGAACCGCCCATGACAAAGACCTCTTCTCCTGCTCCCATTCACGTCATCGGCGGCGGCCTTGCCGGCTCCGAAGCCGCCTGGCAGATCGCCGAAAGCGGCGTTCCCGTCATCCTGCATGAAATGCGCGGCGTGCGCGGCACGGATGCCCACAAGACGGACGGTCTTGCCGAACTCGTCTGCTCCAACTCCTTCCGCTCCGACGATGCGACGAGCAATGCGGTCGGTGTGCTGCATGCCGAAATGCGGCTGGCCGGCTCGCTGATCATGCGCTCGGCCGATGCCAACCAGGTTCCGGCCGGCGGCGCGCTTGCGGTCGACCGCGACGGTTTTTCCGAAAGCGTCACGGCCGCGCTCGAAAGCCATCCGCTGATCACCATCACGCGCGAGGAAGTGACGGGGCTCCCCCCGGAGGACTGGGACCAGGCGATCATCGCCACCGGCCCGCTGACCGCTCCCTCGCTTGCCGCCGCGATCCAGGCGCGCACCGGCGCCGATTCGCTGGCCTTCTTCGACGCCATCGCGCCGATCGTGCACACGCCGAGCATCGACATGGATACCTGCTGGTTCCAGTCGCGCTACGACAAGGTCGGCCCCGGCGGCACGGGCAAGGACTATATCAACTGCCCGATGGATGAAGCGCAGTACAATGCCTTCATCGACGCATTGATCGCCGGCGACACGACCGGCTTCAAGGAATGGGAAGGCACACCCTATTTCGACGGCTGCCTGCCGATCGAAGTGATGGCGGAACGCGGCCGCGAGACGCTGCGTCACGGCCCGATGAAGCCGATGGGCCTCACCAACGCGCACAACCCGACGGTCAAGCCCTATGCGGTCGTGCAGCTGCGGCAGGACAATGCCCTCGGCACGCTCTACAACATGGTCGGTTTCCAGACGAAGCTGAAATACGGCGCGCAGGCGGAGATCTTCCGCCTCATTCCCGGGCTGGAAAATGCAGAATTCGCGCGTCTCGGCGGTCTCCACCGCAACACCTACATCAATTCGCCGACGCTGCTCGACCGTTCTCTGACGCTGAAGGGCCGGCCGGGCCTTCGGTTTGCCGGGCAGATCACCGGCTGCGAGGGCTATGTGGAGAGCGCCAGCATTGGCCTGCTCGCCGGTCGCTTCGCTTCCGCCGAACGCCTGGGCGGGACGCCATCGCTGCCGCCTGAAACGACGGCCTTCGGCGCATTGCTCAACCATATTACCGGTGGCCACATCGTCTCCGACGACGAGCCGGGCAAGCGTTCCTTCCAGCCGATGAACATCAATTTCGGCCTGTTTCCGCCGCTGGAGCCCGGTACGGTGACCAAGCCGGAAGGCATGAAGCGCTTCCGTGGCAAGGACAAGGCGATCGCCAAGAAGCAGGCGACCGCGGCCCGGGCGCTGGAAGACTGCGCCGGCTGGCTCGAGCGCTGATTTTCAAGGCGTTTCAGGTGAATCCGGTGAATTTCGGTTCACCGGAAACTCTCTAGCTCGGCCGGCCGGCAATCTCGGGGTCTGGGCCGGCAATGACCGGCCTGAAACTGCCAAGAAGCCAGAGCGAGACTTCCGCAGCCTGTTTTTCGTCGCGAAACTCGAAAGTGCCGCCCTCGAAGGACGCGTTGGCGAATTGAACCTCGAGGCGGCGGGGGCCGACGCTGGAAACGCGCACCGTGCCGGGCTCGATCAGATGGCAGGTATAGTGGTGTCCATGCGCGTGCATGCAACCGGCCTTGCCATCGTGCAGTCGCAGGAACACGGTCCGGCCGTTCGCCGTGCTGATCACCTCACGGATCGCCTCTCCCGGAAAGGCCCGGCCGAATTCCAGAATGGCAAGCCCGGCATCCTCGCCCATCGTTTCCCGCTCCTCGTTCCGCTTGCGGAAGCTCTGACGGAAGATCAGGCCGGCGAGAAACAGGCAGACGATGGTGATGGTCCAGAGCATCGATCCACTCCTCCACGAATGATCACGTCACTATAAGTCGACAAGGCTTGCGCCAGTTTTGCGTCCCGTCAAGCACGGCGGACAAGCCTGCACAATGATTGCTGACTTTTTCGGCCTTTCAGGTGGCTGAAGCCTTCAGAACGCGCCCCGCCGCATGGAACGCCACATCCACCATTGCCGACGCCACTGGGCCGGCTGAAGGGTACGATCGAGGGCCGCCGCTCCTGCCTTTCCCGCAGCATCGAGGACATGCGGGACAATCGCAACCGGCGAAAACGCGGAGCGATTCGAGGCCGAGATGCCGCCGGCGGCGCGCGCCTTGGCAAGATGCTCGCGGCCGAGTCCTGCGAAAGCTTCTATCGCACGGGCGGCCGCTATCCTGTCGCTGCCGTCGAGCAGGGCTTCCGGCGTCAGGCCCGTTGCGGCAAGCAGGTCGGTCGGCAGATAGACCTGTCCGCGCCGACGATGGATCGGCAGCATCAGGAGGATGCCGGCAACGGTCTGCGCGACGCCGGCATGGCCAGCCGCTTCCGCCGATTTCGGCGCTTCCTGCGGATCGAGAATCAGGCTTGCAAGCTGGATCAGCGCGCAGGCCGTCTCACCGGCATAGCCCTCCAGCGCGGCGCGGTTTTCCATCGGATCGTTGTAGACGTCGAAGATTCGCGCCTCGATCATGTCCGTCAGCACGGCGACCGGCAGGCGGTGTTCCTTGACGCAGGCCATGAGGCCGGCGGCGAGCGGATTGGCCATCGCTTCGCCGTCCGCCTCGCCTTCCAGAAGTTCGCGCCACCATTGCAGGCGGATTTCGCCGGGAAGCGCCTCGCGCACCACGTCGCGCACCCGCGCGATCTCGGCATGGAACGCATAGAGAGCGGCAAGCGCTCCGCGCTTTTCCGCCGGCGCCAGCAGGCAGGCGAGGTATCGATCGCGATCGGTGTCGCGGAGCACCGTCAGGCAGTGCGCATAGTTGTCTTGTATTGTACTGGTCACGTCCGCAAATTGGCCTTCCGGATCAAACGGCGATGAGTGCGACGGCAACCGCCCGGCTCTCCGCCAGCATGACGTTGAACGTGCGCACGGCCGCGCCCGTGCTCATCGGATCGGACCTGATATTCCGCTCCCTCAGCGCAGCCTTGATTTCCGGCGACAGCGGGCGGATTTCCGTTCCGGTACCGACGAGCAGAACCTCGATGTCGCCCGCCTCGTCCAGCACGCGCTGCAGGTCGGAGACAACAAGCGGTGTATCCTCCGTCTTGTTCCAGCCGTAAATGCCGGACGGCAGGCAGAGGATGGAGCCGCGATGCGACATGTCGGCAAAGCGGAAGCCGCCATTGCCATATGCGTCGATCGGCGCACGCCCGGGGAAATGCGCCTCCCGGATTTCGATGCCTTTAGCCATTGGTTCCTGTCGCCTCCGTGCCCGTCCCTGCACCGCCCTTGTCCGGGCGGTAGCTCTCCGGCCTGAGGCGGAACAGAATGAGAATCGGTCCGGCAATGTAGATAGAGGAAATGGTGCCGATCGCCACCCCGAAGAGCAGCGTCAGCGCGAAGGTACGGATCGCCTCGCCGCCGAAGAATGCCAGCGCGGCAAGCGCGATCAGCGTCGTGGCCGAGGTCAGCACGGTGCGCGAGAGCGTGCGATTGATGGCGTCATCGATCAGGATCGGCAACGGCATCCGCTTGAAATGCCGGAGATTTTCTCGAATGCGATCATAGACGACCATCGTGTCGTTCAGCGAATAGCCGGCGACCGTGAGCAGCGCAGCGACAGCGCTGACATTGAACTCGATATCGGCGATAGCAAGGAACCCGAGCGTGAAGAAGACGTCATGCGCCAGCGCGATCACCGCGCCGATGGCGAAGTGCCACTCGAAGCGGATCCAGATATAGGCGACCAGCGCCAGAAGGCCGGCAACGAAGCCGAGTGTCGCCGTATCGATTAGCTCACCGGAAATGGCCGGGCCAACCACCTCGACCCGGCGGAAATCATAGGCATCCTCCAGCTCGCCGCGTGCCACGAGCACCGATGTCTGCTCGGCATTTTCCCCCTCGCCCTGCGAGGTCAGGCGCACGAGCGACCGGCGCGCGTCGCCATGGGTGTCGATGCTCAGGACATCGATGCCGGCATCGGCAAGACGCGCGGATATATCGAACAGATCGGCATCGCCAGACTTGGCCTGGATCTCCATCGCCGCACCGCCGGTGAAATCGATGCCGAGCCGCAATTCGCCGAGCATGAGAAGACCGGCAATGACCAGCGAGAGCGCAGCTGTTGCGAGGAACACGACGTTGCGAACCGCCATGAAGCGCAGGTTGAGCCGGTCGAACAGGCCGGTGCGCACGCTCTTCGGCAGATGCGTCGCATGGCTGCGGCCAAGCCAGGCCCGCACGAGGCGCTGCGTCAGAGTGAAGGTGGTGAAGAGCGTTGCCAGAAGCCCGATGCCAACGGTAAGCGCAAAGGCACGAACGGGCGCGGCCGAGAGCAGGAAGAGCAGCGCGACGGCGATCAGCATCGTCGCGGATGCGTCCAGCACCGTGGTTCGGGCACGGCCGAAGCCGATATCGATGGCATCGCGCAGCGAGCGGCCGTTTTTCGTTTCCTCGCGGATACGCTCGAAGATCAGCACGCTGGCATCGACCGCAAGACCGACGGTCAGAACCACACCCGCAATCATCGACAGCGAGATTGGCATGCCGACGAGCGCAAGGATTGCAAAGGTCAAAAGCACGTTGAAGAACAGCGACAGCGAGGCGATGACGCCGAGCACGCCGTAGAAGAAGGTCATGAATGCAACGACCGCGGCAACAGCGGCGACCAGCGCAATCACCACCGTGCTGACGGCTGTCGTGCCGAGCGCCGGCTCGATCGAGCGCTCCTCGATGATGGTGAGCGGGGCTGGCAGCGGGCCGCTGGCGACGACGCGGGCAATGTTGGCCGCACCTTCCGCATCGAAATCGCCGGAAAGCCGGCCAACGCCGTCGACGATCGCGCCCTGGATCTGCGAGGTCGAGATGACCTGCCCGTCGAGCAGGATGGCGATGATGCGACCGCTGTTTTCCTTGGTGAAGGCGGCAAGCCGTTCGGCAGCCTCGGCCTTCAGCACGAATTCGATGAAGGGCTCGCCATTGGCGGCGGGCTGCGCCGAGGCGACGTCGACCGTGGTGAAGAGGTCGTCCTGCTTCACCAGATAGCCGACCGGCGGCTCACCTATGGAATAGAGGACTTCAGAGCCTGCCGGTGCACCATCCTCGATTGCCGTGTTGACCGGCATGCTGTCATCGACCAGCCGGGCGGAAAGACCGCCGACCTGCGCGAGCATGTCTTTCACACGCTGCGGATCGGTGAGGCCCGGCATGGAGACGGTGATGCGGTCGCGGTCGCCGCGCGCAACGAGGAGGGAGGGAATGCCGAGGCTCTCCACCCGGCGACGCACGGCATCGACGGCGCCCAGCGATGCAGCGCTGATTGCTTCATCGACGGCCGAAGCGGACAACACGATCCGGAACTGCCCGTTTTCCGGCTCGCTGAGCGTGCCGAGACCAAGGCCCGTGAGGGCCTCGCGTGCAGTATCGACGCGGTCCGGCGCCGTCACGGTCACGTCGATCGCGTCATCGGCGCCATTGAGATCGCTATGGGGAACGCGGGCGGCGCGCAGGGCGTTGCCGATCGTCTCCACCCCGGCCCGAAGCCGTTCGGCGGCAATGTCCGCGCGGGAAACTTCCAGAACGAGACGCGATCCGCCGGTCAGATCAAGGCCCGGAACGAGGCGATGCGCGGCGAGCCAGCCGGGAAGCTCGTTTGCCATGCGCGCCGGCAAAAGGCTCGGCAGGATGACAAGAAAGCTCGCCACGAGGGCGAGCCAGAGCGAAAGTGTCTTCCAGCGGGCGGATTGCTGCATCGGGGTCTCGACTTAGGTCCGGCGCCAGGGCCGGCTGAAAACCAGTCGGGCCGCCGGGCCGAGGGTATCCCCGGCCGGGCGGCAGGCCAAGCTTATTCCTTGACGGGTTCGCCCTTGACGCGGACTTCGCTGACGCCGCTGCGCGCGACGCGCACCTTGACGCCCTCGGCGATTTCGACTTCAAGCTCGCTGTCGTCGACGACCTTGGTGACCTTGCCGACGATGCCGCCGCCCGTGACGATCTGGTCGCCGCGGCGGATGTTCTTCAGAAGCTCTTCGCGGCGCTTCATGGCGGCACGCTGCGGACGGATGATGAGGAAATACATCACCACGAAGATAAGCAGGAACGGCAGGACCGACATGAGGATGTCTGCACCGCCCGTTGCGCCGCCGGGTGCCGCCGTCTGGGCGAAGGCCTCGGTAATGAACATCAGCTACTCCTTGAAATATTGAATTTGCGCGGCCAGAGGGGCCATTTCGGTTGCCGGAATATAGGCAAGCAGGCATTGAATGCAACACACGAGACAGCGAGGCTCTCGTTTTTCAAGCGCTTTCCCTCTTTTCGTCCCCGGCCGTCGCATGCTACCCGGCAGGGAGCATGAGGAGAGAGACATTGCAGGAAGATCACGTCAAGCTGCTGCTGGCAGAAATCGGCCGCGTCAGCGCCGCGCTGGAACGCCTCGCCGGCCCCGCCCCCGCCGTCAACGACTGGAACGCCGCCGACGTCTTCGTCTGGGCGCCCGCGCGCCAGCATGTGCAGGCGGTGAAACGCCCGAACCGTATCGACATCGATCTCATTCGCGGCGTGGACCATGTCCGCGACATCCTCGTCGACAATACGGTGCGCTTCGCCCGCGGCCTGCCGGCCAACAATGTGCTGCTCTGGGGCGCGCGCGGGATGGGCAAGTCGTCGCTGGTAAAATCCGTGCATGCGCTTGCGGCGAAGGAAACTGCAAGCGGGCTGAAGCTGATCGAGGTGCATCGCGAGGATATCGCGACGCTGCCGACGCTTCTGGATATCCTGAAGGACCTGCCCTTCCCGGTCATCCTGTTCTGCGACGACCTGTCCTTCGACCATGACGACACCTCCTACAAGTCGCTGAAGGCGGCGCTTGATGGCGGCGTTGAGGGACGGCCGGACAATGTGCTGCTCTACGCAACATCGAACCGCCGGCACCTCCTGCCGCGCAACATGATCGAGAACGAGCAGTCGACGGCAATCAACCCGTCCGAAGCCGTGGAAGAAAAGGTCTCCCTGTCCGACCGCTTCGGCCTCTGGCTCGGGTTCTACAAGTGCAGCCAGGACGAATATCTCGAGATGATCGACGGCTATGCCGGCCATTTCGATCTTGATCTGCCGCGCGAGAAACTGCACGCCGAGGCGCTCGAATGGGCCACCACACGCGGCTCGCGCTCCGGTCGCGTCGCCTGGCAATATGTGCAGGACCTCGCCGGCCGCCTCGGCAAAACGCTGAACAGGTAGTCGCAAGCCTGCCTCGTGACGGCACGGTCCATCAGCTGCAGAAACGAAAACGGACGGCCCCGAGGGAGCCGTCCGCGCAGAGTGCTGGAAAATTACGCTTCCGCTATTCCAGGAAGGTCATCGGGTTGACCGGCGTCGCGTTCTTGCGCACCTCGAAATGCACCTTCGGGCGCTTCGCATTTCCGCTCATGCCGGAGGTGGCGACGGTCTGGCCGCGCTGGATTTTCTGGCCGCGCTGCACGTTCAGTTCGCCTGCATGACCATAGACCGTGACGGTGCCGTCGTCGTGCCGGACGAGAACCGCGTTGCCAAGCTCCTTCAGGCTGCTGCCGGAATAGATGACGACGCCGTTCTCGGCGGCCTTGATCGGCGTGCCTTCCGGGACCGAGATGTCGATGCCGTCATTGCGGCTGCCTTCGACATTGGCACCATAGGCCGCGATGACCGCGCCGCGTACCGGCCAGCGATACTTGCCGATACCGGTCGATTCCGGCGCATCGTCCGTCACGCCCGACTTTTCCGTGGCTTCCGTGATGGAAACGGTCTTCACCGGCGCCTTGTAGCTTTCCGGCTTCTTCTCGCTCGTCTCCACCTTCTTTTCCTTGGTCACAGGAACCGAGGCGGTCATGGTCTTGTCGGTCGCTGTTTCCGCCGCAGCGCCGCCGCCAGCCGGAATGACCAGGTTCTGTCCGATACGGATCGAGGCGGTCTCAAGACCATTGGCCTTTTTCAGCGCATCGACGGATACGCCGTTGCTGCGCGCGATCTTGGCGAGCGAATCGCCCGGCTTCACTTCATAGCCACCCTTGCCCTTGCCTTCGCCGGCATCGGCAACGTTGGAATTCGTCTGGCCGCTTTCCGACTTCACCTTGTCCCGCGTGGAGGTGCCCGGCAGGATGGCGACCTTCTGCTCGCTCTTGCCATCCGGCGTCGGCAGCCTGTTGTCGACCTTGAGGGTGGAATCCGTCGAAGCCTTCGCGATGCTCGACGTCGTGCTGAAGGTCGGGATGACGATCCGCTGACCGGGCTCGGCATCCGAAGCGCGGTTCAGGCCGTTGGCCGCAAGGATTTCCTTCTCCGGCACGCCGTAGCGGTTGGCAAGCGTCTTCACACTCTCGCCCTGGCGCAGCATGACGACCGGAGCATTGTTCGTCGACCAGCCCGCCTTGCTCTTGACGGTGGCGGTCGTGAGATTATCCGCACCCTCGACGATGGCCTTCGCCTTGCGCTGCGGCAACTCGCCGAGCGAGGCCTGACGCTGGCCGCCCGCAGTCGGATCCGCAAGCTCGCCGCGCTGGACGTTCATCGGCGTCGTGGCGAATCGCGTGCCGGAACCATTGGTCGTCGCGGTATTGATCGGGTCGTAGGAAACGACGCCCTGATCCGGGAAAGGCTGGTTGAGCGCGGCGTTCTGCGAACCCATCTGGCCGCCGGAAGCGTATTGCTGACCGCCGTTGCCGATATTGCCGCGCGGAACCGGCTCGCTGTTTCCGCCGCCAAAAAGCGTGCGGCGCGGAACCGAACTGGTGGTGATATTGTCCTGGTCGGAACTGGAGAAGAGGCCACCAAACCGGGAAACGTCCGAGCTGCACCCGGTCGCGACGCTGGCCAGCAGCGCGGCCGCCATAAGGCGGGTCGCAGTCCTAGCAAAACTCGGCGATACACTCTTACGCATGAAACTACCCAATCGGTACGCTACTTGATATAGCCCGATTAAAGCGCGTTAGAGTTACTGGCTGGTTAAAGTCCGGCCATTCACTTCGCATTTTGATGATTTGATAACCATGGCGTCGCCGCATCATGGCAAAACAGCGATCGAAACGGCTCAGAAACCCGTCGTGTACATGCTGTCAGCGCGCGAGATGCGTCCGCTGACGCGGGCGATGTTCTCAAGCTCCCCGGGGCCTGGCCGGAAGATCGACGAGATCGGCGTTGCGCGCCGGGCGAAACTCTCACCAGCCTCGGTGGCGTTTTCGAGGGCGGCATCGGGCGCCGACATGTCAAGCGCGCTTTCATTGTAGGCAATGGCGCGCAAGGCGGCGATGGCAGGTTCACGCGTTCCGGCATAGCGCGCGCTGCGCTGGTCCTGCGGCGGCATGCTGTCGAGATATTCGATATAGGCGCGGTAATAGGATTTGCGGTCGCCTTCGTCGAGGAAATGGCCGTAGGCGATGTATTCGCGCTTCTCGAGCTCATATGTATCGAGATTGTTGCGTTCCGCCTCGGTAAGCGCGGGCCGACTGTAGGTCAGCTCTTCCTTCGCAACGCTCAGCACCAGAAGCGCCTCGACCGAAAGGCCGACATGGGCGGACGGGTCGAAACTGCCGCCGGCAAGATGCGCGGTCGATCCGGCCTCGGTATTCTCCTCGACAACCTTGCCGGCGGCCTTCGTCGCAAGATATGCGAGGCCGTCGCTGGTCGATCCGCTGGCGATCCTGTTCGAGACGTACATTTTCCTCTCCATCCGAACGACCGAACCATCTGGAAAACCGGCGTTCTGCGTGGAACCTTTTGCTTCCCTTCCCGGCTACGCCCCGAAGCTTGCGCGAAGCTTGTGCAAGTTAACAAAAGATTAACGCGCTGTATTTGCGAAGGAAATTCGCGCGCCGCGTGCATGCGACAGCGGCTGGGCGACGGAAATTTCGGCAAAAACAGCAGGGACTCAGCGAGGGAATGCCTGCCGAGCCGGAAAATGCGGTGGGAAATTGTGGTTAGAGGGCCTGCGCCATCTGGGGAACGATCGGCAGGTAAGGCACCGAAAACAGGTCTTCCCGGTCGAACCGGCTGCCGGTCTTCACCAGCTTCAGCATGCGGCACTCGGTGTCGCTCACCATGACGGGTGCAATCAGCATTCCGCCCGAAACGAGCTGCTCGGCGAAGAATCGCGGCAAGGCCGGAAAGGCGACGGTGACAAGGATGCGATCGAACGTTCCCTCGCCCGGCATGCCGTTGCTGCCGTCCGCCTGACGCACGACGACATTGCGGATGCCGGCCTTCTCGATCGATTGCTGCGCATTGGTGACAAGCGTGCGATACCGGTCGATCGTCAGGACGCGTTCCGTCAGGCGCCCCATGACGGCGGCGGTAAAGCCGCTGCCGGTGCCGACTTCGAGGATGCGCTGCCCGGCCTTCAGGTTGAGAAGATGCAGAATGCGCACCGCAAGATCGATGCCTTCCATGAAGGACCCGCAATCAAGCGGCAGGACGCGGCGAGAATAGGCCTCGCCGGCAAATTGCGGCGGTACGAAGAGCGTGCGCGGCGTCTGCTCCACGGCCGTCAGGAGGTCGAGATTGTTGATGCCCTGACCGCGCAGGCGCAGCGCCAGCGCGGCAAACCCCTCCTTCTCGATCACCCGTCCCGTGTTCAATCCCTGTCCTCGCCAATGAGTGCGCGCTGCACGCGGTCGAGCACGGTGTAATCCGTCAGGTCGAGCTTGAGCGGGGTCACCGAAATCTTGTGGTTCTTTACCGCGTGGATGTCCGTTCCGGCGCGGAAATCGCCCTTCCGCTCGCCAAAGCGCAGCCAGTAATACGGCAGGCCACGACCATCGGCCCGCTCATCGATCGTCAGGCCGAAATCGAGCTTGCCCTGGCTCGTCACCTCGACGCCCTGAAGATCCTTCGGTGCGCAATTCGGGAAATTCAGGTTGAAGAAGGTCCAGTCCGGCAGATCGACGTCCATCAGCTGGCGGATCAGTTTCGGCGCGAAGGTCTCGGCCACTTCCCACGGCACGACGCGGCCGCCGGCATAGTTGTACGCCTGGCTCAGCGCCATGGACTTGATGCCCTGCAGCGTTCCCTCGATGGCGCCGGCGATAGTACCGGAATAGGTGACGTCATCGGCCATGTTGGCGCCGGCATTGACGCCGGACAGAACGAGGTCCGGCTTTTCGTCCAAAACCTCGCGCACGCCCATGATGATACAGTCCGTCGGCGTGCCTCGCAGCGCGAACCGCTTGTCGTCGATCTTGCGCAGGCGCAGCGGCTCGGAAAGCGTCAACGAATGCGCAAGGCCGCTCTGGTCCGTCTCCGGCGCGACGATCCAGACGTCGTCCGTCAATTCACGGGCGATACGCTCGAGGGCTGCAAGGCCCTCGGCGTGGATACCATCGTCATTGGTCAGAAGGATGCGCATCTCGTCTTCCGCCTCAGGCGGCCTTCTCGATTTTCTTCAGGCCGCCCATATAGGGCAGCAACGCGTCCGGCACGGTGATCGAACCGTCGGCATTGAGGTAGTTTTCCATGACGGCGATCAATGCGCGGCCGACGGCCGTGCCCGAACCGTTCAGCGTGTGCACGAACTTCGTGGACTTGTCGTCCTTACCGCGATAGCGCGCATTCATCCGGCGCGCCTGGAAATCGCCGCAGACCGAGCAGGACGAGATTTCGCGGTAGGTGTCCTGTCCCGGCAGCCACACTTCCAGGTCATAGGTCTTGCGCGCGCCGAAGCCCATATCGCCCGTGCAGAGCGTCAGGACGCGGTAATGCAGGTCGAGGCGCTTCAACACCTCTTCCGCACAGGCAGTCATGCGCTCCAGTTCGTCGAGCGAGCTGTCCGCATCGGTGATGGAGACCATCTCGCACTTCATGAACTGGTGCTGGCGCAGCATGCCGCGCGTATCGCGACCTGCCGAACCGGCTTCCGAACGGAAGCACGGCGTCAGAGCGGTAAAGCGCAACGGCAGCTTCTCCTGTTCCAGGATCTGCTCGCGAACGAGATTGGTGAGCGAGACTTCCGCAGTCGGAATCAGCCAGCGGCCATCGGTGGTGCGGAACAGATCCTCGGAAAACTTCGGCAGCTGGCCGGTGCCGTACATGGCGTCGTCGCGCACCAGCAGCGGCACATGGGTTTCCGTATAACCGTGTTCCTGCGTGTGCATGTCGATCATGAACTGTCCAAGCGCACGCTCGAGGCGGGCGAGCTGGCCCTTCAGCACCGTGAAGCGCGAACCGGCGATCTTCGAGGCGGCCTCGAAATCCATCCAGCCGAGCGCTTCGCCGATTTCGTAGTGTTCCAGCGCCTTGTGGTTCCAGCCGGGCTTCTGGCCCCACTTGGACTTCTCCACATTTCCCGCCTCGTCCGAGCCGACCGGCACGTCGTCGAGCGGAATGTTGGGGATGCGCGAAAGGGCGTCGTTAAGCTCGGCCGTGACCTGGCGCTCTTCCTCTTCGGCAGCCGGAAGCAGGTTCTTGATGTCGGCCACTTCGGCCTTCAGCTTGTCGGCAAGCTCGGCATTCTTGGCCGCCATCGCCGCGCCGATCTCCTTGGAGGCGGCGTTGCGGCGCGACTGCATGTCCTGTGCCGTCTGGATGACGCTGCGGCGTTTCTCGTCGAGATCGATCAGCGCCTTGGCAAGAGGACTTGCGCCGCGCTTTGCAAGGGCGGCATCAAGAGCGTCGGCGTTGTCGCGGATCCATTTAATATCAAGCATTGTCGTTCCAGGCGTTCCGTGGATTGAGACCCACTCGCGCCCGGCAGCGACCTGCGGCAACCCCGGAAGAGAGGCTTAGTCAGCCTCATCCGGTGTTGCAGCGACCTCGTTTTCCGCATCCTTCGCGTTCGAGGCGCTCGCCCGCTGCCGTTCGATGAGTCGGGCCGTATAGATTGAAATCTCGTAGAGAAGGATGGCCGGCAGTGCAAGACCGATCTGGGAAACCGGATCCGGCGGCGTCAGCACAGCGGCCACGACGAAGGCGATGACGATCGCGTATTTGCGCTTGTCCGCAAGCGCCTTGGAATCGATGAAACCGGTGCGCACCAGCAGGGACGAGATAACGGGAAGCTGAAAGACCAGACCGAAGGCGAAGATCAGCGACATGATCAGGCTGAGATATTCGGAAACCTTCGGCAGCAGCTGGATGGAGACCTGGCCCTCGCCGCCGCCCTGCTCCATCGCCAGGAAGAACCACATGACCATCGGCGTGAAGAAGAAATAGACGAGGGCCGCACCGATCAGGAAGAGGATCGGGGACGCGACCAGGAACGGCAGGAAGGCCGCGCGCTCGTTCTTGTAGAGACCGGGCGCCACGAATTTGTAGACCTGCTGGGCAATCACCGGAAAGGCGATGACCAGCGCACCGAACATGGCGACCTTGATCTGCGTGAAGAAGAATTCCTGCGGCGCCGTGTAGATCAGCTCGACATTGCGATGGGAAAGCCCGGCCCAGCTCACTGCCCATTTGAAAGGCAGGACAAGCAGGTTGAAAAGCTGCTTGGCGAAATAGAAGCAGACGAGAAACGCAATGAAAAACGCGCCGACGGCCCACATCAGCCGCTTGCGAAGCTCGATCAGGTGTTCGATGAGCGGCTGGGGCTTGTCTTCGATATCGCCGCTCATGCCTCGTCCTTCTTGGTCTTTGCAGTCTTGGGCTTGGCGGCGGCGGCTTTCTTGCCTGCCGCAGCCTTTGCGGCCGGCTTGGCGTCAGCCTTGACCGCAGCCTCGACCTTTGCTCCCGCCTTGCGCGGCTTTGCCGTTTTCGCGGCACTGTCGGCGGTCTTTTTCCTGGAAACCGGCTTTTCCGTCGCGGCGGCCTTGAGCGGCGCAGCGGCGACGGTATCGGCCGAAGCCGGCTTCTGCGCTTCCGCCGGCGCACCCGAAACACTCTCGGCAGGATTTGCCGCCGACGTGGGCGTCGAGATCGAGCTGGTCGCCTTCTGGAGATCCGCCTTGATCTCGTCGCCCATCTGGCGCAGCGGATTGACCGCCTCGCGGATCGTATTCAGCGGATTGAGTTTCTGTGCCTCGCCGATCGTCTTCTTGACGTCTTCGAGATCGGCCTCGCGCAGGGCCTCGTCGAACTGCTGGCGGAAATCGCCCGCCATCCCACGCATTTTGGACATCATGCGGCCGAACGTGCGCAGCATCTGCGGCAGGTCCTTGGGACCGACCACAATGATGAGAACGATGGCAATGACGAGTATTTCGGTCCAGCCGACATCAAGCATAGGGTATTGTCCTCATAGGCCGCGAACCACCGTCCGCGGCCGGATGCCTGGTCACTTGACCTCGTCGGCCTTGTGATCGACGGTCTTCGCCTTGTCGGCGGCCGCCGCATCCTCGTCGGACATGCCCTTCTTGAAGCTCTTGATGCCCTTGGCGACATCACCCATCAGTTCCGGAATCTTGCCGCGGCCGAACAGCAGCAGCACAACCACCAGAACGATCAGCCAATGCCAGATGCTGAAAGAACCCATTCCCGTAACTCCCTTTAAAACCTGAACCCCGATTTAAGACGTTCAGCCGTCTTTTTCAAATACCAGTATGTCGCGGTGGTTAGCCGAAAGCGTGACGTCGCGCAATCCGCTGGCCAGTTGATCTGCACGCACACGCGCGCGGATCGGCCGATCCATGCCGGGTATGGCGAGATCAAGAAGTTCTACCACACCCAGAAAGCGCCGCGACAATATACGCGCCGGTATCTCGCCGCCAGTCTCCAGCACCCGCAGTCCCGAAAGACGCACGGCGACGCGAACCTTCTGCCCGTCGGCAAAACGCTTGCCATCGACGTTGCCGAGGGGCGTTTCCACCACGCCGCCGCGGGCACGGCCGGAAAACTCGTTGATTTCTGAAAAGAACGCCGCTGCAAAAAGGGTCTGCGGGTGGAGATAGAGTTCCTCTGCCGTCCCGACCTGCACGAGCTTGCCGTCCTTCAGAAGCGCGATCCGGTCGCCCATGCGCATCGCCTCCTCGGCGTCATGGGTGACGACAATGGCGCTTGCGCGCGATTGCCGCAGGATCGCCAGCGTATCGGCGCGAATCGAATCCTTGAGGCGCGAATCGAGACCGGAGAATGGTTCGTCCATCAGGAGAACGGACGGTCGCGGTGCAAGCGCCCGCGCCAACGCCACGCGCTGCTGCTCGCCACCAGACAGCATGTGCGGAAATTTCTGGGCGTAGTGCGACAGACCGACCCGTTCGAGCGCCACAAGGGCCTCCGCCTCGGCAGCTGCGCGCGGCAGCGCCGTCAGGCCGAAACGCACATTGTCGAGCACCGACATATGCGGAAAGAGCGCAAAATCCTGAAACATCAGCCCGACGCCGCGCCGCTCCGGCGGCAGGAAGACGGTCGGGCCGGCAATCTCACGGTCATTCAGCAGCACGCGACCGCCGGTCTGCGCCTCCACACCGGCCGCAATGCGCAGAAGCGTCGTCTTGCCGGAACCGGAAGGGCCGAGCAGGCAAAGAACCTCGCCGGGCTCCGCAGTCAGCGAAATGCCGCGTATCGTTTCCTTGTTGTGGTAGCTGTGGTGGATATCCTCGAAGGACAGGCGCGCCGCAAAGGTCACAGCCGAAGCCCGTCTTGTCTCGATGCCGTTGGAACCTGACGGGTCCGAAGTCATTTGCCGAAGTCTTTCCCTGCAGTCGGCCTGTTCTGCCAACGGTACAGTCCTGTCGTAAAGCTTCGTCTATTCGTCTTCTTTTCCGCCCGGTGTCAAGAGACCGAGTTCCTCGAGATCGAGCTGTGTGATCGGATCCTCGTCCTCCGCAAGCTCATCCTCGCCGAGCGGCAACGGAACCTGGAAATTGGAGGGAATGCGCCCGGAGAGCAGTCCAGCGCCCTTCAATTCCTCGAGGCCCGGCAGGTCGCGCAGCTCCTCCAGGCCGAAATGATCGAGAAAATCCCGCGTGGTGCCGAAGGTTACCGGGCGGCCCGGCGAACGCCGGCGGCCGCGAAAACGCACCCACCCTGCCTCCATCAGCACGTCGAGCGTTCCCTTGGAGGTCTGCACGCCGCGAATATCCTCGATCTCGGCGCGAGTCACCGGCTGGTGATAGGCGATGATCGACAGGACTTCGAGCGCGGCACGCGACAATTTGCGCACCTCCGTCTCGTCCGTGCGGATGACGAAAGACAAATCCGGTGCGGTGCGGAAGGCCCAGCTATCGCCCATCTGCACGAGATGGACGCCACGCCCGGCATACAATCCCTTCAACTCGCGCATCACATGCTGCACGTCCACACCGCGCGGCAGGCGCTCGGCAATATAGGCTTCCGACACAGGCCCTGCGGAGGCGAAGATCAGCGCCTCGGCGATGCGCGCCGCCTCGTGCATGCGGCGCGGATCGACGAGCGTGCCGTCAGGCTCGCGCGGTACATTCCCATTGCCATCAGCCACGCTCGGTGCTCCCGTCATCATCGCCCTCCGGCTTGGGACCGCGACGAAGATATATCGGCTGGAAGGCCCCGTCCTGCCGAAGCTCCAGCCGCCCTTCCCTGACGAGTTCCAGCGTCGCCGCAAAGGCGCTGGCGATCGCCGTCGTGCGCTCGGTCGGATTGCTCAGATAGCGCAGCATGAAATGGTCGAGCGCCGTCCAGTCATCATCAAACCCGCCGACAAGCAGTTGCAGGATTTCTCGCGCATCGGACAGCGACCAGACGGTGCGCCTCTCGATGGTAACCTGGGTGACCGCATGGCGCTGGCGCAGGGAACTGTAGGCGCTGAGCAGGTCGTAGAGCGAGGCTTCGAAGGTCGAGCGCCGCTCGGTCGGTATATGCTCGGGCATGCCGCGGGCGAAGACGTCACGACCGAGCCGGTTGCGATTGACCAGCCTTGTGGCTGCATCGCGCATCGCTTCCAGCCGCTTCAGACGGAAGGCAAGGCTCGCCGCCATTTCCTCGCCCGTGGGGCCGTCGTCCTTGGCCTGCCTGGGGATCAGCAGGCGGGACTTGAGGTAGGCAAGCCAGGCCGCCATGACGAGATAGTCGGCGGCAAGCTCGATGCGGATTTTTCGCGCCCGGTCGATGAAGACGAGATATTGCTCCGCGAGCGCCAGCACCGAGATGCGGGTCAGGTCGACCTTCTGCGTGCGGGCAAGATGCAGCAGAAGGTCGAGCGGGCCTTCGAAGCCGGCGAGATCGACGACGAGGCTTTCCTCGGAAAGCCCCCGCCCCTCGGTGCCCTCCTGCCACAGGTCATCCATCGGCGCATCCGCGCCGCGACCCTTCTTCGGTGGCTTCGGCCCCGTTGCCTGCACGTCGCCCCCTCTGTATGCCGCCACGCCGGCGGCAACCGTTATGCTACGGCGATCATCGCGTTGAATTCTTCGCACAGCGCCTGCTCGTCCGCCCCGTCCGGCGTCGGGAAGCCCGCGCGCACCGCATTGGCCCGCCGCAGACTGTCACCGCCAAGCACGGGCGTGTTTTCCGTCACGGCAATCATTTCGTCCATGATGCCATGGCAATGCAACACCATGTCGAGGCCGGCAGCAATGATTCCCCGGCTTCTTGCCGCGATATCGCCGGCAAGCGCGTTCATGGAGACGTCGTCGGACATCAGCAGGCCGTCGAAACCGATATGGCCGCGAATGATCTCCTCCACCACCCTGGCCGACGTGGTTGCCGGATTGTCGCCGTCAATCGCGGTGAAGACGATATGCGCGGACATCGCCATCAGTTCGTCCTTCATACGCTTGAACGGCACGAAGTCGCAGGCTTCCAGCTCTTGCCGGCTCGCATGCACGACGGGAAGGTCGTGGTGGGAATCGACCATGGTGCGGCCGTGGCCCGGAATATGCTTCATGATCGGCAGCAGGCCGCCAGCCTTCAGGCCATCGGATGCCGCCTTGCCCATGACGGAAACGATTTCCGGCTCCTGACCGTAGGCGCGGTTGCCGATGACGTCATGGACGCCGGGCACGGCGACGTCGAGCACCGGCAGGCAATCGACATTGACGCCGAGGCGCAGGAGATCGAAGGCGTGCAGCCGCGACATCAGCCAGGCGGCGCGCAGCCCCTTCTGCGCATCCGCACGGTAGATGGCGCCAAGCGCGGCGGCGTTCGGATATTGCTGGACATGTGGCGGCTTGATGCGCTGGACGCGCCCGCCCTCCTGGTCGATCAACACCGGAATGTCGCTTCCGCCGCCGATGCAATCGCGCATCTGCGCCGTCAGATCGGCGACCTGCGCCGGCTCGCCGATATTGCGGCCAAAGAGAATGAAGCCCCACGGCCGCTCGTTGCGGAAGAAGGCCTTTTCATCGTCGGTGAGGCTCAGGCCCTTGCAGCCCGAAATGAAGGATTTCGATTCGCTCATATCCGCAATCTTAGTGGTTTGGTGGGGAAAGACGAAGGGGCGCGTTGCCGGTGCTACGCCGCGCGCCCGCGGGAATCGAAGAGGCGCGGATGCTATCCGCGCCTCTTCGGAAAATCAGCTCCGGCCTAGCGGGTGACGAGGCAGCTGCCGCCGGCGCTCTTGTAGCGCGTGCACAGCGAGTTCGCCTCTTCGCGCGAGCCGGCCGGGATACGAACGCGGAAATAGGTACCCTTGTTCGGGATTTCCGCCTTCTTGATATCCACGCCACGGCCACCGATGACGCTCGAAAACTTCGAGGACAGCGAATTGTAGCTCTTCTGCGCCTCGGCCTCGGACGGCAGGGAAGCGATCTGGATGACGTAGCTGCCCGGTGCGACGGCGGCAACCTCCGTCTGGGTGGCGGCTGCGGTTTGCGTACCCGAGACATTGCCGTTCTCGGTGACGGTTCCCACGACGTTGACCGGCTGGTCTACCGGGCGAGCACCCGGAACCGGCGCATTGTCGCCGCCGGAAGCCGTGCCCGTGGCGCCGAACGTCGTCGTCTTCACGGTGCGCACCGGCGCGGTATCATCGACCTGGGTATCGGCCACTTCGGCAAGCGCCGAGCGCGGCTGGCCTTCCGCCGCGGCCTGTTCGGCGCGCAGCGAGGCATTCGCGTCGAGCGCCGCGTTCGCGGTCGCTTCGCCGGAGGCGCGCCCCGTCGTCGCCGTCGCCTTGGCGTCGAGTTCGGCGGTTTGCGTCGCGGGCTCGACGACCGTTTCTTCGCGAGCGACGAGCGTGCCGTCCGGCTTCACGATCATGGTCTTGACCTTGCGCGGCGAGACAAGCGGCTTGCCGCCGCCATCGGCTTCGGCGACCTGCGGATCGTCGACGCCCGGCAGCAGGCGATTTTCATCATCGGCCGCACTCGCGGTATCGTCTTCCGGACCGTCGAACGGCAGGGTTTCCGGCGTCAGCGTGCGCTGCACGACGTCGACCGGCTCTTCCGTCGAGGTGACGAGCTGTTCTTGCTGCGGCCTGTTGCCGGTGTCACCAGCCACGCGGTCATAGACCGCCTTGTCCTGGTTCGGCACGGTCTTGCCGCCCTTTTCCTCGGGCACGATCTTGACCGGTTCCTTGTCGGCGAGAATGACGCGCGGCTCATCAGAACCCGCAGAGCCGCCGGTGAAGGACGACCAGGCGTAGACACCGCCGCCGCCGATCAGAAGCAGGCCGGCGATGGAGGCGGCGATCAGCATGCCGCGGCGCGGACGGGACGTCTCGTCGTCATAACCGTCGCCGGAATAGAGCGCATTCGCCTGGCCCGGATCGACCGGGATCGCCGTGCGCTCCGGCTGGCTCAGCGAGCGGCGGAAGTCTTCTTCAAGCGCCCGCTCGAAGTCGTCGACGTCGTGGATCTGCGCGACAGGCTGGGCGACGGCAGCGGCTGCCGCAACAGCAACCACACTCGCCGGCACTTCCTCGGCGCGTGGCTTGGCAGCCGGCTCGAAGAGCTGCGCCATTTCCGCATCGAGGTCGAAATCGTAGTCGGGCTGGTAGACCGGAGGCTTCTCCTTTTCGATAACGGGAAGCTGCGGCACATCGAGTTCGGTGACCGCAGAAACGCCGACATCGGTCTCGGCGATCAGCGACGGATCGAAGGGCAGCGCGCCGTCGTTGGTCTCGGCGGCGGCCTGCGGCGTCGTATAGGTCGAAACCGGAACGGCAACGGCCGGCTCGCGTCGAACGGGCATCTCCGCCACGATCGGCCTTGCAGCCTCGACCTTCACCTCGGCCGGCCTGACCTCCTGCTTCACAGGCTCCTCGTTCAGCGAGAAGTCGGAAAGGTCTAGCCCGATATCGGACAGGTCGAATTCCAGGCTCTCCAGATCGGGTTCAGGCGCCGCTGCGACCGGCGTCGGCATGACAGACGGCTCGCGGCGGGCTTCGAAGACGGGCACCGGATCGACCGGCGCAGACAGAGTTCTCTCGACCACCGGTCCGCGATGGACAGTCGGCGTCGCGCGACCGAAAATCGATGCGATATTGGCCGGCGTATTGCTGCGCGACACTGCCGCTGCTGCGGCCTCGCCGGATAGTGGCGAGCGGCTTTCCGGCATGGGGAAACGCTCGATTTCGGCAAGCAGCGAGTCGTTGTCGCTATGGCCCTGTTCGACGGACTGGAGCTGATAAACCGGCTCCGCCTCAAAAACGGGTTCGGCCGCTTCTGCCTGCCACTGCATTCCGGCTTCCGCCGTGGCGCGGGCGCGGTCTTCCCGCGTCTCGGCCGGCATCTGTGCAACGAAATGCGGCTCTTCGCCGGCATAGGCACGCTCGGCGCGGAACGGCTCGGCATGCTCGACGCCTGAATCAACGGGCATCCAGCCATCGAAGACCGGCTCGGCGGCAACCTGCTGCGGCGCTGCAAAAGCGGCATCGGGTGCAGGATCGTTGACGGCGAGATCATCGGCGAAGGTATCGCCGATCGAAAGCTCCAGCTCGCGCTCAAGATCGAGAGCGATATCGTCGACCGCGCCGTCATCCGCGGCGAGCGGCTGGAGACCGAGGAAGGCCGGCTGATGGGATTGCGCCTGAACAGGCTCTACGTAACGGGGCTCGGCAACCGGTTCATGGCGCACCGGCTCCTCGAAGCGGGGCTCGAACCGGTCAGCAAACTGGTGGCCTGCATGCACCGTCGGCTCGGCATCGATCGAGGGGACGTCATGGACGGCCGTTTCCAGCTCATCCGCAAGAAGCAACGCCGGATCGACTTCAGCGGGCTGAATGTCGGTGGGCAGCTCTTCCGGGAAAGACGGCTCGCGGTAGCTCGGCTCGCTGGCGTAGACACTCCGCGTCGGCACCTCGTCGATGAACGACGTGCGGTCCTCCACGACCGGCGCCGGCTCGTCAAAAACCGGCTCGACGTGGCGCACCTGCACCGGGTCGGCGACGACCGGCGCGGCGCGGCTTGGCGCATCGTACTGCTCGAAGGCGCGCATCAGCTCGTCTTCAAGGGCAAGAACGGGATTTTCGTGTCGCGGCGTCGACTGGCCGGCCTCGGAAAAGGACTTGTCCACGCCCTGAACGGGGCGTGGCTCGAAGCTGACAAGATGAGCAAGTTCGCTTAGCGGATCATCATCCGCCAAGGGGCCCGTGTTAGCGGTTCCGCTTCGCGCGAAGTTATTGTCTGCCATACTGCTTCCCACTCACAAGCTACAAAAACGCATTTGCCAGCTTATTGTGGGCAAATGGTGACGTTTACCGCATTTCGTCCGGTGCAGCCGTGCCTGTAATGGACAGGCCCGACTTAAGAACAGAAGCGACAGCGTGCACCAGCCCAAGTCTGGCGATGGTCAATTCTCTATTTTTATCGTTAACAAATCGTAATTCCGGCTGCTCTTTACCTTTATTCCAGTGAGCGTGGAATGCGCTGGCAAGATCGTAGAGGTAAAACGCGATCCGGTGAGGCTCCTGCGCCAGTGCGGCGCCTTCGATCACGCGCGGATATTCTGCAAGCTTCGCCAGCAGCTGCAACTCGCTCGGATCGGTGATGTTGCCGGCAATAGCGCCCGCAAAATCCTGCGCCTGGATGTCGAGGTCCGGGAAGGCCTCGCCGGCCTGACGGAACACCGACATGCAGCGTGCATGGGCATATTGCACGTAGAAGACCGGATTGTCCTTGGACTGCTCCGTCACCTTGGCGAAGTCGAAATCGAGCGGCTCGCTATTCTTACGGTAGAGCATCATGAAGCGGACCGGATCACGGCCGACCTCATCGACGACGTCGCGCAGCGTGACGAAATCGCCGGAGCGCTTCGACATCTTCACGGGCTCGCCGTGGCGGTACAGCTTGACCATCTGGCACAGCAGAACGGTCAGCTTCGCCTTACCCTCCGAAACGGCACGGGCGACGGCCTCCAGGCGCTTGACGTAACCGCCATGGTCGGCGCCGAGCACATAGATCATTTCTTCGAAGCCGCGGTCGAACTTGTCCTTGAAGTAGGCAACGTCAGCCGCAAAATAGGTATAGGAGCCATCCGACTTGATCAGCGGGCGGTCGATGTCGTCGCCGACTTCCGTCGAACGGAACAGCGTCTGCTCGCGGTCTTCCCAGTCTTCCGGCAACTGGCCCTTCGGCGGCGGCAGCACGCCCTTGTATACATGTCCCTTGAAGGTCAGGTCGTTGATCGCGGTGCGGATCGGCGCGCCGCTATTGGCATGCAGCGAGCGCTCGGAGAAGAACACGTCGTGCCTGACGTTGAGCGCGGCAAGATCCTCGCGGATCATCGCCATCATCGCGGCGATCGTCGTCTCCTTGACGATCGGCATCCACTGGTGCTCCGGCATGGCGCGCAGCGTCGTGCCGTGCTCGGCAGCCAGCGCCTCGCCGACCGGGACCAGATAGTCGCCCGGATAGAGGCCCGACGGGATTTCGCCGATCGTCTCGCCCAGCGCCTCGCGGTAGCGCAGGAACGCGGACCGGGCCAGGACGTCGATCTGCGAGCCGGCGTCGTTGATGTAATATTCCTTGGTCACCGCATAGCCGGCGAAGGCGAGCAGGTTTGCGAGCGCATCGCCCACCACCGCGCCACGGCAATGCCCGACATGCATCGGGCCTGTCGGGTTGGCGGAAACATACTCCACGTTGACCTTGCGGCCGACGCCGAGCGAGCCGCGGCCATAATCCGTCCCTGCCGTCACGACGGCGGCAAGCAGCTTCTGCCAGTAGGCGACGGAGAGGCGCACATTGATGAAACCGGGACCGGCGACGCTGACATCCGCGACTTCCGGGTCGTTCTTCAGCTCGGCGACAATGAGATCGGCAAGCGCACGCGGATTGAGGCCAAGCGGCTTGGCGAGAACCATCGCCGCATTGGTCGCAACGTCGCCATGGCTCGCATCACGCGGCGGCTCGACGCTGACGCGGGCGAAATCGAGTTCGTCGCGCTTCTCACGAACAATCTCAAGTCCTTCGAGTACGTTTTTGATTCTGCTGTCGAAATCTGTAAAAAGGTTCATCTGTTCCATCCGCGTGCGGCTGCCCGTCCTAGACGTTATACGCAATTCTTGCGAAGAAGTTCGGGTCGGCGGCTGACTATCGCAATTCAGGGGTATGGTCAAACAGCCGGCGATGCGTGTCGATCGCGTAGTTGTCGGTCATTCCCGCCAGATAGTCGCCGACATGGCGGGCGCGAGCCGATTCCGGCATGGTCGCGATGCGGTCGACCCAATAGTGCCCCCGCATCAGCTGCGGGTCGTCCATATAGGCGTGATAGAGGTCCGTCAGGATGGACGCGGCGTTGGTGCGCACCCGCATGACCTCCGGGTGCCGGTAGATGCGGGAGAACAGCAGTTTCTTGATCTCCTTGTCCGTCACCGACATCTGCTCGGAAAAGGTCGCAAGGCAGCGGTGGGCCTTGCGCACGTCGTCGGCGCTTTCCGGCCGCTCATCGCGGATCGCCTGCTGGGCATAGCCGATCACGTCCTCGACCATGGCCGTGATCTGGCGGCGCATTATCTCGTGGGTGAAGCGCGTGTCCTCGAGGCCCGGATAGCGATCGCGCACCTCGCGCATGAGCCGCGCAAGAAACGGCACCTCCTCCAGCATGTCGAAGGTCAGGTAGCCGGAGCGCAGACCGTCATCGATGTCATGAGTATTGTAGGCGATGTCATCGGCAATCGCCGCCACCTGCGCCTCCAGGCTCGCGAAGCTGCCGATTTCGAGGTCATGCACGGCGCAATATTCGAGGATCGGCCGGGGCACTTCGCTTCCATGCGTGCATTCGCCGGTCGGGCCGATCAAGGGGCCGTTGTGCTTGACGAGGCCTTCCAGGCTTTCCCAGGTCAGGTTCAGGCCGTCGAACTCGGCATAGCGCCGCTCCAGCTTGGTGACGATGCGCAGCGACTGGGCATTGTGGTCGAAGCCGCCAAAGGGCTCCAGCGCCTCCTGCAAGGCATCCTCGCCCGTATGGCCGAAGGGCGTATGGCCGAAATCGTGCACCAGAGCGACGCCCTCGGCGAGATCCTCGTCGAGCTTCAGGGCGCGGGCGAGTGCACGGGCGATCTGCGCCACCTCGATCGTATGGGTCAGGCGCGTGCGATAATGGTCGCCGTCGGCGGCGATGAAGACCTGCGTCTTGTGCTTCAGGCGACGGAAGGCCGTCGTGTGGACGATACGGTCGCGGTCGCGCTGAAAATCCGAGCGCGTCGGGCTCTCCGCCTCCACAAAGAGCCGCCCGCGCGTCGCCCAGGGGTCGGAAGCATAGATGGCTCGTTGTCCCGCGCCGAAACCCAGCGCATGTCTATCCAGTGTCATTCGTCACCTGCATTCGCCACGCCCATTGACGCGGCCTCAATGCCTTCATACCTATAGTGTGCATAGCGGCAAGTCCGACCGCAAGCTGCGCCTGAAAGACAAGCATTTTCAGAACCTTGTCTCAAGGGGCATGCAGCGGCCCGGACCTTCGGCAGCCCATTCGCCGGCCGCACAGAAAAGCGATTCTCTCCGGAACTTGACCCCGGCAGGAGGCAGACATGACTGACAAGTCCGTTACCATTTCCGACGCAGCCGCACGGCGCATCGCCTCGATCCTCGGCTCCTCGCCTGAAAAACAGGCGCTGCGCGTTTCCGTGGAAGGCGGCGGCTGTTCCGGTTTTTCCTACAAGTTCGATCTCGTCGAGGACCAGCAGGACGACGATCTCGTGCTTGAAAAGGACCATGCCAGGGTGCTGATCGACCAGCTTTCCCTCGTCTATATGGAAGGCTCGGAGATCGACTTCGTCGACAACCTGCTTGGCCAGTCCTTCCAGATACGCAACCCGAACGCCATCGCCAATTGCGGCTGCGGCACCAGCTTCTCGATCTGATTCAATATTTTCCGCAATTCCGGACGCAAAGCCGCTACACACTTTTGCTGGAATTGCTCTGACAAAACGGAAACCTGCATGCCGATCAAGATTGCCACCTGGAACATCAACGGCGTGCGGGCGCGCATCGACAGTCTGGTCGCATGGCTGAAGGAATCCAACCCCGATATCGTCGGGCTGCAGGAAATCAAGACGATCGACGAGGGGTTTCCGCGCGCCGAGATCGAGGCGCTCGGCTACCATATCGAGACGCATGGCCAGAAGGGCTTCAACGGCGTCGCCCTCCTCTCGAAAATCAGGCCCGACGAAGTAAACCGCGGCCTTCCCGGTGACGACGCCGACGAGCAGTCGCGCTTCATCGAGGGCGTGTTCTCCGTCGAGGGCGGCGTGATCCGTTTCTGCTGCCTCTACCTGCCGAACGGCAATCCTGCCGACGATCCGGTCAAATATCCCTACAAGCTGTCCTGGATGGAACGGCTCATCGCCTTTGCCGAGAACCGGCTGGCGCTCGAGGAGCCGCTGATCCTCGCCGGCGACTACAACGTCATTCCCGAGCCGCACGACTGCTGGGACGTCAAAGTCTGGGAAAAGGATGCGCTCTACCTGCCGGCGACCCGCCAGACCTTCCGACGGCTCGAAAATCTCGGGCTGACCGATGCCGTGCGCGCGACGAGCGACGCGGTGCCGCTCTATACGTTCTGGGACTATCAGGCAGGATGCTGGCCGAAGAACAACGGCATCCGCATCGACCATCTCATGCTGTCGGCCGAAGCGTCGGACCGACTCATCTCGACGGCCGTCGAAAAGCATGTGCGCAACTGGGAAAAGCCGTCCGATCACGTTCCGGTGGTCGCTGTGCTCGACTACGCAGCCTGAAGCACTCGCGCGACAGCCGGCTGGCGCTACGTCGTCAGCGGTTTTGCTCGTTCTTTATTCGTTGGGATTGAAGCGGATGCTCTGCGCCAGGGCGACACCCCTGCGGCGCTCTTCCTCGCTTGCAACCGAGAAAGCTTCTTCCTGCGTGGCCTGAAGCCAGCCGCAGTCCTTCGGCGGGCAATGATCTAGGGCCGCCGTCATGAAGGCGAGACCACGGGCCGCATCTCCTTCTTGGAAGAGAATGTTGCCGAACAGGCCCATGGCGCCGGCATGGCCGTTGTTGCGGGCGCGGTTCAGCCACTTCTTGGCCTGGTGCACGCTGGCGCCGCCGCCCTCGCCCGTCAGCATCATGCGGCCGAGCTGAAACTGCGCTTCCGGAATACCGAAGGCGGAAGCCGCCTGGAAATAGAGCTGGCGGGCCTGCGAGAGATCGATCTTGACGGGGCTTTCCGGGATTCCGCGGCGATAGTAGCTGGCAAGGGCGATCAGCGCATTGGCGAAATAGCCCGTATCCTCGGATCCCGGCTCGACGCCGGCCTGCGCGATTTCGCTGTAGATCTTGAAGGCTTCGAGATCGTTTTCCGGCACCCCGTCGCCGTCGGCATACATGTTGGCCAGCGCCCAGCGCGAGCCCGTATGGCCTTTTTCGGCCGCATAGCGGTAGGCCTCGACAGCATCGCGCTTGCGACCTTCCTTGTAGGAAAAGAAACCGAACTTGAAGAGGTCGAAGGGACCGCTTTCCTTGCTGACACCAGCCTGAGGATCGAACGCGAAGGCCTGGGACGCCATCCCGGAGGACAGCGAAAGACAAAGGCCCATTACCAGTACTTTCATCGGCATCAACTCGGACTTTTGCATCACTTCTACTAATCCGCGCCTGGCCTTCATCGCCGTGCCGAACCGGAAACGCACGGGGCGCGTACGAACTTCCGGATATTCAGGCTGCAATGACATCGGCTGGCTCATCGTTTCCTTGGGCGCGGTTCACCGCGTCTCTGTGCCCTTATCGCTGCGCCCCGTTTGTGGCGGGAAATGGACATCTCGTTCCCTCGCTATGGGTGTAGCAAACTCTGGAAAATAATGTGTTGCGTTTCCGTCACATATTTTCAGATGTCGCTGCGATTTCCCCATCGAAGACAGCATGAGGAAAGGAAACGTTAACCAAGAAAAAGGCCCGGCGATGACGCCGGGCCTGATTCTGACCTTAAAGTGGTCCGCCGGTCAGAACTTGACTTTAAGCGACGTCGAAATTGCGCTCACGAGATCGGTGTCGAAATCGTAGGTCGCGCGCTGGCCGAAAGTCTGGCCATCCCTAGTCACCTCCCCAGACGAACCGCTCGTCAGCAGGCCGAGGGCACCGCCGACGCGGAACTCGATGTTTTCGGTCGGCGCATAGGAGACACCGGCGCCGAGCGTCCAGGTATCCGAATGGGTCCCGATGCCGGTGGTTACGCCACGGTCCCAGGCCAGGCTAAGCGCACCGCTCCACTGTTCGTTGAACTTGTGTCCGACGCCGCCGGAGATCGTCCAGCCGTCACGGTAGAGCAGATCAAGCGATGTCGCTTGCGTGCGCGCACTACACGCAATTCCCCGAGTGAACTCCGGGCAGAACGACAGGCTCTGCAACTGGCTCCAATCGGTCCACTTAACACCACCGAAGATCAGCCACCCCGGGGCCACACCAGTCTGGAACTTGAATTCAAGGGAATCCGGCATGCTGGCGGAACCAAAGACCGGAATGATTCCTCTTCCAGGAATTTGCCTCAGGTCCAGCGTGCCTGTGATATCGTCCAGATCCACGGCGCTATTGTATACGAGACTCGTGCGTAATGCGTATTCCTCGATTTCATAGCCCACGCCAGCACGCCAGCCCCAGCCGTTACCCTCTAGATCCAGGCGGCCAATACCATTAAACGGCAAGCCCGCGGGAATAGCGCTCACCAGCCGTTCCTGGAAGCCGGAAATTTCCTGATAGAAGCCACCGCCAATAATGCGCAACTGGCCCGCCCCGACATCGAAGGAATAAGAGCAGGTAGCCGCATAGTTCCGGCTATCAATCTTCGTTTCGATGTTCTCGCTTGCGCCCGCCCAGTTGGAGCCCTGATTAAGATGCGCGCCCCAAGGCTCGGAGTAGTCGGCCATACAATCTATCGCGTTACCGACCGAGGCCTTAAAGCCAATTCGCGGGACCCAGTAACCTTCGGTTGCACGAATACCATTGCTCGGGCGAGCGCTAATGTCGCCGCCGTCTGCCGGATTGTCCCGGACATTGTTCAAGTCGCGCTGCGGATTGACGTAGGTGGCCGTCGATTCAATGGCATATCCCGAAGGGTCGAACAGCAGATCGATATTGTAGCCGCTGCGCTCAAGGCCGCCCGCTTGCGCGGTCGTCGCCGAAAGAAGCGCTACCGCCGTTGCAGCGCCGATGCCGATGTTTTTTCTATGCATGCAATCCTCCCCTGCGAGTATCTCCCGCGGCCGACAGCTGCCTCCGTCGCCGCGCATCTCCGAAAGCGACTATCGAAGAGTAGCAACAGCTTGGCAAACCCGACTTTTTGCCGGAAATTCACCTTAGCGATCATTTAATTACGTAACATTTTTTTGAAGTCCCTCAGCAAATCAGCCAAAGGAAACAAAATTCTCAAGATCGCGAAATTCCCAGCAGAAACGCGATGAATTTTCCATCGCAGAAACCCGGTGTCACTTTTTGAACACAGCCAAAGTTTTGCAAACCGCCCGACGAATGAAAACCGCGCCGGGGCTTCCGGCGCGGTTTTCATGGCATTCAAAGGCGATATCCGGGAATCAACCGGCTTCGCTGACCCGGGCAAGCGCCACGGAAAGGCTTGCAAGCTGCTGGTCCAGCTCCGCCATGCGCTCGCGCTCGGCCTCGACGACCTCGGGCTTGGCATTGGCGACGAACTTTTCGTTCGACAGCTTGCCCTCGATGCGCGAGGCCTCCGCCTTCGCCTTGTCGATCGCCTTTTCGAGGCGGGCCTTCTCGGCCGAAAGATCGATCAGGTTGCCGAGCGGCAGGCAGGCGGTCGCCTCGCCGATGATGATCTGCGCCGCACCCTTGGGAGCCGAAGCCTCGAGACGGACATTTTCAACGCGGGCGAGACGGCGAATGGCCGAATCGTGCGTCGAAAGCCGCCCCTGCGTCAGGGCATTGGCGCCGACCATGACGAGCGGTGCCGTCGCACTCGGCGGCACGTACATCTCGGAGCGTACCGAGCGGATGCCCGAAACCAGATCGATCAGCCAGTTGATCTCATCGGCCGCCGCATCGTCGGCATAGGCCGGCGACGGCCATTCGGCATGGCAGACCAGCCGGTCGCGCGTCTTGCCTTCACCGGCCGTATGCGCCCAGAGCTCTTCCGTCATGAAGGGCATGAACGGATGCAGGAGCTTGTAGATCTCCTCCAGAACATAGGCGGCGCAGGCCTGCGATTCCGCCTTGGCGGCTTCGTCCTCGCCGATGAAGACAGGCTTCAGCAGCTCCAGATACCAGTCGCAGAACTGGTTCCAGACGAAGCGGTAGAGCGTACCGGCCGCATCGTTGAAGCGGTAGGTCTCGATCGCCTCGGTCACATCGCGCGCCGTGCGGGCAAGTTCCGTCAGGATCCAGCGGTTGATCGTCAGCGACGCCGTTTCGGGCACGAATTTCGGATCGCTCTTGACGCCGTTCATCTCGGCAAAGCGCGTGGCGTTCCAAAGCTTGGTGCCGAAATTGCGGTAGCCTGCGATACGGGCCGGGTCGAGTTTCACGTCGCGGCCCTGCGCGGCCATGATGGCCAGCGTGAAGCGCAGCGCGTCCGCACCGTATTCGTCGATCAGTTCGAGCGGATCGATGACGTTGCCCTTCGACTTCGACATCTTCTGCCCGTTCTTGTCGCGCACCAGCGCGTGGACATAGACGGTGTGGAACGGCTCGATCGGGTTCCCGGCCTCATCCTTCATGAGATGCAGGCCCATCATCATCATGCGGGCGACCCAGAAGAAGATGATGTCGAAACCGGTGACCAGCACGTCGGTCTGGTAGTATTTTTCCAGCTCCTTCGTCTGTTCCGGCCAGCCGAGCGTCGAGAACGGCCAGAGCGCGGAAGAGAACCAGGTGTCGAGCACGTCTTCGTCGCGCGTCAGGATTTCGCCCGGCGCAAAGTTCTCCAGCTTCTCCTCGACCCAGGCCTTCCAGGGGCCTTCATGGGCGATGTAGTGCTGGATGGCGGCGTGCAGCGCCTCTTCCTCGGTCTTCTCGACAAAGACCTGACCATCCGGACCGTACCAGGCCGGAATCTGGTGGCCCCACCAGAGCTGGCGCGAGACGCACCACGGCTGGATGTTTTCCATCCACTCGAAATAGGTCTTTTCCCAGTTCTTCGGGACGAACTTGGTACGGCCTTCGCGAACCGAGGCGATCGCCGGCTGGGCGAGCGTCTTGGCGTCGACATACCACTGCTCGGTCAGGCGCGGCTCGATCGGCACACCGCCGCGGTCGCCATGCGGCACCGTGTGCTTGTGCGGCTCGATCTTGTCGAGCAGGCCGGCTTCCTCGAAGATATTGACAATGATCTTGCGCGCCTCGAAGCGATCCTTGCCTTCGAGCTCGTCCCAGGCGCCATGCAGCGCGGCGGGATGATCGAGGCCTTCGAGGAAGTCCTCGTTCTCCTTGATCGTGATCTTGCCGTCGATCGTCAGCACGTTGACCTGGCGCAGGTGGCGCCGCTTGCCGACCTCGAAGTCGTTGAAGTCGTGCGCGGGCGTCATCTTGACGGCACCGGTACCGGCGGTCGGATCCGGATACTCGTCCGCGACGATCGGAATCCTGCGGCCGACGATCGGCAGGATGACATGCTTGCCGACGATGGACTTGTAGCGCTCGTCTTCCGGGCTGACCGCGATGCCGGTATCGCCAAGCATGGTTTCCGGACGGGTCGTCGCGACGACGAGATAGTCGCGCGTTTCGAATTCCGTCGGCTTGCCGTCCTCGTCGAAGGCGACAGGATGCTGGTAGGTGACACCCGGCTCCAGCGGATAGCGCAGGTGCCACAGATTGCCGTTGACCTCGATCTGCTCGACTTCAAGGTCGGAGATCGCCGTCAGGAGCTTCGGGTCCCAGTTGACGAGACGCTTGTCCTTGTAGATCAGGCCTTCCTTGTAAAGCGAGACGAAGACTTCCAGAACGGCCTCGGAAAGGCCCTCGTCCATGGTGAAGCGCTCACGCGACCAGTCGCAGGACGCACCGAGGCGCTTCAGCTGGTTGAAGATGAGGCCACCCGATTCCGCCTTCCACTCCCAAACCTTCTCGACGAAGGCCTCGCGGCCCATCTCGCGCCGGCCGGGAAGCTTTTCGGCAGCAAGCTTGCGCTCGACAACCATCTGGGTCGCGATGCCGGCATGGTCCATGCCCGGCTGCCACAGCACGTCCTTGCCGCGCATGCGCTCGAAGCGGACCATGATGTCCTGCAGCGTGTTGTTGAGCGCATGGCCCATATGCAGCGAACCCGTCACGTTCGGCGGCGGGATCACGATGGTGAAGGTCTCGGCGCCGGGCTTTGCGCCCTCGCCTGCGCGGAATGCGTCCGCGTCTTCCCACGTCTTGGCGATGCGCGGCTCGACCGCTGCGGAATCATAGGTTTTTTCAAGCATTTTCGTGCGTGGCCTGCTGTTTGTCGGTGGGTTTTGTAAACCGGATGGCCGGCCTGGAGTCAACAATATCAGAGAAAAGCCGCACCGGGGGGCCGGCGCGGCTCAAATCATCTCTTCACGAAAGAATGACGGCGGCGGTCAGCGGCGCGGGCCGCGCGCCACCCGTTCGATCTCTTCGCGCACCAGCCGCTCGACGAGCGTCGGCAGGTTATCCTCGAGCCAATCCTGCAGCATCGGGCGCAGCATCTCCTCGGCGATCTCGTCGAAGGAGCGGCGCGGGCCGGCATCCATGGCCTCGGCGAGCGCACCGAAGGACTGGGCGACGCGCTCGCTCACGGCCGGCGAAACGAGCGCGGCGATATCGCGGCCCGCCACCAGCGGCCCGGCGGCGGGAGCTTCCGCAACCGCGACGGGCTCGGCGATTTCAACCGGCTCGGCGGCCGGCTCGATCTTTTCCACCGGCTCGGAGCGGCCGGCATTCGCGGCCATGCGCGTCGTCACCAGCGGGCTCTCTTCGCGCTGCACCGGTTCGACTGCGACCGGCGCGCGCTCAAGGGATTCGCGGTTCGCGGCAATATGACGATCCGAAGCGGCGCGAACGCGCGCAGCGACATCGGCCAGCGACATGGCCGGCTGGGCGGCCTGCGCCGGCTCGGCGCGCGGCAGCGGCTGGACAGCGACTGAACGATATTCTTCGGCGTGGAACTGCTCCAGCACGGAGGGATGGTCGAGCAGGTTCGCGTCGCTTTCCGTCGAGATGTCGAAGCCATCGTCCTCCTGCGCATCGGCGGCAAAATCCGGCTGGGCTTCGTTGTTCTCGATGATCTTGCGAATGGACGCCAGGATCTCATCCATGGACGGTTCACGCGCTACATTTGGCTGAGCCATTTCTATCCCCGTTCTCTGCGGCGTCCTGGGCCTGCCGCAAGAGGCGTACCGGACATCCCGAAAACCCTAGGCGAGTTCGACAGCGAACTAAATCACCGCGAATCATGTGTTATCAGTGATGCACAGATTTGTTTGCCCTGCCAAGGGCGAGGCCCGTTGCCTGCCCTCAGTTCGCCCGCTTGACCACTTCGAGCACAACGGCTGGCGGCTCGGCCTCGCGCACGCAGTCACGGCCGGCATTTTTGGCAGCGTAGAGGGCATCATCGGCGCGACGCATGGCAAACCGCAGCGGCTCGCTCTGGCCGATCTCGGTAACGCCGAAACTCGCGGTGACCCGTGCGGTCGGCGGCAGGCCGGGAATGGGCGAAACCGACCGCGTCGCGCGCAGCGCATGGGCAAACAGCATGGCCGCATCCTTGCCGGCAAAGGGCAGGAACAGCATGAACTCCTCCCCGCCGATGCGGGCGACGAGCGCCCCGTGCGGTGCAGCGGCCTGCAACATTTCCCCGAAAGCGCGAATGGCGGCGTCACCGCCCTGATGGCCATAGGTATCGTTGACGGATTTGAAGTGATCGAGATCGCAGAGCACGATGCTGTGCGGCCCCTTGCCGGCCATCAGTGCATCGACACGGTTGTCGAAGCCGCGGCGGTTGAGCAGGCCGGACAGCGGATCGACCTCCGAATTGACCTTCTCATCCGCAACGATCTCCAGCACCAGGACGCACAGCAGCATGAGGCCGACGGTGACGATCAGCACCGCGCCCATGCTCTGCGAAACGAGCGCGAACTGGCTGGCGATATAATCCTTCGCCGTATTGCCCGAGCCTGCGAACACGGCCGCGAACGCCTTCACCATGAAATGCGCACTGGTCACGGCGAGCAGCACGACAAGCGCCCGGTCGACGAAGGATGTCACCCGCGCCCGATAGGCCGCCCAGGCGCTCATGCCCAGCGCGACGGCAAAGGGCATCTGGTAGGGCAGCGCATGTTGCAGCGTGCCGCGCGGCAGATCGTAGATCATGTAGTCGAGAGCCACGAAGGCGCAGAAGACAGCGGCGAGCAGCGTGCGATTGGTCTTCAGGCCGTAGAGTTGCCCAATGCCGATGCGCAGCATGAACATGCCGCCGAGCATCGAGGCGAAGGCGAGGATCGCCCAGAGTTTCGGCGGGTAGACATAGGCGACGAACAGCTCGAAAATCGCCGACAGCGAGGCCACTGCGAAACATCCGGCGAACCAGCGGGCGGCCGCGCGATTGCGGCTTCTGGCGGAGACCGCCAGGAAAAACATGCAAAAACACTGCGCGATGAAGAAGTTCACCGTCAGCAGGAAGCCTGCGCCACTCATTGGCCACCCTACGCAAGACACTTCGATCGTCTCGCGCAGATACGCCCGGAACGATCGAGGGGGATGCTATAGAACCACCGCGAAAAAAGCGTTAATCGCCGAGGGCAGCTTTCCGCAAAACGCCTCCGGTGACGGGCGACGTTACGCCGGTCGTTCCGGGGAAGGTGAGCGCAAGGCCCCGCAGCGAACGCACGGCGAGATAGGCCCAGGCCTCCGCTTCCATGCTGTCACCATTGAGGTCAAGCGCCTCGGCCGCAACGACCTCGGCTCCCTCCACCTCTGCAAGCGCTGCCAGATCGCCCATGATGATCCGGTTGAGCCGTCCGCCGCCGCACACGACATAGAGGCTTGGCCGTTCGGGCAGGTGACGGGCGGAACGCAGGATCGCCGCCGCCGTGACATGCGCCAGCGTGCGCGCGCCGTCTTCCAGGCTTGCCGCCGCGCCCTCCGGCGGCTGGAAATCGTTGCGGTCGAGCGAACGGCGGACCGGATCGGTGAAGAAGGCGTGGCTGAGATAGCGGTCGGCAAGGTCCGGATCGACGCTACCTTCCGAGGCGATCATGCCACCCTGATCGAAGGGAATGCCGGCATGGGCCTCCACCCATTGGTCGATCAGCGTATTGCCCGGCCCGCTGTCAAAGGCGACGATGTCACCGCCGCTGCCGATGAAGGTGAGGTTGGAAATGCCGCCGATATTGACGAAGACCACGGCCCTGCCCTTCGCGCGCGGCAGGCCGGCGGCCAGTGCCGCATGATAGACGGGAATGAGCGGCGCGCCCTGCCCGCCATGCACCATGTCGTTCGCCCGCATGTCGTGGACCACGTCGATCCCCGTCTCACGCGCCAGCAACCCGCCGTCGCCGAGCTGCACCGTCAGGCGAAGGTTCGGGCGGTGCAGCACCGTCTGGCCATGGAAGCCAACGATGTCGATCTGTGACGGTTCCAGGCTGTTTTCGGAAAGTAAGGCACGCACGGCCTGCGCGTGACGCAGTGTCAGTTCCCGCTCGATATCCGCAAGATCCCCCGGACGCTCGTTGCGCTCGTTTATTGCCTTGGCGGTTTCCAGGGCCCCCTGAAGGCGGCGGCGAAACGCGGCGTCGTAGGAGCACCCCATCGATGGGCCGCGCTCCACGACGGTTTCGCCATCCGTGCGCACCAGCGCGACATCGATACCGTCGAGGCTCGTTCCGCTCATCAGGCCGATCGCCGTAAGGACACCCGTCATCCACCAACTCCAGAATCACTTTAGGAGTGATTATGCGCGCAAACGGTGCTAAACGCCCGGCGTCCGCGGGAAAATCTTCCCAACCAAGAACGATTCCACCAGAGAGACAGGCCATGTCCGAATTCAAATCCGATTTCCTTCGCACGCTGAAAGAGCGCGGCTTCATCCACCAGATCTCCGATGAAACCGGCCTAGACGACCTTCTGGCCAAGGAAACCGTGACGGCCTATATCGGCTTCGACCCGACGGCGCCGAGCCTGCATGCCGGGGGTCTCATCCAGATCATGATGCTGCACTGGTTCCAGAAGACCGGCCACCGGCCGGTCTCGCTGATGGGTGGCGGCACCGGCATGGTCGGCGATCCGTCCTTCAAGGACGACGCACGCCAGCTGATGACGCCCGACACCATCACCAGCAACATCGCCGGTATCAAGAAGGTCTTCTCCAACTACCTGTCCTACGGCGAAGGCGCGAAGGACGCGCTGATGATCAACAACGCCGACTGGCTGCTCGGCATCAACTACCTGGAATTCCTGCGCGATGTCGGCCGGCATTTCTCGGTCAACCGCATGCTCTCCTTCGACAGCGTGAAGACGCGTCTTGATCGCGAGCAGTCGCTGTCCTTCCTCGAATTCAACTACATGATCCTGCAGGCCTACGATTTCGTCGAGCTGAACAAGCGCTATGACGTGCGCCTGCAAATGGGGGGCTCCGACCAGTGGGGCAACATCATCAACGGCATCGACCTCGGCCACCGCATGGGCACGCCGCAGCTTTACGCGCTGACCTCGCCGCTGCTGACCACTGCATCGGGCGCCAAGATGGGCAAGTCGCTGTCGGGCGCGGTGTGGCTCAACCCGGAAATGCTGTCGGCCTACGATTTCTGGCAGTACTGGCGCAACACCGAGGATGCGGACGTGGCGCGCTTCCTGAAGCTCTACACGACACTGCCGATGGATGAGATCGCCCGCCTTGCGGCACTCGGCGGCGCCGAGATCAACGAGGTGAAGAAGATCCTCGCGACGGAAGTGACCGCGATGCTGCATGGCCGCGACGCGGCAGACCAGGCAGCGGAAACCGCCCGCAAGACCTTCGAGGAAGGCGCAATCGCAGAGAACCTGCCATCGGTGGACATTGCCGCGAGCGAACTGGAAGCCGGCATCGGCCTGCTGACGCTCGTCGTCAAGGCCGGCCTTGCCGCCTCCAACGGCGAAGCCCGTCGCCACGTGCAGGGCGGCGCCGTGCGCATCAACGACGTCGCCATCTCGGACGAGCGCCGCCTGATAAGCACGGCAGACGTTTCTGCCGATAGCGTCATCAAGCTCTCGCTCGGCAAGAAGAAGCACATCCTCGTGCGGCCTGTCTGAAGACCGGCAAGAGGGAACGTCGATCAAGGCCGCCTTCGGGCGGCCTTTTTCATTGGAACTCGAAGATGTTGCGGAAGACGCCGGGCGCGATGATCGATAGCGGATTGATGGTGAGCTTCGGCTTATCGAAGGCGCCGGAAAGCTTGAAGGTAATGCCGATCAGGCCGCGATCGTTGCCGTTGCCGAGAAGGATGCCGATCAGTGGCAGTTCGGCAAAGAGCCGATTGAGGCCATAGGCCGGCATGAAGGTGCCGGTCATGTCGGTCTGGCCGTTGGCATCGCGCACGGTGCCCTGGAAGGTCGCCCCCACCGCTTCGCCACGCACAACGCCATTGGCAAGGCTGAGTGCCCCGCCGCCCGCGCGCAGCTGCGCAAAACCGCGGGAAAATTTGACGGCGCTGACATCGATCTCGCGGCGAACGGCGTCGTTGAGGCTTCGTCCGCCATCGCCGGCTGGCGTGGAAACCAGCGAGCGCAACCGCTCCTCGCCGACCAGCGCAAAATTGCGTACATCGACGGAGCCGAGCCAGCCGCTGTTTGCCGTTTCGCGCAGGCGCACATTCAGGAGGCCGCCGCTCATATGGCGGTAGATGTCGGCGAAGCGCGCGACAGCCCCAGCATCGCCGCTGGTCAACTGGATGACGTCCTTGGCCATCTGCGCAACCAGGGGCGCGCCGCTTGCGGTCACGGCGGAAAGATCGAGCGCCGAGATGCGGCTGCCGGTCGTCGTGTAGCGGAAGTTCACATTGGAAAGACTTTCGCCATTGAAGCCGACAGCGCGCGCCAGGTTGGCCTGCACCGTGGCGCCCTGAATCCCGCCGCCGCCGCTGCCGCCCGTCGTGTTCTTCAGCCGGGCGAGCACGGCGCGCACGTCCGCCACCTCGCCATTGGCCACCACCGAATAGCCCGACTTGCCCCGCTCGACCTTCATCCGGAACCGATCGTCCGCCGAAAGCTTGATCGACGAGAAATTCGCCGTTTCGAGGGCGCGGCCACGGAAGACAAGATCACCCGACGCGCTGAAACCATCGCCAACGAAACGGAAATCGGAAACCCTGGTGGCGCCGTCCCTGGTATCAGCCGTCAGCGAGACCTTGCCGTTGATACCCGCACCCTTTGTCCAGCCTATCCATGGAACGGACACCGCCGCACCGGTTAGGTCGGCCTCGACGCTTTGCGGCCCGTCGCCCTCCTGCTCGAGCCGGACGGCGATCTCGCCTTCGATCACATTCTCGAAGCCCGGCAGCAGCTTGGCGCGATCCCTGTTGCCGAGCGTGCCGGAAAGCACCGTCTTGCGCTTTACGGTCCCCGTCTTCTCGACCGGCTGCACCAGTTCCAGATCGAGCGTGACGCCATCGATATCGGCCTTGGCGTCGAGGTCGGCCATCGCAGGGTCGATCGCCAGCAACCCATGCAGCCCTGTCACCTTGCGGCCGGCAATCGGCTTGTGCACGTCCACATCATCAAGGGTGAGAGCCGCGGTCCATTGCGCGGGCGGTGGATTGTGCGCCGAAATGACGCCGAAATGCGCCTTCACCTTGGCCTTCACCTGCCCGGTGAAATCCTCTGGCTTGAACCCTGTCGCAGGGAGAGCCCGGATCGGGCGATAGGTCACGAGTTCGGCAATCGCATCGGCATTTCCCGAAACGTCGATATCCATGTCCGCCATCAGCGGCTTTGTATAGTTGTCGGGCAGCACGAAGGTGCCGCCGGTGAGCGCTACTGTCCGGCCGGACGGGAAATACGCCGTGCCGCCGGAAATGCCGATCTCCGCGCGCTGGCCACGCAGGCGGAATGTTCCGGACGTATCGCGCAACGGCGGGATTTCGCCCGTGACATTCATGCGTGCGCCCTCGATATCGAAGTCGATCTTGAGTTCGTCCGCATTCAGATGCATCGGCACGCCCGGTTCGCGCTCGCGGCCTTCTGCAAGGTAGAACTCGATACGGCCGTTGGTGACGGTGCCGCCGAAGATGTTCCCGATCACCCACTTGCGCGCCGTCTTGCCCATCCAGAAAGGCCAGAACTGCTTGACCGCCACCGATTGCAGCTCGCTGGCGAGCATGACGAAGCTCACCTCCGGCTCAAGGTCGCTGAAACGCATGGCGAGCGAGCCGGCGACGTTTCCCTTCTCGCTCGATACGGCCATTTCCTCGAACAGCAGCTTCTTTGCCGTCGGCAGATAGTAGCCCTTGGCCTTGGCATCGAAGCGGATCGGCGCCTCGCCGGAATCGACGGGACGGCTGATGGCATTGCTGAAGACGAGATCGATGGCGAACCCCTTGTCCGCCTTGTCGGAAACCCGGTCGAGGTCGATAAGCCCCCCGGTGAACGGAAAAAGCGATTGGCCGACGCTGGCATCCGAAGAGGCAAGCTCGATGGATCCCTTGGCGAAATTGTAGCTCGCCCTCACAGAGGACGGGCGAAGCTCCGCGGCGATGCCATCACCATAGATCGCGCCTGCCGCAAGGTTGACGTCGACAACCAGCTTCGGCTTTCTCCCCTCCGCCTCGCGCTGCGCACCGACGGAAACGTTCACGGTCGAGTCCAGTCCGGCGTGGACGGCACCGTCAGGCGCATGACTGAGAAGAAAATCGCCAAGCGCAATGTTGCGGATCGCGCCGTCCAACGTGTGGACGCTTCCCTCGCCGCTCCTGGCCGTCAGGTCGATCTCGCCCTCCTTGCCATCGAGCAAGAAGCCGCCGCTGATCGATATGGTGCCCTCATCGTCGCGGGAAAACTGCAGGCTCGTCACGGAAAGTATGACGGGCCGGCCATTCGGCCCCTCGAAGGTCGCGCCGAGATCGGAAATGCTGACCGTCTGCATGCCGTTGGCGTCGATCAGGCGATTGATGCCGTCAAGCCGTTCGAAGGTGGTTTCCAGATAATCCGGCACATCGGAGATGCGCAGCGCCGCAAGATCGAGCGGCTTGCTCTTGGGCAGCAGCGCCGCATTGAACATGACGCCATCCACATCGAGCCGCGAAACGGCGATCTGGCCGGAAACAAGCGCAAAAGGATCGAGCACGATGCCGACGGACGCCGTCGTCGCCAGTTCCTTGCCCGAATCGACATCGATGATCCGCGCATCTTCCGCCTTGAGGGCAAAGCCACTGAAACCGGCGAGGCGCAGGACCGTATGGTCGACCGACGCGCGATAGCGCGGCCCGAGCGCCTGATTGAGTGCGGTGACCGCGCGCGCATTGAGCGTGCTGTCGAAAAGCCCGGTCTCGACAAGGCCGATGACGAGGGCTCCGAGAAAGAGGACGAGCGCGACGGCGGCGGCGGCGATGCGGCAGAGGATACCCGTGCGGCTCGCCTCGACCGCGTGCAGGACGATGGGTTCGTGCGCCTGCGCGGACGGCAATTCGTGCAGCGGAACGATGTCCTGCTTGCGGAACACGACTTTCTCGCCGCGGATAACTCCCATCTCGCGATCGTTTCCTTTCACCTGCCGCTGCGTCATTTCGCGTATTGGCTTCGCCTCGTCCGATCGGTGCTGGACGATTCTGCCTGTCACTATATATGCGGGAGGCCGTCTCCCTGACTCAAAAAGCCGGCCAAAGAAAGGAAATCCCATGGCAGAACTGGCCCCGGGCGTCGAAGCTCCGGATTTCACCCTTCCGCGCGATGGCGGCGGCAGCATTTCGCTGTCCCAATTCCGCGGCCGGCCCGTCGTCCTCTTCTTCTATCCCAAGGATGACACGCAGGGCTGCACGACGGAAGCGAAGGATTTCACCGCCGCCAGACCCGACTTCGAGGCGGCCGGCGTCGCCGTCATCGGCCTGTCGCCGGATCCCGTAAAGAAGCACGACAAGTTCGTGCAGAAACACGAGCTTGGTGTGCCGCTCGCCTCGGACGAAGGCCTCCAGACGCTGGAAGCCTATGGCGTCTGGAAGGAAAAAAGCATGTATGGCCGCACCTATATGGGCGTCGAGCGGACGACGGTGCTCGTTGACGCCACCGGCAGGATCGCCGAGATCTGGCCGAAAGTGAAGGTCAAAGGCCATGTCCAGGCCGTTCTGGAAGCCGCCAGAAAACTGTAAGAACAAAACACAAGGCACTGGAATGACTGAACTTCCGCATATCGAAAGCTTGCGCGGCGGCGCCACGGCCGCAATCGCCGCCGCCGATCTGGACCTGAAGACCGCGCTGGCACAGGAGACGGCCCGGCGCTGGTTCGCGCGCACGCTTTCGATGCGCTCGCCGCGCGACCCCGCGCTGCCGAGCCGCCCCGGCCGACCGGAAAAGCCGGAACTCATCCCGCCGAAACACATGGAAAAGCGCTCGCTGCATACGCAGAAGGGCCGTATCGCGCTCCTCCACGCGCTCGCCCATATCGAACTCAACGCCGTCGACCTTGCGCTCGACATCGTCGCCCGCTTCACCACGGAGCGCGTGCCGCACTCCTTTTTCGACGGCTGGATGCAGGTGGCCTTCGAGGAGGCCAAGCATTTCCGCCTCATCCGCGACCGCCTGCGCGATCTCGGCGCGGACTATGGCGACCTGCCGGCGCATGACGGCCTGTGGCGCGCCGCGCATGACACCCGCAACGACCTTACTGCCCGGCTTGCCGTGGTGCCGCTCATTCTGGAGGCGCGCGGCCTCGACGTGACGCCGCCATTGCAGGCCAAGATGCGCGACACCGGCGACCATGCCAGCGCCGACATCCTCGACATCATCTACAATGACGAGAAGGGCCATGTGGCGGTCGGGGCGAAATGGTTCCGCTTCCTGTGCGCCCGCGAAAAGAAGGATCCGTCCGCCACCTTCAAGGAACTTGTGCGCACGAATTTCCGCGGACCGCTGAAGCCTCCCTTCAACGATGTCGCGCGCGCCGAAGCCGGCCTCACGCCATCCTTCTACCGCTCGCTCGTTTCCGTCAGCCAGAGCTGATATTTCCCGCAGAAATAGCTGCCATGAAAGGCTTTATTAACCCTAACAATATGTAATCCCTCCCACACGAGACCTAGAGAACGGTCGGGGAGTCATCTGTGGCGGAGCGTCCTGAAAACCGCGTATTCGGAAAACGCGCGCAGCAGCATGTCGTGATCCTGGCAAGCGGCGACAAGATCCGCCACATGACCATCCGCCCGTGGATGGCTGCCGTCACCTTCTGTTTTGCCGGCATGTTCACCGTCGGCTATCTCGCCGCCACATCCTATCTTGTCCTGCGAGACGACCTGATCGGCGCCACCATGGCGCGTCAGGCGCGCATGCAGCATGACTATGAGGACCGCATCTCCGCCCTGCGCGCGCAGGTCGACCGCGTGACCAGCCGCCAGCTCCTCGACCAGCAGGTCGTGGAAGAGAAGGTCGAGAAGCTGATGCAGCAGCAGCTCGCGCTCTCCCAGCGTCATGGCAAACTCGACGCCCTTCTCAGTCGCGCCGAAAACAGCGGCATCGAAGCCACCGATACCGTGCCCCTGCCCGACGACAAGCCCTTGGTCGACGGTCGCCGCGCGGACGCGGCCGGCGCTATCAACGCCATCATGGGCATGACCGGGGGCGCACGCCCGAAGACGACACAGCTCGCCTATGCCGCAACGGGCGAATCGGTCGCCGACCGGGCGGACCGCACCTTCTCCAAGGTCACGCTATCGCTGAAGGATCTCGAACATCAGCAGATCAACCGGATCCAGTCGCTGGCGGCCGGAGCATCGGAAACGGCGGACGCGATCCGGACGATCCTGCGCCGCAACGGGTTCGAGGTCACCGAGCAAGCGTCCATCGACAGCGATTCGGATATGGCCATCGGCGGCCCGTTCGTGGAGCCCGCGGCCTTCACGGATCCGTTTGAAGATTCGATCAACGATCTCGACGTGGCGCTGGAGCGCCTTGATTCCGCGCGGCGGACTGCGCGCAAGCTGCCCTTCGGCAATCCATCGCCGGGCAGCAGCATCACCAGCCGCTTCGGCAATCGGACAGACCCGTTCCTCGGCCGCCTCGCCTTGCATGCCGGCATCGATTTCCGCGCCCCTACCGGCACACAAATCCGCTCCAGCGGGACCGGCACTGTCGTCGTCGCCGGCCGCAACGGCGGTTATGGCAACATGGTCGAGATCGACCACGGCGACGGTCTGAAAACCCGCTACGCCCACCTTTCCCGCGTCCTCGTCAAGGTCGGCGATACGGTGGAAACCGACGATCCGGTCGGGCTTTCCGGCACGACGGGCCGCTCGACAGGCCCGCACCTGCACTATGAAGTGCGGCGCGACGGCAAGGCCATCGACCCCATGCGCTTCCTCACGGCGGGCATGAAATTGACGTCCTATATGGATTGACGTAACGCAAGGCCAAGCGCCTTGTTATGACAAAATTATCCGCCACAGAGTTCAAATCGCTTGCGGATTTACCAAATTCGCTGATTTTCTTGACTTTCCGGCACTTTCGGCATATCTGCGCTCCATCCTCGCCACCATGTGGCTGCTGAACTCATTGCGTTCGCAAGAACCGGAACGGAAACTGTTTTCCCTTTGACCACTTTTGCTGATCTTGGCCTGAGCCCGAAAGTCCTGTCCGCCGTCACCGACTCGGGCTACACGATCCCGACCCCGATCCAGGCTGGCGCCATTCCCCCGGCGCTTTCGCGGCGCGACATTCTCGGCATTGCCCAGACGGGCACCGGCAAGACGGCTTCCTTCGTGCTGCCGATGCTGACGCTGCTCGAAAAGGGCCGCGCCCGCGCCCGCATGCCGCGCACGCTCATTCTCGAGCCGACGCGCGAGCTCGCCGCGCAGGTCGCGGAAAACTTCGAGAAGTACGGCAAGAACCACAAGCTGAACGTCGCGCTGCTCATCGGTGGCGTTTCCTTCGATGAACAGGATCGCAAGCTGGAGCGCGGCGCAGACGTCCTGATCTGCACCCCCGGCCGCCTGCTCGACCATTGCGAGCGCGGCAAGCTGCTGATGACCGGTGTCGAGATCCTCGTCATCGACGAAGCCGACCGCATGCTCGACATGGGCTTCATCCCGGATATCGAGCGTATCGCCAAGCTTATCCCCTTTACCCGCCAGACGCTGTTCTTCTCGGCCACCATGCCGCCGGAAATCCAGAAGCTGGCCGACCGCTTCCTGCAGAACCCGGAGCGGATTGAAGTGGCGCCGCCGTCTTCGACCGCCAAGACCGTGACGCAGCGCCTCGTCGCCACGCACGGCAAGGATTACGAGAAGCGCGCAACGCTGCGCGATCTTATCCGCTCCCAGGAAGAACTGAAGAACGCGATCATCTTCTGCAACCGCAAGGTTGACGTCGCCGACCTCTTCCGCTCGCTGGACCGCCACGGCTTCTCCGTCGGCGCGCTGCATGGCGACATGGACCAGCGCTCTCGCACGACCATGCTGGCCAATTTCAAGGAAAACAAGCTCACGCTTCTCGTGGCATCCGACGTTGCGGCCCGCGGCCTCGACATTCCGGACGTGAGCCACGTCTTCAACTTCGACGTCCCGATCCATGCCGAGGACTATGTCCACCGCATCGGCCGCACCGGCCGTGCCGGCCGCTCGGGCGCCGCCTTCACCCTGGTATCCAAGCGCGACGGCAAGTTCGTCGACGCCATCGAAAAGCTGATCGATCAGAAGATCGAATGGCTGAGCGGCGGTATCGACGACCTGCCGCAGCAGGCCGAGAGCGAGGAGCGTGAACGCCCCCGCGGCGGCCGCGATCGCGGTGGTCGTGACAGGGACCGTGATCGTTCGCGCGGTCGCAACAAGGGCGAAACCCGCGCAGCGGAACCCCGCATCGAGACCAGCGAGCCCGAAGAGAAGGTGGAAGTCGTGAAAGCTGAACGCAAGGCGGAAGGGCGGCCGCAGACTCCCGCTCGCAATCCGCGAGCCGCAAACCATGCCGCTCCGCGTCCGGCCAATGACGACAGCCGTGATCGCCGCAACCGCTACCGCCGCGACGAGGACGATGGTCCGACGCCGCTCGGCTTCGGCGAAGACGTTCCGGCCTTCATGCTGATCGCCGGCAAGGCCTGATCCTTATCCATGCCCATTCCAGGCATCGACGTGCCAGGCCTCGGTTGCGGTCTGGCACTTTTGCGTGAGGGCAGGATGCTGCTCTACCGGCGCCTGCGCGCGCCCGAAGCCGGCGCATGGAACATCGTCGGCGGCAAGATCGACCATATGGAACGCGCCATCGACGCCGCCCGCCGCGAGGCGGAGGAAGAATCGGGCATTACCGTCGGCACTGTCGATTTCCTGTGCGTTTCCGAGCAGATCATCGAAGAGGAACGCCAGCACTGGCTGTCGTTCATCTATGTGAGCGAGGATTTTTCCGGGGAACCGCGTGTCATGGAGCCGGAGAAGCTGCCGGAATTCGGCTGGTTCCCGCTCGACGCCCTGCCCGCGCCGCTTTCGCGCTTTGCCGCTGACGCCGTAGAAGCGCTCAACAAGCGTCACCTGGCGCGCAACGCCGCCTCATAGGCCCGTCGCACCCAGACCGCCATTTCATCCGGATCGTCGAAGGCCTCGTCGGGGATCGTCCAATAGGGCATTTTCACCGGCCTGCCCTGCCTTCCCTCATAGGACCATTGCCGGCTTCCGGCCGCCGCAAAATCCGGCGCACTCTCTTCATCGGCCTTCAGCAGGATCTCGTCCGATACTTCCAGCGCCAGGATGCGGCCCTGATGGTATATACCCTTGCCGCCGAACATGCGCTTGATCGTCACCGGTCCCAACGCCTGGAACATTTCCTCGATCGCATCCCGGTCCATGCCTAATCCCTCAGAATGCCACCCGCGGCAAGCACCGCCTCGGGCGTGTCGACATCGATATGCGCCGCATCGCCGATCTCCACGTCGACCACATCGAGCCCGGCGCTCTCGACGATATGCCGCGCACCGACATCGCCTTCGAGCTGGAGAATGGCGGCGAAGGTCGCACGCGGCAGGACGACGGGATTGCCCCGCTTGCCGGCCGAGACCGCACGCACGATAGCGTGCCCTCCTGCCGCGGCAAAGGCATCGAGCAACTTGCCTACGTCCAGGCCGGTGACATGCGGCATGTCGGCCAGCATCACCACGACACCGTCACAGCCCGGCCCGAGCGTCGAAACCCCCGCCCGCAGCGATGTCGACATGCCCTGCGCGTGGTCAGGATTGCGCACGATATCAATCTTGAGGCCGGAAAGTTCCGCCTCGATCTCGTCCGCGCGGTGCCCGGTCACGACCAGAACCCGCGACGGCTTGGCGGTCAGCGCCGCCTCCACGGAGCGGCGGACAAGCGCCTCGCCATCGAATGCTGCGAGAAGCTTGTGGCTGCCCTTCATGCGGCTGGCGCGGCCGGCGGCCAGCACGAGCGCAGCGATGGACAGCGGCCGCTCGGGTCCGCGCAGGTCGCGCGGCTGCGGGCGGCTCGGGATTTCCGTGAGGAGCCCGCCGACCCCCATGCCCGTAATCTCCTGCGCTCCCGGCGTCTCGCCGGCAAAAATGCGGGCCAGTACCCAATCGAAGCCGTTTTCCTTGGGGCTGCGGGCACAGCCGGGCGCACCCAGCACCGGCACTGTCCCGATGCGCCCCAGCACCAGCAGATTGCCCGGATCGACCGGCATGCCGACATGCTCCACGACGCCGCCCGCCGCGCGAATGGCGGCGGGGATCACATCGTTCGTATCGGTGACGGCCGACGCGCCGAAGACGACGACGAGGTCGTTGCCCTCGGCAGCCCGGCGGATGGCATCCGCCACCGCGTCCGGCCTGTGCGCCACACGCAGCTCATTCGTCAAACGGCTGTCGGAGGGCAGAAGGCGCTGCTCGAAAACCCGGCGCGTCTTGTCCATGACGGAGGTCTTGAGGGGCGGCAGTTGCGTAGCAACGACGCCGACGCGGTGCGCCACGAACGGCTTGACCTCCAGAACCCGGCTTGACGCCAGCACGGCCGCCGCCTTGCGGGCGATTTCACCGGGCACGGCTAGCGGAATGATCTTGATCGTCGCCACCATGTCGCCGGCCGCAACGCTCGCATGGTCCGGCAGGGTGGCGATGGTGATGGCCGGATCGACACGGTTGAAACGATCGATCGCCGCCCGGTCGGCAATGAAGAGGCCGTTCACCTGCGCATGCAGATTGATGCGGCCGGTGGCGGGCGGCGTGAAGACGAGATGATCGGGCTCGATGGCCGCGGCGATCATCGCGGCCGCCTCGTCCTCGCCGATATCGCCGTCCTCAAGGCGCACCGCGATGACGGTTGCGACGCCGGCGGCGGCCAGCGCCGCGCAGTCCTGCGCCGTCACCGCACGCCCCTTGTGCAACGACAGGCCCTCGGCGCGCACGCCATGCGCCAGCAATGTACCGATCGCTTCGGAAACCGGGATTTCACCGAAAATCACGACACCGCCCCACGCAAGGGCCGGCGCCGCAGATGCTCGATAATGTCCGCCAGAATGGCGACGGCAATCTCGGCCGGGCTTGCCGCGCCAATGTCGAGGCCGATAGGTGCCGACATCCTGTCGATCTCCGCCTCGCCATGTCCCAGCGCCTGCAGCCGCTCGACACGCCTCGCATGGGTCTTCCGGCTGCCGAGCGCCCCGACATAGAAACAGCCCGTGGAAAGCGCCTGCGACAGCGGGAAATCATCGATCTTCGGATCGTGCGTGACGGCGACAAGCGCCGTATAGGCGTCGAGCGGACGGGTCTTCAAAACGTCCTCCGGCCAATCGGCCAGGAGATCGATGCCGGCAAAACGCTCCTCCGTGGCAAAGGCCGTGCGCGGGTCGATGATGGTCACATCGAAGCCGGCGACCATGGCCATCTGCGCCAGCGCCTGGCTGATATGCACCGCGCCAATGATGACGATGCGGGCGGGCGGCAGGTGCACGTTGAGGAAGAACTTTCTCTCCTCCACCTCCGCCACGCCGGATTTTCCCGAGCGGAAGGCGTTTGCGACAGCTTCGCCGAGCGGACCGGCGACGGGATCGCCCTCGCGGATCACCCGGTCGCGCCCGTCGGCCAGGTCCGTCAGGTGGATGACGGCGCAGCGCGCGGCGCGCTCCTTGTTCAGCTTGCGAAGCAGATAGGGATCCATCAGCCCACCCGTTCCAGATAGACGCGGATGCGCCCGCCGCAGGAAAGGCCGACACGCCAGGCGGTTTCATCCGCAACGCCGAATTCCAGCATGCGCGGCTCGCCGTCGACGATCACCTCCATCGCCTCGCCGATCACCGCCCCCTCGACGCAGCCGCCGGAGACGGAGCCGTGAAAATTGCCCTCGCCGTCGATGACCAGGTGGCTGCCGACCGGGCGCGGCGCCGAGCCCCAGGTCTCGACCACGGTGGCAAGCGCCACCATGCGCCCGTCGTCCATCCAGCGTTCGGCGATGGTCAGCGGGTCGAGCGCGTCGTTTGCGTGTCCGTCCATTCTTTCCTCCTCATGTCTCCAGCAGGAAGCGCCGCGGATCGCCGGCGCCACGCCGCGCGCCACCCGAAAGCGCCGCCACCAGATCCGCCATGACTTCCAGATTGTGCACCGGCCGCAATTCGTCCACATGCGCCAGCATGGCCCTGACGCCGCGCGCCCGCGCCTCGAACCCCTCGAAACGCAGCAGCGGATTGAGCCAGACGAGCCGCCGGCAGGAACGATGCAGCCGGTCCATCTCCTTTTCTAGCAGTTCGATCCCTTCGCGCTCCAGCCCGTCGGTGATCAGGAGCACGACCGCACCCTGCCCCAGCACGCGGCGCGACCAAAGCCGGTTAAACTCCTTCAGCGTCTCGCCGATGCGCGTTCCGCCGGACCAGTCGTCCACCGCCTGGCTGCACGCCTCCACCGCAAGATCGGGGTCGCGCTGGCGCATCTGGCGGGTGACGTTGGTGAGCCGCGTGCCGAACAGGAAGGCGTGCATGCGGCGGCGCTGCTCGCCGAGGGCATGCAGGAAATGCAGGAAAATGCGGGTGTACTGGCTCATCGAGCCGGAAATGTCGGCAAGCACGACAAGCGGCGGATGCACCGTCTTCGGTTCGCGGTGACGCGGCAGGATCAGCGCTCCGCCGGTGCGCATGGCATGGCGCATGGTGGCGCGGGCATCGATGGCGACCGGCCGGTTGCTGCGGCGGAACCGGCGCGTGCGCACCTCGTCCATCGGCAGAACGAGATTGGCGATGGCCAGCTTGGCCGCTGCAAGTTCAGCCGACGTCATCTGCGCGAAATCGGTCTTGCGCAGCATTTCGCTGCCGGAGGCGGTGAAGCGGGCATCGATCTCGATATCCGGCTCGTCTCGCTCACGTCTCGGGTCTTCCCGCCCGGCGAACAGCGCGTCGGAAACGCGGGTTTCCCCCGCCTTGCGCTTTTCCCGCTCCTCATGGCGCGTCACGACCGGCGACATCAGCGCGATCATCTTGCCGACGAGATCGCGCGAGCGCCAGAACAGGCGGAAGGCCTCGTCGAAGACGGCATCGTCCTCGTGGCGCTTGACCAGCGTGGCATGCAGCGCGACGTAGAATTCTTCCCGGTCGCCGATGCCGATGGCCTGCACCGCCTCGATGGCGTCCGTCACCGCCGCAGGTCCTATGCGCAAGCCCGCCTTGCGCAGCACACGCGCGAAATGCACGATGTTGTCGGCCAGTCGCCCGTCCATGGCGGCACCGGATGCATCGCTGTCGAGCACCGCCACCATCGTCAGCCCGCTATCGCCAGACCGGTTTTCACCTCGTCCAGCAGCTTGCGGCCTTCCGCGCCCTCGATGCGGGCGATGTCATCCTGGTATTTGAGCAATGTGCCGAGCGTATCGGACACCGTTTCCGGGTCGAGCGCCAACCGGTCGAGCTCGGTCAGCGCCGTCGCCCAGTCGATGGTTTCAGCAACACCGGGATTCTTGAAGAGGTCGAGCCCGCGCAGCTTCTGCACATAGGCGACGATCTGCTGCGAGAGCATCGCGTTGCAGCCCGGCACCTTGCGTCGGATGATCTCCAGTTCCTGCGCGGCCTCGGGATAGTCGACCCAATGGTAGAGACAGCGCCGCTTGAGCGCGTCGTGCACCTCGCGGGTACGGTTCGTCGTGATGATGACGATGGGCGGCTCGGCGGCGCGGATCGTGCCAAGCTCCGGCACGGTCACCTGAAAATCGGAGAGCACTTCCAGAAGAAAGGCTTCGAAGGCCTCGTCGGTGCGGTCGAGTTCGTCGATCAGGAAGACGGGTGCGCGGCCATCCGGCGAGGACAGGGCCTGCAGGACCGGCCGGCGGATCAGGTAGCGCTCGGAAAAGATGTCGGCCTCTATGCGGCCGCGGTCCGTGGTGCCGGAGGCTTCGGCAAGGCGGATTTCCAGCATCTGCGCCGGATAGTTCCATTCATAGACCGCCGAGGAAATGTCGAGGCCTTCATAGCATTGCAGCCGGATCAGCGGCCGGTCGAGCGCGGAGGCCAGCACCTTGGCGATCTCCGTCTTGCCGACACCGGCCTCGCCTTCCAGAAAAAGCGGCCGTTTCATGCGCAGCGACAGGAAAAGCACCGTCGCGAGCGAGCGCCCGGCAAGATAGTTGCCCGCCGAGAGCATTTCGACGGTCTCGTCGATTGATTGCGGGATGTTTCCGCGTTGATAGACCACGCCATTCCTCCACTCCGGAGGGAGAACTTATAGCGTGCAGTAGCCCCGGTCCATATAGAGAAGCGCCGGTTTGTGCTCGCCGAAGGAAACGCCCATCACTTCGCCGATCAGCACCATATGCGTCGCCATGACCTTGAACTCGACAAGGCGGCAGTCGAAGGCGGCGAGCGCATCCTTCAGCACCGGCGCACCGGTCACCAGTTCCTGCCAGTTACCCATGGCGAAACGCTCTTCCGAGGTGAGCGAGGGATCGCGGCCGGAAAAGGCGTTGGCAAGGTCGATCTGGTCGGCGGCCAGCGTGTTCAGCGCAAAGCGGCCGCTCTTCTCGAAGATCGCATTTTTCGGGTTGGAGGCGTTGACGCAGGCGAGCACCATGCCCGGGTTGTCCGACACCGAACAGGCAGCCGTGATCGTCACGCCCCGTTTCTCGCCCTCATGCGCCGTCGTCACGATCTGCACATGCCCGGCGTAGCGGCTCATGGCATCGCGATAGAGCGACGCATCCACCAACAGTCTGTCCAACACGGCATTCTCCTTTGACACAGGAGATACATGGCGAAAGTGAAGAAAAATGTAACCCCCGAAGTCAAATTTTCCTTTCCCGCCAGAGGTAAACGCGATTTTGCGAAGATATTTCTCTTTGACGCCCCGGGCGTGATCCGTACAAAGGGCATGATCGCAATCCATGGATTGAGAATGAGAACCGCCTTCCTATCCAGCCTGCTCGCAGCCTCCGTGCTCACCGTCTCGCCCGCGGTCGCCGCCGGCCTCACCTTTGCGGTCGTCGCCCCCATGGAAGGGCCACTTGCGATCCTCGGCCAGCAGGTGCGCGACGGCGCGCGTTTTGCGGCCGAAGCGAATGGCGATACGCTCGTGGAGATTTCGGAATCCTGCGACGAGACCGATGGCGAGCGCATTGCCAGGGAAATTCTCGCCGCCAATGCCGTCGCTGCCGTCGGCTTCCTCTGCACGGAAGGGCTCTCCGCGTCTCTGCCGGTACTGGGAGAAGCAAAAGTGCCGGCAGTCACCCTTTCCGTACGCTCCGGCATTCTCATGGAAGACGCCGTGAAAAAGGGCTGGCCGCTCTTCCGCCTCGCGCCCGGCCCGAAGGCTGAAGCCGACAAAGCCGTGGAGATCATTACCCGCGACTGGAAGTCGGAACCCTTCGCCCTCATCGACGACGGCACCATCCATGCCCGCGAGCTTGTCGAGACGGTTCGCCTGCGGCTGGAGGACGTCGGCATGAAAGCCGCTTTCGTCGATACGTTCCGCCCCGCGCAGGAACAGCAGCTCACGCTGGTGCGCCGGCTTGCCAAGACGGGCGTCACCCGGGTCTTCGTCGGCGGCGACCGCACGGACGTGGCGGTGATTGCCCGTGACGCGAAAGCTGAGAAGGTGCCGCTGGCCCTCCTCGGCGGCGAGGCGCTGCTCGGCGCCGATCCGCTCGTGCCGATGACGGAGGGTGTCGAGGCCATCGCAATGCCCGACTACGGTACGCTGCCCGATGGCCAACCGGTAGCGGCGGCCATGATGGAAAAGGGCATTGTCGCGGAAGGCTACGTGCTGCCCGCCCACGCCGCCGTCACGGCGCTGGCAACAGCGGCGGCAGCAGGCGGCAACCTCACGGAAAAGCTCGCCGGCGGCAACTTTGCAACGGCAATCGGTCCCCTCGCCTTCGGCGCGGACCATGAGCTGCGTGAAAACCCGTACCGCCTGCTTGTCTGGCGCTCCGGCGCCTTCGTGCCCGCCGAAACGGCTACGGAGAGCGAATAGATGAAGCCCGGCCCAAAAAACCTGATCACCGATGTCGCCGGTCTCAAGGTGGGCAATGCGACGGATCATGGCCTGCGCTCCGGCGTCACGGTCGTCGTCTGCGACGAGCCCGCGACGGCCGCCGTTCAGGTTCTGGGTGGCGCGCCGGGTACGCGGGAGACGGACCTCCTGGAGCCGCACAACACCGTGCAGACGGTCGATGCGCTCGTGCTTTCCGGTGGCTCGGCCTTCGGGCTCGATGCTGCTTCCGGCGTGCAGGCGGGCCTGCGCGAGGCCGGGCGCGGCTTTGCCGTCGGGCCCTTTCGGGTACCGATCGTGCCCGCGGCCATTCTTTTCGACCTGATGAACGGCGGCGACAAGGACTGGGGCCGCTATCCGCCCTATCGGGAACTCGGCTACACCGCGCTGGCCAATGCGAGCCGCGATTTCGAGACGGGCAGCGTCGGGGCCGGTACCGGGGCGCTGACGGCCACCTTCAAGGGCGGCCTCGGCTCGACCTCCAGCCTTCTGGATTGCGGCTTTACGCTCGGCGCGCTCGTTGCGGTCAATGCACTCGGCTCCGCGACGGTCGGCAATACCAGGCATTTCTGGTCCGCCCCCTTCGAGGAGGCCGAAGAATTCGGCGGTCTCGGCCTGCCCTCGCCTTTCCCGGCCGATGCCCGCATCCCGCGCACAAAAATGTCGCGCCGCCCGACGGGACCGGAAAACACCACGATTGCCGTCATTGCCACCGACGCCATCCTGACCAAGGCCGAGGCCAAACGCCTGGCGATTGCCGCCCATGACGGCTTTTCCCGCGCCCTCTGGCCGGCGCACACGCCGCATGACGGCGACCTCGTCTTCGCGCTTTCGACCGGCAGGAGCGGCCGTGCGCCCGCGCCGGAAGACTTCGTCGAGCTTTGCGCCGGCGCCGCTTCCACCATGGCCCGGGCCATTGCCCGCGGCGTTCACGATGCGCAGCCGCTGCCCGGCGATGTCATGCAGAGCTGGGCTGCGCGGTAATTCGCCCGTTGTTCCCCCTTGCCGGGAATGGTATGGCCTCGCCAAAATTCTTGCCAGGAGCCTGACATGACCCTTCCCATCCGGATCGCGCCCTCCATCCTTGCTGCCGACTATGCAAAACTGGGCCAGGAAGTGCGCGACGTCGTCGCGGCCGGGGCGGACTGGATCCACCTCGACATCATGGACGGCCATTTCGTGCCGAACATCTCCTTCGGCCCGGACGTCATCAAGTCGCTGCGCCCGCATACCGACGCCTTCTTCGATTGCCACCTGATGATCGCGCCTGCCGATCCCTATCTCGAAGCCTTCGCCAAGGCCGGTTGCGACAGCATCACCGTCCATGCCGAGGCCGGCCCCCATCTCGATCGCTCGCTGCAGGCCATCAAGGCGCTCGGCAAGCGCGCCGGCGTGTCGATCAATCCCGCCACGTCCGAAAGCGTGCTCGACTACCTGCTCGACAAGATCGACCTCATCCTCGTCATGACGGTCAATCCCGGCTTCGGCGGCCAGAAGTTCATTCCGGCCATGCAGGAAAAGCTGCGCCGCGTGCGCTCCATGGTCGGCGACCGGCCGATCGACATCCAGGTGGACGGCGGCATCGCCGTCGATACGATCGCGATGCCGGCAGCTTCCGGTGCAAACGTCTTCGTCGCGGGCTCGGCCATCTTCGGCGGCGGCCATGTTGACGCCTACCGCAAAACCATCGACATTCTGCGCAGCAATGCGGAGGGAGCACGGGCGTGATGATCTTGCGAAGAGCGGCAATCGCCCTTGCAACCTGCCTCGCGGCGACGGCCGGTGCCTCTGCGGGCGATTTCTCGACCTTCCAGTCCCTCGGCTTTTCGCCGGACGGAAAGGTCTACGCCTTCGAGGAATTCGGCATTCAGGACGGCTCCGGCTTCCCTTATTCCAACGTCTATTTCATCGACACGGAAAAGGACGCCTATCTCTCCGGCACGCCGATCCGCGTTCGCATTGACAGCGAAGAGGCCGACATCGCCAAGGCGCGTGCCGACAGCCATGACAAGGCAAAGGCGCTGATCGACCAGCACAAGGTGCTTTCGAATACCGGCGTGCTCGCCGCCTTCAACCCGATGGGCGAAGTGGGCGCAGATCGCAAGCGCATCGAATACATGCAGCATGCCGTCGAGCCGACGCCGGGCGGCAGCTTTGCGCTGGCGCTCGAGGAAATCCCGCTGGACCTCACGGACAATTGCCGCGACATCACGCCGGATGGCGGCAAGGGCTTTCGCCTGAAGCTCGCCAAGCGTGACGGCGAAGCGGCCGACGTTCTGCTCCATGAGGACAAGCGCGTACCGGAAAGCCGCCGCTGCCCGCTCTCCTATCAGGTTTCCGGCGCGATGACCTTCAACCCCATCGGCGCAGACCCGGTCCATGTAGCACTCGTGCTCGTGCGCAGCTTCGGCTTCGAGGGCGCTGACGGCCGCTGGATCGCCGTACCCTTCCGCCCCTGAGCAATGCACGGCGGTGGGGCCTTTGCGGGTCTCGCCGTTCGTCCCGCCCCTGCCTCTCCTTCTTCCCCGTTCCCTGTCATCCAACTACCTCGCCCGTGCCCCTCATGCACGAGCCTTTGGCCGTCGCGATCCATGATGCGTTGAGATTGCCGGCCATCTTTGCTAAAGCGGCGGCAACTCCCACCTCCCAAGGAAAGTCTAGAACCGATGATCCCTCGCTATTCCCGACCGGACATGGTCGCGATCTGGTCGCCTGAAACAAAGTTCCGCATCTGGTTCGAGATCGAGGCGCATGCCTGCGACGCGCTGGCCGAACTCGGCGTCATCCCGAAATCCGCCGCTGAAACCATCTGGGAAAAGGGTGGCAAGGCTGAATTCGACGTCGCCCGCATCGACGAGATCGAAGCTGTCACCAAGCACGACGTCATCGCCTTCCTGACGCATCTTGCCGAATTCGTCGGCCCGGACAGCCGCTTCGTGCACCAGGGCATGACCTCTTCGGACGTGCTCGACACGACCTTCAACATCCAGCTCGTTCGCGCCGCAGATATCCTGCTGGCCGGCATGGACCGCGTGCTCGCCGCGCTCAAGACCCGCGCCTTCGAGCACAAGGACACCATCCGCATCGGCCGCAGCCATGGCATCCATGCCGAGCCGACGACGATGGGCCTGACGCTCGCCCGCTTCTATGCCGAAATGGACCGGGGCCGCGCCCGTCTCGTCGCTGCCCGCGCGGAAATCGCGACCGGCGCGATCTCGGGCGCCGTCGGCACCTTCGCCAATATCGATCCGCGCGTGGAAGAGCATGTCTGCGCCAAGCTCGGCCTCGTGCCGGAGCCGGTTTCCACGCAGGTCATCCCGCGTGACCGTCACGCCATGTTCTTCGCCGTTCTCGGCGTCATCGCCTCGTCCATCGAGAACGTCGCGATCGAAATCCGCCACATGCAGCGCACCGAAGTCCTGGAAGCCGAAGAGTTCTTCTCGCCGGGCCAGAAGGGCTCCTCCGCCATGCCGCACAAGCGCAACCCGGTGCTGACGGAAAACCTCACCGGCCTTGCCCGCCTCGTGCGCATGGCCGTCACGCCCGCCATGGAAAACGTGGCGCTCTGGCACGAGCGTGACATTTCCCATTCCAGCGTCGAGCGCGGCATCGGCCCGGATACGACGATCACGCTCGACTTCGCGCTCAATCGCCTCGCCGGCGTCATCGAGAAGCTGGTGATCTACCCGGAGAACATGCTGAAGAATATGAACAAATTCCGCGGACTTGTTCACTCGCAGCGCGTCCTGCTTGCCCTTACGCAAGCCGGCGTTTCGCGCGAGGATTCCTACCGCCTCGTGCAGCGCAACGCGATGAAGGTGTGGGAACAGGGCAAGGACTTCCTTGAAGAACTGCTGGCGGACGGCGAAGTGCGCGCGGCCCTTTCCGAAGAGCAGATCCGTGAAAAGTTCGACCTTGGCTATCACACCAAGCACGTCGACACGATCTTCCGCCGCGTCTTCGGCACCGTTTGAGACCAGAGCAAGCAGAAACGGCGATGGCGCCAGTGGCGCCATCGCTCCCCTCTGACGGGCGGCCTTACGCATTCCTCCTGGCGCACCGCCCGCGGACCCGTTGTCACTCTCGTTCGTCGACGACGATCTTGCGATAGAGATGCCAGGTGGCATGGCCGAGGATCGGCATGATCACGGCAAGGCCGACAAAGATCGGGATCGAGCCGATGACCAGCAACGCCGCAACGATCAGGCCCCAGCAGGCAATCGGCACAGGGTTGAGCAGCGTGGCACGCAGCGAGGTCTCGATGGCGGCGACTGCGCCGACATCCCGGTCGAGCAGCATCGGAAAGGCGATAACGGTCGTCGCCAGCACGACGAGGGCAAAGCAGAAGCCGATGGCATTGCCCGCCAGCATCAGCAACAGCCCCTCTTCCGTACCAAAGACCGAGGTGAGGAACAGCGACAGCGATTGCGGCGGTTCCGGCCCGAACAGGCTGGTATAGAGCAGCTGCGCAAAGACGAGCCACGCCACGAAAAGCGCCATCAGCATGGCGCCGACGGCAAGGATGGACGGCAGGGCCGGCGAATGACGCACCGTCAGCGCGTGAAGCCAGGACGTATCCATGCCGCGCTCGCGCCGGCGGCTGATTTCGTAGAGCCCGAGCGCGAAGAACGGCCCGAGCAGCGCGAAACCGGCAATCAGCGGAAAGATCAGCGGCAGCAGGTTGGCGCCGGAACTCCAGGTGACGAGCACCACGCCGCAGATCGGATAGATCAGGCTCAGAAAGACGTAGTGGGACGGTTTTTCGCGAAAATCGTCAAAGCCGCGCGCCAGCGCATCCCACACGTCGGAAAGTCCGATCCGCCGGATTGCCGGATGAGCCACGAGGTGGTCGGGCCCCGACATCACATGAAAAGTCGCCATGCTGCTACCTCCTGCCGGTTTGAAACCGTCACGGCTGCATGCGCGTGGAGGGCAATCGTCCGCCACCGCGGCGGCCGCGATAGGCATTGAAGACAATGAACCATACACCCGGCAGGGCTATTTGTCCCGCCCTCTTGACTTCAGCACTTCGTGAACGCACATGCCGCCGCATGAAAGTGTCAGAAGCAGAAATACTCATCGTCCCCGGCTACACCAATTCCGGCCCCGACCATTGGCAGAGCCGCTGGCAGTCCAAGCTCTCTTCGGCGCGCCGCGTCGAGCAGGCGGAATGGGCCAAGCCCGTGCGGGAAGACTGGGTGCAACGCTTGATCGAGGAAGTCTCGGCGGCCAGCAAGCCGGTGGTGCTCATCGCCCATTCGCTTGGAGTGGCGACAGCCGTCCATGCGGTGCCGCATGTCGGCAACAAGGTTGCCGGCGCCTTCCTCGTCGCCCCGCCTGATGTCGCCAACCCGGATATCCGCCCGAAGCACTTCATGACCTTCGGTCCCTATCCCCGCGATCCGCTGCCCTTCCCCTCCGTGGTGATCGCCAGCCGCAACGACCCGTTCGGAACCTACGAACACGCGGACGACATGGCTGCCGCCTGGGGCGCGCTGATGCTCGATGCCGGCGAGGCCGGGCACATCAACACGGAGTCCGGCCATGGCCCCTGGCCGGAGGGAACGATGGTCTTTGCCCAGTTCCTCGGCAAGCTGAAGGCGCCCGCCTGAGCAAAATCCGGTTTCGTCATTAAGAGGAACTTCATAGAAATCCTGCAGGCTGCGGCTGTTGAGTTCATTGCAGGCGCTGCGCTACATGGCAAAACCGTCAGGTTCCACTCCCATTGCCGTGTGTGAGACGGACCGGGAACCCTTCTACCACCGCCTGTTCGCGCGCTCCGGCTTCGGCTTCGCCGCGCTCGACGCGGACGGTTGCATCATCGATGCGAATCCCACCCTTCTCAGATCGTTCGGCGTCGCGTCGCCAGCGCACCTTCCCTCCTTCGAGGCCTGTGTCTCCCCCAAGGACCGGTCCGTTCTGGCTTTCGCCTTGCGCCCCCTCATGGCCGAGCAGGCCCCTTCGGAAATCCGTCTGCAGCGACCGACCGGCGAAGAATTCTGGGTGCTTGCATCCTTCATTGAACCGCCGGCGCTGCCGGAAGACAACGCCACCCCCGCCCTGATCGTGCAGATCATCGATATCGACGAGCGCAAACGCAATGCGCTTGAACTTTCGGAGCGGGAGAGCCGCTGGAACCATGCGCTCGAATCCGCCGGCCAGGGCGTCTGGGATCACGATTTCGCGCGTGGCGACCTGTTCTATTCCCGCCAGTGGCGCGCCATCCGCGGCCTGCGGCCGGACGACCCGATCGAGGCTTCGCTTGATGCCTGGATCGGCTCCGTGCACCCGGACGACAGGCCCCAGGTGCTTGCCCAGATCGCCAAACAGGAAAGCGGCGAAGCGTCGTTCAACGTCTTCAGCTACCGCGAACGGCACAGGGACGGACACTGGATCTGGATCGAAAGCCGCGGCGCCATCGTCGAATACGGACCGGATGGCAAACCGAGCCGCATCGCCGGCACCGACACCGACATCACCGAGCGCAAGGAGGCCGAGGAACGCCTCGCGCAGATATCCCGCCGCCTGGAGCTGGCGCTCGACGTCTCGCGCGTCGGCGTCTTCGAAGTCAATCTGCGCACGAACGAAGTACGCTGGGACGACCGCATGATCGAGATGTACGGGATCGAGAAGGAGCCCGACGCCACCACTTGGGAACGGGCGCTGCATCCCGAAGACGAGCGCAAGGCCAAGGAAACAGTCCTCGATGGCGTCGCTTGCAGCCAGGATTTCGCCAACGAGTTTCGTATTGTCCGCGGGGACGGTGAAATCCGTCATATCCGCGGACGGGCCGCTCCCTATGTCGACATGACGGGCGTGCCTCGCCTTGTCGGTGCGAACTGGGACGTAACGGACGACGTGCAGCTACAGGAAGATCTGAAGCACGCCCGGGATCTTGCCGAGGCCCACAACGAGGAACTGGAGGCGGCACGGGCGCGCATCGAATACACGGCGCTGCACGACCACCTGACCGGCCTTCCGAACCGGCGCTATCTCGACGCCGCCATCGAGCAGGCCGCGGAGGCCGCACAGCAGGACGGCAGCCGCCTTGCCGTGCTGCACATCGACCTCGACCGCTTCAAGGAAATCAACGACACGCTCGGCCATCTTGCGGGCGACCAGATGCTCGTGCATGCCGCCCGCGTGCTGAGCGAGCTCAGGAAGCCCGGCGATTTCGTCGCCCGGATCGGCGGCGACGAATTCGTCTTCCTCTCCGCCGGCCCGGTCGGTCGCAACCTTGCAAGACTTGCCGAAGCCATCGTGGCGGCCATGCGCAAGCCGGTTACCTTCAACGGTCACGTCTGCCGCTTCGGTGCCAGTGTCGGCATCGCCAGCCAGTCGGGCGCCGCCATCGATGCCAAGCAACTGCTCGTCCATGCCGACCTTGCGCTCTACCGCGCCAAGAACCGCGGCCGCAGCCGGCACGAGTTCTTCACCACCGACTTCCACGCGCAGATCATCGTCAACAAGCAGACAGCCGACGATATCCTTTCCGGCATCGAGCAGCATCGCTTCCTGCCCTATTACCAGCTGCAGTTTTCGGCTCGCACACTCGATATCGTCGGCGTCGAGACGCTGGCGCGCTGGGACCACCCGACACGCGGCGTCCTTGCGCCCGATACGTTTCTCAAGATTGCCGAGGACCTCGATTGCCTTTCGACGATCGACCGGATCGTGCTCGAACAGGCCCTTTCGGATTTTGCCGAATGGCAAAGGCTCGGGCTCGGCATCGACAAGATCTCGGCCAACGTCTCCTCCAAGCGACTGCATGACCCGGATCTTGCGCACTCCCTGCGCACGCTGGACATCGATCCGAAAGCGCTTTCCTTCGAATTGCTGGAATCGATTTTCCTCGACGATTGCGACCGCACGGTCCTGGAAAACCTTGCCGAGATGCGCAAGCTCGGCATCGATATCGAGATCGACGACTTCGGCACCGGCCACGCCTCGATCGTCAGCCTGATGAAGCTGCGCCCGCGGCGGCTCAAGATCGACCGCCAGCTGATAAAACCAGTCGGCCGCTCTCCGGGACAGCGCAAGCTGGTCGGCACCATCATCGAGATTGGCCGCTCGCTGGACATCGAAGTGATTGCAGAGGGCGTCGAGACGCCGGCCCATGTCGCCATCATGCGCGATCTCGGCTGCGACATTCTCCAGGGCTATGCGCTCGCCCGGCCCATGCCGGCGGCAGCGCTTCCCGATTTCGTCCAGCGTCAGGAATGGCGCTCGATGGGCAACACCGTGCGGAGCATGCAGAACGACGTCCGCCGCGCCATCAACCGCTAGAAACAAAAAGCCGCCCGGCAGGACCGGACGGCTCTTGAATGCGTATGGTCGGCGCTGATCAGCTGGCTTCGACCTGCGAGATCGCGACGGCCAGAAGCTCGATCATCTGCACGCGGATTTCATCCTCGGTGCGTTCGACGCCGGCCGCATCGAAATCACCCTTGACCTTGCGCACGACGTCCTCGTGGCCGACTTCCTCGAAATCGGCAGCGACGACTTCCTTGGCGTAGGCTTCCGCGTCCGCACCCGTCTTGCCCATCAGCCCGGCAGCCCACAGGCCGACCAGTTTGTTGCGGCGTGCCTCTGCCTTGAAGCGCAGCTCCTCGTCCAGCGCGAACTTGGCCTCGAAGGCCTTTTCCCGATCCTGCATGCTGCTCATCTATGACTCCCGTAGATTCTCTATTCCCAGAGGGTTCCCAGCCCATAAATCAAAACAAGGGCAAAAGTGCAATGCGAACTTTCGTGATCGTTCCCTGTCCCGTGAAGGCTGGAAAACGGGGGATCGGGCGTAACCCCGATTGTTAAAGTGCGGCAATTCGTTTATGCAGCCGGGAACGAACGACACCTGCGCGACCCAAGCGCGCCAACAAAGAGAAAAATCCATGAACCGTCGCCGCCGTATCTACGAGGGCAAGGCTAAGATTCTCTATGAGGGTCCTGAGCCGGGCACGCTGATTCAGTTCTTCAAGGACGACGCCACCGCGTTCAACAAGAAGAAGCACGATATCATCGACGGAAAGGGCGTACTCAACAACCGGATTTCCGAATATCTCTTCACGCAGCTGAACAAAATGGGCATTCCGACCCATTTCATCCGCCGCCTCAACATGCGCGAGCAGCTGATCAAGGAAGTGGAAATCATTCCGCTCGAAGTCGTCGTGCGCAACGTCGCCGCCGGTTCGCTTTCCAAGCGCCTCGGCATCGAGGAAGGCACCGTGCTGCCGCGCTCGATCATCGAATTCTATTTCAAGGCCGATGCGCTGGAAGACCCGATGGTCTCCGAAGAGCATATCACCGCCTTCGGCTGGGCAAGCCCGCAGGAACTCGACGACATTATGGCACTTGCCATCCGCGTCAATGACTTCCTGTCCGGTCTGTTCCTCGGCGTCGGCATCCAGTTGGTCGATTTCAAGATCGAATGCGGCCGCCTCTTCGAAGGCGACATGATGCGCATCATCATCGCCGACGAGATTTCGCCCGACAGCTGCCGCCTCTGGGACATCGCCACCCAGGAGAAGATGGACAAGGACCGCTTCCGTCGCGATATGGGCGGCCTTGTCGAAGCCTATCAAGAAGTAGCCCGCCGCCTCGGCGTCATCAACGAGAACGAGCCCCTGCGCGGCACCGGCCCGGTTCTCGTAAAGTAACGCTTCAACGGCAGCTCGAAGAATTTTGGTTTAAAGAGGAAGACATGATCAAGGCACGCGTAACGGTTACGCTCAAGAACGGCGTTCTCGACCCGCAGGGCAAGGCAATCGAAGGCGCCCTCGGCAGCCTCGGCTTCGACGGCGTCGGCCAGGTCCGCCAGGGCAAAGTCTTCGACCTCGAAATCCAGACCGCCGACCGCAGCCAGGCCGAAGCCGACCTCAAGGCCATGTGCGACAAGCTGTTGGCCAACACGGTAATCGAGAACTACACTATCGCTCTCGCCTGACGGCTGAGTGGATAGTCCATGACCGGCCGGTCGCAGGAACTGATGTACGAACGCCTGAAGAAAATTCAGGCCGATACAAACAGTTGAAGCAGGGTCGGTCCGAAATACGCGCGCTGCGAAGAACGCCTCGACCGTATCGAAAACCGCCTCGAAATGCGTGAACGCGCCGAGGCCCAGGCAAGGTTTGAAACACCAAATGAAGTCCGCCGTCGTCCAACTTCCCGGCCTCAACCGCGACCGCGACATGATCGCGGCCCTGACCAAGATTTCCGGCCAGGCGCCGGTGACCGTCTGGCAGACCGAAACGGACCTGCCGGATGTCGACCTGATCGTCATTCCGGGCGGCTTCTCCTATGGCGACTACCTGCGCTGCGGTGCAATCGCCGCCCGCATGCCCGTCATGCAGGCGATCAAGGCGAAGGCGGAAGCCGGCGTGAAGGTTCTGGGCGTGTGCAACGGCTTCCAGATTCTGCTCGAAGCCGGCCTTCTGCCGGGCGCGCTGATGCGCAACGCCTCGCTGAAATTCGTCTGCCGCGAAGTGAAGCTGGAAGTCGCCAATGCCGAGACCGACTTCACCCGGGCCTATGACAAGGGCCAGATCATCCGCTGCCCCGTCGCCCACCACGACGGCAACTTCTTTGCCGACGCCGAGACGCTTGCCGCGATCGAAGGCAACGGCCAGGTCGTCTTCCGTTATGCTGAGGGCACCAACCCGAACGGCTCGATCAACGACATTGCGGGCGTGATCAACGCCAGGGGCAATGTGCTTGGCCTGATGCCGCATCCGGAAAACCTCATCGAAGCCGCTCATGGCGGTTCGGATGGCCGCGGTCTGTTCGCCTCGGTGCTCGACGTAATCGCTGCTTAACCCAGCCTTGTTATCAAGGGCGCGTGACCGCCACCGAAAGGCTTTTCATGCGCCCTCTTCTTTCCGCCAAGCTCCTTCTGCCGCTGGCACTCGCCGCGGCTCTGGCCGGTTGCCAGACGAAGACACCCGCACCGAAGGCCAATAGCGGCGCATTGCCCACCATGGAACGCATCGCGCTCGGCGCAAACAGCTGCTGGTTCAAGTCGGGCGATCCGGCCTTCAAGGCCTACCGCCTCGCACCGGAACTGAATTCCTTCTCCGGCCGGCCGCGCATTCTCGTCGTGCATCGCAATTCCCCGGAATCCCGTCCGCTGCTCGTCGTGCAGGCCGAAGGCAGCCCGGCGAAGCTCGATGCCTTCGGGCCGCTGATGGGCGAAGCCGTTGGCGGGCGCATCACGACCGACGTCAGACGCTGGGCCGCCGGCGGCAAGGGTTGCTGAGCGTTTTCATCTCAATCCCAGTAGAATGACCTTCCGGTTTCCTGCCGCGCCTCGCTGCGGCTGATGCCGATATCGAGAAGCTGGTCATCCGTCAGCTCCAATAGTTGGTAGCGTGTGCGCCGCTTGAGAGCCCAGGCGCGATAGGCATGCCATGCGCGACGAAACAGCGTGCGTGGTGTGCGATGGCTCGTCACAGCGTCATCGGCGAATATTGTATCAATTGTCATTGTATTCCTCCTGAAATGCCACTGGGAGTGTGACAATCGGTGCATTCAGGGAATAATTGACTCTATAAACGGTGCAATATAAGAATTGGCACCATGACAAATTGGCTCCCCGATCTTCAGGCCTCCGACGGGCCGCTCTACGTCCGCATTGCCGACCAGATCGAGCAGGCGATCAATACGGGTGCGCTTGCCGTAGGCAGCAAACTGCCGCCGCAGCGCAATCTCGCCTATGATGTGGGCGTGACGATCGGCACGATCAGCCGGGCCTATACGATGGTCCGCGAACGTGGCCTCGTCAGCGGCGAGGTTGGCCGTGGCACGTATGTGCTCGGCTCGTCGAATGACGATGATCCCGCAGCGCTCGATCCGGTCAGCGCCAGGCTGGTCGGCACGCGCGCCGCCCATGCCCCGCCCGGCAAGCTGCGTTTCGATACGACGGCCGCGACCGATGTCGGCCAGGCGACGGCGATCACCGACATCCTCGCCGCCATCTGCAGCGAGCACCCCAACGAGATCGCCAGCTATACCCGCAATTTCCCGCAACACTGGCTGGAGGCAGGCCGCCAATGGCTGAAGCGCGGCGACTGGCAGCCGACCATCGAAAGCATCGTGCCGACGCTCGGCGCGCATGCGGCCGTCATCGCCGCCGTCTCGGTGATCACCTCGCCGGGCGACCGCATCGTCTTCGAGCACGTCACCTATTCGCAGGTGAGCCGCGGCACCACTCTCATCGGCCGCCAGACTGCCCTTGTCGAATCGGATGAGGACGGCGTCATCCCGGAGGATTTTGAGCGGGTCTGCATGCAGCAGCATCCCAAGCTCGCCTTCCTGATGCCAACGGCTCAGAACCCGACATTGTCGATCATGCCGGAGCAGCGGCGCAGGGCGATCGCCGCCATTGCCAAGCGGCACAATGTCTTCCTGATCGAGGACAATCTCTACGGCGGCACGATGGAGACCGGGATTCCCCTGCTTGCCGAAATCGCGCCAGAGCGCACCTTCCTCGTCGGTGGCCTGTCAAAGAGCGTCGCGGCCGGCGTGCGCGGCGGCTGGATCGCCTGCCCGCCGCACCTTGCCCAGCGCGTGCGCATCGCTCACAAGATGGTGAGCGGCGGCCTGCCCTTCCTTCTGGCGGAACTCGCCGCCCGGCTGGTCCTTTCGGGCACGGCCGAAGCAATCCGTGCAAAAGTCTCCGAAGAAGTCGGCCTTCGCGAAGCGCGGGCACGCGACATCCTTGCCGGGCTCGATTTCAATTCGCACCCGCGTGTGCCGTTCCTCTGGCTGAAACTGCCCGATCCATGGCTCTCCGGCACGTTCCGCCAGGCGGCCTTTGCCGAGGACATCCTCATAGACGACGAGGACGAGTTCAAAGCCGGCCGTTCGGAGAAGACCTTCTACCGGGTGCGCATCGGCCTTTCCTCGCCGGAAAGCCGCGAGGACGTCGTAACCGGCCTCACGAGGCTGCGCCGGCTGCTCGCACATGGCCCGACCGGCTATGACAGCCCGGCCTGAAGGCCCGTTCCCCTGTGGCTGGCGGTCATTTTCCTGTCGCACTGCACGGCAGCATAGGCTAAAGAGACGGCAATCCTGCCTTCCACGACAAGACGAGCGATGATGACTATTTCAAACACCCGCCCGATCACCCCTGAGCTGATTGCCGCCCACGGACTGAAGCCGGACGAATATGACCGCATCCTCTCGCTGATCGGCCGCGAGCCGACCTTCACCGAACTGGGCATCTTCTCGGCCATGTGGAACGAGCACTGCTCGTACAAGTCCTCCAAGCGCTGGCTGCGCACGCTGCCGACCAAGGGTCCGCGCGTCATCCAGGGTCCCGGCGAGAACGCCGGCGTGGTCGACATCGATGACGGCGACTGCGTCGTCTTCAAGATGGAGAGCCACAACCACCCGTCCTATATCGAGCCCTACCAGGGTGCGGCAACGGGCGTCGGCGGCATCCTGCGCGACGTCTTCACCATGGGCGCGCGCCCGGTCGCGGCGATGAACGCGCTGCGCTTCGGTTCGCCCGACCATCCGAAGACCCGCCACCTCGTCTCCGGCGTCGTCGCCGGGGTCGGCGGCTACGGCAATTCCTTCGGCGTGCCGACCGTCGGCGGCGAAGTCGAGTTCGACGAGCGCTACAACGGCAATATCCTCGTCAACGCCTTCGCGGCCGGCCTTGCGAAGTCCAACGCGATCTTCCTGTCCGAAGCCAAGGGCGTCGGCCTTCCGGTCGTCTATCTCGGCGCCAAGACGGGCCGTGACGGCGTCGGCGGCGCGACCATGGCGTCTGCCGAGTTCGACGAATCCATCGAGGAGAAGCGCCCGACCGTGCAGGTCGGCGACCCCTTCACCGAAAAGTGCCTGCTGGAAGCCTGCCTCGAACTGATGCAGACCGGCGCCGTCATCGCCATCCAGGACATGGGTGCGGCCGGCCTTACCTGTTCGGCCGTCGAAATGGGCGCCAAAGGTGACCTCGGCATCGAGCTGAACCTCGATCTCGTGCCGGTCCGCGAAGAGCAGATGACCGCCTACGAGATGATGCTGTCGGAAAGCCAGGAGCGCATGCTCATGGTTCTCGAGCCCTCCAAGGAAGAAGTCGCCAAGGCGATCTTCGTCAAGTGGGGCCTCGATTTCGCGATCGTCGGCTACACCACGGACGACCTGCGCTTCCGCATCCTGCATCAGGGCGAGGAAGTCGCGAACCTGCCGATCAAGCAGCTTGGCGACGAAGCGCCGGAATACGATCGCCCGTGGCGCGAGCCGGGCACGCCCTCGCCGCTGCCGGCCAATCTGGTGGCGGAGCCCGAAGATTACGGTCAGGCGCTGCTGACGCTCGTCGGCTCGCCGAACCAGTCGAGCCGCCGCTGGGTCTACGAACAGTACGATACGCTGATCCAGGGCAACTCGCTGCAGATCCCCGGCGGTGACGCCGGCGTGGTCCGCGTCGAGGGCCATGCCACCAAGGCGCTTGCCTTCTCTTCCGACGTGACGCCGCGCTATGTCGAGGCCGATCCGTTCGAGGGCGGCAAGCAGGCCGTTGCCGAATGCTGGCGCAACATCACCGCGACCGGCGCCGAACCGCTTGCCTCCACCGACAACCTGAACTTCGGCAACCCGGAAAAGCCGGAAATCATGGGCCAGTTCGTCAAGGCGGTCCAGGGCATCGGCGAAGCCTGCCGTGCGCTCGACTTCCCGATCGTTTCCGGCAACGTCTCGCTCTACAACGAGACGAACGGCATCGCGATCCTGCCGACCCCGACCATTGCCGGCGTCGGCCTCCTGCCCGACTGGTCCGTCATGGCCAAGATCGGCGGCGCGAAGGACGGCGACCACCTGCTCCTCATCGGCGCCGACGGCAGCCATCTTGGCCAGTCCGTCTATCTGCGCGACGTGCTCGGCATCGTCGACGGCCCGGCGCCGGAAGTCGATCTCCATGCGGAGCGCCGCAATGGCGACTTCGTGCGCTCGGCGATCCGCAACGGCCAGGTCACGGCTTGCCACGACATTTCCTCGGGCGGCCTCGCCGTCGCCCTTGCCGAAATGGCGATGTCGTCCGGCAAGGGCGCGAATGTCGATCTTTCCGAGGCGAACGGCCCGGCCCATGCGCTGCTCTTCGGTGAAGACCAGGCGCGCTACGTGGTTGCCGTGCCGGCCGATCTGGCAAACTTCATCTGCGCCAATGCGGAAGGTGCGGGCGTACCGTTCCGCCGCCTCGGCACGGTGAGCGGGGATACTTTGGTCGTGGACGGTTTGCTGTCGCTGCCGATTGAGCAATTGCGCCGCACCCATGAATCGTGGTTCCCTGACTATATGGATGGCAACGGCAACGCCGCTGCCGCCGCGGAATAGAATAGGGAGCAGTTCACATGGCTATGGCACCTGGCGACATCGAAGACATGATCAAATCCGGCATTCCCGGAGCAAAGGTGGTCATCCGCGATCTTGCCGGCGACGGGGACCACTACGCAGCAGAGGTCGTCGCCGAAGCCTTCCGAGGAAAGACCCGCGTCCAGCAGCACCAGATGGTCTACGATGCATTGAAGGGAAATATGGGCGGCGTACTGCACGCGCTCGCCCTTCAGACATCCATCCCGGATTGATCCGCAATGGCCGGCCTTCTCGATGAACTCATCTCCGGCGTGGTCGATTCAGCTCTCAAGGAAGTGCTGAAGAAGACGGGCGTGCGCAAGACCACCAAGCGCACGCGCCGCAGGACGACAACGCGCAAGAAGGCTTCCGGCGGAATCCTCGGCGACATCATCGAGGCTGCGCTGAAACCGGAGAAGAAGACGGTCAAGCGCACACGCAAACAGGTGAGCCGCCGGCGAACGGCGGCAAACCGAAGCAGCCAGCGCAGCCGATAGTCCTCGCGAGGACGCGGCGATCGCGCAACAGCCCTTAAATCGCAAGGTAGCCCCTTGCGTTTTTTCCCGACGCCTTCTGGCATTTGTCACACGAGGTTGTTATCTAGGGCGAACTGTTCATCGCATCGGCCCTTGAAGCCGATTTGCCAAGGAATATTGCAATGAGTGGCATCCACGATTTCATCGAAAACGAAGTGAAGACCAACGACGTCGTCCTCTTCCTGAAGGGCACGCCGGAATTCCCGCAGTGTGGGTTCTCCGGCCAAGTCGTGCAGATCCTCAATCATGTGGGTGTGGACTACAAGGGCATCGACGTGCTCGCCGACGCCGACATTCGCCAGGGCATCAAGGACTACTCCAACTGGCCGACCATCCCCCAGCTTTACGTGAAGGGTGAGTTCATCGGCGGTTGCGACATCGTGCGTGAAATGTTCCAGGCAGGCGAATTGCAGTCTCACCTTCAGGGACTTGGTATTTCCGTCAAGGGCGCGGCCTGACGCTTTGCGGTCTTCCCGACCGGCAAGCTTTTCAAAGGCGCCGCATAACAGCGGCGCCTTATCTCTTTTATGGATTTGATTGTTATGTCTGGACTTTCCCCCGAATCGGCCCAGCGCCTCAAAGGTATGGGCAAGATAGAATTCATTGCGCTCATGGCATTTTTGATGGCGCTCAATGCGCTCGCCATCGACATCATGCTGCCAGGTCTTCAGGAGATCGGCGCCAGCCTCGGCGTCGAGAACGAGAACCATCGGCAATATGTCATCTCTGCCTATCTGATCGGCTTTGCCATCGCGCAGCTGGCCTATGGCCCGGTCTCCGACCGGTTCGGCCGCCGCATCCCCATGTTCGTCGGGCTCGCGATCTACATCGTGTCCTCGCTGGCGGCCATTCTCGTGCCGAGCTTTGCCGCACTGCTGTTGCTGCGCTTCGTCCAGGGCATCGGCTCGGCCGCCATGCGCGTCATCACCGTCTCTATTGTCCGCGATATTTTCGGCGGGCGCGCGATGGCGGAGGTCATGTCGCTGATCATGATGGTGTTCATGGTCGTGCCCGTCATGGCGCCGGGCACGGGCCAGGTCGTTATGCTCTTCGGCGATTGGCACCTGATCTTCGTCTTCATGGCAGTCATGGCGGCCGCCATCTGGGCGTGGATGTATTTCCGCCTGCCCGAGACGCTGCATCCCGATGACGTGCGTCCCTTCACAGTGCGCTCGGTCCTTGCCGGCTTCCGCATCGTTCTGACGGACCGCGTGGCGCTCTGCTACACGCTGGCGAGCACGTTCATCTTCGGGGCGCTGTTCGGCTTCATCAATTCGGCGCAGCAGATCTATGTCGGCATCTATGGACTTGGCGTCTGGTTTTCGGTCGCCTTTGCCGGCGTCGCCGCCTTCATGGCGCTGTCGTCCTTCGTCAATGCCCGGCTCGTCGGCCGGTTCGGCATGCGGCGACTGTCGCATGGCGCACTGGTCGGCTTCCTTGCCGTCAACGCCCTTTGGCTGCTGCTGACGCTTGCCTGGCCGACGCACCTGCCGTTTCCGCTCTTCATCGTGCTGTTCGCAATCTCGATGTTCCAGTTCGGCTGGATCGGCTCGAACTTCAACTCGCTCGCCATGGAACCGCTCGGCCACGTCGCCGGCACAGCCTCCTCGGTGCTCGGCTTCATGGGCACGGCTGGCGGCACCATTATCGGCGCGATCATCGGCCAGTCGTTCAACGGCACGGCACTGCCGCTTGTCCTGGGCTTCTTCACCCTGTCGGTCATCGGCCTGATCTTCGTGCTGATAGCCGAGCGCGGCAAGCTCTTCCAGCCGCACAACAAGGCGGTCTGACGAAAGCCGCGATCCAAACGAAAGGCCCGGTTGCCATTGGCAGCCGGGCCTTTTTCTTTGGGGCGGGAAAGCCGCTTCAGTCGACGAAGACGTCGCGGCGCAGCAGCTCCCAGCTCTCCTGATCCGGTGCGAGCAGAAGGCCGCCGTCGACATGGTGCGGCAGGTAGGGTGAACCGTCGAAGCGGGCGGCATAGGCGCCGGCTTCCTGCGCAATCAGCGTACCGGCCAGATGATCCCAGGGCATCAGCTTGTTGTACATCAGGTAATGCACATGCCCGGCCGCGAAGGTGCGGTATTCGTGCGCAGCGCAGCGGTAGTTGGAAACGAATGCGACCTTGGCGAGGTTCGTCAGCACCCGGGCGCGACGCTCGCGATCGAGGAAGCCCGTGGAAGCCATGCCGGTCATGGCCTCCAGCGGTGCGGACCCGCGCGTCTTCAGGCGGGCGGCCGGGCGGTGATCGCCGGTCTGCCATGCGCCGCCGCCCTTTTCCGCCATCACGAAGTCGTCGCCCATCGGGTCGTAGATGATGCCGCCAATGGTCTTTCCGCCGGAAACGATCGCCGCCATGACGCCGAACAGCGGCACGCCGGCAGCGAAATTGAACGTACCGTCGATGGGATCGACGACGATGGCAAGGTCGGCATCGGCAAGCTTCGCCAGCAGCGCCGGATCGGCCGCAACCGATTCCTCGCCGACGAACAGCACATCCGGAAACTGCGCCGTCACCTCGCGCTTGATGAAGCGTTCGGCCGCCTCGTCGGCAGCCGTCACCAGATCGTTGGCATCGGCCTTGGTGCGGATGTCGCCTTTTGCGAGGGCGCGAAAGCGCGGGCGGATTTCGGCCTCGGCCGCCTGTGCAAGTATGAGGGCGAGGGCATTGATATCAATCGTCGTCATTGCGTCTTACCGTTTCGAGGGAGGAGAAATCGAACAGCTTCGGATCGAGAAGATGGGACGGATTGGTGTGACCGAGCGCCCGCAGCATGGCATCCTTGCGGCCCGGTATGCGCGTCTCGATATCGGCCAGCATCGCCTTCATCGCATTGCGCTGGAGGCCGTCCTGCGAGCCGCAGAGATCGCAGGGAATGATCGGGAACTTCATGGCGACGGCAAATTTCGCAAGGTCGTCCTCCGCCGCATAGGCAAGCGGACGCAGCACCATGAGATCGCCCTCGTCGTTGAGCAGCTTCGGCGGCATGGCGGCAAGCCGCCCACCGTGGAAGAAGTTCATGAAGAAGGTTTCGAGAATGTCCTCCCGGTGGTGGCCGAGCACCAGTGCATCGCAGCCCTCCTCCCGGGCGACACGATAGAGATTGCCGCGCCGCAGCCGCGAGCAGAGCGAGCAATAGGTCGCCCCCGACGGCACCTTCTCCTTCACGATGGAATAGGTGTCGCGATACTCGATCCTGTGGCGCACGCCGATCGACGCCAGATAATCCGGCAGGATGTGCTTGGGAAAGTTCGGCTGGCCCTGGTCGAGATTGCAGGCGACCAGTTCGACAGGCAGCAGGCCGCGCCATTGCAGGTCCATCAGCAGTGCCAGCAGGCCGTAGCTGTCCTTGCCGCCCGACAGGCCGACGAGCCAGCGCTTCTGGCCCTTCAGCATGGCGAAATCGTCCATCGCCTGCCGCACCTGCCGCAGCAGGCGCTTGCGCAACTTGTTGAACGAGACGCTGGAGGGCGCATCCGAAAAGAGCGGATGGCGGCCGTCATCCGGTGTGTCGTCGTCGGTCTCGGTAAATGCAAGGGTCATGCGCCTGCAATGCCCCGAACGGCCCGCACAATCAAGCCCCGAAGACGGACCAGCCGGTGCGCGCCGCCAGCATTTCCAGCGCCAGCGAACCGAGAAGCGAATTGCCGTTCTCGTTGAGGCCCGGCGACCAGACGGCGACCGACGCCTTTCCCGGCGCAACGGCGAGAATGCCGCCGCCGACACCGCTCTTGCCCGGCAGGCCGACGCGATAGGCAAAATCGCCCGAGCCGTCATAGTGGCCGCAGGTCAGCATCAGCGCATTGATGCGCCGCGCCCGCAGATGGGACACGACGCGATGGCCGGTGAGCGGATTGGTGCCGCTGTTGGCGAGGAACAGCCCGGCCCTTGCAAGCTGGCGGCAGCTCATCGCCAGGGCGCACTGATGGAAATAGACACCGAGCACCAGTTCGGCAGCGTGATCGAGCTTGCCGAAGGAGGCCATGAAATTGGCGAGCGCGGCATTGCGGAAGCCCGTTGCTTGCTCCGAGCGCGCCACGGCCTGGTCGATGATGATGTCTTCCTCGTCGGCCAGATAGCGCAGGAAGCGCACCACCTCGCCGATCGCTTCCTTCGGCGTATGTCCGGCAAGCACGAGGTCGGTGATGGCAATGGCGCCGGCATTGATGAAGGGATTGCGCGGAACGCCGCCCTCGTGCTCGAGCTGGACGATGGAGTTGAACGCCGAGCCGGACGGCTCGCGCCCGACCCGCTTCCAGATCGCCTCGCCGTGCTTGCCGAGGGCCAGCGTCAGCGTGAACACCTTGGAGATGCTCTGAATGGAGAAGGCCTCGTTCGCATCGCCTGCAAGATGCACCGCGCCATCCACCGTCACCACGGCCATGCCGAATTTCTGCGGATCGACATGCGCGAGCTGCGGAATGTAGTCGGCCACCCTTCCCTCGCCGCGCCGTGGCGACAGCGTCGCGTGGATCTCCTCGACGATGGCCTGCAAATCCGTCATGACCGCCTCATTTGTCCATGTGCCTTCCCGCTTCTGCGGAATCGCGCCCAAAGAAAAAGCCGCCAATTTCTTGGCGGCTTTTCCAAATTTCGCAAGGTGTCGCCCGCGATTAACGCGAGTAGAATTCGACGACCAGGTTCGGTTCCATGACGACCGCATAGGGAACGTCAGAAAGCGTCGGGATGCGAACGTAGGTGGCGACCATCTTGTTGTGGTCGACATCGATGTAGTCCGGAACGTCACGTTCTGCGAGCTGGACGGCTTCGAGAACCGAAACGAGCTGCTTGGACTTTTCCTTGACTTCGATGACGTCGCCCGGCTTGCAGCGGTAGGAACCGATGTTGACGCGGACGCCGTTGACCTTGACGTGGCCGTGGTTGACGAACTGACGAGCAGCAAACACGGTCGGCACGAACTTGGCGCGGTAGACGATGGCGTCCAGGCGCGATTCGAGCAGGCCGATCAGGTTTTCACCTGCGTCGCCCTTGCGGCGGTTGGCTTCTTCATAGATCGCGCGGAACTGCTTCTCGCGGATATCGCCGTAGTAGCCCTTCAGCTTCTGCTTGGCGCGCAGCTGCACACCGAAGTCCGAAAGCTTCGACTTGCGGCGCTGGCCGTGCTGGCCCGGGCCGTATTCGCGGCGGTTGACCGGGGACTTCGGACGGCCCCAGATGTTTTCGCCCATACGGCGGTCGATTTTGTACTTGGATGACGCGCGCTTGCTCATCGCATTTCCTTAAAGTCTGGTTGCACCGTTCCGTTGCCGGACCGGCTGAAGGAAACACGCCCTCCTCTGAACCCAATCTCGGGTTCCGACAGGTTTCTCACGATCGCGACCGGAGAATCCACGGGACATGTCAAATGAAACACCAGGCATCGCTGCCCGGCGTTGGCGGCGTAGTCGTACATTTTTACAATTTTGTCAACGAACAAAGTCCGGAAAAACCGCCTATTCCGCCGCATCACGGTGGGAATCGGTCAGGTCCGGCCCATTGGCATCGCCCGGCAGCGTCTCGCAGTTGAGATCGGGAAAGGCGACGATTCGGTGCCCGGCCAGATCGCTGTGCACGACGACAAGCCCCTGCTCCTCGAAATAGCCGAGCAGCCGGCGGGCGCGGCGGGCGGAATGGGTGCCGTAGGCGCGGGCGATCATCGCGTCCGACGGGCAGACGAGCCCGCGCACGGCGGCCTGCGCGACGAGGAGGAAGACACCCTGCAGATCCTCGGTCACGTTGCGCGACAGGTCGAGAGCCGTCGCCCAGATGTCCGTCGCCGCCGTCTCGGTATCGACCCCGGACCGGGCGACCGCCATCTTTCGGCGGAAGGCGGGAAGCGACAGTGGCGCGCCGGGCACGCGGCGAATGCGGCAGCGCACGAGGAAATCCTGGAACAGTTCGGCATCCGGCCGGAAGGCGGCGCCGGGATTGTCGAGGATTTCGGCAAGCACCTGATCGAGCAGGCCTTCGCGCTCTTCGGCCGAGATTTCCGGCGCGGGCGCCCTCGCCTCGCTCTGCACCGGCTCGGGCCGGGCACGCGAGAGTTCGGCAAGAATGTCGGTGGTCGGGCGCGGCGCGGGCGGCGCGCGGCGCACGAGCGGGCGCGTAAATTCCTCCGGGTCGGGCGTGAAGATCAGGTCTTCCACGTCCTGCGGCGCATCCGGCAACGGCATCAGCTTGGGGCTGGTCGAACGGGCAGAGGTCTCGACGGCGCCGATGGTCACCGGCAGCGGACGGCGCGACAGCGCCGGGCCGAGCGCAACGAAGGAGCCACGCGGCAGATCGCGGAACATTTCCGCCTGCCGACGGTCGAGGCCGAGAAGATCGGCGGCGCGCGCCATATCGATATCGAGGAAGGTGCGGCCCATCAGGAAGTTGGAGGCTTCGGCCGCCACGTTCTTGGCAAGTTTTGCAAGGCGCTGCGTGGCGATGACACCGGCAAGGCCGCGTTTTCGGCCACGGCACATCAGGTTCGTCATCGCGCCGAGCGAGAGTTTTCGCGCCTCTTCAGAAACCTCCCCGCTCACCGCAGGCGCGAACAGCTGCGCCTCGTCGACGACCACCAGTACAGGATACCAGTAGTCGCGATCCGCATCGAACATCGCATTGAGGAAAATGCCGGCCGCGCGCATCTGCTCGTCGGCCTCAAGGCCTTCCAGCGAGAGAACGCAGGAAACGCGGTGCTGGCGGATACGGTTGGCGATGCCGACGAGTTCGGCCTCCGTGCGCTCGCCGTCGACGACCACATGGCCGTACCGGTCGGAGAGCGTGACGAAGTCGCCTTCGGGGTCGATGATGACCTGCTGCACCCATGGCGCGGACTGTTCGAGCAGACGCCGCAGAAGATGCGATTTCCCCGAACCCGAATTGCCCTGCACAAGGAGGCGCGTCGCCAGCAGTTCCTCGATATCGAGCTTGGCCGGTGCGCCGCCCTGCACCGTTCCCATGTCGATGCCGACCTTCATTGCGTTCCTCGTTCCTGAAAAATGCGATTCGCCCGGTCGCCGCCGGGCAACCTGGGAGCCCTAACACGAATTCGGCCGGCGTCACGCCCGGCTTTTGAAAAACCCACAGGGAAAGCCACTAGACGACACGCAGCCCGAACCCCTGCATCAGCCGGCGCGTGGCGAAATCCGGCGTGCCGGAGGTGAAAATGGCGATGTCCTCGCCGGGGGCGACGCTCTCAAGCGGCGGCACGAGGCGGCGGGCCTGGCGGGAGATCGCTTCGGCAGGATCGAGCCAATCGACCGGCCAGGGTGCGAGCTTGCGGAAAAGGTTCGCCATGAAGGGGTAGTGGGTGCAGGCGAGCACGACGATATCCGTCTTGCGGCCCATCTCGTCGACGAAGCACGGGATGATTTCGGCGCGCACGGCCTCGTCGCTGAGCGTCTCGCCGCGGATATAGGCCTCGGCCATGCGCGCGAGGTTTTCCGAGCCGACAAGGCGGACATCGCAGCGGCTGGCGAAGGACTGGATAAGGTCATGCGTATAGGCGCGCTTGACCGTGCCGGGCGTCGCCAGCACAGAGACCTGGCCGGAGCGCGTGCGCTCGGCGGCCGGCTTGATGGCCGGAACCGTGCCGACGAAGGGCATATGGGGAAAGGCAGCGCGCAAATCGCTGCCAACCAGCGTGAAGGCCGTGTTGCAGGCAATCACGCAGATTTCCGGATCGTGCTCGCCGAGCAGCTTTTCAAAGAGGTCGATGACATGCGCCTTCAGTGCGGGCTCTTCCCAGCCGCCATAGGGAAAACCGGCATCATCGGCCACATAGGTGAAATGCCGCTCGGGCATCAGCACGCGGGCCTCGCGCAACACAGTAAGACCGCCGATGCCGCTGTCGAACATCAGGATGGGCTTGGCGCCCGGCTCCGCAGCCGAAAAACCGGTTCCCGCGTCTTCTGGAGATAACCTATTCGTCGTCACGGGGCACCTTGGGCCAGCGGTTGCGGGTGCGGTTCGGGTTGGCCGCGCCGCGCGGCGATTCCCGCGTGAAGCGATCGAGGCAGGACACGATGCCGCGCAGGACCTGAATCTCCGTGCCGGTGAAGGAAGGACGCGTCAGGATGGCGCGCAGGTTCTCCACCAGTTTTGGCTTTTTTTCGGCGGGCCGGAAATAACCGCGCGCATCCAGCGTCTCTTCCACATGATCGAAGAGCCCCTGCAACTCTTCCTTCTGGGCCGGGCGCTGGGCAAGCGCGCCGAACGGCGTGCTCGCCTCGGAGACAAGCCCGCTCTTCATCCATTCATAGCTCATCAGAAGCACGGCCTGCGCGAGGTTCAGCGAGGCGAAGGCAGGATTGACCGGGAAGGTCACCAGCTCGTCGGCCAGCGCAATCTCCTCATTGGTAAGGCCCGTGCGCTCGCGCCCGAAGAGGATGCCCGTCTTCTGCTCCGCCCGAAAACGGGCGCGCAGGTCGTTTGCCGCCACGACCGGCGAGCGGACTTCCTTGTAGCCGTACCGGTCGCGCGCCGTCGTCGCATAGACGAATTCGAGATCCGCGATGGCCGCCTCCAGCGAGGGATAGACCTTTGCCGCCTCGATGACGTGATCGGCCTTGCTGGCTGCGGAAATCGCCTTTTCGCTCGGCCAGCCATCCCGCGGATTGACGAGGCGCAGTTCCGCCAGCCCGAAATTCGCCATGGCGCGCGCCACCATGCCGATATTTTCACCGAGTTGCGGATGAACGAGGATGATCGCCGGTCCTTCGGCGATCAGCGTGCGTTCGCTGTTCGTGCCTGCCATGCCCATATGTCCCTAGAAAGATGGGGTCTCACTGGCACAATCGGCCGGAAATGAAAAGTGCGGCAGCGCTATTCGGGGCTCTGCGTGTTGCCGCCTGCCCCCTCCTTTGCACCATATTCCGCCAGTTCGACCAATTCCTTCTTCAGCGACGCACCCTCTTCGAAACTCGGGCGGTCGATATCGTCGATGACGGCGCGGCCCCCCTCCTCGATCAGCTTGAAGACGAGTTTTTCCGGCTGCCAGTCCGGCGCGCGCTCGCCGAAGCAGGAGCTGTTGTCGAACGTTACGGTCACCTCTTCGCCCCCGTTTGCCGGCTGCCCCTCGGTGGTCGTCACGTCTTTCAGCGCGCAGCCGTCCTGCCCGCCGGTGATCGGATCATAGCCGAAGGGCGAACCGCCGTCGTCATAGGCCGGGTACTTCGCCGCCGCCCGGTACTTCGCGACGAAATCCCTGCTGTAGAGGCGCTTCAGGAAATCCTCGCTGAAATAGTCGGTATAGGGCGGCGTGGCGTCGCTGTCGGCGCCCAGGTCCTGCCAGTTGCTGGTCGCAGCGGCCATGATTTCCGCCACCGGCGCCTTGAAATCGGCAGCCTGAACGGAAACGGGAAGCAGAAAGGCAAGCGCAACGAAACCGACACGCGACATGATAGTCTCCACTGGATGGCGGCAGATCCGGACGGATCTGCGAGCGAACGTTCCTGAAACGGAATTCCGGCGAAACTTATTGCGGTCGCGAACGAAAATAAACCGCCTCAGCCAATGGTTGGCTTTGCCTTCCCGGCCTTGAATGCTATAGGGCCAATCGGTTCTTTCAAGTCCACGATCCGGGGCGTTCAGCCCCTACAAAACACGAGGCTCCCCATGGCAAAGATCAAGGTCGCCAACCCCGTCGTCGAACTCGACGGCGACGAGATGACGCGCATCATCTGGCAGTTCATCAAGGATAAGCTGATCCATCCTTACCTGGACCTCGACCTCGAATACTACGACCTCGGCATGGAAAACCGCGACGCCACCAACGACCAGGTGACGATCGACGCGGCCAACGCCATCAAGAAGCACGGCGTCGGCGTCAAGTGCGCCACCATCACGCCGGACGAAGCCCGCGTCGAGGAATTCAAGCTGAAGAAGATGTGGAAGTCGCCGAACGGCACGATCCGCAACATCCTCGGCGGCGTCATCTTCCGCGAGCCGATCATCTGCAAGAACGTGCCGCGCCTCGTTCCGGGCTGGACCAAGCCGATCATCGTCGGCCGCCACGCCTTCGGCGACCAGTACCGCGCCACCGACTTCAAGTTCCCCGGCAAGGGCAAGCTGACGATGAAGTTCGTCGGCGAAGACGGCAAGGAAATCGAATACGACGTCTTCGACGCACCGTCCGCCGGTGTCGCCATGGGCATGTACAACCTCGACGATTCGATCACCGAATTCGCCAGGGCCTCGTTCAACTACGGCCTGCAGCGCCAGGTGCCGGTCTACCTGTCGACCAAGAACACCATCCTCAAGGTCTATGACGGCCGCTTCAAGGACATCTTCCAGCAGGTCTTCGACGCCGAATTCGCCGAGAAGTTCAAGGAAGCCAAGCTCTGGTACGAACACCGCCTGATCGACGACATGGTCGCTTCGGCGCTCAAGTGGTCCGGCGGCTACGTCTGGGCGTGCAAGAACTACGACGGCGACGTGCAGTCCGATATCGTGGCCCAGGGCTTCGGCTCGCTCGGCCTGATGACCTCGGTCCTGATGACGCCGGATGGCAAGACCGTCGAAGCGGAAGCTGCCCATGGCACGGTGACGCGCCACTACCGCCAGCACCAGAAGGGCGAGGAAACCTCGACCAACTCGATCGCCTCGATCTTCGCCTGGACGCGTGGCCTCGCCCACCGCGCCAAGCTCGACGAAAACGCGGAACTGGCACGGTTCTCCGAGACGCTGGAACGCGTCTGCGTCGACACCGTCGAAGCCGGCTTCATGACCAAGGACCTCGCGCTCCTCATCGGTCCCGACCAGCCGTGGCTCTCCACGACCGGCTTCCTCGACAAGATCGACGAGAACCTCAAGAAGGCCATGGCCGCCTGAGCCTGCCAGCCTGATCATCGAAAGCCCGGCCTTCGCGCCGGGCTTTTTGTTTGCGCCCCCTTGCGGCAATGACGGCGCGCCTTATCTACCCTCCCGCGCTATCCACAGGAGGACAGCATGGCCGAGGATCTCGTTTTCTATGCCAACCCGATGTCGCGGGCGCGCATCGCCCGCTGGATGCTGGAGGAAGTCGGCGCGCCCTACAGCACGCAATGGCTGACCTTCGACGGTTCGATGAAATCGCCCGAATTCCTGGCCATCAACCCGATGGGCAAGGTGCCGGCCATCCGCCACGGCAAGACCGTCGTCACGGAAGCTGCCGCGATCTGCGCCTATCTGGCCGATGCATTCCCTGAAGCCGGCCTCGCGCCGCCGACCGACAGGCGCGGCGACTATTACCGCTGGCTCTTCTTCACGGCCGGGCCGCTGGAAATGGCTGTCGCTCAAGGCCTTCGGCTTCGATGTTCCAAAGGAACGCGAACGCAGCATCGGCTGCGGCAGCTACGGCTCGGTGATGGACGCCCTGTCCTACGCCGTGACGCGCTACCCTTATCTCACCGGCGAGACCTTCACCGCCGCCGACGTCTATGTCGGCGCCCATATCAGCTGGGGCATGCAATTCGGCACGCTCGAGCCGCGGGTGGAATTCAAGGCCTACTGGGACCGCCTCAAGGACCGGCCGGCATGCAAGCGGGCGACCGCCATCGACGACGAGGAAATGCACCGCCAGCTTCAGGCGGCGAAGGCCGACTGAGGTGCCATGACCGGTATGGCGCGGCGCACCGGCGTTCTCGCGATGGCCAGGTCACGCGCGCGAGACCAATACCCTCCCGGTAAACAACGCCCTACGGCCCGTTCGCTAACCGGCGATGGCCGCGCTGGCCGGAGCCGGCATGCGCATGCGTCCGGCGACGTCAGTGAGGCCCGCCGAAGGCGTTGCCCGGAGGACGCGGTTGCGGCCGGATTCCTTCGCGGCATACAGCGCCCTGTCGGCGGCCGAATGCAGCCGGTCGAAATCCGTACCGAAGGTGGCAACGTCGGCAAGGCCGATGCTGACCGAGATGCCGATATCGTGCCCTTCCGTGGGAACGCTCATGGCTGCGACCTCGCGGCGAAGCAGCTCCGCAAAAACTTCCGCCCGGTCGATATCGTGCCGCGGCGCAAAGAGCGCAAACTCTTCGCCGCCAAAGCGGCAGAACAGCATGCCCTCCTCCAGCCAGGACGATACCCGCGCTGAAAACCGTATCAGCACGGCATCACCCGCCAGATGGCCATGGGTGTCGTTGATCGACTTGAAGTGGTCGAGATCGAAGATCATCAGCGTGCCTTCGTTCCCGGCAGCAAGGTGGGTGCGCATATCATCGAGGAACGAGCCGCGATTGGCCATGCCCGTCAGCGAATCGGTGCGCGAGGCCTTGCGATAGCGTGCCTCGCTGCGCTCCTTGATGAGCACGAGCATGGCGACGGCAGCAAGGATCGTATGGGCGAACAGCTCCAGCGAGAATAGCGCGAACCACGCCGAATAGGCCGTGCCGTTCTCCATCGGGGCGGGCGAAACGACCGCCATCGGCACGCGAAGGAAATAGATGACGCCATGCGTCATGAAGAAGATGGCAGCGATGGAACGGGTCGGCAGCCGCTCGCCAAGACGTCCGCGCCAGATGTCGAGCCCGATCCAGATGGAATAGCCGGAGATGATCAGCGAGGTCAGGATGATCCGGTTGTTGACGTCCTCGGCCACGGGACGCAGGCCGAAATAGGCGGCGCTCCACAGGAGTGGGCCGGCCAGTACGACAAGCAGATGGATGGGACGGCGATCGAAAGCCCGAAAGCCCGCCCACATCAGGGCATAGCCGAGCGCGGCAAGCGCATTGCCGAGGCCGATGGTAACGACGGGAATTCCTAACGGGCGCAACGTGAACAGCAGCGTGCAGAGCGAGCCGACCCACATGGAAAGGCACCAGTATCCGGCTGCCGTTTGGCGCCGGTCGGTCAGCCAGACCTGCAACATGAAAATCCCGACGACCGTGGTCGACAGAAAGGTGCAGATCATCAAGGTAGATATGCTGACGATGTCTTCGATCACAACCGGTACTCCGCGCGCGCGAATGCTAGGCGGAAACCTTGAAGACTTTGCAAACGAAACGGCGGGCACAAGCCCGCCGTTCGTATCGATCCAGAATGGCGAGACGTCCCGCTCAGCCGGCGATTGTCGCGGCAACCGCCTCGATTGCATCGGCCGCCTTCGCGCCATCCGGGCCACCGGCCTGTGCCATGTCGGGACGACCGCCGCCGCCCTTGCCGCCGAGCGCTTCGGAGGCGCGGCGCACGAGATCGACCGCACTGAAGCGGCCGGTCAGGTCGTCCGTTACGGCGACCACCGCGCTCGCCTTGCCATCGGCGGAAACGCCGACGAAGGTGACGACGCCGGAACCGAGGCTCTTCTTGCCCTCGTCCGCCAGGCTCTTCAGGTCCTTCGGCTCGACGCCAGTGACGACCTTGCCGAGATACTTGATCCCCGCAACATCGCGCACGCCGTCATCGCCGCCGGCCGAACCGCCGGAAAGCGCCAGCTTCTTCTTGGCTTCGGTCAGTTCGCGCTCCAGCTTGCGGCGTTCATCGACCAGCGCCTCGACGCGCGAAAGCACTTCGCCCGGCTGCACCTTCAGCGTCGTGGCAAGCGTCTTCACGCGCTCGTCCTGCTCGGCAAGATAGGCGCGGGCCGCCTCGCCCGTCAGCGCTTCGAGCCGGCGCACGCCAGAGCCGACGGCGCTTTCCGAAACGATGCGCACGAGGCCGATCTCACCTGTAGCCGCGACATGCGTGCCGCCGCACAGTTCGACCGAATAAGGCCGGTTCGACTTCGCGCCGCGCACGCCGGTGCCCATGGAGACCACGCGCACCTCATCGCCGTACTTCTCGCCGAAGAGCGCCATGGCGCCCTCCGCAATCGCGTCATCCACCGTCATCAGGCGCGTGGTGACCGGCGAATTCTGCACGATGATCTCGTTCGCCATGTCCTCGATGACGCGCAGTTCCTCTGCCGACATGGGCTTTTGATGCGAGACGTCGAAGCGCAGACGCTCCGGCGCGACCAGCGAGCCCTTCTGCGCCACATGGGTGCCGAGAACCTCACGCAGCGCCTCGTGCAGCAGGTGCGTTGCCGAATGGTTGGCGCGCAGGCGCGCGCGGCGGGCGTGATCGACCGTCAGCGCCACGGCGTCGCCGACATTGAGCGTGCCTTCGGCAACGACCGCGCTATGGACGAAGACGCCTTCGCCCTTCTTCTGGGTTTCGGTCACCGTCAGGCGGGCCGTATCCGTCGTGATCGTGCCGGTATCGCCCATCTGGCCGCCGGATTCGCCGTAGAACGGCGTCTGGTTCACCACGATCTGCACCGTCTCGCCGGCCTTCGCGCTATCGGTGACCTTGCCTTCGCGCACGATCGCCTGGACGACGCCTTCGGCCGTCTCCGTGTCGTAGCCGAGAAATTCCGTCGCGCCGAACTTTTCACGCAGCTCGAACCAGACCGTTTCCGTGGCGGCCTCGCCGGAGCCGGCCCAATGGGCACGCGCTTCCGCCTTCTGGCGATCCATCGCATCGGTAAACCCGGAAAGATCGACGCCGATGCCGCGGCCGCGCAGCGCGTCCTGTGTCAGGTCGAGCGGGAAGCCGTAGGTGTCGTAGAGCTTGAAGGCAGTCTCGCCGTCGAGCGTATCGCCCTTGTGCAGCGTGGACGTCGCGTCGGAAAGCAGGTTGAGGCCGCGCTCCAGCGTGGTGCGGAAGCGGGTTTCCTCAAGCTTCAGCGTCTCGGAGATCAGCGCTTCGGCGCGCTGCAGTTCCGGATAGGCGCGGCCCATTTCGCTGACGAGCGTCGGCAGCAGCCTCCACATCAGCGGATCACGTGCGCCGAGCAGCTGCGCGTGGCGCATGGCGCGGCGCATGATGCGGCGAAGCACATAACCGCGGCCGTCTTTCGCCGGCAGCACGCCGTCGGCGATCAGGAAGGCGGAGGAGCGCAGGTGATCGGCGATGACGCGGTGGCTGGCGCGCGCGTCACCTTCCGCCGGAACGCCGGTGGCCTCGACGGACGCGTCGATCAGCGCGCGGAACAGGTCGATGTCATAGTTGTCGTGCTTGCCCTGGAGCAGCGCGGCGACGCGCTCGAGCCCCATGCCGGTATCGATCGACGGACGCGGCAGGTCGACGCGCTCTTCCTTCGTGATCTGCTCGAACTGCATGAAGACGAGGTTCCAGATCTCGATGAACCGATCGCCATCCTCATCCGGCGAGCCGGGAGGGCCGCCCCAGATATGATCGCCATGGTCGTAGAAGATCTCGGAACAGGGGCCGCAGGGGCCGGTATCGCCCATCGCCCAGAAATTGTCGCTGGTTGCGATGCGGATGATGCGGTCGTCGGACAGACCGGCAATCTTCTTCCACAGGTCGAAGGCCTGGTCGTCCGTGTGGTAGACGGTGACAAGCAGGCGGTTCTTGTCGATGCCGAATTCCTTGGTGATCAGGTTCCAGGCAAGCTCGATCGCGCGCTCCTTGAAGTAGTCGCCGAAGGAGAAGTTGCCGAGCATCTCGAAGAAGGTGTGATGGCGCGCGGTATAGCCGACATTGTCGAGGTCGTTGTGCTTGCCGCCGGCGCGCACGCATTTCTGCGAGGAGACCGCCGTGGAATAGGGTCGCGATTCAAGCCCGGTGAAGACGTTCTTGAACTGCACCATGCCGGCATTGGTGAACATCAGTGTCGGATCGTTGCGCGGAACGAGCGGACTGGACGGCACGACCTCGTGGCCTTCTCCGCGGAAATAGTCGAGGAAAGTCGACCGGATTTCATTCACGCCGCTCATATCGCGTCCTTCATATCTGCACTGTCTGCGCCGGAAGACGGCGCAACACCCACCCAATTGTCACTGCAACGACGCGAAAACGCCCCGCCGGCCGGAGCACACGCCCGGAAAGCCGTCCGGCCATCCATCCCGCGAATTCCGTCGAACTGCACGCACCATCCGAAAGCCTTGCGGAAAGGCCGCAAACCCCGAGGCGCGCGCGAGAACTCAAGGCTTTTATCGCCCGTCTTGCCCCCTGTCCAGACGTCAAAAAACCGGCCTTTCACGAAGAAGAGGCCGGTTCTTGACGTTTTCAGGATGCGTTGCGCGGCGATTACATTTCCGCAGCGTCGTCGGCGTCATTCGGGTCCGGGCCGCCATTCTCAAGGAAGCGGTCGGCGATGAGGCCGGCATTCTGGCGCAGCGACGTCTCGATCTCGCGTGCAAGATCCGGATTGTCGCGCAGGAACGTCTTGGCGTTCTCGCGGCCCTGGCCAAGGCGCTGGCTGTTATAGGAGAACCAGGAACCCGACTTCTCGACGATGCCGGCCTTGACGCCGAGGTCGATGAGTTCGCCCGTCTTGGAGACGCCTTCGCCATACATGATGTCGAATTCGACCTGCTTGAAGGGAGGCGCCATCTTGTTCTTGACGACCTTGACGCGCGTCTGGTTGCCGATCACCTCGTCGCGCTCCTTGACCGCGCCGATGCGGCGGATGTCGAGGCGGACCGAGGCGTAGAATTTCAGCGCGTTACCGCCGGTCGTGACTTCCGGCGAACCGTAGACGACGCCGATCTTCATGCGGATCTGGTTGATGAAGATCACCATCGTGTTGGACTTGGAGATCGAAGCCGTCAGCTTGCGCAGCGCCTGGCTCATCAGGCGGGCCTGGAGGCCCGGCAGGCTTTCGCCCATCTCACCCTCGATTTCGGCGCGCGGCGTAAGCGCGGCGACCGAATCGACGACGAGAACGTCGATCGCGCCGGAGCGCACCAGCGTGTCGGTGATTTCCAGCGCCTGCTCGCCGGTATCGGGCTGGGAGATCAGCAGGTTCTCAAGATCGACGCCGAGCTTGCGGGCATAGACCGGGTCAAGCGCGTGTTCGGCGTCGACAAAGGCGCAGATGCCGCCTTTTTTCTGGCTTTCCGCAATCGTCTGCAGCGCCAGCGTCGTCTTGCCCGAGCTTTCCGGGCCGTAGATCTCGACGATGCGGCCCTTCGGCAGGCCGCCGATGCCAAGCGCGACGTCGAGGCTGAGCGACCCTGTCGAAACCGTCTCGGTCTCGATGATGCTGTCCTTGCCGCCGAGCTTCATGATGGAGCCCTTGCCGAACGAGCGCTCGATCTGGGAGAGAGCCGCTTCGAGTGCCTTGCTTTTATCCACTGTTTTATCCTCTACGAGCCGCAAAGTGTTCTGTGCCATTTTGTCCACCTTTAGGTTATTGAAGCAAGACAGGCAACGAAGCCGCCGATGAAAGCTATGTACACATTTTGTTCTCTTTTCGCAAGACACATTCATCCATTTGAATATTTTTGTGAATCTAGCGTGTGTTCTATTTTTGTTTCAGGTGGATAGGCGCGGTGCCGCAACAGGACAAACCCTATGGCCGGAGCTGGCTGGAACGGCCGAATCGGCGATGGGCGTGAAGGATGACGATGACGGACAGGACAATACTGGTGATGGGCGGCGCCCATGTGGACAGACGCGGACGCATCGCCGGCGAAACGGCGCCGGGCGCAAGCAATCCGGGCGCCTGGTTCGTGGAAGCGGGCGGCGGCGCGTTCAATGCGGCGCGCAATCTTTCAAGGCTCGGCCACCGGGTACGGCTCGTCTCGCCGCGCGGCGGCGATGCGGACGGCGATATCGTCGCTGCGGCCGCGGCGGCGGCGGGCGTCGAGGACACGCCCTTCATCTTCCTCGACCGCGCGACGCCGAGCTATACGGCGATCATCGAACGGGATGGAAATCTCGTCATCGCGCTCGCCGACATGGAGCTTTACCGCCTGTTTTCGCCGCGACGCATCCAGCAGCGCGCAATGCGCGAGGCGATAGCAGCGGCCGCCGTCATCCTGGCCGATGCGAACCTGCCGGCCGAAACGCTCGCGGCGATGTGCGACGCGGCGCAGGGCGCAGGCGTGCCGATAGCAGGCATCGCCATCTCTCCGGCGAAGGTCGGACGCTTCCAGAACTGCCTCCCGGCCCTCTCGTTCCTCTTCATGAACGAGGCGGAAGCGCGCACGCTGACGGGCGCGGACCCGGAAAACGCAGCTGGCTGGCCCCTCGCCCTGCGCGCCGCCGGCCTTTCCGCCGGCGTGGTGACGCGCGGCGGCAAAGGCGTCATCGCGTTTGACGAAACCCGTGCGGTCCTTGTCGCTCCGCCGGAAATTCCGGCGCTCGGCGATGTCACCGGTGCGGGCGATTCGCTTGCCTCCGGCTTTCTCAGCGCCTGGATGGGCGGCGCGGATATCGGACAGGCGCTGCGCCATGGCGTGGCCGCCGCGACAATTACCGTGCGCTCGCCTCTGGCCGCGGCTGAAGAAATGTCGCAGGCAGCCCTTGCGGCCGCACTTTCTCTTGTGCCGGAGGCCGAATGGGTGGCATGAGACTTCTTTGCCCAAAATCCCGCAAGGATACGCCATGACCAGATCCGTCTCCCCCCTCCTGCCGATGAAATACTCGGACGAAGTTGCCGCCGCCAAGGCGCGTGGCGCGCCGATCGTCGCACTGGAATCGACGATCATCACGCATGGCATGCCCTTTCCGGGAAATCTCGACATGGCGCGCAGCGTCGAGCGCATCATTCGCGAGGAAGGCGCCGTTCCGGCGACCATCGCCGTCATCGACGGCGTGCTGCATATCGGCCTCGAGGAGGCTGAACTCGAAGCACTTTCGAAGACCGAAGGTGCGATGAAGGTCTCACGCGCCGACCTCGCCTTCGCCATTGCCGAGCGCCGCACGGGCGCGACCACGGTCGCCGCGACGATGATCGGCGCGGCCCGCGCCGGCATCAAGGTTTTCGCGACCGGCGGTATCGGCGGCGTGCACCGTGGCGCGGAAGAGACGTTCGACATTTCCGCCGACCTTGAGGAACTGGCGCGTACCGGCGTCATCGTCATCTGCGCCGGCGCAAAGGCCATCCTCGACATCCCGAAAACGCTGGAAGTGCTGGAAACCCGTGGTGTGCCGGTCGTGACCTATGACAGCCCGGTTTTCCCGGCCTTCTGGTCGCGCGATTCCGGCCTGAAAAGCCCGCTGACGCTCAACAGCCCGGCAGCCATCGCAAACTTCCAGACGGTGCGCGACCAGCTCGGCGTCGACGGCGGCATGCTGATCGCCAATCCCGTACCGGAAGCCGATGAAATTCCCCGCGAGGAAATGGAAATCTACATCGCCCGCGCTATCGACAATGCCGAGCGCGACGAGATCTCCGGCAAGGACGTCACGCCGTACCTGCTCGACAACCTCTTCCACCTGACGGACGGCCGCAGCCTGAAGACGAATATCGCGCTTGTCGAAAACAACGCGCGGCTTGCGGCAGAGATTGCCGTTGCGATGGCCGACTGAACGATAGCGGCGGCCGGTTCGCGCCGGCCGCACAGCCCTGCGGGATCCTCCAGCCAGGCTTGAGGATGACGGCCCCGCTTCAAGCGCCCGACATTTCCAGTCCCTCAGGAATCCAGCATTTCCCGCACGGCCTCGGCAAGCTGCTTCAGCGAGAACGGTTTCGGCAGGAAGCCGAACTTGGCGTCGGCGGGCAGGTTGCGGGCGAATGCGTCCTCGGCATAGCCCGAGACGAAGATGAACTTCATGTCCGGATAGTTTTTCCGTAGCTCCCGCAGCAGCGTCGGGCCGTCCATTTCGGGCATGACAACATCGGAAACGACGATATCGATGGCGCCGTTCAGCTCTTCCATGATGTCGAGCGCCTCGACGCCGGAGCCCGCCTCGTGCACCGTGTAGCCGCGCGTTTCCAGCATGCGCTTGCCGCCACGGCGCACCGCCTCCTCGTCCTCGACGAGGAGCACGACGGCGGAGCCGCCGGTAAGATCGCGCGGTTCCTTTTCCCCTGCTGGCGCGAGCGCAACAGGTTGCTGTTCGCTGGCCAGGGCCGGCACCGCAGCCTCGACCGGCACCACCTCTTCGATATGGCGTGGCATGAGGATGCGGAAGGTCGTGCCCGCGCCGACATCCGATTCCAGATAGATGTAGCCGCCCGATTGCTTGACGATGCCGTAGACCATGGAAAGGCCAAGACCGGTGCCCTTGCCGACTTCCTTGGTCGTGAAGAAGGGTTCGAAGATCTTGTCGATGATCTCCGGCGGAATGCCCGTGCCCTGGTCGGCGACCTCGACTTCCACATAGTCGCCCGGCGGAAGATCGCGCAGGTTCCTCGCGGCGGCTTCCTCCGCCTCGACATTGCGGGTGCGGAAGGTGATCGTGCCGCCTTGCGGCATGGCATCGCGCGCGTTGACGGCAAGGTTGATCATCACCTGCTCGAACTGGCCGAGATCGGTCTTCACCGTCCAGAGGTCGCGGCCGTACTGGACGTCGATCTTGACATTCGTGCCCGTCATGCGGTCGACGAGCATGCGCAGGTCGCCGATGACATCGGTCAGGTTGAGGACCGTCGGGCGCATCGTCTGCTTGCGCGAGAAGGCGAGCAGCTGGCGCACCAGAACGGCGGCGCGGTTGGCGTTGCGCTTGATCTCCATGAGATCGGCAAAGCTTGCATCGGCCGGCCGGGCGGAAAGCAGGAGGTGGTCGGAAGACAGCAGGATCGCCGTCAGCACGTTGTTGAAGTCATGCGCGATGCCGCCCGCAAGCGTGCCGACCGCATTCATCTTCTGCGTCTGCGCCATCTGCGTCTCGAGCGCCTTCTGCTCGGTAATCTCGACTGCGTAGACGATGGCGGCCTCTTCCGGCGCCTCGTCGCTCTGGTCGATGACGGCATTCACATAGAAGCGGAAGTGGCGACTGTCATCGCCCGGATGCAGCGAATCGAGCGCGGGAATGTCGCCCTGCCGGTCCTTTGCCGCATCGAGCGCGGATTGCAGGCGCAGCCGGTCCGTGTCGTGCACGATGGTTTCGAGCTTGGCGCCTCGGTCGATATCGTCGCGCGAGACGACGCCCGAGAAAAGCTTCAGGAAGGGCGCGTTGGTGCGCAAAATCCGTCCGTCACCATCGACCGAGGCAATCGCCATCGGCGTGTTGTTGAAGAAGCGCGTGAACCGCATGGAGGCAATCGAGGCGGACTGGTCGCTCTCGCTGCCTTCCTCTCGCGCCAGAACGATGGTGCGGCTTTCGCCGGGCGCGCCGTCCCGCATCGAGGAAACGCGGTGCACGATGCGCACCGGCAGGCTCCGGCCGTTCGTCTTGCGCAGGTCGAGATCCAGCGTCTCGGTGCGCTTCAGGCCCGGCTCGGCCTGCACGGACTGGATCAGCGCAAGGCCCTCACCTGCCACGACGTCGGCAATGGAGAGGGAGCCAGGATGAAATTTCGTCAGGTCGATGCCGAGCCATTCGGCAAGCGTCGCGTTGAGATAGACGATCTCGCCCTTGCGGCCGGCGGAGAAGAAACCGGCCGGTGCGTGGTCGAGATAGTCGATCGCGTTCTGCAGTTCCTTGAAGAAGCGCTCCTGGTCGTCCCGCTCGGAGGTGATGTCGGAAACCTGCCAGATATAGAGCGGCTGCCTGGTCTTCTCGCGGTTCGGCAGCACGCGCGCCTTCAGACGATACCAGTGGGCGCCGGAATTGCTGGCGATGGAAGGATTGAGAGGCTTCTGGACACGAAATTCCTCCGCCCCTTCCTTGCCCTCGTGCAGGCCGTTCGTCAGGCGGTAGACGGCCTCGGTGGCGTCACGGTTGCGCGACAGCAGTGTTTCCAGCGTCTGTACTTCCGCGTCGCCCTTCGCGCCGGTCAGCGCGCCGTAGGCAGCATTGGCATAGACGATGCGGCCCTTGCGGTCGGTGACGAGCGTTCCGTCCGGATGCGAATCGAGGAAGGCGCGCGCCAGTTCGTCCGAGCCTGCCGCCTGCGGCATGACCTCGATGAAACCGATCAGCGCCGAGACGACAAAGAAGATGCCGGCCATTGCCAGCACGCCGAGAACGCCGAGCACGATTTCGTTGTCGAGCTGGTTCTTGAAGACGATGAAGGCACCGGCGGACGCCGCCAGCACCAGCGCAAGCAGCACGACGCGAAGCGCGACCGCCGGCCGCACGCCGCGGTCCACGATCGGTAGATTGTCCTCGCCCGGTCGCTTCATCGTCGTCATCAATCCCTCGTCTGCAACAGTCGGACGGTGCGCTTCACCCCAAGCCGATGGCAGAATCATGTTTAGCCGCCTGAGGGAAGCGCAAAAAGCCGCCCAAGGGAAGCAAAGCCGCGAATTCACAGGGAATATTCCCGGCTGAACCCTCGCATTTCCCGTGCGCTGCCATAGTTAGGCGACGATGGGGCGGGCAATCGATGCTGGACAACCGTCGCCAAGCGCTTGTACGAGCCCGCAAAAAGCCTTCAAGTGGGCCCAATCTGACGAACCGGCAAGCTGCCGACAAGGAGTGACCGCGTATGTTCCTGGAAATTCTCGGAGAGAGTGGCATGAAATTCGCCGTCGCCGCAGCGGTGGTGCTGCTCGGCCTTCTCTGCCTGGCGCTTGTGCTGTGGATCATCCGCGGGCGTCCCTCCTCGCCCTTCATTCGCGGTGGACGCAACCGCACGCCACGCCTTGCCGTACTCGATGCCGCCGCGATCGATACGCGCCGCCGGCTCGTGCTGCTGCGCCGCGACGACGTGGAACACCTCGTCATGATCGGTGGCCCGACCGACATCGTCATCGAAACGCGGATCGTCTCCGCTTCGGCAGAAGGCGCCCCGCCGGTCGAAAAGCCCCTGCAGAAGGCAGAATACGCCGAACCGGCGCCCGCGCTGGTGGAAACGCCGGCGAAAGTGGCCGACACACCGATCGCCGCCCGGTCGACCGCAACGGCAACGGCAGCAAGCGCAGCAACCGAACGCCGGCCGGCCGCCGTCCCCGATGGCGTCTCCGCCATGAGCAAGGTGCTCTATGCCGGCGATGAAGCCGCTGTGGCCCGGCCGATGCCGGCCCGCACCGTCTCACAGCCAGCAGCGGCAACCCAGCAGGGACAATCCGGCGCGCAGCAGATCCCCTCCGAACGGCGCGTGGAAGAACTGCTCGAACAGAACCGCCAGCGGGTCCTGTCGCCGCAGGCTGGCGCGGCAACAACAGCGCAGGCAGTCGCCGGTCAGGTCGCTCAGCATCCGGCGACGAGCGCCGCAATCGCCCGGCCGGCAAGCGCTGTCGCCGATCCGGCTCTCGTCAGCGAGTTCGAGAAGCTCCTCGAAGCCGAGATGGCGAGCAGTGCCGCATCGACAGGCGCCGCGCGAACGAGCGTCCAGCCCGTCGCAAGCCCCACGCAAACCGCCGCCATGGCCGGTCAGGCGCAGCCGGCCTCAAAGAGCCGCGAGGAAACCGAGGCCGAAATGGCCCGCCTGCTCGGTGAAATAGCCGCCAACCGTAAGGCTTGACGGCAAACCCGCTCGATCAAGACAATAAAAAACCCTTGGGGACGATTGTCTCCAAGGGTTTTAAAGGTGTTCTGCCCGGGTACAGCCAGTCCGAAAACTGCCCGCACCGGACATGTCCGGTGTTCGTTCCGTGTCGTGCGCCCGCCGGCCTCCTCAGACCGGCAGAAAACGCTTACTCGTCGCGATACACCTTTTCCCGACGTTCATGGCGCTCCTGCGCCTCGATCGACAGCGTAGCAATCGGACGAGCGTCGAGACGCTTGAGGCCGATCGGTTCACCGGTTTCCTCGCAATAGCCGTAGGTGCCTTCGTCGAGACGCTGGAGCGCCGCATCGATCTTGGAGATCAGCTTGCGCTGGCGGTCGCGAGCACGAAGCTCGATGGCACGGTCGGTTTCGGAGGATGCCCGGTCCGCGAGGTCCGGGTGGTTGGCGCTTTCTTCCGCCAGATGATCGAGGGTTTCACGCGCTTCGCGCAGAATGTCGTTTTTCCAGGCGTTCAGCTTTGCTCGAAAGTAAGCCCGCTGGTTTGCACTCATAAATTCCTCATCCTCATTGAGGACGAGATTGCTAAGATCGATCTTCTCACTCAACGCGATTCTCCTGAAGAACATCTCAAGGCGCGCTGTATATCCCCACAGGTAACACGATTCAAGTCTTCCAGAACTTACCCACGGTTTTCACACACGCCTTTATTTTAGGCTTCGCAGGGCTATTATTTCATCAGGATTACAACGGGATGACCAAAGAGACCCAAGGCAGGTGCTCAAATCCCCGTTCCTTTGTCATCGAGACGAAGCGCTGCGAACGGCTACTGCCGCGAATATAGGCACTGGCACCCTCACCTTTAAGATGGTTGAGGGGACGTTTTCTTTCGCGCAGATCGTCCCGCCACGGTTCCAGACTTGCCCCAGCAACGCGCACGGACGTCAGCCGCACCTGCCAGACGGTATCCGATGCGATCTTGAACATCCCCATGCGCAAAACCGGTTGATCTTTCCGGCAAGGAAAGACATGAAGTCGGAAGCATCGCCGATGATCGGCGGCAGGCGGAAGGAGAACAAACTTGGCATCTCTCGGAACGCCGGCCTTCAGGCTCTACATCCTGCGCCACGCCCGCGCCGCCTGGGCACAGCCCGGCCAGGCGGATTTCGACCGCGCACTCGACGACGAGGGCTTTGCAGAGGCCGAGGTGATCGCCGAGGAAGCGGCCGACCAGGGCTACAAGCCGGACCTCATCATCTCCTCAACTGCCGTGCGCTGCCGCCAGACGGCCGAACCCTTCCACCGCACCGTCAGCGAGGAATTGTCGATCGACTATATCGACACGCTCTATTCCGGCTCGGTCGAGACCTATGCGGAACTCGCCTTCGCGGACCGGCAGGAGACATCCGTGATGATCGTCGGGCATAACCCGATGGTCGAGGAATTCTTCCATCGCCTCGTCGGCAAGGAAATCGCCGAGACGGCGGCCCCCTTCGGGTATCCGACTGCGGGGCTTGCGATCCTCGATTTCGACAAGCGGCCGACCGACACGGATTATAGCGGGGCGTGCCTTGCCGGCTTCATGACAGCGCGCCCGGCGCGCTGAACAAAGCGACCGCGCCTCTTTTCCCGACGGAACTGGCTTCCTATATCGCCCTCGATGCTGGAAAGAGATCTTGCCGCCTAACCTGACCACTTTCACCGACGAAGCCCTGCTCGCGCTCGACGCGCTGACCGGGCGCGCCACCAATCTCGTCAACCCGTCGATCCGTCTCGGCGTGACGGGCCTGTCGCGCGCCGGCAAAACGGTCTTCATTTCCTCACTCGTGCACAACCTGCTGAATGGCGGCCGCCTGCCGCTGTTCGAGGCCGGTCGGTCCGGCCGCGTCTCGAAAATCAGGCTGGAGCCGCAACCGGACGATGCCGTACCGCGCTTCCAGTATGAGGATCACATCCGGGCGCTCGTCGCCGACCGTATCTGGCCGGATTCGACGCGCGCCATCTCGCAGCTGCGCATCACGCTGGAATATGAAAGCGCCTCGGGCTGGGGCCGGCTGTTCTCGCCCGGAAAACTCTCGATCGACATCGTCGACTATCCCGGCGAGTGGCTGCTCGACCTGCCGCTGCTGGCGCAGGATTTCCGCACCTTCAGCGAGAACACGGTCGCACTGGCGCAGAGCGGCATCCGCGCCGACCTTGCCCGCGACTGGCTGGCGCTCTCCAACACCGTCGACCCGTCTGCCGGTGCGCAGGAGGCGACTGCCAGGTCGCTCGCCGAAGCCTTCACCGCCTATCTCAGGGCCTGCAAATCCGACGAGCGCTCGCTTTCCACTCTGCCGCCCGGCCGCTTCCTGATGCCCGGCGACCTCGAAGGCTCGCCCGCCCTCACCTTCGCGCCTCTGCCGAACCTTGCCAAGGGGAGCCCCGCCAAGGGCTCGCTGCATGCAATGATGGAGCGTCGCTACGAGGCCTACAAGACGCATGTGGTGCGCCCGTTCTTCCGCGAGCATTTCGCCCGGCTCGACCGGCAGATCGTGCTCATCGATGCCTTGCAGGCGATCAACCGCGGCGCGGAGGCCGTGCACGACCTTGAACGCGCCCTCGGCGATGTGCTCGATTGTTTCCGCGCCGGCACGAACAGCTTCCTCTCCTCCTTCGTCACGCGCCGCATTGACAGCATCGTGATTGCCGCCACCAAGGCCGATCACCTGCACCATGAAAGCCATCCTCGGCTCGAAGCCATTACCCGGCGGCTGGTCGATCGCGCCATCGAACGCATCGGCATGAGCGGCGCGGGAATCGAGGTCATGGCGCTCGCCTCGGTGCGCGCCACCCGCGAAGCGACGGTCAAGCATGACGGCGAGGACCTGCCGGTCATCGTCGGCGTGCCGATGGCGGGCGAGCGGATCAACGGCGAGATTTTCGACGGCGAGAAGAAAACAGCGATATTTCCCGGGGACTTGCCAAAGAATCCGGATTCACTTTTTGAAGCGCTTGAATCCGTTCCTGAAGGCGACGCTCCGCATCTCCTCAACTTCGTGCGCTTCCGCCCGCCGCATATCGAGGAGACCGGCGGCGGCCTGAAACTGTCGGTGCCGCACATCCGGCTCGACCGCGCGCTGCAATATCTGATCGGAGACAGGCTGGCATGAACGACCGTCCGCGCAAGCCCGCCTCCTTCTCGCTTCCCGGCGACGCCGTCGGGAACCAGCCCGAACAGGGCAAGCCGCGCGCGCCTGCCGCGTTCGACGACGCCGTGACGCTGACGCCGGATGCGGACGATCCCTTTATCGCGACGACGATCGACCTGCCGGATCTTTCGCCCCCGGTCGCAACGCCCCGGCCGCGCCGCGTCACGCTCGGCCGCATCGCGGTGGGTGCACTGGGTCTCCTCCTGTCGCTCGCCATCGGCCTGTGGATCGATGCGCTGATCCGCGACCTCTTCACGCGCAACGACTGGCTCGGCTATATCGCCATTGCCGCCGCCGCCATCGCCGTGCTCGCCCTTCTCGGCCTCGTGCTGCGCGAGCTGATCGGCCTGCGCCGTCTCGCCGCCGTGCAGGACCTGAAGCATGACGTCGTGGAGGCCGCCGCCTCACCGACGCCGGCCGTCGGCCGCGCCATCGTCGCGCGCCTCGTTCACCTCGTTGCCGCGCGTGCGCAGACGGCGCGCGGCCGCGCTCGGCTTGCCGAAACCGAGGGCGAGATCATCGACGCCGCCCACCTCATAGATCTGGCCGAACGGGAACTGATGGCGCCGCTCGACCGCGAGGCGCGCGGCCTCATCCTTGGCGCCGCCAAACGCGTCTCCATCGTCACCGCCGTAAGCCCCCGCGCCCTGGTCGATCTCGGCTATGTCATCTACGAAAGCAGCCGGCTGGTGCGCGGCATGGCGGAACTTTACGGCGGGCGGCCTGGCAAGATCGGCATGCTGCGGCTGATGCGCGACGTCATCGCCCATCTTGCCGTCACCGGCTCCATCGCCATGGGCGACAGCCTCGTGCAGCAGGTGCTCGGCCACGGGCTGGCGTCAAAACTTTCCGCCCGGCTCGGCGAAGGGGTCATCAACGGCCTGATGACGGCGCGAATCGGCATCGCCGCCATGGACCTCTGCCGCCCCATGCCCTTCCGCGCACTCAAACGGCCCGGCATCGGCGATTTCATCGGCGACCTGACGCCGGGAACCTCGGCCAGCCGGCGCGACGAAGCGTGACCGGACTGCAACACCCCGGTTTTCCGGCGATGCGACCGCATGAAATGACGAAGGGCAAGGCGGCGGGAAACCGTCCATTAACCATTTTCGCGCAAACCTGATCGCACCAAAGCAGGCCGGAAGGCCGTCGCCCATCAAGGATCGTTCATGTACCCGCGCACTTCTTTGATCGCCCGCGCCTCCGTAGCGGCCATTCTCGCAGCCACCGCCTTCGCCCTTCCGGCTGCTGCCGGTTCGCGCGACAAGGCCTTCTTCGATCAGGTCGCCGGTAGCTGGCAGGGCAAGGGCGAAATCGTCGCCGGCAAGTACAAGGGCACCAAGTTCAACTGCGACCTGACGGGCGATCCCGCCGCCGCCAAGGATGCCGGCATCAAGCTCGACGGCTTCTGCCGCGTCGGCGTGTTCAAGCAGCCGATGTCGGCGCTGATCACCAAGGCGGGAAGTTCCTACAAGGGCAAGTTCCTCGACGGCGCGGCGGGCAAGGGCCTCGACATCGTCTCCGGCCAGGTCGCCGGCAACAAGGTCGTCGTCGGCATCAATCGCCAGAAGCTGAACGGCGCGATGATTGCGCGCCTTGAGAGCGACAACAAGATGAACATCACCATCTCGGTGAAGGTCGAGAACAAGATGGTGCCGGTCATCGGCCTGTCGCTCGATCGCAATCTCGACGACATCGCCGTCGGCTCGATCAAGTAAGCTTCAGATCGTCCACCAATCGGGGCCGGCGCTCGCCGGCTCGATACCCGCGACATCCGCATCCTTCAGCCACGCCTCGACCGTGCGCCCCTGCACGTCCATGGCTGGCGCGATATCGGCAAGCGGCATCAGCACGAAGCCACGCCCCGTCATGCGCGGATGCGGCAATTCCAGCCGGCCGCCGGATTGCGCCACCCCTTCAAAAGTCAGCACGTCGATATCGATGGTACGCGGTCCCCAGCGCTCCTTGCGCTCGCGCTTCATGTCACGCTCGATGCCAAGGCAGGTATCGAGCAGCGTTTCCGGCGCCAGCGCCGTCTCCACCAGCGCACAGGCATTGAAGAACCAGTCCTGGTCCGTCTTGCCCCATGGCGGCGTCCGGTAGAGGCGCGACACGGCGATGACGCGGCAATCCTCGCGCGCGTCGAGCGCCTGCAAGGCGTCCGCCATCGAGCGCACCGGATCGCCGATATTGCCGCCGAGACCGAGTGTCGCCCGGCGGAAGGGCTCAGACGGCATGATCGACCGTCACCTGTACATAATCCAGCACGCCGGGCACCGGCGCGTTCGGCTTGCGCACAGTGATCCGCGCGCGGGAAATCTGCGGGAAACGCGCGCAGAGCACGGTGGCGATCTCTTGCGCCAGCGCCTCGATGAGATAGCGGCGCTGGCCGGTGACGATCTTCTCGATCTCCTGGAAAGCAACGCCGTAATCGACCGTCGAATCGATGGAATCGTCGGAAAGCGGCCGCAACGGCCGCACGTCCAGTTCCGCATCTACGAAGAAGCGCTGGCCGAGGAATTCTTCGGCATCATGCAGGCCGTGACGGGCGAAGAAGGCGCAGTTCTTGAGCGTGATCGTGTAGGTGGTGGTCATGTTTCATCCTGTCTGGCTGGGTGTCCGGCGCGCTGCTCGCGCGCCTTTACCGTGCGCCCCGCGGCAAGCATAGCATCCGCGATAGCAAGCGCATCCCTGTTGATTGCGACATCGTGCACCCTGAAGACCGTTGCGCCCGCGACACGCAGCAGCGTCGTCGTTGCAGCGGTACCCGCATCCCGGTCGGCCGCTTCACGCCCGGTGACGGCGCCCACGAAACGTTTGCGGGAGGTGCCCACGAGAATGGGCAGTTCAAAACCGTAAAGCTCGCCGAAACGCGCCATCAGTTCGAGGTTTTCGTCCGTATCCTTGGCAAAGCCGAAGCCGGGATCGAGCACCATCGCCTCATGCGCGACGCCCGCCTCCCGGGCGATCTCCAGCGAACGACCGAGGAAAAGATACTGGTCGGCCACCACGTCCGGCATTTTCTCGCGATCGCGCCCGGTATGCATGATGCAGAGCCCTGCCCCGGTCTGCGCGGCGACACGGGCTATGTCCGGCTCGCGCTGCAGGCCGTGCACGTCGTTGACGATATGCGCGCCGGCGGCGACGGCAAGCCGCGCCGTCTCGGCGCGATAGGTGTCGACGGAAATGATGGCGTCCGTCGTAGCGGCCAGCGCCTCGATGACCGGAAGGATGCGATCCTGCTCCTCAGCCGCGGTCACGACTGCCGCACCCGGCCGCGTCGATTCCCCGCCGATATCAATGATTTCGGCGCCCCGCTCGAGACAGAGGATCGCCTGCGCAACCGCAGCGTCCGCGCTGTCGAACTGGCCGCCGTCGGAAAAGGAATCAGGCGTGACATTGACGATCGCCATCAAAATGCCACGCGGGCCGAGTTCCAGATGCCGGCCATGAGCCAGCGCCCAGGGGAAGGGATCGAACGGCGAGAACATGGCGGTTTCCTTCCGCGGTTAACCAGCGCCCTCAAAGGGTGTTGCGCTCGCCGTGCCTATGCCCCAAGCTTAAGCGAAGTTCAACCGGCTCCCTCTGCCGGCACTGCCTCGGGTCGACCCCGATGGCGAAAGGAATACGGATTCGAATGACGACCATCGCTCGCCTGATGGCCCTTGCCGCCCTTGCTACCCTTGCTTCCCAGCCGGTGCGCGCCGAAACGATCACATCGAAGACCTTCGCTTATTTTTCCGTCGGCGGACGCACGGCGGCGGAACTGGATGCGGAGCTTTCGAAAAACGGCCCGATGATGAAGCAAAGCGGCTCGCGCCATCCCGGCGCCACGCGGATCAAGTGGGGCGGCTCGGTCAGCTATGTGCGCCGCGGCAGCCGCTGCGCGGTCGGCGAAGCGAAGGTGACGCTCTCGACCCAGATCATCCTGCCGCGCTGGAAGAACCGCAAGCGCGCCACGCCCTCGCTCGCGCTCATCTGGGATACGCTGTCGCGCGATATCAAGCGTCACGAGGAACGCCACGCGGAGATCGCGCGCAGCCATGCCCGCAATCTGGAGCGCTCGCTGAAACGCCTGCGTCCCGAGGCCGACTGCGAGCGCATGCAGGCGCGGGTCGATCGGGCGACGGCCGATGCGGTGGCAAAGCACGATGCCGACCAGGCCCGTTTCGACCGTGTCGAATCCAAGAACTTCGACGACCGCATGATGCGCCTGCTCGTCCACCAGCTGAAGAACCGGGCCAAGTGAAGGCTGCCCCGCAGGGCGTGTCTTTCCTGAAAATTCCAGACCGGAACGCAAGCGCCCTGCGCGCCCAAAAATGCTGCATGTGCAAAATCAGTGGTGAATTTTAGCGATAGCGCAAATCCGCAAATCACCGTACGTTCAATTCAACAGAGAACGGGAAGCAAGTTTCCTTCCCGAAGTTGCATGAAACGGTTCGTAACAGATTCTCCTGGCGCGTCCCAATAGAAGCAGCAGGTGTCTCCTCCCTCTCCTGTCTGCGATGCGCCCTCCTGGCCTCGCTCGTCATTCTCGACAGGCGAGGCTCTTTTTTGGCGATCTACTCCTGAGAAGAAACAGCACCTTCGATTTTCTTGCGCAGGCGCGAAGAAGACGTCGTATAGGCGAGCGCCGTCCGCCCGCCGGGAAACGAGATACGCCGCACCGCCTGCGTCATCAGGGCCGCTTCATGGAAGCCCGATAGAATCAGCCGCAGCTTGCCCGGATAGTGGCACGCATCGCCGATGGCGAAGACGCCGGGCTGCGAGGTCTCGAAACGTTCGGCATCGACGATGAAGGCGTCCTTGGTGCGCTCCAGCGGCCAGCCGGGCGCCGGGCCGGCCTCCAGCGACGGCTCGCCCTCGCCTGGCACGAAGGTTCCAAGCCCGCTCGCAATGACCACCACGCTCGCACCGATCGCTGCGCCGTCCGTCATTGTCACCCGGAAGCGTCCGTCCGGCTGCTGTGCAAAGCCCGTAACGGTCGTGCCGAAATGGAGGCGCGGGGCAAAGGGCGCGATCTGCTCGAGCAACCGCGCGGTCAGATCCAGCCCGTCGATCCTTGGAAAGCCGGGCACGTCATAGATCGGCTTGTCGGGATAGAGCACGGCGCACTGGCCGCCGGCGCGGTGAAGGCTATCGACCAGCGTGCATTTCAGCCCGTAGAGCCCGAGCTGGAAGACGGCAAAAAGCGCGACCGGCCCGGCGCCGACCAGAATCACATCGGTATCGGCGCCGGCGTCCATCGCGTTTTCCGTTCGGTTCGATGTCAGGCCTGGCGTTCCGGCACGTGAACCACGAGACCGTCGAAGGCATCCGACATCTTGATCTGACAGGAGAGCCGCGAGGTCGGGCGGACCTCGTAGGCGAAGTCGAGCATATCCTCTTCCATCGCTTCCGGCGGGCCGACGGTGGCGCTCCAGGCGTCATCCACATAGACGTGACAGGTCGCGCAGGCGCAGGCGCCGCCGCATTCCGCCTCGATGCCGGGCACGGAATTGCGCACGGCATTTTCCATGACCGTGGAGCCGTTGGCGACTTCCAGTTCGTGGCGCGTGCCGTCGAAGGCGACGATGGTGAGTTTACTCATGATGGCTTCCGGATCCTAAGACTGCCCGAAGCGGGCGAATGACTGGCCGGCGGAGGATAGTGGGAGCCGCCGGTTTTCCGGCGGTTGTTTCCAACAAAACCCCTGCCCAGTCAACATCGCGCGCCCGGCAGCGCGTTTGCTGGTCCGGGCGCGTCATCGGATTCTCCCGCCGCGCCAGTTTCGGCACGGCCGGGATGCGACGATCAGCGGCAGAGTTTCAGGATGAAGTTTTCCGCTTCGACCACCGCCGCGGTGACGGCGGCAAGGGCGATTGCATCGGCCGGATTGTCCTCCAGCGCCTCGGCGGCCTTGCTGACATTCGTGGCTCCGACGGACTGGGCGGACCCCTTCAGTCGATGCGCGATGGCAGAACGCGGCTCGCCATGCGAACCAGCCAGTTCCTTCATGCTCTCGCGCGCCTGTCGCGCAAACATCTGCAGCACCTCCAGTTCAAGCGCCTTGTCCCCCATGGTCTGACGGGCAAGGTGTACCATATCGATCGGCCGTCCATTTGAGGGACACATGCCGCCTGCATTTTCCGGCGCTTCGAATGCGATGTTGACCGCTGCCATTTGCCAATACCCTTATAAACGCTACGTACGTTGTTTCGTTGTGGTGCACGCAGATGCCGGTTTTGGCGGGAAGCGCTTAGCGCCTCGTTCGCCGGGAACACGGGAACCCCACTCTGCGGGACCGGCGCGCCTATCCGATTAAAAGAGGGCGCAAAAGGGGCATGAATCGCAAACTATGGTTAACGCCTGAAAAATAGCCTTTTTCTGAGGTTTTCCATTGCGATACAGATTCTTCCGACATTAACTTCCTGTTAACTTGCGGGCGTAGGGAGATGGCAATCAATTGTGTGATACTTGCTAATGTGTCACTACGATACGACCGGATAGTCCCGGTGGATAAGCCGTGGGTGGAGATACACCATTTCACCTTTTCGGGTTATCGAGCGAATTTGAAATGACGGGGGCCCGGACGCTGCTTGCCATGAGGGTATGCAGCAAGACCGGCCACCAACCGGACGGTTCGAATACGCCTGAGCAGCGGCAGAGCGTATGAAGCCCGATCCCGGACATGGTAACGAGGCGTAACCGCATGGCGACGAACAAGTCCACCGAGTCTCTCGACGAAAAGGCCTTCCAGGCCCTCGAGGAAGCACTGAAGATCGACTTCGACGATCTGGCTCCCGAGACGCCCCCCAGGAAGGAAACCTCCGAGGCTCGCGTGTCTGAACCGGCAGGACGCAACGCGAACAGGACGCAGGACATGCCGGCCAATCAGCCGGCAGCCGGCGAGACCCCGCGCAACCTCAGCCCGGAACCCGTGCCGAAGGCGCCCACCTTCACGCCCGCGAACGACGGCTCGCGCAAGACGCCCGCAGCGATCCTGAAGTCGCTGGACATGCGCTCTTCCCGCGGCCCGATCCGCATGGCCATCCTTGCCTCCATCCTCTGGGTCATCGGCGGCCTCGGCATTGCGAACCTGCTCTATGCCCCGCCGATCTGGCAAATTCGTTCGGTCTCCGACCTTGTCGCCCTGCCCGGCGCCATCGGCATGCTCGTGGCAATCGTCATGCCGATCATGCTGTTCTTCGCCTTCGCCATCATGATCGCGCGCGCCCATGAACTGCGTAGCGCCGCCCGCTCCATGGCCGAAGTAGCCCTGCGCCTTTCCGAGCCGGAAACCGTCGCCACCGACCGCATCATGACGGTCGGCCAGGCCGTGCGCCGCGAAGTCTCGGCCATGAATGAAGGCATCGAGCGCACGATCGCCCGCGCGACCGAACTCGAAACCCTCGTGCATTCTGAAGTCAACGCGCTCGAACGCTCCTATTCCGACAATGAAATGCGCGTGCGCACGCTCGTGCAGGAACTTGGCTCCGAGCGCGAAGCCATCGTCAGCCATGCCGAGCGTATCCGCTCGTCGATTTCCGGCGCGCATGAACAGCTCAAGGATGAGCTGGCAAGCGCCGGCGACAGCATCACCTCGCGCATCGCGACCTCGGGCGAGGCCTTCGCCTCCATGCTCGATACCCGCGCCGCCATGCTGATGGAAAAGTCCGACAGCGCGACGCAGACGATCGGCGCCATGCTCTCGGCCCGCACCGACAGCCTGCTTTCGACGCTCAGCTCCTCGGGCGTCGCCCTTGCCAACGAGTTTGACAGCCGCCTCGACCAGCTGACGCAGAGCCTCGATTCGCGCGGCCGTGACCTGCTTCAGCAGTTCGAGACCCGCGCCACCTCGCTCGACACCAATACCGAGAAGCTGAACGCGGCGCTCAACGAGCGCGCCAAGCAGCTCAACGAGACGCTGATCGCCCGTACCCGCGAAATCAGCGAAAGCCTGTCGATCGGCCAGCAGGCAGTGACCGGCGGCCTTGATCACGTGCTGCAATCGATGAACGCGGCGCTCGACGAAAAGGGCGCGCAGTTCCGCCAGAGCCTGAAGAACGCCGCCGACGATACCGTCATGGACCTCGACCTGCGCTCCGGCTTCTTCGACGAGCGCATGCAGGCAACCGTCGGCCAGATCGCCAGCGCCTTCGACCATCGCGTGGAAGAATTCACGCAGGCCTTCGACCAGCGCGCCGGTTCGCTCGATTCCAAGCTCATGGAGAGCCTCGCCCGTATCAACGAGACGGTCGCCAGCGGCCATGATACGATCGACGGCATCCTTACCTCGAGCATCGACCGCCTCGGCAATACGCTCAACGACCAGTCCTTTGCCCTGGCGACAACCCTTGGCACCGGTCAGGAAGTCTTCGAAAGCGCCGTTTCCGGCCATGCGGAAGCGATCAGCAACGCCGTCAATGGCGCACATGAGCGCCTCGGCGCCGCGCTTTCGGAAAAGTCCGCATCGCTGCTCGGCGGCCTTGCCGACGTACAGAACCGTATCGAAACCGGCTTCGGCGCCCGCGCGGATGCGCTGGCGGAGAGCGTATCGGGTAGCGAGCGCCGCCTGACGGAAGCACTCGATTCCCGCGGCACCTCGATCGCCACCGACGTCCAGGCCGCCCAGGAACGCATGGAGGAAGCGCTCGGCGCCCGCGCGAGCGCGCTGGTGGAGAGCATTTCCAGCAGCGAGCGTCGCCTGACGCAGGCCCTCGATTCCCGCGGCACGGCAATCGCCAGCGACATCCAGGCCGCCCAGTCGCGCATGGAAGATGCGCTCGGCGCGCGCGCCGACGAGATCACCTCGACGATCGCGGCAAGCCACAACCGCCTCGACACCGCGCTGACGGAGCGCACGGCCGCCCTCTCCGCCATGCTGAACGAGACCGGCAGCCAGCTAGAAGATTCCGTCGGCTCGGCGGCAAGCCGCGTCGAAACCGCACTGACGGGCGCCGCCCGCCAGATCGACGAGGTCATTACCGGCCGCACGGCGAACCTCGCCTCGGTGCTGTCCAACAGCGCCGGCTCCATGCAATCGGCCATCGACAATGCCGCGAACCGCGTCGAAAGCGTCCTGACCGAAGGCAGCCAGCAGCTCGGCGGCGTCCTTCATGGCCAGGCAACCGAATTCGCCGATGCCTTCTCCGGCCGTGCCGCCGAGATCGCGGAAGCGCTCTCGGGCCGCGCCTCCGAACTTGCCGGCTCGCTCGTCTCCACCCATGAGCAGATCCGCACGACGCTCGACGACCGCATCAACGCGATCAATCTCGTGATTTCGGAAGGCCGCCACCAGCTCTCCGAAACGCTCAACGATCAGGCGACCTCCATCGGCACCTCGATCGCCACCAGCGCCGGCATGCTGGAAATGACGCTGGAGCAGCACGAGGAAAACCTGCGCCGCACCATCGACGGCAGCGCTGCCCTGCTCGACCAGCGCGTGCGCGAAAGCGCCGGCGCGGTTGCCGAGCGCCTTGGCGAGACCTCGGCGAAGATTGCCGAAGCCGCCAGCGTCTTCGGCACCCGGATGGAACAGACGGTCGACAACGTTGCCAACCGCTTCGACAGCACGGGCAGCAAGCTCGAGGAAAACCTCGGCAGACTGGAAGCCCGCATCGAGCACAGCGTCGAAAACGTCTCCGGCATCGTCGACACGGCAGCCGCACGCATTTCCGACACGCTCTCCGAGCGCCTTGCCGACCTCGACCGCGTCGGCAGCGATGTTTCGCTTCGCGTCTCCGACGCCCTTTCCCGCCCGATGGCGGAAGTCGATCGCATCGGCGACGAGACGACCGCCCGCATCGCCGCCGCCCTTGCTGGCCGCGTCGGTGACATCGAGCGCGTCAGCGCCACGGCGGCAGACCGCATCGAAGGCGCGCTTTCCGGCCGCCTCGGCGATATCGAGCGCGTCAGCGCCGTCGCCGCAGATCGCATCGAGGGGGCCCTCTCCGGCCGCCTTAGCGATATCGAGCGCGTCACCGGCGAAGCGGCCGAACGGATCGACGGCGCCCTTGCCGACCGTGCCAGCCAGATCGAGCGCGTCGCCAGCGAAGCCGCTGCCCGCATCGACGGCACCCTCGCCGACCGCGCGAGCCAGATCGAACGCATCACCGGCGAAGCCGCCGAGCGGATCGACGGCACGCTTGCCAGCCGCACCGGCGACATCGAGCGCGTTTCCGGCGAGGCCGCCGAGCGCATCGCCACCACCATCGACGAAAAGACCGGCCGTATCGAGGAGCGCCTCGGCACGATGGACCGGGCCCTCACCATCGGCCTCGACAGCGTCAACCGCACCATCGACGGCAAGGCCGCAGGCCTTGCCCAGACACTGCGCGAAGCCGTTTCGCAGGCCGCCCAGGACATGGACGCCGAAGCGATCCGCTCCGCCCAGTCGCTTGCAAAGACCGGCGAGGAATTCGCCCATCTTTCGAGCTCGCTGCGCGGCGCAGTCTCCCGTGCGGCGCAGGAAATGGGCGCGGAAGCCCAGCGCGCCACGGAAACCATCGCCAAGACCGGCGAGGAATTCGCCGACAACCTCTCCGCCCGCAACGAAGCGTTCACCCGTGCCGTCGAGGAAACCACCTCGTCCGCTGTTGCCCGCTTTGCCGAGACGGAAGGCCGTCTTGCAAGCCAGGCGCAGTCCCTGCGCTCCGATCTCGGCGATGTCGAGAAGGCGCTGGAAGCCCGTGGCGCTTCCATCCGCTCGACGCTCGACGACCGCACGCGTGAACTGAACTCCATGCTGGCAAGCCGCACGGAAGAGCTGTCGCGCCTCATCAACGAGGAGGCCCGCCCGGTCATCGACGACTATGCCGCCGTCGGCCGCCAGGCTGCCGAGGCCATCACCGGCGTTGCCCGCGAGAGCGCCGACCGTCTGCGCACCGAGAACGCCGCGCTTATCAACGCGATCTCCGCCCGCACCGCCGACACGCTTGCCGCCATCTCGAGCCGCACCGAAGAAGCGGCCGGCACGATGCGCGAAATCGAGAACAGCCTGCAGACCAATGTGGACGGCCTGATCGCCCGCCTGTCGGAAAGCAATGCCGGCATCGCCGGCGTCGTCGACGCCGCGAGCCAGACGCTCGGTGCCATCGACGGTCGTCTGACGGCGACAGCCGAGAACTTCTCGAACTCCGCCGAGCGCGCTTCCGACATGGTCGCGACCACCTCCCGCCTGCTGGAAGGCAAGGTCGACCGTCTCTCCGACATTTCCGCCGGCACGCTCTCGCAGATCGGCGGCATCGTCGGACGCTTCGAGGACCATTCGAAGATACTGTCGCAAGCCTCCGACCTCCTTGCCGCCGCCCAGTCGAACCTGGTCTCGACGCTGGAAGAGCGCCAGGACGCGCTGCGTTCGCTCTCCATCGGCCTCGTCCAGCGTTCGGAAGAGATCGAGAAGACGATGCAGTCGCTCGAAGGCATGGTGGAAGGCGCCTTCAGCCGCGCCGAGGAACGCTCGAACCTGATCGCCGGCAATCTTCGCGGCGGCATCCAGTCGTCGTTCGCCGAAGTCGGCCGCATCCTCGGTGATACCGAGAAGCGTGCCGAGGCCGCCGCCAACACGCTGCGCGATTCGCTGGTCAAGGCCGGCGAGGAAGCAGGCCAGTCGGTCGAGGGCGCGTTCGTGCGCGCCGAGGAGCGGACGAAGGAAGTGGCAAACCGCCTGCGCGGCAGCGTCGGCGCCTCGCTCTCCGACGTCGACCGCCTGCTCACCGAATCCGGCAAGAAATCCGAGGCCGCAACGACCGTCATGCGTGAAGCGATGCGCGAGGCCGTCGAGGAAGCCATCGGCAAGTTCTCGGGCGCAACCGAGGAAATCCGCCGCGCGGCCACCGAAATCCGCAAGGAACTCGACCAGACCCGTGGTGAACTGAAGCGCAGCGCCTTCGACCTTCCGGAAGAAGCCAAGGAAAACGCGGCCCAGATGCGCCGCGCCGTCAGCGAACAGATCAAGGCCCTGCAGGACCTTTCCGACATCATCGGCAAGTCCTCCTCCGCGCTGGAAATCTCCCGCCCGGTGGCTCAGGCAACGCCGGTGCAGGTCGCCCAGGCGGTCCAGCCGGTACAGCCCGTACAGCAGGCCCGTGTCGAACCCCGCCGCGAGGAACCGGCGCAGCTGCGCGGCAGCCTGGGTCTCGAGCGTGCGGCAGCCGTCACGGTGCCGCAGCGTGCGCAGCCCCTGCCCGCCGAAGCCGACGCCAAGGCGGCCGGCGAAGGTGGCTGGATGCGCGACCTCCTGCGCGGCGCCGTCTCGCGGGAAGAAGCCCAGTTCGCCCAGCCCCGCGGCGAAGGCCAGGCTGCCCGTCCGGCCGACAAGCGCAATCCGCGTCACGTGGTCGAATCGCTGAACTCGCTTTCGGTCGATATCGCCCGCGCCATCGACCACGACGCCTCGGTCGATCTGTGGCGGCGCTACCAGCGCGGCGAGCGCGACGTCTTCACGCGCCGCCTCTACACGCTGAAGGGCCAGCAGACCTTCGACGAGATCAAGCGCAAGTACGAGCGCGAGCCGGAATTCCGCACCGCGGTGGACCGCTACATCTCGGACTTCGAGAAGCTGCTTGCCGATGTCGCCCGCAACGACCGGGACAAGGCGATGACGCAGACCTACCTCACCTCCGACACCGGCAAGGTCTACACCATGCTGGCCCACGCCGCCGGCCGCTTCAACTAAGCGGTTCTGCGTCGTCGACGTGAAATTCCAACGGCCGCCCCAGGGCGGCCGTTTCGCGTTTCAAGCCGTATGCCGCCCGATCACCTAATTTTGCAGTGGCCAAACCTTAAAATCCGCAGCCGAACCGTCTATATGCTTCTCGATCGCGCCACGATGCGCATGGGGAAGAGAGACGAGAATGATTTTGATACAGGGATTTGGTCGCGCGCTGGCAATGCTGGCGCTGGCCGTAATGGTGATGATGACGGTGGTTGACGTGGCCGAGGCACGCCGCGCCGGAGGTGGCTTCGGCAGCCGTGGCAGCCGCACCTTCTCGACACCATCGACCACGCGCACGGCGCCGACCGAAGCACAGCCGATCGACCGCACGATGACGCGCCAGCAGTCGGCGCAGCCCTCCGCCGGGCGTAATTCCCCGGCTGCGGCGCAGCGCCCGGGCCTCTTCGGCGGCTTTGGCGGCAGGCTGCTTGGCGGCCTCATGCTCGGCGGCCTCGTCGGCATGCTGCTCGGCTCCGGACTGGGCGGCGCCATGGGCTTCCTCGGCCTGATCCTGCAGGTCGCGCTGATCGCAGGCGTCTTCATCTTCCTGCGCCGCATGTTCGCGCAGAAGAATGCGGCCGCCTATGCGGGCGCTGCTCCCTCCGAGCGCAGCACCCCGCAGGACAGCGCTCCGGGCTTCAAGATCCCGAGCATCGGCGGTGGCAGCCGCCAGCCTGTCGCACCGCCGAAGGGCGCCGACGAGATCGGTGTCCAGCCGGCCGACCTTGAGCAGTTCGAGAGCCTGCTGAAGGAGTTGCAGGCAGCCTATGCGGCGGAAGACTTCCGCACGCTGCGCCAGATCACCACGCCGGAGGCAATGTCCTATCTCGCCGAAGAGATCGGCGACAACGCCACGCAGGGCCTGAAGAACGAGGTGCGCGACATCCATCTGGTCCAGGGCGATGTCGCCGAATCCTGGAGCGAGGGCGCAGACGAATACGCCACGGTGGCCCTGCGCTACGAGAGCATCGACGTGATGCGCGACCGCTCGACCGACGCACTGGTTTCCGGCGATCCGGACACGCTGACGGAATCCGTCGAGATCTGGACCTTCGTGCGCCGCAACGGCGGCGAATGGAAAGTCTCGGCCATCCAGGGCGTCGAAGCAGCCTGACACGAAAATGCCGTGCGCAGCGACAGGCTGCGCACGGCCTTCTGATTGGCGAATAGTCTGATCAGATAGACTTCAGGGTCCAGCCGACAATATCGGTGGTGACCGCGGCAAAGGCTGCATCCAGCCCCTTCACGAAAGCCACGCTTCCCGAACCGCCGACCGGAACGACCGCGCGGAAGATCTTCTGCGCCCGCACGGTGCCGTTACGGTCATTGAGCAGTTTTGCCGAAATCTCGACCACCGCGCTGTCCACGCCCGAGGTCTGGACCTCGAAGGCGCGAATATCGGTGACGATCTGGTAGTCGATCGCCAGCCCCTGGCCCGGCGTGCCGACACCACCAAGACTGCCCGTATTCTCGAAAGCCTGAACCAGCTTGGCCTGCACCATCTTGCCGAGGCTGTCGCTCCACTGCGACTGGGCCAGATACTGGATCTCGGAGGGCGAAGGACGAATGACGATCTGCTCGCTGTCGAGCGCCTTCAACGCGGAAGGCTGCTGCACGAGGATCTGGCGGCTCTTGGCGGATGGTCCTTGAACGGTCGCGGCGGCCGAAAGGCTGAACGTATCGTTCTTGGCCGGCCCGCTGCCGCAAGCAGCAAGCGTTGTCGCCAGAACGGCGATGAGAGCGGCACGCGCCGCAGTCCCGTTCCGCAACAACTCCATACCCGATACCGTCATTTCATCCTCGAACCCTAATAAACCCTGTGTAGCAGCGGCACAGCAAGCTGTCACGGCTGCGCTAGCGGACAAATCGGCCCCTGGGCGCTACCTGTTTACCGTTGTGGGGATAGGGCCACACTTTCCGGCCCGTTTCAGCGCCTCGTGCGGCCGTCATACTGCTTGACGGTGTCGCCGCCGAATAGCAGCCGCTGCGGGTTGCGCTCGAAACCGGAAATGGCGCTGTCGAGATTCTGGATCGTGCGGCGGGTATCGAGCACCAGGGACTCGACATCGCGCAAGCCAGAGCCGGAAAAGCGCTGGAGGCCGTCAGCGATCGGGCCGATGCGGCCGTTCAGCGTATCGGCCGCCTGCTTGATCGACTGGAGGGTCGCCTTGGCTTCGGCAAAGAGCGATTCGGAATCGCCCTCCCCGAGGAAGCCGTCCAGCTTAGCGAGCACGCCGTCGACGCGCGTGGAGGCGGCGTTCAGCTTGTTGCTCATCTGCTGAACGTCGGTGATGATCTGGTCGATATCCTCTTTCCGCGCGCCGATGCGATCGGCAACGCCCGTCACGGAAGCGATCGCCTTGCGGGCATCGGCGGTCGCGACCGAGATATTGTCGATCGCGCTGCCGACCTTCTGCGTATCGACTGCGGCCATCAGCGTGTCGATCTTGTCCAGAGACGCCGTCGCCTGCTTGCCGAAGGCGTTGAAGGTCGCGGCGGTCTGGCGGAAGCTCTCCATGGTTTCCTTCGCACCGCCCGAGGCGTCGGCAATGTCCTTGCTCACCTTTTCCACATTGCTCACGAAGTCCTCGACCTTCTTCGGATCGACCGCCTTGATCAGCGAATCGACCGTGGCCAGCGTCGAATCGAGCCGGCCGGAGAGGTTTTGGAAGGTATCCGATAGCCCGCCGACGCTTTGCAGGAACTCGTCGATCTTCTCGCCGTTGCGGGCGAGCGATCCGGAAAACAGTTCGGCATTGCGGATCGTGGTGGTGAGCGGTCCGCGTGCATCGGCAACGAAGCCCTGAATATCCGTGATCGCCGCGTCGGCGCGCTTGAGAATCTTGTCGGCCGTCGACAGGATGTTCGTTACGCTCGACTGCTCGGCCTGCAGCACGGCGGCAGTCTCGCTGTCGAAAGCCTCGCGCAGGATGTTCGGATCGCCGGCATTGCCGCCGCCAAGCTCGATATAGGCCGCGCCCGTCAGGCCCTGCACTTCCAGCACGGCGGAGGTGGACTGCTTGACCGGTGCGCTGGTCGATACCTCCGTCATGGCGACGGAAAAGCGCGGATCGTTCGCATCGATGGCAAGGCTGCGCACGGAGCCGACCGGAATGCCGTTGAACCGCACGGGCGAGCCGACCGAAAGGCCGTTGGCCGAGCCCGGTATGCGGATCGCAAGCTGCGCCATCTCGCCGCCGCGGCCATATTGCGACATCCAGTAGACAAAGAAGAAGGCGGCGGCCATGACCAGCACGGTAAAGAAGCCGACGAGGGCGTAGTTGGCTTTCGTTTCCATGCTTCGGGGTTCCGTACTCGCAGTTCCATCCGCCGGGGCGACAGCCCCGGATGTTTCTATGCCTTCCGCACGATCGAGCGTGCACGCTTTCCCTGGAAATAGGACTGCACCCAGGGATCGTCAAAGGCCAGCATGTCCTCGATCGTGCCTTCGACCATAACCTTCTTCTGCCCGAGGACGGCGATGCGGTCGCACACCGAAAACAGGCTGTCGAGGTCGTGAGTCACCATATACACGGTCAATCCGAGGGTGTCGCGCAGTTTGGCGATAAGCTCGTCGAAATCGGCCGCGCCGATTGGATCGAGGCCGGAAGTCGGCTCGTCGAGGAAGACCAGCGCCGGATCGAGCGCCAATGCACGAGCCAAAGCCGCACGCTTGATCATGCCGCCGGAAAGCTCGGAGGGGAACTTGTTCGCCGCCTCGGGGGCAAGACCCACAAGCTCGATCTTCAACCGCGCCAGTTCATCCATCATGGCCTGCGGCAGGTCGAGATATTCGCGCATCGGCACCTGGATGTTTTCCTTGACCGTCAGCGCGGAAAACAGCGCGCCGTGCTGGAAGAGCACGCCGAGCTTCATGTCGAGCGCCAGCCGCTGGGCCTCGCTCGCCTTGTCGAAATCGGTGCCGAAAATCCGGATATTGCCGGCGCGGCGCGGCAGGAGACGCAGCACCGTGCGCATCAGCACGGACTTGCCCGTGCCGGACGCGCCGACGAAACCGAGGATCTCGCCGCGGTAGATGTCGAGATCGAGCCGGTCGAGGACGATATTGCTGCCGAAGCCGACGGTCAGGTCCTTGACCGAGAGCACCACATTGTCCTGTTTTTCCGAAGCCGCCATGTGCATCCCTAGAAATTGATCGCGGCGTAGAACATGGCGAAGAGGCCATCGACAAGGATGACCACGAAAATCGCCTTCACCACGGCGGCGGTCACGTGACGGCCGAGCGATTCGGCGCTGCCGCCGACCTTGAGACCCTCCACCGCCGCTACGATGCCGATGATCAGCGCCATGAACGGCGCCTTGATCATGCCCGAGACCACAGTCGACAGATCGATCGCCTCGCGAAGGCGCGCGAGATAGGTATCCAGCGTGATGCCGGAATAGGACCAGGCGACGAAAGCCGCGCCTGTCAGCGCCGCGAAGTTTGCGATGATCGTCAGCAGCGGCAGCGCGACCGTCAGCGCCACGAGGCGCGGAAAGACCAGGACGCCGATGGGGCTGAGGCCCATGACCTTCAGCGCATCGATTTCCTCGCGCATCTTCATCGAGCCGATTTCGGCGGTGATGGCGCTTCCCGAGCGGCCCGCGATCATGATGGCGGTGAGCAGAACGCCGATCTCGCGCAATTGCAGGATGCCGACGAGGTCGACGACGAAGACTTCCGCACCGAAATAGCGAAGCTGGAACGCGCCCTGCTGGGCAATGATCGCACCAATAAGGAAGGACATCAGCACAATGATCGGCACGGCGCGCACGCCCATGTGGTCGATCTGGTGCACGATCGCCGCCGGCGACACGCCGCTCTTGCGCCCGAGCTTCAGCTGCGCGCCGCGCACCGCCGAGCCGAGGATGAACATCGCCGCGACCGCATCGTTCCAGACGTCGGCCATGACTCGCCCGACCGGGGCGAAGATGCGCTCGAAGAGCGAAAGCTTCTCGGCCTTGTCGCCGCTCGGGTCGGGAAGTTTTTCCGGCAGCGCGGCGATCAGATCGGCATAGCGCGCACCCTGCCGATCCGTGATGCTCACCTGCGCGCCACCGGCCTGCCGCTCGGTAATCGCGCGGCGCAGCAGCCAGGCGCCAGCCGTATCCATCTCGGAAACGTCGCTGAGGTCGATTTCAAGGATGCCGCCGCGCCCGCCCGCAATTGCGGACAACCGCTTGCTCGCGCCCACGGCTGTCGTATTCCCCCATTGACCGGAGAGACGCCAGATCTCCCCATCCTTGCCGGGCAGGCTTTCGATCGCGATTTCGGCTGTGGGGATGGTGGCTGCAGTCAAGCTCTTGCATCTTCCCGTGCTTGGGACAACATGCGCCTGTCTTACCGGCTCGCCGGCCATCTGTCACCGAACGAACGGCCAAAACCTTATCTCCACCCCGCAATTTTAAGGCCCGTCAGGATCATCCCATGCGCCGTACCCTCCAAGCCGCCGCCGAAAGCTTCCCGATTGCCGGCGCGTTCACCATTTCGCGCGGCGCCAAGACGACAGCCGAGGTGGTCACCTGCACGATATCGACCTCGGGCATGATCGGTCGCGGCGAATGCGTGCCTTACGCCCGCTACGGCGAATCGGTGCCGGGCGTGCTGTCCGCCATCGAGGACATGCGCGGTATGATCGAAGACGGCATCGGCCGCGAGGACCTTGCCCGCCAGATGCCGGCCGGCGCCGCCCGCAATGCCCTCGATTGCGCGCTCTGGGATCTGGAAGCCAAGCTCTCCGGCATACCGACCTGGCAGGTCATCAGCCGGGACGCGCCGCAAAAGCTCGTCACCGCCTATACGCTCTCGCTCGGCGAACCGGAGGCCATGCAGCGCCAGGCGGCGGAACATGCATGGCGGCCCCTGCTGAAGGTCAAGGTCGGGACGCAGGACGACGCCGCCCGCATTCGCGCCGTTCGCGCCGGTGCGCCCCAAAGCGCCATCATCCTCGACGCCAACGAGGGCTGGACGCCGGACAACCTTGCCCATCACTTTGCGCTCTGCGCCGAGGCGCGCATCGCGCTCGTCGAGCAGCCGCTTCCGGCGGGCAACGACGCGGCGCTGCGCGATCATGCACGGCCGATCCCTGTCTGTGCGGACGAGAGCGTGCACCGCACGCAGGACATTGCCAAGCTCGCCGACCGCTACGATGCGATCAATATCAAGCTCGACAAGGCCGGCGGCCTGACGGAAGCGCTGGCGCTGCGCGAGGCGGCCCGCGAGCACGGCCTCAGGATCATGGTCGGCTGCATGGTCGGTACGTCGCTCGGCATGGCGCCGGCCGTGCTTCTGGCGCAGGGCGCCGATTTCGTCGATCTCGATGGCCCGCTGCTGCTGGCCCGCGACCGGGAGCCGGGCCTTCACTACAAGGGATCGGACGTCTATCCGCCGGAAGCCGCCCTCTGGGGCTGAGCGGCAGCACTCGGGGCAACCAACCGCCCGGCAACGACGCAGACAAGGCCCGCGGCCGCAACGACCGACATCAGGTAGAAGCCATCGACGCCGTACCAGCTATAGGCATAGCCGGAGGCAAAGGTGGCGATCGCCGTGAAAATGCCCATGTAGAAGAAATACAACCCCTGCGCCGCCGCCTCCTGCTCTTCCGCGACCCGTTCGACAAGGCGGCTCTGCACGCTGATATGGATGATCGCATAGGTGAAGGCATGCAGGCACTGCAAGGCAAGATAGCCCGAGAATCCCATATCCATCGGAAACAGTATCCAGCGTCCCACCGCTATGGTGCTGCCGAAGACCATCATGGACCAGAGATTGAAGCGTCTGCGCAGCTGGACGGCAAAAACGAACATCACCACCTCGGCGAGAACCCCTGCGCTCCAGAGAATGCCGACATCCGTGCCGCTGAACCCCATCTTCTGCCAATGGATAGCCGAGAAGGCGTAGTACATCGAATGGCTGGCGCTGACGAGTGAAACGCCGATCAGCATGAGTTGCACGTCCCGTTGCCGCAAGGTGCTCTTTCCCGGCACATGCGCGATCGCGGCGATCGGCGACGGCCGTCGGGGCTTGCCGATCTTCGGCGTGATCAGCGCCCCGATCACGGTCAGCACGAAGGCCGCCGTCAATGCCGGCAGCACCATCGCCCCGCCATAGAACCCGGCAAGCCAGCCGCCGATCATGGTCGCCAGAATGAAGGCGAGCGAGCCCCACAGGCGCATCTTTCCATAGTCGAAGTTCCAGCGTCGCACGCCGGACAGCATGATCGCCTCGGTGATCGGCACATAGGGCGAGTAGACGGCGCCCTGCAGCGTGTAGAGCAGGAGAATGGGCCAGAAGGACCCGGTGGCGAACAAGGCCACCGTGGTCAGCAGCGACAGCAGGCCCGACCAGAGCAGGACGATCGAGCGCTCGCCCATCCGGTCGGCGATCACGCCCGCCACGGGTGCGGTGAAGACGCGCACGAACATCGGCAATGCGAGCACGATGCCGATCTGGAAATCGCTCATCGAAAGCGTTTCGAGCCAGATGGGAAAGAACGGGAGCGCGATGCCGTTGACCATCATCGGCGCGCAGAAAACAAGAGCGATGCGCGCGGCGAAGAACGGCGGCGCACCGGTGGTCACGGAAGGGGCAGTCATGGCGGGGAACCTGCATTGGAACACCTTCGGCTCTAGCACGCCGATGTACGTACGCCAATGCGCTATTTCTGCGGGTGTCCGCCGCGACGCGTGACCGGGCTCAGGCGGCCTCCGCCTCAGCGGGCTTGCGGGTGTCGATGGCGAGCATCTGGCGCGAGACGGGCAGCACCTCCGCCGGCACCGCCGCGACCTTCTGCCAGGTGATGAGTTCCATCTTCCCGTCATGGTGCTCGGCGATCGCCGTGCAGCTTTCCACCCAGTCGCCGCTGTTGATGTAGCGGATGCCGTCGATCTCGGTGATGACGGCATGGTGGATGTGGCCGCAGATAACGCCGTCGGCATTGTTGCGCCGCGCCTCTTCGACGACCACGCGCTGGAATTCGCCGATGAAGTTGACGGCCGATTTCACCTGCTGCTTGGCCCAGGCCGAGAACGACCAGTATGGCAGGCCGAGCTTGCGGCGAATGGCGGCAAAGAACACGTTGATGGCGATGGCCGCGTCATAGGCCCAGTCGCCGAGATAGGCGACGACGCGGGCGTGACGCACCACGACATCGAATTCATCGCCATGCAGCACGAGGTAGCGCTTGCCGTCGGCCGCTTCGTGGATGATGCGTTCGGCCACCTCGACGCCGCCGAAATGCGTGCCGGGGAAATCGCGGAGGAATTCGTCATGGTTGCCGGGAATATAGATGATGCGCGTCCCCTTGCGCGCCTTGCGCAAAAGCTTCTGCGTGACGTCGTTGAAGGCCTGCGGCCAGTACCAGTTGCGCTTCAGCCGCCAGCCATCGACGATGTCGCCCACGAGCACGATCGTCTCGGCTTCATGATGCCGCAGGAAGTCGATCAGAAAATCGGCCTTGGCGGCTTTCGATCCCAGATGCACATCCGAGATGAAGAGCGTGCGGAAGTTGCGGACATTCGGGTCAACGGGGGTCGCGGTCATGCGTTTGTCTCCGGGTGGCCTGCCGCCGCACTCCTCGCCGGAACGAGGCGGCTTTCATCCCGTTGAAAACCAGAGTCCTGTTTCAAATTGATGACACACCTATGCAATAACCGCCCACAAATAGGCATTGCACAGGCCGCTGATTGCGGCTTTATGGATGACTCCGGGAAACTTATCGCAGCGGCGGATTTGTGCAACGAAGAGCCGCAACGAAAACAGCATATGGCAGGAAACAATATGAGCACGGGTGACAAACCGCGGACACAGAACGGCCCTTCAAGCGGCGACATCGACCAGCAGGCCCTCTTCTTCCACCGTCACCCCCGCCCCGGCAAGCTTGAGATCAACCCGACCAAGCCGCTCGGCAACCAGCGCGACCTCGCGCTCGCCTATTCGCCGGGCGTCGCCGCTCCCTGCCTTGCCATCCGCGACGATCCGGCCACGGCCGCCGACTATACGGCGCGCGCCAACCTCGTCGCCGTCGTCTCGAACGGCACCGCCGTTCTCGGGCTCGGCAATATCGGTCCGCTGGCTTCCAAGCCGGTGATGGAAGGCAAGGCCGTCCTCTTCAAGAAATTCGCCGGCATCGATGTGTTCGACATCGAGATCGACGCGCTGACCGTCGACGAGATGGTCAATGTCGTCTCCGCGCTGGAGCCGACATTCGGCGGCATCAACCTTGAGGACATCAAGGCTCCTGAATGCTTCGAGGTCGAGCGCCAGCTGCGCGAAAAGATGGACATCCCCGTCTTCCACGACGACCAGCACGGCACGGCGATCATCGTCGCGGCCGCGGTGCTGAACGGCCTGGAGCTGGCCGGCAAGTCTCTCGAGGACGCGAAGATCATCGCTTCGGGCGCCGGCGCCGCCGCGCTTGCCTGCCTCAACCAGCTCGTCGTTCTCGGCGCGAAGGTCGAGAACATCTGGGTGCACGACATCGAGGGCGTCGTCTACAAGGGTCGCGAAGTGCTGATGGACCAGTGGAAGGCCATCTATGCGCAGGAGACGGACAAGCGCCAGCTTTCCGAAACCATCGATGGCGCCGACGTGTTCCTCGGCCTTTCGGCCGCCGGCGTGCTGAAGCCGGAGCTTCTCACCCGCATGGCGGAGAAGCCCTTGATCCTGGCGCTCGCCAACCCGACGCCGGAAATCATGCCGGAAGAGGCGCGTGCCGCCCGCCCGGACGCAATGATCTGCACCGGCCGCTCGGATTTCCCGAACCAGGTCAACAACGTCCTGTGCTTCCCCTACATCTTCCGCGGCGCGCTCGATTGCGGCGCGCGCACGATCAACGAGGAGATGAAGATGGCCGCGGTGCGCGCCATCGCATCGCTCGCCCGTGAAGAGGTTTCGGAAGTCGCGGCGCGCGCCTATTCCGGCGATACGCCGAGTTTCGGCCCGAACTACCTGATCCCCTCACCCTTCGACCAGCGCCTCATCCTGCGCATCGCGCCGGCCGTGGCCCGCGCAGCGGCGGAAACGGGTGTCGCCTCGCGCCCGATCACTGATTTCGACGCCTATCTCGACCAGCTCAACCGCTTCGTCTGGCGTTCGGGCTTCATCATGAAGCCTATCTTCGCCGCAGCGAAGAAGGCCGAGAAGAAACGCGTCATCTTTGCCGAAGGCGAGGACGAGCGCGTGTTGCGCGCCGCCCAGGTGCTGCTGGAAGAAGAGATCGCCAAGCCGATCCTCATCGGTCGCCCGCAGATCATCGAAGCGCGCCTGCAGCGATACGGCCTGCGCGTACGGCCGGATGTGGATTTCGAGATTGTGAACCCGGAAGGCGACCCGCGCTACCGCGACTATGTGGATGACTATTTCCGCATCGTCGGCCGCAAGGGCGTCATTCCCGAAGCCGCCCGCACCATCGTGCGCACGAACCAGACCGTCATCGGCGCCCTCGCGCTCAAGCGCGGCGAGGCCGATGCCCTGATCTGCGGCGTGGAAGGCCGCTATGCCAAGCACCTGCGCGACGTCAGCCAGATCATCGGCAAGAAGGAAGGCGTGCTCGATTTCTCCGCGCTCAGCCTCCTGATCTCGCAGCGCGGTGCAACCTTCTTCACCGATACCTACGTGACGATGACACCTACGGCCGAGGAAGTCGCACAGATGACCATCATGGCCGCGAGAGAAATCCGCCGTTTCGGCATCACGCCGCGCGCCGCCCTCGTCTCTCACTCCAACTTCGGCTCGCGCGATTCAGACAGCAGCTTCAAGATGCGCAGGGCGATGGAACTGGTGCGCGAGATGGATCCGTCCCTGGAGGCGGATGGCGAAATGCATGGCGATTCGGCTATTTCCGAGGCGCTGCGCCAGCGCGTCATGCCCGACTCGACTTTGTCAGGCGAAGCCAACCTGCTGGTCTTCCCGAACCTCGATGCCGCCAACATCACGCTCGGCGTGGTCAAGACCATGACGGACAGTCTGCATGTCGGCCCGATCCTGCTCGGCGCCGCCATGCCTGCCCATATCCTGTCGCCGTCGGTCACCTCGCGTGGCGTCGTCAACATGGCGGCGCTGGCGGTCGTGGAAGCGTCCTACCCGACCTGACCCGTTCTGCAGCCCTACAATACGGCCGCCTCTTTGGCGGCCGTTTTCGTTCGCGGTGCCGGATGCGCCGTATCTATCGCCTCCCACCAGTCGCCAAGTGCGTCGATCAGCGGAACGACCGACAGACCGGCGGGCGTAAGGTCGTATTCCACCCGTAGCGGATATCCCTCGAAAACGGTGCGCCGGACGATGCCGGCCCTCTCCAGCTTGCGCAGCTCCAGAGCCAGGATGCGATGCGAAACGGTAGGGTTATCGCGTCGCAGATCGCTGAACCGCTTCGTGCCGTCCTTCAGATAATAGATCAGCAGTGTCGGCCATCGGCCACCGATCACCTGCATCGCCTCTTCGATCGGGCAGCGAGAAACGAGGTCTTTCATGACGGGCTCCGCGTGGTGACAAAAATGTGCGTAATTTACATGGGGAGAGGCAAGGCTTAGGTCCAGTGTCGCTGCGCAGCGTGGTCAACAGAAATCACGGAGAAGAACATTGGAACCGATCCTCATCTATGGCTTCCCGGCCGGAAGCTCCATGGGACTTGTCGCTGCGCTTGAATGGCTGGGAAAGCCCTATCGCCTCTGCCGCGTCGACATGCTGGGCGAAATGCGCGAACCCGCCTATGCCCGCCTCAATGCCCGACACGAGACGCCGGCGCTCGTTACCGACGACGGCCGGCTCATCACCGAAACCATGGCAATCGGCCATTGGTTTGCCGCCCGCGATACAGAACGGCGCATCAGCTTCGATCCGAGCTCACCTGCGGCCGACCGCATGGTCCAGCTCATGGCCTATCTCAACACCGGCTTCACCGGCGCCTTCAGCCCGCTCTGGTCGGCGCTCGAAATGGAGACGCCGGATCCGGTGCTGCAGGACGCCCTGCGGCGCTGGGGCCGCGAGGCCGTCATCGAGCGGCATGACAAGCTGGAGGCCATGTTGGGCGAGACGCCCTATCTCGCCGGCGACCGCCCGACGCTGGCGGACGGGGTCCTCATCGGCGTCGCCCGCTGGCTCGACTATCATGAGGTGGCCCCGGCGGATCGTTGGCCGCGCATAGCGGCGATCCGCCGCCGGCTCGAAGCCGACCCCGGCGTGCGCTTCGCCACGGCGCTCGAAAACGGCGAGACGCCCAAGGGCTCCGGCGCCTTCAAGGGCCATGTGCCGCTTGCCGATGTCATCGAGCGTTTCGGCAGCGCATGAGAGGAAGGCCGGGTCCTCCGGCCTTCCTACCCCGCCACCAGCGCCAGCCTCCGCGTGATGCCGACCGCCTCCAGAAACGGCTCGTCATGGCTGACGACGAGGAGCGCGCCGTCATAGGCGCGCAGCCCCGCCTCCACCGCCTCGATGGATGCGATGTCCAGATGGTTCGTCGGCTCGTCGAGAATGAGGAGCGGCGGCGGGATGGCGCCACCGAGCACCGCAGCAAGGCCGGCGCGCAGGAGTTGCCCGCCGCTGAGACTGCCAACGATCTGTAGCGCCGCATCCGCCCTGAACATGAAACGCGCCAGCGCCGCGCGGCAGGCATTCTCGTCCGCCTCCGGATTGATCCGCCGGAAATTGTCGCGGATCGAGAGCGCTGGATCGAGCAGGCTGACGCGCTGGTCGAGCATGGCAAGATCGGTGAAGAGCCGGACGCTTCCCCGCCAGGGCTGCAACTGGCCGGTAACGAGTGAAAGGAACGTCGTCTTGCCCGAGCCGTTCGGCCCCGTCACCGCCACGCGCTCGGGTCCGGTCAGTGCGAAGGAAAGATCGCGGATGACGGGCCGATCCGGCAGATAGCCGGCTGTCACGCCGTCCAACCTCAGCACCATCCTGCCGGCGGGAAGATGCGTTGGCGGCACTGCGACGGTCAGCGGCTGGAGGATTTCGATGCGCTCGCGCGCTGCCGTCATCGCCTCGGCTGCCTGTCCCTGCCGGCTTTCGGCCAACCTTGCCTGGTCTCCGCCCGTCAGCTCGCTGCGCTCCTTCATTGCCCCCAGCATGATGCGCGGAATGTCGCCCCGCGCCCTCTTCCGGCGACCGGCGCTGTCCTTGCGCGCCTTTCGCTCGGCGATCATCTGCATGGTGCGCGCGACTTCAGCGGCATGCTTTTCCGCATCCGCAAGATCGCGGTGCGCTGCGGCAAGCTCCAGCGCCTTGCGCGCGCGGTAGGCGCTCCAGTTGCCGCCATAACGCGTCGCGCCGAGCGTCGTCAGCTCGACGATCGCGTCCATGGTCTCGAGCAGCTCGCGGTCATGGCTGACGACGATGGCGCCCGCCCGCCAGCCGGAGAGCATGTCGATGACCGCCCGTCGCCCGTCCCGGTCGAGATTGTTCGTCGGCTCGTCGAGCAGCAGGAAATCCGGCTCGCGGAAGATGAGCGCCGCCAGCGCTGCCCGCGTGCGCTGGCCGCCGGAGAGCGAGGAAAGCGGCGTGTCCGGCTCCGCCGCCAGCCCGACGCGGGCGAGCGCCGTGGCAAGCCTTGCCTCCAGCGTCCAGTCGGCCTCTGCAAGCTCGTCGGCAGCGGCCTCGCCGCGTTCGGCACGAGCGAGCAGCGCAAGCGCCTCGACAATACCGAAGACGCTGGCAACGGTTTCTTCCGGCGCAACCTGCACGCTCTGGCGCAGAAGGCCGAGCGTGCCGTCGGCCGTGACTGTTCCCCCCTGCGGAACGAGATCACCCGTGACGAGCCTCAGCAGCGTCGTCTTGCCGACGCCGTTGCGTCCGACAAGGCCGGCGCGCTCGGAGCCGAAGGTCAGGTCGAGATTTGAAAGAAGCGTGTGCCCGTCAGGCGTGGACCACGTGATTTTGGAAAGCGTGATGGAATGCGGCATGGATACGGATTTCCCCGATGACAAAACGAAGTCGATTTGTGGTCGGGTTGAAATCCATTGCGCACCATCCGGTCGGCATTGACGATGGCGCATATCTAGTCCCGGACGGCGACGGTTGCAAGGCAAGCGCCGGCCGACGCGTTAATCACAAATGCGGGATAGCGTTGCGCTCGCCCCGTCGCGGCCTATGATAAAGGCCATGAAACCGGCTCAGGGCCGGCTGTTCCAGACTTTCAGGGATCGAGGGATTTGCAAGGACGCATCCGTCTCTTTTTTGCCATTGCAACCAGCCTGCCGCTCCTCCTGTCGGCTGGAACGGCGGCGGCGAATATGTGCGCGCGTCTCCAGAGCGAACTGGCGAACCTGCCCAAAGTGGTGGTCGATACGGCCAGCGCCCGCAAATATGCCGGCGCGATAGCCCGCCAGAACATCCAGTTGCGCAAGGCCAGGAGCGACCAGCGCCGTCTCGGCTGCTCCAGCGGCAGCATCATCGTCATCGGCGGCGCCAATGCCGATGCCTGCGCAACGCTCACCTCCGTCGTCGGCAAGATGGAGCGAAACCTCCAGATTCTCGACAAGAAGCGCCGTGAACTGGCCGGCGGCGTGTCCTCCCAGGGCCGCCGCAACACGCTTCTCGCCGCGCTGGAAACGAATGGCTGCAACCAGCAGCCGCAGGTCATGCCGGCCGCCGCCACCGAAACCCTGCGCTCGCTGGACGAGACGCGCACGCTGCCGCTCGGCACGACGCCGGATGGCAGTGACCGGTTGCAACTGCGTTCGCTTGGCGGCAATTCCGGGTATGGCAATCTGCGCACCGTCTGCGTGCGCACCTGCGACGGCGGCTTCTTCCCGATTTCATCGGGCGCCACGCCACTCGATTTTCGCCGCGACCAGAAGGTCTGCGCGATGATGTGCCCGCAAACCGACACCGAGCTGTTCTACCAGTCGATGACCAACGGCCAGGAAACGGAGCAGATGACCTCCACGGTCACCGGCCGTCCCTATTTCGAATTGGCCAACGCGTTCTCCTATCGCACGCGCGACCGTTCCAAGCAGGATGCCTGCGGCTGCAACCTCTCCGCCTATTATCAGGAAATGATCAAGCGCGAGAAGGCCGCCAAGGGCGAGAGCACGCAGACGGCCAGCACCGGCGAGACCGGCGGTGAAGACAACGGCTCGGTCACCACCATCCGCACCCTGCCGGACAAGGATGTGAAGGGCGAGGTCAGGACACCCGCCAGGATCGAGGACCGCGTCTACGATCCGGCCAGGAGCAAGGTGCGCACGGTCGGGCCGCTCTTCCTGCCGGAAAATTCATCCGCCATCGATCTCGGCCGTCCGGCCGATGCCGGCGTCAACTGACGTCCACCGCGCTTTCGGGCCAGCGCTCCTCGAACACCAGCTCTTCCAGCGGCAGGCGCTGCCGCCAGCCCTTCACCGCCAGTTCCGGCTCGCCATAGAGCCGGTCGACGAAGCCGACGCAGAGCCAGGCGACGATCTCGACATGCTGCGGGATGCCAAGGATTCGGCGGATGTCGCTGTCGTGGAAGATGCTGACCCAGCCGACGCCCACCCCTTCGGCGCGCGCCGCAAGCCAGAGGTTCTGCACCGCGCAGACCGTGGAATAGACGTCCATGCGCGGATTGTGCGTGCGGCCCAGCACCACCGCGCCGCCGCGCGTCGGGTCGCAGGTCACGCAGATCGAAAGCGGCGCCTTCAGGATGCCTTCGAGCTTCAGCGCCCGATACTGCGCCTGCCGCTCGCCGTCGAACATCTCCGCCGCCTCGGCATTGGCCTTCAGGAACGCGGCATGCACCGCGTGCCTTGTTTCCTCGCGGCGCACCAGCAGGAAATTCCACGGCTGCATGAACCCGACCGACGGCGCGCTATGGGCGGCCTGCAGCAGACGGCGGACGAGATCGTCCGGCAGGGGTTCGGGCAGGAACTGGTCGCGCACGTCGCGGCGCGTCTCGATGGCGCGGTAGACGGCCTGCCTCTCCTCATGCGGAAAGGCGCCGGCCCGGACCAGATGGTCCAACGGTTCGGTTCGCATCGTCATCTCCCCAACAATGCGTACAACCTGCCGCCGTCCGCGCGGGCTCGGTCTATCTTGCCAGGCCGGTCTTCTGACTTCGGGTCGCGCGGCGCGCACCTGCCTTCCCGGTTGAACAACCAGTGGCAAAAGCCTGAATCGATTCAGGCTTTCATGGCGCAAGCCATCCCCGTCACAGCGTTGGGCACGTTCCGGACCTGGGATTTCGCCCGCACCGGATTCCCGATTCTCCCGCAAGCGGGCACCTGACGAACGGATATGCGCATGGCTTTGCGGTGCGTTCAAGCCCGCCCCCGCCCTGCGCCTGTGTATCGACGGTCAGGCTGCACGGACGGCACCGGTTTGGGCCGCGTCCATGCCCGCGAGATCACCGGCATGGACGGCGCGGTTGCGCCCGCCATTCTTGGCCGCATAGAGCGCGGCATCGGCCATCAACATGACATCGTGCACCGATTTTCCATGTTGCGGGAACAGCGCCACGCCGGCGCTGCCGTCGATCACAAGAAGCTGCCCGTCATAGGCGATGGGAAGCCTCGTATCGAGCAGAAGGTTGCCGGCGAGCTCCATCAATTCCTCGCGGCCGTGCTTCCCGGTCAGCAGCACGGAGAATTCGTCGCCGCCCAGCCGCGCCACGCAACCGCGCGACCCGATGCGCTCCGAAAAGCGACGGGCGACGGTTTCCAGCACGGCATCGCCAGCGGCATGGCCGTGCCGGTCGTTGACGGCCTTGAACTTGTCCAGATCGATCGCAAGGATCGCGAAGGGACTGCCCTTGCCGACCGCGCGGGTGACCTCCTCGTCGAAGCCGCTGCGGTTCTTCACGCCCGTCAGCCGGTCATGCCGCGCCAGGAACGCATTGTCTGCCTCGCTACGCTGGAGCGCCCTGACAAGCGCGGAAAAGCGCAGCGACACGAAAAGCATCACCCCGGCAAAGACCAGCACGAACATCGCGATCTGCGGAAGCGCCGAACGCCAGACGAAGGTGCCGGGCATGTTCGGCCGCCAGGAAGCGACCATCGGATTGTAGGTGTCCGCGCCGACCGGCGTCATCACCAGTCCGGGCTCCTGCGTGACGATCGGGGTAAAGCCGAGATCGTGCAAGCCGAACCGCTGCTCTGCGCTCGCCAGCATCTTCTGCGAGACGGGTTTCACCGTGATCAGCAGCGTCGGCTCGTAGCGGTTGGCGGGAATGTACAGCGTCTTCGGGATGACGGTCTGAACGACGACGATGCTCATCACCCGATCGATCAGCCGCATGCCGGAGACATGGATTCCCGGAAGCGCCGGCGTCAGGAGGTCCGTATCCTCCTTTGCGCCCGCGACCTGAAAGCCGCCGCGATCGGGCGACAGCGCCTTGTAATAGGCGCGTTCGGCCTTGCGGGTCAGGTCACTCACCCAGTGCAATTTTTCGCGTGCGCGGCGCTCGGAAACCTTCTGGCCACGATGCACGCCGAGAATCCTCTCGCCGTCCGACGAGGTGAAGATCATCCAGGAGAAACCGAAATCCGACCACATCCAGTCGCGCAGCTCGTCGCGCACGAAAGCGTCCCCCGGCATGCCGTCGGCCAGCTCGGCGAAACTCTTGTCCCAGAAGGAAAGCTGGCTCTGGTACTGCACCACCTGGTCGATCTGGTGGCTGAAGTCGTTGCGGACAAGCGTGCGCTCGGTTTCGGCGGCAAAACTGTCGGCCCGCTCGATCGCGTAGTCGAGAACCAGATAGTTGGCGGCTCCGAACGACAGGACGATCAGCAGGGCCGCCGCCCGGATTGCCACGCCGAAACCATGTCGCCGCGTCGCGCGGCCCTCTTGCGCCTTGCCCGTCATCATGCCTCTGCCTGTCCCCCACCCGGTTTTCCCAGGCATTGTTGAAGGGACGCTAGATGACAGAACGCAAAATTCGTTTAAGCAGCCTGGTGAGCGAAAGCTTAATGCGATGGGCGCAGAACAGGCCCATCGCCATGATCCGGCACCCCGCATCCATCGGCCGGGCAGACACTCCCTACCCCCGGTCGCGATACCGGTTGGTGATCGGGTAGCGCCGGTCGCGGCCGAAATTCTTCTTGGTGATCTTCACCCCGGGCGCCGACTGGCGACGCTTGTATTCGGCGATGTAGAGCAGGTGTTCGATGCGGTGCACCGTCGCCGCATCATGGCCGCGCGCGACGATTTCTTCCGTGCTCATCTCCAGCTCGACAAGGCATTCGAGAATATCGTCGAGAACCGGATAGGGCGGCAGCGAATCCTGATCGGTCTGGTTGGGGCGCAGTTCCGCGGACGGCGCCTTGTCGATGATGTTCTTCGGGATCACCTCGCCGCTCGGCCCGAGCGCGCCCGGCGGCACATGCGCGTTGCGCCAGCGCGAGATCCCATAGACCTGCATCTTGTAGAGGTCCTTGATCGGATTGAAGCCGCCGTTCATGTCGCCATAGAGCGTCGCGTAGCCGACGGACATTTCCGACTTGTTGCCGGTCGTGACGACCATCGAGCCGAACTTGTTGGACACCGCCATAAGGATCGTGCCGCGCGCGCGGCTTTGCAGGTTCTCTTCCGTGATCCCCTCTTCCGTGCCTTCGAAAAGCTCGGAGAGCGAGGACAGGAAGCCGGTCACCGGCGCCTCGATCGGCACGATGTCGTAGCGGCAGCCGAGAGCCTTGGCGCAATCGGCGGCGTCCTTCAATGAATCCTTCGACGTATAGCGGTAGGGCAGCATGATGCAGCGCACCCGCTCCTCGCCCAGCGCATCGACGGCAATGGCCGCGCAGATCGCCGAATCGATGCCGCCGGACAGGCCGAGCACCACATTCTTGAAGCCGTTCTTGTTGACGTAGTCACGGAAACCGAGAAGGCACGCACGATAGTCCGCCTCTTCCTTCTCCGGAATGCGCGACATCGGCCCGCCGTCGCAGACCCAGCCCTCGCCATTCTTCTTCCAGGTGGTGAGCGCCATGGTCTCCTCGAACTGGCTCATCTGGAAGGCCAGCGCCTTGTCCGCATTGAAGGCGAAGCTTGCGCCGTCGAAGACGAGTTCGTCCTGACCGCCGAGCTGGTTGGCATAGAGCAGCGGCAGGCCCGTCTCGATAACCTGTTTCAGGGCGACCTGATGGCGGATATCGACCTTGCCGCGATAGTAGGGCGAACCGTTCGGCGACAGCAGGATTTCCGCCCCGCTTTCGGCAAGCGTCTCGCAGACGCCGAGGTCGCCCCAGATGTCCTCGCAGATCGGAATGCCAAGGCGCACGCCGCGGAAATTGACGGGGCCGGGCATGGCGCCCTGATCGAAGACGCGCTTTTCATCGAACTCGCCATAATTGGGCAGGTCCACCTTGTCGCGCACCGCGACGACCTTGCCCGCATCGAGCACGGCGACGGCGTTGTAGCGGCCCGTCTCGTCCTGCCGCGGAAAACCGATGATGATGCCGGGTCCGCCATCGGCCGTGTCCGCGGCGAGATCGTCGATCGCCCGGCGGCAGGCATTCAGGAAGGCGGGCTTCAGCACGAGGTCTTCCGGCGGATAGCCGGAGATGAAGAGTTCTGTCAAAAGCAGAAGGTCTGCGCCCTGGCGGGCTGCGTCCTGGCGGGCGGCGCGCGCCTTGGCAAGGTTGCCGGTCACGTCTCCGACGGTCGGGTTCAATTGCGCGACGGCGATGCGCAGCGTCGTCTTTTCAGTCTGGGAAGTCATGTCTGCGGACCCGTTTCCTCATGGTGTCCGATGCTACGGCCGCGCACGGCTGCCCGCACTCTCGAACGGTCGCTACACCCTTTAGAGCATGGCAGGCGCTTTGGGAATGAACCGCACGGCGATTGCCCGCGCTTTTGTCAGGAAACCCTCTTCTTTCAGTGCGTTCGGAGTGACATTGCCGCAATGCGACAGATGCGCCCAAAGCGGGGGAAGGATGCTGAAGAAACCATTCATCTTCTGTTCAAGATGACATCCGTATGACAGATGAACGACAGTTTTATGAAGTTTGGAGACGGCATTGGCCTTGTTCACTCCTGCAGCCGTGGCGATGGATACCACCGAAAGGCTTGCCGTCGAGGCAGGCTTTTTCGCGCGCCATGCCAAGGCTCTTGCCGTCCTGCGTTCGCTTGCCGTTTCCGGCCTTCTTGCGCTGGCCACCGTGATCGTCATCGAATGGATCACCCGCGGCTCGCTGCAGCAGACTTATGCCTACCTGACCAGCCTCCAGCGCCCCGGTTGGACCACGACGGGCGTGTTCTTCCTGCTCTATCTCTCAATCGACGCGCTGATCGGCCGTCAGCACAAGGCCGTGCTGCTCGTGTCGCCGCTCGTCATGCTGATGGGCGTCATCTCGCAGCAGAAGCAGGTCTTCCTCACCGATCCGCTCTATCCGACGGATCTGCTGTTCGGCCGCCAGATCATCGAGCTGATGCCGGTGCTGGTGCAGGACCGGCCCTGGACGGCAGCGGCTCTGGCGCTTGCCATCATCGGCGGCGTCGTGGGCCTCATCAGCCTCTGGGTCTTCGCCTGGCGCCGTTTCCGGCCGCTGACGAAGAAGGAACGCCTGGCGCGCCTGGCCATTGCGCTGCCGCTGCTCGCCAGCTTTGCCTCCGTCATGGATTACAACGAGTTCTCCTGGATCCGCGACCGGTTGAAAATCTTCCCGATCATCTGGGACCAGGCGGAAAACTATCGCCACAACGGCTTTGTCATGGCCTTCGCCATCAACCTGCCAATGGCCAATGTGCAGGCCCCGTCGGGCTACATGGTCGACGCCATCGACAAGATTCCGTCAAAGCCCCTGCCGGCCGGAACGACGCATCGCTCCAAGCCCGACGTCATCGTCGTCATGAGCGAATCGCTGTGGGATCCGACGCGCATAAAGAGCGTGAAGCTGTCGCCCGATCCGATGCCGGTCATCCGCGAAAGCCAGAGCGGCAACGTCTTCTCGCCGGAATTCGGCGGCCTTACCGCGAATGTCGAATTCGAGGCGCTGACAGGCTTTTCCAACGCCTTCCTGCCGACCGGGAGCATTCCCTACCAGCAATATGTGCGCAAGCCGATCCCCTCGCTTGCCACCTTCTTCCGGGCGGAAGGCTACACGGCGCGCGCCATCCATCCGTTCTCCGGCTGGTTCTGGAACCGCACGAGCGTCTACAAGGCTTTCGGCTTCGAGACCTTCAAGGACGTCGACAAGATGCCGCCGCTCGCAAAACGCGGCAACTTCACCTCGGACGAGGCGCTGACCAAGGAAATCATCCGGCAGGCGGACATGCAGGAAGACCCGTTCTTCTTCTTCACCGTCACCCTGCAGGGTCACGGTCCCTATGACGACGGCCGCTACAAGAAGACCGGCGTGACCATCGACGGCAAGCTCGACGCACGCGACAACCGCATGCTCGCAAGCTACGCCGAAGGCGTCAAGGAAGCCGACAAGAGCCTGAAGATGCTGATGGACTGGGCCAGGGAGCGCGACCGCGAGACGATCATCGTCGTCTTCGGCGACCACCTGCCGCCGCTCAACACGGTCTACAAGAATTCCGGCTACATGCCGGGCATCACCGCCACCCGCAAGGGCACGCCCGAGCAGATGAAGGATCAGCACGAGACACCGCTCGTCATCTGGTCGAACAAGACCGGCGCCGAGAAGGACCTCGGCACGATCAGTCCGGCGTTCCTGTCCTACCACATCCTCAAGGAAGCGGGCTACGAGCACCCCTACTACACCGGCTTCCTCGGCGCGGTGCATGACAAGCTGCGCGTCATCGACCGCTACATGCTGATCGACGCCAAGGGCGAGGCGACGGCCGACTGGGCGCGCAAGAAGACGATCGACCCGCTGGTGCGCGACTTCCGCTTCCTGCAGCACGACATCATGTTCGGCAAGCAGTACGGGCTGGAACGCTTCTTCGAGTCCCATGCGGATCTGATGTCGGCAGGCTACTGATTTTCGCCTAGGCTAGGGCTCCCATTCCCACTGCGGAGCCCGGCCATGAAACCGTTCGAAGACGCTGCCCAGATCCTCTTCGGCAAACCTGCCAGCGATCTCGACGAGACCGAGCGCGACGTGCTGCTGCATTCCCACGAAGGCCGCATCCTTTCCGAGGACAGGAACGTCGCCTTCCAGTCGAAGCAATCCGCCGGCGAGCGTATTGCCGACGCCATCGCCCGTGTCGGCGGCTCCTGGGCCTTCATCACCGGATTCATCGCCTTCCTTGTCGTCTGGACGCTCGCCAACACGATCCTGCTGACGAAGGATGCCTTCGACCCCTACCCCTTCATCTTCCTCAACCTCGTACTCTCCATGATCGCCGCCCTTCAGGCGCCGATCATCATGATGTCGCAGAACCGTCAGGCGACCCGCGACCGCTTCGAGGCCTCCAAGGACTACGAGGTCAATCTGAAGGCAGAGATCGAGCTGATGGCGCTGCACCACAAGATCGACACGCATCTCATCGGAGAGATTGCCGCCTTGAAGATGGAAGTGCTCCAGCTGCGTGAGGCACTACGTCAGAAGGAATAATAAACACAACCAAAGATAGAAAAGCGCAACATATTTATCATTGCGCCAGGTTTCCACTGTGGATGGAAACCATCGGTTAACCATACGCAAGACCAGCATGCCGGTCGTTCCGTTGCGTCAGGATCACATAGAAACAAGCCGCTACCCTTTGAAAACAAACCGGAAAATAGAGTCTGTATATCAGAAAACACTAAATTCCGTCATGTCGACAAGACCTTGGTGCTATTGGCAAACGTCAATCTACAGAAGAAATTAATATTTTAAGTGCACCATATACGTGCATTCCCATTTTGGAAGCACGAAAGCCTTATCACGAGGCAGTCGTCGGAGGAGGTGTCATGCGCACTCTTGCCCACCTGTCAAAAGATCGACGCGGAACGTCCGCTCTCGAATTCGCGATCATCGCCCCGCTTTTCTTTCTCGTCCTCTTCACGCTGATCGCCTACGGCATCTATCTTTCCGTCACCCATTCGGTGCAGCAGATCGCTGCCGATGCGGCGCGCACGGCGGTGGCCGGTCTCAACCCGGCGGAACGCGTGACACTGGTCAACCGCTATCTCGACGCCTCCCGTCTCGACTATTCCTTCATCAAGCGGGCGAAGATGCAGGTCGTCGTCACCGACGATCCCCGCAATCCGGACCAGTTCACTGTGGCGATCTCCTACGATTCCAGCGACCTTCCCATCTGGAAGCTCTTCACCTTCGCCCTGCCGCACGAGAAGATCGAGCGCTTCGCCACAGTGCGCGTCGGGGGGCTCTGAGATGAAGGCCCGTCGCCTCTTCACCGACAGACGCGGCAATATCGGAACGCTTGCCGCTATCTCCCTGCCGTTGCTGATCGCTTCGCTCGCCCTCGGTGTCGACTACGGATATTTCACCGTGCAGCAGCGCGAATTGCAGTCCTCGGCGGACCTTGCCGCCATTGCCGCCGCGTCGAACATCGCAGAGGCGGAAAAGGCGGCTGCGACCTATTTCTCGCTCAACAAACTTGCCGTTGCCGTCACCGGCAGGAACGGCGTATCGATACCGTCTATCCCCACCATCGATCTCAAGGCAACGGCCGCGACGGCAAGCGTCGAACGCGGCCGCTATTTCGCCGATCCGGAGATCGCTCCGGAAGACCGATTCAAGCCGGCGGGCGCGGATGCCGACGCCGCGCGCGTGACGCTCCAGCGCCCCGCCGACATGTTCATCGCCTCGATGATCCTGCCCAGACCGCCGCTTCTGTCGGCAACCGGCTCGGCCTCCCGCACGAAACTTGCCGCCTTCTCCATCGGGACACGGCTCGCAAGCCTCAATGACGGCATTCTCAATGCGCTGCTGGGCAAACTCCTCGGGACCAATATCTCCCTCAACGTGATGGACTACCGGGCGCTGCTCGACGCCGATATTTCGGTACAGCCCTTCCTCAAGGCCGTCGCCACCAACCTGAACCTGACGGCCGCGACCTATGAGGAAGTGTTGAATGCGGGCATCACCATGCCGCAGCTCCTCGCCTCCATGCGCGCCGTCGAAGGCCTTGCCGGGCCGGTGCGTTCCGCCTTGCACGCCATCGAGCAGGCGACCGCCGGCAGCAAGGTCAAGCTGCCGCTCGCGCGCATCCTCAATCTCGATCCGAAGAAAGGCGTTTCGGTCGCGACCGGCGGCAATTGGGCAATGTCGGTCAACGCCTTGCAGATGGTGACAGCCGCGGCGGGCCTGGCGAACGGCAAGAACCAGATCGCGCTCGATGTCGGCGCCACCCTCCCCGGCCTTGCGACCGTGAAGGTCAATCTCGCAATCGGCGAGCCGCCGGTCGAAACCCCATCACACAGGCTTGGTGCGCCGGGCAGCGCGGTGCGCAGCGCCCAGACGCGGCTTGCCGTCGAAGTCGGGATCGATGGATTGGCGGCCCTTGCTGGCCTCAGGGTCAAGCTTCCGCTCTATGTCGAGGTCGCCGCCTCCGAGGCGAAGCTTGCCGATATCCGCTGTCATGGCGGCGCACCCGCCAATGCCAGCGTATCGGTCGATGCCGTCCCCGGCGTCGCGGAACTCGCAATCGGCCAGGTAGATCCGTCCGTGCTGTCCGATTTTTCCGATGAGCCTCGCGTGAAGAAGGCGAGGATCGTTGACAGTGCACTCCTGAAAATCGATGCCTTCGCCCATGGCGAGGTGAAGAACCTGAGCAAGACCCGGCTTACCTACACCCCGACCGAGATTGCCGCCAAGGCAATGAAGTCTGTTTCGACACGAGACACGCTTACATCCGCCATCAAGACCCTGCTGGGAGACCTCGATGTCGAGATAAATCTTCTCGGCCTGCCCATCGGCACGGAGCTCGTCGCCAAGGCGCTCGCCTCGACGCTGACGACCGTGACACCGGCCATAGATGAACTGCTCTACAACCTGTTGCTGGTCGTCGGCGTCAGGATCGGCGAGGCCGATATCCGCGTGACGGGCGTTACCTGCCAGCGCCCCGCCCTCGTGCAGTAGCGCCGCCTACCGGTTCTGCGCATATTGCGGCGCATCGCCCTCGATCTCGTAATAGTCGCCCTTGTCGGCACAGAAGATATGCATGCCGATCCTGAGGCCCGTCGGCTGGTCGAATGTGCCGGCCATGATTGAGGTAGAGGCCGTGCCGTCCGCCTTCCAGAACAGGGCCGAGCCACAGGTGCGGCAGAAGCCGCGGCTCGCCCCGTCGCTCGCCCGGTACCAGGTCACGTTCTCGCCACCCTCGACGGTCAGGCCCTCATCACGCACGTTGGTCGCAGCATAGAAATGTCCCGTCTGCCGGCGGCACTGGCTGCAATGGCAGGCGATGACCTCACGCAACGGGCCGACGGTACGAAAGCGTACCGCGCCGCAGAGGCAATGCCCCGAATGTTCCTCGCTCATGCCTTTCCCCCCAAAACAAAACCGGGCCAGCTTTGCCAGCTGGCCCGGTCCTGTCAAATTCACAATCCTGAATGCATGCATCAGCTCCGCTAATTTACGGAACCGAAGCATGAACAGACGGTGATCAGCCGTTCACAACCATACGTTTTTCGTCGCGACCGCCCTTCATGCGCTCGGCAAGAAGGAAGGCGAGCTCCAGCGCCTGATCGGCGTTGAGGCGCGGGTCGCAATGCGTGTGGTAGCGGTCGGCGAGGTCGTCGCCCGACAGCGCCCGCGCGCCACCCGTGCATTCCGTCACGTCATTGCCGGTCATCTCGACATGGATGCCGCCCGGATGCGTGCCTTCGGCGCGGTGGATCTGGAAGAAGCTCTCGACTTCCGACAGGATCCGCTCGAACGGACGCGTCTTGTAGTTGTTGAGCGTGATCGTGTTGCCGTGCATCGGGTCGCAGGACCAGACGACCTTCTTGCCTTCCCGCTCGACGGCGCGGATGAGGCGCGGAAGGTTTTCCGCCACCTTGTCGTGGCCGAAACGGCAGATCAGCGTCAGGCGGCCAGCCTCGTTCTGCGGGTTCAGCAGGTCGATCAGTTCCAGGAGGCCGTCGCCGGTCAGCGTCGGGCCGCACTTGAGGCCGATCGGGTTCTTGATGCCGCGGCAATATTCGATATGCGCATGGTCGGACTGGCGCGTGCGATCGCCGATCCAGATCATGTGGCCGGACGTCGCGTACCAGTCGCCGGACGTGGAATCGACGCGGGTCAGCGCCTGCTCATAGCCGAGCAGCAGCGCCTCATGGCTGGTGAAGAAATCGGTCTCGCGCAGGCTCGGATGGTTTTCCGAAGTGATGCCGATGGCCTTCATGAAGTCCATGGTCTCGGAGATCCGGTCGGCGAGCTTGCGGTAGCGCTCGGCCTGCGGGCTATCCTTGACGAAGCCGAGCATCCACTGGTGCACGTTGTCGAGATTGGCGTAACCACCCATCGCGAAGGCGCGCAGCAGGTTGAGCGTCGCGGCCGACTGGCGGTAGGCCATGATCTGGCGTTCCGGATTCGGGATACGGGCCTCTTCCGTGAACTCGATGCCGTTGATGATGTCGCCGCGGTAGGACGGCAGCGAGACCTCGCCTTGCTTCTCGATATTCGACGAGCGCGGCTTGGCGAACTGACCGGCAATACGACCGACCTTCACCACTGGCTGCTGAGCGCCGAAGGTCAGCACCACGGCCATCTGGAGGAAGGCGCGGAAGAAGTCACGGATCGTATCGGCACCGTGTTCGGCGAAGCTCTCGGCGCAGTCGCCGCCCTGCAACAGGAAGCCCTTGCCTTCGGCAACGTTGGCAAGCGCGCTCTTGAGGCGGCGCGCTTCGCCGGCGAAGACGAGCGGCGGAAACTTCGCAAGGCGCTCTTCGGTCGCCGCCAGTGCGGCGAGATCCGGATAATCCGGAACCTGCTGAATGGCCTTCTGCCGCCAGCTGCTCGGGGTCCAATTCTGTGCCATGATACTCACCTGTCCTGAAGCGCCCGCAAATGCGACGGACACCCCCTCCATTTAAAGATGCGGGCTTATAAACCGTTAGATGGGCCTTGCATAGCCGAACTTCCAGTGCGAACTGTTCCAAATGCGGCAGAATGCGGGGCTCGCCTCACACCCGCTGCCCCTTGCTGACGCGATAGCTCGGCTGGTACATGGTCACCAGCTCTTCCGAGGCCGTCGGATGCACCGCCATCGTGCGGTCGAAGTCATCCTTCGTAACACCCGCCTTCAGCGAAATGCCGAGAAGCTGCGCCATCTCGCCTGCCTCGTGGCCGAGGATATGCGCACCCACCACCTTGCGGTCGGCTGCATTGACGACGAGCTTCATGATCATCTTCTCCTGCCGGCCGGAAAGCGTCGCCTTCATCGGGCGGAACTCGGCGCGGTAGACTTCGAGGTCGTCGAAGGCCTTGGCGGCCGCCTCCTCGCTCATGCCGACCGTACCGATCTCCGGCTGAGAGAAGACGGCGGTGGCGATGAGGTCGTGGTCGGGCGAGACCGGGTTGCCGCGAAACTCCGTTTCGACGAAGCACATCGCCTCGTGGATCGCGACGGGGGTGAGCTGCACGCGGTCGGTGACATCACCGAGCGCGAAGATGCCGGGCACGTTGGTGCGCGAATAGTCGTCGACGAGGATCGCCCCTCGCTCGTTCATCCTGACGCCTGCCGTTTCGAGCCCGAGGCCGCTGGTGTTCGGAACGCGGCCGAGCGCCAGCATCACCTGATCGACGACGAGCGTCTCGCCCGCCTTGGTCGTCACGGTGCGGCGGCCGCCTTCGGCTTCGGCGACATCGGTGATGATGTCCTCGCAGATAACGCGGATGCCCTTGGCGACCATCGCGGACTGCACGCCGTGGCGCATGTCCTGGTCGAAGCGGGACAGGATCTGCCTGCCGCGATAGATCAGCGTCGTCTCGACGCCAAGGCCATGGAAGATGTTGGCAAATTCGACGGCAATGTAGCCCCCGCCGGAAATCAGGATGGATTTCGGCATCTCGGGCAGATCGAAGGCCTCATTCGAGGTGATGCAGAGTTCGTGGCCGGGAAGGTCGACATGCGGCGTCGGATGGCCGCCGACGGCGATCAGGATGCGCTCGGCCGTCACCAGTTCACCGGTGGCCGCAAGCCGGACCGTGTTCGGCCCGACAAGCTCGGCGCGGGTCGCAAGGATCGTCGCGCCGGAATTGTCCAGCCCCTTGCGGTAGAGGCCTTCGAGACGCGTGATCTCCTTCTCCTTGGCGGCGACGAGCGCCTGCCAATCGAAACGCGATTCACCGACCTGCCAGCCGAAGCCCGCCGCATCCTCGAAATGCTCATGGAACTGCGAGGCGTAGACATAAAGCTTCTTCGGCACGCAGCCGCGGATCACGCAGGTGCCGCCGAACCGGAATTCCTCCGCGATCGCCACCTTCTTGCCCATGCTCGCGGCAAGGCGCGCGCTGCGCACGCCTCCAGATCCCCCGCCGATCACGAAGAGGTCGTAGTCGAATGTCGTCATGTCGTGATCTCCTGCATGCAAGCGGGCCGGACGGCCGTCTGACGGTATCCTCGCCGGCCGAATCCGCCTGCGGGCTCGACACATATAGGAACAGCGCAGCCAAAAGGAAAAGGCCGCGACTCCAGGGCACGCCTGCGGCCGGATCACGCAAGCGTGAATTCATCCCAAAAATGGGTAGGCCGCATGTGCTGAATCCTGTTTACCGCGCGCTGTTCAAGATTTAAGAAACTGCCCGACCGATTGTGGTCTAAGCGGATGAAAAACATGAATAAATTTGCATCTTTCTCGGCTTGCGCCGCAGCACTCTTCATGATTGCAGGCCCAGCCTCGGCCGATGATCTCGTCTTTCAGCTGAAGAACGGCACCAAATCCGTCCTTACGCATTTCTACAGCTCCCCTGTGGGCGTGGAAAAGTGGGAAGACGACGTTTTCGGCGACCAGGTTCTCAACCCGGGCGAAACGATCGAAATCACCATCGCCGATGGCCGTCGCGTCTGTGAATACGACATGCGCTTCGAATTCTCGGAAGATTCCGATCTCGACACGACCACCGATACCCAGAACCTCTGCGAACTCGGCACCTACACCATCCACGAATAAGACCGGCCGGGCCGCCCGTTGCTGCGGCCCGGTTCTTATCCTGCCGGCTGCGCAGCGCACCCGACCGCATGGACGAACGCCTCGGAGATGGCCGCAAATTTCAGCGCCTGCCAGTGCCGGTAGTCGGTAACGAAGCCCGACGACACCCAACAGTCACCGCGATTTCCCGAAAGCTCCCAGCCGATCAGGCCTGCAACCCGCGCCCTTGCCAGGATACGGGCCGTGTGGCTTTGCGAAATGCGGTAGCGCGCGGCGATGCCGTTCGCCGTCACCGGACCGATCCAGACGCGTTCTGCCGGAAGCTGCCACGGCGCGCGGGCCGCCAGTTCATGCAACACGTTGCTGCCCGATTCCGCGCGGGTGAGAAGCCCGACGGACTCGGGCGGATGACACCAGCCGCGCGATGAAAGCAGCAGGCGCGCCATTCGCGTCTGCGCATGAAGGATCAGGTCCGGATTGGCCCGCAGGAGGCCGGCCCTGCCTGCGCCATCGATACAATCGAGCGCGTCCAGATGGGTTCCATACCAGCGACGGATCAGATCCTCGGTCTGCGGCCGTGCCCGGAAAAGCCGCTGCCGGCGATCCTCGCACGCCACCTGCTCGACAAGCCCGTAGTGCCGCATCTCGGTGAGAAACGCCAGAACCGTGTTGCGGCTGGCGATCGGCGTGCCGGTGAGAAACCGCAGGAGATTGGTCGGGGAAATCTGCGGCTGCGCCGGGTCCAGCCGGTGCTCGAAGTGCAGCGCCAGCGTCGCCTGGCTGAGCAGCCATTTCTGCAGATCGGAAAGGTAGCGTACCTCCCGCGGGATTTCCTGATGGGTGGCAAGCAGCTCGGCGGCGGAAAAGACAAGGCAATCGTGAAAGCGGCTATCCGCCATAAGACGGTCGGCCTGATAGGACTGGATCATGGCAGGCAAGGCATTCGGTGAATGAATGTATAAAAAGTGTTTGTGCAAAATTCACAAAAAAGGCGGCCAATGGCCGCCTTTTCGATAATCGTTACTGCTGCGGCTGCGCTTCGCCGCCCTCGGTCGCCGGCGGCGTGCCGAGCATCAGGTCGAGCTTCTTGACGCTTTCCGTGCGCAGATCGCGGTCGACGCCGGCAGCCCAGATTTCTGCGGCTTTCACGACTTCGCGCGTGGCGATCGGGCCATCCGCCAGGAGCTTCTTGCCGACCGACGAGCTGTAGAAGTCGGCTATGGCCTTCAGCTCTTCCTGCGTGAAGGTCTTGGCGTAGATGGTCGCCGCTTCCTTCTCGAGGTCAGCGCGGCGCGGCGCGAGGGCAAGCGCCTGCTCGTCGACGACGGCGTTGATTTCGGGCTCATGGTTCGGCGAAGCCTGCACGAGCGTCGACTTCACGCGGACAGCGAGGCCCGGCAGGATGTTGTCGAAGTTGCTCGTCGCACCAATGGCGTCGATGGCGCTGCGCGCGGTCTTGATCTGCTCGTCCGTGACGTCCTGCGCCGCTGCGGCGCCCGAAAGGCCTGCCGAAACGATAAGGGTCACCGCGAGGGTCCGGCCGAAACCAGCAAATTTGATCATGTCGGTCTGTGCTCCTGTCTATTCTTTCGCCGTCAGCGTGCGCGCACCAGCGGGTCCCGCGATGATGGCAAGCGACGCCATATTGATGAAGAGGCCGTGTTCGACGACACCCGGTATGTCATTGAGATTGCTGGCCAACGCATCTGCATCAGGAATGCGGCCAAAAGATGCGTCGAGAATATAGTGTCCACCGTCCGTGGTGAAGGTGCCGTCGCCGGAAGCGCGCAGTGCAATGCCGCCGGAAAGGCCGAGGCGCGAGGCCACCTTCTCGATGGCGATCCGGGTGGCGACGAGCCCGAACGGGTTGACCTCGATCGGCAGCTTGAAGGCGCCGAGCGTCTCGACCACCTTGGTCTCGTCGGCAATCACGATCATCCGCGTGGAGGCACTGGCAACGATCTTTTCGCGCAGCAAGGCGCCGCCGCCGCCCTTGATCAGCCGCAGCCGGCCATCCACCTCGTCTGCGCCGTCGATGGTGAGGTCGAGTTCGGGCAGTTCGTCGAGCGACTTCAGCGGCACGCCGAGTTCGACGCACAGCCGCGCCGTGCGCTCGGAGGTGGGCACGCCTTCGACCCTGAGGCCGTCAGCGACCTTTTCGGCCAGCAGTCGAACGAATTCCTCGGCGGTCGAACCGGTACCGATACCGAGCCGCATACCGTCTTCCACATGGGCGAGCGCGGCCTCAGCGGCCTTGATCTTCATTTCCCGGGCGTCCATGCCCTCAAACTCCCTGAATGATTGCGAGCCGGCACGCGCGAAGCGGCCGGAATTCCGGGAGACACTTACACGCCCTGAAAGCCAAACGAAAGCCAAAAACGCCCTGCCGCCGCGGCACGGAAGCGATTGCAAATGCCAGCGCCATCGCATACCGGAGGAGTTCCTCCCCTCTCCGCACAAGGTTTCCCATGTCCGCTTCTCTTGTTGTCTTCGATCTCGACGGTACGCTCATCGACACGGCGCACGACCTCGTGGCAAGCCTCAACCACACGATCGGCCTCGAGGGGCTGGAACCCGTCGGGTACGACGATCTCACCTATCTCGTCGGGCATGGCGGCCAGGTGATGATCAAGCGGGCCTTCGCCCTGCGCGGCCGCGAGATTTCGGACGGCGAGCTCCAGCGCATGGTGGACGCCTTTGTCGAGCATTACGCCAAGGCCATGCCGGGCGTGTCGGAGCCCTTCCCCGGCCTGACGGACGCCCTCGACCGTCTTTCCGGCGCCGGCTACCGACTTGCCGTCTGCACGAACAAGAACGAAGCCCTTGCCCGCCGCCTCATCGACGGCCTCGGCCTGACGGACCGTTTTGTCGCCATCACGGGCGGCGACACCTTCGCGGTGCGCAAGCCGGACGCCGAACATCTCTTCGGCACCGTCCGCCTCGCCGACGCCGATCCGAAGCGCACGGTGATGGTCGGCGACAGCCTCAACGACATGCTCGTCGCCCGCAATGCCGACGTGCCGTCGATCGGCGTTCCCTTCGGCTATTCCGACGTGCCGGTCGCCGAGCTGGAGCCGACCCATGTCATCAGTCATTTCGACGAGCTGACGCCCGAGCTGGTCGAGCGCCTGCTCGCCGGCTGACCGACAGGGAGCGCACTTTGGACTGGATGGAAACAGTGCTCGATATCCGGTCCGGGTGGATCCCGGCCCATGAAGGTGAATCCGGAGACCGGGTTTTTCGCAGCGGCGACGGACGCCACTATGCCAAGCTTGCAAAAGGCGCGCGCGCCGGCGAACTGGCCGGCGAGCGGGATCGCCTTGGCTGGCTCGCCGACAAGGGCATTGCCTGCCCCGAAGTGGTCGCATGGCGCCAGAACGAACACGGCGCCTGCCTGATCATGAGCGCCATTCCCGGCGTCCCGGCAGTGAACCTTTCCGGCCCGGACCTGTTGATGGCCTGGCGCTCGATGAGCGAACACCTTGCCGCCGTGCACGCGCTTGCCGGAGACGGCTGCCCTTTCGACAAAAGCTTGTCCACGATGTTCACGCGAGCCACCAAAGTCGTGTCGCGCGGCGCGGTGAACCCGGACTTCCTGCCGGATGAAGACAAGGACATGTCGGGGCAGGATTTGCTGGCACGCGTTGAAGCGGAACTGCCCTTGCGGCTGGCGCAGGAGGCAGCCAGCCTCGTCGTCTGCCATGGCGATCCCTGCATGCCGAATTTCATGGTCGATCCCGCCACGCTGCGCTGCACGGGCCTGATCGATCTCGGCCGCATCGGCGTGGCGGATCGCTATTCGGATCTCGCGCTGATGCTGGCCAATGCCGGGGAAAGCTGGTCGAACGAGAACGAGAACGAGAACGAGACGAAAGAAGCCTTCGACATCCTCTTTTCCACCTTGAAGATCGAGGCGCCCGACCGGGAGCGCCTCGCCTTTTATCTCAGGCTGGATCCGCTGACCTGGGGCTGAGCGGTCAGCCCTGTACCTGGCGGGCGGCACGCGTCGCCGTGAACGCCTTGCGCACATAGTCGTCGCGACCATAGGCGTCGTCGAAATATTCGACCGCGCCGTCCTTGTTCGGCCAGGCGGTGAAGTAGGCGATGTAGATCGGGATGTCCGCCTTGACGCTCAGCGCCTTGTTGCGGCCGGCGCCGATCTCCTTGCCGACATCCTCCTCCGTCACGCCCAGCACCGCGGCCGCCATCTTGCGCGGTTCGGCAAGGCGCACACAGCCATGGCTCAGCGCCCGCATGTCCTTCTTGAAGAAGCTCTTCGACGGCGTGTCATGCATGTAGATGGCGTGGCTGTTCGGGAAGAGGATCTTCAGCTCGCCCAGCGCATTGTCGCTGCTCGGCGGCTGGCGCACGGAGACGCCGGCGGTCGAACCGTACCAGTTGACCGACGAAGACGGCACGGCGCGCCCGCCGACGGCCACTTCGTAGCCCATGCGGTCGAGATAGGACGGATCGTTGCGCAGCTTCGGCAGCATCTCGTTGATGATGATCGACTGCGGAACGCCCCAGTACGGATTGACCTCGACGGTCTGCAGGCGATCCTGAAAGAAATAGGTCTGGTTCGCCTTCGAGCCGATGACCGTGCGCATGGAGAACTTTTCCGCGCCGTCCTCGTGGTAATAGACCATGAAGGCCGGCTGGTTGATGAAGACGTGGCGCGCGCCGAGATCGACCGGCAGCCAGCGGGCCTGCTCCAGCGCGACTTCGAGCTTGGCGACCTTGTCGGCGACGGAATCGCCGCCCGTGAGCTTGCGGATCGAGGCCTTGCCGACGACGCCGTCCGGCTTCAGGCCGTTTTCCTTCTGGAAGGCTTCGACGAGCGAAACGAGTTCCGGCGTATAGTCCGGTGTCCCCGTATAGGTAGCGATCGTCACCGAATGATCGGTCTTCAGCGCGTCGGAGCCGTGCTTGACGATCCCCTTGACGATATTGGCAAGCTCCGGATTGCTCTGGCCGGGCTTCACCAGCGTGCCCTCGGCGATCACGACGCGGTCGTCGCCCCCGGTCTCGGCCTTGAGTTTGGCAAGCTCGGCCTTCAACGCCTGGAAATCGGAACTCGCCGGCGAGCGGCTTTCCAGATAGGCTTTGACGTTGCCGCTGAGCGCCACGTTCTTCAGCGCCGCAACGAGATTGACGTCCTTGCGCTTGAAGTCGTGGTAGCCGGAAATACGGTTGGGATCGATGCGTCCGCGCACGGCGTCCTGCACATAGGTCGCCACGGCCGAGGATAGCGCGACCTCGAAGGTCGCAAGCTCGCCATAGCGCGCGCTCATGTCGGCGCTGTCGAAGCTGTCCGACGGAATCTTTACCGCATAGTCCCACGGATCGAGGCCGACGGTCGCGGCATCGGCGAGCACCGCGATGGCCGTCTTCGCCTTGTCGTTGATGCCATTTCCGTCGACCCAGACGAACGTCTTCTGGGAGCCGTAGAAGGTCTCGACCGCCTTGGCGGCATCCGGCGTCGTGCGGACATTCACGCCCGCGAAAGCGGCCCGCACAGCCGTGTCACCGGCCGGGGCTACATCGGCGGAAATCGAACTGGTCACGACCGGGTCGGCCAGTTTGTCGACCGCAACGCGCTTCAGGGCGTCTGCCTTGTAGGTATAGTAGCGCGGGCCCGTGACGCGCGGCAGGGGCTTTGCCTCCTGCTTCGTCGAGACACCCGGCAGCGCCGCACCGGTCTGGACGCCGGGAAGCTCCTCGCGCACCGGCTCCCTCTTCTTGCCGCCGCGAATGATGTCCATCAACGTCAGGGCGCTTGCGGGCGAAGCGTGGAACGTGATGGTGGCGCAGGAAACAGCCAGCGCGGCGGCCAGCACGGCAGTCTTTGTCAGCTTCATATATATTCCATTCCCGAATGAACCGCACATCGCGGTCTCTGGCGGCGCCCGAACCAGCAGGCCGGTAAGTTATAGGAAAGGATGGTGAATGAAAAGAAAACGCCCCTGCCCGCCACCCCTCCTAAACCGCGCGAGACCGTTGTTCTGGAGCCTGTCAGGCAAGACGGATGACGCCCCGTAAAAATTTGAATAGACGCGGATTTTTCGTGCCGGGCCGGGCTCTCCGGCCGGCGCTGCCAAAAAAACGAAAAAAATCCGCCAGCGGCAGTGACGGAAAAGGCACAGCGCCGAAAGGCGGTCCGCAAAGCGATTCGCAATGCATCCGCTGCCTAATCGATTTTAACCGAAAGTCTTGGCGGCGGCGGGCATTCCGCGCTTGCAACCGGGTCGCAGATGGGCCAGAGATTTGCGCGATTTCGCGCCAGCGCGGGCCTCCCCAAAATGCCCGCACTCGCCCGGCTTGCCGCGTCCCATGCGGCGGCATCGCCGGCGGCAGGACGAAGGCATGGGCTTTATAGCGGGAAGCACAATGACATCGACGCGCACGGAAACGGATACATTCGGCCCCATCGAAGTGGACAACAGCCGCTACTGGGGCGCGCAGGCCCAGCGCTCGCTCGGCAACTTCAAGATCGGCTGGGAAAAGCAGCCGCTTTCGGTCGTGCGCGCGCTCGGCATCGTCAAGCAGGCCACCGCCCGCGCCAACATGGAACTCGGCCGCCTCGATCCGGCAATCGCCAAGGTGATCACCGAGGCCGCGCAGGAAGTCATCGACGGCAAGCTCAACGACCACTTCCCGCTCGTCGTCTGGCAGACCGGCTCGGGCACCCAGTCCAACATGAACGCGAATGAAGTGATCTCCAACCGGGCGATCGAAATGCTCGGCGGCGTCATGGGCTCCAAGAAGCCGGTGCATCCGAACGACCACGTCAACATGAGCCAGTCGTCGAACGACACCTATCCGACCGCCATGCACATCGCCTGCGCCGAGCGCATCGTGCACGACCTGCTGCCGGCGCTGAAGCACTTGCACGCCGCCCTCGAAGCCAAGGTCAAGGCCTTCGATCACATCATCAAGATCGGCCGCACGCACACGCAGGACGCAACGCCCCTTACCCTCGGCCAGGAATTCTCCGGCTATGCCGCGCAGGTGGCCTCCTCGATCAAGCGCATCGAACTGACGTTGCCGGGCCTTTGCGAACTCGCCCAGGGCGGCACCGCCGTCGGCACCGGCCTCAATGCGCCGGTCGGTTTTGCCGAAAAGGTCGCCGAGCACATCGCGGCCATCACCGGCATCGACTTCAAGACGGCGCCGAACAAGTTCGAGGCGCTCGCCGCGCACGATTCGATGGTCTTCTCGCACGGCGCGATCAATGCGGCCGCCGCCGCCCTCTTCAAGATCGCCAACGACATCCGCTTCCTCGGTTCCGGACCCCGCTCCGGCCTTGGCGAACTGTCGCTGCCGGAAAACGAACCCGGCTCCTCGATCATGCCGGGCAAGGTGAACCCGACCCAGTGCGAAGCTCTCACCCAGGTCTGCGCGCAGGTCTTCGGCAACCACGCTTCGCTGACCTTCGCCGGCAGCCAGGGCCATTTCGAACTGAACGTCTACAATCCGCTGATGGCCTACAACTTCCTGCAGTCCGTCCAGCTCCTCTCGGACGCCGCGATCTCCTTCACCGACAATTGCGTCGTGGGCATCGAGGCACGCGAAGACAACATCAAGGCCGCGCTTGACCGCTCGCTGATGCTCGTCACCGCGCTCGCCCCGAAGATCGGCTACGACAACGCTGCCAAGATCGCCAAGACCGCACACAAGAACGGCACGACGCTGCGTGAAGAGGCCGTCGGCGGTGGCTATGTCACAAACGAGGAATTCGACGCGGTCGTACGTCCCGAGAACATGATCATGCCCGGCTGAGGCATCTCGAAATCCCACAAGAAAGGCCGCAGATCTTTGGATTTGCGGCCTTTCTGGTTCCTGCCTTCCGCCAAGGAACACACAACCGTTAATCATTCCCAAAGCATTTCCATGGTATTTTAGGGGATTGATACCCCCAGGAAAATCAGGAGCAGCCGATATGAGCACGGCAGTTGCGCAGAAGGTTCAGGTGCCGGATATCGCGGCGCAGGTGACCTACGCGATGCGCATAATGGGCGTCGCTCCCATCCCGCGAAACTACGAGCTGTTTTACGAAGCCTATATCGGCTCCAATCCCAAACTGACCCGCGAACTCGCATCCCTCGGCAGCAAGGCCTCGCAGGAGGAGCTTGACGAGATCGGCGCACAGTATTTCAGCCATCACCACGGCGCGGCGTCCATCGATGGCGCGCACTCGAAGATCGTCGGCGAACTGGAGGGCCTGCTGCGCCTCCTGAAGCAGGAGCAGTCCTCTCTCGAAAGCTACAACCGGCTGCTCGGCGAGACCTTCGGACGCATCACCGGCAAGAACGCCACCAGCGTCGATATCATCAGGAGCGTCATCGGCGTGCTGACGGAAGCGACCGGCGACAGCATCTCCCAGGGCAAGGAGATGGTGGAGAACGTCACGCAGAAATCGCGCGAGATGGAGGATGTCCGCAAGGAACTCGACGAGTACAAGCGCATCGCCAACACCGATTCCCTGACGCAGCTTTCCAACCGCCGCGCCTTCGACGACAGGCTTTCCGCGATCTACAACTCGTCGATGGCACACAATGTCACCGCGCTGATCCTCGCCGATATCGACCATTTCAAGAAGATCAACGATACCTACGGCCATCCGGTCGGCGACAAGATCCTCGCCTCCGTCGGCAGCCTGATCCGCGCCAATGTGCGCAAGGATATTCTTGTCGCCCGCACCGGCGGCGAGGAGTTCGCGATGATCGTGGAAGGCAATACCGAGGAAGAGGTGGTCGCGATTTCCGAGCGCATCCGCATCGCGCTGGAACACACGCCCTTCAAGAATTCCAAGACGGGCGTCAACTACGGCCCGATCACCATCTCGCTTGGCTTCTGCATGGCTTCATGGGCGGAAGGCCCCGGCGAACTCTACTCCAAGGCCGACATCGCCCTCTATTGCGCCAAAAACGGCGGCCGCAACCGCACCATGGCCTTCGAGGACGGCATGAAGAAGGATTTCGCCAAGAGCTGGCTGATTTACCGGAAATAGCCCCTCACCTGTCCCGAAACGGCGCCCCAGCGGCGCCGTTTTACATTCCGGCAAGGAAACTTTCTTCCCGCGTAAAATCCGGCGGAACCGTGGCGGGCCTCTCGCGTTTTCACGGCAAGGAGGAGCGCACCATGCAAACCGGATTTCTCGAAATGTCGATGATCGCCGTCCTGATGCTGAGCAGTCTCGTCTGGATCGGGCCGTTCTGACGCTCCATTCCCGCCGGAGCATCGCAAGCGCAACGAACCTTACGGTTCTTCTCAGCGGCAGGCGGAAGCATCCGCCGCTCTTGCGATGGCAATCAGTTCGGGACGATACTCGAAATGCATGGTGTCGTAGTGATACCAGCGGCCGCCCCAGATATAGCCGTGCCGCTCGAAAATCTCGACGATCTCCAGCGGATACCTGTTGGCATGATCCGGCACCTTGCCCGGCTTGCCGCCGGACCAGATCCAGTAGTCCGCAAACTTCGTGTTGAGGTCGATGGCCGCGCCGAAACTGTGCACCGACATGTTGCTGGCACCGGAAACCTTGCGCCAGTTGAACGTGCCGGCGGACGGTGCGAGGTAGCGTTTCAGCTCCGGCTTTTCCGCAAGCTCGTCCCGCACCTTTTCCAGCGCCGATGCCGCACCCTGCCGCTTCGTCACGCGAAGGGTCGCGCCAAACCAACTGACCGGCACCAGATCGGCCTCCACCGCCTTTGCCGACTGGCCGTAGAGCCGCATCATCAGCGCATCGCTGCGGATGCGGCCGGGATCGGCATCGACCGTCGGCTTCACGTCACAAGCGCCGAGCGGATAGAGTTGCCGGAGGCTGTCCTCGATATCGCCGGTAGTGAGCGCCGCCTGATGGTCCTTGACCGTGCCGTCGTCGATCTGGAGCGGCGGCCCGCCATTGCGCAGGACAAGCCTATTGCCCTCCACACCGGAAAGGCTTTCCGGATAGGCTTCCACCAGCAGCTTGAGGCGGGTGGCAAGATCGGGTTCAGCCGCGCCGGCAGCGGGTATGCCCGCCACCAGCGCGATACCCATGGCGATACCGCGCCTAGTCCACCGAGACGTTGATATAGTCGCCTCCTGCGCCGCGCCAGATATCCACATGGATGCGCACATCGCCGTCGAGCAGCTTGCGGGCCGCACTGCCCCCGATCTCACCATCGCGGATCATGCGTTCGGCAAGCTCGCGGTTGCGGGCGGAGGCGAAGAAGCCGTCGATGTCGTCGCCGGGCTGGCGGACGCCGAAGCGGTGCACATTGGCGCGGTCCTGACGGATGACCTGCCAGGGCTGGGTCAGGCGCTCGTTGCTGGAATTGTAGAGATCGTCCTGGCCGATATAGGCACCGTAGCTTTCAAGCAGCTCGTCGGCCTGCGCCGCGCCGGTGGAAGCCATGATCACTGCCGCGCATGCCGCCGCAAAAATTCCTGTCCGCATTTCCTACTCCAAAATCCGGCCAAAGCCGTTCACAATCAATGACAAGACGGATTTGCGCGGCAGGATATTCGCCTGCTGTCAAAACCCTTCCAGCCAAGGCCGTGTCCCCCCTCGGCAACGGGGAGGTATCGCGAAATTTTCCAGGGTTCCAGAGGCCCGCGCGCAGCGCCGGCGAAAAGCCGTCAGGCGGCAATGCGCCGCGCGTCCTCGGCGAAGAAGTCGACGATGCGGCCGATCACCGGCTCGGCCGAGACAATGCGACGATGGCCGAGGCCGTTGGCCCATTCGAGCGTGACGTTCTGCCCGGATTCGGCATAGCGGCGGGCATGCGTCGCCGACACTTCCTTGTCGTCCTCTGCATGGATGACGAGCATCGGGGTTTCGAGCCGGCCTGCCCCGCTTGCCGCATCGAAAGCCGAGAGCGGCGCGCCGGCAATGCGCTCCACATGGCCTTCCAGCGCATCTTGCGCTTTCGCGCCAAGCTTCAGGATGCGCCCGAGATCCTTGAACAGCCAGGTCATCTCGCTCGGCGAGCCGATGGTGACGAGCCGGCGCGGCCGATGCGCCGGCACCGAGGGCACGAGGCCGCTTGCCGCGCAGGCAAGCGAGGCGCCGCCGAAGGAATGGCCACAGAAAAAGTCGAAGCCGCCGAACCGTTGCCAGGCCGCGTCGATCGCCCGCACCGCCATCGGCAGGGTCAATGTGCGCCCGCGCGAGGAACCGTGCCCAGGCAGGTCGAGCGCCACCACCTCGTGCCCGGCGGCGACCAGCCCTTCCGTCAGCGCCGTCAGATAGGCGGCGCGCGAACCCCAGCCATGCACGACAAGCACGCGGCCGGCGAAATTTTCACATGGGCGCGCCGCAAAGCGATGCGCCACCGCCGTGCCGCCGGCAAAGCGCAATTCGACGCGCTGCGCCTGCCGCATCCAGCCGAGCGAGCGCGCGAAAAGCTCCTTCTCCTTCGACGTCTTCGGCCGGCGGCCGGGTGTCGTCGCGAAGAGACGGAAAGCGGCTCGGCCGGCCGCATCGGGAGAGATCCTGGCGACGCCCGAAAGTGCGAGCCGGATGACCTTCAAGCCAAAGGATGCCATAGTGGGAATCCGTAAATAATGTTCAATGCTGAACAATAAAGTACAACGATGAACGAAAATCAAGCCTTTCCGTGGGATCACCCGCGCTTTCGCAGCTGGATCGGCGTGGCGCGCGCCTGCCAGCTCATGCAGCAGGCGATGACAAGGGCAATCGCCGGGCTCGACATCAAGACGCCGCATCTCGACATTCTCATCAATCTCTACCGGTTCGATGGCATATCCCAGCAGGAGCTGGCGCGGAAACTGCTCGTCGGCCGCTCGAACATGAGCATGCTGCTGCCGCAGCTCGAAAAGCGCGGGCTGATCGAGCGCAAGCCCGACATCAAGGACAAGCGCGTGCTGCGCCTTTCGCTGACGCAAGCCGGCCATGACCTGACCATGCAGGCCATGGCCATCCAGACCGGCATGATCGAGCGCATCATGTCGCAAACGCCGGCCGACCGCTGCCTTCAGGTGGCTGAATCGATGGAGGACATCATCCACATCCTCCTGTCGATGGAGACGACGGACGACCCGGAAGAAGCGTGAACCGCCGCCACGGCGTCCGCCTGCCTCGATTTCAGCGAAGGGGGTTCCAGCGGTGTGAAAGCGGATTGCAGGGCGTCAATCCGTCTCTTCCTGCATGTGGTGCAGCCGCTCCGCCGCCGCACGTTCGCGCGCGGTGCGCGCCGCGATGATGTCGGCGGGCTGCGCATTGCCGCGGATCAGCTGGCGGCCGGCATAGATGCCGCCGACGGTTTCGAGCGCAAGGCGCTCCCTGTCGGTATCGCGGAACTCCTCCACCACGTCGGCGGCGATCTCCTCGTCCTCGCCGAGCGCCTTCAGCGTCTCGCGGCTGAAGATCATGGCGGATTCGAAGGTTTCGCGGATCTGGAAATCGACGCCCGCATGCACGAGGTCGATGGCGTGGCCGCGATCATAGGCACGCGCCAGAAGCGGCACCAGCGGAAACTCCTCGTGCACCAGTTCGGCGATCTTCACGGCCGCCTCCCTGTCGTCGACGCAGATGAGGATCGCCCTGGCGGTCGCCGCGCCCGCGGCATGCAGGATGTCGATGCGCGAACCGTCGCCGTAATAGACCTTGAAGCCGAACTCGGAGGCGTCTCGCACGAATTCCGCGTCCTTGTCGATCAGCGAAAGCGTGTAGCCGCGCGCCAGCAGCGGCTGGCTGACGATCTGGCCGAAGCGGCCGAAGCCGATCATTAGCACCGTGCCCTCGACATTCTCCGGCAGCGCCAGCCCCTCGATGGACGCTTGCTGCTTCGGCACCAGCCGGTCGTGCAGGATGACGAAAAGCGGCGTCAGGATCATCGAAATGATGATCGTCGCCGTGAGGATGGCATTCTCCTCGCCGTTGAGGATGCCTGCGGCGACCGCTGCCGCGTAGAGCACAAAGGCGAACTCGCCGCCCTGCGCCATCAGTACGGCACGCTCGAGCCCCTCGCCGTGGCAGGCGCCGAGCAGCCGCGCGACGACATAGATCAGCAAGGTCTTCGCCACCATGTAGCCAACGACGCTCGCCACCACGAGCTGCCAGTTGGCGGCAATCACCGTCAGGTCGATCGCCATGCCGACGCCGAGGAAGAACAGGCCGAGCAGGATGCCGCGGAACGGCTCGATATCCGCCTCCAGCTGGTGGCGGAAGGACGATTCGGAAAGCAGCACGCCGGCAAGGAACGCGCCCATCGCCATCGACAGGCCCGAGACCTGCATGGCGAGCGCCGAGCCCAGCACCACGAGCAGCGCCGCCGCCGTCATCACCTCGCGCGCGCCGGATGCGGCAAGCACGCGGAAGAGCGGGTTGAGCAGGTAGCGCCCCGCCAGCACCAGCGCCACGATGGCGCCGATTGCGATGCCGATCGAAACCCAGCGGTCGGAGGCATCCGTCGCCGCCGCGCCCGTGCCGAGCAGCGCGACGATGGCAAGCAGCGGCACGATGGCGAGATCCTCGAAGAGCAGGATGGCGATGATCCGCTGGCCCTTCAGCGTCGACATCGTTCCGCGCTCCTGCAGCATCTGCATGACGATGGCGGTGGACGTCATCACGAAACCGGTGCCGGCGACGAAGGAAGGAATGAGCGGAAACCCGAAGGACAGACCGATACCCGTCAACGCGGCCATCGCGCCCAGCACCTGGATCGCACCCAGCCCGAAAATGTCCTTGCGCATCCCCCACAGCTTGGAAGGCTGCATTTCTAGGCCGATAATGAAGAGGAACATCACTACGCCGAGTTCCGCGACGTGAATGATCGCTTGCGGATCGGCGAAGAAGCCGAGGCCGAAGGGGCCGATCGCAAGACCGGCCGCCAGATACCCGAGCACCGAGCCGAGCCCGATCTTCTTGAACACCGGCACGGCTGCCACCCCTGCCGCCAGCAGCACGACAACCTGGGTGAGATCGTTTGCGTTCGCTTCTGCGGCCAAGAGCATCTCCCGTTCGTTGCTGGGTGGACGATACCTTCGGCAGCTCGTCCAGGGTCTATCGCGGCTTTTCCGAAATATCGCGGCTCATGCCCTTCTCCGCAAGCTCGCGCTCATATCCCTCGAAGAGATCGGCGCCTTTTTCCCCAAGCTCCCGGAGATAAGTCCACGTGTAGATGCCGGTATCGTGAAAGTCGTCGAAGCCGATGCGCACGGCGTAGTTGCCCGTCGGCGTCATGGAGATGATCGCGACGTTGCGCTTGCCCGGCACCGTCACCTTCTGCCCCGGGCCATGGCCCTGTACCTCGGCGGAGGGGGAAAAAACACGCAGGAGCTCGGCGGAGAGGTCGAAGCTCGCGCCGTCGTTGAAGGTGATGACGAGGCGCTGACGGTCCTTGGAGACGCGCAGTTCAGTCGGCCAGAGATCGCTCATGCCATTCCCTTTCCCATTCGATTTCGCGAAGGACTATGCCGCATGTTGGGGATGTGCAAGGCTGAAAATGCTGTCATAATCGCCGCATCGGCTTGACGCTGCGCACCGGAGGCACGACATGTCGGTAATGGAGGGTGTGTTTTGAATTCGTATGCAGGACCCGTAGCCGGCGCCAATGCGCTTTCACAGTCCGACACGCCGATGATCGATCCTTTCGGCCGGGCGGTCACCTATCTGCGCGTGTCGGTCACGGACCGGTGCGATTTCCGCTGTACCTACTGCATGGCGGAGAACATGACCTTCCTGCCGAAGAAGGATCTGCTCACGCTGGAAGAGCTGAACCGGCTCTGTTCCGCCTTCATCGCCAAGGGCGTGCGCAAGCTGCGCCTTACCGGCGGCGAACCGCTCGTGCGCAAGAACATCATGCATCTCGTGCGCGAACTCGGCCAGCAGGTGCACGACGGGCGCCTCGACGAACTGACGCTGACGACCAACGGCTCGCAGCTTGCAAAACATGCCGCCGAGCTTGCCGATTGCGGCGTGCGCCGGATCAACGTCTCGCTCGACACGCTCGACACGCAGAAATTCAAGACCATCACCCGCTGGGGCGAACTCTCAAAGGTCATCGAGGGTATCGACGCCGCGCAGGCCGCTGGCCTCAAGGTCAAGATCAACGCCGTTGCGTTGAAGGACTTCAACGACCGCGAAATCCCCGAGCTGATGCGCTGGGCGCACGGCCGCGGCATGGACCTCACCCTCATCGAAACCATGCCGATGGGCGAGATCGAGGAAGACCGTACCGACCGCTACCTGCCGCTGTCGGAAATGCGCGCGCGGCTTGCCGAGGAGTTCACCCTCACGGAAAACGCCTATCGCACCGGCGGCCCGGCGCGTTACGTCACGGTCGCGGAAACCGGCGGCCGTCTTGGCCTCATCACGCCGATGACGCATAATTTCTGCGAAAGCTGCAATCGCGTCCGCCTCACCTGCACCGGCACGCTCTATATGTGCCTCGGCCAGAACGATGCGGCGGACCTGCGCCTGCCGCTGCGCGCATCGGAAGACGACACACTGCTCTCGCAGGCGATCGACGAGGCGATCGGCCGCAAGCCGAAGGGCCACGACTTCATCATCGACCGCCGCAACCGCCCCGCCGTCGCCCGCCACATGAGCGTCACCGGCGGCTGACCCTGTCGAAAAGCGGCCTTGTCGAGGTTTTCCGACCTGGCCGTCCTGCGTGCCATCACGGCACCGAATTCCCCCAAAACGGGAATTTAGCGGTTGATAACAAACATGCAGAGTTGCATAACGCGCGCCCTCAAATATCCTCTGAACGGGGACATTACCGGGGGAACGCACGATGCGGAAAAGCCACGAACGCAATGCTGCCGTCATACTCGCCGCTTTTCTGCTTGCCGGCTGCACCGTGCACCCTCTTCCCGACGACGTTACAAGCAATACCGTGGCCATCGTACAGAAAATACGGTGCGAAGCGCGGGACGCCGTATTGGCCGGACTGCGGGACGCGCTCATGAAGAAGGGAACCGGGACCGACAAGGCATTTGTAGCGGAAGCACAGCTTTCATCGCTCCTTGACGAAAAGGACCCGCCCCGGCTGAGCAGCGATCTGAGAAAATATCTGGACACCTATTCTGGAGGCGCCATCGGATACGATTTCAGTTTCGACATCACCGTCCACAAAGACAACAGCTTGGGAATCAACCTTTTCAACCCCTTCAGCAACGGGAAGAGAACCTTCGACATAGGCGCAGGCATCACGCGTCAGAACCAGGGAGCTCGAAGCTTCCAGATCGTCGATACATTCGCCGAACTCGCACAGCTTTCGGCGGAAAAGGACGGTGAAAATCCTTGCGCCAATCTCGAGGCTGACAACTCGCTCTACCCGCTCACAGGCAAGATCGGCCTGGAGGAAGTCGTCGGCACCTTCCTCGAACTCAACGATATGGCCGGGATAGAGCGCAAGGGCCTGGGCGACAAGACCACGACTTTCACGGACACCATCGAATTTCAGACTATTCTCTCGGGAAGGGTCAATCCCAAGATCGAGTTGTTGCCCGTCAAACACGGCCTCGGCATCGCGGACGCCTCCATGACGAATACCGTGAAGCGGACCGACAAGCACAAGGTGACTATCGCCTTGCAGTTGGAGTCCCAACAAGCCGTGATCGCGGGGGCAAAGAAACCGGTCGAGATCAAGCCGTCTACGGGTGTTCTCAAGACACTCAAAGATCAGAAACAGCTTGAGAAGATCACGCCCCTCCAGGATTTCCTGCGGGACATTCAATAGGAGCCTTACGGAGACAAGACGGCCGGGCTTTCACCCGGCCGCTTCGTTCAAACGAACCCGTCGCTCAAGCCGCGTAGTGTCCGCCATAGGCGCTTTCAGGCCGCTCACCGAGGTCGCGCGTCTTGAAGTGGTCGATCTTCTCGTTGAGGTTCTGCACGCGCCGGCGCAGGCCGTGGATTTCGGCGGTATTCTCCTCGACCATCGTGGCATTCTGCTGCGTGATGAGTTCCACCTGATGCACAGCCTGGTTCACCTCGTTGATGCCCTCATACTGGGCGGCGGCTGCCGCCTCGATCTTGCCGACCAGCGTATGGATCGACGAGATGTGCTCGTTGATGACCGTCAATGCCTCGCCGGTCTCCTTGACGAGCCCGACGCCGTTGCGGACCTGCGATGAACTTTCCGAAATCAGGCCCTTGATCTCGCGCGCCGCGCCCGCGCAGCGCTGGGCAAGTTCGCGCACTTCCTGGGCGACGACCGCAAAGCCGCGCCCCGCCTCGCCGGCTCGCGCAGCCTCGACGCCGGCATTCAGCGCCAGGAGGTTGGTCTGGAAAGCGATCTCGTCGATGACGCCGATGATCGTGCCGATCTTTTCCGAGGAGCGGTTGATCTCGCCCATCGCATCGACGGCCTTCGCCACGACCTCGCCCGAGCGGCGGGCATAGTTTTGCGTTTCATCGACGGAAACAGCCGTCTTCTGCGCACTTTCCGCCGTCGAGCGGACGATCTCCGTCAACTGGCGAAGCGCCCGGGAGCTTTCCTCCAGCGCCGAAGCCTGCTGCTCGGTGCGGCGGGCAAGGTCGTCGGCGGAAGCGGCAAGGTTGCTGGCGCCGCCGTTGATTTCCATCGTCGTGGCGCGCACGTCCGAAAGGGTCGCGCGCAACGCCTCGACCGCGTTGTTGTAGGTGCGGGCCATGGCGACATATTCGGCGGCGAGCGCCTCCGTCATGCTCTCTTCGAGATTGCCGGCGGCGAGCTGGCCGAGCACGTCGGACAGCGCGGTGAGCGCTTCGGTCTGCTCGGCCTCGATACGCTCCCGCTCGCTGGTGCGGCGCGCCTGCTCATCGGCCGACAGCTGGCGCTGGACCTGCGCCTCCTGCTCCAGCCGGACGTTTTCGCGGGCGGCATCGCGGAACACGGCGACCGAGCGCACCATGTCGCCGATCTCGTCGCCGCGGTTGCGCCCGTCGATACTGATGTCGAGATCGCCGCTTGCAAGCCGCGACATGGCTTCGGTGACGCGCTTCAGCGGTCCGCGCAGCGTCTCGACCAGCATCAGGCCGCCGATGATCGCAAGCAGCGTTCCGGCCACCATCGCGATGATGGAGACGTTCGCCGAGCGCTGGCTGTCCTTCTTGCCGGCTTCCTGGGCGCTGGAAACGAACTGTTCGAGCGTCTGGCTGGCATCGGCGACCGAGGCGCCCGCCGCGACGCGCGCCGCCTGCCATTTCTCGCCCACGGCGATGAGATCCTGCGTCCCCTTCTCGATCCTGGCGAGCGAGGGCGCGAGCTTTTGCGAAAGGTCGCGCAGCGCCGCATTCTTCGCACCGAGCTTGGCCAGCTCGTCGGCGCTTGCCGAAACGGCCTTCACATCCGCCAGCACGGCGTCGCGGCTGCCCTGATCGAGCTTGCGGTGCAGTTCGCTGATATGGAGACGGGTTTCGTCGATGCCCTTGAACGTATCGCCCATCAGCGTGATCAGCGTCTTCAGCAGCGCGATCTCGGCATCCATACCCACAAAGCGCTTGGCGGCCGTATCCGAATTCTTGCCCGCTTCCTTGAGGAAGTCGGCATCGAACTTCGTCAGCTTGCCCAGCACCGGCGCGAACTTCGTCTTCTTGGCCTCCGCATCGTCGCTGCCGGCGAGGATTTCCTTCACGGTCGCGATTTCCGCTTCGAACAGCTTGATCTGCTCAAGCGCCTTCGGCGAGGCGATCGCCCTGGATTCGTCGAGCTGCTTGAGAAGTTGCGGCAGGTAAGTTGCGGCCGCCTTCACCTTGTCATCGGGCTTCATCGCCAGCGCGACGGGCTTGCGGAACTTGCCGATCCGCTCGGCAAGGCCCTGATAGGCGGCGGCATCGAAGAGCAGCGCCTTGGCAAAGGCTTCCTTCTCGCCCGATTCGCTGCGGATGACGTCGATCTGCTTTTCGGCAAATTCGCCGTCCCTGGCCATCGCGGCCAAGGCGCCTTCGAGATCGGCGGTGACGGCGTTGCGCTCCTGGTCGATGGACCAGAGCGTGTCGGTCTGGCCGCGCATGGTCGTGGCGAGCGCGACGACGGAGACGATCTTCGCCTTTTCCGCCGCATCAGGCAGCAGGGCATCGAGATCCCGGATACCGGCCTCCTGCTCGTCGATCCGCGCGCTCAGCGCATCGCGGCTCTCCTGGCCCGGCCTGTCGATGAAATCCTGCAACCCGCTGCGCAAATTCTGGAAGTGCGACAGGCTGTTGATCGTCTCTCGTGTGACCGTCATGTGGCCGTTCAGCGTGCTCGCGGTGAAATATCCGACGAGGCCGATGCCCGCGATCAACGCGACGAGAGGAATGACGAAGAGCAGCACCTTCGTAACGATGCGGCGCTGCTGGAGCAGGCGGTCAATGAAAGACATGGGTTCCCCGACGGTTCTTTTGGCGACCAAGATCCCCGCGGGTGTCTCTCAAAGCCGAAGCGGCCGCTCAGGCTCGCAGGACGAGCGCGGCCGTTGTTTGCTGTCGGGGCTTCGGCCGATCTTCCACCAGGCGGCGTGCCCTCACCCGTCGCATCATGCGATCGTTCATTGGGGTAACGCTACGATATGCGGCGAAGCTTAATGAAAGCCTTCGCATAAGCGGCAGTAATCCAGGCTGTTGCGGCGAAATCATCATGCTTTTCCGCCGAAAAATGCGCCACTTGCCCACGGTTTTGCCACTCGCCCTGGTTGTTCCGGACAATCTGGTGATGGCAAGCCACTCGTATTGGTCCTATGAGGGAGGACGACACGCTTGGAATCACCGGCATGAAACCATTCGGAAATGCCAGGGGCGCGCTTTTCATGGTCATCGCCATGATGGCCTTCACCTGCAACGACGCCCTCGTCAAATCCGTCACCCATGCAATGAACACCGGGCAGATCCTGTTCGTGCGCGGCCTGATGACGAGTATCCTCGTCCTCGTCATCGCCAGCTGGATGGGTGCGCTCGGTTCCTGGCGGGTCATCCTGCAGCCGGCCGTGGCGCTGCGCCTGGTGTCGGAAATCTTCGCTTCGCTTGCCTATGTCTCGGCACTCGGCGCCATGCCGCTTGCCAATACCTCGGCGATCCTGCAGGCGCTGCCGCTCGCCGTAACGCTCGGGGCCGCGCTCTTCCTTGGTGAAACGGTCGGCTGGCGGCGCTGGCTGGCCATCACCGCGGGGTTTGCCGGCGTGCTCATCGTCATCCGCCCGGGGCCGGACGGCTTCTCCCTGGCGGCGTTCTATGTCATCGCCTCGGTCGTCGGCGCAGCGGCGCGCGATCTGGCCACCCGCAAGATCCATAGCGACATTCCCTCCATCTTCATCAGCGCCGTCACGGCGATCACCATCACCGTGGTCGGCGGCGCCCTCATCGTACCGATGGGCGGCTGGCAACCGATGCCGCTGGACGTGCTGGGCCGGCTGGCGGGCGCAAGCGTTCTGCTGCTCGTCGGCTACCAGACGATCGTCAATGCCATGCGTTTCGGCGAAATCTCCTTCATCGCGCCGTTTCGCTATACGAGCCTTCTCTGGGCCATCGCCATCGGCGTTCTGTTCTTCGGTGAAATGCCCGATTTCTGGATGACGGTTGGCCTCGTCATCATCGTCGCCTCGGGTCTCTACACCTTCTATCGCGAGAACCGCCGCAGCACGGAGGCTGTCGCACAAAGATCGAAACCGGAATCCCCATGACATAGTCAGCGCTTGCCGACGCAAGCCGCACCGAATAGACCCGTTATGGGAGAGTTTGCCGGGAGAGCGAGATGACACTGACGCAGGCGATACCGGGCGTGATCCTGGCGGGCGGCCTGTCTTCGCGCATGGGGCAGGACAAGGCGCGCATCCGGCTCGGCGGCGCATCCCTCATCGATCGGGCCGCGCGGCGACTGCGCCCGCAGGTCTCGTCGCTCGCCATCAACACCAATGGCCCCATCCTCCTGGAACCCGGCGAGGAACTGCCGGTCTTCGCCGATCTCGACGCCTCCCGGTCCGGTCCGCTCGGCGGCGTGCTCGCGGCTCTCGACCATGTGAAACGCAACCACCCCGAGGCGAGCCACGTCGCGACCGTGCCGACGGACAGCCCGTTCTTCCCGACCGATCTCGTGGCGCGGCTTTCGCGCGCGGTCGATACGCAGGAGCGCATCGTGGCTGCGCGATCGGCCAGCGGGCCGCATCCGGTTTTCGCACTCTGGCCCGTTGCGCTCATCGACGACCTTTCCGCCTGGCTTGCCAGCGGTGGAGCGCTGCGCGTGCGCAGTTATCTCGAGCGCCGGCAGGCGCGCGAGGTCCTCTTCCCGACGATCGAGACCCCGCGCGGCGCGTTCGATCCCTTCTTCAACATCAACACGCCGGACGATCTCGATACGGCGGAGAACTGGCTCTGGGTGCTCGAACGATGACGCGACCGAAAATCATCGGCATTGCCGGCTGGAAGAATTCCGGCAAGACCGGCCTTGCCGTCCGCCTCGTTACGGAACTCGTGGCCCGCGGCTACCGCGTCTCGACCATCAAGCACGCCCACCACGATTTCGACATCGACAAGGTCGGCGCCGACAGCTACCGCCACCGGCAGGCGGGCGCAAATGAGGTCACCATCGTCTCCGGCACGCGCTATGCCATCATGCACGAGCTGCGCGGCGCACCCGAACCTTCCTTCGAGGAAATCCTCGCACGACTGGCCCCCTGCGATCTCGTGCTGATCGAGGGCTACAAGCGCGAGCCGATCCCGAAGATCGAAGCCCGCAGGCTGGAAGCGGCCAACCGCACGCCACTCGCCCCCGACGACCCCTACATCACCGCCATCGCCGCCGACCATGCGGTGCCGGACACGAGGCTCCCCGTCTTCGACCTCGACGACACGAAGACCATCGCCGATTTCGTCGTCACGGTCACCGGCCTGGCAAAACCGGCCTGATCTAGAAACGGCAAGACGGAAGAAGGCCGCGGGATTTCTCCCGCGGCCTTCTGCATTTCATGGCCTGAAGATCAGTTCGCGCGGGCGACCGGGCGAACCAGCGTCGTCACGCGGCGGATGGTGACGCGGCGGTTCTGCTGTTCGGCGGTCTCGGTACGAACCTTCAGGAAACGCTCGCCATAGCCCTGCGTCTGCAGGTTTTCCGGCGGGATGCCGTAGACCTCGGTGAGCAGGCTTGCGACGGACTCGGCGCGCTGGTCGGACAGGACGAGATTGGACTTGTCGGAACCGACGGCATCCGTATGGCCTTCGATCAGGAAGGTTTCACCCGGATCCTTGTCGAGAACCTTCTCCATTGCATCGGCGACCTTGCGCAGGGTGCGGGCCTGCGACATCGGCACCTCGGCGCTGCCGGTCGCGAAAGTCACCGTATCGAGGTCGATGCGGCGCACCTTGTCGCGCAGACGGGCGGAGTGCTTCACCTCGTCGATCGTGTAGACGCGCTCGACGCGCTCGACCGGCGGCTCGGCGAGGAAGTCGTAATAGTCGCGGTCCGGATCGCTCGACGTGTCGATGATGTAGTCGCGTACCGGAATGCGCAGGCGCATCGGCGGCAGCTCGTAGCCGACATCGACGAAGTCCGGACGGGGCGAATCGTCGCCGCGTTCCGGCGCATAGACGAGGATGTGTTCACGCCCGTCCCGGCCAACGCGCGAGCGCTGGATGATATCGCCGTAGCGGTTGTAGATCGTCACGATCTGGACGCCGCCGGGACGCACGATCGTCTCGCGCACGCGGCCGCGGGCGAGGTTGTCGTAGTAGACCTCTTCCGAATCGCGGCGCAGACGCGGGCGGTCGTCGCCGCGAACCACCAGCTGGTTGCCGACTTCGATTACCGTGCGGTTGTCGATCTGCTCGACAACGTTCACCTGCGTGACGCTGTTGTCGATCGTCGTGTTGTTGTTGTTGACGGTATTGTTGTTGATGATCGTATTGTTCACGATGGTGTTGTTGACGATGTTGGTCGTCTGCGGCACCTCGAAGACAGGAGCGGCATCAAGACGCTCGCCCTCCTCCTTGATCGCGGCCTCGATCTTCTGCGGCACCGCCGCGCGCACCTCTTCGGAAATCGCAGCCTGGGCCGAATCGTCCGTTTCCGGCAGCGGGGCAGCCTCTTCCTCGGCGCGCAGCTCCTCGCGCTTCTTGCGGCGCTCGTCACGGCTCGTCTGGCCACCGGAATTGTCGGCGTCCTTGTCGCTGTCGAGCACGGCGGCACCGTTTTCAACCGGCAGGACGACCGTCTCGTCGGTCTGGCCCGGATCCTCGGCGATTTCCTGCTTCTGCTCTTCCGTCAGCGTATCGACGACTTCCGGCACCGGCTCGGTTACCGGCGTTTCGCCGGTTTCAGCGGTCGAGGGCTGCTGTTCGGTTCCCGTCTCGGTCGTCGCAGGCTGATCCGTCCCCGTTTCGGCGGTGGACGGCTGTTCCGTTCCGGTCTCGGCTGGCGTCTCCTCGCCGGCTACGGCCGGCTGCTCGGCTTCACCCTCGACCGGCTGTTCGGCCTGCTGCTCTTCAGCCGGCTGCTGTTGCTGCTCTTCGGTCTGCTGCTGTTCCTCGGCAGCCTTCTGCTCCTGCGCAGCGCGCTGGGCTTCGTCTTCGGCGGCCTTCTGCTGCTCTTCGGCGGCGCGCTGCGCCTCTTCGTCCGCAGCCTTCTGCTGTTCTTCAGCGGCGCGTTGCGCCTCTTCCTCAGCGGCCTTCTGCTGCTCTGCGGCGGCGCGCTGCGCCTCTTCCTCGGCAGCCTTCTGCTGTTCTTCAGCGGCGCGCTGGGCTTCTTCCTCAGCCGCACGCTGCTGCTCTTCGGCCGCGCGCTGGGCTTCTTCCTCAGCCGCACGCTGCTGCTCTGCGGCGGCGCGCTGGGCTTCTTCCTCGGCCGCGCGCTGCTGTTCTTCAGCGGCACGCTGGGCCTCTTCTTCAGCCGCGCGCTGCTGCTCTTCGGCCGCGCGCTGGGCTTCTTCCTCGGCCGCACGCTGCTGCTCTTCGGCCGCGCGCTGGGCTTCTTCCTCAGCCGCGCGCTGCTGCTCCTGCTGCTGCTGTTGCAGAAGCAGTTCTTCTTCGCTCGGCTGGCCCTGATCTGAGCTTTCCTGCGCAACCTCGAACGGCTTCATCAGGGCATCGGCGAGCGACGGCGTTGCGACCAGGGTGGCCGAAAGCACCGGGAACGCCACGGTTGCAAAAAGTTTTGAGCGGAAAGTCATCGTTCTGTCCTCACGGTGTCCCGTCTGTTGCATCGAGAGTTGCCTTCCAGCGCTTGCGTCCGGTTGGCAAAACATTCGTCTTCCTTCAAAGGCGTAGCCAGATGCGGCTGAACACCGGCTGAACGCCCCCTGCTGACCGACGAGATAGGTCACGCTCCGGCCATGGCCAGAGGCGGCCGGGAAGGTGTCGGGCAATCGGGGCAGAATGACGGCGGAAAAGCAGTTGATTTTTTAGCAGGAACAAGTCGATTATCCAACCCAAGCGGGCAGCCCTGCCCGCTTCCCAAAAAGGCCCGGACAACAAGAAGAACCGGAGAGCCTTTCAACTGAGAGGAACAAAATGCGTATTTCCAAACGTTTCACGCTTGCAGCCTCGGCTGCGGTCATCGCCCTGTTTGCCTCATCGGCTGCAATGGCGGACGGCGAGAAGATCGTGATCGGCACGGAAGGCGCCTACCCGCCCTTCAACAACCTCGAATCGGACGGCACGCTCACCGGCTTCGACGTCGACATCGCCAAGGCGCTGTGCGAGCAGATGAAGGCCGAATGCACCTTCGTCACGCAGGACTGGGACGGCATCATTCCGGGCCTGATCGCCAAGAAGTTCGACGCCATCGTCGCCTCCATGTCGATCACCGCGGAGCGCAAGCAGCAGGTCGACTTCTCCAAGAAGTACTACAACACCCCGCCGGCCATTGTCGTGCCGAAGGATTCCGACATTGCCGAAGCCACGCCGGAAGCGCTTGCCGGCAAGTCGCTCGGCGCGCAGGGCTCCACGACGCATGCCAACTATGCCGAAGCGCATATGAAGGATTCCGACATCAAGATGTATCCGACGGCTGACGAGTACAAGCTCGACATCGCCAACGGCCGCATCGACGCCGTCATCGACGACGTCGTGGTGCTTTCGGAATGGCTGAAGACCAATGACGGCGCCTGCTGCAAGCTGCTCGGCACGCTGCCGGTCGACCCGGTCATCAACGGCGAAGGCGCCGGCATCGCGGTGCGCAAGGGCGACCCGCTCGCCGACAAGCTCACCGCGGCGATCGCGGCGATCCGCGCCAGCGGCAAGTACCAGGAAATCAACGCCAAGTACTTCCCCTTCGACGTCTACGGCGACTGATCGACAGCGTATCTGCATCATGCGGGTTTTTTCTGACCCCATCACCAGAATGCACCGGCGGGAGGGCTTGCTCTCCCGCTTCTTTTGTTTGAGAACTTGAAGATAAGAAAAAAGGCGGGCGCAAACGCGCCTTAACAAGAAGCGCAAAGCGCACGGGGGTTCTTCTGGCATGAGCGGGTTTTTCACCGCCATCGTCGAGGCGGTATCCGCATTTCTCGGGATCATCGATCCCCTCTGCGGACCGATCGGCATCTTCAATCTTTTCGCGGGCAACACGCTCCTGGCATGCGGCGATGCCGGCTGGGGCGACGAGATCGCCTTCGGCTTCCTCGTTACGGCAAGCCTCGCGATTGCGACGCTGCCCGTCGGCCTTGTCGCGGGCTTCTTCATCGCGCTGGCCAAGCAGTCGGAAGAACGCTCCCTGCGGCTTTCCGCCAATATCTACACCACGCTGTTCCGAGGCCTGCCGGAACTGCTGACGCTCTTCATCATCTATTACGGCCTGCAGATCCTCGTGCAGAACGTTGCGACCGCCATCGGCTACGAAGGCACGGTCGAGATCAACGCCTTCTTTGCCGGGATGATCGCGCTTGGCATGGTCTTCTCCGCCTATTGTTCGGAAGTCCTGCTGTCGGCCTTCAAGGCCATCCCGCGCGGCCAGTATGAAGCAGGCTACGCGCTCGGCCTGCATCACGGCCGCACGATGCAGCGCATCATCCTGCCGCAGCTCATCCGCGTCGCCCTGCCCGGCCTCGGCAATCTGTGGATGGCGCTGCTCAAGGACACCGCCCTCGTCTCGGTCATCGGCCTGCCGGATATCCTGCGCCAGACGAGCGTGGCGGCCCGCGTCACCAAGGAAGCATTCGAGTTCTACGCCATCGCCTGCCTGCTCTTCCTCATTCTCGCCTTCCTGTCGTCGCTGATCTTTTCCAGCATCGAAAGCTGGGCCAAGCGTTCGGAGGCCTCGCGATGAGCCACGTTTCGACCCTCATCCCGCCGCAGGCCCCGCCCCCGGCGCCGCCCAAGGCCTTCACCGCCAGCCGCTTCTTCGGCAATATCTTCATGGGCGTCTGGCTAGCGCTCACCATCGGCATCTTCCTGATGATCGTCGGTGGCTGGGATCCGGAAAAATTCACGAAATACGGGCCGAGCTACCTTTCCGGCCTTGGCGTGACGCTCCTGCTCGTCACCTTGTCCATCGTGCTCGGCGGCCTCATCTCGCTGCCGCTCGCCTTCGCACGCATGTCGAAGAACCCGGTCTTCTCGTGGTTCGCCTACGGCTACGTCTATTTCTTCCGCGGCACGCCGCTCCTGACGCAGCTCTTCCTCGTCTACTACGGCCTCGGCAGTTTTTCCGCCGAATTGAAGGCCTGGGGCCTGTGGTGGTTCTTCCGCGACGCGTGGAACTGCGCGCTGCTGACCTTCACGCTGAACACCGCCGCCTATCAGGCCGAAATCCTGCGCGGTGCCATCGAGAGCGTGTCGCGCGGCCAGCATGAGGGCGCCGCCGCCCTCGGCCTGCCCAAGAAGGTCGCCTTCTTCAAGATCATCCTGCCGCAGGCGCTCATCGTGGCGCTGCGCCCCTACGGCAACGAGATCATCCTGATGATCAAGGGCTCGGCCATCGTCGCCATCGTCACGGTGCTCGACCTGATGGGCGAGACCCGCCGGGCCTTCTCGCGCACCTTCGACTATCAGGCCTATCTCTGGGCGGCGCTGATCTACCTGCTGATCGTGGAGCTGCTGCGCAATCTCTGGGCCTGGCTGGAGCAGCGCCTGACGCGCCACCTGAAGCGCTGACAGTGCAGGCAGCACTCGAAGTCGAGCGCTGCCAACGTCCTGATTTAAAAGAAATATTCCTACAGAAGATGAAAAATAAACATTTCATTTACCCTGCAGGCGCTCAATAATAGGGACCATCATTCCTCACGCGAGGGAGGTCACTATGACGAACGACATGGCAATGCAGCTCAAGGGCTACGGCATGACGACGGCCCAGATCCTCTACCGCATGCCGGATCACCAGCAGTTCCTGCAAACCTATATCTGGCAGCACTACGATCTCGCCCCGGATTTCCCGGAGATGAAGCGCTTTCTGAAATTCTGGGAAGAGAAGCTGGACGGTCCCCTGCATTCGGTCCGCTACGTCCACCGCCGCCTGATCTCGGCGACGGAATGGCGGGCGCTGAAGGGCGAGTTCATTCTCAACTGAGGCGCGCAGCCGTCAGACGTGAACCGAACCATGCGCCAGCTCGGTGTCGGACATATCGACCTTGAGCGAATAGTAGACGATGGCGACGTAGAAAACCGCCACGAGGCCGATCACCACGACGCCCGGCACCGGGCCCAGCGCCGCATTGGCCACCACATGCTCCAGCGCGAGCGTCATGTCCCTGCCCGCCGTCGCCGGCCGCTGCATGGTCGAGGACGAGATCTTCAGCGCCCAGGCCAGAAGCAGGATGAGATAGAGCCAGCAATAGTTGCGCCTTAGCCGCCGGCACGCCGCGTCGCGGTAGCTGATCAGGAATTCGGGCTTGCGCAGACTCTTGGCGATCGGCGCCGCCCAGTCCGGATCGAGCTGGCCGCGAGGATTGAGGATCTCGGCGAAATAGACCCGCTCGAGCTGGCGCACCCGCGCCCGGTAGACGTCGAAGAAGCGATAGCGCCGCGCCTCGATGATCAAAAGCAGCGTCACCAGCAGCATGGCGAAGAGCAGCACGCCATGATGCGAGGTCGGCGTCGACAGCGAGACGGACAGCAGCGCCGCCACGACCGTGATCGCCCAGTTCGAGGTGCGGTCGATCCGGTCGCGCCAGCCGGCCATGCGGCCGAGTTCGCCACGATAGTAGTGCACCATCGTGTTGATCGTCTCCATCGGCGTTGCCGGCAGCGCGGGACTGCCCGTGCGCCTGCTTTCCGGGGAGAGCGACAATGGGGACATATCGGCAGGCATGTCATTCCTCCATATGGTCTTTTTGCTCTTGAGGAGGATCATGCGCCTCTTTGACCGATTGATAAACGGCTATTTGCAGCGATGCGCCGGATTGCCAAAGCCGGGCGCGGACCGTAAGAGACCGCCATGAATAAGATCGACGAAGACGCGCTCGCGGACGCCTACAACCGCGCCCTTTCGCTGGAAAAAGCCGGCGATTTCGATGCTGCCGCCAAAGCCTATGCGCAGGTGCTGGCGCTCGATCCCGAGGATCATGGCGGCGCGGCCGTGCGCCTTGCCTCGATGGGCCGCGGCGAGACGCCGGAAAAGGCGCCGGACGCCTATGTCACCACCCTCTTCGACCAGCACGCCGAAGTCTTCGACAACGTGCTCGTCGACCAGCTCGGCTATTGCGTGCCGCTGCTCGTGCGCCAGCGTTTCCAGGCCCTCGGGATGACCTCGTTCAAGCGCGTGCTCGACCTTGGCTGCGGCACCGGCCTGACCGGCGGCGCGCTGCGCGACATGGCCGACGACATTACCGGCATCGATCTTTCCGAAAACATGGTCGAGATCGCCCATGACAAGGATCTATACGAGACGCTCTACGTTGCCGAAGCCGTCGATTTCCTCGACGACAACGAGGACGAGCCCTTCGATCTCATCACCGCGACGGACGTCCTGCCCTATCTCGGCGCCCTCGAACCGCTGTTCTTCGGCGTCGCCGACAATCTCGTGCCCGGCGGCCACCTCATCTTCTCCTCGGAGACGCTTCCGGCGGAAACCTTTGCGGACCGCCCCTTCATGGTCGGGCCGCACCAGCGTTTCGCCCATGCGGCCGACTATGTCCGCCAGCGCCTCGATGCGACCGGCTTCGACCTCGTCGAGATCACGGACATCACCGTGCGCATGGAAGAAGGCGAGCCGATCCCCGGCCATCTCGTTCTGGCGAAATATCGCGGATAAAGAGAAACACTTTCGCCACTAACGATCATCCGCTACACCACCTGCCAGCATTGCAGGAGGTTACGGCATGGCAAAGGTTGCGTTCATCGGTCTCGGCGTCATGGGCTATCCCATGGCTGGCCATCTGAAGGTCAAGGGTGGCCACGAAGTGGCGGTTTACAACCGCACCTTCGCCAAGGCGGAAAAGTGGGCCGCAGAATTCGGCGGCAAGGCGTTCCGCACCCCGGCGGAAGCCGTGAAGGACGCCGACTTCGTCTTCACCTGCGTCGGCAATGACGACGACCTGCGCTCGGTTACGGTTGCCAAGGACGGCGTGTTCGACGGCATGAAGGCCGGCGCGATCCTCATCGACAACACCACCGCCTCGGCCGAGGTCGCCCGCGAACTCGACGCCGCCGCGCGCGCGAAGGGCTGCCACTTCATCGACGCTCCGGTTTCCGGTGGCCAGGCCGGCGCGGAAAACGGCGTGCTCACCGTCATGTGCGGCGGCGAGGCTGCCACCTTCGAAAAGGCGCGGCCCGTCATCGACGCCTATGCCCGCATGGTCGGCCTGATGGGCCCGGCCGGCGCAGGCCAGCTCACCAAGATGGTCAACCAGATCTGCATCGCGGGCCTCGTCCAGGGCCTTGCCGAAGGCATCCATTTCGGCAAGAAGGCCGGCCTCGACATCGAGGCGGTCATCGAGGTCATCTCCAAGGGCGCGGCCGGCTCCTGGCAGATGGAAAACCGCTACAAGACGATGAATGCCGGCAAGTACGATTTCGGCTTCGCCATCGACTGGATGCGCAAGGACCTTGACATCGTGCTCTCGGAAGCCCGCCGCAACGGCGCGAAACTGCCTGTCACCGCACTCGTCGACCAGTTTTACGGCGACGTGCAGGAGATGGGCGGCAACCGCTGGGATACGTCCTCGCTGCTCGCCCGGCTCGAACGGAAATAGGATGCGGCTGCGCCGCGCCGTCGCCATCCCGGCCGCTTTCGTCGTCGTTGCCGCTTCGGCCAACGCCGACGAGGCGGGCCGGCCGGCGCTGGCAACGGCGCTGCACCACAAGATCGCGCAATGCTGGGCCGTACCGTCGGACCTGCCCGCCCATGTCAAAGCTGTTCGGGTGAAATTTGCGCTGACGCAGGCCGGCGAACTCGACGGCTCGCCGGCGATCGAAGGCCCGGTCGGCGGCGATCCGGCGACGAAAGCCTTCGCCGCAAGCGCCATACGCGCCGTGGTGCGTTGCGCGCCGTTCACCGGTCTTGCGCAACTTGCACCCTACAAGGCCTGGAAGAGCGTCGCGGTGACGTTCAAGCGGCCGGAAGAATGAGCGCCTAGTCTTCGCCGCTCTTCTGGTTGTCCACGGCCATGTAGTCGAGTGGCAGCTCGGTCGTGTACTTGATCTGCTCCATCGCGAAGGCCGAGGACACGTCGCGGATCTCGATGCGGGCGATCATGCGCTTGTAGAATGCATCATAGGCGGCGATATCGGGCACGACGACGCGCAGCAGATAATCCACATCGCCGCTCATGCGGTAGAATTCGACGACTTCCGGGAACTCGACGATCACCTCGGAAAAGCGCTTCAGCCATTCCGTGGAATGCGCATTGGTGCGGATCGAGACGAAAACCGTCACCTTGGTGTTGATCTTCACCGGATCGAGCAGCGCGACGCGCTTGCGGATCACACCATCTTCTTCCATCTTCTGGATGCGCCGCCAGCAGGGTGTGGTCGAAAGCCCGACCTTCTTGGCAAGATCCGCCACTGCCAGAGTGGAATCTTCCTGCAAAAGGCGCAGGATTTTGCGGTCCAGACGATCCATTGAACTCCCCTAAGAAATTTAATTCCCTCATATACCCAATTCTTGGTAAATTGGAAGAATTATATTTCACAGAGCCAGGATTGTTACCCGCTTTCGCAATTCCGGCAGAACCTCGTCCTCAAACCACGGATTGCGCTTCAACCAGGCCGTATTGCGCCAGCTAGGGTGGGGCAGCGGCAGCACGGCAGGCCCCTCGTTTCGTCCGAGATGCCGGCGCCAGTCGCGCACGGTCTCGGTCATGCTCGCGGCCCTCGTCTTGCCCAGATGCCAGGCCTGCGCATACTGCCCGATCGCCAGCACCAGTTCGACCTGCGGCATGGCGGCAAGTACGCGGGCACGCCAGAGCGGCGCGCACTCCCGCCTCGGCGGCAGGTCGCTGCCATGGGTGTCATAACCGGGAAAACAGAAGCCCATCGGCACGATGGCGAAACTTTGCGGGTCGTAGAATTGCTCGCGCGTCACGCCGAGCCAGTTGCGCAGCCGGTCGCCCGAAGCGTCGTTGAACGGCAGTCCGCTTTCATGCACCCGCAGGCCCGGCGCCTGCCCGGCGATGAGGATCCGGGCAGTGCCGGAGATGACGGCGACCGGCCGGGGCTCATGCGGCAGGAAATCCCCTGCCCGCGCAGGCAGATCGCGGCAGATCCGACACGCCGCGATCTGCGCGCGAAGGGCAGCCATGTCGCCGGCAGATTTTCCCTCGTTCATCGCGCCGTCCGTCAATTCAGTCCCAATGCTTCCAGAACGCTGCCGATCATGCCGGCTTCCGCCTCATGGACCACCTCCTGCGGCCGGCCGTTCATCCGGCGCCATTGCTGCGGCATGTCGAATTCCGAGCCCCACAGCCCCTTGCGTTCGGCCCGGGCGAACTGCTCCTCGTTCTCATATCCGCCATAGGCGACCGCAAGGCCCTCCCGTACCATGCGCTGGCCGAGATCGCCGTCCGCCGTTTCGCAGCGCGCCAGCCATCGGTCGTACTTGTCCGTTCCCTTAGTGCGGCAGGTCAGAGGCCCCGCCCGCAACAACTCCGCCAGTCGCGAGCGCGCAGCCGCGCCGCAGTGCCAGTCGGCTCCGTCCCGCTTGCAGACCTGCGTCATTTCCGGCGTATCGATGCCGACAAGGCGAATGCGGTGGCCATCGAGCGTCAGCGTATCGCCATCGGCCGCCCGCGCGGTGCCGACGATGGTCTCGCCGCTTTCGCCGCCGATACGCGCCACGACCAGCGCCGTCAGCGCCAGGATCGCAACCGCCACGCCGACATCGCGCGCCTGCCTGGTAAAGCCCATGGAGCTCTGTTCCTTGCTGGTGATTCTTGACGCATGGTCATATCCGAAACGCCATCGAGATCACGCTACGAAAAATCTCGGAATGGTTCGTAAATGGTTTATGCGCGGCAGCATCTTCTTAAGGTTTCCTCCCTAGACTGCAACGCTGTCCGCAACAGTTGCAACCATGATGAGTACCGGCGTCAGTACCTCGACCGACAAGATCATCGTCGATAAGTCGCGCAGCCTCCGAAACAAGGCTGTCACGCGGACCGTCCGCGCGACCCGCGAGCGGCTGCAGACGGCGACCGGCATTTCGCCCGGCTTCGAGCGCGAAATGATGCAGCTCCATATCGATTCAGTCGCACAGGGCGCACTCGCCGTTCCCATGGTCGTCGTGCTGATTGCCGCCGGCGGCATCTATCTCACGCAGGAAGTCGGCCTTGTGGCCTGGGCCGTGCTGGCGCTCAGCATGCACGCGATCGGCATGCTCGTCGCGCGCCGCGCGCGCAAGCATGGCATTACCGGCGAGAATGTGCGCCGCTGGCACCGCCGGTTCCTGATTTCCCAGGTCCTCATGGGGTTTGCCTGGGCCGCATTCGCGCTGCAAAACTGCGGCCCATGCACCGGCGTCACCTTCGACTTCTACAAGGGCTCCGCGCTGCTCGTCGCGCTCGCCGTGACGGCGATGAGCACGCTGATGCTGCGGCACGCGATCCTCTACGCCTTCACACCCACTGTCGCCGCGCTTGCCGGCTCGGCTCTCGTGAGCCCCGTACCCGCGACCCTCGCCATGGCGACGATCATCTCCGCGGCGCTCGTCTTCCTCGTTTTCATGACCCATCGCCTGCGCCATACGAGCGCGCAGCTGCTCTCTTCCCAGTCGGAAAAGGACGACCTGATCGCCGAACTGGAAGTGGCCAAATCCATGTCGGACGAGGCGCGGCGCCGGGCGGAAGAGGCAAACCTTGCCAAATCCCGCTTCCTCGCCTCCATGTCGCATGAATTGCGCACGCCGCTGAACGCCATCCTCGGCTTTTCCGAAGTCATGTCGACGGAAGTCCTCGGACCGCTCAACAACCCGGTCTACAAGGAATATACCTCGGATATCCACCATTCCGGCCAGCATCTCCTGAACCTCATCAACGAGATCCTCGACCTCTCGCGCATCGAGGCCGGCAAATACGACCTGTCTGAGGATTCGGTCCATCTCGTGGATATCGCCGAAGATTGCATCGGCATGGTGCAGCTGCGCGCCCGGGCCAAGAACATCACCATTTCCGAGCAGGTCGAAAGCGGCATGCCGGCGGTGTGGGCGGACGAGAAGGCGCTACGTCAGGTCATCCTGAACCTGCTGTCGAATGCCGTGAAATTCACGCCGCAGGGGGGCGAGGTCGTCGTCAAGGCCGGCTGGACCGCCGGCGGCGGCCAGTATGTCTCCATCAGGGACAACGGCCCCGGCATTCCGGAAGAGGAAATCCCCGTCGTGCTTTCCGCCTTCGGCCAGGGCTCGATCGCCATCAAGAGCGCCGAACAGGGCACCGGCCTCGGCCTGCCAATCGTTCAGGCCATCCTTGCCAAGCACAATGGCGAATTCATACTGAAATCCAAGCTGCGCGAAGGCACCGAGGCCATCGCCATCCTGCCGGCCAAGCGCGTGCTCCAGAGCCTGCCCGCCGTCAGCGAAACCCGGGCCGTCTCACCGCGCCGCAAGAGTTTTGCCTGAAACCTCTCAGATGAACCGGGAAATCACCACGTAGCCGGCATAGACGGCATTGGCGATGATCAGGCAGAAGACGGCGAAGGAGCCGAGATCCTTCGAGTGCTTACCCATATCGGAAATCTCCGGCGACACCCGGTCGACGATCTCCTCGATCGCCGTGTTGAGCGCCTCGAAAGCGACCATCAGCAGGAACAGGATCGCCATCGCGACATATTGAAAGAACGACGCGCCGACCACGGTGAAAATCACCATGGCGGCGCCGAAGGCGATCAGTTCGTGCCGGAAGGCTGCTTCGCCAAGCAGCCGGCGCGCACCGCCCGCCGAATAAGTCGCAGCCGCGAACAGGTGGCTGAAGCCGGTCTTTTTCTCGATTGGTGCCTGACCCATTCCATAATCCTGCTCTTGCCGCGCCCATGAAGCATGCCCGTACGACGGGAAGGCTCCATGGGTCTCAATCCATGCAATTCGGGCTTTTTCCCGACCGTGCTGCTAGGTGCGGTTGCTGACACCCGCCTGAACGAAGGTCGCCATGCCGGAATGGCAGGCGGCTGCCGCCTTGACGATACCGGCGGCAAGCGCCGCGCCCGTGCCTTCGCCAAGCCGCATGCCGAGCGCCAGCAGCGGCGTCTTGCCGAGCTTCTCGATCGACTTCAGGTGCCCCGGCTCGGCCGAGACATGGCCGATCAGGCAATGGTCGAGGGCGGACGGGTTGGCGGCGCGCAGGATCGCACCCGCCGCCGTCGCGACGTAACCGTCGATGATGACGGGAATCTTCTGCATGCGGGCCGCGAGGATAGCACCGGCCATCGCCGCGATCTCGCGTCCGCCGAGACGGCGCAGCACTTCGAGCGGATCGGACAGATGGGCGCGGTGGAGGTCGACGGCCTTCTGGACGGCGGCGATCTTGCGCTGCAGGACCTCGCCTTCCGAACCGGTGCCGGGGCCGACCCACTCTTCCGCCGTGCCGCCATAGAGCGCCAGGTTGATCGCTGCGGCAATGGTCGTGTTGCCGATGCCCATCTCGCCGATGCAGATCAGGTCCGTGCCGCCGGCAACCGCTTCCATGCCGAAGGCCATCGTGGCGGCGCAGTCACGCTCGGAAAGCGCCGGCTCTTCCGTGATGTCGGCAGTCGGGTAGTCGAGCGCGAGGTCGAAGACCTTCAGGCCGAGGTCATGCGTGATGCAGATCTGGTTGATCGCCGCGCCGCCAGCGGCAAAATTCTCGACCATCTGCGCCGTGACGGAGGACGGAAAGGGCGTGATTCCCTGCTTGGTGACGCCATGGTTACCGGCAAAGATCGCAACCAGCGGGCGCGTGACGGCCGGCGGACGGCCGGTCCAGGCCGCGAGCCAGAAAGCGATTTCCTCCAGCCGGCCGAGTGCGCCCGGCGGTTTGGTCAGCTGCGAGTCGCGTTCGCGCGCAGCCACCAGCGCGGCCGAATCCGGACCGGGCAGGTTACGCAGCAATTCACGAAAATCATCGAACGGCAGGCCGCTGGCACTCATCTTGGGGAATTCCTTGCTTGGGGCTTTCAAAGGCGGGTGTTGTGTCTTCTCAACAGTCAGTTTTACGCAGATCCGAACGCAAAACCGCTGCGCACTTTTGCTGGAACTGCTCTAATAGAGGCCGTGGGCGAATCCGACAACCGCATTTGCGGCGGCATGCGTCGCCCTGTCGCCGGGAGGGGCTCTTCGACGTGGATATCAGGGATTTCATCGACGACACCGCGCGTTCGATCGCCTTCCTCTCGCGCGTGCCGGTGCCGCAGCGGCACTTTGCCGGTCACGATGGACGGTTGTCGCGCGCCGTCAGGGCCTTTCCGCTGGCCGGCGTGCTGGTCCTGCTGCCTCCCGCAGCGCTCGCCGCCATCCTCTCCGCCCTGCACGCCCCGCCTCTCCTGCTCGCCTTCGCAACGCTCGGCCTCCAGGTGCTGCTCACGGGCGCGCTGCATGAGGACGGGCTTTCCGACAGCGCCGACGGCATCGGCGGCGGGCGGGACCGGGAAAGAGCACTCGCCATCATGAAGGACAGCCGGGTCGGCTCCTACGGCGTCGTTGCGCTCATCCTTTCCTTCGGCCTGCGCGCCACCGCGATCGCGGCGCTTGCGACCGCGCTGCCCCCCTCCGGCCTGGGCATGGCCCTGCTCGCCGTCGCCGCGGCGAGCCGCACCGCCATGGTCTGGCACTGGTCGCTGCTGCCACCCGCCCGACGCGACGGCGTCGCCGCCTCGGTCGGCGAGCCGGAACGCGGGGCGACCGTCTTCGCGCTGACGAGCGGCATCCTCATGGCCACGCTGCTGATTCTGCCGCACGGCACGATGATCGCCCTCGTCCTCGCCCTTGCGGCAGCGGTCATCGCCGTGCTCGCCTTCAACCGAATGGCGCTGCGCAAGATCGGCGGCCATACCGGCGACACGATCGGCGCAACGCAGCAGCTTGCGGAAATGTCAGTGCTCTTCGCCCTTGCCTTGGCGCTCTGAGCCGCCGATATAAGTGAGGTCCCGGCAAAGCCCGTCGCGGTTTCCAGCCGGGATCGCGGAAGACCAAAGAGGCATCGCCCGGAGACCCAATGGAATCGCCCTGCATTCTCGTCTGTTCGATCGACATGGTGACCGGCTACTGTTTCGGTTGCGGCCGCACGCGCGACGAAATCGGCGCCTGGACGCTCTACAGCTCGGACGAACGCCGCACGATCATGGCGGAGCTTCCGGCGCGCCTTGCGACCGTCGAGCGCAAGCCGCGGCGCGAGACCCGCCGCACGCGCATGGCGCGGGAGCGCGGCGAGGCATGAAGCTCTATATCCTTCTTGGCATTCTTGCCGCCGGCCTGGTGCTTCTTATCATCAATCATGACGGGGGCCGCACGCTCGGCATCGCCAATGACGATTTCGGCCAGCTCGTGTCGCTGTCCGCCATCGGCGCGATGATCGCCGCCGGCATGCTGGCCAGCCGCCGCCAATGGGGCGAAAGCCTGCGCCAGGCCGCCATATGGCTGCTGCTCATCCTGGCGCTTGCCACCGTCTATCTCTACCGCTTCGACCTGCAGCAGGTCGGCAACCGCCTGACCGCCGGGCTCATTCCCGGCCACGCCGTCGTGACGACCGGCGCGGGCGGCGAGCAGATCCTCGTCATCCACAAGGGCGTCTCCGGTCACTTCGAAACCAATGTGACGATCGACGGCACGACGCTACGCATGCTGGTCGATACCGGCGCCAGTTCCGTCGTGCTGTCCTACGAGGATGCCATGCGGCTCGGCATAGACCCGGACAACCTCGTCTTCTCGATCGACGTCTCCACCGCCAACGGCCGGGCGCGCGCCGCACCCGTCACGCTGCGCGAGGTCGCCATCGGCCCCATCCTGCGCGGTACCATCCGCGGCATGGTCACCGAACAGGGTCGGCTCGACCAGAGCCTTCTCGGCATGAGTTTCCTGGAAACCCTCGGCTCCATCGAGATCACGCGCGACGAGCTACGGCTGAAGGACTGAGCCCTCGCCCCTGCCGGTTGCGGGCGCTTCGCAGAAGGCGTTAGCATATACCCGAGTCACGACGGCACGCGGACGACACGGAAAAGGAGACGGCATGAGCCCGAAGCCAACCGGCCACGTTCTTGGCAATGACCTCATCCTCACGCGCACGTTCCGAGCGCCCATCGACGATGTCTGGATGAGCGTGACGAAATCCGATCGCACCGCGCTCTGGTTCGGCCGTTGGGAGGGGGACGCCGGACCTGGCAAGATCGTGCGGCTGCAACTCACCCACGAGAAGGACCAGCCGTGGTCGAATGTGATGATCGAAGAATGCGAAGCGCCGCGCCGCCTGGTCATCACGATGAAGGACGAATACGGCGACTGGCGCATCGAGCTGACGTTGACGCAGACGGACGACACGACCGAGCTGCGCTTCGTGCAGCGCCTGAGCGACCGACAGCTTGCGGGCGATGTCGGACCGGGCTGGGAATATTACCTCGACATGCTGGTCGCCACACGCGAAGGCAAGACGCTGCCGTCATTCGCGGATTATTACCCGTCGCAGAAAGCGTACTACCTGGACGGCGCGTGACCGCCCGGATGTGTCGCGGTCACGAGGCAACGCGACGAACTGCGGCTGAGGGACTGACATTTCGCGGCAGAGGAGAACGAGGCAGACGACGCCACCCCGTTCCATCGGCTCGCCTTAGATCCGCTGCCCCACATCGATGCGGTTGCCGTCCGGATCCTCGAACACGAACGCCCTGAGGCCGTAATCCTTGTCCTGAAGGCGCTTGATGATCCTCACGCCATGACGCTGGCATGCCGCATACAGCGCACCGGCATCGTCCACCATGAGATGGGCGACGTTGAAGTTCGCAGCCTCGTGCGACGGCTGCAGCGTGAGGTGCAGCTCCCCCTCGTCGCGCTTCAGGATCATGAAGCCGACGGGACTTCCATTCTCGAAGACTTTCGAAAAGCCGAAGACGCGCGTGTAGAAGTCATGGGCTCTGGCCATGTCCCTGACCGGCAGCATGGCCGCAATTCGTCCGAATCGGACACCGTGATCGGCGATGACGTTCATCGCAGAACCTCCGTTTGCAACGGTGCAGCACAACGCCGGGCGGTGCCGGCCGAAAGTGAGCCCGTCGTTGTTCAGATCAGCAGGACGGTGCCTACGAGGTAGAGCCTAGCGCGGTTGGCATCGCAAGGAAACCGGGCTCCTCAGTTCTTCAGCTTGTAGCCGGTCTTGAAGATCCACGCAGTGATCGACAGGCACACCAGAAGGAAGCCCAGCACGGTCAGCAGGCTGACGACGGGGTTCACGTCGGCGATCTCGTAGAAACTCCATCGGAAACCGGAAACGAGGTAGAGTACCGGGTTGAAGTGGCTGACAGTCTGCCAGAAGGGCGGCAGCATCTCGATGGAATAGAAGCTGCCGCCGAGAAAGACGAGCGGTGGCACGACGAGCATCGGGAAGAGGTTGAGCTGCTCGAAATCCTTCGCCCAGATGCCGATCATGAAGCCGAACAGGCTGAAGCTGACGGCGGTCAGCACGAAGAACAGGATCATCACCAGCGGATGCTTGATCGATATGTCGACGAAGAGCGAGGCGGTGAGGAGAATGATGGTGCCGACGATCAGTCCCTTGGTCGCCGCTGCCCCGACATAGCCGATGACGATCTCGATCATCGAAATGGGCGAAGACAGAATTTCATAGATCGTGCCGGTGAATTTCGGGAAATAGATGCCGAAGGACCCGTTGCCGATGCACTGGTTGAGGAGCGTCAGCATGATGAGGCCGGGCGCGATGAAGGCGCCGTAGGGCACGCCCTGCACTTCCTGTATGCGCGAGCCGATAGCCGCGCCGAACACGATGAAATAGAGCGACGTGGTGATGACGGGCGAAACGATGCTCTGGAGCAGCGTGCGGCGCGTGCGCGCCATTTCGAACGCATAGATGGACTTGATCGCCTCGAAATTCATTTGCCTGCCCCCACCAGCTCCACGAAAATGTCTTCCAGCGAACTCTGCTCGGTGGAGATGTCCTTGACCCGAAGGCCCGCTTGCGACAGCGCGGAGAGCAGCGATGAAATACCGGTGCGCTCGCCGGACGAATTGAATTCATAGGTAAGCCGCGTGCCGGCTTCTCCCAGCGTCAGCCCGAAAGGCGACAGCGTGTCGGGGATCGTGCCGATGGGCTCCGCCAGCTCGACGGTCATTTCCTTGCGGCCGAGCTTGGCCATCAGCGCCTTCTTTTCCTCCACCAGCAGGATCTGCCCGTTGTTGATCACGCCGATGCGGTCGGCGATTTCCTCCGCCTCCTCGATGTAATGCGTCGTCAGGATGATCGTGACGCCGGCCGCGCGCAGGCGCTCGACGAGCTGCCACATGTCCTTGCGCAGGCTGACGTCAACGCCAGCCGTCGGCTCGTCGAGGAACAGCACCTTCGGCTCATAGGAGAGCGCCTTGGCGATCAGCACGCGCCGGCGCATGCCGCCCGAAAGCTGGCGCAGCATCGTGTCCTTCTTGTCGTAGAGCGAAAGCTCCTTGAGGATGCGCTCGATCAGCGCCGGGTCCGACTTGCAGCCATGCAGGCCGCGCGAGAAGGCGACCGTGTTCCACACCGTCTCGAAGGCGTCCAGCGTCAGCTCCTGCGGCACGAGGCCGATGATGGAGCGGGTCTGGCGGAAGTCACGCTGGATGTCGTGACCGCCGACGGTGACGGTTCCGCCGCTCGGCGTGACGATGCCGCAGATGATCGAGATCATCGTCGTCTTGCCCGCGCCGTTCGGCCCGAGCAACGCGAGAATCTCGCCCTCCTCGATGTCGAGATCGACACCTTTCAGCGCCTGGAAACCCGACGCGTAACTCTTGGTGAGATTGCGAATGGAAACTATGGGCGCCATGCAGGGCTCCAGAGAGAGGGAAAATCATGCGGAAGGACACCCTATATGGCGTGTCCCTTGTCAATTTTCACCCGGGTTGCAGAAAAAAATCGCGCAGCAGCGCCACGAGGACAGGAAGACGGCGGATCGTCGGATGGCGCGCGAAAATTTAACGCGAACTGGTGACCAACTGTCATCAAACCGTGACCGATTTCAACCATCCTCTCAGCGAGGTCGACTGGAACGGTTTGCGTCCTGTGCCTTCTGGCAACGGCCTTGCTCCCGACCCTGAGGGAGCCATCGGCGGCCCCATCCGCCTGCTTCCCCAGTGGAAGCCTGCATGCATCTTCGCCGGACGCCCCGGCGCGGGTGACGGAATGTGACATTCAGGCAGCCTCTCGCACGCGAGCTGCCGCCCCTTTCGACCGGCCCCCCGCCGGTCTTTTTTTGTCCGCAGTTCAGTTTCTCACAGACTGCAATGGCGATAGCCGGATTTGCGCGCGCGCAGGTCGAAGTGGAAATGGTCCTTGTGATAACGGTCGCTGCCGGGGCCGAGCACGGTGGAGAAATATTTGCAGCTATCGCCGCGCACCGCCTTGAGCAGGCCCTTTTCGCGGAAGGAGAAGAAACCCTTCTTCTCGATGGAGATGGCCTTGCCGTTCTTCAGCACGATCTTTCCGACGTCGATGGCATTGCCCCTTGCATGTTCCGACATGGCCGCGCCCTTCCGCGAATTCATGGTGCGGCAGGAATAGGACGACATCTGGTGGATCGCCGAAACGCCGGAGAGGTAGCGCATGCGGCTGGAGGGCACGAGTTCCTGCTTCACCCAGCGCGCGAAGGCCTCGGTGATCTGGCAGTTCACCTGCGCCGCCGGCTTGATCTGGATGCCGCCGGAAAGACCGGAAAGCTCGACCGGCCATTCGATGCCGCAGGAGCGGCCGCGGGAGACCCGCGGCACATCGCGGAATTTCACGCCGAGCTTCTGCAGCCGCTGGCGGCAGGCCTTTTCCGCGGCCGGCATGCCGCCCATGGTTTCGGGCGTCTGCATCGGATTGGTGAGGCGCGGCAGGAAGGCGACCTGTTCTCCCTCCACCGCCTGCCGGCGGCGGGTCGTCGCCTTGTCAGGCACGCGCAGATATCCGTCGCTTTCCGCCGGCGTGCCGAGCTCCATGTCCGCTCCGGACATCGGGACGACATCGCGCTCGCCGATCTCGCGCGGCGTATCGGTGCCGATGCCGGCGACCACGACCTGCGAGGCGTTGCCTTCGGCAATCTCGTTGGACTGCGTTTCCGCAAGGCCCTCGACGCGGCCGACGCCAAGGCCCTCATCCATGTTGACGCCGCCCTCCGGCACGGTGAGCACGCCGGACGAGGTCTGCACAGGCTGGTCGATGCCCATCGCCTCGTCGCTGTCGATCTTCGGCAGGCGCTTGTTTTCAGCGGCTGGCACGGCCATCGCCGTATCTGCCGCACCGACCCGGCCGATGGGCTCATCGGCGGTATAGGTGGTAAGGTCGCCGCCCGTGTCGCCCATGTCGGCAGCCGGCCGGATGGCGCTGACGCCGGCGCCGTCTATGTCGTCGGGCGGGATCATGCCGCCGGAGCAGGCAGCCAGCATCGCCGGGATCAGAAGCAGCCCGAGCGACCGGCGCAGACAAGATACAAACGCGATACCCATTGTCATTTCCGTCTGGCGCCCGCCTCCGCCCGATGCGAAGTCCCGTTTGCGCGCATTCCTGTCCGTCGATGGTGCAGGCCGCATTTGTCCTCAATCGGACGGCCCTGCCTCAAATCCCGGAGCGCAGGCCGACATGCCTGCAATTCCAGAATATTTTGTCGCAACAGGGTAAAGGAAACGTTCCCAGCCGCCTCACCGGAAAAATGAAAAGCCCCGGAACCCGCGGCAACCAGGCAAGATTGCCCGGAATGTCGGAGGCTCAGAAATGCCATCGCGGGGATCGACGCCCCCTCTTTCTCCATCCCTCGCATTCGGCTAGACCGGAAGGAACGATGGAGAGGACCCGCATGACCGAGACCACAATGCCGAACGGCCAACTCACCCTTCGCACGCTCGCCATGCCGGGCGATGCCAATGCCGCAGGCGATATTTTCGGCGGCTGGGTCATGGCGCAGATGGACCTTGCCTCGGGCATCCGTGCCGCCGAGCGCGCCCACGGCCGCGTCGTCACGGCGGCGGTCAAGGAAATGGCCTTCCAGCTGCCGGTCAAGATCGGCGATACGCTCAGCATCTACACCGATATCGCCCGCGTCGGCCGCACTTCGATCACGCTCATCGTCGAGGCCTGGGCGCAGCGCTACCTGACGACCACGCTGGAAAAGGTGACCGCCGGCACCTTCGTCATGGTCGCGCTCGACCAGAACGGCCACCCCACTCCCGTGCCCGTCGAATAGCAACCTGGAGCAATTCCGGTGAAAACCGGATCGCTGCAATTGCTCCATGGTTTTGTTTGCCGCTCCGACGGGAAACGCTTCAGCCCTTGAAGACGAAGGCCGCGCCGGCCGCAATCAGAAGGAAGCCGACGGCATGGTTCCAGGTGAGGCTTTCCTTCAACCAGAACACCGAGAAGCCGGCAAAGACCAGAAGGGTGATGACTTCCTGGATGGTCTTCAGCTGCGCCGCCGAATAGACCCCATGGCCGATGCGATTGGCCGGCACCGCCAGGCAATACTCGAAGAAGGCGATGCCCCAGCTCGCCAGGATCGCCACGAAGAGCGGCGCGGACTTGAACTTGAGATGCCCATACCAGGCAAAAGTCATGAAGACGTTGGACAGGCAAAGCAGCACGATCGGCCAGACGGCCGCGGGGGTGAGGCTGAAGGGCATAGGCGAATCCTGAAAAGAGAATTGACCATCGGCATAGCCGACAGGCTGCCGCCGTCAAGCCTGCGTCTCGCGGGTTCGCGCGCCATGATGCGGCGCTCCGGCCGGCCCGACCGGCTGAAGGCGTCGCCCTCGCCGCATGAACCTGTCGCGCCTACCCCCATGCTTCCACAAGATAGCGGCTGGTATCCTCATGCGGCGCTGTGGCGTCGCGCCACTCCCCCAGAATCGCCGCATAGTCCCTCGCCGCGCCGTGCAGCGACAGGTCGTCGAGCTTGTCCGCCCGATAGAGGAGGAACGGCGTCTGCCACGGCAGGACGCAACGGTGCGCGGTAGCCTCCAGCGGACGCAGCAGCTCGGCCATTGTGAACTTGTTGGCCCCGTCATGCGCATAGGCTTCCGGCACATTGCCCGCCGTGGCGGCCACCAGCAACGGCCTGCCTTCCAGCAGGCAGCCTTCGGTCTTGTAGGTGATGTAGTACATGCGGGTCAGCACCGCGTCCTGCCAGGCTTTCAGCAGCGGTGGCGTGGAATACCACTGGATCGGGAACTGCAGCACGATGCGATCCGCCGAAAGCAGCCGGGCCACCTCCCGATCGGCATCGATCCTGCCGTCCGGATAGAGCGCATAGATATCGATGACCTCCACGCCCGGCAGGCGGGCGGCGGCGGCGGCAAGGGCCGCATTGGCCCGCGAGCGGCCGAGGTCGGGATGGAAGAGAAGGATCAAGGTCTTGCTCATGGCATCGTCTCCTGTGTTGACGCCCTGAGAGTGCCGCAACCTCTAAAATCACTCCAATGGATGATTTATATATGATGTTATCCATTTCATGAATTTAAGATCGATCGACCTCAACCTCCTCGTCGTCCTCGACGCACTGCTCGACGAGGCGCATGTCTCGCGCGCCGCCGCCCGGCTGAACCTCTCCCAGCCCGCCACCTCCAGCGCGCTCGACCGCTGCCGCCACCTGTTCGGCGATCCGCTGCTGGAGCGCGGCAAGGGCGGCATGCGGCTGACCCCGAAGGCGGAAGCCCTGCGCGAGCCGCTGAAGAACCTGCTTGTCGGCATCGCTGCCGTGGTGGATGCGCCGGAAGAGCCGCTGTCCGAAATCCGCCAGACGGTGCGCATCACCACCGCCGACCACCCCGGCATCGTCATCGCCGGCCCGCTGCACCACGCCCTTGCCCGCTCCGCCCCCGGCATCGATCTCGTCATCCAGCCGTGGCACGGCGCGCCGGCCGCGCTCGATTCGCTCGCCCGCGGCGCCAGCGACATCGCCGTCTCCGTATTCCCGAGCATCGATGAAGCCGCCTTACACTGCGAGACGCTGCTGGAGGAGCAATATGTCGTCGCCATGCGGCAGGACCATCCCGCCGCCCTCGCCGGCTTCAGCCTGGATCGCTGGCTCGATTTTCCGCATATCCTCGTCTCCGGCCGCGGCGATACGCGCAGCGGCTTCGACGATCAGCTCTCGGCCCTCGGTAAATCCCGCCGTGTCGGCATCGTCGTGCCGAGCTTCCTGATGGTGCCGCCGCTGCTGGAAGACAGCGACCTCATCGCCATGATGCCGGCCCATACCCTGCCGCCGGATGCGGCCGGACGCTTCCACATCGTTCCGCCGCCAATCCCCGTGCCCGGCTTCCCGCTCCACCTCGCCTGGCACCGCCGCCGCGACAGGGACCGCGCGGTGCAGCATGTGGCGAACCGCCTGCGCGCCGTCTTCGCCGGTCCCGGCGCACCGTACGCCTGACGGCGTGGACTGCGGCAAATTCGTTTCCCTTTTGTACTCATAGGCCCTTTTCTTTCCGGATGACTCTCGCCATATTCCCCGCATGGCCAGATCACCGAAAAACCCCTCGTCCTCGAAGCCCGGTTTCGAGGAAGCCCCGCAGTCCGACTTCGAAGGCGCACCGCTCAGCGGCAGCGTCTCCGACTGGGTGAAGCAGCTCGAGGCAGAGGCGGAGGCCGCGAGTGTCGAAAGCCGCCGCGAGGTCGCCTCCAAGGCGGGCAAGCACCGCAAGACCGTGGAAAACGCCGCGCGTCGCCATACCGAGCAGGTGACGGCCTCCAAGACCTCGCGCGGCGTGTCGATCGGCGGCTCGTCCGATCCGAAGACCCGCGCCGCCGCCGGCCTCAACCCGGTCTCCGGCATGGATACCTCGCTGGAGGACGCCGTCTCGCTCAATGCCGGCACGGCCGTCACGGCGACGGTGGAGGCGCTCTCGGCCCTCATCGAGAGCGGCAATCCGCTGTTCAAGGACGGCAAGCTGTGGACGCCGCACCGCCCGGCCCGGCCGGAAAAGTCGGAGGGCGGCATCCCCATCCGCATGATCAGCGAGTACCAGCCTGCCGGCGACCAGCCCACCGCCATCAAGGACCTCGTCGAGGGCCTTTCCTCCGGCGAGCGCAGCCAGGTGCTGCTCGGCGTCACCGGCTCGGGCAAGACCTTCACCATGGCCAAGGTGATCGAGGAGACACAGCGCCCCGCCGTCATCCTCGCGCCGAACAAGACGCTCGCCGCGCAGCTCTATTCGGAATTCAAGAACTTCTTCCCGGAGAACGCGGTCGAATATTTCGTCTCCTACTACGATTATTACCAGCCGGAAGCCTATGTGCCGCGCTCCGATACGTTCATCGAGAAGGAATCCTCGATCAACGAGCAGATCGACCGCATGCGCCACTCGGCCACCCGCTCGCTGATCGAGCGTGACGATTGCATCATCGTCGCCTCGGTCTCCTGCATCTACGGTATCGGCTCGGTCGAGACCTATACGGCCATGACCTTCCAGATGCAGGTCGGCGAACGGCTCGACCAGCGCCAGCTGCTGGCCGACCTCGTCGCCCAGCAATACAAGCGCCGTGAGATGGATTTTCAGCGCGGCTCCTTCCGCGTGCGCGGCGACACGATCGAAATCTTCCCCGCCCACCTTGAGGATGCCGCCTGGCGCATCTCCATGTTCGGCGACGAGATCGACGCGATCACCGAATTCGACCCCTTGACCGGCCAGAAGACCGGCGACCTGAAATCAGTCAAGATCTACGCCAACAGCCACTACGTCACGCCGCGCCCGACGCTGAACGGTGCCATCAAGGCGATCAAGGAGGAGCTGAAGCACCGCCTCGTCGAGCTGGAAAAGGCCGGCCGCCTGCTGGAGGCCCAGCGCCTCGAGCAGCGCACGCGCTACGATGTCGAGATGCTGGAGGCCACCGGCTCCTGCGCCGGCATCGAGAACTATTCACGCTACCTGACGGGCCGCAAGCCCGGCGAGCCCCCGCCGACGCTCTTCGAATATGTGCCGGACAATGCGCTGATCTTCATCGACGAAAGCCACGTCACGATCCCGCAGATCGGCGCGATGTACCGGGGCGACTTTCGCCGCAAGGCGACGCTGGCCGAATACGGCTTCCGCCTGCCCTCCTGCATGGACAACCGCCCGCTGCGATTCGAGGAATGGGACGCCATGCGCCCGGACACGATTGCCGTCTCGGCGACGCCCGGCGGCTGGGAGATGGAGCAGTCCGGCGGCGTCTTCGCCGAGCAGGTCATCCGCCCGACCGGCCTCATCGACCCGCCGGTCGAGGTGCGCCCGGCGAAAAGCCAGGTGGACGACGTCCTGGGCGAGATCCGCGAGACCGCGCAGGCCGGCTACCGCACGCTCGTCACCGTGCTCACCAAGCGCATGGCCGAGGACCTCACCGAATACCTGCACGAACAGGGGGTTCGCGTGCGCTACATGCACTCGGACATCGACACGCTGGAGCGCATCGAGATCATCCGCGACCTGCGCCTCGGCGCTTTCGACGTACTGGTCGGGATCAACCTGCTGCGCGAAGGCCTCGACATTCCCGAATGCGGCTTCGTCGCCATTCTCGACGCCGACAAGGAAGGTTTTCTCCGCTCGGAGACGTCGCTGGTGCAGACCATCGGCCGCGCGGCGCGAAACGTCGACGGCAAGGTCATCCTCTATGCCGACCAGATCACCGGCTCCATGCAGCGCGCCATGGACGAGACGACCCGCCGCCGCGAAAAGCAGGTCGCCTATAACGAGGCGCACGGCATCACCCCGGAATCGGTGAAGGCGAAGATTTCCGACATCCTCGACTCGGTCTACGAGCGCGACCATGTTCGCGCCGACATTTCCGGCGTCTCCGGCAAGGGCTTTGCGGATGGCGGCAACCTCGTCGGCAACAACCTCCAGGCCCATCTCAACGCGCTGGAAAAAGCCATGCGCGACGCCGCCGCCGATCTCGACTTCGAGAAGGCCGCCCGCATCCGCGACGAGATCAAGCGCCTCAAGGCCGCCGAACTCGCCGTCATGGACGACCCGATGGCGCGGGAGGAAGCGAGATCGCAGGAAGGTGGCGGAAAGGGCAAAAGCTCGGCGAAGCCGGAACCGGGGAAAATGGGCAGCACCGTCGCCACCCCGGCGGGCAAATCCCTGTTCCGCAAGAACAGCCTCGACGAAATGACCGTCGGCCGCACCGAAAAACCGGTTACCGGCGACCTCCCCCAACGCCCCGAAGAAACCCTCTCCAGCAAGAAGCGCACGTCACCGTTGGCCGAGGGCCAGCCGGACCGCGCGACCGGCGCGGACGACGCCAAGCCGGTCAATCGGGGCAAGATCGGTGTGGGGAGCTATGAGGACCCGGATGAGGCCAAGCGCAAGGGGCGCACGAAAGGAAAAACGGGGCGGCCGGGACAGTAAAAACCATACGCCTCATGTCCCGCGCGCCGGGCGCACCTGTGCAGCACGCGTCGAGGCCTCCACGGTCGCACATCAAACCGCTACCCAATAGTGAAACGGGCGATCCGCCCTACTCCGCCGCCTCACCCTTGACCGCAAGGGCGGCGGGTTCCAGCGCGGTGGCCAGTTCGTAGGAATAGCCTTCCAGCATGGCATAGGCCTGCTCGATGGCGACGATCTGGCCCTCCGCATTGCGGATCGCTTCTGCGATCGACTGCGAGCGGGCGCGCAGCATGGAGCCGAGAAAGTCGGTGCCGGCCTTGCGGCCGAGGCGGTCGATATGCTGGCGCACGCGATTGCGGTGGCGTTCCAGTTCAAGGATGTGGAAGCGACTCTTGACGATGTCGTCGGAGAGCTTGCGGCGCATGGCGGCGAGCGGATCGAAGCTGCCGGGCTCGCGCTCGTCGAGGATGACGTCGTTGACCAGCGGCTCGAGCAGGATCAGGCCCTTGAGATCGCGCGGGTCGGCAAGCTGCGGGTCGAAGCCGGTATCGTCGAAGACCTTGCGGCGCACGGGATCGCGCAGCAGGTCGTAGCAGGTCTGCAGGCGCGCGAACTGCTCCGCATCGCCGCCTGAATCGGGATGCATGCCCTTGGCGGTCTTGCGGTAGGCGGTCTTCACCGCGTTGTCGTCGGCATCGCGCTCTATTCCGAGCATGGCGTAGGGATCGATCACGCAGCCACCTGTAGCGTTTCCTGCATTGCACCGTCTGGTCTAGCGCATTTCCGCTTTTCTCCGAATCGCGAAAACACTCAATCTATTTCTCTTCACGCAATTCCGGACGCAGAACCGCTACGCACTTCTGCTGGAATTGCTTAGCAAAGTCTCCAACCCCGAGGGGACGAAATTGTGGTCGCGGCGCGGCGATGCACAGAAAGCGCTACTCCGCCGCCGCCTGCAGGCGGGCCGACAGCACCGCCGCGAAAGCCGCCGCGATGACCTCCGGCCCCGCTCCCGGCTTCGTCGCGTCCGTCGACAGGATCTGCCGGTAGCGCCGCACGCCGGGAAAGCCCTGGAACAGCCCGACCATATGCCGCGTCACATGCGCCACCCGTCCGCCGCGCGCCATCACCTCGGCCGCATAGGCCATCATGGCGTCGCGCACCGCCTCCCAATCATCGACGGCAAGGTCATGCGGGCTGGTGAGGACGCCAGACGGTACGCCTGCCGGATGAAGCGGATGCGCAAAAAGCCCATCCACGCCCGTCAGAACGCCGCTATCCTGATAGGCAGCGCGTCCGAGCATCACGCCATCGAGGCCTTCCATCTCCTCGACCGCCTGACCCAATGTGTGAAGCCCGCCATTGAGGCCGATGAAAAGATTCCGGTTTTCTGCCTTCAGCCGGCGCACGAGGCCGTAGTCGAGCGGCGGGATGTCGCGGTTCTCCTTCGGCGACAGACCCTGCAGCCAGGCCTTTCGCGCATGGACCCAGACGGCGTCCGTGCCGGCGGCCGCAATGCGGGAGACAAGATCGCGCAGCGCCACTTCCGGGTCCTGGTCGTCGACCCCGATGCGGCATTTCACGGTGACGGGGATGGAAACCGCCGCCTTCATCGCCGCCACGCAATCGGCCACCAGATCGGGCTCACGCATCAGGCAGGCGCCGAAGGTGCCGGATTGCACCCGGTCGGAAGGACAGCCGACATTGAGATTGATCTCGGCATAGCCGAAGCCTTCGCCGATCCGCGCCGCCTCCGCCAGCTTCTGCGGATTGTTGCCGCCAAGCTGGAGCGCCACGGGCTGCTCCACCGCATCGAAGCCGAGCAGCCGGTCGCGATTGCCGCGCAGGACCGCATCGGCAACGATCATCTCGGTAAACAGCAGCGCGTTCTTCGTCAGCTGCCGCGCGAACACGCGATACGCCCGGTCGGACCAGTCGATCATCGGCGCGGTGGCGAAAATCTTCGTCCCCGTCTCTACGGCCCGCTGGTAAAATGTGCCTGCATTCGTCATGGCCGGGCTCATACTCCATCGGCGGCGGAAAAACCACCCTCGGCTCTTTCCCCGCCCCGCCCGGCCGGTGCTAGAGTGCCGGCAAGGAATCAGAACCGCCGGAGGATACCATGCCGCTCTACGCCCTTGACGACCGGACGCCCACGCTTCCCGCCGGGGATCGCTACTGGGTGGCGCCGGACGCCAACGTCATCGGCAAGGTCACTCTCGGCGAGGATGTCGGCATCTGGTTCGGCGCGACGCTGCGCGGCGACAACGAAGCGATCATCGTCGGTGCCCGCTCCAATATCCAGGAGGGCGTGGTCGTCCATACCGATCCCGGCAAGCCGGTCACTATCGGCGAAGGCTGCACGATCGGCCACGGCGCGATCATTCACGGCTGCACAATCGGCGACAATTCGCTGATCGGCATGGGCGCGACGGTGCTGAACGGCGCGGTCATCGGCAAGAATTGCCTCGTCGGCGCCAATGCGCTGGTCACGGAAGGCAAGGTCTATCCGGACAATTCGCTGATCGTCGGATCGCCCGCCAAGGCCCTTCGCGAACTGGACGACGCGGCGATCGAGGGCCTGAAGCTGTCCGCCGAGAGCTATGTGCGCAACTGGCAGCGCTTCAGGATGGGATTGAAGCCGGTCGGCTGACGCTCAGGCGCAGCCGGCACAGGTGCCGCGAATCTCGATCGTCGTCCTGCCGGTCTTGAAGTTGCGGTCCCTGGCAAAGCCCTTCAGCCGGTCCTCGATCACATGATCGTGGAACTCGGTGACCTTGCCGCAGGTCTCGCAGATCGTGAACGCCGTAATGCCGTGCGCGTGACAGCCCTCATCGGGATGGGCGCATGCGACGAAGGCGTTGATGCTTTCCAGCCGGTGCACGAGGCCGAATTCCAGCAGCTTGTCGAGCGCCCGATAGACCTGCAAGGGCGCGCGAAAGCCGCTGTCGCGCAGCTTGTCGAGGATCGTATAGGCGCTGAGCGGGTTTTCCGAATGCGAGAGCACATCGAAAACCAGGCCCTGGTTGCGGGTCAGTTGCTGCGTGGTCGCGGGATTTTCCGTCATGCCGGGCCTCTCTGGCTTGCCGCCGAATGATCCGTTCCGGTCGTCCTCGGCTTTGTCAGCAGGCTTAGAATGAACAGGCCAAGTGCTGCAACCACGATCGAGGGACCGGACGGCGTGTCGAATTTCAGGGAGCCGAAGAGCCCGCCGATGACAGCGAGCGCCCCGATGAGCGAGGCCAGAACCGCCATGATCTCCGGGCTGGTCGAAAAGCGCCGCGCGGTGGCAGCGGGGATGATCAGCAGCGAGGTGATCAGCAGGATGCCGACGATCTTCATGGCGATGGCGATGACGAGCGCCATCAGCAGCATGAAGGCAAGGCGCGTCTTTTCCGGCTGCATGCCTTCTGCCTCGGCGATGTCCGGGTTGACCGTCGAGGCGATCAGCGGCCGCCACATCCACACGAGGGCGAAGAGGACGAGGATGCCGCCGCCCCAGACAAGATCCACGTCGGCACGCGTCACGGCGAGGATATCGCCGAACAGGAAGCCGACGAGGTCGATGCGCACCCAGGTCATGAAGGAGACCATGACGAGGCCGATGGCCAGCGTCGCATGCGAGAGAATGCCAAGCAGCGCATCGGTGGAAAGCGTGCCGCGCTTTTGCAGCAGCAGCAGCAGCAGCGATACGGTCGCCGCGACGATGAAGACACTAATCAGCAGATTGAAATCCAGAAGAAGCGACAGCGCGACGCCGAGCAGCGCCGAATGGGCCATCGTATCGCCGAAATAGGCCATGCGCCGCCACACGACGAAACAGCCAAGCGGGCCGGCGGTGACGGCGAGCCCCACCCCGGCGACGAGCGCGCGCATGAAGAAATCGTCAAGCATCGCGGCGCTCCCCGTTGACGTTGCCCGCGTCAGGCGCCGGGCCGTGGTCATGACCGCAACCACAGTCCGGCCCATGCGTGTGCACGATGCGCATCGGGCCCGCCCGGCCGCCGGTCGGCAGCATTTCGACGTGGTGACCGTCATCCGGCCGGCAATCGTCGGTGATCGAGCCGTCCGCATGCTGCACGCGGCCATCCGGCAGGTGCGTGTGGTCGTGATTGTGGTTGTAGAAGGCCAGCGTCTGGCTGGCACGCGCGCCGAACAGGCGCAGGTATTCCGGGCTCTGGCTGACGATTTCCGGCGTGCCGCGGCAGCAGACATGACCGTTGAGGCAGATGACGGTATCCGTTTCCGCCATGACGACATGCAGGTCGTGCGAGATCAGCAATATGCCGCAGCCGGTGGTGTTGCGGATCGTCTTGATGAGATCGTAGAGCGCGATCTCGCCGGAAAAGTCGACGCCCTGCACCGGCTCGTCGAGCACGAGAAGGTCGGGCTTGCGGGCAATGGCGCGGGCCAGCAGCGCGCGCTGGAATTCGCCGCCGGAAAGGTGCTGCACCTCGGCGCGGGCGAGGTGGCGGATGCCGGTTGCCTCCAGCGCCGCGTCGATTTCCGCGCCCTTCAGCGAGGACGTCAGCGTCATCAGCCGCTCGACGGTGAGCGGCATGGTCCAGTCGATGGCCAGCTTCTGCGGCACATAGCCGACCTTCAGGCCGGCCTTGCGCTCCACCCTGCCCTCGTCGGCCTTCAGCACGCCGATCGCGGTCTTGGCGGTTGTCGACTTGCCCGAGCCGTTGGGTCCGATCAGCGTGACGATCTCACCCGGCGCGATGGAAAATTCCACGCCGCGCACGAGCCAACGGCCCTGACGGCGCACCCCGACCCCCGAAAGCGCGACGAGCGGGTTGTCGGTCCTGATATTGGTTTGCAGCATCGATATTTTTCCGAAGGCCTGTTGTCACCAGCTATGGCACACGTTATAGCATAACACAATTGATGTAATAACATTACATTCATATTCAAGCCGGAGATCCCCATGCAAAAGGCCGTTCGCACTCTTCTCCTCTCCACAGCGCTTCTTGCCGCCGGCACCATTGCCGCGCGGGCCGAAACGCCGAGCGTGGTCGTCTCGATCAAGCCGATCCACTCGCTTGTTTCCGCCATCATGCAGGGCGTCGGAGAGCCGGGCCTGATCGTGGAGGGCGGCGCCTCGCCGCACACCTATTCGCTGAAACCCTCCAATGCGGCAGCCCTGCAGGATGCGGACGTCGTCTTCTGGGTCGGCCACGGGCTGGAAGCCTTCCTGGAAAAGCCGCTGGAGGCACTCAGTGGCAAGGCGACAGTGGTTGAACTGGAGGACGCGCCGGGCCTTGAGAAGCTGCGCTTCCGCGAGGGCGGTCCCTTCGAGGCGCATGAACACGAGGGTGAGGATGGACATGACCACGCCCATGAAGGCCATTCCCATGACAAGGATGGTCACGACCATGCCAAGGCAGAAGACGAAGGCCATGCCCATGGCGAGGAAACAGGCCACGAGGACCACGACCACGGCGATTTCGACATGCATCTCTGGCTCAGCCCGGACAATGCTCGCGCCATCGCGGTGGAAACCGCAAGAGTCCTGGCCGAAAACGACCCCGCCAATGCCGAGGCCTATAACAGGAACCTTGCCACGCTGACGGAAAAGCTCGCCGCACTCGACAAGGAGATTGCCGAGACCGTCGCACCCGTGAAGGACAAGCCCTTTGTCGTCTTCCACGACGCCTACCAGTATTTCGAGCACCATTACGGCGTGCACACCGCCGGTTCCATCACCGTCAGCCCGGAAACCCTGCCCGGCGCAGAGCGCCTGACGCAGATCCGCGACAAGGTGAAGACGCTTGGCGCGACTTGCGTCTTCGCCGAACCGCAGTTCGAGCCGAAGCTGGTCAATGTCGTGATCGAGGGCACGCCGGCGACGTCCGGCACGCTCGACCCGGAAGCCGCGACGCTGGAGCCCGGCCCGGACCTCTATTTCACGCTGATGAAGAGCATCGCCACCTCGCTTCGCGATTGCCTTGGACGGGCGGGCTGAAAAACGCCGCCACCGAACCAGCGAAAAGGCGGGATCACCCGCCTTTTTCAGCCACTTGTATGTAATGATATAACATAATAGGCAAAATCCATGGACAATCGCCTTCCCGTCACCGTGCTGTCCGGCTTCCTAGGCGCCGGCAAGACGACGCTACTGAACCACACACTGAACAACCGTAACGGCCTGCGGGTCGCCGTCATCGTCAACGACATGAGCGAGGTCAACATCGACGCCGCCCTCATCCGCGAGGGCGGAGCCGATCTGTCGCGCACGGGCGAGCAACTCGTCGAGATGACCAACGGCTGCATCTGCTGCACGCTGCGCGACGACCTGCTCGCGGAAGTGCGCCGCCTCGCGGAGCTGAACCGCTTCGACTACCTGCTGATCGAATCGAGCGGCATTTCCGAGCCGCTACCCGTCGCCACGACCTTCGATTTTCGTGATGAGAACGGCTGGAGCCTGTCGGATCTCGCCCGGCTCGACACGATGGTCACGGTGGTCGATGCCGCAAACCTGCTGAAGGATTACGGCTCGCGGGATTTCCTGGCTGAACGCGGCGAGACCACCGGCGAAGGCGACGCGCGCACGCTGGTGGAACTACTGGTCGAGCAGATCGAGTTCGCCGACGTGGTCGTGCTCAACAAGACGGGCGCGGCAAGCCCCGACGACCTGCGCGCCGCCCGCCAGATCGTCGGCGGGCTTAATTCGTCGGCTCGCGTCATAGAGACCGATTTCTGCCGCGTCGAACTTTCCGACATCCTCGGCACCGGCCGCTTCGATTTTGGCAGGGCGAGCGAGCATCCGCTTTGGTTCAAGGAGTTGCACGGCTTCAAGGATCACGTGCCGGAGACGGAGGAATATGGCATCCGATCCTTCGTCTATCGCGCGAAAAGGCCGTTCCACCCGGCCCGCTTCAAGGCTTTCCTCGACGAGAGCTGGCCGGGCGTGATCCGCGCCAAGGGCTTTTTCTGGCTGGCGACCCGGCCCCACCATGTCGGCGAGATGAGTCAGGCGGGCGCACTGGTCAGAAGTGGCCGGCTCGGCCTCTGGTGGGCCGCCGTGCCGCGCCAGCACTGGCCGCAGGACGAGGCGGCGCTCGACGCCATCGCCCGCGCCTCCGATCCCGTCTGGGGCGACCGGCGGCAGGAACTGGTCTTCATCGGCGCGGACCCGATGGATGAAGCGGCCATCCGGCAGAGGCTTGATGCGTGCCTGCTGGAAACTGACTGCTTCGAGCCGGCACGCTGGGCGAACCTGCCGGATCCGTTCCCGCTGTGGGTCCGGCAGGCAGGCTGAGACGCTAGTCTAGTTCGGCGGACTTTTTCCAGAGATTGATGTCCGCACCCGTGCTGTAGCGGTCGATCTCCGCCAGCTCGGCTGCGGAAAAATCCGGATTTTCCAGCGCCTTGACGCAATCGACGACCTGCGCGGAGCGGCTCGCGCCGATCAGCGCGGAGGTGATGCGCCCGCCGCGCAGAACCCAGGCGAGCGCCATCTGCGCCAGCGTCTGGCCGCGCCGCTCGGCGATCTCGTTCAGCTTGCGGATATTGTCGAGGATTTCCGGACGGATGAAGTCCTTCTTGAGGAAGTGGTTCAGCGCCGCGCGGCTGTCACCCGGAATGCCGCCGAGATATTTCGCCGTCAGCATGCCCTGCGCCAGCGGCGAGAAGACGATGGAGCCGATGCCGAGGTCTTCCAGCGTATCGACGAGGCCGTCCTCCTCGATCCAGCGGTTGAGCATGGAGTAGCTCGGCTGGTGGATGAGGCAGGGCGTGCCGAGTTCCTTGAGGATCGCGGCGGCCTCGCGGGTGCGCTGCGAATTGTAGGAGGAAATGCCGACATAGAGCGCGCGGCCGGAGCGCACGATATGGTCGAGCGCGCCGCAGGTCTCCTCCAGCGGCGTGTCCGGATCGAAGCGGTGGGAATAGAAGATGTCAACATAGTCGAGCCCCATGCGCTTGAGGCTCTGGTCACAGGAGGCGATCAGGTACTTGCGGCTGCCCCATTCCCCATAGGGACCCGGCCACATGTCATAGCCTGCCTTGGAGGAGATGATCAGCTCGTCGCGCAGGTGCTTGAAATCGGTGCGCAGGATTTCGCCGAAGGCCGTCTCCGCAGTTCCTGCCGGCGGGCCGTAATTGTTGGCGAGGTCGAAATGCGTGATGCCGAGATCGAAGGCCGTGCGGCACATGTCGACCTTGCGGTCATGCGGCGTGTCGTCGCCGAAATTGTGCCAGAGCCCGAGAGAGATCGCCGGCAGCTTCAGGCCGGAGCGTCCCACGCGGTTGTAGGTCATCGTCTCGTAACGGTTTTCCGCCGGTTGCCAGGCCATGATCACATTCCTTTGTCGATATATGGGCGAGACTGCATAGCGCTGTCTCGCCCGCCCCCACAAGGGGCTTTGCGCTGACGCCTACCGCAGCAGCGCCCGCGCCTCCTCGATGCCGAGCGCTTCCGGCTGGGTGCAGGTGGTCACGATGTCGATCGCCCTGCCCTCTTCGGCCGAGCGCAGGACCGCCGTCAGCACGTCGATCGTGTGCAGCGAGCGGTCGAGCGAGCAGCGGTAGTCGCGGCCGGTCGTCACCGCTTCCATCATGTCGGCAAGGCCGATGCCGCGATAGTTCGCCTGGCGGCCCCAGTCGAACTGATAGTTTTGCGCGGTCAGGGGATGGTCCCAGACCTCCACTTCCTTCGGCTCGCGGTCGTTGCCCGCGACTTCCACCGTGCCGCCGAAGAAATTCGGGTCGGGCACGAAGACAGCGCCGTCGGTGCCATAGAGTTCCATGTTCTGGTGGCGATGCGCCCATACGTCCCAGCTCGCCATCAGCGCCACCTGCGCGCCGCTGACGAATTCAAGGATCGCATGGATGTTGGTCGCAACGACTACCGGCACCGTTTCGCCGAGGCGCGGGCCGTTGCCGATGATGCGCTCCTCGCGCGCCCTGTTGGCAAGCGCCACGACGCGTTTTACCGGGCCGACGAGGTTGACGAGGTTGTTGACGTAGTACGGGCCCATGTCGAGGATGGGCCCGCCGCCCGGCGCGAAGAAGAAGTCCGGGTTCGGGTGCCAGCTTTCCATGCCCGGCCCGAGCACATGCGCCGTGCCCGACATGATCTTGCCGACCTTGCCGCTGTCGATGAGATGACGCACGAACTGGTGTGAGCCGCCAAGATACGTATCCGGCGCCGAGCCGACCTTCAGCCCCTTTGCGTCGGCGATGCGGCGCAGATCCTCGCCCTGCTCGAGCGACAGCACGAAGGGCTTTTCCGAATAGACGTGCTTGCCCGCCTCCAGCGCCTGCCTGGAGACCGGATAGTGCGCTTCCGGCACCGTCAGGTTCACGACCACATCCACATCGGGATTGGCCAGCAGCGCGCCAATCTCCTGCGCGGGCACGCCGAACTCTTCCGAACGCGCCGTCGAGGCGGCGGGGTTGATGTCGGCGCAGGCGACGAGCTTCAGGTTCCTGAAGGTCGGGATCAGCTTGAAATAGGCCCCCGAAATGTTGCCGCAGCCGATGATGCCGACTCCGTATTCCTTGCTCATGACGGTCAGTCCTCAAAATGCCTTGATGGTGGCGATCGAGCGGGTGGCAAGCCGGGTGATGTCCTTCGGATTGTCATGCTCGACGATGAAATGCCTGGCCGGCGTTCCGGCGAGCGCCTTGGCGAGATCCGCCCACGGAACGGTGCCGTGGCCGACATCGGCCCAGCCGTCCTCGTCGGCATTCTCGCCCTTCGGCGCAATGTCCTTGACGTGCACGGCGGTGATGCGGCTGCCGTATTTCTGGATCCAGGCGAAGGGGTCGGCCCCGCCGCGAACGATCCAGGCGATATCCGCCTCCCAGGCCAAATCCGGCCCGCCGGCGAAGATATGGTCCTGCGGCACCGTGCCATCAGGCAGGGTGAAGAACTCGAAGTCGTGGTTGTGCCAGCCGAAGGTCAGGCCCGCCGCGCGTATCGGCTCGCCGGCCTTCTGCAGGCGCACGCCGAGGGCATGCCAGCCGGCCGCATCCGTCGGCCGCTCTTCCGGCAGCAGGTAGGGGCAATAGACCGCCTCGATGCCGAGCGTGCGGCAAATCTCCAGCACGCGGCCGGGCTCAGCCTCCAGCATGTCGATGCCGAAATGGGCGGTCGGCATGGAAAGGCCGTTCCTGTCGAGATCGGCCTTCACCTGCCGGATGGCCGCATCGTCGAGCGAGGCATAGAGCGCGCTATACCCCTCAACCTCCTTGTATCCCGCTTCCGAAAGGACACGGAACACTTTGGTAAACGGTTGGAAGTTGCGGGCGCTGTAGAGCTGGAAGCTGACTGTCTGCATGAATGTCTCCTCGTTCTAGTCGGGTTGCGTCTGGCACGAATGAAGGTCGAGCCAGCGGAATTCGGGAACCGCGCCACTTGTGGCCGGGGTGAAGATGACGGTCCTGCGCTCGCCGGCCGTCAGGTCGAAGGCATTGTCCGACCAGCGGCCCGCAACGTCGGCCTCGAGCATGACATGCAGCGCAAGGCTGGTGACGGAGGCCGTCACGGCGAAGGCGCCGTCGTCGCGCGGCGCGACGTCGAGCGTCAGGCCGGAGGCTTCCAGATCGAGCGCCTTGTAGTTGACCGAGACGTGGTGCCCCTCACCGCGCATGCCGTTCGAGGCCGCGAAAGACCAGAAGAGCAGCATGTCTTCCGGCAGATCGGCGGCAAAGACGGAGAACAGCATCTCCGCCTTGTCCGGCCCGCACGCGCCTTCGGCGCTGCGATAGGGCCGGCGCTCGCCGGAGAGCGAGACGAGCCAGGTATCGAGCGTCACCGTCACGGCTTCCGCCGTGTCGTTGACCACGGAAAAACCGATGGTCTCGCCGTCCTTCGAGGGGATGGCGGCCACAGTGACCGGCTGGAAAAAGCGGCGCACCATGTAGTGCATCGCCTTCCAGCTGCCGCCGTAGTCGAGGCTCGACCATGAGGCGACCGGCCAGGTATCGTTGAGCTGCCAGTAGAGCGTGCCCATGCAATGGGGCTTCAGCGAGCGCCAGTATTCGACGGCGGTGCGGATGGCGAGGCCCTGCTGGATCTGGCTCAGATAGACGAAACTGGCAAAATCCTTCGGGAAGCGGAAATAGCGGAACATGGTGCCAGCAATGCGCTCGTTGCCGCCGGCATTCTTCTGGTGGCTCTCCATCACCGGCGAGGCGATGTTCATGTCCTTTGGCTCCGCGAAGGTCTTCATGACCGGCATGGAGGTGTAGGACTGGAAGCCGAATTCCGAGCAGAAGCGCGGTCGCACGCTGCGGTAGTCGTCGAAGGACTTGTTCTCGTGCCAGACGGACCAGTAGTGCATGTCGCCGGAGCCGTCGGCATGCCAGGCATCGCCGAAATCGAGATAGCCGGAGGCAGGGCTGGACGGCCACCAGATGGCGCCGGGCGCCGCCTTCTTCATCGCCACTTCGATGGTGCGGTTGAGGCGATCGTAGGAAACGAGATAGCGGTCGCGGTTGTTTCGGCTTTCCTCGAACCAGGTCAGCGCGCCGACCAGCTCGTTGTCGCCGCACCACAGCACGATGGATGGGTGCGAAGACAGCCGCCGCACCTGATATTCCACCTCGGCGGCGACATTGTCGAGGAAGTCGCCGGTCGAGGGATAGAGGTTGCAGGCGAACATGAAGTCCTGCCAGACCATCAGGCCGAGTTCGTCGCAGAGGTCGTAGAACCAGTCCGGCTCGTAGAAGCCGCCGCCCCAGACGCGGATCATGTTCATATTGGCATCGGCGGCCGATTGCAGGAGATCGCGCACGCCGGCCGGCGTGATGCGCGAGGGCAGCGCGTCGGCGGGAACCCAGTTCGCGCCGCGGCAGAAGATTTCCCGGCCGTTGACCTTGAGGGCAAAGCGGCTGCCCGCCTCGTCCTTGTCGGTGATCAACTCGACCCGTCGTAGGCCGATGCGGCGTACCACCGTTTCCGTTGGCGTTTCGACGCGCAAGGCATAAATCGCCTGCTCGCCATGGCCCGCCGGCCACCAGAGCGCCGGTTTCTCGATGCGGAACATGTGGGTGAGCTGCGTCTCGCCGTCCCGAACGCCGATATCGAGCCGCACCCGCTCCTCGCCGAGGGCGAAATGCACCGGCAGGATGCCCGGCGTTTCGGCATGGAGGGTAGCGGTGACGTAGAGGTCGACGGCCCCGTCGGCATGGTGGAACTGGCGGGTCGTGACATGCTCGATGCGCGCGACGTCCAGCTTGCGCAGGGCAATCTCGCCATAGATGCCGAGCGGCGCGATGGCGATGTTCCAGTCCCAGCCGAAATGGCACTGGGGCTTGCGCAGCATGTTGCCGTTCGGGATCGGCGAATTGCCGGGATGCCACGGCACGAAAAACGGCTGCTCGGCCTGCCGGCTGGCGCCCGCCGCGATGCTCGAATGAATCAGCACCTTCAGGCCATTCCGCCCGGCCTTCAGCGCAGTGCTGACATCCGGCCGGTAGCGGCGGAAGCAATTGTCGGTATCGAGAACCAGCACGCCGTTCACATAGACGGAGGCGACCGTGTCGATGCTGCCGATGTCGAGATACCAGTTTCCTTCCAGCATTTCGGGCGTTACGTCGAAGCTGCGCTCGATCGCCCAGTCCTTCTGCGCCACCCACTGCACGTCCCGCTCGTTGCGGCCGGAATAGGGATCGGGAATGAGACCGGCGGCAAGCAGCGCGCTGTGCACGTCGCCCGGCACGCGCATCGGCGCGCTGTGCGCCGCGTCGGTGCTGGTGAGGCTCCAGATGCCTGAAAGGTCGATGGCGGTGATGTCGGTTGTCTGGGTCATGGCATTGTCCGTGAACCTATGCGTGGCAGGTTGCCGCTAGATCCGCTCCTCCGTGTCTGCATCGAACAGCGACGCGAGCCTCATGTCGAAGGCGAGCTTCACCGCCTTGCCGGGCGCAAAGCGACGCGCGCCGCCGACCCGAACGGACATGGTGTGGCCGGCATGTTTCAGCCAGAGCAGGTTGTCCGCACCCATCGGCTCCTCGATATCGACGGTTGCCTGATGGGTCTTTGCCCCCGGAACGTCCTCATCGACCTTCACATGTTCCGGCCGCACGCCGAGCACGACCTTGCGCCCCTGCCGGAGCGGTTCGCCGGCCGCATAGCCGTCGAGCGAAAAATCCACCCCGTTCGTCGTGAAGACCGGCTTGCCGCCCCGCTCCACGATCTCGCCGCGCAAAAAATTCATCGAGGGCGAGCCGATGAAGCCGGCGACGAACATGTTGCGCGGCGCATTGTAGATCGTGTTCGGATCTGCAAGCTGCTGGATGACGCCGCTCTTCATGATGGCGATGCGGTCGGCCAGCGTCAGCGCCTCGATCTGGTCATGGGTGACGTAGATCATCGTGTTCTTCAGCGACTGGTGCAGCCGCTTGATTTCCACGCGCAGCTCCGAGCGCAGCTTGGCATCGAGGTTGGACAGCGGCTCGTCGAACAGAAAGACGTCGACATCGCGCACCAGCGCCCGGCCGATCGCCACGCGCTGGCGCTGGCCACCGGAAAGCTCGGCGGGCTTGCGCTTGAGCAGTGGGCCGATCTGCAGGATTTCTGCGGCGCGCGCGATGCGCTTGTCGATCTCCGGCCGGGGCATCCTTGCCACCTGAAGGCCGAAGGAGAGGTTCTTCTCCACCGTCATCTGCGGATAGAGCGCATAGGACTGGAACACCATGCCGATGCCGCGGTCCTTCGGTTCCTCCCAGGTGACGTTCCTGTCCTTGATGAATATCTGTCCACCGGTCGGCTCAAGGAGACCGGCAATGCAGTTGAGCAGGGTCGACTTGCCGCAACCGGACGAGCCGAGCAGCACGAGAAATTCGCCGTTGCCGACGTCGAGATTGAGGCTTTCCAGCACGGTAACCGCGCCGAAGCTCAAAGACAGGTCCCTGATGGATACGGAATTCTGCATGGCTTAACCCTTGACTGCGCCGGCGGCGATGCCGCGGACGAACAGGCGTCCCGACACGAAATAGACGATGAGCGGAACCGCGCCGGTGAGCAAAGTCGCGGCCATGTTGACGTTGTATTCCTTCACCCCCTGGACGGAGTTGACGATGTTGTTGAGCTGCACGGTCATCGGGTAGTATTCCGGCCGGGTGAAAACGACGCCGAACAGGAAGTCGTTCCAGATGCCGGTGATCTGCAGGATCATCGCCACGACGAAGATCGGCAGCGACATGGGCAGCATGATGCGGAAATAGATCTGCCAGAATCCCGCCCCGTCAATGCGCGCCGCCTTGAACAGCTCCTCCGGCAGGGAGGAGAAGTAGTTGCGGAAGAGCAGCGTCAGGATCGGCATGCCGAAGATCGTATGCACGATGACGAGGCCGGTGAGCGTGCCGTAGATGCCCATTTCCCTGAGCACGATGACGATCGGGTAGAGCATCACCTGATAGGGAATGAAGGCGCCGACGATGAGGATCGTGAAGAAGATGTCGGCGCCCTTGAACTTCCAGTTGGCCAGCGCATAGCCGTTCACCGAGGCGACGAGGATCGAGATCAGCGTCGAGGGGATGGTGATGCGCACCGAGTTCCAGAAGCCGCGCGAAAGACCATCGCAGTTGAGGCCGGTGCAGGCGCTGGCCCAGGCCTTGGCCCAGGGCTCGAAGGTCACCTCCAGCGGCGGCGAGAAGATGGAGCCGATACGGATTTCCGGCATGCCCTTCAACGAGGTGACGACCATCACGTAGAGCGGCAGCAGATAGTAGAGCGCCGCGACGAGAAGCGTGCCGTACAGCATGATGTTGCGGCCGGAGAGCGTGCGGCGGGGTTTTGCGCCCCAGGGCTCCGCGCCGGGCTTTAGGGGGGCGAGGTCAGCCACGCTTGCGTCCTCCGAATTCCAGATAGGCCCAGGGCACGATGATGATGGCGACGGTGACGAGCATCATGGTGGAAGCGGCAAAGCCCTGCCCCAGATTCTGCGCCTGGAACATGTAGTCGTAGACGTATTTCGCCGGCACTTCGGAGGCGATGCCCGGCCCGCCGCTCGTCTGCGCCACCACGAGGTCGTAGACCCTGACGATGCCGCTCGCGATGATGACGAGCGTGGTGATGAAGACGGGGCGCATCATCGGAATGACGATGAAGAGATAGGTCTTCCACATCGGGATGCCATCGACGCGCGCGGCCTTCCAGATATCCTCGTCGATGCCGCGAAGGCCCGCCAGCAGCAGGCACATCACGAGGCCCGTGCCCTGCCAGAGCCCGGCGATCAGCACGCCGTAGATGACGATCTCGGAATTGTAGAGCGGATCGAAGGTAAAACTCTCCCAGCCCAGCGAGCGCACCACGAACTGCACGCCGAATTCCGGATTGAGGACCCATTGCCAGACAAGGCCGGTGACGATGAACGAAAGGGCGAAGGGGTAAAGGAAGATCGTGCGGAACGTGTTCTCGAAGCGGATCTTCTGGTCCATCAGCGCAGCGAGCAGGAAGCCGATCACCAGGCTGAAGACCAGCGTGAAGAGGCCGTAGATCGCCAGGTTCTGGATCGAGATGATCCAGCGCGGCGCGTCCCACAGGCGCTCGTACTGATCGAAGCCGACGAACTTCGCCCTCGGCAGCAGCTTGGAATTGGTGAACGAGTAGACCACTGTCCAGACCGTGCCGCCGAGAAAGATGGCGACGGCGGTGAGGATCATGGGAATGGAAGCAATCTTGGAATTGAGATTGCGCAGCAATCTGCCGGGGCGACCGGTGTGTACCTGGCCCGTCATGGGTCAATCCTCCTTGGTCCTCGTCAGGGGTGGACGGCCGGCGGCCCTGCCGCCGGCCGTCGTCACGCGCGCCTGATCACTCCGCCGAAGCGATGATGTCGGCAAAACGCTTCTGCGCGTCTTCCGGCGTCATCGATGCGTTGGCGAAGAATTCGGAGAAGAGGTCTTCCTTCTGCTTCTGGGTGTCGGCCGAAAGCAACTGGTCGGTCCAATTGACCACATTGCCCTTGGCAAGGATGTCCAGGCCCTTCTTCATGCAGTCATTGGCGGCGGCGAGGTCGACGTCGCCGCGCACCGGCAGCGAGCCCTTCTTCAGATTGAAGGCGACCTGCGCAGACGGACTGACGAGGGTGGAGGCCAGAACCTCCTGCGCCTTCGATTTTTCCTCGTCCTTGAGGACCGGGAAATAGAATGCGTCGCCGCTCGTGGCGATCACGTCGTTCATGCCCAGCCCCGGCAGGCAGGTGTAGTCCGTGCCGGCGACCTTGCCGGCAAGCGCGAATTCACCCTGCGCCCAGTCACCCATGATCTGGCCGCCGGCCTTGCCGGTTATCACCATGTTGGTGGCCTGGTTCCAGTCCTGCACATTGGTGCCCTTGGACATGCGGCGCGCGTCGTCGGCCGCCTTGAAGACCCTGGCGACCTCGGGACCAGCAGCCACTTCCGCATCCTTGTCCTTCAAGACCTTGTAGAACGTGTCCTTGCCCGCAATGGCAAGCATCAGGACGTCGAACGCGCCGGCAGTCTGCCAGGCCTGTCCGCCCACGGCGAGAGGCACGATGCCCGCCTTTTCGAGCGCCGGTGCGGCCGCGACGAACTCGTCCCAGTTCTTCGGCACCGCGACGCCGGCCGCCTCGAAGGCGGCATTGGACAGCCAGAGCCACTGCCAGGAATGGATATTGAGCGGAGCGCAATAGACCCGGCCGTCGATCGTGCAGCTTTCCAGCAGGCTCGCGGGGCGGATGACCTCCTTCCAGTTCTCGCGCATGGCGACATCCGTCAGGTCGCGCATCAGCCCGGCCTCGACCAGTTCCTCGGCCTGGCGACCGTGGTTGAACTGCGTGGCCGCCATCGGATCGCCGCCGGTAATGCGGCTGACCATGATCGGGCGCGCCGTGCCGCCCGAACCGGCGATCGCGCCGTCGACCCACTTGTTGCCCGTTGCGTCGAATGCCTTTGCCAGCTCGGCGACCGCCGCGGCCTCCCCGCCGGACGTCCACCAATGGGTTACTTCCAGATCGGTCGCATTGGCTGCGGCGAACGGCAGGACCACGGTCGCTGCCAGAACAGCAGCCATAGAGCGAATTTTCATGAGTCTCCTCCCTCACTGAAACGTTGCAGTAAAAACTTAGTCCAATCGATTTAATCCTGCAACCGGGGTGCATCTGCATTTACACGATTTCTTTCCACGGCAGATTTTCCTCCTCGAAGACGGCTGTGTCGCCAGCGGAAAACAGAAAGAAGAAAACAAATCAAATCATTGAAAAACATTAATATTTAAAGGTAAATTGAAAGCCGTGAACGGCGCAAATCTCGCAGGCGCACAAATTACGGCTTTGCGGCGCAACACTCATCAGGCGCTCCACAATCATAGCGGTTTCGCAAATTCCATCTCGACAAACCACCTGTATCGTTACAGATTTAGGCACGCTCTCCCGAGGGAGTAGCGGCCGGGATTAAAAAAGTATAACCAGCCGCTCACACGGAGAAATGGCGGACAGGCATGGACAGGAAGATGAGCGAGGGCCAGACAGCGGCACTTCCACATTCCGGCGAGCGGCCGACGCTGAAGACAATCGCCTTCATGACCGGCCTCGGCATCACCACCGTTTCGCGGGCACTGAAAGACGCGCCCGACATCAGCAGCGAGACGAAGGAGCGCGTGCGCCTCGTCGCGCGCCAGATCGGCTACCAGCCGAACCGCGCGGGCGTGCGCCTTCGCACCGGCAAGACCAATGTCATCAGCCTGATCCTCAGCCTGGAAGAGGAGATCATGGGCCTAACGAGCCCGATGGTCGTCGGCATTTCGGAAATCCTCGCCTCGACGCAATACCATCTCGTGGTCACGCCCTACCGCACGCAGGGCAATGCGCTCGATCCCGTGCGCTACGTGCTGGAGACGGGGGCTGCCGACGGCGTGATCATTTCACGCACCGAGCCCAAGGACCCGCGCGTCGCGCTGATGATGGAACACAACTTCCCCTTCGTCACGCATGGCCGCACGGAAATGGGTCTTGCCCACCCCTATCACGATTTCGACAACGAGCGCTTTGCCTATGAGGCGGTGCGCAAGCTGGTCGAGCGCGGCCGCAAGCGGCTGGTGCTGCTCCAGCCGCCGCCTTACCTCACCTTCTACCTGCACATGCGCGCAGGCTTCGAGAAGGGCATCCGCGATTTCGGCGCGACGGCCCTGCCGTTCAACGAGGTGAATCTCGACACCAGCCTTGTCGATATCCGCAAGGTGGCCGAAGCGATGTTCGGCGCGCCCGACGCGCCTGACGGCATCGTCTCGGGCAGCGGCTCCGGCGCAGTGGCGCTCGTCGCCGCGCTCGAAGCATGCGGCCGCAAGCTCGGGCAGGATGTCGACCTGGTCTCAAAGGAATCGCACATGCTGCTGCAATGGCTGCGCCCCGAGGTCGTGACCATGCGCGAGGACATCCGCCTTGCCGGACGGGAACTGGCCAAAGCGGTGCTTGCCCGCATCGAAGGCATAGCGCCGGAAGAGTTGCAGACGCTGAGCTATCCGATCCCGACAGACGAAGCCTGACGCATCATCCGCCACCCTCCATCTCATTCTGCCGCGTGGCCAACTGTGGCTGTTGCAGGCGGCCGCATTTTGCGGCATCGCAAGGCCGCCGACTGAATCGGAACGAGCGTAACGGGCAAACGAGAGGTCGAGCATGAACGACGAAAAACAAAGACTGAATTATGTGCTGTTCCTCGTCGCCGGCGCAGGTCTCGTGAACGTCGCGAGGGCGATGACGCTCTCGTTCCTTGCCATCAAGTTGCAGCAGTCCTTCGGGCTCGGACCGGCCATGATCGGCATGCTGCTTGGTATCGGCCCGCTTGTGGGGGCGGTCGCGGCCCCGTTCGCCGGCTCCCTGTCGGACAAGGTGGGGCGCAAGACCGTGTTGACACTGACGCTTCTGTCCATGGCCCTTGCCATGGTCGGGATGGGCGTCGCCCAGACGGTTCTCGCATTCTGCCTCGCCCAGATCGTCGCGGCCGTCGCCATCGCGATCAACGAGCCGATTTCCCGCGCCCTGATGAGCGACGTATGCCCGGAACCGCTGCGCCTCAAATACTTCTCCTGGCGCTACACCGCGATCAATTTCGGCTTTGCCGTCGGCCCGCTGATCGGCATCGCGGCAGGCGCGGCCTCCACGATGCTCTTCATCCTTGCCGGCATTGTCTATGCGCTGTTCGCGCTTGCCCTGCACCTGTTGAAGGTTCCCCTTCACCGCAGCGGAGCCGAGCCGGCCTCCGCGCCCGGAGCATCGGTGCTTGAGAGCATCAAGACTGCGATCCGCGATCCCCGTCTTGCCTTCTTCGTCGGCGGCGGCACCTTTCTGCTTGCGGTATACGGCCAATGGTCGGCCACCCTTGCTCCTTATCTCTCCGGCAGCATCGCCGGCGGCGTGGAGATTTTCGCCTATATCGTCTCGATCAATGGCGCTGTCGTCCTGATCGGAAATCCGTTCGCCCGTCGCTTCATCGAGCGCGCGGGCGCGCTGAATGCGCTGGTGATCGGCTGCCTGCTGTTCCTTGCCGCCGAGCTCGGCTTCCTTGCGTCCAGCGGCTTGTGGGGCCTGGCGATCTCAATGGTCGTTTTCACGATTGGAGAAATCCTGGTCGTTCCGTCCGAATACTTGCTCGTCGACGGCATCTCGAACGAGCGCAACAGGGGCAGCTATTTCGGAGCCCATTCGTTCTCGACCATCGGCAATTTCGTAGGGCCGACCTTGGGCGGCCTCATGCTCGGCCTCTTCGGCGGTCCAGGCATGTTCCTTCTCTTCGCCGGCTTCGCGGTGCTTAGCGCGATCCTCTTTGCTGTGGGCACGAGAATGCCGCCGCCCAGCGCCTCGGTCGAACTTGCACCGGCAGCGGCAGCGGAGGGTGCGGCCGGCCCTCACCTTCGAGGCCTTTACGCCTGATCCCGCGCAGACTTCCAATCAAGCAAAAGGCCCGGTCTCGCGACCGGGCCTTCTGACTTCAAGCGTTCACCCAACCTCAGCCGTTGAGGCCGGAACCCCAGGGGCCGTGGTGGCTGTCGGCGCCATCGACACGGTCGAAGCCGTGCGCGCCGAAGAAGTCGCGCTGGGCCTGGATGACGTTCGCCGTGCCGCGGCCGCGGCGGTAGCTGTCGAAATAGCCGAGCGCCGACGCCAGAGCCGGAACCGGCAGGCCATGCAGGGCGGCGGTGGAAACGACGCGGCGCAGCGCACCGTCGGTTTCCTTGACCATATCGGCAAAGGCCGGGGTGACGATCAGGTTCGCCGCATCCGGCGTCTTGGTGAAGGCGCTGGTGATCGCGTCGAGGAACTGCGAGCGGATGATGCAGCCGGCGCGCCAGATCCTGGCGATCGTCGGCATCGGCAGGTTCCAGTCATATTCCTTCGAGGCAGCGGACATGACGGCGAAGCCCTGCGCATAGGCGCCAATCTTGCCGGCGAGCAGTGCGCTTTCGAGATCCTTGATGAAGGCCGCCCTGTCGGCAACTGCAAGGGCGGGAACATCCGGCAGGCCGAGGATCTTTTCAGCCGCTTCGCGCTCACCCTTGAAGGAGGAGATGGAACGGGCGGCAACGGCCGCCTCGATGCCGGTGGCCGGCACGCCCATGTTCTGCGCCTCGATGGCGGACCACTTGCCCGTGCCCTTCTGGCCGGCCTTGTCGAGGATCATGTCGACGATCGGATTGCCGCTGATCGGATCCTTGGCGGCGAGCACCTTCTCGGTGATCTCGACGAGGTAGGATTCAAGGCGGCCCTTGTTCCATTCGCCGAAGACGGCGCTGATTTCGGAGGCGCTCATCTTCAGGCCGTCGCGCAGGATGCCGTAGATTTCGGCGATCATCTGCATGTCGGCATATTCGATACCGTTGTGGATGGTCTTGACGAAATGGCCCGCACCGTTCTCGCCGAGCCAGGCGACGCACGGATCGTCCTTGTACTTGGCGGCAATCGAGGTCAGCACCGGCTCGACGCGCTTCCACGAGTCTTCCGTGCCGCCGACCATGATGGACGGGCCATGGCGTGCACCCTCTTCGCCGCCGGAAACGCCCATGCCGATAAAGGTGAGGCCGGAATCCTTCAGCGCATCGAAGCGGCGCATCGTATCGCGGAAATTCGCGTTGCCGGCATCGATCATGATGTCGTTCTTTTCGAGATACGGGCGCAGCAGTTCCATCTGCTGGTCCACGGCAGCACCGGCCTGGATCATGATGATGATCGGACGCGGCGGGCGGATGGCGGCGACGAACTCTTCGATCGTCTCGCAGGGCACGATCTGGCCCTTCAGGTCGCCTGCCTCTTCGTAGAATTCCCTGGTGCGCGCGACCGTGCGGTTGAAGACCGCGATCTTGTTGCCCTTTTCGGCAATGTTGAGCGCAAGGTTCGACCCCATCACGCCGAGACCGATAAGCCCGATTTCCGCCTGTGCCACGATAATACCTCCGTAGGATGGCGCGGCGGGGAGATTTTCCGGGCCCATGCCGGAAACGCCGCGCAAAAAGAGAGTTTGGAGCCTAGGCTCCAGCGGTGGTGTTTTGGCATTCAAATCGATTTACGACAAGGGATTGTTTGGCTTTTGCGGGTTTTTAGCCGCCAACAGGCCTAGCGTCCCGGCTTGTCGTCACCATCATCGAGAACCCGCCAGGCGGCGCCCTCGACATCGTCGTACTGGCCGCTTCGAAGCGACCATAGGAAGGCGCCGAGGCCGAGCGCGCCCAGGAAAAGCGCGATCGGGATGAGGAAGATCAGCGTGTTCATGCAGCTAGCGCCATGGGATTGCCCCTCCGGGCCTCGTTTGCCGCGCGCATCGCGAAGGCCGGCAATTTTCCACGCAGGCGCAGTGAGTTCACCACCACGATGATCGACGATGTGGACATCGCTATGGCAGCGATCAGCGGCGTCGCATGGCCGAGGATCGCGATCGGAACCGCGATGACATTGTAGGTGACGGCGAGTGCGAAATTCTGCCGGATCAGGCGGCCGGCGCGGCGCGCGGTCTCCACGGCGAAGGGCACGGCCTCCAGGCTTTCATGCAGGAAGACGAAGTCCGCCGCCTGCCGGCCGACATCCGCCGCCGTCGCGGGCGCCATGGAGACATGGGCGGCGGCAAGCGCGGGCGCATCGTTGATGCCGTCGCCGACCATCAGCACACGGTGACCGGCAGCAGCCCGTTCGGCGACCGATTCCGTCTTTTCACGCGGCGACAGCCCGGCGCCCCAGCGGGCAATGCCGAGCATGCCGGCGATCCGGGACACGGCGGGCGCGCGGTCCCCCGAGAGGATGGCCATCTCGACGCCATCCTGCTTCAGGGCGGTGACGGCCTCGTTCGCGCCGGCACGTAGCGCATCCTCAAAGCGGAAGACTTCCAGCACCGCGCCGTCGCGCGCCAGAACGACCTCCGACAGCCCGTGCTCATCCTCGCCCGTCGCGGCCCTGCCGGCCGCAAACGCGCGGTTCCCGAGGCGAAGCACACCCTGCGGCATGACGGCCTCGAGGCCGCCGCCGGCCACTTCCGTCACAGCATCGATGAAGGGCGCCGGCCCCGCATTGGCGCCTGCCAGTGCAACGGAAAGCGGATGGCGGGAATGAACCGCGAGCGCCGCCGCCAGCGCCAGATTGGCTCGATCGACCTTGTCGCGACCAACGAGGCGCGGCTTGCCGAGCGTCAGCGTGCCGGTCTTGTCGAAGACGGCGGTGTCGATCTCGGCAAGGCGTTCCATACCGGAACCGTCCTTCACCATGACGCCACCGGCAAAGAGACGGCCCGCCGCGACGACCTGCACGACGGGCACGGCAAGGCCGAGCGCACAGGGGCAGGTGATGATCAATACGGCGATGGCGACGAGCATGGCATGCTTCCAGTCGCCGTCGTAAAAGCCCCAGCCGAGGAAGGAGGCGAGCGCCAGAAGGTGCACGGCAGGCGAATAGATCTGCGCGGCCCGGTCGGCGATGCGGCGATAGCGCGCCCTGCCCCCTTCCGCCGCCTCCATGAGGCCGATGACCTCCGACAGGAACGAGTTGCGGGCCGTCGCGACGGCCTCGACGACCAGCGAACCGGTAAGGTTCATCGCGCCCGCTTCGAGCCGGGTGCCGGGCGTCGCCGAAAGCGGGGCGCTCTCACCATTGACGATGGAACGGTCGATGTCGCTTGCGCCGGTGATGACGCGGCAATCGACCGGAATGCGCTCACCGGCCGCGATGGAAAGATGTTCACCGACGGCGATCTCCTCGACGGTCCGGTAGTCGCGCGAGCCATCCGGCCGCACGACCATTGCGCCGCGCGGCGAAAGGCGCGCAAGGCCGGTGATGGCCGAGCGGGCACGGTCGCGCATGACGTGGTCGAGCGTGCGGCCGATGAGCAGGAAGAACAGCAAGCTCACCGTCGCGTCGAACCAGGCATGTTCGGCGCTGTGCAGGGTTTCCCAGAGCGAGACGACATAGGACAGCGTGATGGCGAGCGCGATCGGCACGTCCATGTTGGTGCGGCCATGGCGGACCGCATTCCAGGCGGATTGATAGAAGAAGCGACCGGCATAGATCAGCGTCGGGCCGGCGATGAAGGCGGAAATCCAGTGAAACAGGTCGCGCGTCGCGGCCTCCGCACCGGACCAGACGGACACCGATAGCAGCATGATGTTCGTCGCGGCGAAACCGGAAACGGCCACGGCGCGGATGAGCTGGTTGCGCAAGCGGTCGTCGCCTTCTGCGGCGAGCATGAACAGGTGCGTGTCATAGCCCGTGGCGCGGATGGCGGCGGCTATCGCCTGCGGGTCCGTCTGCCGGCCATCGACCGCTTCCTTCCACACGACCGAGACACGGCGCGTGGAGAGATTTACGCGAGCGCGCGCCACTTCCGGCAGCGCATTCAGCGCGTTTTCCACGGTGGTGATGCAGAGGCCGCAATGAACGCCCGGCACGCCGAGGTCACTCTGGCGCAGCCCCTCGCCGACCAGACGGCTGGCAAGCAACAGCTCTTCCGAGGAAGGCAAGGCGTGCAGCGCCCTTTCAGCGTCGACAGCGCCTTCCGTACCCGGCGCGCAGCAGCTCATTTCGTGCCTCCTGCAACTACCATCCGAAGGGTCTGGTGGAACACCTTTCCACCGTCGTTCTTCGTGCTGATATCAATGATCCACTGGCCGGCGGGAACCTCCCGCTCGGAGACAAAGAGCCCCGACCCGTCCGGCATGAGAGCCACGGTGAAATCCTTGCGCTCGTCCACCGGGCGCTTGAACACGGCCAACACCTCGTCGGCAGCAAGCGGCGCGCCCTTGGCATCGACAACGCGATAGGTGATGCGGGCGCCTTCGATCGCAAGCTCGCCCTCGATGCCGCTGGCGGCGAGCGCCCTCGCCTCCGCCACCTTGCCGTTGAACTGCTGGCTGGCGACATAGGTGTTCTGCACCACGAGGCCGCTCCAGCTGTTCGAGGCGTTCCAGGCCATGATGAGATTGACGGTGATGATGGTCCCGAAGAACAGCACCATGACACCCGCCATGTGCCATCCGGTGAAAACGAACCCTTGCTGCTTGCGCTCCGTGGTCATCACTTTACTCCCGGCGTGTTGAAGTTGGCGGAATAGGCGTCCTGCTCGTGGCCCTGCCGGTCCTCGGCGACAATCTGGAAACCGTCTGTTGCTTCTGCAAGCCGGTCCTTCGGCAGGGTAACGAATACACGCAGCGCCGTCACCTTGTCAGGATCGACCGGAACGTCGACGCTGCGGCCATCGGTATTCTCATGGCCGGCGATCTTCATGGTGGCGCCCGGCATGCCGTGGATCGAGACGGTGATGACGCGCGGCTCGGGAATCATGTTGAGCAGCTTCACGCCATAGCCGTTGCGGATCGAGCCGTCCGATTCGACGACGAATTGCGGGTTGCGGTCGTGGATGACGTTGAGGTCCAGCCGATCGCGCGACAGGAGCGCAAAGAGCAGCGCAAAGCCTGCCAGCGACCAGACGCCGAAATAGAGCAGCGTGCGCGGCCGGAAGATGATGCGCCAGTTGAAATGCTTGATCTTGTTGTCGAACTTGCCGCCGGCATCGCGCACCCGTGCAGGATCGATCGCGGCCGTGCCACCGGCCGTCGCCAGCGCCATGTTGGCCGAATAATCCGAAAGCGTCGCATAGGCGATCAGGCCGCGCTCCTTGCCGACCTTGTCCATGACATTGTCGCAGGCATCGATGCAGAGCGCACAGGTGATGCATTCCATCTGCTGGCCGTCGCGGATATCGATGCCCATGGGACAGACGACGACGCAGGCATTGCAATCGACGCAATCGCCGATGGTCTCCCCAGCGGCAGCCGCCTTCTTGGTATGCCGCGAGCGCGGCTCGCCGCGCCAGTCGTTGTAGGTTACGACGAGCGAGCTTTCATCGAGCATCGCCGCCTGGATACGCGGCCAGGGGCACATATAGGTGCAGACCTGCTCGCGCATCAGCCCGCCGAAAATATAGGTCGTGGCCGTCAGGATGGCGACGGTGATGTAGGCGACGGGCGGCGCCTGCAGCGTGGCGAAATTGACGAGCAGCGTCGGCGCATCGGCGAAATAGAAAATCCAGGCGCCACCGGTCGCCACCGCGATCACCAGCCAGGTCGTGTGCTTGCTGACACGCTTCCAGATCTTGTCGAACGTCCATGGGCCGGTATCGAGCTTGATGCGCGCATTGCGGTCGCCCTCGATCGCCCGCTCCACGACAAGAAACAGGTCGACCCAGACGGTCTGCGGACAGGCATAACCGCACCAGGCGCGGCCCACGGCGGAGGTGACGAGGAACAGGCCGAACCCCGCCATCACCAGCAGCCCCGCCACGAAGAAGAATTCCTGCGGCCAGATCTCGATGAAGAAAAAATAGAAGCGCCGGCCGGCAAGGTCGACCAGCACAGCCTGATCCGGCGCATGGGGGCCGCGATCCCACCGGATCCACGGCGTCAGGTAATAGATACCGAGCGTGACCAGCATCACCAGCCATTTGAACTGCCGGAAACGGCCTTCCGCGCGCTTCGGGAAAATCTTCTTGCGCTTCTCGTAGAGTGGCTTGCGCACCTTCGCCGAATTGACCGGCTCCGCCTCGTGGCGTTCGACGGAACTGTAGATGGTGGTAGAATTCTGTTGCATAGGATCGGCCGCACCTGTCGTTGTGCTATCACAATGACCCCAACGGGGGGCCCCATCGTTGATCTACGTCAAGTTTCATACATAGCAGGACGTGGCGGGTTGCCGCATAGGAAGGACGCAATGACCGGAACGATCCTGGCCAGGCGCGACGGCAGCTACCGCAAGTTCGCCGCATTTCCAGGGCTTTGCGGCATGTTTCCGCATGCATGGACGCAAGACGCGCCGCTGGGAAACCGGTCGAACGGGGACTGCCGGACCGCGTGGCTGCGTCGATTTGCTCTGCTCACAACAGGGCTTTTTCGGCCCGGCCGCGGTCGGAAAGCATCTCTCCCCGTCCCGCGACACGATTCTCGACCCGGACAATCGCCTAGCCTGTACCCGCAGCTTGAACGAGCCAAACGGAGATACCCATGACGACCATGCCCGCCCGCATCATACACCGGACCATCCAGCGTGATTGGCGCGCTGTATACGCCTTTGCCGCAAAGCCCGAAAACATGCCACTATGGGCCTCGGGACTTGCATCCGGCCTCACGCGCGACGGCGACGACTGGATCGCCGATGGTGGACCGATCGGGATCGTGCGCGTGCGCTTTGCGCCGCAGAACGACTTCGGCGTCATCGATCACACGGTGACGCTGCCGAGCGGCATCAAGGTGGAGAACGCATTGCGCATCGTGCCGAACGGCGACGGGGCAGAGGTAATGTTCACACTGCTGCGGCGGCGTTCGAGCAGGATGCCGCCCATGTGGCGCGGGACATCGATGCGCTGGCAAGACTGATGGAAGAAGAGGAGATACGGCGATGAGCAGCAAGGGTGCGGACCGCAAGATCGACTATATCGAGTTCAATGTCACGGACATCGCCAGGAGCAAGGCCTTCTATGGAGGCGCATTCGGCTGGACCTTTACGGACTACGGCCCGCAATATTGCGAGTTCCAGGACGGCCGCCTCACCGGCGGCTTCACGACGATGGCGCCGGTCCAGGCATCCGGCGGGCCGCTCGTCATCCTGTTCGCCGTCGATCTGGAAGACGCCCTCACCCGTGTCGAAACCGCCGGCGGAACGATCGTCAAGCCGATTTTCGACTTCCCTGGCGGCCGGCGTTTCCAGTTTACCGACCCGGACGGCTACGAGCTTGCGGTCTGGTCCGATCGGTAAATACGTCCAATAAACTCAATATGATAGACGGGGCGACTTTTACCGGAGGAATTCAGCCTTTATCAACCAGACGCTCCTAGTCAGAGCCTGCGGTTCAATCAGGCGCAGGCTCGTTCCATGTATAGAATCCTCGGCAAGACTTTGGCCATCGCGGTGCTCTCCACATTGGCGTCGCTGTTGATCAGCTTCGCCTTCGTACCGATGCTGGGCGGCAAGGTGGCTGGTGCCGGGCTCGTCATGACCATCGTCTGCCCGATCGCGATCTCCATTCCCGCCTCGCTCGCCCATTTCTACCAGGCGGAAAAACTGCGCTCCGCGAACCTCGCGCTGGCGCAGGCAAGGGACGAGCTTGCCGCAGCCTATGCGCGCCTGCAGCATCAGGCGCAACGGGACGCGCTCACCGGAGTTCTCAACCGGGCTGCCTTCATGGCGGAACTGGAAGCGCAAAGCCGCGCCGGCGTGCATGGCGGCCTGCTCTTCATCGACGTCGATCACTTCAAGTCGGTCAACGACCGCTTCGGCCACGCAGCCGGCGACGAGGCGCTGAGCGCCATCGGGACAGTTCTGGCCGGGCTTTCCCGTGGAAACGATATCGTCGGCCGGCTCGGCGGGGAAGAATTCGCCGTGTTCCTGCACCAGGCATCGCCCGAGCGCATGCTGGATCATTCCCAGACGATCCGCGAGGCGGTGGCAGCCATAGACCTTCAGACACCGGCCGGAATCCGGATCGCGCTCGGCATCAGCATCGGCGCCTTCCATTGCGCGCCCCGCTTCGACCCGGTGGAAGCACTCGCGGCAGCGGACCGCAACCTCTACCGCGCCAAATCGGCAGGGCGAAACACCGTGGTGGCGTAAGGGTCAGGCGGCGGATCCCCAGACATCCTCAAAAAGAAAGGCCGCGGAAACCGCGGCCTTTCTTCTTTTGCCTATTGGTATGCGGCGCTTACTCGCCGCCGCCCAGCGAGTGGACGAAGACCGCAAGCTGCTTGACGGTCGGCTCACCGAGGCGCGGCAGCCAGGCCGGCATGACGCCGTGCCTCGGTGCCCGGACCTGGGCGGCAATGGCAGCTTCCCCCTCGCCCTTCAGCCAGATGGCATCGGCAAGGTCGGGTGCCCCCATTTCGCGGTTGCCCCTGGCGTCGTCGCCATGGCAGGCGGCGCAGTTGTCGGCAAAGATCTGCTTGCCGGGTTCGACCAGACCGGCATCCGACGGCGTGCCCGTCAGGCTGACGACATAGGCCGCGACCTGCTTGATCTCCTCCGGCTGGAGAATGTCGCCATAGGCCGGCATTTCCGCGGTGCGGGTCTCCTCGTCGCCCGGATGGCGGATGCCGTGGGCAATCGAGTAGTAGATGTCGTCCGCGGTTCCGCCCCAGATCCAGTCGTCGTCGTTGAGGTTCGGGAAGCCCGGGAAGCCGGCTGCGCCCGAGCCGTGGCACTGGGCACAGTTGACCTTGAAGGCGGAGGCGCCACCGGCAATCGCGAATTGCGACAGCTGCGGATCGGCCATGATTTCCTGCAGCGACGACTTGGCGATCTGGTCGACAAAGCCGGATTGCGCGTCCTTGGCGCTGGCAAGTTCAGCCGCGACATTGGCGCGGCTCGACCAGCCGAGCGTGCCCTTGGTCGCATCCGAGATCAGCGGCCAGGCCGGGAAGAAGATCGTGTAGCCGATCGCCCAGAGGATCGTGACGTAGAACGTCCAGACCCACCAGCGCGGCATCGGGTTGTTCAGTTCCCTGATCCCGTCCCATTCGTGACCGGTGGTTTCGACGCCCGAGATTTCGTCGATATGCTTCTCGGCCATGATCAGTCCTCCTTGAGAGGGATTTCAGCCGCCCGTTCGGCCGCCTTGCGGGCGCCGGGGCGAAGGGTGAACAAAACGACAGCCACGAAGAACAGCGTCATGGCGAGCAGTGCCCAGCTGTCGGCGAAGGCGCGCATGGCGGTATAGGTTTCCATGGGGTCCTCCTCAGCGGTAACCGGCTGCGTCATCATAGGTGGAGAAGTCCACCAGCGTGCCGAGCATCTGCAGATATGCGACGAGCGCATCCATTTCGGTGAGCTTCGCCGGATCGCCGTCGAAGTCGCCGAACTTGGCCTTCGGGTAGCGGGCCTCGACGCCGGACGTATCGGCGTTCGGGTCGGCCTGCGCCTTGAGGTCAGCTTCGGCGTTGGCGATCATCTCGTCCGTATAGGGCACGCCGACGCCGCGATTGGCCTCGAGATGCATGGCGATGTTCTTCACCTCGATCGTCGTTTCCTTCAGGAACGCGTAGCTGGGCATCACCGATTCCGGCACAACCGAGCGCGGCTCGATCAGGTGCTGGACGTGCCACTCGTTCGAGTAGCGGTCACCGACGCGGGCAAGGTCCGGTCCCGTGCGCTTCGAGCCCCACTGGAACGGATGGTCGTACATTGATTCCGCCGCCAGCGAGTAATGCCCGTAGCGCTCGACCTCGTCGCGGAACGGCCGGATCATCTGGCTATGACAGGTGTAGCAGCCTTCGCGGATATAGATGTCGCGACCGGCAAGCTCCAGCGGCGAGTAAGGCCGCATGCCTTCGACCTTCTCGATGGTGTTCTCGAGGTAGAAGAGCGGGGCGATCTCGACGATGCCGCCGATGGTGACCACGAAGAGCGAACCGACAAGCAGAAGCGTCGCGTTTCGTTCGAGGATGGCGTGTTTATCAAGAATGGACATCAATCCACCTCCTATTGAGCCGGCTGGAGGGCGGGCACGGCACCCGGAATCGGAGCCTCGTCACGCTGGTAGCCAAGGATTGTCATGGTCACGTTGTAGGCCATGATGAGTGCTCCAAGGAGGAACAGCCCACCGCCGACGGCACGCAGCACGTAGTACGGGAACATGGCGGCGATCGTTTCGGCGAACGAGTAGACCAGGAAGCCCTGCTCGTCGTATTCGCGCCACATCAGACCCTGCTGGATGCCGGCGACCCACATGACGGCGGCGTAGACGACGATGCCGAGGGTTGCGAGCCAGAAGTGCCAGTTGACCATGCGGATCGAGTAGAGCCGCTCGCGCTTCCACAGCTTCGGAACGAGGAAGTAGATCGCGCCGAAGGTGATGAGGCCGTTCCAGCCGAGCGCACCCGAATGCACGTGGCCGATCGTCCAGTCCGTATAGTGGCTGAGCGAGTTGACCGACTTGATCGACATCATCGGACCTTCGAAGGTCGCCATGCCGTAGAAGGCGACGGCCATGACCATCATGCGGACGATCGGGTCGGTACGGATCTTGTCCCAGGCGCCCGAGAGCGTCATCAGGCCGTTGATCATGCCGCCCCACGAGGGCATCCAGAGCATGATCGAGAACACCATGCCGAGTGTCTGCGCCCAGTCAGGCAGAGCCGTATAGTGCAGGTGGTGAGGACCCGCCCAGATGTACATGAAGATCAGGGCCCAGAAGTGGATGATCGACAGGCGGTACGAATAGACCGGACGGTTCACCTGCTTCGGGATGAAGTAGTACATCATGCCGAGGAAGCCGGCCGTCAGGAAGAAGCCCACCGCGTTATGGCCGTACCACCACTGGGTCAGGGCATCCTGCACGCCGGAGAAGGCCGAATAGCTCTTCGAGCCGAGGAACGAAACCGGGATCGCCAGGTTGTTGACGATGTGCAGCATGGCGATCGTCACGATGAACGACAGGAAGAACCAGTTCGCCACATAGATGTGCGGTTCCTTGCGGGTCATGATCGTGCCGAGGAAGGCGACGAGGTACGCGACCCAGACAATGGTCAGCCAGATGTCGACATACCATTCCGGCTCGGCATACTCCCTGCTCTGCGTGATGCCGAGCAGATAGCCGGTGGCGGCCATGACGATGAAGAGCTGATAGCCCCAGAACACGAACCAGCCGAGATTGCCGCCGAACAGGCGGGCGCGCGAGGTGCGCTGCACGACATAGAAGGACGTGGCGATCAGCGCATTGCCGCCGAAGGCGAAGATAACGGCCGAGGTATGCAGCGGACGCGTGCGCCCGAAGTTCAGCCACGGCTCGATATTGAGATCGGGGAAGGCCAGCTGGAGCGCCACCACGACGCCGACCAGGAAGCCGACGACGCCCCAGAACACGGTGGCGATGACGCCGTATTTGACGACCTCGTCGAAATAGACGTCGTCACCCCCAGATGACGTCGTGACCTTGGCCGGGGCGAAAGAGATACGCCGCACCATGAAGAGCGTGCTGGCGAGCAGCACGAAGAACAGGACCCACATATGGGCCTCGAAGAGCCTGTCCTTGGCAAAAGCCGCGCCGAGCAGCGCGAAGAACGCCCCCACGGCCAGGGCTATCGTTTCCGTTACATATTTCATCGTTGGCATCCCCCAACTCGTAAATCATTCGCAGCGACCGGCTCCCGCGCGGAATCGGCCATTACGCTCCAGTGAGCATTCGCAGATGCGCATGCCAGCATCCTTGACATGGATCAAGGCGGCAGAAGGAAGCGAACGGCATCTAGAGACAGCTTGACGCAGCCGGGCCGAAATGACCGCGGCGCTTGCCCGAACGAGGAGGCACGACATGACGGACTATACAGGCATCGCCCGGCTGCTCTCGGATCGCCCGACGGACGCCGTTTCCCTCGACTGGCTGAAACAGGCCCACAACGCGCAACTGTCGCTGTGTACGGCGCTGGAGGAAATCGCCGACAGCCTCCCGGCCAACATCAACCGGCAGAAATGCATCTACGCGGCGAAATCCCTGATCCCGCTGATCAACGGCATCCATCGCTACGAAGAGGAGGCCCTCTTCCCGATGCTGGAAACCAGGAACGCCGGCGAACAGGAACTGGCCGAAGCCATCGCCCGGCTAAAATTCGAGCATGTCGAGGACGAGTGCTTTGCGGAAGAACTGACGGACACGCTGACGCGGCTCGGCAGCGGCGATGAAACCGTGAACGCCGAAGCCGCAGGCTACATGCTCCGCGGCTTCTTCGAATCGATCCGGCGTCACATCGCCTTCGAGCAGCAGTTCATGCTGCGCGGAACGAAGCTCGCCTCGTAAGCCTCATGCGGCTACGGGACTGCGCGAGGAGAGCTCTTCCTGGAGAACGAGGATGGCGCCGAGCACGCTCCCGCTAGCCGACAGGCAGGGTGTCATGCGGCAGCGGGTGGCGCCATTGCCCCGGCGGGAAGAAACATAGTCGTACTCGACCACCTCCCCGGCAAAGCAACGATCGAGGTTCCGCTTCATGCTGCTTTCGAATCGATGAAAGCCGATGAATTCCACGATATGGCGCCCGACGAGATCGATGGGCTTTAGGCTGAAACGTCCGGCGTTCAACGGATTTGAATAGAGGTAGCGATAGTCCGTCGTGATGACCGCGACGCGATCCGGCAGGCTGTCGAGGATCGCCTCGTTGAGCAGGCCGTCCTCGACGACACGTGCCGCCGCGAGGGGACGCATGCCTTCGGATTGCGTAAGCCCGAACGGGCCGGCCGCCTCCTCGGTGCCGAAATAGCGGTCCAGCAGAAACTTGAGATTGTGCGCCTGCCGGAGCACGCAGATCCGGTCTTCCGATTCGTCCCGGAGAAGATCCACAATCAACTGGAACTGGGAGCGGAGTTCGGAGGCGTTGCTGGCCTCCTTCTGCAACACGGTCTCCAGGGCCGGTTCGATTTCCCTGTCCAGCATGGAAACGAGTTTTTCATTTCCAGATTTCACAGCATATTGAAGCTGAGAATACTTAAACCAGAACAACTCTACTAGAGCTTTCAATACATGTTCCCCGAATTGCTGAAACATACAGCAATTGAAATCACATCACTATTAAATACAATCCGAAAACAGCTATCTTTGACCGTATCCTCCCGAAAAACCCCACCCAAAGCGCTTTCATTAGCGAAATGGTAACAGCGTATTGAGGGATGTCAAATCCATAATTAAACAAAAGTCGCATAAGCTGCAAAACTGAACGCGTTCAAATTTAGAACGCCAAGAAGAGATAAAAAGCTCTCAAGTAATAAGGCCGTGCTTGATATTCCATCGGTCGTGATACCAGAGCCACTGGCCTGGATAATCCCGCACCCACTGCTCAACCTTGTCATTGAGCATCTGCGCGGTCGCCTCCACATCGACGGAGCCGTTGGCGCGGCGGGGAATTTCCATCGCCGGTTCGAGCTCCAGCCGGAACCGGTTGCCCGGAAGACGCACGCAGCGGGCCGGGTAGACCTCGCAGTTGAACTGTCGGACGAGCTTGGCGAGAAGCGGATTGGTCTGCACGTCGCAGCCGAAGAACTTCGTGTGCAGGCCCCTCGTGAACTTCTGGTCGACCAGAATGCCGACCGGCCCCCCGCTCTCCAGCTTGCGGGCAAGCGTGAAGGATGAGCCGGCATGGGACGGAACGAGTTCTCCCATGCGCTTGCGGCGGAACTCGAACACCTTTTCGGCGACATAGGGGTTGTTCGGCGGGCGGAACAGGACCGTCACGTCCAGCCCGAAGGCCGCGCCGGCGACGGGCAATATCTCGAAATTGCCGGTATGGGCGGTGAAGACGATGAAGGGGCGCGGGTTGTCGCGAAGATCCACGAAGAGCGGAATTCCCGTGACCTCGATACGTCCCGGCGTCGTCTTCTCCGGGTCGAAATCGAACAAGCGGTCCAGGAAGACATATTCGGCGGCGAGCCGGCCCATATTGCCCCAGGCATCGAGCGCGATCGCCTCGATTTCCGCCTCGGATTTCTCCGGAAAGGCATTGCGCAGGTTGGTCAGCGTCAGCTTGTGGCGGCGCGTCTTCGGACCGATCCAGCGCACCAGACGATCGGCGAAGTTGATCGCACCGTCCGCCGGCAGCAGCTTCAGGAGGTTGAGCAGGCCGAAGGCGAACTGCGCCACCAGCCATTGCTTCGTGTTCCTGAGCGCAAGAACCAGACGCGTGACGATCATCTTCACAGGATCAATCCAGCTTCAGGACGATCTTGCCGAAGATCTGGCGCGATTCCATGCGCTCCAGCGCCGTCGCGATGCCGTCGAAGGTGATTTCCGTATCGATGACCGGATGCACGATGCCGCGCGCCATCTTCTGCATGGCGTTGGCCATGTTCTCCATGCGGCAGCCGAAGGAGCCGAACAGCTTGAGCTGCTGCTGGAAGAGCATCATCAGGTTCATATCGGTGGAAACGCCCGAGGTGGAGCCGCAGGTGACGAGACGCCCGCCCCGCTTGAGGCAGAGCATCGAGCCCGCCCAGGTGTCCTTGCCGACATGTTCGAAGACGACGTCGACGCCCTTCTTCTTGGTGAGCTTGCGCACCACGCCCTCGAAGCGGTCTTCACGATAGTTGATGACGTGATCGGCGCCCAGCGCCTTGGCCTTCTCGATCTTGTCGTTCGAGCCGACGGTGGTGATGACGGTGCAGCCGATCTTCTTGGCGAGCTGGATCGCCGCCGTGCCGATGCCCGAGCCGCCGGCATGGACGAGGATCGTTTCGCCGGGTTCGAGCTTGGCATTGTCGAACAGCATGTGCTCGACGGTGCCGAAAGTAACGGGCGCAAGCGCCGCGGCGACCGCATCGATGCCGGGCGGTGCCGGCACCAGCAGGCGGGCGGGAAGGTTGATCTTCTCCTGCGCGAAGCCGTCGAGATGGAAGCCGTAAACGCCGCCGACATGTTCGCAGAGATTGTCACGGCCTTCGCGGCAGGGCTTGCAGAGGCCGCAGGTGCGCGCACCGTAGACCGAAACGAGCTGGCCGGGCAGCACGCTGGAGACGCCGGGACCGATCGCTTCGACGACACCGGCCGCTTCCGCGCCGATGACCAGCGGCATCTTGCGCTTGGCGAACGCCATGCCGCGCCAGCCCCAGACGTCGATATGGTTGAGGGCGACGGCCTTGACGCGCAGCGTCACCTCACCGGGACCGGGAGCTTCCGGCTCCGGCACGTCGGTGATTTCGAGCTTGCGGTCGTCGATGAGCTGGAGAGCGCGCATGGTGTTCTTCCGTATAAAGTTGTCGACCCGCCCGCTTAGGCGGGTTCGGCCGTCATGACAAGGCTGGCGTTCTGACCGCCAAAGCCGAAGGAGTTCGACAGGACGGCAGTGACCTGCTTGTCGCGCTTCACGCCAGGCACGACGTCGAGAACGATGGCCGGGTCGGGGTTCTGGTAGTTGATGGTCGGCGGCAAGGTGCCTGTCAGCATGGTCTGGATCGAGAACACCGCCTCGACCGCGCCGGCCGCCGTCAGCGTGTGGCCGATCATCGACTTGTTGGAGGAGACCGGGATACCCGCCAGCTTGTCGCCGAACACAGTCGACATGGAGAGATATTCCATCTTGTCGTTTTCCGGCGTCGAGGTGCCATGGGCGTTGATGTAGCCGATGCCGCTCTCGTCGATGCCGGCGTCTTCCAGCGCGGCGCGGATCGTCGCGACGGCCGGAGCGCCGTCCGGCGAGGAGCGCGTGCGGTGGAAATGGTCGGCCTTCTCGCCGCAGCCCTTGAGGATGCCGAGAACCTTTGCACCGCGGGCAATGGCGGATTCGAGCGATTCCAGCACCAGCGTCGCGGCGCCTTCGGCGATCACGAAGCCGTCGCGGTCCTTGCTGAACGGCTTGGAAGCCCTGGTCGGCGGATCGTTCTGCGTCGAGAGCGCCGAAAGCAGCGCGAAGCGGATGAGCGCCTCGGCCGTGACCGAACCATCGGTGCCGACGGTCAGCGCGCGGTCGGTGCGTCCCTGACGGATCGCCTCGACGCCGAGCTGGATCGCCGTCGCGCCCGAAGCGCAGGCGGTCGACAGCGTCACCGGCAGGCCGCGCGTGCCGTAGCGGTCGGATAGGCGCTCGGAAATGGAACCGAAGGCCCAGGCCTCATGCAGGTCGGCATCGGGCTTGTCACGCAGCACGGCCAGGAAGCGGTCATAGGCGTCGCCGGGGCGCTGCGAGGGCGGCGCGCGGTCGGCAAGCGCGAAACGGTCGCGCCAGTCGGGCTCGATGGGCGGTGCGGCCAGGAAAAGCGGGCCGCCGAAGTCGCCGGAAAGGCCAGCCTGCGCCAGCGCCTCGTCCGTCGTCTCGCGGGCATAGGCATAGGAGCGTTCGACGGGGTTTTCGACCGGAACCTCGATGAAATTGACCATGCCGGAAATGCGGGTATTGAGGCCATCGACCGGGAAGCGGGTGATGCCCTTGATGCCGGAAACGCCATCGGTGAGCGCGGCCCAGTTGTCCTTGAGCCCCTGCCCCAGCGAGGTAACGACGCCCATGCCGGTGACGGCGACGATGGGGCGACCGAGATGATCCCTGTATGCGGCTTTCGTCATGGCCGTGACCTCACTTCTCTGCGACTAGGATTGCGACGCCCTCGCCGCGCGAATGACCGACGGTCGTGACGACGGCGGTCGCGGCTGGCGCATTCATGGCCGCCTCGGCCGCCGTGTCGAATGGAGCGACCTTGACACCTGCGCCGAGCGTCAGCGCGGCGAAGGCGAGGCCCAGCGGGAACTGCGCTTCGAGCGACTGGCCGATGACGGCGCTGTAGCCGCGCAGCGCACTGCCGGCAAAGCGCTTGTCGAGCCAGGCCTTTTCGCGCTTCGTCGCATCATGCGCGCCGGAGGCACCGGAGAAGACCACGGTCTCGCCGCCGGCAGCAGCGCCCTCGGAAAGGCGCTCAAGCCGCGCTTCAAGGCGGCCCTCGTCGCGCGCGCCGCGGTCGCCGCCGATAGCCTCAATCGTCGCATAGATGCGCGCGCCGCGTGCTTGCGCGTGCTCGCGCGACTCGAGAATGAGGAAGGCGGCCGCCGAACCGGTGATGATGCCGCCGCCGGCGTCCTCATCGCGCGACCAGAGCGGCGTCCAGCCGCCAGTCGCATGCGCGCCGATGGCTTCATAAAGCAGAATGACGTCCTGCCGCTCGGCAACGAGCGCGCTGCCGACAAGCGTATGCGTCGACTGACCGGCCCGGATGCGATGGAAAGCCGTCTCCACCGCGCTGATGCCCGCTGCTTCCTCGCCCATGAAGGTGCGGGAAGAACCGGTGACCTTATGGACGATGGAAATGTTGCCGGCGAGCAGGTTGGAAAGCTGGGCGAGGAAGAGCGTCGGCCTGAGTTCCGTCGTCAGCTTCTCGTTGAGCAGCTGTTCGCGGTCGTTGCGCTTTAGGCCCTCGTCGACGATTAGCGAATCCACATTGATATCGCGCTCGCCGCCGCCGGCCGCCACGATCATGTCCATCGTGCCGCAGGCGTCCGCATCGTCCTTGAGGCCGGCATCATCGAGCGCGAGGCCCGCGGCGAAGACGCCGAGACGCTGCCAGTTCTCCATCTGGCGCTGGTCGCCACGCTTGGCGATCTGCTGGTTCCAGTCGATCTCCGGCATCGGGTGCACCGGATAGGGCGCGAAGCGCTCTGTCTCGATCTTCAGCTCGGGCGCCGTTGCAGCGCCGAGGATTTTCACATGGGCCTCCGCCCCGACACCGTGACAGGTGACGATGCCGACGCCGGTGATCACCACATCGTTGTTCGCCTTGGCCATGTTCACTTCCCTTCAGCGGACGCTGCGAGCGCCTCGAACAAACCCACCTCGCCAGCGCGCTTGCGCACGATATCGGCGAGCGGCACCTCGGCAAAGGGCATGGTGCGCAGCTTCAGCTGCGCGTCGCACACCTTCTTGCCGGCAGACGAAATCTTCGCCTTCGTCACGGCGTAGCCCGATCCGTCATGCTCCAGCACGGCCTCGATGTCGAGCACCGCGTCGGGTTCGACGAAGGTGCGCATCTTGGCCCCGTCGACGCTCATCAGGAATGGCATGGCAGCAAAATCGCTCGCAGCCATCACGAGGAAGCCGGAGGCCTGCGCCATGGTTTCGATCAGAAGCACGCCCGGAACGAGCGGCATGCCGGGAAAATGGCCTTCAAAGACCGGGCTTTTCGACGGCACGACCGAACGGGCCTTGAGCACGCGGCGTGCGCCGTCGACAGCTTCCACCCGGTCGATCATCTGGAAATATTCTAGCAGCATCGGATTAGTCCCTCGGGCAGGGTCCCGAAATCGAAAAGCCTGCCAAGACGGCAGGCCGATAGCCAAATGCACCGGGATCGTCCGGCGCAATGCCGCCCGAAAGCAGCCGGGGCCGTTGTGTCAGGCCTTGGCGGCGCGCAGTTCGTCGATCTTGGCGCAAAGGTTCTTCAGGACGAAATACTCTTCCGTCGCAACCTTGCCCTCGTTTACGTCTTGCGTCCACTTTTCCAGCGGGATCTTGATGCCGAATTCCTTGTCGATCGCAAAAACGATGTCGAGGAAGTCCAGGCTGTCAATGCCGAGATCATCGATCGTGTGGCTGTCCGGCGTGATCGTCTCGCGATCGATCTCGCTCGTTTCAGCAATGATGTCGGCAACCTTGTCGAATGTAGCAGTCACGCCCATACCTCATGAATCTATAGTTGGGCGATCCTATATGGAAATCCGATGCGATTGCCAATGGCTTTGATGAGGGCCCTCGCATGATCCGCGAAGCTGTGTTGCGCAAAGGACATGGCTGCAACCAAGGATCAGACCGCCATCGAATGCCGCCCGCGACCGCTCGCAAGATGCGCATCGAACACGGCCGCGACCGTGCGGGCGAAGGGCTGGCCCGCCGGCGTCAGCAGGAAACGATCCCCCTCGATGCGGCAAAGACCATCCCGATCCGCTGCCGCAAAACCGCAGGCTTCCGCCCTGATGGTGGCGGCGAAGATCCGGTGGCGGGCGGCCAGATCGGCAAAGGAGAAGCCGAAATCGCACATGACCCGCTCGATGACCCAGGCACGGGCGCGATCCTCCTGCGTCAGCGCATAACCGCACACGGCGGCAAGACCGCCCTCCTCCACCCGGCGCAGATATTCGCCGGTGGCCGGCATGTTCTGGACGTAGCCCTGCGGCAGCTGGCCGATGGCCGACGCGCCGAGCCCGACCAGCGCATCGGCCTGATCGTCGGTATAGCCCTGGAAATTGCGGCGCAGCGTGCCGTTGCGCGAGGCGACGGCAAGCCCGTCGGCCGGCAAGGCGAAATGGTCGATGCCGATGCCCTCATAGCCCGCCGCCTGAAGCATGTCCGCCGCCATGCTCATCTGCTCGAACCGCGCGACGATGCCCGGAAGCGCCGCTTCATCGATCATCGTCTGGTGCTTCTTCATCCACGGCACATGGGCATAGCCGAAGAGCGCGATGCGGTCCGGCGCAAGCGAGATGACCGCGCGGACGGTCTGCGCCAGCGTTTCCATCGTCTGGAACGGCAGGCCATAGAGAATATCACAGTTCACCGAGCCGACATCCCTTGCCCGCGCCGCTTCCACCACGCCGCGCGTCTGCTCGAAGGTCTGGATCCGGTTGATCGCCTTCTGCACCTTGGGGTCGAAATCCTGGATACCGAGGCTGGCGCGCGTCATGCCGATGGCGGCGAGTGCGTCATGCCGCGCCTCGTCGAGGTCGTTCGGGTCCATTTCCACGGAGATTTCGGCATCCGGCGCGAAGGCGAAGCTGCGGTCGAGACAGTGCTTCAGCGCGATCATGTCGGCCGGCCGCAGCAAGGTCGGCGAGCCGCCGCCGAAATGCAGCGCCGTCACGGGCACTTCGCGCGACACGCGACCGCCGATGGCGGCGATCTCGGCATGCAGCCCTTTCAGATAGGCCTCCACCGGCTCGTAGCGCAGCGTCTGCTTGGTATGGCAGGCACAGAACCAGCAGAGACGGTCGCAATAGGGGATATGCGCATAGAGCGACAGGCGATTCGCCGGTCCCAGCGCCCCGAGCCAGTCCGCATAGACGTCCGGCCCGATGCTTTCGCTGAAATGCGGGGCGGTCGGGTAGCTGGTATAGCGCGGCACCGGCGATGAAAGGCGTTCTACGAGTGCGTCCTGCATGGGTCTCTCCTTGCTTACAAGGCAGATACCCCCGAAAGGCGCGTCACGATTTGATTTTGATCAAATGAATGCGGGCGCAGGTACGCTACAAGTTGACAATCGTCAGGAGGCGCTATTTTGCCACGCGGCGATACGCTTTATGTTCACGTCTGCGTGCGATAGCACGGCACTAGCACGCCGACAGCTGCGCGGCAAAAGGGAAGCCGATATGGAAGTTCGCCGCAAAGATATCCATAATTCCGACATTCCACTTGTCTGTCAGGCATGCGAAGCCCGTCATGGCGGGGTTTGCGGCGTACTTACGGCCGAGCAGCTGACCGAGCTTAACAAGCACTCCACCCGCCACCGGCTGGAAAGCGGCACCGAGGTGATCGGCCAGGGCGAGACGGTGGTGCACTATTCCAACATCATGCGCGGCGTTGTGAAGCTGACGAAGGTGATGGCGGACGGCCGCCAGCAGATCGTCGGCCTGCAATTCGCCCCCGACTTCCTCGGCCGCCCGTTCATCGAGGAAAGCGCCATCACTGCGGAAGCGGCGACCGACAGCGAAGTCTGCAATTTCCCGCGCAACGTGCTTGACCGGCTCGTCAAGAAGACGCCGGAACTGGAGCACAAGCTGCACCGGCAGGCGCTGAAGGAGCTGGACGAGGCGCGCGACTGGATGCTGACGCTCGGCCGCAAGACGGCGCAGGAGAAGGTGGCGAGCTTCCTCTACCTCATCGCCGTCCATATCGACCCGGAAAGCGTCGACATGTCGACCTTCGACCTGCCGCTTTCGCGCGCCGATATCGCCGATTTCCTCGGCCTGACGATCGAGACCGTCAGCCGCCAGTTCACCAAGCTGCGCAAGGAAAACGTCATCCGCATCGAAAACAACCGACACCTGACAGTTCCCGACATGGACCGGTTGATGCGCTACGCCGGCAACGACTGACGCCGGAAAGTTTCAGCAAGAGCCGTGCGCGGGCCTCAGAGCAACGCGGATAGAAACGCCGCCAGCAGGACCGCGGCGGCAAGAGCGGCGCAGGCCGCGTAGAAGATGCGCAGCGACAGGTCGATGTCGGCAACCGCCGCCACGGTGCGGCCGCTGGCATTCATCATCGGCTCATCGACACGCGTGCCGCCGTAGATGCGCGGGCCGGCAAGGCCGATGCCGAGCGCACCCGCCATCGCCGCCTCGGGCCAGCCGGAATTGGGCGAGCGGTGGAGCCCCGCATCGCGCAGCGCCGTGCCGATCGCCAGACGCGCGGCCGCCCTGCCCCTGGCCATCCATGCACCGGCGGCAATGAACAGGATGGAGAGGCGCGCGGCCGGCCAGTTGGCAAGATCGTCGAGCCGGGCGGACGCACGGCCGAAATCGAGATATTTCTCGTTCTTGTGGCCGATCATCGAATCGGCCGTGTTCAGCATCTTGTAGGCAAAGAGGCCCGGCAGGCCCAGCAGGGCGTACCAGAAGGCCGGCGCAACGACCCCGTCGGAAAAATTTTCCGCAAGGCTCTCGATGCCGGCACGGCAGACGGCCGGTTCGTCCAGTGTCGCCGGGTCGCGGCCTACGATCATCGACACGGCCTGCCGCCCGCCCTCGATGCCGCCCTGCCTGAGGCCGATCGAGACGGCGCGCACATGATCGTGCAGGCTTTTCTGGGCAAGGAAGACGGCGACGATGACGACCTCGATAAGCGCACCGATGATCCCGAGCGGCGCGAGAAGCCGGTGCAGGAGGAAGCCGAGGAAGAGACTGGCGGCAAGCAGCACGGCGATGCCGGCAGCGCCGTTGAACCGCCTGATGCCGGCGGAAAGGCGTTTTCCGTTGAGGAACCTGTCCATCGTTCCGATCGCCTTGCCGAACAGCACGACCGGATGGGGCACGCGCCGCCAGAGCTGATCCGGGTCGCCGACGAACCGGTCCAGCACGAGCGCGAAGAACAGGATGAACAGCGTCTCGGTCATCGCTCAGTGCACCACATCGGCCAGCGCCGCGGCAAGCCTTGCATCCGCCGCCGCATCCGGCGTTAGGCCGAAGCGCAGCCAGCGAGAATCATAATCAAAGGGACGCACAAGAATATGGTGGCGGCAAAGGCCTTCGTGGATCGCTGCGGCCGCCGGGTTTTCAACGAGGGAAAAGAGGCCGGTTCCGCCCGCGACTGCAAGACCGGCCGCCCGGAGCGTTGCATCGAGCGCCGCCTTGCGCTCCTCGATGGCACGATGAATACCGGACGTGTCAGATGCCATGAGCTTGGTGGCGATCGTCAGGGCCGGGCCGGAGACGGCCCATGGGCCGAGCCCGTCCTCGATACGCTCCAGCACCGCCGTCTCGCCGATCACGAAGCCGAGTCGCAGGCCGGCAAGACCGAAGAACTTGCCGAAGGAACGGAAAACGACAAGGCCGGGCATTCCATCGCCCGCAAGCGGCGCGATGCAGCCGTCCGGGCGCATGTCGCCGAATGCCTCGTCGACGACGAGAAGGCCACTCTTCACCGATAGACGGGCGTGGAGGCCGAGCAGTTCGTCAGGAGCAAAAAGCCGGCCGTCCGGGTTGTTCGGATTGACGACGACGACGAGGCCGTGCGCCTCGGTGACTTCATCGAGGCGGGAGACGCGATCCACCGCTATGCCGGCATTGGCGAGCACACGGGCATATTCGCCATAGGTCGGGACAAGCACCGCGGCGCGGCGGCCCGGGGCCACGAGGCGCGGCAGGAGCTGGATGACGGATTGCGTACCGGGAACGGGGAGCGGCAGGGCATTCGGCGTGGCGTAGTAGCGGGCGGCGGCGGCGCGGGCCGCATCCTGCCTGTGGCGATCCGGCAGGCGGTGCCAGGCCGCAACGTCCACGTCAGGCACGGCAACGGGATTGGGGTTGATGCCGGTGGAAAGGTCGAGCCAGTCCTCCGGCCGGCCACCGAAGCGCGCGGCCGCCGCTGCAATGCCGCCGCCATGGACGATGCGCGGCGCGCTCATGCCGCCTCCGGCGCAAGGTCGATCAGATGCATGTAGGAACCGCTGACAGCGCCGCGACGCAGGCCGGCCTCGCCGAGATCCTCGCCCATGGCATCCGTAACGGCGAAGAGGCGGTCCGCCTCCCCCTCGTGAACCACCGTCGAATAATGGAATTCGTGCGCGGTCATCGGCGCGGCAAAGCCGGAACCGGCGAGCGGCCTCACGCGGCGATAGCCGAGATGGCGCCGGCGCTCGGCAAAGCTGGTGACGAGCGGCAGGAGGCCAAGCATGCCGTAGCGGGATCCATCCGCAGCAACCAGAGCCTCCCCCAGAGTCATGTAGCCCCCGCATTCGCCATAAATGCGCGCTCCCCGGCGCGCTGCATCCTGCATGCCTTGGCGGAAACGGCCGGCATTGGCAAGGGTCGCGGCATGCAGTTCCGGGTAGCCGCCGGGCAGGTAGACGGCATCGGCATCGGCGGCCGGCGCGTCGTCGGCAAGCGGCGAGAAGAAGGCAAGACTCGCCCCCGCCGCACGCCAGCCCATCAGCAGATGTTCATAGGTGAAGGCGAAGGCCTGGTCCTGCGCAATGGCGATCCGCTGGCCGAGCGGCGGCAGGCGCAGGGCGGACGGAGCCGGTGGCTGCACAGGCCGGGTCGCCGCCACGGCAAGGAGGCGCTCGAGGTTGCAGCAGCGCGTCACGACATCAGCCGCATGGGTGATAAACGTTTCGAGTGCGCCATGCTCGCCGGCCTGCACGAGGCCAAGATGGCGCTCCGGCAGGGCGAGCGCAGGATCGCTTCCCAGAACGCCGAAAATCTCGATGCCGCTCGCCTCCAGCGCGCCGCGCAACATTGCCTCGTGCCGGGCGCTGCCGACCTTGTTGAGGATGACGCCCGCCACGCGCACATCGCCGCGAAAGTCCGTATAGCCCTTCACCAGCGCGGCGACGGACTGGGACATGCGGCTGCAATCGACGACGAGCACGACCGGAAGACCCAGCGTCACGGCAAGATCGGCCGGCGCGCCGGTGCCATCGGCAGCCCCGTCGAAAAGGCCCATCATCGCCTCGACCAGCAGGAAATCGCCCTCGCCGCCCTGAATGGCGGCATTCGCGCGGATGAGCTCCGGGCGCATGGCCCAGGGGTCGTAGTTGAGGCAAGGCTTGCGGCTGGCGGCGGCGTGGAAGGCCGGGTCTATATAGTCCGGCCCCGCCTTGCCCGAGACGAGACGCACGCCGGCATCGGCCAGCGCCCGCGCCAGCCCGAGCGTCACCGTCGTCTTGCCGGAGCCGGACGCCGGCGCGGCGATGAGCAATCCGCTCATGCCGGATCCTTCATTTCGCGCGAGCCGAACGGATCGGGCGCAAGCCTGCGGCCCTCGGTCAGCGCACCGAGCCAGTCGAGCGAGCCGCGCAGGCGCACGACCTCGCCGACGACGACGATGGCCGGCGGCTCGATGCCGGCCGCCTCGACATCCGCTTCGGCGCGGGCAAGCGTCGTTTCCAGAACCGTCTGTTCAGCGGTCGCGGCATTGCAGACGAAGGCGACAGGCTCGTCCGGCGAACGGCCGCCGGCGATCAGGTTGGCGGCAATCTGGCCGATATGCTTCATCGCCATATACATGACGATGACGGGCGAGCCCTTGGCGATGCCCTCCCAGTTGATGCGGTCCGGCACGAGACCGGAGGAATCATGGCCCGTTAGGAAGGTGACGGCGTGGTTGACCTCGCGGTGCGTCACCGGAATACCGGCATAGGCAAGCCCGCCGATGCCCGCCGTGATACCCGGCACGATGCGGAAGGGTATGCCGTGCTCGACAAGCGTCAGCGCCTCCTCGCCGCCGCGCCCAAAGACGAACGGATCGCCGCCCTTCAGGCGGAGCACGCGGTGGCCGGCGCGGGCCAGTTCGACGAGCCGAAGCGAAATGTCCCGCTGCTTGTGCGAGGGCTTGCCGCCGCGCTTTCCGGCAAATTCCAGCACGGCCCCGGGCCGGGCGAGCGACAGGCACTCTGCATTGACCAGCGCGTCATGCACGATGACATCGGCCTGCTGCAGCGCATTGGCGGCGTGCAGCGTCAGGAGGCCCGGATCGCCCGGCCCGGCGCCGACGAGCCAGACGCTGCCTTTTTCCATCGACGGCAGGGCGGAGAACAGGGCGTGCATCAGGCGTGCTCCCGGCTTGAATCAGAATGCGAAGGGGCAGAATCACTTGCGGAAGGAACGGATGCAAGCGACTGAAAACATTCGGCGACTGCCACTGTCGCCTGCGCGGATTTCGTCTTCTCCACAACCAGCCGGCCATTCATGCCAGCCTGCGCCAGCGCTGCCGCCTCGGCAACGCCATGGCAACCCGTATAGGCGAAGACGAGATCGGAAGGATTGGCAAGGCGTGGCGTCTCCGCCTCCAGCCGGTCGGCAGGAAAGGTCACGAGCGGCGCTGAAAAATGCCGGGCGACGGCATGCATGGCCGGCTCTTGCGCGCGCGCATCCAGCGTCGCGACGAAGGCGACATCCTGCGGGCAGGCAATGACGGAGACAGCGAGAGCGACGAGTTCGTCCGGCGGCGTGCCGCGTTCGCAGCCAAGGCCGAGGACAAGCGATCGTCGTGCGGTATCGGATGATGGGGCCTCGGCGCGCATTGGCGGTCTCTCGCAAATTTCTGCGCGAAAGGGCCCGGCCATGCCGTTTCCGACAGTTCCGGATGAAGCCCCTCTGGGTCAGCCGCACCGGACACCGCTCGGCCCGCTCGGGGCACCGTCGCAATCCTGTTAGTAGCGGAGGGCGCCAGACCGGTCAAACCGGATTGCGGCACGGACCATGCCGGATGCGGCACACCCGATGCCCGCAGCGGATCGGCAGGCATATTTTCCCGCAAAGGGCTGTGCCGCAAGCCGCCAAGCATCCGGCAGACGGGCGGCGGGCCTTGCTTTTGCCGCCCAGTCTGACAGAAGGGCAGCCAAGTCCTTTCCCGCTCTCTCCGAGGTCCCTCGTGGCCGATATTGCCCTCCACGTCCTGTTCTTCCTGTTCCTTGCCGCGTTTCTCGCCGGCTTCATCGATTCCATTGCAGGCGGCGGCGGCATGATCACCATTCCCGCCATGCTGATCGCCGGCATTCCGCCGCTGGAAACGCTCGGCACCAACAAGCTGCAATCGCTGTTCGGCTCGGGCTCGGCGACCCTCGCCTATGCGCGCGCCGGTCATGTGCGGCTCAGCAAGCAATTGCCGATGGCAGCGCTTTCGGCGCTCGGTGCGGTTTTCGGAGCGTTGCTGGCGACGATCATGCCCGGATACGTGCTGCAGGCGATCCTGCCGTTCCTGCTGGTGGCCATCGCCATCTATTTCGGGCTGAAGCCGAATATCGGCGATGTCGACAAGCATCGCCGCATGAGCGTCTTCCTCTTCACCGTCACCATCGTGCCGGCCATCGGCTTCTATGACGGCGTGTTCGGCCCCGGCACAGGCTCGTTCTTCATGCTGGCTTTCGTCACGCTCGCCGGCTTCGGTGTGCTGAAGGCGACGGCACATACCAAGCTTTTGAACTTCGGCTCCAATGCCGGCTCGTTCATCGTCTTCCTGCTTTACGGCGTCGTGCTGTGGAAAGTCGGCCTCGTGATGGGCGCAGGCCAGTTTCTCGGTGCGCAGGCCGGCTCGCGCGTGGCGATGAAGAACGGCGCGAAGATCATCAAGCCGCTCCTCGTCATCACCTCGATCGCGCTGGCCATCCGCCTGATGGCCGACGAGAGCCATCCCCTCAGGGTCTGGCTTGGGTGGTAAGGCTAGAGCATTTCCAGCCGAAGCGGCATCGCTTCGGCGTCGGATAATGCGGCAAAAACAAACCCCTGGAGCAATTGCGGTGATCCGGTTTTTACCGGAATTGCTCTAGGATCGATCGACATTCAGTTCAGGTCAATCGGTCCTAGTATTCCACGCCCTGCTGGGCCTTGATGCCCGAGCGGAACGGGTGCTTCAGAAGTTCCATCTCGGTTGCAAGATCGGCAATCTCGATCAGCTCTTCCTTGGCGTTGCGCCCGGTCAGCACGACATGGGTCATGTGCGGCTTTTCAGCCTTCAGGAACGAGATCACCTCGTTGACGTCGATATAGTCGTAGCGCAGCGCGATGTTGATCTCGTCGAGTAGCACCATGGAGTTGCGCTCGTCGCGGATGAGTTCCTTGGCCTTTTCCCAGGCCTTCTGCGCCACCGCCACGTCGCGGGCACGGTCCTGCGTTTCCCAGGTAAAGCCCTCGCCGAGCGTGTAGAACTGGCAGAGATCGGAAAAATGCGCCTCGATGAGGTCGCGCTCGCCCGTCACCATCGCGCCCTTGATGAACTGCACGACGGCGCAGGGCTTCTTGTGCGCGATATGGCGGAAGATCATGCCGAAGCCAGCAGTCGACTTGCCCTTGCCCTTGCCGGTATGGACGATGACCAGGCCCTTCTCGTCGGTCTTGGTCGCCATGATCTTTTCGCGCGCCTGCTTCTTCTTCGCCATCTTCTCCGAATGGCGGGCGAGTTCGGCTTCGCTCATGCCGGCGGTTTCATCGTGATTCTCGCTCATGTCTTTTCCCTTCGATCCTGAATGCTTGTCATGAGGCCCTGCGCTTGCCGAGCATGTCCAGCTCGTAGCGCGCCGAATTGGACCGCGGCGTCCAAAGGCCGCGGTCGATCGCCTCGCCAAAGCGCGCCGCCAGTTCGGCGAGCGCCGCCGGGTTCTTCTCCATGAGGAAGTCGCGCACGTGTTCGTCCAGCACATAGGCCTGATAGGCGGCCTCGAAATGGTGATCCTTCACCGCGCCGGTCGTTGCGGCGAAGGCGAACATGAAGTCGACCGTCGCGGCAATCTCGAAGGCGCCCTTGTAGCCATGCCGCATGACGCCATCGATCCATTTCGGATTGACGACGCGGGCGCGAACGACGCGGCCGATCTCCTCCTCGAGCGTGCGCACCACCGGCTTTTCCGGGCGCGACAGGTCGTTGTGGTAGATGACGGGCTGCTGGCCGGAAAGATGTGCCGCCGCCGCCGCCATGCCGCCCTCGAACTGGTAATATTCGTCGCTGTCGAGCAGGTCGTGCTCGCGGCTGTCCTGGTTCTGGATCACCGCCTGCAGGCTCTTCATGCGCGCCTCCAGCCGTTCGCGCATCGGCACGGCATCGCCCGTCCCGTCGTAGGCATGCGCGCCCCAGGCGAGCCATGCTTCGGCAAGGTCGCCCCGCTCGGTCCACACGCCCTCATCCATCACGGTCTGGAGACCGGCGCCGTAGCCACCGGTTTGCGCACCGAAGATTCGGAAACCGGCCTGTCTGGCCGCCTCGCTTTCCGACGCCCCCCTGGCCGCGAGCGCCGCTGCTTCCGCCCGCATGCGGGCGGCGATGGGATTATCCGCATCGTCCTCCTCCAGCGCCCCGACGGCGCGCACCGCGCGGTCGAAAAGCGCGATCTGCTCGGGGAAGGCATCGCGGAAGAAGCCGGAAATGCGTAGCGTCACGTCGACGCGCGGATGGCGGAGCATGGCAGGCGGGATGATCTCGAAGCCGGTGACGCGGCGGGACGCCATGTCCCAGGTCGGCTTCACACCGATCAGCGCCATGGCCTGCGCGATGTCGTCGCCGCCGGTGCGCATGTTCGAGGTGCCCCAGGCGGTGATGCCGAAGGAGGTCGGCCATTCGCCATGATCCTGCGCATAGCGGGTGACGATGAGTTCGGCGGACTTCCGACCGAGTTCCCAGGCGGCCGGCGTCGGCACGGCGCGGCTGTCGACGGAATAGAAATTGCGTCCCGTCGGCAGCACGTCCGGCCGCCCGCGCGTCGGCGCGCCGGAGGGGCCGGGCTCGATGAAGCGCCCGTCGAGGCCGCGCATCAGCGCCGCGATCTCCGCCGGGCCGCAGGCGGCGATGGCGGGGCGGATCGTCGCGTCGATGGTGTCGAGCACCGCGCGCGTGGCGTGCCAGTCTTCCGGGCAGGCCAGTGTGCCATCCACCAGACGGGCCGCCAGCAATTCGACGCGCTCCACCGTGTCGCCATTGCTGCGCCAGGGGGCATCCGTTTGTGCCGCAAGGAGCTCAGGGCGCGGGCCGGTCCAAGGATCGGAGGTGACGCAATCGAGCGGATCGAACGCCACGCCGCCCAGCGCATCGGCTGCAATGGCCCGTTGCAGGCTTGCCTCGCCGCCTTCGCCAAGACCGCGCGGAACGCGGGCAAGCGCGACCGTCAGGTCGGTGAGAAGCCGGCCTTCCGGCGAGACGCCGAAGACGTGCAGGCCGTCGCGGATCTGCATTTCCTTCAGGTCGCAGAGATAGGCGTCGAGCTTCTGGAGCGCGGCATCCTCGCCGTCGGATATGGCGATGCCGGCATCATGGTCGAGGCCGATGTCGCGCACGAGATCGAGAATCTGCCTCGAGAGCAGCTTGATACGCCGCGGATCGCCGCCGGAAGCCTCGTAATATTCATCGACCAGCGCTTCGAGGTCTTTCAGCGGGCCGTAAGTCTCGGCGCGTGTCAGCGGCGGCGTCAGGTGATCGATGATGACGGCGGCGGAGCGGCGCTTGGCCTGTGTGCCCTCGCCTGGATCATTGACGATGAACGGATAGAGATGCGGCACGGGACCGAGCACCGCTTCCGGATAACAGGCTTCCGACAGCGCGAGAGCCTTGCCCGGCAGCCATTCGAGATTGCCGTGCTTGCCCATATGCACGATGGCGTGCGCACCGTAGTGCTGCCGCAGAAAGGCGTAGAAGGCGAGATAGCCATGCGGCGGCACGAGGTCCGGCGAATGGTAGGTCTCCTTCGGATCGATATTGTAGCCGCGCGCCGGCTGGATACCGACCAATGTCTCGCCGAAGCGGGCAAGCGGCAGCGCGAAAAGATCGCCAGTGACGAAGGGATCATCCTCCGGCCCGCCCCAGCGCGCCGTCATTTCCTGCTGAATCGATTCCGGAAGCGAGGCGAAGAAAGCGTTGTAATCGCTCAGCGAAAGCGTCTCGCGGATTTCCCGGCCGTCGCTCGCCGAATTGGTCGGGCCAGCCATCAGGTGGGCGATCAGCGCATCGCCGTCGGCCGGAAGACCGGCGACCGCATAGCCTTCCGCCGCCATGGCGCGCAGCACCTCCATCGTGCCGGCCGGCGTATCGAGGCCGACGCCATTGCCGAGCCGGCCATCACGGTTCGGATAGTTCGCCATGATGAGGGCGACGCGGCGCTCACGCGGCGAAGCACGGCGAAGCCGCGCCCAGCCGGCAGCGAGCCTCGCGACGAAGCGGATGCGGTCCTCGACCGGATCGAGGCTGACGATATTGGTCTCGACCCGCTCGTCGTAGCGCGCGGCGGCCTTGAAGGAGACGGCGCGGGAAAGCACGCGGCCATCGACCTCCGGCAGCGAGACGTTCATGCCGAGGTCGCGTGCCGTCAGGCCCTGCCCGGAGGCTTCCCAGGCCTCGCGCGAAGAACCGGAGAAGATGACCTGCAACACCGGAGAGCCGGTCTCGTCGAGCACCGTCGGCTTGCGGCCGGCGCCGGGAGCCGAGACGGCAAAGCTGGTAGCGTTGAGGACGATTTCCGGGTGGATCGCCGCGAAGGCGGCGCGCACCGTCTCGATGGAGGCGGGATCCTTGAGGCTGGAAACGAAAAGCGGCAGGGCGCGGACACCCTCGGCGGCAAGCGCATCGATAAGCATTTCGACCGGACGCGTCTCGCCGCTCTGGACATAGGCGCGGTAGAAGGAGATGGCGGCGGTCGGCGGTTCTGATCCTGCAGGGATTGCCACATTTTCCGACAGTTCACGCCATGTCGCGACATCAACGACGCCCCGCCCCGGCCACCAGATGCCGGCCTTGTCGAGCGGTGTCGCCGGCTCCGGCTTTTCTCCACCGAAGACAACCGCATCCGCATAGGCAAGGAAGCGGTCCGCATTGTCAGCGCCGCCCTCGTTCAGATAGGCCCAGAGGCGCTGGCGTTCCCCGTCGTCGACGCGGTTGAAGGGGATGAGGCCGTCGTCGGGCCGGTCGTCACCCGGCAGCGCGACGAGCGTGATGCCATTGGCGACGGCCGTCGCCAGCAGGGCTTCCAGCACGTATCGGAAATAGCTGGCCCCGCCGAGCGCGCGGATGACGATGAGCCTGGCGTGACGCGCCGTGCGCTCGATATAGGTATCGACCGACATCGGATGCGACAGGGTCGCGAGGCTGGCGAGGCGCAGGCGCGTTTCGCCGCCCCGTGCACGATGGGCGGCGGCGATGGCGGCGAGCTCCGTATCCGCAGCGGAGAGGAAGAGGATATCGCCCGGCGTCTGGCCGAGGTCGATCGCCTCCTTGCCGTCGGCAATGGTGCCCTTCTGGGCTAGCAGGAGGTGCATGGGACGCCTCCTGCCTGTCGATATGCGTTGGCAAGGGGAGAAAACAGACGATGCGAGGCTTTCCCCCTCCCTGACGGTGCCAGCCGGGCGAAGGTCTTGCCGCTTGCCGATCCTCCCCCCTGCGGGGGAGATGGCCGGCAGGCCAGAGGGGGGTGCCACCACACATTCATGCCGATATCACACCGCTGCGGCGATGGCGGCGCGGACGGCAGCTTCGTCCATGTCGTGCAGGCCGATGACGACGAGGCGGGTGTTGCGGGCTTCGCCCGGCGTCCAGGCACGCTCGAAGTAGTTGTCGATACGGCTGCCGACGGCCTGGATGAGCAGGCGCAGCGGCTTGCCGGGTACGTCGGCAAAGCCCTTGACGCGCAGCACGTCATGCTCGGCGATCACGCCCTTGAGGCGCTCGATGAAGGCGGCCGGATCGGCGATGGCGCCGAGTTCTACGACGAAGCTGTCGAATTCGTCGTGGTCGTGGTCGTGCTCCTCGCCGTTCTCGTGCTCCAGCTCGTGATGCGACTTGCGGTTGGCGATGTCGTCTTCCGTGCCGACGCCAAGGCCGAGCAGCACGGCAGCGGCGACGTCACCGTTCCGCGCCTCGATCATCGAGGGCTTGCGGGTGGTGCGGGAAGAAACCTCGGCGCGCACGGCCTGAAGACCGGCCGCGTCGATGAGATCCGCCTTGTTGAGCACGATGAGGTCGGCGGCGGTCAGCTGGTCCTCGAAGAGTTCCTCCAGCGGGCTTTCATGGTCGAGATTCTCGTCCTCGGCGCGCAGCGCATCGACCTTGTCATGGTCGTCGGCAAAGCGGCCGGCGGCCACTGCGGCGCTGTCCACCACGGTGATGACGCCGTCGACCGTCACCTGCGTCTTGATTTCCGGCCAGTTGAAGGCGGCAATGAGCGGCTGCGGCAGCGCAAGGCCCGACGTCTCGATGACGATATGGTCGGGGCGGTTCTCCCGCTCCAGCAGCTTGGTCATGGTGGGGATGAAATCGTCGGCGACCGTGCAGCAGATGCAGCCATTGGTCAGCTCGATGATGTCGTCCTCGGTGCAGGCTTCCGCGCCGCAGCCCTTCAGGACGTCGCCGTCGACGCCGAGATCGCCGAACTCGTTGATGATCAGCGCAATGCGTTTTCCGCCGGCGTTCAGCAGGAGGTTGCGGATCATCGTCGTCTTGCCCGCGCCGAGAAAGCCGGTGATGACGGTGGCGGGGATTTTCTGTTGCAGCATTGGCTCAACCCTTCATTTTCAGCGGCAGTCCGGCCGCTACGAAATAGACTTCTCGCACAAGGGCGGCCACCTGCTGGTGGAGCCGCCCGGCATGGTCGCGGAACTCGCGCGCCATGCGGTTTTCCGGCACGATGCCGAGGCCGACCTCGTTCGACACGAAGACCAGCCGTCCCGGCGCCGTCTTGATGGCCTCGATGAGACCGGCAAATTCAGCGGCGATGTCCCGCTCTTCCAGCATCAGGTTGGTGAGCCAGAGCGTCAGACAATCGATCAGGATCGCGCGGTCCGCACGCGCGACATCGGCGATGCGCGCGGCGAGCGCAAGCGGCTCCTCGTGCGTTTCCCAGCCTTGTCCGCGGTCTTCCCGGTGTTTGGCGATGCGCGCCTGCATCTCGTCGTCCCAGGCGCGGCCCGTGGCGATATAATGACGCGAGAGGCCGGTCTCAGCGACCAGCCTCTCGGCAAAAGCGGATTTTCCGGAACGCGCACCGCCCAGGACCAGGACGGCTCCGGGCGATGTCACGGTCATATCAGTCAGCCTTGGCGATCTTCTCGTTGGCAAAGCCCAGCGAGAGGCCGAGCACGATCCAGAAGAACAGCGTCGTTGCAAGCGCAGCGACAGCGAATTCCGCACCGAGAACGGCAGGGACGTTGCTGGAAATGTCGCTCGGCTGCGGCGCGCCATAGACCTGCGGCGCCGCGATCACCACGAGGCCGATAACCTTGGCGACGATGCCCTGCTTGAGGAACAGGAGGTAGAGACCGGCCGCCGAGAGAATGACGGTCGCAATCCACCAGGCCTGACGGTCGCCGAGATCGGCAGCCGGGAAACCAGGAAGTTCCGGCGGCAGACCTATGGCCGGTAGCATGTGCACCGCAAGCCAGCCGGCGGCTCCCCACAGCGCCCCGTTGGCGACGGTGATCGGGTTGCCGGAAACCAGGCTGAAGCCCGCCAGCAGCAGCGCAAAACCGGTGCCCGCCACGAGATTTGCCAGCAGCGTGCCGGAGAACCGGCTCATGCCGAACATGATGCCGCCCTCGTCGTGGTCCTCGCCCGCATGGGCGTAGGCGACGGAAACCGGCGACAGGTAGGAGGCGACGTCGAGGATGACGGCGCCGAGCGAGGAATGCTCCTGCGTGTGGACAGCACCCTCGGTTGCGGGCGTTGTGCCTTCGGCGGCGGGTGCGGCTTCCTCGCCGCCCTCGAATTCCTCGGCATGCAGGATGAGCGGCACGACTCGTGCCTCCTGGGCGGCCGTCATCAGGACGCCAGAGAACAGCCCGGCCACCAGAGCGGCCAGGAGATAACGAACGATCATGTCAGGAACTCCTTAGTGGCAGGGAAAGCCGTAGGAGTGACGGGTATCGTGCGCCGTATCGTGCAGCACGGCCGAATTCGCAAGGCCGGCGCCGAAAACCAGGAAGGCACCGAGCAGCAGCGCGAAAACGCCGGCGACAAGACGATCGTTTGCGGAAAGGGTAACAGAAGACGTAGTAGTAACAGCCATGACAACCTCCGTGCAGGCGTTGGGGAAGTCCCTCCCCGGGTCGGGCAACAGGCCCTCATTGTCTGGCAGGTCTCCTGGCTCGCAGCGTCCGGCGTTTTTCAACACCTGCGGGGCACCCTCACCTTCCCGGGCTTCAGCATCGCGAAAGACGGACGATTCGTAGACATAGAGGCGTCCAGCCTTGGCTTATCGCAATACCACCCAGTGGCTTTTCCGGCCGGCCTTCAGGCGCGGTTCGCGGGCACCATTGCCACGCTGTCGCGCATGTCCTCCCGCCGGATGGGCGTCCCTCGCTACTCTACAGTCGCGGGGTCGGCCGTGATTGCAGCGCCCTGATTGGGTCCGCCGCGTCACATTCCCATTTACTCCCCGATCCGTTTCCGGATCCGGGAACCATCCAATATCCAGATGATTATGCTTCTGACCCCCACAAGTCAATCGACCGGCAGCGCCATCACCTGTGCTGAAACCGCCGTCCGGTCGTCGCAAACTCAATAGCCGGGGATGATTACTACGCCGCCGCGAGGGTCGTAGTAGCGGCGCTCACGGTAGTAGGGATCGTCATAATAACCGTCGACCGGTCCTTCCAGCACATCGTAGTCCTGCTGGTACCGGCGCTGCCGCTGACGCTGCTGCTGCTGCTGCTGCGCAGCGGCATATTCCGCATCCTGCCGCAGCGCGCGGTACTGCTGGCGCGACAGATAGCCGTCGGCACGATAGCCGGAAGCGCCTTGCCAGGCCGCGACCGCCGCGCGGGTACGACGGCCGAAGACGCCGTCGGCGCCATAGGTGTTGTAGCCGAGCGCACTCAGCCAGCGCTGTGCCTGGATACGGGTGTTGCGCCCCATATAGGCTTCGCGCGGATCGACAACCGGCTCCTGAACGGCCTTGCGCTCGGCTTCAGCCGTCGCCGTTTCGGATTTCTGCCCGGCATTGCCGGCCAGCGCGGCAAGACGCTCGCGGGCATCCGCCACGAAACGACCGTTCGGATATTGGGCGATGTAGGCGCGGAAAGACTTTTCGGAGCCTTCGAGCACGGCCTTCTGGAATGTCTCTTCCTCGCGCTTGGCAGCATCCGCCTTCTCGGCGGCAAGGGCGCGATTGTCCTTCGCGGCTTCGTCCGTCGCGGTGGCGGCCCGGCCGCTCTCGGCCTGCTTGCGGGCAGCGGCAGCTTCATCCGCGCGCTTTTCCGCTTCGCTGGCAAGGCGCGCTGCTTCATCGGCCTTGGCCTTGGCATCGGCCGCAGCCCTGGCGGCCTCCGCCTTCAGGCGCTCCACTTCGGCTGCCTTCTCTTCGGCGAGCTTGCGAGCGGCGGCGGCTTCCTGTTCGATCCGCGCCTTTTCGGCAGCGGCGGCCTTTTCCGCTTCGACCCGTTTGGCCTCGGCTTCGCGGCGGGCAGCGGCCTCCTGTTCGGCGCGGGCCTTTTCCGCAGCCGCAGCGTCTTGCGCCGTCTTGCGGTCCGCCTCGGCCTTGAGACGTGCGGCTTCCTCCGCCTTCGCCCTGTCGGCAGCGGCCTGCGCTTCCGCCTTCAGGCGCTCTGCCTCGGCCGCCTGTTCCTCGGCGAGCTTGCGTGCGGCCGCTTCCTTCTTCTCGGCTTCGGCCTTGAGGCGGGCCGCTTCCTCGGCGCGCGCCTTTTCCGCGGCAGCTGCTTCTGCCTTTGCCTTCTCCTCGGCAGCAGCCTTCTCTTCCGCAAGCTTGCGGGTGGCGGCCGCTTCCTCCGCCTTCTTCGCTTCGTCTGCCGCCTTCAGGCGTGCGGCTTCCGCCTCCGCCTTGGCCTTCTCCGCTTCCGCGGCTTTCTCGGCCGCCTCGGCCTTGCGGGCTTCTTCCGCCGCCCTGGCCTCTTCCGCCGCCTTGGCCTTTTCCGCTTCGGCCGTTTTCCTCGCGTCCTCGGCCTTCGCCTTTTCGGCAGCGGCAGCCTCTTCGGCCCTGGCCTTGGCAGCCGCCTCATCGGCAATGGCAGCGGCCGGCTTGTTCTTGGCAGCAGCCTGCAACTCGGCGATGCGCAGGCGCGCCATGGAGGCGAATGTGCCGTTGGGATATTGCGTCAGGTAGCCTTCATATTGCGCAAGATCGCTGCCGGAGGAGACTTTCTGCCAAAGGGAGAACTCCTCTTCCCAGCGCTTTCCGGCACTGGTGGTCTCCTTGGCGGTCTGGGCAAAGGCCACCGCCGGAAGTCCGGCGAGCGACAGCCCGACCAGGCTGGCCAGAACGGAACGTGCGAGAAGACCAGAACCCATATATTTCACCCTTTCGGATCGCGCGCAGGCATCGACGCCCGACAATCGGGCGAATTTCCGTCACTCCTCGCACCGAATTCTGGCGCAACTTTGGTGCGGCAGTCAGGTGGCGGAGAAACCCGATGGCTGTACGTTTCAGGAAGCCGGTTTAATCAGAAGCGCCGAAGAGGCCTTCCAACCATTGACGGTCGAGAACTGCCTCCAGCTCCGCCGCGACACCGTCCAGCGCGGCATCGACGCTGGCGCGATAATCGAACCCGCCGCCTTCGATGCCGAAATCGGCAAGCAGCCTGGCGCGATAGGCGTCGCTCGAAAGAATGCCGTGCAGGTAGGTGCCCATCACGCGGCCATCGGGCGAGACAGCCCCATCCGGGCGGCCGTCGATGCTGACGGCCGGTCGCAATGCATCCGGCCCCGTGGTGCGGCCGAGATGGATTTCGTAGCCCTCCAGCGGCACATCATATTGCAGGGAGCGGGCTGCGCTGTTGCGCACGGTCTTTTCAAGCGCCATTTCGGTCTCGACGGCAAGCAGGCCAAGCCCTTCGACCTCGAGCTCGCTGCCCTCGATGCCCAGCGGATCGGTGACGCGAGCCCCCAGCATCTGGTAGCCGCCGCAAATGCCGATGACACGGCCGCCCCGGCGCATATGCATGGCCAGATCCCTGTCCCACCCGGCCGCACGGAAATCGCGAAGGTCCGAGATGGTGGATTTCGACCCGGGCAACACGACGAGCCCGGCATCGGCCGGCAGGCGTTCGCCCGGCCGCACGAAGACGAGATCGACCTGAGGCTCGGCCTTCAGGGGATCGAGATCGTCGAAATTGGCGATGCGCGGCAGCACGGGCACGGCAACCTTCAAGGCCCCCTCGCCGCCCGAGGCAAGCCGCTCCAGAACGACGGAATCCTCCGCCGGCAGCCGCGCCGCATCCTTCAGCCAAGGCACGACGCCAAAACAGGGCCAGTCGGTGAAGCGACCGATTTCCGCAATCCCCTCATCGAACAGCGTGACGTCGCCGCGGAACTTGTTGATGAGGTAGCCGGTGACCATGCGGCGGTCTTCCTCCGGCAGGATGGCATGCGTCCCGACCAGCGAAGCGATGACGCCGCCGCGGTCGATATCGCCGACGAGCACGACGGGAACGCCGGCCCGCGTCGCAAAGCCCATATTGGCGATGTCGCCCGCCCGAAGGTTGATTTCCGCTGGTGAGCCCGCCCCCTCGACAATGACGAGATCGGCCCCCGTGGCGATCGTCTCGAAGCTTTCCATGACGGCGCCCATCAGCTTCGGCTTCAGCGCCTGATAGTCGCGCCCCTTCGCCTGACCGAACACCTTGCCCTGCACGATGATCTGGCTGCCGACATCCGACTGCGGCTTGAGAAGCACCGGATTCATGTGCACGGAGGATGGCACGCGGGCGGCGAGCGATTGCAGCCACTGGGCGCGGCCGATCTCGCCGCCATCGGCGGAAACGGCGGCATTGTTCGACATGTTCTGCGGCTTGAAGGGACGCACCGTCAGCCCGCGATTGGCGGCAATGCGGCACAGGCCCGCAACCAGTACCGTTTTTCCGACATCCGAGCCGGTGCCCTGAAGCATGATCGTTCTTGTCATAGGCCCTCCTAACATTGCCGCCCGTCGCCGAAAAGCCCTGATCCAGCGCAATTCTGCCGCAATCCGGCAAGGCAAAAAGATGTATTTGCGCAACACGGCATCACACAGTTCAGGCGGCCCCGTCGCTATATTCCTTTTGCGACATCCAGCGCCGTGAACGACCATGGTTTTCCGTCCGGACATGCCTATATCCAGCCCATCACACAGCCGGGGCATGTGGCTTCGGGTTTCAAGGACAAAAGACAATGCTGTATATCTTCAGCAAGCCGAACTTCGTACAGATCGCCTGGAACGGCGAAGCCCCCAAGGCCCAGTCCCGCGTGCGCAACGTCGTCCTGGACGCACCGCTCGGCCCGCTCGGCTTCATCCGCACGCGCAACGTCGGCTGATCCTTCGAGCGAGACGTCAGGTCCGCTCGCATGCAGCGTCGCCTCTCTCCGGGAGGCGGCGTTTTTTCATGTCTTTTCCCTGAAGATTTGCATGCCCCTGAACGGCGAAAGCCGTGCATCCCTTGCGGTGATGCACGGCTTGCCAAAATACGCATGGCGGCATTCGACAAAAACGCATCGAAGCCCAGGCACCCCGGTACGCAATACCTATTCCGGAGCAGGCGGCGGTGTCCCCCGCCGTGACAAAACCAATAGAGGCACATCGTTACCGGACCGTTATCGGGAGCTTAAGCAAAGATGAATCGCGGCTTTTTTTGAAAGAAATCCGCATTATTTTTTGGAAAGCCGGATCTGCGCGTCCCGCCCGCGAGCAAACGCCCGGATCTTCGCGGGACGGCACCAGAATTTGCAACGTTCCACGCGCCCGGCCGGGGAATCGAAAGCGCAGCCGGACGGTGCAGGAGGTTGATTTATCAATGAGAACCCGTAGGCTTGCACTGGTGACGCACGAAGACACCGTCGGCGACAGGGTTCCGCTAGCGAAGCAGAGAAAAGCTCGGCGTCGGCTACAGCAGGGGGATTGGCTCGCCTGACCTGGCTTCGAACCTCCTTGCCTGTCGTAAAACTTTCGGGCAGCCGGGATATCGCAGGAGCCTGCGCTGCCTTCCGGGTTGAACGCTGCATCTCAAGACTGGGAGGTCTTGTCCTATGAAGAAGCTTCTCGCTCCCGCTATTTTCGCCGCCGCCCTCTATGGCTTTGGCGGCCCTGCCCAGGCTGCCGAGTGCGGCGAAGTCTCGATTGCGGAAATGAACTGGGCCTCTGCCGGCATCGCAGCCCATGTCGACAAGCTCATCCTCGAAAAAGGCTACGGCTGCGCCATCACGCTGGTGCCCGGCGACACCATGTCGACCTTCACCTCGATGAACGAGAAGGGCGAACCCGACGTGGCCCCTGAAATGTGGGTGAACGCCGTGCGCACGACCCTCGATGCCGCGATCGCCGAAGGCCGCCTCATCCAGCTCGCCCCGCTTCTTTCGGAAGGCGGCGTCGAAGGCTGGTGGATTCCAAAATTCATCGCCGATGCGCACCGGGACATCAAGACGGTGCAGGATGCGCTGAAGCAGCCCGAGCTTTTCCCCGCGCCGGGCGACGCCTCCAAGGGCGCGGTGCACAACTGTCCGGCGGGCTGGAGCTGCCAGGTCTCCACGGACAACCTCTACCGCGCGCTCGATGCGGACAAGGCCGGCTTCACGCTGGTCGGCACGGACTCGGCAGCAGGTCTGGACGGCTCTATCGCCAACGCCTTCGAGAAGAAGACCGGCTGGCTCGGCTACTACTGGGCGCCGACCGCCCTGCTCGGCAAGTACGAGATGGTGAAGCTGTCGTTCGGCGTCGAGCACGACAAGGCGGAATGGGATACCTGCACGGCCGTTCCCGATTGCGCCAATCCGAAGGTCAACTCCTATCCGACCTCGGATGTCTTCACCGTCGCGACCAAGGCTTTTTCCGAAAAGGCGGGCGTCGCCATGGACTATATGAAGACGCGCCAGTGGGACAACAGTACGGTCGGCAAGATCCTCGCCTGGATGGGCGAAAACCACGGCACCACCGAGGCCGGAGCACGGCACTTCCTCGAAACTTACCCGGACATGTGGACCAAGTGGGTCGCCCCGGACGTTGCGGAAAAGGTCAAGGCCGCGCTCTGACCGTCTCTGCCGCGCTCCGCCTGCCCGGACTTTTTGCCTGACATCGGCCCAAAAAAATGCAGAGGTCGCAAACAGCATATTATCAGGTGGCAGGACGTGCGATTACGAAAGGCAGCCGGGAACAAACAACAAGAATAGCCCGGATGCGCCGTTTCATAGTGACCCGGGACGACTGGCCCGGAGCGCTCAAAGGGGAAAGAGATGGCAGGCGGCGGCAAATGGCGCCCGGCGTGGCCATCACCATCATTTTCGGCCGCACAGCCAGACCAGTGGCAAGCGGCCGCAAAGCACTCGGAGGGAATTGATGGTTAGTCATGCAATCGAGGTCCGCAATCTCTACAAGATCTTCGGCCCCAACGGCGGCGACTATGTCGATGCCGTCAGGAACGGCCTCGGCAAGGCGGAACTGAACCAGAAGTACAGCCATGTGCTGGGGCTGCGCGACATCAACATTTCCATGCCAGCCGGCGGCATCATGGTGGTGATGGGGCTTTCCGGCTCCGGCAAGTCGACCCTCATCCGCCACATCAACCGGCTGATCGACCCGACGGCCGGCGAAGTGCTCTATGACGGCGTCGACGTGTGCCGGATGAACGAAAGCGACCTTCGCCAGTTCCGCCGCCACAAGACGGCGATGGTGTTCCAGAAGTTCGCGCTTCTGCCGCACCGCACGGTTCTGGAAAACACGGTCTATGGCCTCGAAATACAGGGCGTCTCCGCCAGCGAGCGCGAAAAGCGCGCCCGGCAGTGGATTGCCCGCGTCGGCCTCGAAGGCTTTGAGAACCACTATCCGAACCAGCTCTCGGGCGGCATGCAGCAGCGCGTGGGCCTTGCCCGGGCGCTGACCAACGATGCCGACATCCTCCTGATGGATGAGGCCTATTCGGCGCTCGACCCACTGATCCGCGTCGACATGCAGTCCGTGCTTCTCGATCTGCAGAAGGAACTCAAGAAGACCGTCGTCTTCATCACGCACGATCTCGACGAGGCGCTGCGCCTCGGCGACAAGATCGCGATCCTGCGCGACGGCATGGTCGTGCAGCAGGGCACCGGTCAGGAAATCGTTCTGAACCCGGCGGACGAATACATCACCGCCTTCGTCAAGGAAGTGAATCGCGGCCGCGTCGTCAATGTCGAGACGATCATGGCGCCGCTGTCCGGCAACCCGGAAGGCATGCCGATCGCCAAGGGCACCGTGCTCGAAAGCGCCGCCCGCGCCATGACCGCCGCAAACCAGCCCCTTGCCCACATCATAGACGAGGCAGGCAGGCCGATCGGCGCGATCAGCCTCAGCGCGATCATCGCCAGCATGGTGACGCCGACGAGCCACGAGGCGCAGGCCGCCTGACGCGCTTGCCGGATACCCATACAGGGGCGCTCTTTCCGGGCGCCCTTTTTTGATCTCTGCCGACATTACGTTGCAATCACATAAGGAAATCTTTATATGATGCGACAAACAGAAGGATGCCTCCATGACCGCGACGAACCCGCTTGCCCAGCTTCTTGCCGAAAAGCCTTTCCTGCTTGCCGATGGCGCAACCGGCACGTCGCTCTTCGCCATGGGGCTTGAGGCCGGGGAAGCGCCCGAACTGTGGAACGAAGCGAAGCCGGAAAACATCACGAAGCTCCATCAGGATTTCGTCGATGCCGGCGCGGACATCATCCTCACCAACACGTTCGGCGGCACGCGCCACCGCCTGAAGCTGCACCGCGCACAGGACCGCGTCTTCGACCTCAACAGGAAGGCCGCGGAAATCGCCCGCGCCGTCGCCGACAAGGCCCCGCGCACGGTGATCGTCGCCGGCTCCGTCGGCCCGACGGGCGAGTTGCTCATTCCGCTCGGCGCCATGACCTATGACGACGCCGTCGAAGCCTTCGCCGAACAGATCGAGGGCCTGAAGGCCGGCGGCGCGGATGTCGCCTGGATCGAGACCATGTCCTCGCCGGAGGAAATCCGCGCGGCCGCCGAAGCCGCCACCAGGGTCGGTATGCCCTATGTCTATACCGGCTCGTTCGATACGGCCGGCAAGACGATGATGGGCCTGCACCCGAAGGATATCCATGGCGTCGCAGGCGATATCGGCGCCGGTCCGCTGGCCGTCGGCGCCAATTGCGGCGTCGGGGCTTCCGACATCCTCTCCTCGCTGCTCGACATGACCGGCGCTGACCCGTCCGCGGCCGTCGTCGTCAAAGGCAATTGCGGCATCCCGGAATATCGCGGCGCGGAAATCTACTATTCCGGCACGCCGCCGCTGATGGCCGAATATGCCCGCCTTGCCCGCGATGCCGGCGCGCGCATCATCGGCGGCTGCTGCGGCACGTCCTGCGAGCACCTTGCCGCCATGCGCGTCGCGCTCGACGCGCATGAGCCGCGCGAGCGCCCGGCCCTTTCGCAGATCATCGAAAAGATCGGCCCGCTGCGCAACAAGACCGCCGACGAAAGCGCCGCCGCCCCGGCACGCGAACGCAGCAGCCGTCGCCGGAGCTGAGATCCATTGCCGTGAACGATCAGCCGCCCCGGCCAGCGCCGCGGGCGGCTTTTTTTTCACGCCTGCTGCAGGAACTCCCGCCACGCTGCAAGGCCTGCATCGATGTTGCGCCGTCCGACGCCAACGCGAAAACGGTCCTTCGGCACCGGCAACAGGTCCGAAACGTAGAGGCTGGAGGGCAGTAGCAGCACGCCCTTCTCCTCGACCAGCCGGCGGCAATGCTCTTCCACGCCGTCGTTCCCGAGATAGCGGGTGAAGGCGACACAGCCGCCGTCCGGCGCTGCCCATTCGTAAAGGTGCGGGTAATCGGCGAAGAAGGCGCCGAGCTTTGCCGTATTTTCCGCGCAGAGTGCCCGGTTGCGGGCGAAGATCGTCTCGCGCGCCTTGATCGCGATACCCGCCAGCACCTCCGAGGGGCGCGCGTTGCAGATGGAGAGGTAGTGCTTCATCCTTTCCATGCGTGACAGGAGGGCATGGTCGCGGCTGGCGATCCAGCCGATGCGCAGGCCCGGCAGGCCATAGGCCTTGGACATCACGTTGAGCGAGATACCCTTGTCGAACAGGTCCGCCGCCTGCGGCAGGCGCTTTGCCGCATCGATCTCCAGTCCGCGATAAACCTCATCGGAGAAGAGATGGATGCCGCGCTCGGCGCACAGATCGACGAGACCGCGGAAAATGTCCTGGTCGGCGATGGCTCCGGTCGGGTTGTTGGGAAAATTGACGGCGATGAGCCGGGTTTCCGGCCGGATGGCCGCGCGTACTTCGTCGAGATCGAGCTGCCACCGATTTTCCGCCCGCAACGCGACACCGGTGACGTTGCCTGTGATGGTGACCGGCAGGGTCTCCATCGACTGGTAGTTCGGCACCGTCACGATGGCATGGTCGCCCGGCCCGAGCAGCGCCAGCATGGCGCAGTAGAGCCCCTCTTCCGCGCCGGCGAAGGTGAGGATGTCCGCAGTCGAAAGCGTGTCATAGGTCGAGGCGATGGTTTCGCGCAGCGCCGGTGCGCCCCATGTCTCGGTATAGCCGAGCGAGGCCTTTTCCCACGTCTCGCGGTCCTCTGGCCCGGCAAGCGCCAGAAGATCCGACATGGTCATCGTCTCGGCGTCGCTCGCCGTCATGTGGTGGCGCGCCTTGAATTCCCAGCGCGAGAAGTGAGTTTCGAGGCGGAAATCCGGCAGCGTTGTCACGAGGTTCTGTCCTTCTGGCTCTGGCGCCGGGCATCGGCGAGATAGTTGTAGATCGAGGCGCGCGAGGCGCCGATAAGGCCCGCCAGATGATCGACGGCGTTGCGGGTCTCGAACAGGCCCTGCCCGTCGAGCGCGGCGACAAGCGCAACCCTGTCCGCCTTCTTGAGCGCCATCAGCGCCAATCCGCGGCTGCGCAGCCAATCGTGAAGCGCAATGTTGATCGCCTCCCGCCAATCGCCGGCGAACAGCGACTTCGGCCGGGAGACCGGCGCACTGGTAAAGGCGGCAAGCAGCTTCGCCGCGGCATCGAAATGCGAGACATCCATGTTGATGCAGAAAAGGCCGACCGCCTGCCCGAACTCGTCCTTCAGCACGGCGGTCACCGATTTCAGTCGCCGTCCGTCTTCGCCGATCTTTTCGTAGGAGCCGTAGACGCCGGCCTCCCCGCTTTCCTCCAGCTCGTCCTCGACGAGTGATTCCATCCCCGCCTTGCGGCCCGAAAAGGCATTCCAGATGCCGGCGATCAACCCCGTTTCGAGATCGTGCAGCACGACTTCGGCATGAGGATAGAACAGGGTGGAGACGGCAGCAGCGGTCGTGGAATGCTGGCGAAGCAGGAAAACGGCATTTGAAGAATCGAACATGCGCCTAACAATCCAAAAATGGATTTTTTGTCAATATTGGATTTTTAGTCCAAACACTTCATGCAGGCTTGCAGCCCTCATTTGCCCGTCCTATCCAAGGTGAAAATGATTCTTTGGGGGATGATATGAGCGCCGAACCTGCCGCCTTTCCGGACCGGGAAACCGTGGCCGACAAGCTCGCGGCCCTTGGCGAGGGCGAGCAGGCCTATCTGCGCCTTCTCCTGGAAAACCCGCTGCAGGAAGAAAATCTGCTGGAAGGCGTCACCTTCCATCTGGATCATGCGGCCGCCGCCCGTTTCCTCAATTCGCTGAAGCTGGAAAAGCTTGGCGAATGGCTGGGTGAAACTGCCCCGGCCCGCTTGCAGATCCGCCTGACGGAAATCGCCCGCTCCAGCCAGCACGCCGCCTATGCCGCCTTCCGCACGGGCCTTACCCGCTCCGGCGGCCTCGAACGCGCCTATCCGAAGGCCTGATCCGCGGGGGCGGAGAGCGGCCCGAAGGATTTGCGGATCATGTCCGCCATGCCGTCGATCGCCGGCCCGCCACGCCGTGGATTGCGCTTCAGCACGACGCGGGACGAATCGATCGGCGGAAAGCCGTCCGCAACGGTGAGTTCACGCGCGCCTGGCGGAATGTTGCTGCGCGAAAGCGGCGCGATGGTGAGCCCGCTGACGATAGCCGAGCGCAACCCGCCGCTCGTATCGCAGGTATAGGCGATGCGGTAGGGAAGCGCGTATCGCTCCAGCGAGCGCAGCGCAAAATCCCTGCACCAGCTCGAGCGCCAGTAGAGCGCTACCGGCACCGGCCGCTCCAGATGCCGGTTGTGCGCCACGGAGGACACCCAGACGGTGGGATCGACCGCCAGCAATTCGCCGGCGATGCCATCGCACCAGTCGAAGATGATGGCGAGGTCCAGCTCGTCCGCATCGAGCGCGGCAAGCTGCTGCGCAGTATAGCCGCACAGCACCGTCACCTCGATATTGGGGTGGATTTCCGCAAAGGCCGCCAGCGCGTTGGGCAGGACCGTCTGGTTGTATTCCTCCGGAATACCGACCCGCACCGGCCCGTCGAGCGGCGTCGTGCGCATCGCCGCCGTCGTCTCGTCGACAAGGCCGACTATACGCCGCGCATAGGGCAGGAGCCGCTTGCCCTCCAATGTCAGGGCAACGCCGCGCGGTCCGCGCTCGAAGAGCGTCACACCAACCGAATCCTCCAGCTTGCGCACCTGCATGCTGACGGCCGATTGCGTGCGCCCGAGCCTCTCGGCCGCATGGGTGACATTGCCGGCCTGGGCGACGGCGACGAAGATTCTGAGCAGATCGCTTTCGAGCGGAGGATACATGGCGCCATCGCTTTTCCTGATGCCTACCATCATCGCTATTCGTTTGTGAAATGTCTACGTTTTTGCTTGGCTCTTCCCGAGAAATGGAAGGCAACGGGCATGGAAATTCTCGAAGGACTGCTGCGAATGATGGCGCATCACCGGCAAAAGCGGGCGGAGCGGGAAGCCCTGCGCATACTTGTCGCGCGCAAGGACCGGCGGATGCTGCGCGATGCGGGGCTCGATCTCATCGAGGGGAGCAACCCAGACTACGCCCCCCTGCCCCAAACGAAAGAGAGGCGCTGGACAGCGCCCCTCATCCGCCTGCATCACCCGCGTTCAAGCGCTGAACGCTTGAGAAGGACGCCCCGTTTCGCGCCACATCCATTGCCGCAAGAGAGCGACCGGCAGGCCAGTTAGCTTCGGCTGGAAATGCTCCAATCACGCCTTACTGCGCCTTGTCGCCGGAAAGCCCTCCGGCAAGCCGTATGAGCTTCAGGAATTCCGCCCGATAACCGAACGGATCGTTGCCCCTTGCCGCTTCCGCAAGGCCGAGGATGGAACCGTAGGCGTAGTCCTGCAGCGCCGAGACGCCCTTCAGCTTCTGCCCGAAGGCGGCGACGGCAACGGAGAAGCGGATGTCGGTCGAGGCCGCATTCACATCGGCAACCGCATTCGCATCCGTCACCGGCATGGTGACGAGCTCGCTCGTGTCGCCATCCGGCTTCTTCCAGCGCATCTTCAGGAAGGCGAGTTCGCCGTTGTCCGTCGCCGGCGTGGCGGACGCCTCGCCCTTGCCGTAGCGCAGCGGATCGTGCAGCACGGCGGGGCTTCCCTTCGGCGTTACCTCGTAGATCGCCGTGACACGATGGCCCGAGCCGATATCGCCGGCATCCACCTTGTCGTTGTTGAAGTCCTCGCGGTTCAGCACGCGGGTCTCGTAGCCGATCAGGCGGTATTCGGCGATGCGATCCGGGTTGAACTCGATCTGGAACTTGACGTCCTTGGCGATCGGGAAGAGCGACGAGCCCGCCTCCTCCACCAACGCCTTCTGCGCCTCGGCGAGCGTATCGATATAGGCGGCCGTGCCGTTGCCGTTCTGCGCCAGCGTCTGCATCATGCCGTCATTGTAGTTGCCACGGCCAAAGCCGAGCACCGAGAGGAAGATGCCGCTCCTGCGGCGATCCTCGATGATGCGCTTCAGATCCTCGTCGCTTGCCGGGCCGACATTGAAGTCGCCGTCCGTCGCCAGCATGACGCGGTTGATGCCATCCTTCCTGAACGCCTTCTGAGCGAGCTTGTAGGCCGTCTCGATCCCCTCCGCGCCCGCCGTGGACCCGCCCGGCTGCAGATTGTCGATGGCGTCGAGAATCTTTTCGCGCTCCTTGCCCGCCGTGGGCTCCAGCACCACGCCGGCATTTCCCGCATAGGTGACGATCGACACCGTATCCGTATCCTTCAGCTTGCCGACGAGAAGGCGGAAGGCGCTCTTAAGGAGCGGCAGCTTGTCCGCCTCGTCCATCGAACCGGAAACGTCGATGAGAAACACGAGATTGGCGGCCGGCTGCTCTGCCGTCACCGTCTCGAACCCCTTGATGCCGATATGCAGAAGCTCGGTGTCCTTGTTCCACGGCGTCGGCATGACGGTGACAGTGGCGTTGAACGGCTTTTCCGCCGTTTCAGGCCCCTTCCAGTCGTAGGGGAAGTAGTTGACCAGTTCCTCGACCCGCACCGTCTCGGTGTCCGGCAGGCTGCCGCCGAGCAGGGAACGGCGTATGTAGGAATAGGAGGCGGTATCGACATCAGCGGAGAAGGTGGAGACCGGGTCGGTCGCGACGCTCTTCACCGGGTTCGGATCGGCGGAGGAAAAGCGCTCGCGATCCTCCTGCGGCGTGGGCATGGCGATGGCATCCACCATGACGGATGGCTGCACGACCGAGCGGCTCAATGTACGAGTAGCGGCTGCGTCGCCGAGCGCAAGCGAATCCGGGGCGGCGGCAAGCGCTTCCTCCTCTTGGATTTCGGCGAGCGGTTCGGCGGCCTGCCCGCTCGTCGCCTGCGCGCTATCGGCGGCAGCCCTGGCGCTGGCGGCGGCTTCGGCGGATCGCCGCGCTTCCAGTTTCGCGTTCGCTTGCCCCGCCGCCCTGTTGAGAGGAACGGCGACTTCATCGGCAGTCTGCTTGCTGTCGCGCAGATCCTGTTCGACGGGCTTTGCAGCGATTTCCGTTTCGCTCGTCAGCGGCACCGTACCGTTGCGCACCAGTTCATAGGCGACAAAGCCGGCGACGGGCACGACGAGCAGCGTGGCGAGGGCCGAGCCGGCCAAATATCTGCGGTTCATGATGGGGCTCCATATCCAGTTGAAGATGGAGCTTCGACGCCCGCCGCCGGTCGAACCTTGGGGGGAATCCAGATTTTTTTCCGCGTCGTCGAAAGCCTGCATGGCGGCACCAAGCGCCGCAGTGCGCGCAGAGGCCTGCGGCGCAGGCGGTGCGCGGCGGCCCAGTTTTTCGAGGTCGAGATCGGTCATCGGTCTATCCTTCCGTCACGCGGCGGCATCGCACAGCAGCACCTTCAGGCGCTTGCGGGCCTCGTGCACATGCCAGGAAATCGTCGTTTCGGCGCAGCCGAGCACTTCGGACGCCGCCGCATGGCTGAGGCCCTCGCCGTAGATGAGCAGCACGGCATCGCGCTGCTTGTCGGGCAACTGGCGAACGGCCTGCCACAGTTCCTCATTGTCATCCTCGCCGGTGCCACCCTCCAGCACCGCCCGCTCACGCAGATAGGCCGCATCGCGCCATTCGGCGCGCCGGCGCTTGCGCACCTGGTCACGCGCCGCATTGAGCGTCACGGTATAGAGCCAGGTGCTGAGCCGACTCGCGCCCTTGAAGCCGCGGATGGCGCTTGCCAGACGTATGCACACCTCCTGCGCCACGTCCTCGGCATCCTGCCGGTCGCCGCACCATCGCCAGGCGACGGCATGGATGAAATCATAACGGCTTTCGACCAGCGCAGCGAATGCCTGCCGGTCCCCCAAAGCCGCCTTTTCGACGAGTTCTGTTTCCACGGGCCCATCCCGATTGCGTGCACTAACCCCTACGACGTCTGTCGTGTGCCAATCCTTGGGTGGCGGGTGCGTTTTTTTCACCAGGGCAGTTTTTTCACGACGGCGATGATCGTGCCCATGAGCGCGCCGCGATCATGACGGCGGATTTCCGGGGAATAGAGGCTGGAAATGCTGCCATCGAGAAAGAGGGCGTTCCTGCATTGCAGCCGGTCGCGGAAGAGCGTCGCGAAATCATGGAAGCGCACCGGAACGGTGGATATGGCGAAAGCGACGTGCCCGTCCGGCAGGATGCCGACGCCGTTGCGGATCTGCAGGCTGGTAGCATCCGGCAGGAAACGCGGATGGATGTTTCCGTCGATCACCAGCATCGGCCCGGATTGCGTCGCCTCGGCCGGCGCAAGACCGGCCTTCGCATAGGCTTCAGTCTCCATCACGCCCACCTTGCCGTCCCCCACAAAGAACACGCCATTCGGCTTCATGAAGAAATTGCCGAATGCGTCGGCCCGATTGAGCGCGCCTGTCTGCCTGCCATGCTCGACCAGCAGCCCGACCGGCCCATAGCCCGGATGGTACATGCCGCCATTCATGGCGAAGCTCATATGCTGCCCGTTGCGCAGCAGGTGCGTGTTGAGCTGGTCATAGGTCGCACCGACCTTGCCGAGCGCCGCCGCACCGTAAAGCCGGATCGTATCCTGCGCCGGATCGAAGGTGCAGACGGTGTATCGGCCGGAAAGATGATCGATCTCGGCGCATTTCGGCGGTTCGGCCATGGCAACGCTCCGCAGGGCAAAGGCAATGAAAAGGGATGAAAAAACCAGACGCAATCGCATGCCGTCTTGCTCCGCTGGCATTGCGGCGAATTTAACGGCGATTCCGCACGAAAGGTCAAAGCGACAGCGCCGCCATGTGGAAGCGGAGCTGGGCCTCGTTGTAGCGATAGGCCACGCCAACGGGACAGGCGGCACGGGCGAGACAGCCGGAGCGCATGCAGCCGGCCTGCCCTTGCTGTGTGCGCAGATGATCGCGGCAGGAAGGCACGTCGAAGGCTTCGGGGCGAACGGCGCCGGCGGGACAGCTGGTCAGGCAAGGCTTTGCCGCGCAGCTGTCGCAGGGATGCGGCTCCACCCGCGATGCCTCGTCCGCAACGGGCGCGGCAAAGCCGAGCGCGCCGCGATAGCCGTGCCAGAGGCCATAGACGGGATGGATGAGGATGCCGAGCGGCGAGGCCCGCAATCCTTCCGCACGCATGGCCCATTGCTGGAACGGCTGCCAGGGCGGATCGGACGGGAACCAGGCGATGGCACCGGCCGATGCGGCAACAGTGCGGATGACCGACTTCGACCAGGTGTCGAGCGGATCGCTGCCGCCGTGATCGGGCCGTTCCTCGCGCCAGCGGGAAAAGGCTGGCCAGAGAGAACTGCCGATATTGCCGATGAGCAGGACGCTCGCGGCAGGTCGGCCATTAGCGAGGGCCGGCGCGGGCTCGCCTTCCGCAAAATTGACGAAGCCGCGCAAAAAAAGACCGTGCGGCTCGAGAGCCGCACGGATGTTCTTCGTATCGGGATGACGCGTCCTCACCGGGTCACGTCTCCCTTGATTTCATAGTGCGGGCGCCAGACTTCCTTCTGGATCATATCCGCCACCCTCACCGCTCCGCCTTGCTCCCTGGCGCGATCGGGACCCTTTCAGGTGAAAGCGTCCGGCATCGAATCCTTGCGCTTGGCGATGTAGTCGAGCAACGCGTCATCAATCGCCGGATCGAGATAGGGCGCCTCGAAGCTGTCCAGCCAGGTGCGGCAAAGCGCGTTTGCACGCTCCTCGATGCGCTTCTGGCCTTCGACTTCCCACTGCTCGTAGGAATTGTTGTCGGCAAGCGGCGAGCGGTAGAAGGCGGTCTGGAAGTTGGCCTGCGTATGGGCGCAGCCGAGATAGTGGCTGCCGGGGCCGACTTCGCGGATGGCGTCCAGCGCCTGGGCGTTTTCGGACAGGTCCACGCCTTCGGCCAGCTTCTGCATCATGCCGAGCTGGTCCTGGTCGATCATGAACTTCTCGTAGGACGATACGAGGCCGCCTTCGAGCCAGCCGGCGGCATGCAGCACGAAGTTCGTGCCGGCCAGCAGCGTCATGTTGATCGTGTTTGCCGATTCATGGGCTGCCTGCGCATCGGGAACCTTGGAGCCACAGAGCGAACCGCCGGTACGGAACGGCAGGCCGAGGCGGCGGGCGAGCTGGGCCGCGCCATAGGAGACGAGCGACGGCTCGGGCGAGCCGAAGGTCGGCGCGCCCGACTGCATCGAGATAGAGGCCGCGAAAGTGCCGAACAGCACCGGCGCACCCTTGCGGATGAGCTGGGTGAAGGCGGCGCCGGCGAGAACTTCGGCGAGAATCTGCGTCAGCGTGCCGGCGACCGTGACCGGGCTCATGGCGCCCGACAGGATGAACGGCGAGACGACGCAGGCCTGGTTGTGGCGGGCATAGACCTTCAGCGCGCCCACCATGGTCTCGTCGAAGACCATCGGCGAGTTGGCGTTGATGAGATTCAGCGTCACGCAATTGTTCTCGACGAACTCATCGCCGAAGACGAGTTTGGCCATGGCGATCGTGTCTTCGGCGCGTTCCGGCGCGGTGACCGAGCCCATGAACGGCTTGTCGGAATATTTGATGTGGCTGTAGACCATGTCGAGGTGACGCTTGTTCACCGGGATATCGACCGGCTCGCAGACGGTGCCGCCGGAAGAGTGCATGGACGGGGCCATGTAGGAGAGCTTCACGAAATTGCGGAAGTCCTCGATTGTCGCATAGCGGCGATTGCCTTCGAGGTCACGCACGAAGGGAGGGCCGTAGACCGGAGCGAAGACGGTCGCCTTGCCGCCGATCTGGACGTTGCGTTCGGGATTGCGGGCATGCCAGGTGAAGCTCGGCGGTGCGGTCTTCAGCAGTTCGCGGCAAAGGCCCTTCGGAAAATGCACGCGCTCACCGCGCACATCCGCGCCGGCTTCCTTCCAGAGCGCCAGCGCTTCCGGATCCTCGCGGAATTCGATGCCGATCTCTTCCAGCACGCGGTCGGCATTCGCTTCGATGAGCGCCAGGCCTTCCTCGTCGAGAACCTCGTATTCCTTGATCTTGCGGGTGATGTAGGGCAGCGACGGGCCCGGGCCGCCGCCTGTGCGCGATGCGCGCCGCGCGGCCGCGCCACGCCCCTCACGCGAGCGACGCCCACCGCCCTCGCCTGCCACCTGCTGAATGTCCTCGCTCATGATCCGTCTTCCTTGTTCTTCCAGCGCCCGAACGCGCCTCTTTTTCTATGCTAGCAAGCCGCCGGAGCGGGGCGGTTCTCAATGCGCCAAGCGGTGGCGCACGCTGGATACCGGCACGCCTGGGACTATAGCGGGATTGCGACCGCGATCGTAGCGCCATTGTCTTGTTTGCACTGTCAATTCACGGCTTTGCGGGCTATTGGTGGAACAAGCGTTCGACGGGTCGCTTTTCACCGTATGCGACGTCGCTTTCGAAATCAGGTTCGCGCAAGAGGAAGGATATTCCTTGTACGACGAACCTGCGACCGCAGCGCCAATGGAGACGAGGAACCAATATGTCTGACGACGAAATCATTCTCGCCGATCTCTCCGACGAAGAGCTTGTGCAGCAGATGCACGACGACCTCTACGACGGCCTCAAGGAGGAAATCGAAGAGGGCACGAATATCCTGCTGGAGCGCGGCTGGGCCCCCTATGACGTCCTTACCCAGGCACTCGTCGAAGGCATGCGCATCGTCGGCGTCGACTTCCGCGACGGTATCCTCTTCGTCCCGGAAGTTCTGCTTTCCGCCAATGCCATGAAGGCCGGCATGTTCATCCTGCGTCCGCTGCTTGCCGCCACCGGCGCGCCGAAGCAGGGCAAGATGGTCATCGGCACCGTCAAGGGCGACATCCACGACATCGGCAAGAACCTCGTCGGCATGATGATGGAAGGCGCGGGCTTCGACGTCATCGACCTCGGCATCAACAACCCGGTCGAAAACTACCTCGAAGCCATCGAGCGCGAGCAGCCGGATATTCTCGGCATGTCCGCCCTCCTGACGACGACGATGCCCTACATGAAGGTCGTCATCGATACGATGAAGGAAAAGGGCCTGCGCGACGATTACGTCGTTCTCGTCGGCGGCGCACCGCTGAACGAAGAATTCGGCAAGGCCGTCGGCGCCGACGCCTATTGTCGCGATGCTGCCGTCGCCGTCGAAACGGCCAAGGAATTCATGAAGCGCAAGCACAACATGCTTGCTGGCTGACACCGGAATTTCGGACGGCGCCGCTCTTGAACCGGCGCCGTCCGATCACGACCTCTAGTTTGCGGCCCGTTCGACGCTTCGGCCGGCATCCTGCGTTGCATCTACGGCATTTGCCGTATCCCGTCCCATACCACGGATGGTGTTGCCGCAGGCGCTGAGCGCCAGAAGCGCGGCGAGAACGATGCTTATTCTGGTCATGTGTGTCCCGGTCATGGGTGGGTCCCTCTATCATGGATGTGGTTGACGCAGAACTTCGGCTCGGAAGTCCGAACATTGAACGCGCGAAAGCGGAAAAAGTTCGCGTCATCGCCTGCGGCGCGATCGCCCGCGAGATTCTGGCCATTCGCCAGACCAACGGGCTGGACCATATCGACCTCCTCTGTCTTCCCGCCATCTGGCACGCGCATCCCGAAAAGATCGCTCCCGGCGTCGAAAAGGCCATCACCGAGGCGCGCGCGGAGGGCTTTTCGCGCATCTTCGTCGGCTATGCGGATTGCGGCACCGGCGGCCTGCTCGACCGGGTCTGCGAGCGCGAGGGCGTCGAGCGCATCGCCGGGCCGCACTGCTATTCCTTCTTCGCAGGCAACGAGGCCTTCGCGGCGAAGGATGACGACGTCACCTCCTTCTTCCTCACGGATTTCCTCGCCCGCCAGTTCCGCGCCTTCGTCATCGAGCCGCTCGGTCTCGACCGGCATCCGCAGCTGAAGGAGATGTATTTCGGCAATTACACCAAGGTCGTCTACCTCTCGCAGATCGAGGACGCGGCCTTGCAGCAAAAGGCGAAGGAAGCGGCGGACTATCTGGGCCTTGCCTACGAGTACCGCTTCACCGGCTATGGCGACCTGACCGGCGAGCTGCTGCGCACCCGCTAACCAATCCTTAGCCCTGCCCCGCAAATCTCCCGCGGGAATTACCGCTTTCTAAGACACCGCAGGGATGATGCCCGCCGATACGAGCGCGAGGCATAGACATGACGGAACACGGTGTGCGCATGGAAACGGTGGCGATGCTGATCCAGCACGGCCAGAATCCCGAAATCGTCGTCAATGCCGTGAAGAGCGCATTCCCCGAACTCGTCGTCATCGAGGAACAGCCGGAATCGAAAAAACTCTTCATCAGGCGGCGCGCGCGAAAACTCGGCTGGGTGCAGGCGCTCGGCCAGCTCGCGACGATGATCGTTTCCCGATACGGCAAGCGCTTCACCAGCACGCGCGCTGCCGAAATCCTTGAAGAATTCGGCGCAAACCCTGTCGTGGATTCGAAAATCCGGCGCATCGCTGTTCCCTCGGCCAACAGCCCGGAATTGCTGAAGGCGCTCGCCGAGATCCGCCCTGCCGCTCTGCTTCTCGTCAGCACCCGCATCGTCAAGGCAGAAACCCTCGCCGCCATTTCCTGCCCCGTTCTCAATTTCCATGCCGGCATCAACCCGCAATATCGCGGCCTGCAGGGAGGCTACTGGTCGCGCATCATGTCGGACGAGGAGAATTTCGGCGGCACGGTGCATCTCGTCGATGCCGGCGTGGACACCGGCGGCGTGCTGTATCAACAGCGGGTCAAACCTTCCAAACGCGACACGATGCACACCTATCCGCTGCTCCAGACGGCGGCTTCGACCGGCATCGTCATCGCGGGCCTGCAGGATGCGGTTGCCGGCAAGCTCAAGCCGTTGAAAATAGCGGCGCCCTCGCGGCAATGGTATCATCCGCCGATCTGGACCTGGCTCTGGAACGGCGTGACCCGCGGCATCTGGTAATTCCTGCCGTCCATCGAATCCCGCGTCGTTTTTGAGCATGGGGCAGTCGTGGCGAGTGAAGCCCGCGACGCGGCCAGAACGCATTGTCAGCGTGAGGAGAATTTTCGACATGGCAGACCGCATCATCGTCTACTGGCGCGACATCCCCGCCCAGGTCATCATCAAAAAGGGGCGCACGACCGCCAAGCGCGAACTGTCGCTGCGCTTCACCGAGGCGATCGACATGTGCGCCATGCGCACCGGCGCGGCCGAAACGGACGACTATCTCGCCGAATGGCGCAAGGCCGATCCGGTGTCGGTCACCGACGACCTCGAAGCGGAGGCCGACAAGGCCACCGCCGAACTCGAGGCCGCCTATGACCGCGAACGGCTCGTCGCGCTCGTCAAGGCCGGGGGCCGCGACAATGGCTGATCCGAAACCCGGCAACGCCGCGCCAGCGAAGAAGGCCGCCTCCGGCGCCTTCACGCCGACCGACGTTTCGCCGAGCCGCCGCGCGCGGCGCAAATACACGGTCCGTCTTTGGGCCGTGCGCAACTCCCGCTTCTTCGAGTGGTTCTACAACCGCTTCGCAGAGGGTTTCCTGCTGCTGCACCCTGTCTGGAATTTCTTCGGCTACCAGCGCGTCGAACGTCCGGTCACCTTCATCGAAAAGCATGTGAAGGGCTTTCTCTTCGACTGTCGCATGTGCGGCCAGTGCGCGCTGTCGTCCACGGGCATGTCCTGCCCGATGAACTGTCCCAAGCAGCTTCGCAACGGCCCCTGCGGCGGGGTTCGCGCCAACGGCAATTGCGAAGTGGAACCGGACATGCCCTGCGTATGGGTTCAGGCCTGGAAGGGGTCGCAGAACATGGCGAGCGGAAATGCCATCATGAACGTGCAGAAGCCGGTGAACCAGTCTCTGCGCGAAACCTCGTCCTGGCTACGCGTGACGGCCGAAGCCGCCGCCGCCAGGGAAGCGGCCGCCGCCAGGGAAGCGGCCGCCGCAGCAGGAAAGGACGCCTGATCCATGGCGCATATTGACGAAAACCCGCTCGGCCCTCACCTGCCGCTTGATCCCCTGCCCGGCCATTCCTCGCTCGGCCGGCTGGAGCGCGTGCTGCGGCGCGGCGAATTCGCCGTCACGACAGAACTCAACCCGCCGGACAGCGCCAATCCGGAAGACGTCTACGAGCGCGCCGCGATCTTCGACGGCTGGGTGGACGGCATCAACGCGGTCGATGCCTCCGGCGCCAACTGCCACATGTCCTCCGTCGGCATCTGCGCGCTTCTGACCCGCATGGGCTATGCGCCCATCATGCAGATCGCCTGCCGCGACAAGAACCGCATCGCCATCCAGGGCGACGTTCTTGGTGGTGCGGCGATGGGCGTGTGCAACATCATGTGCCTCACCGGCGACGGTGTGCAGGCGGGCGACCAGCCGGGCGCAAAGCCGGTCTTCGACCTCGACTGCATGTCGCTCCTGGAAACCGTGCGCATCATGCGCGACAACGCGAAATTCCTCTCCGGCCGCAAGCTGACGACGCCGCCCAAGGTCTTCCTCGGCGCGGCGATCAACCCCTTCGCGCCGCCCTACGACTTCCGCCCCTACCGTCTTGCCAAGAAGATCGAGGCGGGCGCGCAATTCGTGCAGAGCCAGTATTGCTTCGATGTTCCGATGTTCCGGGAATACATGAAGAAGGTGCGCGACCTCGGCCTGCATGAGAAGTGCTACATCCTTGTCGGCGTCGGCCCCATGGCCTCTGCCAAGACGGCGAAGTGGATCCGCTCCAACGTGCCGGGCATCCACATTCCCGATTCGATCATCGCCCGCCTTGAAGGCGCGCAGGACCAGAAGAAGGAAGGCAAGCAGCTCTGCATCGACATCATCAACGAGGTGAAGGAGATCGAGGGCGTATCCGGCGTTCACGTCATGGCCTACCGGCAGGAAGAATATGTCGCAGAGATCGTGCATGATTCCGGCGTACTGAAGGGCCGCCAGCCCTGGAAGCGCGAAGCCAACCCCGTCGACCAGCTCGTCGCCGAGCGCATCGAGAGAACCCGCGAAGGCGTTGAACAGAACCAGCAGCAGATGGCCGAAATCGCCGCTCATCACCCCCATTGATCCATCTGCCGGCCGCCGCCGGCAGTCGGCTTGTAACACGGAAAATCGCGCGCTAGACCTGATCGAGCGCCCCGCCCCAGAGGACCCTTCATGACACGCACCATCGTCGCCTCGGCCACCCGCGAAATCATCATCGGTTTCGACCAGCCTTTCTGCGTCATCGGCGAACGCATCAACCCGACCGGCCGCAAGAAGCTGGCCGCGGAAATGCAGGCCGGTAATTTCGACACGGTCATCAAGGATGCGCTGGAACAGGTCGCCGCCGGCGCGACGATGCTCGACATCAATGCGGGCGTGACGTCCGTCAACCCGAACGAGACCGAGCCGGGCCTGCTCGTCCAGACGCTGGAGATCGTCCAGGGCCTCGTCGATATTCCGCTCGCCATCGACAGTTCGGTGACGGCCGCCATCGAGGCAGGCCTGAAGGTCGCCAAGGGCCGCCCGCTGGTCAATTCGGTGACGGGTGAAGAAGAAAAGCTCGAAGCCATCCTGCCGCTCGTCAAGAAATACGACGTTCCGGTCGTCGCCATCTCCAACGACGAGTCCGGCATCTCGATGGACCCGGACGTGCGCTTCGCGGTCGCCAAGAAGATCGTCGAGCGCGCCATGGACCATGGCATCAAACCGCATGACATCGTCGTCGATCCGCTCGTCATGCCCATCGGTGCGCTGGGCGACGCCGGCCGCCAGGTGTTCCAGCTGCTCTATCGCCTGCGCAACGAGCTGAAGGTCAACACGACCTGCGGCCTCTCGAACATTTCCTTCGGTCTGCCGCACCGCCACGGCATCAATGCCGGCTTCATCCCGATGGTCATCGGCGCCGGCATGACCTCCGCCATCATGAACCCGTGCCGCCCGCAGGAAATGGAAGCCGTGCGCGCCGCGAACGTACTCAACGGCACCGATGCGAACTGCACCAACTGGATCAAGACCTACCGCGACCACAAGCCCGCCGAAGGCGGCGCGGCGGTCGCCGCCCCGACGGC
>NZ_JBASBL010000022.1:0-303815 GCF_049651085.1 Shinella sp.
TGATCGTTCCTGTCGCGGGGTCGAGCGTCAAGCCGTCGGGTGGCGCGCCCGCTGCAAGGGCATAGCTGTAGGGCGCCGTTCCCCCCGAGGCGGAGATGGTCTGGCTGTATGCCGCGCGTATGGTGCCGCCGGCCAATGCGCCGGCAGCGGGCGTGAAGACGAGGGTGGGTGCGGTGACGGTCATGGTCACCGTCGCCGCCGTGGAGGTGCCGGCCGCATTCGTGGCCGTGTAGGTAAAGCTGTCGGCTCCGGAATAGCCGGCCGTGGGCGTATAGGCGATGGTCGTTCCCGTGGCGCTTGCCACGCCGTGGCTTGGCGGTGTGGCGATAGCGACGCTGTCGGGCGCCCCGTCGGTGATGTTCAGCGTGATCGGATTGGCGGACGAGTTCGCGGCGACCGTCGCGGAGACGGGGTTGGCGGTGGCCGGTTCCATGTAGCGGTAGGCGCCAGCCAGTGTCGCCGCGCCGCCCGCTGTTTCGACGAGGATATCGGCGTCGCCTGCCGTTCCCGCCGGCATGGCTACATAGATCTGCGTATTTGACAGCACGGCGTAACCCGCCGGGAAGCCGCCGATGGTCACGCGGAGCGTGCCGCTGAAGTTCGTGCCGGTAATGGTGGCGGGTGTTCCGCCAGCCGTCGTGCCGACGGATGGGGAAACGCTCGTCACCATGGGGGGGGCGACGAAGGTGTAGGCGTTTGTCAGGGTGCCGGTTCCACCGTCCGTCGTGACGCCGATAGCCACCGCGCCCGAAACATGGGCTGGCATCGCAAACGTAATCGAGCCGGCATCGTTGAGCGTGAAGGCATTGACCGGCGTCCCATCGACGGTCACCGACGTCGCGCCGGTGAATCTCGTACCTGTTATCGTGACCGAGGTGCCGCCCGCGGTCGGTCCGGCTGAAGGAAAGACACTCGAAACCGTGGGAGCTGCGACATAGGTGAACTGCGCTGCCGCGGGCGTGTCGCTCGTCTGATCGGGTGTCTCAAGCCGCACGTTGACCGTGCCTTCGTCGCCGTCAGGGGCGACCGCGCTGATCGAAGTCGGGCTCCTCAGCGTAAAGGCGGCGCTAGTCGTTCCGAAAAATACCCATTTCACTCTGCTGAAGTCCGTGCCGGTGATGGTGACTTGAGTACCACCGGCCGTGGGGCCTGCCATGGGCGACATGTGGCTGATCGCCGGAGGACTATAGACGGCAAGCGTGGCAGGAGCCGAGCGTACTGTTCCGCAGGGGCCGCCGGCCGCAACGCGATATTTATAGCCATTCATGGCAGCGGTCGCGCCGGTGATGGTAAGGGCCGAAGTACTCGAGCCTGAATATTGTGCGTCGTCATAGATGACGGTAAAATAGCCTGATCCGTCGTCTACACTCCAAGAATAGCGCTCCGCGTTGCCTGTGGCGGCGAGTGTCGTCGTTCCGCCGGCGAGAACGGTCGAGTTTGCCGGATGTCCTGTGATGACCGTCCGAGGAATGACCGACAGCTGGGCCGGGAACGACCAATCTGTTTGCGCGGCGGCGCCCGATAGGAAGACGTGGTACTGGTTATCGTTCATGTCGAGGGTCGCGCCGGTAATCGTCAGAGTTGACGTTGTCGCGCCTGAATGCCTCGTGTCATCGATGACATCCACAACGTCTCCGCCCTCCTGCGTTTGCCATTGATAACCGGTGGTGTAGTTCGCGATGACGTTGAAAGTCGCATTGCTTCCCTCGCAAACCGTGCTTGGTTGAGGATGAACTGAAATGGAGGGCCGCGGGTCGTAAATGATCAGCATCGCTGGTCTGGACGTTATCGGCGGCGCCACGCCGTCACCGACGACAACGCGGTATGAAGAAATATGCAGGTCGTTCCCGGCCCCAGTGATGGTCAATGTCGCCGTGGTCGCGCCGGAATAGACCCCACCCTCGATGACATCGCGGAAGCCAGATCCGTTGTTGAGCTGCCACTGGTATGTGGTTGCATTCGAGGCCGTCACGCTGAAAGTGACTTGCCCTCCAAGCCCGACCGATCTGTCACTTGGATGGGAGGAGATCGAAGGGGCCGCGCCCGCACTGCTGACATTGATGAAAAAGACGAACAGTGCCGCCGTAATCCAGGCCGCTGAGCGCACAAGTTTTGCCGCGCAGAAAATTGCGCCCTTCAAACAGGAAAGCATGCCAACCCCACTTGCTCCTTGAAAAGGAGCCCCCCCGAGGCTGCACCTTTGTCGCGAATATGCGTGAAGCACAGCCGCTCTTTTGCTACATCAGAAATTGCCGCTTCGCCAAGTCATAACCACCGGAAATCGTGGCAGTTCTCAAAAAAACAGGGCGCGCGGAACTCCCGCAGTGCATCATTAGATTTGCATTATTAAGTTGCATGAAAGATAGGTGGCGAAGGCCCGCTTCAGTCCGGCGTTCCCCTCGTCCCATAAGAGCGATAGCGTGTGGAGAACGCCGGCGCCGAATGGCGCAAACTATCGGGGCGATGTCACGGCGGCGGTTTCGGCCTTCTGCCGGTCCGCGTAGACGCGGGCGAGCCAGGCGCAGACCATCAGCTGGATCTGGTGGAACAGCATGAGCGGCAGGACGATCGCGCCGATGGACTGGCCGGCGAAAATCACGCTGGCCATCGGCACGCCGCTGGCAAGGCTCTTCTTGGAGCCGCAGAAGACGGCGGTGATGCGGTCCTCGCGGTTGAAGCCGAGCATCTTGCCGCCGACACTGGTGACAACGAGAACCGCGGCAAGCAGCAGGATGTCGACGAGAACGAGCAGCGCCAGATCCTCCACCGCAAGCCTGCCCCAGATGCCCTCCGTCACCGCTTCGGAAAAGGCGAGATAGACGACCATGAGGATGGAACCACGGTCGAAGGGTGTGAGCAGGGTCTTTTTCGAGCGTATCCAGTTGCCGATGAAAGGTTGCAGCAACTGGCCGGCGACGAAGGTCAGGAAAAGCTGCAACATGATCTTCCAGATCATGTCGAACGAAATGCCGACCTCGCCACCGGTCGAAAAGAGCAGGGCGACGAGGACAGGCGTCAGGAAAATCCCGAGAATGTTCGAGGTCGAGGCGGCGCAGATCGCGGCGGGCACATTGCCGCCGGCAATCGACGTGAAGGCGATGGACGACTGTACCGTCGAGGGAAGGACGCACAGGAACAAGAGACCGAGATAGATCGGCTGGTCGATCAGCCAGGGCGAGAAGACGCCAAGCCCGAGGCCGAGCAGCGGGAACACGACGAAGGTCGTGACCAGGATGAAAAGCTGGAGGCGCCAGTGCAGGAAGCCCGCAATCACCACGTCGGTGGAAAGCCGCGCGCCATGCAGGAAGAACAGCAGGGCAATTGCGATACTGGTGGCGACGCCGAACCATTCCGCCGGCTCACCGGATATCGGCAGGAGCGAGGCAAGGATGACGGCGCCGATGAGCAGCCAGGTGAAAGTATCGGGAAGAAGTCTTTTCATCATTTTTCGATCGGTTGGGTCTCGACAGGTCTGCAAGTTTAGATATCCTGTTTCACGATGCAAACGATAAGGCTTATCCAGGTTCGTGATATGCTAGATCTTGTCCAGTTGCGCAGTTTCGTGATGGTGGCCCAGATGAAGAGCTTCACGCTCTCCGCCGAAAGGCTCAACCTCGGCCAGTCGACGGTCAGCCAGCATCTTCAACGGCTGGAACGTGGCCTCGGCCGGCGGCTCATCGACCGCGATACCCATGCGGTGCGGCTGACGGCGGACGGCGAGGCCCTGTTGCCGCATGCGCGGCAGCTTCTCGCGCTCGAACGGCAGGCGGCCGCTCAGTTCAATGCCGAGGGTCCGCGCGGCCCTTTCCGGCTGGGAATCTCGGAAGATCTGGTGAGCGGGCAATTGCCGGGCCTTCTGGAGGATTTCATTGCGGATTACCCCTCCGTCGACCTCCAGCTCTCCGTTGCACTTTCCAAGACGCTGGCCGAGATGCAGGATCGGGGCGAACTCGATCTCGTCATGGCCAAGCGGAGGATCGGCGAGCAGCGCGGGGATGCCATCCTGCGCGAGCCGCTCGTCTGGCTTGCGAGCGATCCGGATGCCGTGCTGGCAAAACGGGAACTTCCACTCATCGTGTTTCCGCCGCCAAGCCTCACGCGCCAGCTTTTGCTGGAAGCGCTGGAGCGCAGCGGTACGCCCTGGCGCATCGTCTGCTCGTGCCAGAGCCTCAGCGGACTGACGGCGGCGGCGCGGGCCGGCATGGGCGTGCTCGTCCAGCCGCGCAGTCTGGCGCCCGCCGGCCTGCGCGAGATCGCGCCGCCTCTGTTGCCGGCGTTGGAGGATGTCGAGTTCGTTCTCGTCACCGCGCGTTCGGCGGACCATGCCACCATCTCCGCCTTTTCCCGCAAGGCGCGCGAGCGTTTCGGCAAGGGCTTCGCCCTGACGACGGGAGCCGCCTGAAGCCGACTGCGAAAACTGCCTGAAAGCCGACGCCTGACATTCGAGGAGGACGAATAGAATGCGCAATTTCGAAAAGCCGACGCGGTCCGTTGCCGTGTCCCGCCACGCCATGGCGGCGACCTCGCATCCGTCCGCCACGCTTGCTGCGCTCCAGATCATGGACGCGGGCGGCAATGCGATGGATGCGGCCATCGCCGCCTCTGCCGTGCAATGCGCCGTCGAACCGGGCTCGACCGGCATCGGCGGCGACTGCTTCGTGCTTTTTGCACCGAACGGCTCCGACAATGTCATCGCCTACAATGGGTCGGGCCGCACGCCCGCGGCCCTCACCCTCGACTGGTTTATCGAACGGGGCCTTGCGGAAGTGCCGCGCCAGTCGCCATCGGCGGTCACGATCCCCGGCGCGATCGACGCCTGGACGAGGCTGCATGCCGATCACGGCCGACTGGCCTTCGCCGACGTGCTCGCGCCGGCCATCCGCTTTGCGGAAGAGGGCTATGCGATCAGCCCGCGCGTTCATCGCGACTGGCGGCTGGAAGAGGCGCTTCTGGCCGCCGACCCGACGGCCGCGCGCATCTTCCTGCCGGCCGGCCGGGCGCCGCGGATCGGCGAGGTTCACCGCCAGCCGGAACTTGCCGGGACGCTGACGCGCATCGCGGCCGAAGGGCGCGACGGTTTCTATACGGGCCCGGTTGCGCAGGACATGGTCTCGTACCTCCGTTCGCTCGGCGGGCTGCACACGATGGAGGATTTCGCCACCGCGCGCGGCGACTATGTCACGCCCGTCGTCACGAATTTTCGCGGCTACACGATCCATGAATGCCCGCCAAACGGTCAGGGCATCATCGCGCTGCTCATTCTCAACATTCTCAGCCGTTTCGAAGCCAAGGGCGATCCGCAATCACCGGACCGGCTGCATGTCGAGATCGAGGCGACGCGGCTTGCCTATGCGGCGCGAGACGCCTGGATCGCCGATCCCGACAAGGCGGACGTGCCTGTGGAGGAACTGCTGTCGGACGACCTGGCTGACCGGCTGGCGGCGATGATCGACCTTCGCCATGCGCTCACCGACCTGCCGCCTTTCCAGATGCCGCAGCACCGCGACACGGTCTATATTTCCGTGGTGGACCGCGACCGCAACGCCGTCAGCTTCATCAATTCGGTCTTTGACAGCTTCGGCACCGGACTGGTCGCGCCGCGATCCGGCGTGGTCCTGCACAATCGTGGCGAGAGCTTTTCGCTGGTGGCCGGCCATCCCAACGTGCTGGCGCCGCTCAAGCGTCCGCTGCACACGATCATTCCGGGCATGGTGACGCGCGGCGGCCGGGTCGAGATGCCGTTCGGCGTGATGGGCGGCTACTATCAGGCGATGGGCCATGCGCACCTTGTCTCGAAAGTGTTCGACTACGGCATGGACCTGCAGGAGGCGATCGACCTGCCACGTCTGGTCCCGCGCCGGGATGGCTTGGGCATCGAGGCCGAATGCACCTTGCCGGCTGCAACCGCGCAGGAGCTGGAGCGCCGCGGCTTTGCGATCGTTCCGGCCGAACGCCCCATCGGCGGTGCGCAGGCCATCCGCATCGATTGGGAGAACGGAACGCTGATCGGCGGTTCGGAATCGCGCAAGGACGGCATTGCGCTCGGCTTCTGAGCACAGTGAAAGGCTCACCTAGAGATGCCGGCCGGCATCCAGTATGTCTTCCGCTTCTTCGCGGGTCATTGTGAATACGGTCTTGCCGAGTTCGAAACCAAAACCGGCCCTGGCGAAGGCGGAAAGCTCCTTGGCTTTTCGCTTGTCGTCCAGCTCCACTTTGCGGAATGGCCCGAAGGCGCGCTTGCGGGCAAGGACCACCGCGGCATAGAGGTCGTCCATCTCGGCGACCGCGGTGGCGGCGGTTTCCCTGGCGACACCCTTCTGGGAGAGTTTCTGCGCGACCGCGCGTCTGGATCTACCGCTTCGCATGCCCGACCGGCTGCTGATTTCGGCAAAGGCCTTGTCGTCCAGAGCCTTGTTGTCATAGGCAAATTTCACGGCGGAATCGGCGAGCGCCTTGACCTGCGTGTCGGTGATATCCTCGAATTTTTCGCGCGCCTTGCGGGAGATTGCATCGAAGAGCTGCTTCTCCGTGTGCATGCGCCGCTCGATGCGGTAGATCGTCGAGTTGCGCGCCCAGGAAAACATGCGCGGGGTCGGAATGATGTCGGTTGGCGTCGTCTCGTCCTGCAAGTCCGGTTCCGTTTCCTGCCCTTGTCATCGCCTTCGCGGCCGGCGCGGCCCGCAGCTCGACCGGATATTATCCCGATTCGGCGCTTGAGGGGGCGGTCGAATTGCGTGCTGCGTGACGACCGCCCTCTTTCGCTCGTTCAGTCGTCGCCGTCGATCCATACCTGCTCACCCGTCTGGGGGTGGAAGCCGATCTCCAGCCAGCGGCCATCGCGATTGCGTCCCTCGACCTCGTAGCATCCGTCGTCGATCTCGATTTTCCGCACCTCGATACCCATCGCGCCGACCTTGGTGCGCAGGTCGTTTTCGCTCATCCAGTCCGCGATCGCCACGTTACCGCATTGGCGGTGATCGTCCCCGGCATGGGCCGTGGAGATGAAGGCGAGCGACGCAAAGGGGATCAGGAGGAGGCTTTTCATGACGGGTTCCTTTCGATGCGGCCGAAGCACGATTGCCCGGTCGATGAGGACACCCTACGAGACCTCTACTGAGCGATAGCTGACGCGGCGTGTCAGCTAAATTTCAGCAAAACCGTGCTACATGGTGTGGGATGACCATCAGAGACTTTTGTGCAACGATCCTTTTTTCCGCGGTCTTGCTGGCTGCACCACTTGCGAGCGCCGGCGATGATGACCTCGATCGCCTGCGTGACGCCGTCAGCCGTGGCGATGTGATGCCGCTTTCCGCCTTGCAGCAAAACGTTCGCCGTGCTTTCCCCGGCGAGATCATCGGCGTAAAGCTCGATGAGGACGACGGCATCTTCATCTATGAATTCAAGGTGCTGCAGGCCAGCGGCCGCCTTCTCGAAATCGAGATGGACGCGCGCGACGGCAAGGTTCTCGATGTTGACGATGACGATTGATCTGCATGCGTATCCTGCTTGTTGAAGACGACCCGCTCATTGCCCGTGACGTCCGCCACCATCTGGAACGGGCCGGTTACGTCGTCGAGCATGAGCGCGACGGCGAGAGCGGCTGGTTTCGCGGCGACAGCGAGGATTTCGCTGCCGTCATCCTCGATCTCGGGCTCGCCAAACTCGATGGGCTGACAGTGCTGAAGCGCTGGCGCGCCGCCGAGCGGGAGCTGCCCGTGCTGATCCTCACGGCACGCGGCAACTGGGAGGAACGTGTCGAAGGGATCGATGCCGGCGCGGACGACTACCTGGCAAAGCCCTTCCAGATGCCGGAACTTCTGGCGCGTCTTCGCGCGATCATCCGCCGCTCGCAGGGCAAGGCCGCGCCTGTCATGTCGGCGGGCCGGCTGAAGCTCGACCCCCGCGCCCGCAGCGCGACGGTCGATGGCCTGCTCATGGATCTGACGCCGCTCGAGTATCGCTGCCTTCACTATCTCATGGCCAATGCCGACCGGCACATCTCGCAGATGGAATTGACCGAGCAACTCTATGCGCAGGATTTCGAACGGGAGAGCAATTCCGTGGAAGTTCTGGTCGGCCGGCTGCGCAAGAAATTCGGCAAGGATATCATCGCCACCCGGCGAGGCTACGGCTACCGGATCGGCGTGGCATGAAGAGACGCCCGCTGTCGATCCGCACCCGTTTCCTCCTCGTGTCGCTTGTCACGGTGCCCTCGGCGCTGACACTGGCTGCATTGTTCATGATCTCGGTGTTTTCGGCGAGCCTGGAAAGGCGGCTGGATCTTGAAATGACGGGGCATATCAACACGATCGCTGCGTCGTTGAATTTTGCGTCGGATGGCCGGTTCGAGCGTCCCGCCGGTTTCCTCGACAAGCGCTCGACCGATGCCTATGGTGGCCTCTACTGGCAGATCGGCGACGAGACCTCCACCGCCCGGTTCCGTTCGCAATCGCTCTGGGACTACACCCTGCCGGTGCCGGCCGACCTGCCGGCCGACGGCGATCTCCACCGCTTCGACCTGCCCGGTCCCAATGGCACAAACCTGATGGCGCAGCAGCGCCGTATCGAGGTCATGACGCCCGCCGGATTACAGAAGTTGCAGATCGTGGTGGCGATGGACCGCAAGCCGCTGGAGGAAGCCAGCCTGGGGTTCGCGCGTGACATCTTTCCCTATCTTGCGGGGCTCGCGGTGTTCCTGATCGGGGCTTCCGTGATCCAGGTCGTCGTCGGCTTGCGGCCGCTCGTCGCCTTGACGAATGGCCTCGACCGGATCCGCGAGCGGCGCGGCGGGCGGCTTGACGGTGTGCTGCCGGCGGAATTCGTCCCGGTCGAAGTGGCGGTCAACCGGCTTCTCGATGCCCAGGCGCAGTCGCTTGCAAAGGCACGGGCGCGGGCAGGCGACCTCGCCCATGGCTTGAAAACGCCGCTCACCGTTCTGTCCAACGATGCGGTGACGCTGCGCAGCAAGGGCGAAAGCGAGATTGCCGACGAGATCGACCGGCTGGTGCAGCTCATGCGCGGCCATGTGGACGCCGAGCTTACCCGCAGCCGCATCGTCACGAACCCGGAGATGCGGCAATCCGATGCCGTCATGGGAAAGATCGTCGATCAGGTAGTGCGTACACTCCAGCGCACACCGGACGGCGAGCGGCTGGACTGGCGTGTCGATGTCGGCGAGCCGCACGACGTACCGGTCGATCCGCATGATCTGCGCGAGCTGGTGGGCAATATCGTCGAGAACGCCGTCAAATGGGCGAGGAGCCGGGTCGTCGTAAGCTGGCAGGACCGGCAGCTCGTCGTGACCGATGATGGCCCGGGCGTCGATCCGGAACAGATCAACCGCATGACCGAACGCGGCGTCAGGCTGGACACGAGTGTCGAGGGAACAGGGCTGGGCCTTTCGATCGTTCGGGAGATATGCAGTGTCTACGGGCTGGCGCTAACCATCGAGAACAGGTCCGATCCCGGCCTCAGGGTCCGTATCGGCTTCTAACCGCGTCCTGTCCCGGGAATGGGCGTAGAGCCTGTCACCATGCTCCTTGTCGATAAAAGCAAAACCTTGCCGAGGGCGTTTGACGCAGTGCCACCGTGCCCTATTTTCTATCGCGGTCAGTTGTCTTGCGGAGGGCGGGACAACTTTGAATGCGCGGGATAGATTGCGCCGTTCTGCAGGGAAGCCGATGGTATCTGAAACGCGAAGGGATGTGTGAATGCGATCGGAGGGCGGCGTGGAAGGCGAGGTCAACGACCACTATCCGTTCCTGAGCGGGGGTGGCCGCAATGCAGGCCTGATCGCTGGCTTCGACTGGACGACGACGCCGATCGGCTCGCTTGAGGGGTGGCCGCAGTCTCTCAAGACGACGGTCAGCCTCCTGTTGCGCTCGCCTGTGCCGATTGTACTGTTCTGGGGCGCAGACGGCATCATGATCTACAACGATGCCTATTCCGCCTTCGCCGGAGACCGTCATCCCGCCCTTTTCGGCAGCAAGGCCAAGGAAGGGTGGGCGGAGATCGCCGACTTCAACGACAACGTTCTGAAGGTCGGTCTTGCCGGGGGAACGCTCGCCTGCAAGGATCAGGAGTTCACGCTCTGTCGCCATCGGGGCGAGGCCGAGAAGGTCTGGGTGAACCTCGATTGTTCGCCGGTGCTCGGCGAAGACGGTCGCCCGGCAGGCGTCCTCGCTATTGTCGTGGAGACCACCGCCAAGGTGACGACGCAGGAGCGATTCAAGGCAGGGGGCGAGCGGCTTCGCCAGATGTTCGAACAGGCGCCCGGTTTCGTCGCGATCCTTACCGGGCCGGAGCACATTTTCGAAATCGTCAACAACGCATATCTCCAGCTCGTCAATCGTCGCGACATTGTCGGAAAAACGGTGCGGGAAGTCTTGCCGGAACTCGTGGAACAGGGGTTCGTCGATCTCCTGGATCAGGTGATCTCGACACGTATGCCCTATGTCGGAAAGGGGGTACGCGTCCTGTTGCATCGCCGGGAAGGTGCGGCGCCGGACGAGCGTTACCTCGATTTCATCTACCAGCCGATTTTCGGCGAGGACGGAGAAGCGAGCGGCATCCTGGTTCAGGGACAGGACATTACCGAACAGAGGATGGCGACGGATGCGTTGCGCGAAAGCGAGGCGCGGTTCCGCCTGGCGGCGGAAACGGCGCCTGTCATGCTCTGGATGGGCGACGAGAACAGCAAGTGCCTCTACCTGAATGCGGCACAACGGGATTTCTGGGGCATAACGCCAGAGGAGATTGACCGTTTCCACTGGAAGGACCGGGTGCATCCGGAGGATTGGGAGGTGCTGGCCGCCGAAGTGGGGGATGCCATGCGACGGCAGGTGCCGTTCTCCGTCGAGGCGCGCTATCGCCGCAAACTCGGCTGCTACCGGCGGCTGCACACGCAGGCGCAGCCGCGCTTCGGCGCCGGTGGCGAATTCTTGGGCATGATCGGCGTCAATGTCGATGTGACGGAGGCGCGGGCGGAAGAAACCCGCCGCGACGCGCTGATCGCGCTTGCCGACCTTTTCAGCCAGCGCACCGACCCGATCGAGATCGCCTTCGCGGCAGCGGAGATGCTGGCGAAGATGCACAATGTCAGCCGTGCGGGTTATGGCACCATCGATCCCGCCGCCGAGACGATCACCATTGCACGCGATTGGAACGCGCCGGGCGTGGCGACAATAGCCGGCGTGCTGAAATTGCGGGAGTTCGGCACCTATATCGAGGATATGAAGCGCGGCGAGACCGTCGTCGTTGCCGATGTGGAGCATGACCCGCGCACGAAAATGACCGCCGAAGCCCTGAGGGCGATCAAGGCGAGGGCCTTCATCGCCATACCGATCACCGAGGCCGGCGGCCTCGTCGCGATGTTGTACCTCAGCCACGACGAGGCGCGTGAATGGTCGCCGGGCGAGCTGGCTTTCGTGCGGGACGTTGCTGTGCGCACCCGCATCGCCGTGCAACGCCGGCAGGCCGAACAGAAACTGGAGCAACTGGCGAATTCTCTGGAGCGACAGGTCAGCGAGCGCACGGCGGAGGTCAACCGCCTCTGGCGCAACTCGCGCGATCTTCTCGTGGTGTCGGGGGAGGACGGTGCGATCCGCTCCGTGAACCCCGCCTGGTCGGCGGTACTGGGCTTTGCTGCACGCGAGACCATCGGCCGGCATCTTGGCAGCTTTGTCTGGCCGGAGGATACGCATATCGTCCTGGCAGGCGACGGGCGGTCGGCAGGGCCGGACCGGGACATTCGCTTTCGCCATGCCGACGGATCGGTGCGCAGCATCTCCTGGCGTATTTTTGCGGAAGAGGGTCTCACCTTCGCCTATGGCCGTGATGTCACCGCAGAGCGCGAACAGGCCCGCGCGCTTGCCGAAGCGGAGGAGCAGCTTCGCCAGGCGCAGAAGATGGAAGCGATAGGCCAGCTCACGGGTGGCGTCGCGCATGATTTCAACAATCTCCTCCAGGCCATATCGGGCAATCTCCAGCTGCTCGGCAAGGACGTTTCCGGCAATGCCCGGGCGGAGCAGCGGATTGCCAACGCCCTTGCCGGCGTTGGCCGCGGCTCCACGCTTGCCAATCAGCTGCTCGCCTTCGGTCGCCGCCAGGCACTGGAGCCGAAGGTCATCAATATCGGACGGCTGGTTGGCGGCCTTGAAGATCTGCTGCGCCGAACGGTCGGCGAGGCGATCGAGATCGAGACGATCCGCTCGAAAGGCTTGTGGAACACCCTTGTCGATCTTTCGCAGATCGAAAATGCCGTGCTTAACCTCGCGGTCAATGCGCGCGATGCGATGAACGGCCAAGGCAAGCTGACCGTGGAGGTCGGCAATGCGTTCGTCGATGACGATTATGTGCGCCAGCATTCTGATGCCGAACCCGGCCAATACGTCTTCATTGCCGTGACGGACACGGGGCATGGCATGACCGCTTACGTCAGGGAACGCGTGTTCGAACCGTTTTTTTCTACCGAGCCAGTGGGCAACGGGAGAGGCCTGGGGCTTCCCATGGTTTACGGTTTCGTCAAGCAGTCAGGCGGACACATCGATATCCACAGCGAGCCGGGTCAAGGCACGACCGTGCGCCTCTACCTGCCGCGCTCGATGGAAGCGGAGGACGCTTTCACCACGGCCGATCCCGGTCCGGTCTCCGGCGGCACGGAGACGATCCTGGTCGCCGAGGACGACAACGAGGTGCGCGAGACCGTCGTCGAGATGCTGCAGGATCTCGGCTATTCGGTGCTGGAGACGCGCGATGCGGCAGGCGCGCTGGCGATCGTCGAGAGCGGCGTTCCCATCGACCTACTCTTCACGGATGTCATCATGCCGGGGTCATTGCGTAGCCCTGACCTGGCCCTGAAGGCGCGGGAGCACCTGCCGGGCATAGCGGTGCTTTTCACGTCCGGCTACACCGAGGATTCGATCGTGCACGAAGGCCGGCTCGATGCCGGCGTTGAGTTGCTTTCCAAGCCCTATAGCAGGGAGGAACTGGCCCGGAAGGTTCGCGCGAGCCTTGCCGGACGCAGGCCGGCAGCCGAGAATGGCACGCAAAAGGCATTGGTGCTCAAGGTGTTGCTGGTCGAGGACGATTTCCTGATCCGCCTCAACGCTGTCGATCTCGTGGAAGAACTCGGCCATGAGGTGGTTGACGTGGCGACGGCGGAACAAGCCTTACCCCTCCTCAAAGGTCAGCCCTTTGACGTGCTCTTGACGGATATCGGTCTGCCCGGCCTGTCCGGAATGGAACTGGCGATCCGCGCCCGCACGGATAATCCGGCAATCGGTGTCGTCTTTGCCACCGGCCACAACGATCTGCCCGCCATTCCCGGCGATCAACCGGCCATTCTGCTGCAAAAACCCTATAGCGGGGCTGAGGTAGCCGCAGCTCTGGCGGCAGCAGGCGGGTGACTATCCCCGGGAGGGCGGGCAATGACGGCTCTTCCTATTGCTTTGGCAAACGCCGCATGAGGCTGTCGATGATGCGGCCGGCAAGCGCCTTGTAGTCGTCGTCGAAATGATGGCCGCCCTTGATGCCGATTGCCTCCACGCCGGTCTGCTTCAGCGAGGGGCAGGGGTCGTCGTCTTCTTCCGTGCCGTAGATGCACTGGACGCGTTGCGGATCGATCTTTCTGATGTCGTTTGCCGTATCGCCTCCCCCGCCTGCGCCGGCGACACCCAGCCAGCCTGTCACCGAAATCTCGTAGTCGACGGAACGCGACAGCGCCATGAGCGTGACCTGCGCGACACGGTTCCTGTCCTCTGAGGAAAGGAGGTTGTAACTTGCCGGCAGGATATCCGCGCCGAAGGAATAGCCGATGAGCAGCACATGCTTGACGTTCCACTCTTTGCGGAAGGCGTCGATGATGCGTGCAAGGTCGTCGGCCGTCTCCTGCGGCTTTCGCTCGGACCAGAAATAACGGAGCGAATCGACGCCGACGACGGGAATGCCGCGCGCCTGCAAGACGCCCGCCACCTGCTTGTCGATGTCCCGCCAGCCGCCGTCTCCCGAATAGACCACCGCCATCGTGTCGAATGCCGGCGTCGCCTTGAGGACGGTGAGCGGCAGGCTGAGCGGCATGTCCGCATTGCCGGCAGCATCCACGCGGTCTGCCAGTGCCTGAGAGAGGGCATCCGTTGCCGAGGATGACACCTCCCGAACGTCGATATCCGGGTGGGCCTGCTTCAGCGCGGCAGCATGGTCGCGCCCCGTCTTTGGTACTGTGTCCGTGAGGAGCACGGTCACGGGCGCCGGCAGCGGACCTTCGGTCAGGCCATAGATCGTGCGGCCGCCGGCGCGGGATTTGGCGGCTGGTGTACACAGCACCTTGTCGAGCGGGATGCCGGCAACGGGGTCGACCGCGATCGCTTCGCCCAGCGTGGCGGCCGGGCTCTGCGCCATCATGGCGAGCGCCAGCGCCCCGCCTTCACCGATACCGGCGATGATGGGCGGGCTGTAGCTTGCCGCGCCGCCCGCTCGCTGCACCTGATGGGCAAGCGACTCGATATCCGACACCATGTAGACGCAGTCTCCCGGATCCGCCTGCAGGGATTTCAGGTAGTGCGGGAAATCGATGCCGATGACGGCGGCGCCCTTTTCAACGAGGCTGGACGCCTCCTTCTCCTCGTCCGCTCCCCAGCCCGCGGCATCCGAGATCAGGAAGATGCTCTCGCCGGGTGCGCCGTCCGGCAAGGCAATGTGATCGGCCGGAACCATGCCGGTCGTGAAGGCCGGCGGCTTTTCCTGCGCCATTCCGGCAAGGGGAATAAGGCATGTCATGAGGCCGGCTGTCGCCAGAAGGTGAAACAGTCTCATTTCGCAATCACTCCCTTGACGCCGCCGCCGATGAGAAAGGTCACGTCCATCAGGGCGAGGGCAGCGCCCGCGCCGTTCGATACGGCCAGATACCGGGGCTCCCAGCGCGGATGGAACTTTGACTTGAAAGCGCGCAAGCCCTTGAAATTGTAGAAGCGTTCGCCGTGCTCGAACAGCGTGCTGCCGACGCGGTCCCAGACCGGTGCCGCCTCGCGCCGCGCCATGCCGGACAAGGGCGCCATGCCGAGATTGAACTGCCGGTATCCCGCTTGCCGCGCATATTCGAGAATGCTGGCGAAGAGGAAATCCATCGTTCCCTTCGGCGCCTCGGGTGCGAAGCGCATGAGGTCCACCGTCGCCTCAGCCGTTGTATCGGTGACCATCAGCGTGGCGAAGGCGACGATACGATCGCGCAGGCGCACGACGGCGACTGGCTGCGAGCGGACGTAGGTATCCTCGAACGCTCCGAGGGAAAAGGTCTTTTCTCTCGTGTTGTGGTCGGCGAGCCAGCCATCCGACACGGCCCGCAGCTCGGCAAGGGCGGCCTCCACGTCCGGTGGCGGCAGGACGGTGAATGTGAGACCGTCCCTGAGGCCTCGGCTGGAGGCCTGCCGCAGATTGGCGAAGCGGCTGCCCTTCAGCTCGAACTGGTTCAGTTCGACGATTGCCATCTCGCCGAGCTTGAACGCGCGCAGGCCCACATCCGCGCAGGCCGAGAGCAGGGCGGGCGATATCTGGTAGAAGGCCGGGCGGCCGCCCGCCGCGCGCGCCAGGCTGACAAACTGCCAGACGAGTTCGGGGGTTTCTTCCTCAAGGCCGACCGGATCGGCAAGCGCGATCCACGAGCGCCCATGGATGCCGTACATGATGTAGGACTTGCCGGAGGACGAGAACAGCAGATGCTTGTCGCCCATGCGCACGAGATTGGCATCGGCGAGGTCCTGTCCCATCGTGACGGCGATGGCGCGCGCGATATCCGTTGTCGCCGGACCCTGCGTGCGCAGATGCGCCGGCCGTAGCAGGCTGAACAGGGAGACGGCGGAAGCAGCGATTGCGAGGCCGAGCAGGGCGCGAAGGCCGCGCGGCGCTTCCTCGGAAAACTCGAACTGCCACCAGAGTTCGTGCGCATACCGGGTGTCGCGGTAGACGAAGAGCAGGATCAGGAAGGCTGTGGCGAGAACGACCACGATTGCTGCCAGCCAGGACGGCCCCAAGGGCTGCCTGAGCAACGAGCTGTGGCGATCGAAGGCGCGTGCGTTGACGAGCAGGGCGAGGATGAACAGGGCAAGCAAGGCGGCCTCGAACACTGCGATCGCCTTGAGGAAGGAGAAGGCGAAGGCCACGCTGGCGCCCGCGAGCGCCACCCACCATGCGCCATCGAGCCTTTGGCCGAGGCCCCGGGCGGCGATGAGAAGCAGGAGTCCCAGCAGGCTCGACAGGAAATGCGCGCCCTCGACGATGGGAAGGGGAAGATAGGCGGACAGGACATCGAGATCCGGACCGGGCGTCGGGACCACGCTCGAGAAGATCAGCATGGTGCCGAGCACCAGCGATAGCGTCGCGATCAGTGCCGGCGCGAGCCTGCCGACGAGGAGCGCCGCCTCCGCGACGCCGGGTTTCAGCGTCAATTGGCGCATTTCGGTGATCAGCAGCAGGACGGTCGCCAGCAACAGCGGCAGGACATAGTAGATCAACCGGTAGAGCACGAGGCTGCCGAGCAACTGGTCGATGCTGATGGCGTGCGAAAGCCCCGCCATGATGACGGCTTCGAAGACGCCGAGCCCGGCAGGTACGTGGCTGAGCACGCCGAAGCCGACCGCCACCGCGTAGACGGCGAGGAAGGTCGGCCAGCCCATATGGGTTTCGGGCAGCAGGACATAGAGCACGGATGCCGCTGCGGCGATGTCGAGGGCAGAGACGAGGAACTGCCGGGATGCGGTGCGGCTGTCGGGCAAGCGCAGGGAAAAGCCCCTGACATTGATCAGGCGACTGTTCCGGCCGGCATGGAATGCGCCGAGCAGGGCGGCCAGAACGAGGAGCGCCAGGGCGCGCAGCCAGAAGGCATCGACGCCGAGGCTGCCGGCAACCCGTGGCGCGACGGCAAGGACGGCAAGGGCGCTGACGGACAGGAGGCCAAGGCCGAAGGCCAGTGTGACGAAAGCAATAATGCGTGCGATCTCGCCCGGCAGGAAGCCGAGGCGGGAATAGGCGCGAAACCGGATCGCCCCGCCGCTGAGCGGTCCGAACCCCACCGTGTTTCCGACGGCGTAGGCGATGAACGCGGTCACTGCGATGGCGGGAAACGGTGTCTTGCGGCCGATATAATCGACGGCATTGGCCTCGTAGAGGATCAGGGCGCAGAAGCTGAGGCCGGTGAATAATACGGCAAGGGCGATGGCGCGCCACGACGTGTCCGAAAGGGCCGCAAGGACGTCTTCGTAGCGTACTTCCGCTGTCAGCCGGTAGACCCCGTAACCGACAAGGGCGAAGATCAGGAGACTTGCCGCCCCGAGGAGATAGTGCCTGTATGTCAGGAGCATCCGGAAAAATCGTGACGCCCGATCTTCGGAAACCACACTATTCTCATCCGACATGTCATGGCTCGCGTTGAGGCGGTCGTCGTACGATAGCCCCATATATGGCGAATTGTTGATCAGTCTCGGGCGCTTGAAAACCAGGCTGAGGCCGGCATCCGCAGGCGGCTGGCCGCGGATAGGGTCGGCGCGCCTGTGCCGCAGGCAAGGCGCGCCGGGATGGCCGGTATTACTTGCCGGCGGCGTTGTACTTCGCATCGACCTCGTCGATCGCCTTGACGTTGCCGGCCGAGCGACCGTTTTCGTCGAAGGTCTGGGCGAGGTAGGCGTCGGCAATGGCCTTGGCCAGTTCCGAGCCGATGACGCGCGCGCCCATGGTGATGATCTGGGCGTTGTTGGAAAGGGCGGCGCGCTCGGCCGAATAGGTGTCGTGCGTCAGCGCGGCGCGGATGCCGGGCACCTTGTTGGCCGCGATGCAGACACCGATGCCGGTGCCGCAGACGAGGATGGCGCGGTCGTATTCGCCGGAGACGACGGCAGAAGCGACGCGGTCGGAGAGGTTGGCATAGAAGGCTTCGGCGCCCGCATCGGTGCGCGAGATTTCGTGCACGTCGTGGCGGTCCTTCAGGTGATCGGCGAGGACCTTTGCGAGGCCTTCGCCTGCGCTGTCACCGGCAATAGCGAGTTTCATGGGTGTACTCCTTTCAGATCGTGGCGGCTGCACGCGCCAGGATGTCGAGATAGCCTTCAACCTTCCAGGCTGAGCGGCCGATGAAGAGCCCGTCGATATTCGGGCAGGCGATCAGTTCCTCGCAGTTCTGCGGGTTCACCGAGCCGCCGTAGAGGCAGGGAATGCGCCGGCCGAGAATGTCTTCCGCGACCCTGGCGATTTCGCCATGGCGGGCGTCCGCATAGTCGGCGGTCGCCGGAATGCCCTTCTCGCCGATCGCCCAGACGGGCTCGTAGGCGAGGAGGATTTCGGCGTGCTTCTGGGCGTCGCTGAGGCGGGACAGCGCGCCGCGCACCTGCTGGGCCAGCACTTCGGGGGCATCGCCGCTTTCGCGGTCGGCCAGCGTCTCGCCGATGCAGATCAGCGGAACGAGGCCGTGGCGCACGGCGGCCTCAGTCTTGAGGCCGACCGTCTCATCGGTCTCGCCGAAATGTTCGCGCCGTTCGGAATGGCCGAGCTCGACGAGGTCGAGATTGCAGTCCTTCAGCATGACCGGCGAGACTTCGCCGGTCCATGCGCCTTCGTCGGCCCAGTGCATGTTCTGCGCGCCGACCTTGACGGAGGTGTCGGCAAGCAGCGTCTTGACCTCGCGCACGGCGGTGAAGGGCGGGATGACGAAGCGCTGGATGCGGGCATTGCGGTCGCCATCGGCTGCCTTGAGACCCTCGGCGAAGACCCTTGCTTCGGCCAGCGTCTTGTTCATCTTCCAGCTCGTGCCGACCCAGAACTGCCGGTCTTGGCTCATGTCGTTGTCTCCTTGTGGGCGATGCGCACCACGGTCTTGCCGTCGCCGAGTTCGGCCGACGTGTCGTGGGGCAGAGGTTTGTCGGATATGACGGTGTCGAATTCGGCAAGATCGGCGAGCACATGCAGCGCCGCGTGGCCGAAGCGTCGGCTGTTGACGAGCAGGCACGTCTGGCGGCTCGCGGCGATCATCGCCCGCTTGGTGCGCACCACCGCCTCGTCCATGTGATAGGCGAGGCGTCCCGATGCCGCCGGGGCGGAAATGAAGGCGATGTCGGCGCGAAGACGCGACAGGGCTTCCTCGGTCACGATGCCGAAATAGGCGTTGAACTTGGCGGAATAGACGCCGCCGAGGGCAATCAGCGTGACGCCGGAAATGCCCTTGGTGCGCTCCATGATGGCGGCATTGTTGGTCACGATGGTGATAGGCTTCTTTTCGCAGAGCACGTCGCCAAGCACGGAGGCCATCGATCCGTCGTTGATCATCACCGTCATGCCGGGTTCGACGAGGTCGGCAGCGGTCTCGGCGAGCGCGCGCTTGACGTCGGATTCTTGCAATTCGCGGAAACGGAAGTCGCTCTCGAACTGGGTGCCGGCATCGATCGTCGCGCCGCCGCGTACCTTGCGCAGCACGCCGGCCTTTTCGAGATCGTCGAGGTCGCGATGGATCGTCATCTTGGAGACGCCGAAGCGGGCCGCGATGTCGTCCAGTTCGACAGCCCGGCTTTCGACCAGAAGATTGATGATCTCCTGCCTGCGCTCTTCCCGTTTCACCGCGTTCTCCATCCTTAGCCCGCGGACAATCCTACAACATTGCTTTGCAGAATATAACACAAAAAATGTGATTTTGTGATTTTGTCATGTCGAACTTTGCAGCAGCGATCGGGCCGTCCGTTCGTCCGTGATCAGCCCGTGGAGCTTGTGGCTGTGCAGGACGGCGCGGATCGCCTCGGTCTTCACCGGGCCGCCGGCAATCGCGACGATCCGGTCATTGCCGTCCTCGGAGAAGGAGGCGGCGAGGGTGCGCGCGGTCACCGATGTCTGCAGGATGCGCCCCTTGCCGTCGAAGAAATGGCCGAGCAGTTCACCGACGCCGCCGAGCGCGGCGATCTCCTCCAGCTCGTTCGGCTGCAGCATGCCGGATTTCACCAGATGCGCCTGATTGTCGACTGTGCCGATACCGACGATCTTGAGATCGGCGCTGCGCGCCAGGTCGAACACCTCGCTGACGCCACGCTGGGAGAGCAGGACCTCGCGGTCTTCCTCCGTATTGGCGAAGAAGGGCACGGGCATCACATAGGCCTGCGTGCCGGTCTTTTCCGCAAGCCGGTGCATGACGTCGTAGGGGTTGGCGGCATAGTTGCGCGTGAGGCCGCCAAGCAGGGACACGAAGCGCGTGCCGCTCGCGCTGATCCTCGGCAGATGCCGGACGGCGGCCGAAAGCGTGCGCCCGTGGCCAAGGCCGATGACGGCCGCGTCGCCCCGCTCGATCTCGCGCCGCAGGAAGTTCGCACCCGCATGGCCCAGCGTCGTCAGCGCCAGCGGGTCGTCGTCGATATCGGGCGCGACCTCGCAATAGTCGAGCCCGTAGCGTGTGGAAAGTTCGACCTCCAGGTTGGCGCATTCCGCGATATCGCCGTCGATGCTGACTTTCACCACGCCTTCGGCGACCGCGCGTGCGATCAGCCGGTGGGCTTTCACCGAGGGAATGCCCAGCCGTTTGGCGACGGCGGACTGGGTGAACCCACCGACATAGTGCAGCCAGGCGGCGCGCACGGCGAGGGAATCTTCATTGTCGGTCATCGGCGATGTCCTGTCATGCGCTGCAGCCGGAGGTGGTTTTCGGCAAAGTCTTAGCAACTGGCCGAGCGCCGGTCAGCCCAGCTTGAGATCGGATGCACCGGTATCGATATGCGGTGCCCAGAAGGCGATGCTTTCGGCGATCTGTGCAATGACCTGCCGGTCGTTCGGCTCGCGCTCCTTGAAGGAGAGTTCCAGGCAGATCTCGTTGTCAACCGCACCGCCTTCGGCAAAGGCCTTGAGAAGCGGCTCCGGCTGGATGCGCCCCCTGGCGTTGAACTCGGCAGTGAACGGCCGATGGCCGCCCTTGTCCATCAGGCTTTGCTTGATGTGGATGATGGGCGAGACTTTCGGAACGGCGCGCGCCCAGGCATAGGGATCGAAATCGTCCGGATTGCTGGAGGTGACGTCGCCGTGGTCGATGTCTGCCATCATCCACATGGGGACGGCCATGCCGGCGGCGGTGATCCGGTCCTGAAGCGCGATGCTGGCTGCAATTGTCTCGCCGAATTCGCGCCCGATGCTCATCGGTTCCCAGAAGACATAGGAAAGACCCGCGCCCTTCGCGTGCTCGGCAACCTCTGCCCAGCAGTCGATGGCGATCCGGATCAGCTCTTCGCGGCGGACCGGATCGTCATAGTCCTTGTAGGTGAAAATGGCGAATTGCGTGCCGACGGAGGTGCCGCCGAGATCGCCGGTAATGTCGGCGAAGGTCTTGAACCAGTCGACATAGTAGCGGCGCACATCCGCATCGGGATGGCCGAAATGGTTGAGGCGGCCATAGGGGCCGGTCATGCCCGAGGTGACGCGCACGCCGGTGCGCTGGAGCGCCTTGTCCATCTGGCGCGTCAGGCGGCGGATCGTGGCGGCGTTCCAGCTCGGATTGATGAATTCGTGGGTGAGCTGGAGATCGCGCAGGCGCAGGTCCCGTGCGACCGTCTCGATCAGGTCGTCGGGATCCGCAAAACGGTTGACCAGCGGATTGGTGTTCAGTGACAGGGTCAGCGACATGGCGTCCTCAGGCGGCGGCAAGGCGGGCGGAAGCGAACCAGTCGGCGAAGGCCGCCCGCTCGGCTTGCGTCAGGTGCAGGTAGTGCTTGGTGCGGCGGTAGAGAATGTCCTCGGCCGTCTGCGCCCACTCGCTGGCAATGAGATAGAGGGCTTCGGCCTCATAGAACTGGCCGCCGAAATGCCGGCCGAGATTTTCGAGGCTGGTGGCGCTGCCGACCACCGTTTTGGTGCGCGTGCCGTAGAGCCGGCCATAGTGCTGGACCAGCTTGCGGGGCATCCAGGGATACGTGTCGCGCAGGCTGTTGGCGAAGGTCTCGTAGTCGGCATTCGGCATGTCGCCGCCGGGAAGCGGCGCTTTCTCGGTCCAGTCGCCGCCCATGTTCGGGAAAACCGACTGGAGACGGTGCATGCCGCGCTCGGCAAGCTCGCGGAAGGTGGTGATCTTGCCGCCGAAGACATTGAGCAGCGGCGCGCCGTCGGTCTCGTCGAGATCGAAGACATAGTCGCGCGTGACGGCGGAGGGGTTGCCCTTGCCGTCGTCGAAGAGCGGGCGCACGCCGGAGAAGGAATGCAGCACGTCCTCGCGGCGCAGTTTCTCCTTGAAGTAGCGGTTCACCGCCTTCAGCAGGTAATCGATTTCGCTCTCGTCGGCAGAAACATCCTCGGCGCGGCCCTCATAGCCGATGTCCGTGGTGCCGATCAGCGCCTTGTCGCCCTCGTAGGGGTTGATGAAGATGACGCGCTTGTCGTGGTTCTGCACCAGATAGGCGTTCGCGCCCGTCCAGAACTTCGGCACGATGATGTGGCTGCCCTTGACGAGGCGCACATTGCGCGTGGAGTTGGATCCGGCGACGCGGTTGATGACATCCGAGACCCACGGTCCGGCGCAATTGACGAGGCACGTGGCGCGGAAGGTGCGGGTTTCGCCCGTCACGCTGTTCTTCGTCGTCACGGTCCAGGCGCCGTTTTCGCGGCGAGCGGAGATGGCCGGCGAGCGGGTCAGCACCAGCGCGCCCTTTTCTGCGGCGCTGATAGCATTGAGCGTGACGAGGCGAGCATCGTCCACCCAGCAGTCGGAATACTCGAAGCCGCGGGTGTATTGATCGAGGATCGGCGTGCCTTCGGGGTCGCGGTTCAGATCCAGCGTGCGCGTGCCGGGCAGCTTCTTGCGGCCGCCGAGATGGTCGTAGAGGAAGAGACCGAGCCGGACGAGCCAGGCAGGACGGTCCTGCGGGCTGTGCGGCAGGACGAAGCGCATCGGCCAGATGATGTGCGGCGCGGCGTTGAGCAGGACCTCGCGCTCGATCAGCGCCTCGCGCACCAGCCGGAATTCGTAATATTCGAGATAGCGCAGGCCGCCATGCACCAGCTTGCCGGAGCGTGAGGACGTTCCCTCGGCAAGGTCGTCCTTTTCGCACAGCACGACCTTCAGCCCGCGGCCTGCCGCATCGCGCGCGATACCCGCGCCATTGATGCCGCCGCCGATCACGAAGAGGTCGATAAGTTCGGGCTCGTTCATCTCAGTCTCCTTCGGCGTCACCCGGTGGGCGACGCAATCATTTGCTTCAGCGCGCGGCGAGGATGTCCCAGGCGGGCGCGATGCTCCGGCGCACATCCGCATAGGCGGCAAAGAGGCGGGTCATACGTTCGGTCTCATCCGGCTTCGGCTGTTCGGCCTCGCCAAGTTCGGGCGTGACCCAGTCGGCGATGCAATCGTCCATCGTGCGGTAGGCGCCGATGGCAACCGCCGCCATCATGGAGGCACCGGCAGCGCCGGCCTCCTCGCGGGTGCTGACACGCACCGGCGCGCCGAGCGCTGCGCCCAGCGTACCGCGCAGCGAGGCCGAGCGGGCCGCGCCGCCACTGACGCGCAGTTCCGTCGGAAGTGCGCCCATGGCGGCATAGCAATCGCGCGTCGCCATGCCGAGACCTTCGACGACGGCGCGCACGAGGTCCGGATAGCGGTGGCGGCTGGCAAGGCCGGTGAAATTCGCGCGCGTCCGCGCATTGACGAAGGGGCCGCGCTCGCCCGCCTCGGAAATGTAGGGGTGGTAGACGATGTTTCCGGGCTTGCTGGCGGCAAACCACTGGTCGACGCGGGCGATCATGTCGTTGAGGCTGACGGTGACGCCGAATTCGCCGACGAGGTCAGCGCCGAGCTGGAGCAGCCAGTCGAGATTGATCGTCGCGCCCATATTGGTCTGCACCTGGGTGACGATGCCCGGCAGCGGCAGGGCGATGACATAGCCGGTGCCTTCGGGATTGAGCACCACCTCGTCGACGGACTTGGCGAGCAGATGCACGCCGGTCGAGCCGATGGCGGAGCAGGCGGCGTTGCGCCCCTCGCTGCGTACGCCTGCGCCGAGCGCCGTCATGCACATGTCGACATAGCCGAGGCAGACCGGCGTGCCGGCCTTGAGGCCGGAGGCCGCTGCCGCTTCCATCGACAGCGGATGAACCGTTTCCGTGCCTTCGATCACGTCGGGCAGCAGGGCGCGGCGATGCGTCAGGCCGAGCGCGGCAAGCACGTCGCTGTCGTAGCGCCGGGTGCGGAAGTTGCCGAAGGTGAAGCTCACCTCGGAAGGGTCGGTGGCGCGGATGCCGGTGAGGTTCAGATAGAGCCAGTCCTTGCAGTGCATCGCGGTTTCAGCGGCGGCGAGCAGTTCGGGAAAGAACCGGTCCATATGGGCAAGCTGCGTGCCTTGCTGGCAGGTGTTGAGGCCCGTGCCGGTCGCTTCGAAGCGCGCGCGGTCGTCCTTGCCGGCGGCCAGTCGTTCGACGGTCGGTGCCGCGCGGGCATCGAGCCACAGCCAGGCGTCGCCCGCCGGGCGGTTTCCGGCGCCGACGAGCCAGGTGCCGTCGCCCTGTCCTGTGACGGAAATGGCGGCGGTGCGATCGGCGAGACGGGTGACCTTTTCGGCAAGGCCGCGCAGCGCGCGCGTGCAATCGAGCCAGGTCTGGTCGAGGGATTGGGTGGCGGAGCCGTCCTCGCCGGTCTTGTAGGTGTTGCGCACGGAGGCGCTGGCGACCTGGCGGCCGGAAAGGGTGAAGGCGACGGCCTTCATGACCGACGTGCCGGCGTCGATGCCGATGATCAGATCTGCCGCCTCAGCCATGGTGCGCATCCGCAGATACAGCGACAGCCCGTGCCGCTTCGCCTGGTCCGAAACAGAGCATTCGATCCTCCTGATAGCCGATCGCGGAAGCGCGCGAGATCCTTCCGGCCGCACTGGCCATGGTCATGTCGACCCTTGAAGGAATTTAACATAGGTCTCCCGGACCCGCGGAGAACATACCACAAAGTTATCGCCTGTCGCGTAAAATTTTTCGGTTAGTGTATTTTTTTCCAGATATGATGGCAGAGTATAGGAAGTGGTCTGGGGGATTATTTTCGACGCTGCTTCCCTTTCATGGGGGTGTCGCCCGGCTCGCACCGGCGGCCTTTATGTCTTCCATGGAGGTCGAAAATCCAAAAATTATTAATATAAATCATATGTTTATGAGATGTGCTATTGCTCTTTCATATATGTAGAAGTCCGCAGGGGTGCTTGCGCTCCATCTTCCTGAAGGGCAGGAATGTAGCGGTGGAAAAGTATGACGCCGGGGCGGCGGCACCTGAAAAGGTCAATTGACAGCCTGTGTTAATTTAACATATATACTGCGACATATAACATGGTTATATCGCAACTGCGAAAATGTGTGCAATGCAGCGCAGGTGGGGAGACCGGGCTGGCGCCGTTCATGAGGAGGACATCATGACATGTTCCGATTGGCAGATATCGATGCCCGGCCTGTGTGTCGCGGCCGGTCTCCCGGCATGTTTGCCGTCGGCCTCTTGCTGGCGCGCCCGCTGAAGTTTCCACCGTTCAACCGCAAGGCCAACAGACATGACTGACGCCACGCTATCGAAATCGTCCCAGTCCGCGCGAAGCTACCGATGGATCGGAATCGCTATCGTCGTGCTGGTCGGCGCCATGGCTTTCGACACGAAAATCGTGCGCATCGGCTCGCAGGACGACGTCCAGGTGCAGAAATTCTCGCCGGCGACGTTCGGTGCCGAGCAGTTCCCCCTTATCAAGCAGAGCGTGGAGACGCGCGCCGTGGATGCGGTCGAGCTGTCGCAGGCGATCGCCGCCGACAAGAAGGCGGCCGGCGAAAAGTACGGCGTTGCGACCTCTACCGGCCCGGTCTTTCCGGTCAAGTTCACCGGCGTCGTCGGCGAGCGCAAGGCGAACTACAATGTCGTGGCCGTCGGAGGGCTCCCGGCTGAGCTGACGGTGCGCGTGCAGACCGGTCCCGCGCTCAACGGCACGGATCTTCGCGATGCGACCGGCCAGATCGAGTTCGGACAGTTCAAGAACCAGATCGAGTATCAGGACGCGGGTTCCGCCATCAACAACGAGGTCAAGAAGGTCGTGCTCGAGGGGCTCGATCCGGCGGTCCTCTCCGGCAAGACCGTGACGGTGTTCGGCGTCTTCAAGCTGGTCAATCCGAAGAACTGGATCGTCATGCCCGTGAGGCTCGACGTCCAATGAGCGCACTCGCCGACACGGGTCCGAAGGGTGAAGTCGTTCTCGCCGCGCGCAACGTGGCGAAGTCCTACGGCAACATCCATGCCCTCAAGGGCGTCAATTTCGACATTCATCGCGGTCAGGTGACGACGCTGTTCGGAGAGAACGGCGCCGGCAAGTCGACGCTGATGAAAATCCTCTCCGGCGTGGTGCCGCCCACCTCCGGCGAGATCATTCTCGATGGAGAGCCTATCGTTTTCGCGTCATCCTCCCAAGCACGCGATCGCGGTATCTCCATCATCCATCAGGAGCTGAGCCTCGCGCCGAACATGAACGTTCGCGACAACATCTTCATGGGTCGCGAGATCATGACGGCGACGGGCGTTGACTTCGCGGAAGAGGAGCGCCAGACGCGCCTCCTGATGGCTGAACTCGAAGAGGATATCGATCCTCTCACCCCGGTCGAGGAACTGCGCCTCGGCCAGCAGCAGATCGTTGAGATCGCGCGTGCGCTTTCGGTCAATTCGCGCATCCTTATCATGGATGAGCCGACCTCCGCGCTGAGCGCGTCCGAGGTCGATGTGCTGTTCAAGGTCATTGGCGACCTTACCAGCCGGGGTGTGTCCATCGTCTACATCTCGCACCATCTCGAAGAGGCCCTGCAGATCACCAACCATGCGGTGGTCCTGCGCGATGGCGCCATGACAGCCTATGCCGAACGCAAGGAAATCGATCTCGAATGGATCGTCCGCCACATGGTCGGCGACAATTTCGATCTCGGTTCGCCGCCGACCGGCTACGAAAAGGGCGATGTCGCGCTGTCGATCGAGGGGCTGACCGTGACGGATCCGGGCGGTGCCGGCTATTCGGTGGTCGACGAGCTTTCCCTGGCGGTCCGTGCCGGCGAGATCGTCTGCATCTACGGGCTGATGGGTGCAGGGCGCACGGAACTTCTCGAGACGGCCGCCGGCCGCCTCAAGCCGAAGGCCGGCAGGGTCGTCCTGAAGGGCAGGGACGTTACCGGCCAGTCGATTTCCGCCTGCATTCGCGATGGGCTCGTTCTGGTGCCGGAAGATCGGCAGCGCGATGGCCTGGTGCAGACCATGACCGTCGGCCGCAATCTTTCGCTCGCCAGCCTCGGCGCTTTCACGCGCGGCCTTTTCACCTCCACGTCCCGCGAGGCGGACCTGGTCGGGGATGCGATCCGCAAGGTGCATATCAAGACCGATGGCGGCGGCGCGCTGATCGGCTCGCTCTCGGGCGGCAACCAGCAGAAGGTGGTCATCGGCAAGATGCTGGCGACCGATCCGGAAGTCATCCTGCTCGACGAGCCGAGCCGCGGCATCGACATCGGCGCGAAGGCCGAAGTCTTCAAGCTGCTCGCCGAACGCGCCAGGCACGGGCTTGCCGTTGTCTACACCACGTCCGAGGTCGGCGAGTGCCTGAGCATCGCCCATCGCATCATCGTCATGCGGCGTGGCCGCATTTCCGCAGAATTCGGTCCGGACGCGACCAAGGAACAGATCATGGCCGCCTCGGGCGAAGCCGTGCATGCCCATTAGGAGCGCTGAGCAAATGTCAGTCACACCTGCAATCGACACCAAAGCAGCGGCGAACGGCGGCAAGCGCAAGAAGAGCTTCGTCGAGCTGCTGTTCGAAGGGCGCGCCTTCTTCGCGCTGATCGCGATCATCGTCGTCTTCTCCCTGATGTCGCCGAACTATTTCACGGTCAACAACTTCCTGATCATGGCCTCGCATGTCGCGATCTTTGGCCTGCTCGCCATCGGCATGCTGCTGGTCATCCTCAATGGCGGTATCGATCTTTCCGTCGGTTCGACGCTCGGGCTTGCCGGCGTCGTCGCGGGCTTTCTCATGCAAGGTGTCACGCTGCCCTATCTCGGCGTGATCCTCTATCCGTCGGTCTGGGTCGTGGTCATCCTGACCTGCCTGCTCGGCGGGATCGTCGGCGCGGTCAATGGCGTGCTGATTGCCTATCTGCGCGTGCCGGCCTTCGTCGCGACGCTCGGCGTGCTCTATGTCGCCCGCGGCGTCGCCCTGCTGATGACCAACGGCCTGACCTACAACAATCTCGGTGGTCGCCCCGAACTCGGCAATACCGGCTTCGACTGGCTCGGCTTCAACCGTCTGGCCGGCGTGCCGATCGGCGTCATCGTGCTCCTTCTCTTTGCAGTCGCCTGCCACATCCTGCTTGCGCGCACGGCTTTCGGCCGCTGGCTCTATGCATCGGGCGGCAACGAGCGCGCGGCCGAGCTTTCGGGCGTGCCGGTCAAGCGGGTGAAGATCACGGTCTATGTTCTCTCCGGCGTTTGCGCGGCCGTCGCTGGCCTGGTGCTTTCCTCGCAGCTGACCTCCGCGGGCCCGACGGCCGGCACGACCTATGAACTGACGGCGATTGCCGCTGTCGTCATCGGCGGCGCGGCGCTGACGGGCGGGCGCGGTACGGTCATCGGCACCATGCTCGGGGCCTTCGTGATCGGCTTCCTGTCGGATGGTCTCGTGATCATCGGTGTCTCGGCCTACTGGCAGACGGTCTTTACCGGCGCCGTGATCGTGACCGCTGTTCTCCTGAACAGCATGAAATACGGCCGCCGCTGACCGGCGCGACCGACTGGAACTGACTGCGGCCGGGCGAGGCGGATCATCGAGTGGCCCGGCAGCAGAAAGTATTGCCGATAACCGGCACAAGCGAACTCAACAAGGGAGTGAGATCATGTTCAAAAAAGGTATGCGTGTACTCTTCGCGGCAACTGCCGTCATGCCGCTGCTGTTCAGCACGGCCTGGGCCGAAGGCCTGATCACCGTCATCGTCAACGACCCGTCCAACCCGTACTGGTATACCGAAGGCGAAGTCGCCAAGGCGACCGCCGAAAAGCTCGGCTACACGGCGAATGTCGGCGCGCACAAGGGCGATACCAACGCGGAAAGCAACCTGATCGACACCGCGATCACCAACAAGTCGGTCGCGATCATTCTCGATCCGGCGAATGCTGACGGTTCTGTCGGCGCGGTCAAGAAGGCCGTTGCAGCAGGTATCCCGGTCATTCTCGTCAATGCCGAGATCAACCAGGAAGGCCTCGCCAAGGCGCAGCTCGTTTCGAACAACGCCCAGGGTGCCGCTCTCGGTGCGCAGCAGTGGGTCGAGGCAGTCGGCGACAAGGGCAAGTATGTCGAGCTTTTCGGCGCCCCGGCTGACAACAACGCCGCAACGCGTTCGAACGGCTACGAAACCGTCCTGACGCAGTACCCGGACCTTGAGAAGTCCGGCCGCGAAGTGGCTGACTGGGACCGCACGAAGGGCCACGCCAAGATGCAGTCCCTGCTTCAGGCAAACCCGGACATCATCGGCGTGATCAGCGGCAACGACGAAATGGCCCTCGGCGCGATTGCAGCGCTCAAGGAAGCCGGCAAGCTCGACCAGGTGAAGGTCGGCGGTTTCGACGGTTCGCCGGACGCGGTTGCCGCCATCAAGGCCGGTGAGCTGCAGTACACGGTTCTCCAGCCGGTTGCCGTCTTCTCGGAAGCAGCCGTCAAGCAGGCCGACAACGTCATCAAGACCGGCAGCACCGGTGTCGACACCGAAAAGCAGCTCTTCGATTGCCTGCTGATCACCAAGGACAATGTCGACAAGTACACCGCTCCGTTCGTTCTGAGCGAGTAATCGATCCCGGGAGCGCCCGTTGCGGGCGCTCCCACTCCGTCTCCCCGGGTACGCCCGGGTTAGCTTGGCATTTTCCTTGCCGCCCGATACGAGATACCAAACCTCTATCCTCGAAGCATGGCAGGGTCTCCGGTGAACAAGAAAGTCGACGTCAAGGATTTGCTTTCGGAAGAGATGCCGAGCGACAGCCGGCATGCGCGCCAGCTTGTGCGGCGCCAGATGATCGCCGAAACGGTGATCGCCGAAGGCTCGATCCGCATCGAGGACCTGACCGAACGTTTCGGCATCAGCCTGATGACGGCGCACCGCGATGTCGACGAACTCGTCAGCCGCGGGCTCTTTCGCAAGACGCGCGGCATCGTTTCCGCCGCGCCGACCAGCCTCATCGAATCCTCCGACGTCTATCGCGCGACCCGGCAGGCGAAGGAGAAGAAGGCGATCGCCAGGGCGGCGATGCAGTTCGTCGAGCCGGGGCAGGCGATCTTCATGGACGACGCCACCACCGTGCACGAGATGACCCGCTTCCTACCGGCCAAGGTGCCGCTGACGGTCATCACCAATTCGCTCGTCCTTATCAACGAGCTGAACGAGGTGAGCGACCTCAACCTCATCTGTCTCGGGGGGCAGTTCTACAATTGGTGTAATGCCTTCATGGGGCACATCACCACCAACGAAATCCGCCGGCTGCGCGCCGACACCGTGTTCATGTCGCTGTCGGCCATCGTCGACGACGTGGTCTATCACCAGTCGCCGGAGACGGTGGAGACCAAGCGGGCGATGTTCGAAAGCTCGGCCAAGCGCGTGCTCCTGGCGGACCACACTAAATTCGAGCGGCGCGCGTTGCACCACTTCGCGACGCTGCAGGAATTCGACGCCGTGATCGTCGATGAAGATATCCCGATCTCCCACCTGTCGCGCATGCGCTCGAAGGGGATCAACGTCATAGTGGCGGAGGGGGAACGGGCCGGCTGAGGGTTCCGCTGCTGCGGTTACCCTGATTGCCGGATTCCGTTCCGCCATTCGCTTGAGAATGGAGGCATGGATGCCCTGCATCATGGGTATAGACAGCGGCCTGACGGTGACCAAGGCCGTCATTTTCGACGCGGACGGAACGGTGCTCGCCATCGCCCGCCGGCGTGTTCCCCAGCTCATACCAGCGCCGCAGCATGTCGAGCGCGACATGGATGCGCTCTGGGCCGCCACCGCGGACGCCATTCGCGAAGCGGTGGAAGCCTGCGGGCGGCCGGCATCCGATATCGTGGCGATCGCTGCGACGGCGCATGGCGACGGCATCTATCTGCTGGGTGACGACAGGAGGCCGCTCGGCCCGGCCATCGTCTCGCTCGATACGAGGGCAGGCGCGATTGCCGATGCCTGGAATGAGGGCGAGGTCGGCGCGCGCTCGCTGGAACTGACCGGTCAACGACCGCACGCCTCCGCACCGTCAGCCATCCTGCGCTGGATCCGGGAGCACCAGCCCGAGCGCTATGAGCGCATCGCCCATTTCATTGCGGCAAAGGATTGGCTGCGCTTCTGCCTCTGCGGCACGATCGGCACGGACCGCACGGAGGCGAGCACCTCGTTTACCGATGTGCTCACGCAGGACTATGCCGACAAGGCCTTTCCGCTGTTCGGGCTGGACCGGCTTGCCGGCCGCCAGCCGGCAATGGTCGCCTCGACCGATGTCGTCGGCGGCGTGACGGCCGAGACCGCGCGCCTGACCGGCCTCGTCGAGGGCACGCCCGTGATGGCCGGCCTGCACGACGTCACGGCCTCTGCGCTCGGCATGGGCGGCTATGGCGAAGGCGTGGTCGCGGTCATTGCCGGCACCTATTCGATCAACGAGACGGTCTCCGACGCGCCAAAGGTCGATGGCCGCTGGTTCTGCCGCAATGGCATCCTGCCGGGGGAATGGAACAGCATGTCCATTTCTCCCGCCTCGACCGCCAATTACGATTGGTTCATCGATCAGTTCTGCGCGGGCGACGCGCGCCAGGCGGAGGCCTCCGGCGAGAGCATCCATGCGATCGTCGGCAAGGAGTTCGAAGTTGCGCGCGAGCGTCCGTCGAGCGTCTTCTTCCACCCCTATCTCTTCGGCTCGCCGTTCGCCGGGGCTTCGAGCGCCGGTTTCTATGGCCTCAACGCCTGGCATGACCGGGGCGATCTGGTGCGCGCGGTGCTCGAGGGCATCGCCTTCAATCACCGCGTCCATGTCGATGCGCTGCGCGACGGCTTTGTCCCGACAACCGCGCGTCTGACGGGCGGTATATCGCGCAATCCTGCCATGGCTGCTCTTTTCGCCGACATTCTCGGCCTGCCGGTCACCGCGACGCGCACGGAAGAATCCGCTGCCTGGGGGGCGGCGCTGTGCGCCGGCGCGGGTGCCGGGCTCTTCGCATCGCCGACCGATGATCCACGCGATATGGCGTCGATCGAAACCACCTACCAGCCGGACCCAGACCGGCAGCGCGCCTATGACGAGAAATACCGGGTCTTCCTCGATCTCGCCGAGGCCATGAAGCCGCTCTGGCCGACGCTCCGGCGTCTCGGCGGCGCGGCGCAGTAACAGGAATTCCTATCATGACGGATACGACAGCCGGCACGGTCGAGACCTTCGACGTCATCGTCCTTGGCGCAGGCATCAATGGAGCCGGGCTTTTCCGCGACCTTTGCCTTCAGGGCCTGAAGTGCCTGATCGTCGACAAGGCCGATTTTGGCTCCGGCACCAGTGCCGCGCCCTCCCGCCTCATCCATGGCGGGATCAAATATCTGGAAACCGGCGAACTGGGGCTGGTCGCGCAATCGACGCTGGAGCGCAATCTGCTCCTGCGCAACGCGCCGCATTGCGTGGAGCCGCTGCCGACCTTCATTCCCTCATTCTCGCTGATGAAGGGTGCTTTTGCGGCGATGCGCACGTTGCTCGGCTCTACGACGGCGCCACGCAGCCGGGGCGCTGTGCTGATCAAGATCGGGCTTGCGCTCTACGATCTCTACGGCGCGCGCCATCGCGTGATGCCCAGGCACCAGTTCTTCTTCCGCCGCAAGGCGCTTGAGGAAATGCCGGCGATCACGCCGCGCATCGTTGCGGGCGGCATCTACTACGACGCCAAGATCAGCCGGCCTGAACGGCTGGTCTGGGAACTGGTGCGCGACGGGCTCGATGCCAGCCCGCATTCCCGGGCGATGAATGTCACGACCCTTCTCGGGCAGGAAGCCGGCGTGCTGCGCCTCAGCGACCCGTGCGGTGGCGAGCGGTTGGTGCGCGCCGGAACCGTGGTGAACGGCGCCGGTCCCTGGATCGATCACGTCAATGCGACGCTGGGCGTTCCGGGTAAGCTGATCGGCGGCACGAAGGGCTCGCATATCCTGCTTCGCCATCCCGATCTCGTCAAAAGCCTCAAGGGCCGCATGATCTATTTCGAGGCGGACGACGGGCGTATCTGCCTGGTCTACGATTTCCTCGGCCTTGCGCTCGTCGGCTCGACGGACATCAAGGCGGACAATCCGGAAACCGTGCGCTGCGAGGAAGACGAGATCGAGTATTTCCTCGCCAGCCTTCGCTCGCTCCTGCCGGCCCTGCCGTTCGATCGCGACCAGATCGTCTATGCCTATAGCGGCATCCGCCCGCTGCCGGCATCCGACGCCAGCCAGCCCGGCCTGATCAGCCGCGATCACTCGGCACCCGTGGCGGAGCCGGCAGGCGACCGGCCGTTCCCTGTCATTTCGCTGGTCGGCGGCAAGTGGACGACCTTCCGTGGCTTTGCCCAGGAGGTGGCCGACACGATCCTCTCGCGCATGGGCCGTAGCCGGACGACCAGCACCGAGATGCTGCCGATCGGCGGCGGGCGCGGCTTCCCGACGGATGAGGCAGCCCGGCGCGCCTGGATTGCAGAACGCTCAACGAAGAGCGGCCTGCCGGCCGCACGCATCGAGGCGCTGCTTGCCCGCTACGGCACGACGGCCGATGCGGTCCTCGCTCACATCCACGAGTCTGGCGATGCCCCGCTCGCCGATGTGGAGGGTTACGGCCGCGCCGAGATCGACTGGATCGTCCGCAACGAGATGATCGAGCATCTGGCCGATATCGTCATGCGTCGCACGACGCTTGCCATCGAAGGCAGGCTGACGGCCGCCGGCCTTGAGGAAATCTCGGCGGTGGCTGCGGCGGTCCTCGGCTGGGACGATGGCCGGAGAATGCAGGAGCTTGCATCCGTCACGCGACAGCTGACAGCCTTCAACCGCGTGGTCCTTTAGGGACGCGCGCCTGATGCGCGTCTTTGCCCTTTTCTCGGCCCGATCCATATTGCATCTTCGCAGCTCGATTGCCTGCGGGAGGAACCAATGACCAAGATCGTCGATGACCCGGAAACCTTCGCCTCGTCTGCGCTGGCGGGTTTTTTCCCGCATCTACGGGCGCTATGTCCGGCTGGTGAAGGGGGGCGTCGTCCGATCCACGGCGGTGCCGCGCGGCAAGGTGTCGGTGATCGTCGGCGGCGGGTCCGGGCACTATCCCGCCTTTGCCGGCTATGTCGGGCCGGGCATGGCGGATGCAGCCGTGGCGGGTGAAATCTTCGCCTCGCCCTCGACGGCGGCGGTTGCCCGCGTCTGCCGCAATGCCGATCATGGCGGCGGCATCATCCTCGGCTTCGGCAATTATGCCGGCGACGTCCTCAATTTCGGCGTTGCCGCCGAACGCCTGCGCGCCGAAGGCATCGATGTGCGCATCGTCACGGTGACCGACGACGTGGCGAGCGCACCGGCGGAAAACCACTTGCAGCGCCGCGGCATCGCGGGCGATTTCGTCGTCTTCAAGGTTGCGGGCGCCGCTGCCGAGGTGGGCCTTTCGATCGATGAGGTCGAGCGGATCACGCGGCTTGCCAACAGCCGCACTTTCTCCTTTGGCGTCGCCTTCGGCGGCTGCACCCTGCCGGGCGCAAGCGAGCCGCTCTTCACCGTACCGAAAGGCATGATGGCGCTGGGCCTTGGCATTCACGGCGAGCCCGGCATCCGCGATGCGCAAATCGTGCCGGCAGGCGAACTGGCAAGATTGCTGGTCGATACGGTGCTGGCCGAGCGCCCGGCCGGCGCGCGCCGCGCGGCGGTGCTGCTCAACGGTCTCGGCGCCACCAAGTATGAGGAACTGTTCGTGCTCTGGGGCGCGGTCGAAGGCGCGCTTCAGGCCGCTGGCGTCGACCTCGTCGCGCCGGAAGCCGGGGAATATGTCACGAGCCTCGACATGCAGGGCTGCTCGCTGACGGTCCTGTGGCTGGACGAGGAGCTGGAACGCTACTGGCTGGCGCCCTGCGATACGCCGGTCTTTCGGCGCGGCGAGACGTTCCGGACCGAGCCTGCCCTGATCAAGCCCGGTGCGGAGGATGAAATCCCGACTTTCGGCCCCGCTTCAACCGTGTCGCGCGAGAGCGCCCGCTGCCTTGCCGGCATTCTCGATGCGATGGTTTCGACCCTGGGCGAGGCGGAAGCCGAACTCGGGCGTATGGACGCCTTTGCCGGTGACGGCGACCACGGCCAGGGCATGCGGCGCGGGGCGACCGCCGCGCGCGACGCGATCCATCAGGCCGTCGCAAGTGGCGCCGGCGCAAGGAGCGCGCTCGCCATGGCGGGCGATGCCTGGGCGGACCGTGCAGGCGGAACGTCAGGCGCGATCTGGGGGCTGTTGCTGCGCTCGTGGAGTTCCGCCTTCTCCGACGAAACGGCCGTCGAGGATGCTGCGGTGGTGCGCGGCGCGCGGCAGGCGCTCGACGATGTCATGCGGCTTGGCGGCGCAAAGCCGGGAGACAAGACACTGGTCGACGCCTTCGTGCCTTTCGTTGCCCTACTGGAAACAGCGATGAGGGATGGTCTCTCGCTGAAGGAGGCATGGCAGAAGGCCAGCCTTGGCTGCGAGGAGGCTGCGCTGGCGACCGCCCCGCTTTCGCCGCGCCTCGGTCGCGCGCGCCCGCTTGCCGCGCGCAGCATCGGCCATCCCGACGCTGGCGCCGTTTCGCTTGCCCTGATTGCGAAGACGATCGCCGCGCGGCTTTGAGCCGTTTTTCGCGCCTCTGAGCGCCAGCATGCTTATTCCAAATTGAGCCGGACGTCGCGCGACGTTCGGCTTTTTCATTTTTCTCGAAGGTGCAAGTCGAATTTTATCAGATGTTTGTGCGGAGTTTTTCCGGTGGGCCGTCAAGTTTGGGGACTGCCGCCCTCATGGCGAAATGGCTTATTTCAATAGGTAGTTATTGACATGTCATACCAGTTTGGAAATATAAGCTCACCCGGGCAACCGGTGGAGGAAATTTCGGCTGGACAGCGTTTTCGTTTCGGCCGCTCTCATTCAGGAGATCTTCGATGACATCGATCGCGCTGTTCGGTGCTGGTGGCAAAATGGGCTATCGGCTGGCCAAGAACCTGCAGGGTTCCCGCTTCGATGTTCGTCATGTCGAGGTGAGCGAGGCCGGCAGGGCGCGTCTCTCCGGCGATCTCGGCATCGCCTGCGTTTCGCCCGATGAAGGCCTCGATGGCGCAGACGTCGTCATTCTTGCCGTTCCGGATACGGCGATCGGCAAGGTCGCGGCCGGCATCGTCGACAAGTTGAAGCCGGGCACGATGGTCGTGGCGCTCGATGCGGCCGCGCCCTTTGCCGGCCATCTGCCGGAGCGTGCGGACCTCACCTATTTCGTCACGCATCCCTGCCACCCGCCGATCTTCAACGACGAGACGGATCCGGCCGCCAAGCGCGACTTCTTCGGCGGTGTCGCCGCCAAGCAGCATATCGTTTCCGCCCTGATGCAGGGCCCGGAAAGCGCCTATGTGCTGGGTGAGGAGATCGCCAAGGTCATCTGGGCGCCGGTCATGCGCTCGCACCGTGTCACGGTCGAGCAGATGGCGCTGCTCGAGCCGGGCCTGTCCGAGACGGTCTGCGCTTCCCTGCTCGTCGTCATGCGCGAAGCGATGGACGAGTGCGTGCGCCGCGGCGTTGCCAGGGAAGCCGCCCGCGACTTCCTGCTCGGCCATATGAACGTGCTCGGCGCGGTGATTTTCGAAGAGACGCCGGGCGTCTTCTCCGACGCCTGCAACAAGGCGATCGAGTTCGGCAAGCCTGTGCTGATGAAGGACGACTGGAAGCGCGTGTTCGAGCCAGAGGAAATCGCCGCCAGCATCCAGCGCATCACCTGATTTCCGGCGTGCCTGGCCCGCCGCTGGCGGGCGTCAGGCGCCGTCGAAAGATTGCACCGGGGCGGCCATTTTCAATGGAGGGATGGCCGAAGGAGTCCGGTGCCTAACCGGGAGGAAAATATGAACATTACCCGCAGACTGATCACCGTCGGTTTCGCTGCCGTGATGGCGGCTGGCGTTGCCATGCCGTCCTTCGCCGCCGACCTTATCGCCGTCATCACTCCGAGCCATGACAATCCGTTCTTCAAGGCCGAAGCGGTCGGTGCGGAAGCCAAGGCTAAGGAGCTTGGCTACGAAACCCTGATCCTCGTGCACGATGACGACGCCAACAAGCAGTCCCAGCTGATCGATACGGCCATCGGGCGCGGCGCGAAGGCGATCATCCTGGACAATGCCGGTGCCGACGCTTCGGTCGCCGCCGTGCAGAAGGCCAAGGACGCCGGCATTCCGTCCTTCCTGATCGACCGCGAAATCAACGCCGCGGGCGTTGCCGTCTCGCAGATCGTCTCGAACAACTATCAGGGCGCGCAGCTCGGCGCTGAGGAGTTCGTCAGGCTGATGGGCGAGAAGGGCAATTATGTCGAACTGGTCGGCAAGGAATCCGACACCAATGCGGGCATCCGGTCGAAGGGCTACCACGATGTCATCGACGAATATCCGGACCTGAAGATGGTCGCGCAGCAGTCGGCCAACTGGAGCCAGACGGAAGCCTATTCGAAGATGGAGACCATCCTCCAGGCCAACCCGGATATCCAGGGCGTCATCGCAGGCAACGACACGATGGCCATGGGCGCCATCGCAGCCCTGCAGGCCGCCGGCAAGAAGGACGTGATCGTCGTCGGTTTCGATGGTTCGAACGACGTGCGCGACTCCATCAAGGCGAACGGCATCAAGGCCACCGTGCTGCAGCCGGCATATGCGCAGGCCCAGCTTGCCGTTCAACAGGCGCACGACTTCATCACGAGCGGCAAGAAGCCGGCTGAAGAAAAGCAGCTGATGGACTGCGTGCTGATCAATGCGGACAACGCCGACAAGCTCGATACCTTCGCGATGAAGGACTGATCTTCGAAGCGCGCGGGCGCGGGATGATTGCCATTCCGCGCCTCGCCCTATGCCGGAGTACCCTATTCATGCGCTTCAAGGCCGCTGCCGTCATCGTGCTTGCATCCGCTCTCGGGCTTGCGGGCTGCAAATTCGTAAAAACCGCCGACAAGGACAGGGAGGATCAGGCTGGCGCCTTCGATCCCGACAAGCTGGTTGCCGAGATGTGGGAGGCCAAGGTTGTGCCCTATCTCGAAAAGCGCGCCGCTCCACTGCCGCAGGTGCTGGCGGCGACCCTCGCCAATCCCGACGAGGCCGGCCAGAAATACGGCTACAAGGCCAGACAGGGCAATGCACCCTGGACCTTCATCGCCACCGTCGACGGGGTGATCGTCGCGGAAGAAACGAAATCCCGCGCCGGCTATGTCGATGTCGACGTCGATGGTGACGCCAAGGCGGATGTCCGGGTCTCGATCGGTCCGGCGATCCGCGGCACGGCGCTGCGCGACAGCCTGGATTTCATGGACTTCAACGCCTTCAAGAACCAGATCGAATGGGCGCAGTTCGGCAAGTCGTTCAACAGCTATGTGAACGGTGCGCTGCTGGAGAAGCTGCCGCGCGAGGGGCTGACCGGCAAGACGCTCAAGGCGACCGGCGCCTATCCGTTGCCGGCCAAGGGCCAGTTGCCACTGCTCGTTCCCGCTACCGTTACCGTCGGAGGCTGAGGATGAACGGCATCGACGACGGCGACGTCATTCTCGAACTGAAAGACATCACCAAAGCCTATTCCGGCATCGTGGCGCTGAAAAAGGCGGACCTGAAACTCCGGCGCGGCGCGGTGAATGTGCTGGTCGGTGAAAACGGCGCCGGCAAATCGACGATGATGCGCATCATCGCCGGCGTCGAGCGGCCGACGCTCGGCGAGATCTGGATGGACGGTGAGCGCATCCATCTGGACAGCCCCGCGGACGCGGTACGCCATGGCATCGGCATCGTCTTTCAGGAACTGAATCTCTTCGGCAACCTCTCCGTCGCCGAGAACATCTTCGCCACCCGCGAAATCACGCGCGGACTGCGCGGCATCGACCACAAGACACAGGTCGAGAAGGCCAATGCGTTTCTCGATCGCCTCGAGGCCGGCATTTCCGCCGATACGCTGGCGGAAGACCTGCCGATCGGCCAGCAGCAGCTCGTCGAGATCGCCCGTGCCGTTTCGCTCGACACCCGTATCCTCATCATGGACGAGCCCACCTCGGCGTTGAGCGCGGCGGAGGTCGATGTGCTCTTCCGCGTCATCGCGGACCTCAAGGCGCGCGGCGTCGCAATCGTCTATATTTCGCACCGGCTGGAAGAGCTTATGCGCATCGGTGATTACATCACCGTGCTGAAGGACGGCCAGATCACCGGCCATGCCATGGTCAGGGATATCGACACGCAGTGGATCGTGCGCTCGATGATCGGCTCCGATGCCAAGGATTTCGCCAAGCAGCTCGATCACGAGCCGGGTGAGGAAGTCTTTCGCACGCAGGACATCTGCCTGCCGCGCGCACAGGGCGGCTATGCCGTCGATCACGTCTCGCTCGGCGTGCGCAAGGGCGAAATCCTCGGCATCTATGGCCTGATGGGCGCCGGGCGCTCCGAATTCTTCGAATGCATCATGGGCCGCCACGAACACGCTACGGGAAGGATCTTCATCGAGGGCGAAGAACTGAAGGGGCGCGATACGACGCGGCGCATCCGCGAGGGCCTCGCGTTGATCCCGGAAGACCGCCAGCGCGAAGGGCTCGTGCAATCCATGTCGATCGCCGACAATCTTTCCATGGCGAGCCTCGGCCGCTTTCTGAAGGGCGGCTTCCACATCGATCTCAAGCTCGAGAAGAAGGCGGTTCTCGAGGCGATCCGCAATCTTTCGATCAAGGCGAAGAACCCGGACTTCGACGTGACCTCCATGTCGGGCGGCAACCAGCAGAAGGTCGTCATCGGCAAGGCGCTGATGACCGGGCCGAAGGTTCTGCTGATGGACGAGCCGAGCCGTGGCATCGATGTCGGCGCCAAGGCCGACGTTTTCCGCACCATGCGGCGGCTGGCGGGCGAGGGGCTCGCCATCCTGTTCTCCACGTCTGACCTCGAGGAGGTCATGGCGCTTTCCGACCGTATCGCGGTGATGAGCAACGGCCGTCTTGTGACGGTGGTCGACCGCAAGGACGCCACCGAGGAAATGATCGTCTCGGCCTCCGCAGAGGGACATAAAACCAAAAGGATGCACGCGTGATGACGACAGCAACGCAAACTGCCGCCACCGGCAACGGCCTCTCCACCGGAGCCGCCCTGCTCACGCTCATGAAGCTGAGGACGTTCATCGCACTCTTTGCGGTCATCATCTTCTTCTCGATATTCGCGCCGAATTTCCTGTCGACCGCCAACATGATCCTGATGTCGAAGCACGCGACGCAGAATGCGTTTCTGGCGATCGGCATGACCTTCGTGATCATCACCGGCGGCATCGACCTGTCCGTGGGATCGATCGTCGGCCTGTGCGGCATGATCGCCGGCGGTCTCATCATGTATGGCGTGGCGCTGCCGCTCGGCTACACGGTCTATTTCAACGTCGTCGAGGTTGCGGTCATCGTCATGGTGGTCGGCATCCTGATCGGCGCGGTCAACGGCCTGCTGATCACCCGGCTCAACGTCGCGCCCTTCATCGCGACGCTCGGCACGCTCTATGTCGCGCGCGGCATGGCGCTGCTCTATTCCGACGGCCAGACGCTGCCCAATCTCACGGGACGCGAAGATCTCGGCAACCAGGGCTTCAGCTATCTCGGCTCCGGTTCGATCCTCGGCCTTCCCGTTTCCGTCTGGATCCTCATCGTCGTGGCGCTGGGAGCGGCCTATTTCGCCCGCTTCGTGCCGCTCGGCCGGCATATCTTTGCGGTCGGCGGCAATGAGCGTGCCTCGCGCATGTCGGGCATCCGCGTCAACCGGGTCAAGATGTTCGTCTACATGTTCTCCGGCTTCTGCGCGGCCATCGTCGGCATGATCGTCTCGTCAGAACTGATGGCCTCGCATCCGGCGACGGGAACCAATCTCGAACTCAACGCCATTGCGGCGGCCGTTCTTGGTGGTACATCCATGTCGGGCGGGCGCGGCACGATCGGCGGCACGATCATCGGCGCCTTCGTGATCGGCATTCTTTCCGACGGGTTGGTGATGATGGGGGTCAGTTCGTTCTGGCAGATGGTGATCAAGGGGCTGGTGATCATCGTGGCCGTGGTGGTCGATCAGGCGCAGCGCCGCCTGCAGCAGCGCGTCACCCTCATGCAGATGGCAAAGGCAGGTTGAACATGGCGAAGATCAAGGGGGCGCTGATCGGCTGCGGGTTCTTCGCCGTCAACCAGATGCATGGCTGGCGGGATCTGCCGGATGTCGAGATCGTCGCGATCTGCGACCGCGATCCGGAGCGATTGAAAATCGTCGGCGATCAGTTCGGCGTGGCGCGGCGCTACCATTCGGCGGACGAGATGTTCACCGATGGCGGTTTCGATTTCGTCGATATCGCGACGACGGTCGGCAGTCATCGGGCGTTGGTCGAGCTTGCGGCGGCCCACAGGGTTCCGGCAATCTGCCAGAAGCCCTTCGCGCCGACGCTGGCCGATGCGAGCGCCATGGTCGCCGCAGCCGACAAGGCCGGCATTCCGCTGATGATCCATGAGAATTTCCGCTGGCAGACGCCCATTCTCGCGGTGAAGGACGTTCTGGACAGCGGCGCGATCGGCACGCCCTTCTGGGGCCGCGTTTCCTTCCGCTCCGGTTTCGACGTCTTCTCCGGCCAGCCCTATCTCGCGAAAGGCAAGCGCTTCATCATCGAGGATCTCGGCATCCATTCGCTGGACATTGCCCGCTTCCTCTTCGGCGATGCAAGCCGCTTGACGGCCCGCACGACGCGCATCAACCCGGAGATCGCCGGCGAGGATGTGGCGACCATGCTGCTCGACCACGACAACGGTATCACCTCGATCGTCGATGTCAGCTACGCGACGAAACTGCCGGAAGAACCCTTCCCGCAAACCCTTGTCGAGATCGATGGCAGTAAGGGCACGCTGCGTCTCGGCAAGGACTACAGGCTCACCGTCCACGGCCCGGACGGTACGACGGAAAGCATCGTTGCGCCGAACCTGTTGCCCTGGGCCTCGCGCCCCTGGCACAACATTCAGGAGAGCGTCGCGCTCATCCAGAAGCACTGGATCGAGCGACTGGTCGCCGGCCGGGAACCGGACACGTCAGGCCGCGACAACCTCAAGACCTTCGCCCTCGTCGAGGCGGCCTATCTCAGTGCCGAACGCGGCGAGACCGTCAGACTGGGGGAGCTTCCGGGATGAGCGCGGACCTGCTGCGGCTCTATGGGACGCGCGAGCGCGAGCCGGAAAGCCGAACGCTCATTGCCGGCGATCTGAGCGTGACGCTTCAGGATGGTAATCTTCGCAGCCTGAAATACCGTGGGCATGAGGTGCTGCGCGCCATCGCGTTCCTCGTCCGCGACAGGGATTGGGGAACCTGCAATGCGGCAATAACGGACCTTGCCACCGAGGAAACGAGGCGGGGCTTTTCCATCAGGTATAGCGCCCGCTTCCGTGCGCCGTCCGGCGCCAGTCTCGATTGCACGATGGCGATCTCCGGCACCGGGCGGGCCGTGACCTTTTCGGCCGATTGCGTCAGCGACGCCGATTTCGAGACGGCCCGGGCCGGCTTTGTCGTGCTGCATCCGGTCGTCGGCGTGGCGGGCGAGCCTGTCACGATCCGCCATGGCGATGGCGGCATCGAGCGAGCCCGCTGGCCGGACCGGATCGAGCCGTGGCAACCCTTCAAGGACATCGCCGCGATCACCCACCGCGTGGCACCCGGCATCGAGGCGACGACCGAGTTCGTCGGCGACGTCTTCGAGATGGAGGACCAGCGCAACTGGACGGATGGCTCCTATAAGACCTATGTGCGGCCGCTCGCGCTGCCATGGCCCTATCGCGTGCCGAAGGGCGAGCCCTTCACCCAGCAGGTATCCGTCGAAATCCGGGCGCAAGACGATGCACGTCCAGCCGCGCGGACATCCGAGGCCATTACACTGCGACTGACGAAGACGCAGCAAGCATTCCCCGAAATCGGTGCCGGTCTGCGGCCTGAATGCCTTGCGCAGGAGCGTGCGGCGCTCGATAGCCTGAAGACGATCGGCGCGCGGCATCTGATTGCCCATTTCGACCCGGACGCCAGCCACGGCATCGAGGCGCTGGAGGGATATGCGGAGATCGCCGCGCGATCCGGCCTTAAGGTGACGCTGGAATTTGCCGTGCCCTGCAAGCATCCACCGGGATCGGAAATGGCCGAGCTCGCCACGCTTGTCAGGAAGGCCGGCCTGCCGCTCGATACGCTGTTCGTCTGCCCTTCGGTGGATCGCCAGTCGACACCGCCAGGCAGCCCATGGCCGGCGTGCCCGCCGCTGGAGGATGTCTATGCCGCGGCGCGTGCGGCTTTCCCCGGCCTGCGGCTCGGCGGCGGCATGATGAGCTATTTCACGGAGCTCAACCGCAAGCGCGTGCCTGCCGGCCAACTCGACTACATCAGCCATTGCACCAGCCCGACCGTGCATGCGGCGGACGATCTTTCCGTCATGCAGACCTTCGAGGCGCTGCGCTTTGTCGTCGGTTCGGCCCGCGCGATCTACGCCGGCAAGCCCTATCGCATCGGCCCCTCGACGATCGCCATGCGGCAGAACCCCTATGGCCGTGCGACCAAGGAGAACCCCGCCGGTGCCCGCATTCCCATGGCCAATGTCGATCCGCGGCACAACGGCGCGTTCGGTGCGGCCTGGACACTGGCCTATGCCGCAACGGTCGCTTCGGCCGGGCTAGAGGTCCTGACGCTTTCGACGCTGGCCGGCCCCTTCGGGCTTGTTGCCGGGGAGGGCGAGGCGACGGCCAGGGGAGAGCTTAGGCCTCCGGCGCATGTGCTGGCGCGTCTTGGTGCGCTGGCTGGCGAAGCGGTGGTCTCGGTCGAAACCTCGCGGCCTGACGCGGTGCTCGGGCTGGCTTCGGGCGAGCGGCTTCTGCTTGCAAACATAACGCCGGAAACGCAGGCGGTCGCCCTGGCCGCAAGGCCGCGCAAAATTCTGGCGATCGATGCCGAACGTACGGAGCTGGCTTCAGGCGAACCGGTCAGCCTGCCGCCCTATGGCTGCGTCGAGATCGTGCTCTGAACGATCACGTCCGTTCCTTGAGTGCATAGAGCGCGCGGGAGCGTTCGAGGTGCTTGATCATCGCCTTTTCGGCAATGTCGGCGTCACCGTTCTCGATGGCGCGGATGATTTCCTCGTGTTCGGCGAGCGTGAAAGTCTCGCGGCCCGTCCAGATGAGCATTTCCGTATGATAGGACTTCAGCCATCCCAGCATCGCGCCGCTGACCGCAGCGAAGATCGGGTTGCCGGAGATCGCGGCGATGCACTGATGGAATTCCATGTCGGCATCGATGAAGGCATCGGCATCGCCGAGGCTTTCCTTCTGCTTGTCGAGCAGGGCGCGAAGTTCGGCGATATGGGCGGGGGTCGCCCTGGCGGCGGCCTCGCGGATCATGCCGCGTTCGAAGAAGATGCGGGCGCTCTTCAGGTATTCCAGCGAGGCGGAGGAGCCGGAGAGCATCATCTTGGCTGGCAGGTCGACCTGCCGGATGATGGATTCGGCGGTGATGCGCAGCACCTTGGCGCGCTCGCCCTGCGAAATCTCCACGAGGCCCTTGCCGGCAAGCGCCTGCATCGCCTCGCGGATGGCGGGACGGCCGACGCCGTAGCGTTCCATGAGTTCGCGTTCGGAGGGCATCTCGTCGCCGGCCTTCAGTTCGCCCGTTTCAATCATGTGCTTCAGGCGAGCGAAGACTTCGTCGGAGAGTTTCTTGCGGACGATGGGTTCGGAAACGACGTTCATGATTCACCTGATTTCGACAGGTTTGAATATGCACCAAGTTCCCTTGGCGCAACAGCTTTGCCGTAATTGGCTTGCAATAACATAAATACTCATTATACCAGTTGGAGAGATTGAACAAGTGCGCCGCCCTGGCGGGAGGAGAGAACGTGATCCGTCTGACCTATCGGATAGAGACACCCGGTTCGGTAGAAGCCATGGCAATCAAGATCGCCAGCGACCAGTCGACGGGCACCTTCGTGGCGTTGCCGGGGGAGACGGAGGAGCTGAAGGCGCGGGTGGCCGCCCGTGTCGTCGCGATCCGTCCCCTGCCGCCGGCGGACCGGGCTTCCTTTCCCGACGAGGCAGGCACTGCGACGCTGTTCAACCGCGCGGATGTCGATATCGATTTTCCGTTCGATGCGATCGGCACCGATCTTTCGGCGCTGATGACCATCGCGATCGGCGGCGTCTTCTCCATCAAGGGCATGACGGGCATTCGCATCGTCGACATGCAGTTGCCGCAGGAATTTGCCGCCGCCCATCCGGGGCCGCAGTTCGGCATTGCGGGTAGTTTCGCGCTGACGGGCGTCAAGGATCGTCCCATCATCGGTACCATCGTCAAGCCGGCGCTCGGCCTCAGGCCGCATGAAACCGCGGAAATGGTGGGCGAACTGATCGAGGCCGGCGTCGATTTCGTCAAGGACGATGAAAAACTGATGAGCCCGGCCTACTCGTCGCTGAAGGATCGTGTCGCGGCGATCATGCCGAAAATCCTCGCTCACGAGCAGAAGACTGGCAAGAAGGTGATGTATGCCTTTGGCATCAGCCACACCGATCCCGACGAGATGATGCGCAACCACGATATGGTGCTGGAAGCCGGCGGCAATTGCGCGGTCGTCAACATCAACTCCATCGGCTTCAGCGGCCTGTCCTTCCTGCGCAAGCGTTCCGGCCTGGTGCTGCACGCCCATCGCAACGGCTGGGATATTCTCACGCGCCATGCCGGCCTCGGCTTCGAATTCTCCGTCTGGCAGCAGTTCTGGCGCCTGCTCGGTGTCGACCAGTTCCAGATCAACGGCATCCGCGTGAAATACTGGGAACCGGACGAGAGTTTCGTGCGCTCCTACAAGGCTGTCACGACGCCGCTGTTTTCGCCGAAGGATGTGGCGCTTCCGGTCATCGGCTCCGGCCAGTGGGGTGGGCAGGCGCCCGATACGATCGCGGCGACCGGCGGCTCAACCGAATTGCTCTATCTCTGCGGCGGCGGCATCGTCAGCCATCCGGGTGGACCAGGAGCGGGCGTGAAGGCGGTGAGGCAGGCCTGGGAGGCGGCGGTCGCGGGCGTGCCGCTTGAAACCTACGCGAAGGATCATCCGGAACTTGCGCAATCCATTGACAAATTTGCCGATGGCAAGGCGTCCTGAGCTATGACGCGACCGTTGATCAGCTACTACGGCGACGATTTCACGGGCTCGACGGACGTCATGGAGGCGCTGTCCTCCAACGGCGTCGAAACCGTGCTTTTCCTGAAGGTGCCGGATCCGGACTTGCTGTCGCGGTTTTCGGGCGCACGCGCCATCGGTCTTGCCGGCACCAGCCGCAGCGAGACGCCGGACTGGATGGAGGTTCATCTGCGCGACGCCTTCGGCTGGCTGAAGACGCTCGATGCCGACCTCTGCCACTACAAGGTCTGCTCGACCTTCGATTCCGCGCCGCATGTCGGCAATATCGGCCGGGCCATCGAAATCGGCCGGGCGGTTTTCGGCAAGGGGACCGTGCCCCTCATCGTCGGCGCCCCGCAGATCCGCCGCTATACGGCCTTTGGTGAGCTTTTCGCCGCCTATCAGGGCTGCAATTATCGCATCGACCGCCACCCGGTCATGTCGCGCCATCCCGTCACGCCGATGGACGAGGCCAACCTGCTCCTGCATCTTTCGCGCCAGACCTCATTGTCCAGCGCCCTCATTGACAATGTCGCCCTGCTGGAGCGGCCCCAGCCGGAAGCCGCCGACATCCTGCTGCTCGACGTGCTTGATGCATCGACACAGGCGGCGGCGGGCACTCTGCTCTGGAACAGGCTGCGTCAGGTGAACCGCTTCGTCTGCGGGTCCTCCGGGGTCGAATACGCCCTCATCCCCGCCTGGCGGAACGAGGGCCTGATCGGCGAAAAGCCGGCCTTCGAGAATGCCGGGTCCGTGGACCGCATCGCCGTCGTTTCGGGGAGCGTGTCGCCGACCACCGAACGCCAGATCCGCCATGCGCTTGCCAACGGGTTCGATGGTGTCACGCTCGATCCGCTCGCGCTGTCAGGCGATGGCGCCGATGCGAGCATCGTGGCGGCGGCGGATGCGGGTCTCAAGGTGCTGGCGCAGGGCCGCAGCGTCGTGCTCTACACGGCGCTCGGTCCATCGGCGGACCGTGGCGGTGAACTCGATTCATCCGCCGGCGCTCGCCACCGCCTCGGGCGGGCACTTGGCCGTATCCAGTCGGAGCTGGTAGCGCGCGCCGGGCTTTCCCGTGCGGTGGTGGCGGGGGGGGACACATCCAGCCACGCACTCGGCGAAATGGGCATTTCTGCCCTCACGCTGAAGATGCCGCTGCCGCAGACGCCCGGCTCGCCGCTCTGCATCGCCCATGGCGGCCCGGCAGACGGCCTGCAGATCGCCCTCAAGGGAGGCCAGGTCGGCGGCGACGATTATTTTTCGATGATCCGGTCGGGCAAGGCATAGAAGGGGCCGGACATGCGGCACCTTTTGCTGCGCCCCGCCTGCCTGCAAGCGGCGGGGCGCAGCTCGATGACGGTTAAAGAAGCTGGCGGGCAGCCAGGTTGCGCATCAGATGCGATGCGCCGAACGTCCAGGGAGCGCATTCCGTGGAAAGGCGCACGCGGTTGGTGAGCGAACCCAGGCGATCATTCGAAATCGTGACGATATCGCCGATCTTGTGCGTGAAGCCCTGACCCGGCGCGCCCCGGTCTTCCGTCGGCGCGAACAGCGTGCCCATGAACAGCATGAAGCCGTCAGGGTACTGATGATGGCGGCCGATCGTCTGGGAGACGAGATCGAGCGGATCGCGGCTGATTTCCTTCATCGAGCTTTTGCCGTGCAGGACGAAACCGTCCTCGCCCTCGACCGTCAGGCCGAGTTCGGCGTTGCGCACGTCGTCGATCGAATAGGTGGCATCGAACAACCGGATGAACGGGCCGATCGAGCAGGAGGCGTTGTTGTCCTTGGCCTTGCCGAGCAGCAGCGCCGAGCGTCCCTCGATGTCGCGAAGGTTGACGTCGTTGCCGAGCGTGGCGCCCTGAACTACGCCCTTGGAATTCACGGCGAGCACGACCTCCGGCTCGGGATTGTTCCACTTGGAGATCGGGTGCAACCCGACATCCGCGGCGTGGCCGACGGAGGACAGGACCTGCGCCTTGGAGAAGACCTCGGCGTCCGGACCGATGCCGACCTCGAGATATTGCGACCAGATGCCTTCCTCGATCAGGGCTTCCTTGACCTTGGCGGCGGCAGGAGAGCCGGCTTTCAGGTCGCGCAGGCTGTCGCCGATGATCGCGGTGACTTTTTCGCGGATCTTCACGGCGAGATCGGGGTTGCCCGCTGCGCGCTCCTCGATGACCCGTTCGATCATCGACCGGGCGAAGGTCACGCCGCAGGCCTTGACCGACTGCAGGTCGTTGGGTGCCAGGAGGTGAAGTTTTCCGGTATCCAGCGAGCCGGCTGACGCCGCCAGTAGATCGGCCAGTCTTGCGACAACGGGACCGGTCGCCTTGGCGACATAGGCTGCGGGATCGTCGAGTTCGAGCAGGTCGCGCATCGTCGGCACGGCCTTTGAGGTGATGTCGACGACATCTTCGCCGCGCACCACCACCAATGCCGGCCCCTCGACCTTCGGATCAAAGACGCGTCCCACGAAAGTCCCCGTCGAAAAAATGTCTGTCGCATTGACCATTGTTCAGTGTTCCTTGAATGCCATGGTGAGTATCCGGTCCTCGGACATGTCCTCGCGTTCGAGGATGCCAGCCAGCTGCCCTTTCGACAAGATGGCGACCCGGTCGCAAAGTGCAAGGATTTCCGGCACTTCCGAGGAAGCCATGATCACCGTCAGGCCGTTTTCCGCTTCCCGTGCGACGATATCGTAGAGGTCGGATTTCGCCCCGACATCGACGCCGTGGGTCGGCTCGTCGAGAAGCAGCAGCCGCGGGTCCACCATCAGCGCCCGGGCGAAGATCACCTTTTGCTGGTTGCCGCCGGACAGGGTCGAAATCGGCTGTGTATCGCGCGCCATGCGGATGCCGAGGCGCTGGCGGAAGTCCTCCGTGCGGGTGACGTCGCCCTTGCGATCGGAGAACAGCCGTCCGCCGAAGCGTCTCAGGCTGCTGATGGCGGCGTTGTCGCGCACCGAGTGCTGCGGCAGGATGCCGGCAGTCTTGCGGCCTTCCGGCACGAGCGCTACCCCGTTTTTCACGGCTTCGCTTGGGTCGGAATGCTTCACCGACGCGCCGAACAGCGATATTTCACCGGAGGCGAGCGGGCGTGCGCCATGGATCAGTTCGAGAAGTTCTGTCCGCCCCGCACCGACGAGGCCGAAGAGACCCATGATCTCGCCCTGGCGCACGTCGAGGCTGATATTCCTGATGTGCCCGCGATCGGAAACCTTGCGCAGCGAAAGCGCAACGGTGCGGCCGGTCAGGTCGCGCGAGCGATGCTCGTAGATCGCCGGCTTGCCGGTCATATCCGTGATCAACTGCTCGCGGCTGGTCTCGGAGGGCTTGCGCTCGCTGACGATCGCGCCGTTTCGCAGAACGACCAGCCGGTCGCAAAGCGATAGGGCTTCCTCGAGGCGATGGGTGATGAAGATGATTGCAGCGCCCGCCGCACGTGCCTCGCGCACATAGGAGGAGAACCCCTCCACCTCGTGCGGTGTCAGCGAGGATGTCGGTTCGTCGAGAATGAGCAGGCGGGGCTTGCGCGCCGCCGCCTTGGCGATCTCGACAAGCTGTTGCTCGCCGGCGCGCAGGCTGCCGGCTTCCCGGCGCGGATCGATATTGCCGGCCCCGACGCGCTCCAGAATGGCGCCCGAGGCAGCGCGCATCAGCGTGAAGTCGACGAAGCCCTGTCTGGTCTTCGGCATGCGGCCGAGATGCAGGTTTTCGGCAACGCTCAGCGCGCCGACGACGGAGAGTTCCTGGTGCACGAAGCTCACGCCCGCCTCGATGCCTTCGGAAACCGTCGCAAATTGGGTCGGCTTGCCGTCCATGTCGATCGTGCCGGCATCGGCGGTGAGGCCGCCGGACAGGATATGCATCAGCGTCGACTTGCCGGCGCCGTTTTCGCCGAGCAGGCCGACGATCTCGCCCGCGCGCAGGTCGAGATCGACCGAATGCAGGACCTTGTTGCCGGCAAAGCTTTTGGCGAGGCCGCGTGCCCGCAGGAGCGGGGTGCCGGCGGCGGGATCGCCGCCGGCCATGACAGGATGAACGTTACTTTGCATCGTCAGGCGTCAGGAGGTTGCCGACAACGGGAATGACCTTCGAGGGCGGCTCGGTGCCGGCGACGAGGTAGTTGTAGAGCATCACGCTGGAATCGAGGGCCTGCTGGTAAGGCGCCTGGTCGAGCAGGCCGGCCATCTCGCCGGTCTTCAGATACTGCATGTTGTCAGGCGTATGGTCGAAGCCGACAACGCCGACCTTGCCGGTCAGGCCGAGGTCCTTCACGGCCTTTGCCGCGCCGAAGGGACCGCCGGCGGTCACATAGACCATGGCGAGATCGGGATTGGCGGTCGCCATGTCCTGCACCAGCGAATAGGCGGATTCGGCCTTGTCCTTGTTCTCGAACGGACCGACGATCTGGATGTCGGGGAAGTTGGCCTTCAGGTGGTCGAGCGCGCCGTTCATGCGCTGGGTGTGCTGGGTCGCGCCGAAGTAGCCGGTGAGGACGCCCAGCTTGCCCTTGCCTTCCATCTTCTTGGCGATGAACTCGCCGATCTGCTTGCCGGCGGAGGTGGCATCCTGCCCGATGAAGGCGAGGCGCTTGGATTCCGTCGCGCCCTCGGCAACGATGGTGAATACCGGGACGCCCTCGTCCGTCGCCTCGTTGATGATGCGTGCGGTGCCGTCGAAGATCGGCACGACGACGATGCCGTCATACTTCTTGGCAAGGGCGCCTTCGATGCCGGCAACGACGGCTTCCGCCGACAGTTCATCGCCGAGATCGACGAAATCCACCGTCGCGTTGTGCTTGGAGAGGTATTCGTTCGCGGCCTTCGCCCCATCGGTCACCGGGGTCCAGAACGGATTGTTCTGGAAGGACAGGAACGCGATCTTGAGGGCGCCCTTGGTGTTCTCGACAGCGGCGACGGTGCCGCCCTGCGGCGGCTCGCTGGCGACGGCAGGCACGGTGAAGGCGATTGCGGCGGCGGCCGCAAATGCCATGGACTTCAGGTTTTTCAAAAGCATGTCAGTATTTCCTCCAAAAGTTGGTTCAGTCGTCGTCGCCGCCACGTTGCAGCCCGTCCAGGCCCACGGCGAAGATGATTACGAGGCCCTTGGTCACCACCTGCCAGTAGGCGGAGATGCCGAGAAGCACGAATGCGTTGTTGAGCAGCGCCATCAGCAGCGCGCCGATGATGACGCCGATGATCGAGCCGCGGCCGCCGCTGAGGGCGGTGCCGCCGAGAATGACGGCGGCGATCACGTCGAGTTCGTAGCCCATGCCGAGATTGGGATCGGCGCTGGCAAGGTTGCCGGCAAGGATCAGGCCGCCGAGCCCGGCGAGCAGGCCGCAGAATGCGAAGACGAACAGCCGGATATAGCGGATGTTCACGCCCGCAAGCCGCGCCGCCTTGGGATTGTCGCCGATCGCGTAGATCTCGCGCCCCGTTACCGTGCGGTTGGCGAAGATGTGGACGATGACGGCAAGCACGATCATCAGCAGGAACGAGACCGGAATGTTGTAGATGCGTCCGGCGCCGATGAATTCGGCAATGCCGCCGAACGGCACGGGGATGCCGCCGGTCATTAGCAGGGCGATGCCGCGGGCGATCGAGAGCGTGCCGAGCGTGGCGATGAACGGATTGATCCGGAACCGGGTGTAGAGCACGCCGTTGAAGACGCCACAGGCAAGGCCGGTCGCAAGGCCGCCGGCGATGCCGATGGTCTCGCTGCCGGTGTCGCGCAGCAACACGGCGGCCACCACCGCGGAGAGCCCGATGATCGAGCCGACCGACAGATCGATTCCGCGGGCGATGATGACGAGCGCCTGGCCGAGCGCCACGATGGCGACGACGGAGGCCTGCCGCCCGACATTGAGAAGGTTGCGCGGTTCCAGGAAGTAGTCGCTGGCAAAGGAGAGGTAGATCGCGACAGCCGCCAGCATCGCGAAAACCGAAGCTTCGCGGTGCCGACCCAATCCGCGGATGAAGGAGAGGCTTGATTCCATGTGTTTCACCGGCGCTTGAAGATTGGAGCGCGCTTTTCCTTGAAGGCCGCACGGCCTTCGGCCGCGTCCGCCGTGGCAAAGCAGATCGTCTGCAGGTCGCGTTCGTATTCGATGGCCTTGTCGAGCGGCATCGAGACGGCGGCCTTCAGGTTGGCCTTGGCCGTTTCGGCGGCGATTGGTGCGCGCGAAGCGATGACCTCGGCAATGGCGCGGGCGCGCGCCATCAATTCGGTCTGCGGTACGACCTCGCTGACGAGGCCCCAGGCCAGCGCCCGTTCCGCCGGGATGGCATCGCCGGTAAGCAGCATCAGCGCGGCGTTCGATGCGCCGACGGAGTGCATCAGGTGAGCCGCCATGCCGCCGCCGCCGATCCAGCCGAGCTTGATCTCGGGTGCGGCGAACTGGGCATTGTCGGACGCGATGCGGATATCGCAGGACATGGCCGTTTCCAGCCCGCCGCCGAAGGCGTAGCCATTGACGGCGCAGATCGTCGGCTTCAGCAGTGCGCGGAACGCATCGCAATAGTCCGGCCGGTTGCGGAACTGCCAGGGCGTTTCGTAGGTGTCGAGTTCCTTGATGTCGGAACCGGCGCAGAAGGCGCGCTCGCCAGCGCCCGTCAGGATCACGCAGCGGATGGTGTCGCTGTCGTTGCATTCCCTTACGGCAGCGACAATGGCGTCGGCCATGTCGGGCGTCACCGCATTGAGCTTCTGCGGCCGGTTGAGCGTGATGGTGGCGATCGCCCCATCCACAGCAAAAAGAATATCTTCCGTCATCTTGTTCCTACCTTTCGCCGCTCTTGACGCTGCGATGGCTTGCATAAAGCGTTTGAAGTCTGTCGATCACGCCGGCCGCACCGGCCTTCTCCAGGAAGGCCTCGCGCAACAAGGCGGATGCCTTGCCCTGGAAGGCGATGTAGCCGTTATGGCGCGGGCGTATATAGGCCTGTTCCAGCGTATCGGCGGTGTTTTCGTAAAATGCGCCCCAGCGGGCGTTGACCCCGGCGTCGTGCCAGGCTTCGCGCCGGGACGGCTGGCCCGCATGACCGGGAATGAAACCAATCTGCGCATCGGCGCTCATCAGCCAGAGCAGGTGCTCCCTCAGTGCCTGCGTTACCTCGCAGCGGCGGGAAATGCCGATGCCCGTGCCGCCGAGCGTGGAGCCGGGCCGTCCGCCGGGCGCGCGGCGCGGCGCATTGTGAAAGGCGATCGACTTGCCGCTTTCGGGGGCGGCATAGTTCACATAGCCATAGACCAGCGGGCAGAGCATCACATCGTCATGCTCTGCCATATGGCCGAGAATGCCGATGGGGTTGCGGTCGCGAACGGAAAGCGGGCTGCGCGCGGCAAGCTCCGCCATCAGCTCGTAGACGGCCATGCCGGTCTCGCGCGAGACCAGAAGGTCCGGGTCCTGCATGGCGGGCGGTTCGCCGAAAGCGGCGGCGATCGACAGGAAGGATAGCGCGGCATGTGGGCCTGCCAGCGACAGCGCCACCTTGCCGGTCTTCTCGGAAAGCGCCTGAACCTCGCTCCACAGAACGGGGGCGGGGGCCTGAAGGAGATCCGCCCGCAAGGCCATGACCTGCGTCGCGGCGTCCAGCGGCAGCGCCCAGTGCAGGCCCGCGAAGTTATAGCTGCCCAGCGACGGGCCGATGCTTTCGCTGCGCAGCCGCTCGATCGTTGCTGCGTCGAACACGTCTTCGAGCGGTTGCAGGCAGCCGCCCTCCAGCGCCTCGCCGACATGCGGATGGTCGAGCACAACCAGATCGTAGCGGGCGCAGAGATCGGCGATGGGATGGGACTCGAAGCCTTCCAGCGGCTGCTTGTCCCAATCGATGGCAAGGCCGCTCTCGGCAAGCTCGGGTCGCCGCGCGGCGGCGGCAAGGGCGTCAAAGCCGCGCGGATGGTCCCATGTCAGCGCTTTGAGGCGTTGCATGCTCAACTCTCTCCGGCGGCGACGGCGCCTGCCTGTTCAAGGGCTGCGATACGGGCGTCGTCATAGCCGATGTCTTTCAGAACCTCGCGCGTATGCTCGCCGACCAGCGGAGCGCCGCGCTCGATGGTGGACGGTGTCTTCGAGAACTTGATCGGGAAGCCCGGGGTCTTCACGGGACCTTCGGTCGGATGATCATATTCGACGAATGTGCCGTTGTGCTTGATCTGCGCATCCTCGACCAGATCGGCATAGCCATAGACCGGGCCGCACCAGATATCGGCCGCGCGCATCCGTTCCAGCCACTCGGCCGAGGTTCGGGTCTTCAACTTCTCGCGGGTCCTGGCGAAGATGTCGTCGCGCTGCGTCCAGGTGTCCACTTCGTCGTCCATGCTGAGGAAGCTCTCCTCGCCGATGACCTCGCCCAGCGTTCTGAGCTTGGGGAAGGCGACGATGATATAGCCGTCGCTGGTGGCAAAGGCGCCGTAAGGCGCGCGGATATAGACGTGGGCATGGGGCTCGGCCGAGCGCACCTGCGGCTTGTTGCCGACGGTGAAGACGGAGAGTTCCTGCATCTGGATCGTGGTGATCGCATCCAGCATGTTGACCTGGACCAGCTGGCCTTCGCCGGTGCGCTCGCGGTGGAACAATGCAGCGAGTGCGCCCTCGAATGCGGTATAGGCGGTAACGGCATCGACGAGATACTGGCCTGCGGCGGTGGGGGGCTCGCCCTCCCGGCCGGTCGACAGCATCGCGCCGGACATGCCCTGCAGGACCAGGTCCTGGCCGGGGCGGTCGAGATAGGGCCCGTCCTCGCCGTAGCCGGACATGGAGACATAGATGATGCGCGGATTGATCTTCGACAGCGTCTCGTAGTCGACGCCGAGCCGTTTTGCGACGCCGGGACGATAGTTCTGCAGGAAGACGTCTGCCGTCTTGACGAGATCGAGCAGCACCTGCTTGCCGTCAGCCGATTTCAGGTCGACGGCGAGCGAGCGCTTGTTGCGGTTGAGCGAGAGGAAGGAGACGTTCACCTTGTTGCCGCTGGCGCCGCCGGCGGAGACGTGTCGCTGCCATTCCCCTGTCACGGGTTCCACCTTGATCACGTCAGCGCCAAGGTCGCCCAGCCGCTGCGCGGCGAAGGGACCAGCCATGGCGATGGAGCAGTCGAGGACGCGGACGCCGCTGAGAATACTCATTTCTTTCAGATCCTTGTAGTGTTGAGGGTCAATGCATGACCCAGCCGCCATCGACGTTGAGCGTCTGGCCGGTGATGAAGCCTGCGGCATCGGAGATCAGGAATGTCAGTGCATTGGCGATATCGTCGGGGCTGCCCCGGCGCTTGACGGCCTGGTGGTCGAGCACGAAGCGGGTATAGCCTTCGGGGTCCGGGTGGATCTTTTCCGCATCCGTCGGGAAGGCGCCTGGCGAGATCGCATTGACCGTCACACCATAGGCGCCGAACTCGCGTGCCCATGCGCGCGTGAGGCCGACGAGTGCGCCTTTCGATTGGACATAGGGGGCGAGCTGCGCCCAGCCGCCGCTCAGGGTTACGCTGGCGATGTTGACGATGCGGCCCCAGTCGTTGCGGCGCATATGCGGCAGCGCCACCTGCACGCAGACGATGCCGGCATCGACATTCACCCGCTGCACCGCCTGGAATTCCTCGATCGAATAGTCCTCGAACGGCTTGGAGGGATAGATCGCGGCATTGTTGATCACGATATCGAAGCCGCCGACATCCGCGGCCACCCGCTCGAGTTCCGCGCGCAGCGCTCCAAGGTCCGAGAGGTCGAGCGAGCGCACGGTGAGGCCGGCGAGATTTTCGCGTGCGGCCGCGGCCGTCAGCGCCTCGATCTTCTCAGGGTTGTTGTCGATGGCGACGACCCTGGCGCCGGCGCGCAGGAAGCTCAGCGTCGTCTGCGTACCCAGTCCACCGGCCGCACCGGTATAGAGAATGACCTTGCCAGCGATGGATGTTGCCGGGGTTGCCGCGTTGGTTGGCGCATGCTGCATGTTCGTTATCGACCCTTGATCGCCACGTGATTGCCGGATGGCTGCGGGAATTCCTCGTCCGGCTGGCCTGACAGGGCGCGAATGCGTCCTTCGCTTGCCGCAATCGCCCGGGCGTCCGTCAGGATGCGGAAGGTCGTGTCGTAGCGACGTTCGTCGCCATGCTCGAGCCAGATGAGTTCGCCGCGCTCGCGCGCTGCCGTGTGGCCGAGCACATGGTTGGTCGAAGGCTCGATGCCGACGGCATATTGTCCGGCCTGGAGGTTTTGCCATTCGTACATGCAGGGGAACTGGTCCTTGCGCGTGGTGACTTCGAAGCCGATGCCGAGCGCATCGTTGACGAGCGCCACGGGCACTTCGCCATCGTTGTCCGCGACCAGTTCGTGCTGCCAGACCTGTTCGTGGAAATTCATCTGCGGCGCAGGCATGGTGCGATAGCCGACACCCTGCTTGCGATAGTCGTCGCCGGCATGGGCGGCCCAGACCACGTCCTTCAGCGGCGCGAGATAGCGGGAATTTTCCGCCAGCACCGGATGGCCGACATTGATGTGGTAGCAATACATGTGCGGCGTCTTGTAGAAGCCGCGATTGATCACGCGGTCCGCCAGTCTGATCTCGTTGGTGCCGGCCTTGATCTCGATGCGGCGGACAAGCTCGAGATGCTCGCCGAACACGGTGCCCTGGGTCACGACGCCCTCGCACCACAGGATACAGTCGTCGCCCTGCCATTCCTCGCCGTAGCCGGTGAGCTTGCCGGGGATCGTGCCGATGCGGCCGTGCAGGGAATGGCTGATGGTCTTGCGCGGGCCATAGACATAGGTGTCGCCCGGCTCGTCGTTCATGAAGAGGATATGGTCGAGACCGCAGGTCACCATGAGGCCGGAGAAGGACCGCAGCCAGGCAAGCCCGCCTTCGCCCTCGTATTCGGCAAGGCCCGGATGCTTGAAGCCCGCCGGGGAATTCCAGCCGATCGCCATGCCGCGATAGTCGCAATCGGCGATGTCGAAGGCGCGGTCGATCAGGACGGTGAAGCGCAGGCCGGTGCCGCTGCGGAACTGCAGCATGCGGATGCCGCGCTCGACGCCGTCACCGAGCGTCATCAGGCGCACGCCGGCAAATTGCGCAAAGGATCCGGCGCTGGCGGCGATGTCGCGGCGCGACATGGCTTTTCCATAGAGGTCTACCATATTCTTCTTCCTGTGATGTGCCCGGCTTGGCGCGGGCTTTCATGCAGTCGGCGGCCGGGCGATGCCCGGCCATCCGGTTCGGTGATCAGATACCCAGCGCGCGCAGCTTGCCGTCGAGGAACTTCTTGGCGCGCGGCACGTCGCTCTCATCGAGATGCTCGATGATCATCGGGATGTTGGGGTGCTTCCTGGCGAGGCGCTTGAGATAGAGATCGTAGTTCAGCGAGCCGAGGCCGGGGGCCGGCAGTTCGATCTCCCCGACGCCGCGGAACGTGTGGCTTTCCAGCGCTTCGGCATCGCCGATGTCGGCGTGCTTCTCTGTCTTGTCGTCACCGGAGCGCTTCACGTCCTTGGCGTGGGCGATCCTGATCTTGTCCGACAGCGTGTCGAAGACCTGGTTCAAGATTTCGTCCATGCGGTCGATGTTATGGGCTTCGAAATAGTTGGTCGGATCCATCAGCAGTCCGAGGCCGGGGTGGTCGACCTGGGCGAACATCTTCACGGTCTCCTCGACCGAGCCGACGACATTGTTCACATAGGTTTCCAGCAGGAAGACCGCGCCATGGTCATAGGCATGCTGGGCGAGGTCGGCGATGACCTTGCGGCACTCCTCGAACCCTTCCTCGGTCTTGTTCTTCGGGTGGTGCACCCAGTCCGATTCGGTGTTGTAGGTGCCGGTCTCGGAGATCACATAGGGCGTGCCGAGATACTGCGCGTGGCGGATGATTTCCTTCAGGTAGCCGACGCGGCGCTCGCGTTCGGCCTTGTCCGGGTGGATGATGTTCGTGTAGCCGGAAATGCACGAAATCGGCAGATTGTGATCGCGGAAGGTCTCGCGGATGCGGACGCATTTTTCCTTGCTGATCTGGCCGGCCGACAGGTCGACATCCTTGAAATGCATGTCGAGCTGCACGGTGTTGAAATCGAGCGCCCGGATTTTTTGTGCGGTCTCTTCGAGGCCGTAGGGGAAGTAGCCCGAGAAAATTCCTGTCTGCATCATGATGAAAATCCTCCCTTTGAATTCAGTGAATTGCGATTTCTGAAAGCTTGACCGTGCGCCCCTCCGCGATGGAGCGGTAACCCGCTTCCACCAGCGCGACGGTCTTGACATTGTCGGCGACCGAAAGAGCCGGCGGCTCCCCGGATTTCACCGCATATTGCAGCTGCTCCATGACGCCGATGAAGGCGTGGGGGAACCACATGGTTTCCCACTCAGGCGAGACCCATTTGCCCCCGGTGGTCTTTCTGGAGGCGTAGCGGAGCGTTGAGGGCGAGCCGTCCGGCCAGCCGATCGTGCCCTGCGCAACGCCATCGATGCCTTCGACGCGCCACTTGATGTAGATGTCGCTATCGAAGCCCTCTTCGCGCGGGCCGGACCAGACATCCTCCATCGACACGGCCAAAAGGCCGCCCGGGAAGGTCAATGTCGAAACCGTGATGCCGTCCTTGTGGTCGAACGTGGTGCGCGGATCGGTACGCGTTACCGTGGTGATGGCCTCCGGCTCCCCGAACAGGAAGCGCAGCACGTCGAGATGATGGACGCTCATGTTGGAGAGCGTCAGGCGGTCATAATCCTCAAGGAAGGCCTGCCAGTGGGGAATGGCGCGCATCTCGATGGTCGCCATCACGGCATCGCCCAGTTCGCCGCGGTCGAGGATCTGCTTCAGCACCCGCATCGACTGGTCGTAGCGCATGTTCTGGTTGACCGAGAGGATCTTGCCGGCTGCCGCCGCCTCGTCGCGCAGCGCCTTCGCCTCTTCGAGCGTCAGAGCCAGCGGCTTTTGCGCCAGGATCGCCTTGATATGCGGCTGCCGCAGCGCCTCGCGGATCAATGCCGGCTGCTGGTCCGGCGGGAAGGCGATGTCGAGAATGTCGACCTGCGGGTCGGCGATGAGGGCGGCTGGGCTCGCATGGACGGTCGCGATGCCCCAGCGCTCCGCGACGGCGCGGGCTTTTTCCTCGGTGCGCGAGGCGATGGCTACAACCGGGAAGCCGGCCTCGCTGTAGGCAGCCAGATGGCATTCGGCCATGATCATGCCGGCGCCGATGCAGCCGATCCTGTAGTCCTTTACCCGGACCGCCGGGTCAGGTGTAAAACTGCCGTTTCCCATCAATTCCTCCCGTTTCGTCCGTTCCGCCCGCTTTCAGCCGGTTCTCTCGTAGAAGATTTCTGCGCCGGAAAGCGGTCGCGGCTGCCTCTCCTGGCGCTCCACAGCCGGCGAGTTGGCCGGATAGTGTCCGCGAGGCACATCAAAGTCAACATCAATTCACATCATTACCAATCACAATATGGCTTCGGAATGATTGATCGATGTTGGCAATATGCGTCAACTTGTTGATTTTTCGCGGGTGGCGACAATTTTTCAGTTCAAGATCAGGCTGTGAATTGGCGTGAAAAGAGGGCGTCGCCGCTTTTTTGCTTGCATCTCGGTGAAATGTAATTACATCAAAATCAATCATTCCAAGGGGAAGTTTCGTTTTGCGATCGACTTTGGCGGACATCGCCCGCGAGGCTGGCGTATCGAGCGCGACGGTGGACCGGGTGCTCAACAACCGCATCGGCGTGAAGGAGAGGACGCGTGATATCGTGCTCGATGCGGCGCGCCGTCTCGGCTATCTGGGTGAAGGCGCCGACGCGATCCCGGAAGAGGGGCGCATCCAGCTCGATTTCGTCCTGCCTGCCGGCACCAACACCTTCATCGCCAATCTCCTGCAGCAAATCGAGACGCAGGCCGCCTCCCGGCAGGATCTCGACGTGCGCATTCATTCGGTGGAAGGCTTCAACCCGGACACATTGGCGGGCATGCTCAACGATCTACAGGGACGCAGCATGGGCGTGGGAGTCATCGCCCTCGATCACCCGACCGTGCGCGAGGCGATGCGTTCGCTCGCCGCCTGCGGCGTTCCGATCGTCACGCTCGTCTCCGACATCCTGCACGTGCCGCGCGCCGGCTACGTCGGCATCGACAATCGGGCGGCCGGACGCCTCGGTGGCTACCTGCTGGGGCGTTTCCTGGGGCGGGGCGGCAGGCGCAAGATCGCGCTCTTTGCCGGCTCGCTGTCGTATCGCGGTCATGAAGAGCGCGAGATGGGGTTCCGGCACATCATCGCCGAGGAGTTTCCCGAGCTGGAGGTCGTGGAGTTGCGCGAAATCCGCGACGACCGCGCGCGGGCATTCGATGAGGCGCATGCACTGCTGAAGCGTCATCCAGATCTGTCCGGCATCTACAATATCGGTGCTGGCAATTCCGGTATTGGCGAGGCGTTGATCGAATCGGGCCGCGCGCGCGACATCATCTTCATCGGCCACGAATTGACCGAGCACAACAAGCGCCTGTTGCTCAACGGAACGCTCGACGCGGTGATCGACCAGAACCCGCGGGTCGAGGCCCGCGAGGCGCTCTCGATGCTCAGCCGTGCGGTTCGCGGCCAGCAGGGTGAATATCACCCGCCGCGCCTGCAGGTGATTTTCCGGGAAAACATCCCCGAGTCCTGACGGGGCGCTTCTGAGCTGATCAGTTCGCCTCGACCTGGTGCGTTTCCTGGGCTTCGGAAAGCAGTGCGACCATTTCCGTTTCTGCGGAGGCCTCGTCGCCGCTGAACACCGCGTCCGCCACCCGCTTGTGGCGCGTGATCCAGCGATCGTCCTCTTCGCTGGTGGCGCGCAGGCCAGCGCGGAAGAGATGGCGCAGGCCGACGGATATCAGTTCACCAAGCGAATAGAAGAGGCGGTTTCCCGACGCGGCAAGGATCGCGATGTGGAAGGCAACGTCCTGATCGACCCGGTCGTTCTCGTCGAGATAGGTCGCCATGCCGCGCAGCGCCCGCCGCACGGCGGCCTCGTCGGCCTGGCTGAAATTGCGCGCCGCCATGCGCGCCGCCTTGGGTTCGATAGCAAGGCGCAGTGCATAGAGGTCGGAAATGGCCTTCTCGGCCTGACGCGGGTCCTGCAACGCCCAGTCGAGCACCAGGGAATCCATCATGTTCCAGCGTTCGTTGGGCCTGACGACGATGCCGATCTTCGGCTTGCCTTCGATCAGGCCCTTTGAACCGAGGATCTTCAACGCTTCGCGCGTCGCGGTCCGCGAGGCGTTGAACGTCTGCCCGATATCCGTCTCGCTGCCGATCGGCGCGCCCGGCGTGTAGTAGCCGGAGACGATGCGCTTTCCCATGGTCGTAACGATCGTCTCATGGATGCTGGTCGATGCCGTCTCCTGCGTATCCACCGCGTCCTGCTCCCGCCTCAAGCCCTGTCTCCATCTTCCATGTGATCCTCGCTGGAATAGCCGAAACAGCTTTGGAGTGCAAATGATCCCACAGAAAATCGAATAGTACTACACTTGACACGAATGGTAGTATCGATATGTTTCCGCGAAATTTGATCCCAAGAGGAGGAGAGCATGAGCAGAGAAATTCGCCTGAGCCGGCGGCAACTGATGACCGGCGCGGCTGCGACGGCATTCGGGCTGGCAATCGCGCCGAAGCTGGGTTTTGCCCAGACGGCAGAGGAAGCGCGCGCGGGCTTTGCCGCGGCCGATATCGACTGGATGGCGTTCAAGGGCGAGAGCCTGACGATCGAGGCCATGACGCATCCCTGGACGGCGGCGATCGAGCCGCTCCTGCCGATCTTCACGGAACTGACCGGTATCACGGTCCGGCTGAACACCCAGTCGGAGACGGAATACACGTCCCAGATGCCGATCAAGCTCGGCGCCAAGTCGGCTGAGCCGGACGTGATGATGATCCATGCCCTCGGTCAGTTCGTTTCGGCGGGCTGGGCGGAGCCGCTCGATGATTACTATGCCGACAAGTCGTTCTTCGATGCGGCCTGGTACGATCAGGACGACGTCTTCGCGATGGCGCGGGAGTTCCCGACCCAAGCGGACGGGCAGAACTATTCGATGTCGATCACCGCTGAAGCACAGACGCTGTTTGCCAACAAGGCGATGCTCGGCGAAGCCGGCCTTGCTGTTCCCACCACCATGGACGAATTGCTGGCGGCATCGCTGAAGCTGAAGTCGGATATGGTCGCGGGCATCGCCATGCGCGCCAAGTCCGACAGCTCCGCCGGCCCATGGACCTGCGGCGGTTTCGTCTTCTCCTATGGCGGCGAAATCATCGACGCGGACGGACGCTGCGTGCTCGACAGCGATGCGGTTGTGGCCGGCGTCGAGATGTACGGCCGCCTGCTGCGTGAAGCCGGGCCGATCGGCGTTGGCAACTACCATTGGTACGAAGCACTCAACGACTTCTCCAGCGGTGCGGCTGCTCTCGGCTGTGACAGCTCCAACTTCGCGACCGATATCTCCAATCCGGAAAAGAGCCTGGTTGCGGCCGATGCCGTCTATGCCGCCATGCCGAGCGCCGGCGCCAATCCGATCAAGCCGAACATCTGGGCCTGGCAGGCGGGTATCAACGCCTATTCGAAGAAGAAGAAGGCGGCCTTCCTGCTGCTGAGCTTCCTCAATTCGAAGCCCGGCTGCCTGCTCAGCTCGGCCGGCGGGCTCGCCACGGTGCGCAATTCCGCCTGGAAGAGCGAGGCCTTCCAGGCGCGGTTCGGCGCCGAGGCGGCATCCGCAGCCCTTCTCAACCTGAACTCGGGCGACGCGAAGATCTTCAAGGCAGCCTGGTTCCACCGCAAGTCCAGCGAGATCCTCGATCCCTTCGCCGTGGCGATCAACCAGGTCGTCACCGGCCAGGCAGATGCGCGGGCCGCGCTTTCCGCCGCGACGGTCAAGGTCAACGCCGCCCTTCAGGGCTGACGCGGATTATCCAGCCCCCCGAGCGTTTCGTTCGGGGGGCACCCGATCAGAAAGACAAGCCCGTGCCCCTCCGCCAGACCACAATTCAACGCGCCGAGCGCAACTTCATCCTCTTGATGCTTGCACCGGCGACGATCCTGATGCTGACGCTGACGCTCGTTCCCTTCCTCGTCAGCGTGTATCTTTCCTTTACCGACTATTCGCTCACCGCGCCGGACACGGTCAACTGGGTCGGTCTCAAGAACTATTCCGACCTCCTGACGTCGGGCGATTTCTGGGAGGCCGCGCGCATAACCGCGATCTTCACGATCGTCGCCGTGGGCATCGAGACGGTGCTGGGCGTCGGCATCGCAGCGCTCCTGCATCACGAGGTGAAGCAGGCGTCGTGGCTGCGCGTCATCTATCTCCTGCCGATGGCGATCACACCGATTGCCGCCACTTTTACCTTCCGCCTGATGTTCAACCCGACGCAGGGTGTTCTGAACTATCTGCTGGGCCTCGTCGGCCTGCCGCCGAGCGCCTGGACGGCCGCGCCGGAAACAGCGCTCCTGTCCCTTATCCTCGTCGACGTCTGGCAATGGACGCCCTTCATCCTGCTCATCGTCATGGGCGGCATGGCGGCGCTGCCGCCGGAGCCGGAAGAGGCGAGCCAGATGGATGGCGCAGGCCCGTTCCGCACCTTCTTCATCGTCACGCTGCCGCGGCTGAAGCCCTATCTGGCGCTTGCCCTGCTGTTCCGGCTGATCGATGCCTTCAAGACCTTCGACATCATCTTCGTCCTGACGGGCGGCGGCCCGGGCGTCGTGACCCGCTCGCTCAACCTGCTCGCCTACAAATTCGGCATTGAGTACCTGTCGATGGGCTACGCCTCCGCGCTGGCGATCGTCATGCTCGTCTTCACCCTCGTTGCGGGCCAGGTGTTCCTTCGCCGGCTCGGCCTCTTCGATCTGAAGGATTAAGCGCCATGAAGCTGTTCTCCTCCGTCTGGCTGCGCCGCCTGATCCTCTACGTCTTCGCCGTCTGGTGCATCTTCCCGATGTACTGGATCTTCATGACCGCGCTGAAGACGCCGATCCAGGCGATGGCCCGGCCGCCGCTCTTCATCTTCGAGCCGACGCTTGCTAATTTCGCCAAGGTCATCGGAAATCCGGATATCTGGGCCTATTTCGCCTCGTCGACGATCGTTGCTGCCGGCTCCAGCCTGCTGACGCTCGCGCTTGGCGCACCGGCGGCCTATATCCTGGCCCGCTATTCGTTCCGCGGACGCGGCGACTTCGGCTTCTGGCTGCTGTCCTCGCGCATGACGCCGCCGGTCGCGATGCTGATCCCGTTCTTCGTGCTCTACTACCAGATCGGCCTGCTCGATACGCATCTCGGCCTGATCCTCGCCCATGTCACGCTCAACATCTCGATCGTGGTCTGGCTGCTGCGCGGCTTCTTCTCCGAGCTGCCGCGTGAAATCGAGGAAGCGGCAAGCCTCGACGGCGACAACCATTTCCAGGTGTTCACCCGGATAACCCTTCCGCTCGCCATGCCCGGCCTCATCTCGGTCGGCATCCTGATCTTCCTTCTGTCGTGGAACGAGTTCCTGTTCGCGCTGGTTCTGGGAGATTCGGCGGTGCGCACCGTGCCGGTCGGCCTCTACGGCTTCATCGGCTACCAGACGATCGCCTGGGCCGAGCTGTCGGCTTCCGCCAGCCTGCTGATCATCCCCGTCATCCTTTTCATTCTTGTCTTCCAGCGCCACCTTATCCGTGGCCTGACCATGGGGGCCTATCGCTGACATGACCGAAATCACGCTTCAATCCGTCACCAAGAGCTGGGGATCGCTGACCGCGCTCAAGCCCATCGACCTCCATATCCCGCATGGTGAGTTCCTCGTCCTGCTCGGCCCCTCCGGCTGCGGAAAGACCACCACCATGCGCATCATCGCGGGGCTGGAAACGGCTTCCACCGGCAAGGTCCTGAAGGACGGCGCCGACATCACCAATCGCCTGCCGCGCGAGCGCAACATGGCGATGGTCTTCCAGAACTATGCGCTCTATCCGCATATGAAGGTGCTGGACAATGTCGCCTACCCGCTGCGCGCCCGTGGCCTCGGCAAGGCCGAGCGGGAACGCGAGGCGCTCGCCGCGCTGGAGAAGGTCGGCCTTGCTCCCTATGCCGACCGTCTGCCGAAGAACCTTTCTGGCGGCCAGCGCCAGCGCGTTGCGCTTGCCCGCGCGCTTGTCCGTTCGCCGGATGTCTTCCTGATGGACGAGCCGCTGTCGAACCTCGACGCCAAGCTGCGCGGCGCGATGCGGGCCGAGATCAAGCACATCCAGCGAGAAACCGGCATCACCACGATCTACGTCACGCATGACCAGATCGAGGCGATGACGCTTGCCGACCGTGTGATCATCATGGAAGCGGGTGAAATCCGCCAGATCGGCACGCCCGATCAGATCTACGACGATCCCGACAACCTGTTCGTGGCCGGCTTCCTCGGCTCGCCGCCGATGAACTTCATCCCCGGCGACATTGGCGAGGGTGTTTTCCGCACCGGCAACGCCAGCATCGAAGCGCGCGGCATTGCCGGCGCGAAGGAAGCCCAGCTGGGTATTCGTGCCGAAGACATCACGGTTGTCGAAGCGGGCGAACGCGGGGACATGACGGCGACCATCTATTCGGTCGAGCCGACGGGCGATGCGACGCTCGTCGTTGCCGACCACGGCAAGGGCAGGCTGGTGCTCAAGGCCGACAAGCATTTCCGGCCGGAGATCGGGGCTACCGTTGAACTCCGGCTTTCACCCAATGGCATTCGTTATTTCGACAGCGCATCCGGCGCCCGACTGAGGACTTCCCAATGAAAATCACGAAACTCGAAACCTTCGTCGTCGCGCCGCGCTGGCTGTTCCTCAAGATTTCGACGGATGAGGGCATTTCCGGCTGGGGCGAGCCGGTGCTCGAAGGCCATGCCGAAACGCTCGCCGCGAAGATCCGTGAACTGGAAACCGTGCTCATCGGGCGTGATCCGCTGCTCATCGAAGATACCTGGCAGATGATCTATCGCAACGGCTGCTACCGCGGCGGGCCGGTGCTGATGAGCGCGATGTCGGGCGTGGACATGGCGCTGTGGGACATCAAGGGCAAGGCTTTCGGCCAGCCGGTGCATGCGCTGATGGGCGGCAAGGTGCGCGACAAGGTGCGCACCTATCGCTGGATCGGCGGCGACCGGCCGGGCAATCTCATCGCCGACGCCGAGGCGCTTCTGGCGGCGGGCTACGACGCCTGCAAGCTCAACGCCACCGAGGAGGTCCAGTTCCTCGACAGCTACGCCAAGATCGACAAGATCGTCGCCAAGCTTGCCGAACTGCGCGATGCGGTCGGCTCGCGCATGGACCTCGCCTTCGACTTCCACGGCCGCCTGCATGCCCCGATGGCGAAAATCCTGCTGCGGGAAATTGAGCCGCTGCGGCCGATGTTCATCGAGGATGCGGTGGTTTCCGCACAGGTCGACCACATGGCGGACCTTGCGCGCTATACGTCGATACCGCTGGTCATCGGCGAGCGGCTGCACAGCCGCTACGATTTCCGCGCGGTCTTCGAAAAGCGCGCCGCCGGCGTCATCAATCCGGATACGGCCCATGTCGGTGGTATTTCGGAAATGGTGCGGATCGGCCATATGGCGGAAGCCTATGACGTCGCCATGGCGCCGCATTGCCCGCTCGGGCCGATCGCGCTGGCCGCCTGTCTGCAGGTGGACGCAATCTGCTACAACGCCGTCATCCAGGAACAGTCGCTCGGCATCCACTACAACAAGGGCGGCGACCTCAACGACTACCTGATGCCGGAAAGCCGCTTCAAGGTGGAGGATGGCTATCTGCCGATTCCCATGGGCGCCGGTCTCGGCATCGAGGTGGACGAGGACATGGTCCGCGCCCGCGCCGTCGAGGGGCATGCCTGGCGTGCGCCGCTCTGGCGACACGCCGACGGCTCCATTGCGGAATGGTGAGCATGAACGGCTTCGACTACATCATTGTCGGCGGCGGTTCGTCCGGTTGCGTGACCGCTGCGAAGCTGGTCACGGAACATGGCGCGCGCGTCGCGCTCATCGAACAGGGGCCGTCCAACCGTCATCCGCTTTTGCGGATGCCGGCGGGCTTCGTGAAGATGTTGAAGGGCAGCAAGTACCTGACCTTCCACAAGACGGAACCGCAGCCGCAGCTTGACGGCCGCGTACACGATCTGCCGCAGGGCCGTGTGCTCGGCGGCGGCTCGACCGTCAACGCCATGGTCTACATGCGTGGCCGCCGCTCCGACTACGATGCATGGAACCAGGCGACGCAGGCCGGCCCCAACGGCATCGGCTGGGGATGGGACGATATCCTGCCGCACTATCGCCGGCAGGAAGGCAACCAGTCGCTCGCCGGCCCCGCGCATGGCGTGGACGGACCGCTGAAGGTTTCCAACCCGCGTCATGTCGCCGAGATTTCCAATGTCTTCGTCAAGACGCTGCAGGAAATGGGCCTGCCGCTGCGCAACGACTTCAACGACGGCACACAGGCCGGCGTCGGCTACATGCAGACGACGATCGGCGGCGCGCGCCGCTGTGGCGCGGTCGAGGCCTTCATCGAGCCTGTCGCCGGAAATCCGAAGCTGACGATCATGACCGATGCGCGTGTGCTGCGTGTCATCGTCGAGGGCGGCCGCGCGGTCGGCGTGGAGATTGCCCAGGGCGGCCAGGTCAAGCGGCTTGACGCGGCAAACGAGGTCATCCTCGCGGCCGGAGCCTTCGGCACGCCGAAAATCCTGATGCTCTCGGGCTTCGGCCAGGCGGGCGAATTGCGCCGCCACGGCATTGACGTGCGCGCCGATCTTGCAGGCGTCGGCGAGAACCTGATGGACCATCATGAGGTTCCGCTTGTCGCCGCCACCCACGAAAAGCTCGGCTATTACGGCGAGGACCGCGGCATGCGGATGCTCGCCAACGGCCTGCAATATGTGCTGTTCGGCTCGGGCCCGGTCTCGACCAACGGCTGCGAAACCTGCGCCTTCATCAATCCGCTCGATCCTTCGGGCGAGCCGATGATCCAGTTCTATTGCGTGCCCACGGTCTATCTCGACCGCGACGTGATGGGCGTTGCGCCGACCGATGGCGTCACGCTCAATTCCTGCCTGCTGCAGCCGAAGGCGCGCGGGAACGTGCGTTTGCGCTCGTCCGATCCTGCCGCGCTGCCGATGATCAACTCGAACTATCTCGGCCATGAGGACGACATCCGCCATGAGATCGCGGGCCTGCGCTTTGCGCGTGACGTGCTGAAAACCGGCCCGATGGCGAAGGTCGTCAAGGGCGAGATCTTTCCGGGCGAGGCGTTACGGTCCGATGCCGAGCTGCTTGCCCACTGCAAGCGCACGGTCAAGACGAACTACCACCCTTGCGGTACCGCCCGCATGGGCGCGGAAGACGATCCGCTTGCCGTGGTGACGCCTGACCTGCGCGTCAAGGGCGTCGAGGGCCTGCGCGTTTTCGACGTGTCGATGATGCCGCGCATCACCAGCGGCAACACCAATGCACCCGCCATGGCGGTCGCCGATCGCGGCGTGGATATCATGATGGGAGCGCTCTGATGAAAGCCAACCTCCATGACGGCGTCTATGCCGTGCTCTTTGCCTTGTTCGACGCGCAGGAAGCGCTCGATCACGGTGCTATGAAGGCGCAGGTCGACTACTGCGTCGAAACGGGCTGCCACGGCATCACCGTTCTCGGTCTGGCGACCGAGGTGCTGAAGCTCACCTTCGAGGAGCGCTGCGCTCTGGTGGAAACGACGGCGCGCGCCAATGGCGGCCGCCTGCCGTTTTCGGTGACGATTGCCGGCAACTCCGTGGCCGAGCAAGTGGCGCTGGCCGCCTGCGCCGAGGCGGCGGGTGCGGACTGGCTGATCCTCCAGCCGCCGATGGTCGGCAGCTACGGGGCGGATGTCTATCTCGACTTCTTCGCCCGCGTGGCGACGTCGACGGCGCTGCCGGTCGCGGTTCAGAACGCGCCGCAATATCTCGGTCGTGGCCTTTCGGGCGAGGATCTCGTTCGCCTGAAGCAGCGCGCGCCGAACCTGACCGCCGTGAAGGCGGAGGATGCGGCGCTCGGCCTTGCCCGTATCATCGATGTCGCGGGGGACCGTTTTGCGGTCATCGGCGGTCGGGGCGGGTTGGAGATGACCGATGTCCTGCGCATCGGCTGCCGCGGGCTGGTTCTGGCGCCTGATATCGCCCCGGTCGCGGCCCGGATCTTCGACCTGTGGCAGGCCGGCAACCGGGAGGGGGCCGAGACAGTCTATGCGGCAGCGCTCCCGGCATCGACCTTCGTCATGCAGTCGCTCGAACATCTCATCACCTATGGCAAGCGGATATTCGGCGAAAATGCCGGCATCGCAATCCACGATCGTGCTCCGTGCCTGCCCGTCCAGCCCATCGGGCTGTCGATTGCGCAGCAATGGGCAGAAACCCTTTCCCGCCTGCAAAAGGAGCGGACATGACCGCCATCGTTCTTGACAACGGAACCCTTCGTCTTCGCCTCGATCCGGATTTCGGGGCACGCGTCAGCGAACTGACTGATCTTCGCACCGGCCGGAACTGGCTGGTCGACGGCCCCGCCGTGGGCTCACCCGCGCAGGACGCGACGTTCGGCGTCGAGCAGGCGCGCGGCTGGGACGAGTGCTTTCCCTCCGCGGCGTCCTGCCAGGTGGATGCCTGGCCGATGGCGCTGCGCGATCACGGTGAATTCTGGGCGCGCCCGGTCGAGGTTGCGGCCACGTCCGAAAGCGCCACGCTGACGGGACAGGCCGGGCCGCTGCGCTTCCAGCGCACGATTGCGCTCGCCGGTGACCGCCTGACCCTGACCTACCGGGTCCTCAACGAGGGCGCGGTGGCGATGCCCTATCTGTGGGGCCAGCATCTGCTGATCGCGCCGCAGGATGGCGACCGGCTGGAACTGCCGGGCATCGACAGCCTCGATGCGGCTTTTCTCAGCAATGGCGGTCGCGTTCTGCCGTCTGGGCCCGTTGCTTTCCCCGACCCCAACCGCGATGGCCTGCCGGTGCTCGACCGGACCCACCCGCTGGCGGCGGATTTTGCCGCGAAGTTCTTTGCGCCGGTGCGCGGGGAAGCAGAGGCCCGCGTCGTGGGCGAAAGCGGCTCATTCACCCTGCGCTGGAATGGGGAAGAGGTCGGTTATCTCGGTCTGTGGCTGGACTACGGCGGCTGGCCTGCCGAAGCCCCGGTGCAGCAGATCTCGCTTGCACCCACGACGGCGCCGATGGAAAGCCTCGCGGCGGCAGTCGAGAGCGGCAAGGCAAGCCTGATCCAGCCGGGCGAGGCGCGTGAATGGACCGTCGCCATCCTGATCGATGCGAACAAGGACGTCTCCCATGACTGATGCGCTCTATCCTGACCTGGCCGAGGCGTCGGTCTTCGTCACCGGTGGCGGTTCCGGCATCGGCGCGGCGCTCACCGAAGGCTTCCTTCGGCAGGGCGCGCGCGTCGCCTTCTGCCAGCGCTCCGATGCAACGGCATTCTGCGACGAGATGGAACGGGCGACCGGCCGGCGTCCGCTGTTCGTGCCCGCCGATATCAGCGCCCTAGCGTCCCTCGAGCGGGCGCTTGCCGCGGCCGCCGCGGCCCATGGACCGATTACCGTTCTCGTCAACAATGCCGCCAACGACCAGCGGCATGAGACGCTTGCCGTCGACGAGGCCTTCTGGGAACAGTCGATAGCGATCAACCTGAAGGCCTATTTCTTCGCCTGTCGTTCGGTCATCCCCGGCATGAAGGCGGCCAACGGCGGCTCCATCATCAACTTCACCTCGATCAGCTACATGATGGGCAATTCCGGCTACCCCGTTTATGTGACGGCGAATTCCGGCATCAACGGCATGACGCGGGCGCTCGCACGGGAATTCGGTCCCGACCGTATCCGCGTCAACGCGATTGCGCCGGGCTGGGTACTGACGGACAAGCAGAAGGAGATGTGGGTGACGCCCGAAGCGCTCTCCGCCCATCTCGACCGTCAATGCCTGAAGGATACGCTGGCGCCGCAGGACATTGTCGGCGGCTGCGTGTTTCTCGCCTCCTCGGCCAGCCGCATGATGACCGGGCAGTCGCTTGTCATCGACGGCGGGGTCGTCGTTACCGGTTAGGAAATCCGACGGCGCTCGCCATGCCGGGGCAACCTTGCATGCGAGCGCCGCCAACCCCGACAGCGCGGTAGGACGGGGCGAAAAAGGCAGCGATTTCAAAAATGCGTCAATGCGCTAAAAACTTGCGGCAAAAACTCAAGAAACAGGGTATTCGATCGTCTCGACGATTGAAGTGGTACTGAAAGCCTTTCCCTGATGTCTATGCCTGATCTCCTGAAGCGTTTTGCGTCCTATTACCGCCCGCACCGCACCCTGTTTGCGCTCGACTTCGGCAGCGCCGTGGTCGCGGGCCTGCTGGAACTGGCCTTTCCGGTGGCCGTGACGCTCTTCATCGACCGCCTGCTGCCGACCGGCCGGCTCGATCTCATCGCGCTTGCCGCCATCGGGCTCTTCCTGATCTACCTGATCAATGCCGGCCTCCAGGTCATCGTCACCTATTGGGGCCACATGCTCGGCGTGCGCATCGAGGCGGAGATGCGCCGCAAGGCCTTCGACCATTTGCAGAAGCTCTCCTTCGGCTTCTTCGACAACCAGAAGACCGGCCACCTCGTCGCAAGGCTGACCAAGGACCTCGAGGAGATCGGTGAGGTCGCCCATCATGGCCCGGAAGACCTCTTCATCGCCATCATGACGCTGGTCGGCGCCTTCATCCTCATGCTGTGGGTGCATGTGCCGCTGGCGTTGATCACCGTCGTCATCGTGCCGCTGACGGCCTGGGTCACGACGCATTACGGTTCGCGCATGACCACGACCTGGCACGCGCTCTACGGCCGCGTCGCCGATTTCAATGCCCGGATCGAGGAGAATGTCGGCGGCATCCGCGTCGTGCAGGCCTTCGCCAACGAGGATCACGAGCGCCGGCTTTTCGCCGAGAGCAACCGCAACTACCTCGTCACCAAGATGCAGGCCTACCGCGTGATGGCGGCCTCCCTGTCGCTCTCCTATCTGTCGATGCGCTTCGTGCAGGTGGTGGTGATGCTGGCGGGCGCCTGGTTCGTCACGCGCGGCGAGCTGTCCGCCGGCGGCTTCGTCGGCTTCCTCCTGCTGGTCGGCGTCTTCTTCCGGCCGATCGACAAGATCAACTCGATCATCGAGACCTATCCGAAGGGCATTGCCGGCTTCTCGCGCTATACGCAGTTCCTCGACACGCAGCCCGACATCATGGACCGCGACGGCGCGGCAGAGGCCGGCCGGCTCGTCGGCGACATCGAATATCGCGGTGTCGGCTTCGGCTACAGCAGCGAAAGGCCGATCTTCGACGGGCTGGACCTTGCGATCAGGGCGGGCGAGACGGTCGCCTTCGTCGGCCCGTCCGGCGCGGGCAAGACGACGATCTGCTCCCTCCTGCCGCGCTTCTACGAGATCACGGCCGGTGCGATCATCGTCGATGGCGTCGATATCCGCGACATGACGCTGAAATCGCTGCGCTCCAACATCGGCATCGTGCAGCAGGATGTCTTCCTTTTCGCCGGCACGATCCGCGAGAACATCGCCTATGGCCGGCTCGACGCCAGCGAGGCCGAGATCGTCGAGGCGGCGCGCCGGGCACGGCTCGACGACGTGATCGCCAACCTGCCGGACGGTCTCGACACGGTGATCGGCGAACGGGGCGTCAAGCTCTCGGGCGGTCAGAAGCAGCGCCTGGCGATTGCCCGCATCTTCCTGAAGAACCCGCCGATCCTCATTCTCGACGAGGCGACCTCGGCGCTCGACACGGAGACGGAACGCGCCATCCAGCAGTCGCTCGCCGAGCTTTCCGCCGGCCGCACCACGCTCATCATCGCCCACCGCCTTGCCACCATCGCCAATGCCGACCGCATCCTCGTCGTGGATGACGGCCGCATCGTCGAAAGCGGCAACCACGCCGAGCTTATCGCGCGAAAGAACGGGCGATATCGCAATCTCCAGGCCGCGCAGACGGACGGCGAGACGGTGCACCATCTGCAGAGTAAGGTCTAGCCGGGCCGTCGCATTCGCGCGGGGATTCAAGCAGGCGCCTGGTCGTGCTATTGCGGCTCGCTGAACAGTGATTCTTCGCCACCATGGAAACGACGCTCTATCTTCCCGTCAAAAGCTTTCTCGAACGCGCCGGCTATACGGTGAAGGGCGAGATCGGCGGCTGCGACCTTGTCGGTCTCAGCGACGGCGACCCGACTGTCGTGGTCATCTGCGAATTGAAGCTCACCTTCAACCTCGAACTGATCCTGCAGGCGGTCGACCGCGCCACGGTTTGCGACGAGGTCTGGATCGCTGCGCGCATTTCCGCCAAGGGCAGGGGGCGGGAGGCCGACAAGCGCTACCGCGACCTCTGCCGCCGGCTCGGGCTGGGCATGCTCGGCGTGTCCGACAGGGGCGAGGTGAGCGTGATCGTGAGTTCCGTATCGCCGATGCCGCGCACCAACCCGAAGCGCAGGACACGGCTGGTCAAGGAACACCGCAAGCGTGAAGGGGACCCGTCCCGCGGCGGATCGACGAGGGTGCCGATCATGACGGCCTATCGCCAGCAGGCGATCGCCTGCGCCGTCGCCCTTGCCGGCGGTCCCCTGCGTCCGCGCGATCTCAAGCAGGCCGTTCCCACGGCCGGTCAGATTCTACTCAACAACTACTATGGCTGGTTCGAGAGGATCGAAAAGGGCGTCTACGGGCTTACTCCGGCGGGCCTTCAAGTACTGGAATCGGTGGCGGCCGAAGGCGCCACCGATCCTGCCGGGTGATTACTTTCTTGCCTTGGCGATGGCGTCCTTCAAGCCCTTCTCATCGAGATAGCCCGGGAAGAGCGTCGATCCGATGACGAAGGAAGGCGTGCCGACGAAATTGAAGGCGACGGCCTGATTGTAGTTGCGGTCGAGCAGGCCCGATATCTTGTCGTTGTTCTTGTTGACCGCTGCCGCCAGTTTCTCGATGGAAAGACCGGCGCCCGTCAGCGCCTTTTCGACATCCTCATGGGACAGTTTTCCGCTGGTTTTCATCAGCGCTTCCATGGCGGTTTCGTATTTGCCGATCTGCGCGGCGCCCAGAACCGCCTGCGCGGCGAAAATGGAGGCATCGCCGAAGACCGGCCAGTCCTTCAACACGAGCCGCACATTGCCGTCCTCCTTGATGACCTTCTTGATCATCGGGTGGGCCTTCTTGCAGTAGGGGCACTGGTAGTCGAAATATTCGACCACGGTCACATCACCCTTGGGATTGCCCAGTACCGGTGCATCCTTGTCGAAGAATATTTCCTGCTTGGTGATCTTCTGGGCGTGAGACGACCGCACGCCAAGTGTGGAAACGGCAGCGGCGGCGAGCGTTGCGGTCAGAACGGTTCTGCGGGTGAGCATCAGATTTCTCCTTGTCCGGATTCGTTGGGGCCGAGGACGACCACGCGCGACCCCTTGGGAACGCGCCGGTGCAGGTCGATGATGTCCTGGTTGAGCAGGCGGATGCAGCCAGAGGAAACGGACTTGCCGATCGACCATGCTTCATTGGTGCCGTGGATGCGGTAGAGCGTGTCCTGCCCATCCTTGTAGAGATAGAGTGCGCGGGCGCCGAGCGGGTTCTTCAGCCCACCAGGCATGCCGCCGGCGAGCGGACCGTAGCGCTCCGGCTCGCGCTTGATCATGTTCGGTGTCGGCACCCAGCCCGGCCACCGCCCCTTGCGGGCAATGTCGGCCTCGCCGACGAATTCGAGCCCGGCCTTGGCGACGCCCACGCCGTAGCGCATCGCCTTGCCGCCTTCCATCACGAGGTAGAGGAAGCGTGCATGCGGATCGACGACGATGGTGCCGGGCGGATACTTCGTGCGGTAATCGACGACCTGGCGGATGTTTTTTGGATCGATTTTGGAGACGTCGACGGCCGGCACGATCGTGTCGCCATCCTCGACGGCGGCATACATGCTCTGGATATTCGGGTCCGTGCGGGGCGTTGCGCGCTCCTGCAATGGGGCAGCGGTCTGGGCGCAGGCGGAGAGCAGGCCGGCGGCGGCGGTCACCAGCAGTATTGCGCGCGTGCGAGGAAGGATGGCCGGGAAAACCGGAAGTCTCATTCTGTCTGTGTCCTGTCCTGGGTTGAAGGAGAAGCAATTTTCTCCGCGAGCACCTCGCGGGAAATCTCGCCGAGATGGGCAGTTGCGAGCGTGCCGTCGGGGTTGATGAATAGTGTCGCGGGCAGTCCGATCGTGCCGTAGTGCCGCGAGAGGCCGGAAAAGGGATCGAGGAGGATCGTGTCGAGATTGACGCCGGTCTGGCGGAGGTAGGCCGCAATCGCCTCTTTGCCTTCGCCCTGGTTGGCGAAAAGGAAATCGACCTGCGGGTTGCTTGCGGCCATGTCCGCCATCATCGGCATTTCGCGCCGGCATGGCGGGCACCAGCTCGCCCAGAGGTTCAGAACGGCCGGGCGGCCCTTGCGGTCCGCGATGGATACCATTTCCGGCTTGGCATAAACCGCGTAGGCCGCTTCCGGGGCGCGTGGTGTTGCGCCGCCATTGACGAGTGTGGTGACGACGACCCATGCGAACAGGCCCGCCGCGATGGATGCGGCGGCCCACGGCGTGACGTGCCGCGCCTTGCGCCAGAGGATGGCGGAGGCGACGGCCACGCCGATCAGCCCGCCGATCCAGGAAAAGCCGCCCTGCCAGATGGCAAGAATGCGCCAGGGATCCTGCGCAAAGCTTCCGGCATGCGACATGACATGCACGGCACGCGCACCGACGAGGCCCGCAAGTGCCGCCGTCGTCGTCCAGCTGCCGAGCCGGTCATCGACGCGCGCCGACAGGATGGACCCGACCACCATGAAGACGACCAGCCCGACAATCACCGAGAAGCGATCAGCCGAAAATGCGAAGGGGCCTATGGCGACGGCATTCATTGCACGACGCCTTTCGCTGTCCGGGCGGCTTCGGCGAGTGAAGTCACGGATATGTCGCCGACGAGGCGGGTGCCGGAGGCCTCCTGCCGGTCGTTGCCGAAGAAGATCATGGTCGGCGGGCCGACGACGGCGAGGTCGCGCATCAGTGCAGTGTTGTCAGCGTCAAGCGTGCTGACGTCGAGGCTTGCAAGGCGAACCCCGTCAAGCGCAGCCACGACGTCGGGCGCCGTCAGAACGGAGCGCTCGATCGTTCGGCAGGTGACGCACCAGTCCGCGGTGACATAGACAAGCGTCGGCTGGCGCTCGGAGGCGGCGGTGTCCAGGAGGCTCGACAATGCACTGGCGGAACCGACCTTCACGAAGTCAGCCTTCCCGATTACAGCCGCCCGCCCACCGCTCGCTACCCCCTTCAACGGGCCGAGCGGGGTCAGCGGGTCACTGGCGCCGAGGCCGAAGCCGACCAGCAGCAGGCTGCCCCACAGGAGGGCGGTGATGGCGGCGGATCGCGCCAGCACGCCGTATCCGGACGCACGTCCCAATCCGCCGGCATAGACGCCGAAGGTGAGTGTCAGAACCGCCCAGGGCAGGAGGGCGAACCGCTCCGGCAGAAGTGGCTCTGCAAGCCAGATCGCGGTTGCCAGGAACAGGAAGCCGAAGATGTGGCGCACGGTGTCCATCCACGCGCCGGCGCGTGGCAGGGCCTTGCCGCCGATCGTCGCCATGGCGACCAGCGGAATGCCCTTGCCGAGGCCAAGCGCGAAGAGGGCGAGCGCACCGACCGCAATGTCGCCGGTCCGGGCGATATAGAGGAGCGCGCCGGCCAGCGGCGCGGTAACGCAGGGGCCGATGAGGAAGGCCGACGAAAAGCCGAGCAGGGCCGCACCGCCGGCGGAACCGCCCTTGCGCCCGCCGCCGTTCAGGCGCTTGCCGATGGCGGCCGGGATCTGGAGGTGGAACAGGCCGAAATTGGAAAGCGCGAGCACGACGAACAGCGCTGCGACCACGCCGATGGCGGCGGGCGATTGCAGCACGATCTGCAGGTTCTGGCCGGACCATGCCGCAGCCATTCCGAAAAGGCCGAAAGCGGTGGCGAGCGCCAGCACATAGGAGGCCGCGAGCACGAAGCCGCGCCGGGCAGAGAGCGCTTCTCCTTCGCGTGCAAGCATCGCCGCGACGATCGGATACATCGGAAAGACGCAGGGCGTGAAGGCGAGAAGCAGGCCGAAGCCGAGGAAACCGGCCAGCAGCAAGGCCAGCCCGCCACCCGTCAGCAGCCGGTCGATTGCGGTTTCGTTGCCATCAGCGGCGATAGCGAAGCCGGGGTCGCTGTCTTGCGCCGGCTGGGCATCGGTGGCGGGTGGAAGGGAAAAGCCGCCGCCGCCCGGTGTGCTGATCGACATCGAGGCGAGATCGATGGTCTTTGTCGTCGGCGGATAACACAACCCGCCGTCCTGGCATCCCTGATAGGTGAGGCGGACGGTCTGCGGGGCGTCGGCAATCGTCGCCGAAGCGTTCTTGTAAAAGACCTGCGTCTTCCCGAAGCCCGGATCGTCCTTGATTTCACCGGGCTCGGTGTGGAGCGTCAGCGGCTGCTTGTCCGGCCCCTCTGCCGCAAGATAGTCCCGATAGAGATAGTACCCGTCCACGATCTGCCACTCGATCGTAAGAGCGCCGTCGTCTTCTTTCGAGACCGACAGGGTGAAGGCCTCGTCCATCGGCAATGGCGCCTGGAAGGCCCTTGCAGGCGAGATTGCCGCAATGAGGACCCAAACCAGCGCCAAGAGGGTTGCTTTCCGCATCGTGCTTCCGTTCCTGTCGTTCATGTCGGGCGGAGCGATCGCGTCGTCAGCTTAAGGCAGGCTTAAGGTGGCTGGCGCAAGCGGAAGACCGGCGGGGCTGACGGAGGTTTGATGCGTATTCTGGTGATCGAGGACGACATGGTGCTGCTCGACGGGCTGAAGGTCGGCCTCGGCCTTTCCGGCTTTACGGTCGATGCAGTCGCCACGGTCGCCGACGCGAACGAAGCGCTGGCGACGGATCGGTTCGATGCCGTGGTTCTTGACCGCATGCTGCCGGACGGCTCGGGGCTGGATGTTCTCGTGCAGCTGCGGGCAAGTGGGGACCGGACGCCTGTGTTGCTCCTGACCGCAAAGGACGAGACCGCCGATCGCATCGATGGCCTCGATGCCGGTGCCGACGACTATCTAGGCAAGCCATTCGATCTCGACGAGGTGGCCGCGCGGCTGAGGGCGATCACGCGGCGTGCGGAAGGCCGTGCCCGGCCCGAACTGCGATGCGGCGCCATCCAGCTCGATCTTGCCGGCATGACGGCGCGCAAAGGCAACGACGCCATCCCCCTCTCGCGGCGCGAATTCTCCCTCTTGCAGGCGCTCATGGAAAATCCGGGCATGATCCATTCGAAACAGGCGCTCGAACAGCGTCTCTATGGCTGGCAGGAAGACGTGGAGAGCAACACCGTCGAGGTGCATGTGCACAAGCTGCGTGCCAAGCTCGGCGCCGCCTCCATCGAGACCGTGCGCGGCGTCGGTTACCGGATGGGCAAATCCGCATGACCTCGATCCGTATCCGCCTCATCGCCATCCTGCTTGTAACGACCGGTACCGTCTGGTGTTGCGCGGTGTTCTGGACCTACCTCAGCACGCAGCATCAGGTGGAGCAGGTGCTGGATGCAAGGCTGACCGAAGCTGCCCGCATGGTGAGCTCGCTGCTCACCGATCATCATATCGATGCCGCTGCGGCCGTGGATGCGGTGACGCCCGGCGATGTCCCGCCGGGCTTTACGGTGGCGCAAGGCAATTACAGCCGCCAGCTTTCCTGTCAGATCTGGTCGCTGGAGGGCCAGCTCGTCAGCCGTTCGGAAAGCGCGCCGAAGGCATCGCTGGCCGGTCACGACGACGGCTTCCAGGAAACTGTCATCAACGGCGAGCGCTGGCGGGTCTATGCCGTGGTCAACCCGACGCTCGGCGTGCGCGTCCTTGTCGGCGACAGTCTCGAAATCCGGGACCGTCTGATCGGCGATGTCGTCAAGGGGCAGCTGATCCCCGCTCTTGCCATCCTGCCGATTCTTGCGGCACTGATCTGGTTCAGCGTCGACCGCGGGCTGGCGCCGCTCAGCCGCATTGCAAGCACGCTCTCAGGCCGGTCGGCCACTGCGCTTCACCCGATCGAGGAAGGGCGTGCGCCGCGGGAGGTGCGTCCGCTCCTGCGCTCTCTCAACGCTCTGTTCCAAAGGGTCAGCGAGGCGCGTGACCGCGAAAAGACCTTCATCGCCTACGCCGCGCATGAGTTGAAGACGCCGCTTGCCGGTCTGAAGACGCAGGCGCAGGTCGCCTTGCGAAGCGACGATGCCGGCATAAGGGATAGGGCGCTGCGCCACATCTCGACCAGTGTCGACCGCACCGGACGGCTCGTGCGCCAGCTCATCGACATGGCGGCGGTCGATTCCGCCGATACGCCCCGGTCGCCAGAGCCGGTCGACCTCGCGGTGGTGATAGAGGAGATTCGCGCTGACCTCGAAACTCTGCGGGCCGGCAGGAACGTGACGGTCGAGGTCGGTGTCGGCGACACCGTTCGACCTGCCCGTTTCAACCGCATGCTCTTCGGGCTCATGATGAAGAACGTACTCGAGAATGCAATCGTGCATTCGCCGGCGGGCTCCCGTGTCGAGGTCCTCATCGAGGAAACGTCGACGGCGCTGGCGATAGACGTCATCGACAGCGGACCCGGCATGACCCCGGACGAGGTGCGGCACCTTCTGGGACGCTTCAACCGAGGGACAGGCGGAGGGGAAGGAACGGGTCTCGGCTTGTCGATCGTTGAAATGGCGGTGCAAAAGCTGGGAGGCACGCTCTCGTTCGACCAGCGTAGCGCAGGCTTTGTCGTGCGGATGTCGTTTCCGATCAGCGACGTTTGACGCTGGCAGCTTTGATAGTGTGTCGCTGAAATGGCCACGTCTTTGGTTTGATTTCGTCTTCGGCCTTGCCACCTGACGTTTGCATGGCGCGCGATATAAGATAGGTCTCCTGCGAACTACGGCCGGGGAGGGCTCATGTCCGGGACAACAGAAAAGCGCAAGCGCGGCCGCCGCCTGTCCAGTGGCGGGGTCAAGATGGAGGACGTCGCCCGGCTGGCGGGCACGTCCACGCAGACGGTATCGCGCGTCCTCAGCCGCCCGGAACTCGTCGCGGACGAGACCCGCAAGCTCGTCGAACAGGCCATCCGGGACCTGAACTACATCCCGAACAGCGCGGCAAGATTACTGGCCTCGAGTGTCAGCCATATCGTCGCCGTCATCATCCCGAGCCTTTCAGCCACGGTTTATGCACAGGAAGTTCACCACATCGTGCGTGTTCTGGAGGAGCATTCCTTTTCGGTCGTGATCGGCCATAGCGATTATTCCGAACTGCGCGAGGAGCGTCTCGTGCAGTCCTTCCTCGAACGCCGGCCGGACGGCTTCATCCTGACGGGTACACAGCATACGGATCTGACGCGTCAGCTCCTCAAGAGCAGCGGTGTCCCGGTGGTCGAGACCTTTGATGGCGACAATGCCGCGATGGACATGTCGATCGGTTTCAGCAATTTCGAGGCGGGCCGCAAGGTTGCCGAGCTTTTCCTCAGCCGCGGCCTGACGCGCATTGCCTATGTCGGCGGGCGGCGCGATCAGGATTTTCGCTCCAATGCGCGTTTCGAAGGCCTGCAATCTCGCCTGGAGGAAGAGGGCCTGGCGCCGGTCGCCCGCATCGAACTCACGCTGCCGATGCCTGCCGGCGATGGCGTTCGTGGGCTCGACCAGGTGCTGGCGGCCGATCCGCTGACGCAGGCGATCTTCTTCAGCGCCGACACATTGGCGATTTCCGCCTTGCTCGAGTGCAACCGCCGGGGAGTGCGCGTGCCGGAGCAACTCGCGATCTGCGGTTTCGGCAACTACGATTTCGCCGACTCAGTCCAGCCGTCGCTGACGACAATCGCCGTTCCTTTCGAGGAAATCGGCGTCCTTGCCGCCAATGCCATTCTCGCAAGACTGGATGGAACAGCCAAGGGGCCGCGCCAGACAATCGTACCGCTTCAGCTTCTGCGGCGCGGCAGCGCATAAGCGTGCTGAAAGCGCTCAGGGGCAATTGACAACATTTTCTGATAGCGCTAACACGAAACTACGGAGTTTTCGGGGGGAGACCCAAAATCCCGTCATTCGAAGCGATCCATAATGGTCGCCTGACGCCGGAGCCTTGCTTGGCCCGGCGGCGACTTCGAGTGTTCTTTTGCAAGGGAGAGAGTCATGTCGAGCGCCGTCTATTTCGAGCAATTCACCATCGGGGCAACCCGCTCGTCGCCGACGCGCACGATCACCGAGACGGACATCGTCCTGCATGCCGGGCATACCGGTGACTTCTTCCCCCACCATGTCGATGCGGAATTTGCCGCGAAAACGCCGTTTGGTAAGCGAATTGCGCACGGAACGATGGTGTTTTCCATCGGAATCGGCCTTGCGGCTGCCGAGGTGAATCCGGCGTCGTTCAGCTATGGCCACGACAGGCTGCGCTTCGTCCGCCCCGTTTTCATCGGCGATACGATCCAGAGTCGCGTCACTGTCATCGAGAAGGCGGACGATCCGCGCAAGCCTGAATATGGCCGCGTGACCGAGCGCTGCGAGGTGATCAACCAGCGCGGCGAAACTGTTCTTGTTAGCGATCACATTCGAATGGTCGAGAAGACCCCGAAAGGTACTCGACCGGTTGAATAATAACGGGGCGGCGTGACTGCCGCCCAAGCTCAAAGGGAGGAGAGCATGAAAATGATAGGAAGAGGTCTGATCGGCGCGCTGGCGCTGCTGGGGACGATGGGCACGGCATCCGCCGATGTCTCGGCGGTGTTCGGCGGGGCCGACCCGCTGGAGGGCGTCTATGATCGCCAGAACCAGCACTTCGTCGATCTCGTCAATGAACGGGGCGCCGGCCAGATCAAGCTGGAGTTCATTCGCGGCGAGCAGCTTGGCAACGACGTGCAGGTCATCGAGCAGGTGATGAGCGGCGCCGTTCAGTTCTACGGCGACGACTTCAGCTTCTATTCGAACTGGGTGCCGGAACTGAATATCGTCAGCTGGGGCTTCCTGTTCCGTGACAATGCCCACGTCCAGGCCTTCATCCAGAGCGATACCTACAAGAAGGCTGTCGAAAAACTGCGTGCCGAGCAGGGGGTCCGCGTTCTGGCTGCAGCTCCCGGACAGGTCCGTGTGACCGTATCGACCCGCCCGATCAAGGGCATCGAGGATCTCGCCGGCCTGAAGATGCGGGTGCCTGAAATCCGCACCTATCTGGCGCTGTGGGAAACCCTCGGTACTGCGCCGGCGCGTGTCGCCTGGGGTGAGACATTCCTGGGGCTTTCCACCGGCGTTGTCGAAGGCGCCGAAGGCGGCATCTCCTCCATCCATGGTGCAAAGTTCCATGAGGCGGCGAAGAACGTCACGCGCACGGACCATGTCCGCATCATCGCGCACATCGCCGTCAATGACGCATGGTTCCAGTCGCAATCTCCCGAGACCCAGGAGCTGCTGTCCAAGGCTGCGCAGGATGCGGTGAACTGGCAAATGGAAACGGTTACGGCGGAGCAGGCCGAAACCCTCGAAAAGATGGCTGCCGACGGGGCGACGGTGACGGAAATCGACGTAACGCCGCTTCGCGAGCGTTCGGAAGTCGCCGTGGAGAAGCTGGAATCCGAAGGCTTCTGGCCGAAGGGCCTCTGGGCCGAGATTCAGTCCCTGAAATGACCGGATGCGAGTGGCCGGCCCGTGCCGGCCGCTTCCCCACCTTAAGGGCGGATGCATTCGCGAAGAGGTAGAAACAATGCTTGCCAAGAGAATTGACGGGTTTTTTGCGGGGATCATCCGCATCATCGCCCGACTGGAAATTTCCGCGCTGGTCGTCGCGATGACATTCATCATCGTGTCCATCGCGCTTCAGACAGTCACACGCTACGCGTTCGGGCGTCCTATTACCTGGGTCGAGGAGGGGGCTGTCTACGCCTTCATCTGGATCACCTTTGTCGGCGCAAGCTATGGCGCCAAGCAGGCCCGCCTCATCAAGGTGGAACTTTTCAGCGCCAATTTCGGAGAAGAGGGCCTTCGCAAGATCGCGATCGTCAGCCACTTCTTCATTTTCCTCGGATGCGCCTATCTCGCCTGGATTTCGCCGAGCGTCATCGCCATCGAAGGTCGCAGCACGACCATCGCACTGCCGATCGATGTGCCGCGCTCGTGGTTCTATTCCGTGCCGCTGTTCTACTTCGCCTTCGTGACGGCGTTTGCGAGCCTGGCCCGCCTCTTCCGATTGATCGTGCTCAAGGACCGGACGCCGCTCGTCGAGCCGTTCCCCGTCGAAGAGCAAGACATTCCCCAAACCGCGAGCTGATCCCGTGCCGATATTCATTCTTTTCGCAGGCTTCCTCGCCCTCCTCGCGGCCGAAGTCCCCGTCGCCATCGCGCTCTTCCTGTCGTCGCTGGCCTATATCGATATTTTCACGCCGATGCCGATCCAGATCGTCGTGCAGCGCATGGCCTCCGGCCTCGACAGCTTCCCGCTGATTGCAATCCCGCTCTTCGTGCTTGCCGGCAATATCCTGAACGGCGCGGGCATCGCGGCGCGGATCTATGCCTTCGCTGTCGCACTTGTCGGTCATATCAAGGGCGGCCTTGCGCAGGTCAACATCTTCGGCAGCATGGTCTTCGCCGGCATGTCCGGCGTGGCGCAGGCCGATGCGGCCGGTCTCGGCACCATCGAGATCAAGCACATGAAGGAGCATGGCTACAGCGCTCCGTTTGCCGCCGCCTGCACCGCCGCCTCCGCCATCATCGGCCCCATCATTCCGCCAAGCGTGATCATGGTCGTCTACGCCGTGACCGCGCAGGTTTCTCTCACCAAGCTGTTCCTTGCCGGCATCATTCCGGGCCTGACGATGGGTCTGGCGCTGATGATCCTCGTCTGGGTCCTGGCTGCAACGGGCCGCGTCAAGGCGCCGACGGAGCCGCGCGCCAGCATTCCGCTGATCGCCGTCACCTTCTGGAAGGCATTGCCGGCACTGGTTGCCCCGATCTTCCTGACGGCCGGCATGCTGCTCGGCTTCGCAACGCCGACGGAACTTGGCGCCCTGACCGTGATCTATGCCGTCGTACTCGGCTTCGTCACCAAGGACCTGACGTTCTCCTCGCTGCTGATGCACATTCGCCAGAGTGCCGTTACGTCGGGCATCCTGACTCTCATCATCGCGGCTGCGGTCCCGTTCGGCTGGATCATTTCCGTCGGCAACTATGCGTCCGGCCTGCTCGGTTTCTTCGAGTCCATCGGCGCAAACTGGGTCGTGTTCCTGCTGGTCGTCAATATCGCCCTGCTGATCTTCGGTCTCTTCATCGAAACGACAGCCGTATTGCTGATCGCAACGCCGGCGCTCCTGCCGCTCGCTGCCGCCTATGGCATCGACCCGATCCATCTCGGCGTCATCATGATCGTCAACCTGCTGATCGGCGCGATCACGCCGCCCATGGGTGTCATCCTGTTCATCTGCCAGCACATCGCCGAGATACGCTTCTCGGAAATGATCAGGGCAATCATGCCCTTCTACATCCCCCTCGGCATCATGCTTCTGCTGATCACCTACTGGTCTCCGATCGTGATGTGGCTGCCGAACTTCTTCTATTGAGCGCCGACTGCAAAGTTAGAACCAAGGATCTAGTGAAATGACCAAAAACCCCGGTATTCTTTCCGGCTACCGCGTACTCGATTGCTCCATCGCAATGGCCGGCCCCTTTGCCGCGCAACGGCTCGGGGATCTCGGTGCGGACGTCGTCAAGATCGAACCCGTCACCGGCGAGTGGCAGCGCCATGTCTCGGCCGGTGGCGCAAAGGGCAACCGCATCAACGTCTCCTTCCTCTCGCTGAACCGCAACAAGCGGTCGCTGGCGATCGACCTGAAGTCGCCGGAAGGCAAGGCAGCCCTGCTCGATCTGGTGAAGGACGCCGACGTCTTCCTGCAGAACTATCGTCCCGGCGTCGCCAAGCGGCTCGGCGTCGACTACGAGACGCTGTCCAAGCTCAATCCGCGCCTCGTCTATGTCTCCATGTCGGGCTATGGCGAGGACGGCCCCTATCTCGACCGTCCCGGCCAGGACCTGGTGCTGCAGGGCATGTCCGGCGCCATGCTGTCGGCTGGCCGGGAGGGCGAGGCACCGACCGCCGCCGGCCAGTATCTGGTCGATGCGGTGGCTGCATACACCGCCTTCGAAGGCGCGCTGGCGGCGCTGCTTCACCGCGAGCGTACCGGCGAGGGCCAGCTCGTAAAGGTGAACATGCTGGATGCCATCACCAACATCCAGATGCAGGAACTCTCCGTCTTCACCGTGGCCGGCAAGCCGCAGGCGCGCTCCGCCGAGCCGCACGCCCACGTCTACATCCGTGCGCCCTATGGCGCCTTCGCCACCAGCGACGGCTACATCATCGTCGCCTTCCCGCCGCTCAAGAAGTTTGGCGAGATCATCGGCGAGCCGTCCTTCCTGACGATGGACGACGAGACGGACAGCTGGACGCAGCGCGACCATATCTTCGCCTGCACGCGTCAGCGGCTTCTGGCCAAGACGTCCGCCGAATGGCTGGCACTGCTGCGCGCCGCCGATATCTGGTGCGGCCCGGTCTATGGCTACGAGGATTTGGTCAAGGACGAGCAGATCCTCCACAACGGCACCTTCGTCGAGTACGACCATCCGACCGAAGGCCACGTCAAAACGCCCGGCTTCCCGATCAACTTCTCCAAGACGCCTTCGCGGGTCGATCGCGGCGCTCCGGTTACCGGCCAGCATTCGCGCGAAGTCCTGACGGAAGCGGGCTTCGATGCGGACCGCATCGAGAATCTTCTGGCAACCGGCGTCGTCGCCCAGGGGGAGATCTGAGCGATGACGGACGACGTTCTCTTCACGGTTGACGGCCATGTAGCGACGATCACGCTCAACCGGCCGCACAAGCTCAATGCCGTCACGCCGGAAATGTCCGATGCGATCATCGCAGCGGTGGAAACCGTCAATGCCAGCGATACGATCCGCTGCGTCATCGTGACCGGCGCAGGCGAGCGGGCTTTCTGCGCCGGCTCGGACATCAAGGAACTGGATACCTACGAAACGCCGTGGCAGTTCCGCAACCGGCCGGACTATTGCGACGCCATGCGCCGGCTGTTGAAGCCGACGATTGCGGCCGTCAATGGCTACGCTTTCGGCGGCGGGCTGGAAACGTCGATGAGCTGCGACATCCGCATCGCATCCGACAATGCCCAGTTCGCGGCCCCGGAAATCAAGCTCGGCTGGATCGGCGGCGGCGGCATGGCCACTTTCCTCGCGCATTCGGTCGGTGCGTCCAATGCGGCGCTGATGCTGATGACGGGTGATCCCATCCCGGCTGAAAAGGCACTGGCCTGGGGGCTCGTCACCGAGGTCGTACCGCAGGCAGAATTGATGGCGCGCGCGCGCGCCATCGCCGAGACGATTGCATCGCGTGCGCCGATTGCGGCCGAAACCGCCAAGCTGAACCTGCGCGCGGCCCATTCCATGCCGCAGGAAAAGGCGATCGAATACGAGCGCGACCTACAGACGATCTGCTTTGCGACGGCCGACGCCCTCGAAGGCCGCGCGGCCTTCAAGGAAAAGCGCGCCCCGATCTTTTCCCGGCGCTGACCAAACCTGCTCCCGATACAAAGCAAGAGACAAGAGTTGCGACCATGACCGTGACATTGAAAGGCATGACCTGGAGCCATCCGCGCGGCTACGACCCGATGGTGCGCTGCTCCGAAATCTACCGGGAAACGACCGGGATCGAGGTCGTCTGGGAGAAGCGCTCGTTGCAGGACTTCGAGAGCTTTCCGGTCGACGAACTGGCCCGCGCCTACGATCTGATCGTCATCGACCACCCCCATGTGGGGCAGGTGACGCGGGAAAACTGCCTGCTGCCGCTCGATATCGAGGGCCGTGAGGCGGAACGCGCAGCGCTTGCCGCCGCAACCGTCGGCCCGTCCTATCGCAGCTACTTCTGGCAGGGCCGCCAGTGGGCGTTCCCCATCGATGCGGCGACGCAGGTGCAGGCCTTCCGGCCCGACCTGGTGTCCCGTGCGCCCGAGCGCTGGGCCGAGGTCATGGATCTCGCCCGCGAGGGACGTGTCCTGCTGCCGCTTCGCTCGCCGCACGCCCTCATGACGTTCTACACGCTGGCCGCAAACATCGGCCGGCCGTGTGCGGCGGCTGCGGGTGAATTCATCGATCCGGCGGCGGGCGCCGAAGTCTACGACCTTCTGCGGGAGCTCGTGCAGCATCTCGATCCGGCCTGCTTCGACATGGACCCGATCGAGGCTTCGGAAGCGATGGCTGCGGCTGGGGGCAGGGCGGCCTGCATTCCCTACACCTACGGTTATGTCAGCTATGCCTGGGAGGGTTTCCGGCCGAACCGGCTGGACTTCGCCGATATTCCGGCAGCCGGGACGAACGGGCCTGTCGGCGGAACCTTGGGTGGAACGGGCATCGCGGTCTCCGCCTATACGAAGAACCCGCAGGCTGCGCTCGATTTCGCTTACTGGATTTCCGCCGCGGATGCGCAACGCGGTCCTTATGCGGCTGCGGGCGGCCAGCCGGGGCACGCGCTGGCCTGGGAGGACGGCGGCGTCAACGCTCCCGCCTGGGACTTCTACCGCAAGACGCGGGCGACGCTCGAAGGCTCCTATCTGCGCCCCCGGCACGACGGCTACATGCCGTTTCAGGCGGCGGCGTCCGAGCGCATCAGCACCGGCCTCAAGGCCGGTGAAGCGGCGGGCACGGTGATCGCCGACCTCAATTCTCTCTTTCGCAGCAGCTTCATTTGACAGGCCCTGGAACAGACATGGTTGATACCAGCATGAATGCCCTTCTCGAGAATGCAACGGCGAGCCTTGTCGGCCGGGTGTACCGCCCGGACGTGGCCGGCCCGTCCGTCGTGCGGATCGAGGGAGGGCGCGTCATCGACATCACGGCCGCGTTCCCGACGGTCCGCGATCTCTGCGAGGCGGGCAATCCCGCCAGCGCATTGCGGGCTGCCGAGGGCGAGGATATCGGTTCGGTCGAGGAGATCCTGAAAAACGCCGCGGTAGAGGTGCGCGATGCGTCGCGTCCCTATTTTCTCGCGCCGGTCGACCTTCAGGCGTTGAAGGCGGCTGGTGTCACCTTCGTCGTTTCCATGCTGGAGCGGGTCATCGAGGAGCGCATCCGCGGTGATGCGGCGGCTGCCGCCGGCATGCGAGCCCGGATCGCGTCGCTGGTTGGCGACGACATCCGCAATCTGAAGCCCGGATCGCCGGAAGCCGCCAAGCTGAAGGAGGCGCTGATCGAAGCCGGTGCGTGGAGCCAGTATCTCGAGGTCGGTATCGGCCCGGACGCCGAAATCTTCACCAAGGGCCAGCCGCTCTCCGCCGTCGGGACGGGCGTCGATATCGGCGTGCATCCGGCATCGACCTGGAACAATCCCGAACCGGAAGTGGTGCTTGTCGTCTCTTCCGCCGGGAAGGTCGTCGGCGCGACGCTCGGCAACGATGTGAATCTGCGTGACGTGGAGGGCCGCTCGGCGCTCCTGCTCGGCAAGGCGAAGGACAACAACGGCGCCTGCGCCATCGGTCCGTTCATCCGCCTGTTCGACGCGCATTTCGATATGAATGACGTTCGCCGGCTGGAGCTTTCGCTTGCGGTGGACGGCCCGGAGGGTTTCCGGATGACCGGCCATTCCTCCATGAGCGAGATCAGCCGGGATCCGGAGGATCTGGTCGCACAGGCGGTCAACGCCCATCATTGCTATCCTGACGGCTTCGTCCTGTTCCTCGGCACGATGTTCGCCCCTATCCAGGATCGCGACGAGCCGGGGCGTGGCTTCACCCACAAGACAGGGGATGTCGTGACGATCAGCGCACCGCAACTCGGCGCGCTCGTCAACCGCGTGCAGCCGACCGACCGCGCGGCACCCTGGGGCTTCGGCGCATCGCACCTGATGCGCAATCTCGCCGCGCGCAATCTCCTCTAGGAGGCTCGGAACCAGCCGGCTCCCGTTCGGGGAGCCGGGTATCACTCTATCATCGCTCAGCCCGGATTGCCGGAATTGACGGAACGAACGCACATGTCGATCGCGCGGGACGGGTTCGCCAGCCCATCTGTTTGCGCCGCGAAACGCGAAAACGGCGCGCTGCGGCGCGGCGCCTGTTCAGGCGTCCGGCGCCTTTTTCCTGAACGTCAGCTTCACGACGTAGTCGCCGTTTCGCTTCCATTTGCGTTTCGTCCTGACGCGGATATCAGGACCGAGCGCCGCATCGGCCTCGGCAAATGCGCGACGGACTTCTGCGATTGCGTGGTGGTAGTCCGTGTTGTCCCGCTTCGGCGCTTCAATCACCGACTTCATGAGGGCCGTCAGGTCCCTCTTTCCATCGCTCAATGCCGTCCCTCCGAGTTGTCCCGGCTTCGTGTGACAGCCCGACCATTTGTCCGGCGTCGTTCAAGCCAGCCGATTCATCGCGGCCCGCAAGGTATCATTGATCCGATCCTGCCAGCCCGGCCCGTCCGCCTGGAAAAACGCCACGACGTCGCTGTCGATCTTCAGCGAAACAAGCTCCTTGGTATTGGGGACTGCAGGCCGTTCGACTGCAGGCGCGGCGACCTTCTTGGCCGGTTTGAACAACGCCTCGGCAGCATCCTTCGGATTGATCGGTCTACGCGGTGTCGATGCCATGTCGCTTCCTTTTCGTTGCTGATTCGCTTGTGCCATCCTTTTCGGGAGGATGTCGAGCAATGCCTGTCTTCGGCACGTTCTGCAGGGGCACAAGGAGATGCGCGTGATGTCTGCATGGTTGGATTCTGCGGCCGGCGAGGGCGGCCGTGCGTTGACAAAACTCATATATGAAGTATCAATTTAAATAAGAATTTCTGGCGGCCTGCTATGGCCTGCCGATGAGGAGGAAGACTTGATGCAGGACGAAACCGGGTTGCTTTCCGGCCTCACCGTAATCGACATGAGCCAGTTTCTGTCCGGTCCCTATTGCTCGCTACGCCTGCTCGATCTCGGCGCCCGGGTCATCAAGATCGAGCGGCCCGATGGCGGCGATCTTTCCCGCAGGCTCTATCTCAGCGATACGGAAGTCGCCGGCGACTCGACGCTCTTCCATGCCATCAATCGCGGCAAGGAAAGCCTCGGCATAGACCTCAAGAATCCGGACGACCTTGCCTTCCTGCGCAAGCTTATCCTCAAGGCCGACGTGCTCATCCAGAATTTCCGGCCGGGCGTCATCGAGCGCCTCGGCCTCGACTACGAGGCGGTGAAGGCGATCAATCCGGCCATCGTCTATGCGTCGATCAGCGGCTATGGCGAGGAAGGCCCATGGGTCGGACGGCCGGGCCAGGATCTTCTGGCGCAGGCGCGCTCCGGCGTGATGTGGCTCAACGGCGATGAGCAGCAGGGGCCGGTGCCGTTCGGTCTTGCCATCGCCGACATGCTCGCTGGCGCCAATGCCTGCCAGGGCATTCTCGCGGGTCTCGTGCGGCGCGGCATTTCCGGCAAGGGCACGCATATCCAGACGAGCCTGCTCGAAGGCCTCGTCGATTTCCAGTTCGAGGTGCTGACCACGCATCTGAACGACGGCGGCCGCAAGCCGAGGCGCTCCGACTTCCGCAGCGCCCATGCCTATCTTTCCGCACCCTACGGCGTCTATCCGACCAAGGACGGCTATCTGGCGATTGCCATGATGCCGATCGGCCGGTTGCAGGACCTGCTTGAGATCGAAGCGCTCGCGCCCTACCGCGACGACAGCAAGGCGTGGTTCACCGAGCGCGACACGATCAAGCAGATCATCGCGGAGCGCATCGCGGGCGAAACCGTCGAACATTGGCTTTCCATCCTGGAGCCGGCCGACATCTGGTGTTCGAAAGTGCTCCAATGGCCGGAGCTCATGGCGAGCGACGGCTTCCGCGTTCTCGATATGCTCCAGACCGTCACGCGGGAGGACGATGTTTCTATCGGCACGACGCGCTGTCCGGTGCGTGTCGACGGACGCCGCCCGAAAAACGGCCGCGCCGCGCCGCGCGTGGGCGAGCATACGGCGGCTATCCGTGCGGAATTCGCATCGTGAGCGGCATCGCCCTCAAGGGCATGACCTGGAGCCATCCGCGCGGTTACGACCCGATGGTCGCCTGCGCGCAGGACTGGCTAGAGAAGACGGGCGTATCCATCGAATGGGACAAGCGTTCGCTTCAGGACTTTGAGAGTTTTCCGGTCGAGGAACTTGCCCGCCGCTACGACCTCATCGTCATAGATCACCCGCATGTCGGGCAGATCACGGCGGAAGGTTGCCTTGCGCCGCTGGACGTGCCCGGTCGCGAGGTGCCCCTTGCGAAACTGGCGCAGGGTACGGTCGGCGCGTCCTTCCCTAGCTACAACTGGCAGGGACGGCAATGGGCATTCCCGATCGATGCGGCAACGCAGGTCCTCGCCTTCAGGCCGGACCGCATGGTAGCCCCGCCGACGCGCTGGGAGGAGGTTCTCGACCTTGCCAAAGCCGGCGAGGTGCTGCTGCCGCTTCGCCCGCCGCATTCGCTGATGTGCCTCTTCACGCTCTGCGGCAATCTCGGCCAGCCGTGCTCCGTGGAGAAGGACCGGCCGTTCGTCGATGCGCAGACCGGCGTTGCGGCCATCGAGATGATCCGCGAGCTTGCTGCGCTTACCGACCCGGCCTGCATCGAGATGGATCCGATTGCCGTGCTGGACAGGATGGGGGAGAACGGCGCGCGCTACAGTCTCTCGCCGCTGATATACGGCTATGTCAGCTATAGTCTGGATGGGTTTCGCGCAAACCGCATCGCATTTGCCGATATGCCGGTTGCCGGTGCTGGCGGCCCGGTCGGTTCGGCGCTCGGCGGCACGGGAATTGCCGTTTCGGCCTTCTCGGAAAACCGCGATGCCGCCATCGACTTTGCCTACTGGATCGCCGGCGGGCCTGTGCAGGCGGACCGCTATTGGCGGTCCGGCGGCCAGCCGGGACATGCCGCCGGCTGGGAGGACGAGGCCGCCAATGCCGCGACACTCGGCTTCTACCGCAACACGCGCCGGACGCTCGAGGGTGCCTGGCTGCGGCCGCGCCATGATGGCTACATGCCGTTCCAGGAAGCGGCCTCGCAGCGCATCAACCAGGCCGTGACGAGCCGCGAGCCGGCGGCGCAGGCCATTGCCGATCTCAACGCGCTTTTCGTGAAGAGCTTCCGGTAGGAAGGAGGGGCGCTTCACGCCTGCGGTTTGCCGTCCCGGTATTTTACGGTCTGGATGTGCTCGCAATAGAGCACCAGCTCGCCTTCGCCCTTGAAGACCTCATAGGAGGCCCGGATAAGGCCGAGTTCGTCATATTTGGGCTGTTTGTCGAGATTGGTGCGGATCGTGTAGATCGTGTCGCCGATGAAGACCGGCTTGATGAAGCGCAGGCGGTCGTAGCCGTAGGAGAAGGCGTTGATGCAGTTGGTCGCGACCAGGCCGAGGCCGGCCGAAAAGACGAAGGCGCCCGCCACGAGGCGACGGCCGAACAGGCCTTCGGTCTCGGCGAAGATCTGGTCGCCGACGTAAGGATGCATGTCGAGCACGAGCGCGTTGAACTGCATCGATTCGCCCTCCGAGATGGTGCGGCGAAGCGAGCGGATCTTGTGGCCGATTTCGAAATCTTCGTAGAACCAGTTTTCCGAATTCCAGACCGGCAAATCCGCATGCGCCTGCGGCATCGTCTTGGGATGTGTGCTCTGGGTGCCGACCGTCGATGTCATGCCTGTATCCTCCGATAGAGGATCAATCTGTCATATGGAAATGATTCATTCAAATGCAAATCGACTATTCGTCGACCTTGAACCCGGCGCCCGTCATTTCGGAAAGGCTGCGCGTCGTGTCGCTCAGCAGCTGGATGGTCGTGGAAATGTCGGGAGCGACGGGCGTGTTGATCAGCGTGATATAGGGCACGGTCAACGCCGCGATCGCCGTTCCGTCTGCGCCGAGCACCGGTGCGGAAAGGTTGATGACGCCGGCCGTCTGGGCGCTCGGCATCATTTCGTAGCCGCGGGTGCGGATGAGGTCGAGGCGCGCCAGGAATTCGGGCGTCACGCGGCCGTCCGTGCCGCCGTCGCCGACATGTTCGGCGATCATGCGCTCGCGCTCCTGCGGCGAGCGGAAGGCCAGCAGGGCATGGCCGGAACCGGTGTCGAACAGTCCGATGCGCGAGCCGACGCGGATCGAAATGCCCCAGTAGCCGGGGGCTTCCTGCTGGGCGATGACGACGGGATTGCCGCGGTCGAAGACGACGAGCTGGTTGGCCTGACGGGAGGCTTCGGCAAGCTCGCGCATCAGGGGAACCGCGAAGGAGACGAGGCGACGCACCGGTGCGTGAAGCTGGGCAAGGCCGAAGAGTTTCAGCGTTAGCGAGAAGCGGTCGCCGTCGATGCGGGTGACGTAACCGCGCTTCACCAGCCGGTCGAGCATGCGGTAGAATTCGTTGGGGCTACGGTCGAGGCGCTTGGCTATTTCCGCCTGGGTCAGGCCGCCGTCAACGTCCGCCAGCAGTTCCAGGATGTCGAGGCCCTTGTCGAGCGCGGGCGCTCTGTAGCGATCATTTTCATCGTCCGACACGCGAAATCCTCCGGTGAATAAGCAAATTCATATGCGCAGAAATACGCAATGACAATCCCGGATAGCCGTTTCTGCTTGACGATAAGTGAATAATTGGTTTGTATATAAATGAAGCTCTTATTGGTAAGGGCTGACGTCAAGCCAAATGGGAGGGGAAGATGTCGAGATTTCTAGCCGGCGTTGCGGCCGGTGCCGTACTTTGCGCATGGGCGGGTTCTGCGCTCGCTGCCGATCTGCCGGGAAAATTCGAAGGTGTCTCTGTCGATGCGAAGCTCATCGGCGGCCAGCAGTATGAAGCGCTCTATGCGCGCATCGCCGAATGGGAGAAGGCGACGGGCGCAAAGGTGAACGTTCTTTCCAAGAAGAACCACTTCGAACTGGACAAGGAAATCAAGTCGGACATCGCGACCGGCAACATTACCTGGTGCGTCGGCTCGAACCACTCGTCCTTCGCCCCGCAATATCCGGATATCTATACCGATCTTGGCGCGCTGCTGCCGAAGGAAGAGATCGACGCTTTCGTGCAGTCCACCATCTCGGCCTCCACGCTTGGCGGCAAGCTCGTGATGTTGCCGCGCGCGCAGTTCGACGTCTCGGCGCTCTATTACCAGAAGAGCCTCTATGAGGACGACGCCAAGAAGACGGCGTTCAAGGAAAAGTTTGGCTACGACCTGGCCCCGCCGGACACCTGGCAGCAGGTCACGGATCAGGCGACCTTCTTTGCCAACCCGCCGGATTTCTACGGCACGCAATATGCCGGCAAGGAAGAGGCGATCAACGGTCGCTTCTATGAAATGCTGGTTGCCGAGGGCGGCGAATATCTCGATGCCGACGGCAAGCCGACCTTCAATTCGGGAGCCGGCGTGCGTGCGCTCGACTGGTTCGTCAACCTCTACAAGGCCAAGGCGGTTCCGGTCGGCACCACCAACTACCTGTGGGACGACCTGGGCCAGGGCTTTGCCTCGGGCACCATCGCTGTCAACCTCGACTGGCCTGGCTGGGCGAGCTTCTTCAACGATCCGAAGTCGTCCAAGGTTGCCGGCAATGTCGGCGTGAAGGTGCAGCCGGCCGGTTCTTCCGGCAAGCGCACCGGCTGGTCCGGCCACCATGGCTTCTCGATCACGGAAAGCTGCGCCAACAAGGAAGCGGCCGCTTCGCTCATCTGGTTCCTCACAAACGAGGACAGCCAGAAGCTGGAATCCGCTGCCGGTCCGCTGCCGACGCGCACCGCCGTCTGGGAATACAATATCCAGCAGGCTGAAAGCGATCCGTACCGCAAGGAAGTCCTGACGGCCTTCCAGGAGGCGGCAAAGAACGCCTTCGCCGTGCCGCAGACGGCATCCTGGATCGAGATTTCCAACGCCGTCTATCCGGAGCTTCAGGCCGCCATCCTCGGCGACAAGACCTCCAAGGAAGCGCTGGATGCGGCCGCCGAAAAGGCGACGCAGATCCTCGAAGACGCTGGCGACCTCTGATTGCCAGATGCGGCGCCGGTTTGTCCGGCGCCGCTTTCCACCCCTAGCAACATTCCGAAGGACGAAACTGCCGGCCGGCTGTGGCGGGCGGCGTCTTTCCCGCATTCGTGAAGACAGGAGAAGCCGACATGAAAGGCTGGAGGCCACCGGCGCCATTTCTGCTTCTGCTGCCCGCCATTCTGGTGCTCGCAGCCGTCGTCATCATTCCGTTGATCCTGTCGCTCTATTCGAGCTTCACGTCGTTCCGGCTGACACAGCCTGCCTCGCTCTACAATTTCATCGGCTTCCGCAACTATGCGCGTATCCTGACGGACCTTGAGTTCTGGACGGCGTTCGGCCGCACCGTGCTCCTGCTGACCGTCGCGCTCAACGTGGAAATGCTGCTCGGCCTCGGCCTTGCCATGCTGGTGGAAAAGGCGACGCGCGGCCAGCGGATGCTCAGAACCATCATGATGTTCCCCATGATGTTCTCGCCGATCCTCGTCGGCTTCCAGTTCAAGTTCATGTTCAACGACAATATCGGGCTGGTGAACAACGCGCTTCAGTCGCTGGGGCTGACCGATCAGGCGATCCCGTGGCTGATCGACGGCTCGCTCGCCTTCACCGCGATCCTCATCGCCGAAATCTGGTCGTCGACCTCGGTCTTCGCCATCCTCATCCTTGCCGGGCTGCTCGCCATGCCGAAGGAGCCGATCGAAGCCGCGCGCGTTGACGGTTGCACGCCCTGGCAGACATTCCGCTACGTTACCTGGCCCTTCATCATGCCCTTCGCCTATATCGCGATGACGATCCGTTCGCTCGACGTCGCCCGGGCCTATGACATCGTGAAGATCATGACGGATGGCGGGCCGGCCAAGCGCACGGAACTGCTCTGGACGCTCATCTCGCGCACGGCCTATGCGGATGCCCGCATGGGGCTTGCCAATGCCATGGCCTATGTCGCGATCCTGCTGTCCATCCTCTTCACTGTCTACTTCTTCCGCAAGCTTGCGGCGGCGCGGACCCAGATCGCTGCGGAGTGGTGAGATGAACGAGAACGCAAACGCAAAAGCCCGTATCAACGGCATCCTTCTGTCGGTCGCCCACAAGATCGGCCTGTTTCTCGCGATGGCGATCATCTGCCTGCCGGGCCTGTGGATCGTGCTTGCCTCGTTCCGGCCAACGGTCGAGATCATGGCCAAGCCGCCGGTCTGGATCCCGCAGGAGCTTTCCTTCGATGCCTACGTCGCCATGTTTTCCGGCGTCGGGCAGGGGGGCATTCCGGTCATCGAATATTTCCGCAACTCGCTGATCATTTCCGTCACCTCGACGGCGATCGCGCTGGCGATCGGCATGGCCGGCGGCTACGCCTTCGCGCGCTTCCGCTTCAAGGCGAAGTCGTCGATCTTCCTCGGCCTGATGCTGACGCGCACGGTGCCGGGCATCGCGCTCTCGCTGCCGCTGTTCTTCGTCTATTCCAAGCTCGGCGTGATCGACACGCATTTCGGGCTGATCATGGCCTATGTGGCGCTCAACGTGCCCTTCACCATCTGGCTGATCGACGGCTTCTTCCGCCAGGTGCCGAAGGATCTCGCCGAAGCCGCACAGATCGACGGTTGCACGCGCTGGCAGGCGTTCTGGCAGGTGGAATTCCCGCTTGCCGGGCCGGGCATCGCCTCGGCCGGCATCTTCGCCTTCCTCACCTCGTGGAACGAGTTCGCGCTGGCATCCCAGCTCACCCGTTCCGTCACCTCCAAGACCCTGCCGGTCGGCCTGCTCGACTACACGTCGGAATTCACCATCGACTGGCGCGGCATGTGCGCGCTGGCGGTGATCATGATCATTCCCGCGCTCGTGCTGACCTTCATCGTGCAGAAGCATCTCGTCTCCGGTCTCACCTCCGGCGCAGTCAAAGGATAATCCATGGCAACCGTTTCCCTTGAAAAGCTGGTCAAGCGCTACGGCTCGCTCGAAGTGGTGCATGGCATCGACCTCGAGGTCGCGGACCGCGAGTTCATTGCGCTAGTCGGCCCCTCCGGCTGCGGCAAGTCGACGACGCTGCGCATGATCGCCGGTCTCGAGCCGATCACCAGCGGCAATCTCAGGATCGGCGGCCGGATCGTCAACGACCTGCCGCCGCGTTCGCGCAATCTCGCCATGGTCTTCCAGTCCTACGCGCTCTATCCGCATATGACGGTGCGCGAGAACATGGGCTTCTCGCTGAAGATTGCCGGCATGAAGCCGGAGGAAATCGCCCCGCGCGTCGACGAGGCGGCCAGGACGCTGGACCTCGTCCATCTGCTCGATCGACGCCCCTCGCAGCTTTCCGGCGGCCAGCGCCAGCGCGTCGCCATGGGCCGCGCCATCGTGCGCGATCCGGACGTCTTCCTGTTCGACGAGCCGCTCTCCAACCTTGATGCGAAACTGCGCACCCAGATGCGCGTCGAGATCAAGAAGCTGCACGCCAAGGTCCAGTCGACGGTGATCTATGTCACCCACGACCAGGTGGAGGCGATGACGCTTGCCGACCGCATCGTCATCATGCGCGACGGCTATATCGAGCAGGTCGGCACGCCGGAAGACGTTTTCCAGCGGCCGAATTCGAAGTTCGTCGCGGGTTTCATCGGTTCGCCTCCGATGAACCTGAAGGACGCCGAAATCGCCGATGGTGAGGTCGTGTTCGCCAATGGCGACCGCCTGCCGCTGCCGGTGCGTTTCCGCGATCGCGTGACCGCCGGCCAGAAAGTGACCTTCGGCCTGCGCCCCGATGACCTCTACCCTGCCGGCCACGGCATCCATTCCGGCGAGGATGCCGACGTGCACAGGCATGAGCTTGGCGTGATTCTCACGGAACCGCTCGGCAACGAGACGCTGGTCTTCTCCGAATTCGGCGGTGCCGAGTGGGTCGGCCGCATGCTGAACCCGAAGCCGTTGCGCGCGGGCGATGTGCTGCCGTTCTGCTTCGACCTCTCCCAGGCCCACCTTTTCGACCGCGAAAGCGGCCGCACGCTGCGAGGCTGACATGGCGAAGATCGAACGCGTCGAACTGAAGATGGTCGACCTTCGCCCGAAGGTCGAGCGCACGGACGCCATCCAGAGCTTCGTTTCCCAGGAAACGCCGCTCGTGACCATTACCGACAGCGATGGCGCGGTGGGCACCGGCTACAGCTATACGATCGGCACGGGCGGTTCCTCCGTCATGCGCCTGCTTGCCGATCACCTCGTACCGAGGATCATCGGCCGGGATGCCGACCGGATCGAGGCGATCTGGCGCGAGCTGGAATTCGCCACCCACGCCACCACCATCGGCGCGATCACCTCCATCGCGCTCGCCGCCATCGACACGGCGCTCTGGGACCTGCGGGCCCGCAAGCAAAACCTGCCGCTGTGGAAGCTCGCCGGCGGCGCCAAGGACCGCTGCCCGCTCTATACGACCGAGGGCGGCTGGCTGCACATTTCGACGCAAGCGCTTGTCGAGGATGCCCTGGACGCGAAGTCGAAGGGCTTTACCGGCTCGAAGGTGAAGATCGGCAAACCGCATGGTGCGGAGGACTACGCGCGGCTGTCGGCCGTGCGCAAGGCCGTCGGCGACGGCTACGAGATCATGACGGACGCCAATCAGGGCTTTTCCGTCGATGAGGCGATCCGAAGGGCCGAGCGCTTGCGCGAACTCGACCTCGGCTGGATCGAGGAGCCGCTGCCGGCCGACGATATCGACGGGCATGTGCGCCTCAACCGCTCGACGGCGACCCCCATTGCCATCGGGGAATCGCTCTATTCCATCCGCCATTTTCGCGAATACATGCAGAAGGGCGCCTGCTCGATCGTGCAGGTCGATGCGGGCCGGATCGGCGGTATTACGCCATGGCTGAAGGTCGCGCATGCGGCGGAAGCCTTCGACATGCCGGTCTGCCCGCATTTCCTGATGGAGCTGCATGTCAGCCTCGCCTGCGCGGTACAGAACGGCAAATATGTCGAATACATCCCGCAGCTCGACGACATCACCGCCTCGCGCATGGTGATCGAGAGCGGCATGGCGCTCGCGCCCATGACGCCGGGTCTCGGCATCGACTGGGACTGGGACGCCATCCGCAGCCGTTCGATCCCCGAGTTCGAGCACGAAATCCGCGAAGGGGCCTAGACATGCAGCGCATCGGCACGGTGATCGGCGTGAAGCCGGAAAAGATCGAAGAATACAAGCGCCTGCACGCCGCCGTCTGGCCGGACGTGCTGTCGATGATTTCCGCCTGCAACATCAGGAACTATTCTATCTTCCTGAAGGAGCCGGAAAACCTGTTGTTTTCCTTCTTCGAATATCACGGCGAGGACTACGCCGCCGACATGGCGAAGATGGCAGCCGACCCGAAGACGCAGGAATGGTGGGCCGTCTGCATGCCCTGCCAGGCGCCGCTGGAGACCCGGAAAGAGGGCGAATGGTGGGCGTCGATGGAGGAGGTTTTCTTCCATGCCTGATTTCGATCCAGCCTCGCTTTCCCAGTCCTGGCCGCTGCCGGCCAAGCCGCGCCCCATCGTCACCTTCGGCGCCGGGTCGATCGTCGGCGACGCGCATTTTCCCGCCTATCGCAAGGGCGGCTTTCCGATTGCCGGCCTCTACGATCCCGACCACGACAAGGCGAAGGCGCTGGCCAAAAAATGGGGCGTGACCGCCTATCGGACGGTCGAGGAAGCGGCCGCGGTCGACGATGCGATCTTCGATCTGGCTACGCCTCCGGCTGCCCATGCCCGGGTGCTTTCGGCCCTGCCGGATGGCGCGGCGGTGCTTCTCCAGAAGCCGATGGGCGCCGATCTTGCAGCGGCAACCGAGATTCTGCAGATCTGCCGGCAGAAGAAGCTCAAGGCCGCCGTCAATTTCCAGCTGCGCTTTGCACCCATGATGCTGGCGCTGAAGGATGCCATCGCCAAGGGGCTGCTGGGCGAAGTCGTCGATTTCGACGTCTATCTGGCGCTCGATACGCCCTGGCAGCTCTGGTCCTTCCTCGAAGGCCTGCCACGCATCGAGATCGCCATGCACTCGATCCACTATCTCGATGTGATCCGCCAGGTGCTGGGCGATCCGCAAGGCGTTCATGCCAAGACCATCGGCCATCCGAACCATCGCATGGCGCAGACCCGCACCACCGCGATCCTCGACTATGGCGATCGCGTCCGCTGCGCGCTCTCGATCAACCACGACCACAAGTTCGGCCGCAGGCATCAGGCCTGCGAGTTCCGCGTCTCGGGCACCGACGGTGCGGCCTATCTCCAGCTCGGCGTCAATCTCGACTATCCGCGTGGCGAGCCCGACATTCTGGAAATCCATCCGAAGGGTGGCGAAGGATGGGTGCCGGTGCCGCTACAAGGCACCTGGTTCCCCGATGCCTTCGTGGGACGCATGGCGAACCTCCAGCGCTTCGTTTCGGGCGAGGACGATGAACTGGTCTCCTCGGTGGAGGATGGCTGGATGACGATGGCGCTTGTCGAGGCCGCCTACGCCTCCAGCGCCGCACCCGCAACGCCGCTTGCCGCGCGGCCGTAGACAGGACAGACCATGGAACAGGTCAAGTATTTCGAGGACTACCAGATCGGCGATGGCCGCAAGACCAGCGGCCGCACGATCACCGAGACCGATTTCGTCGTGCATGCTGGTCATACGGGCGATTTCTTTCCGCATCACATGGACGCGGAATTCATGAAGACGCAGCCCTTCGGCCAGCGCATCGCCCACGGCACCATGGTGTTTTCCATCGGTGTCGGCCTGACGGCGAGCGTTATCAATCCGGTCGCTTTTTCCTATGGATATGACCGGATGCGCTTCATCAAACCCGTCTTCATTGGTGATACGATCCACAGCCGCGTGACGATCACCGGCAAGGAGGACGACCCCAAGCGGGCGGGCTCCGGCCGTGTGGTCGAACGTATGGAAGTCGTCAACCAGAAGGGCGAGGTCGTTCTCGCCGCTGATCATATCTATGTCGTCGAGCGCCGCCCGCTCGCCTGAGCATTGCCAAGGAGCCATCATGTCCCGTTCCCTCGAAAACAAACGCGTCCTCCTCACCGCCGCCGGCCAGGGTATCGGCCGGGCAAGCGCCATCGCCTTTGCGCGCGCCGGCGCGAAGGTCGTCGCGACCGACATCAATGCGGATGCGTTGACGAGCCTTGCGGGCGAGGAGAATATCGAGACCTACGTCCTCGACGTGTTGAGCGACGAAGCCGTCACCCGCGTGGTTTCGGCGGCAGGCCCGTTCGACGTGCTGTTCAATTGCGCGGGCTTCGTCCATGCCGGCTCGATCCTCGACATGGCGGACAAGGACCTCGACTTCGCCTTCGATCTCAACGTGCGCGCCATGATACGCACGATCCGGGCGGTCCTGCCCGCGATGCTGGAGAAGAAGGACGGCGCGATCATCAACATGGCTTCCGTCGCCTCCAGCGTGAAGGGCGTGCCGAACCGCGCCGCCTACACCATCACGAAGGCGGCCGTCGTCGGTCTCACCAAGTCTGTCGCGGCCGACTACATCGCCGAGGGAATCCGCTGCAACTGCATTTGCCCCGGCACGGTGGAGAGCCCGTCGCTGCAGGACCGCCTGCGCGCGCAGGGGGACTTCGAGGCAGCGCGCGCCGCCTTCATCGCCCGCCAGCCGATCGGCCGCATCGGGACGCCGGAAGAGATCGCGGACCTTGCCGTCTACCTCGCCGGCGCGACCTACACGTCCGGCCAGGCCTACGCCATCGATGGCGGCTGGACGATCTGAAACACCGATGCCGCCGGCACCAGCCGGCGGCCAACCCGACCATTCCAAGGGCCGCTTCCATGACCAAGATCACCAGCCTGCGCTCCATCGATCTGCGCTTTCCCACGTCGCTAAGCCTCGATGGTTCGGATGCGATGAACCCCGATCCCGACTATTCGGCCGCCTATGTCGTGCTGGAAACGGACAAGGCGGGGCTGGAAGGCCATGGCCTCACCTTCACCATCGGTCGTGGCAACGAGATCTGCTGCGCGGCCATCGATGCGATGAAGCACCTTGTGGTGGGCCTCGATCTCGACTGGGTGCGTGAAAATCCCGGCCGCTTCTGGCGGCATGTGACGAGCGACAGCCAGCTGCGCTGGATCGGGCCGGACAAGGGCGCGATGCATCTTGCGACCGGCGCGGTGGTCAATGCGGTGTGGGACCTTCTGGCCAAGGAAGCAGGCAAGCCCGTCTGGCGCCTCGTTGCCGAGATGAGCCCGGAGGAAATCCTCTCCATCGTCGACTTCCGCTACCTGACGGATGCGCTGACGCCGGAAGAAGCGCTTGCCATCCTGAAGAAGGCGGAAGCCGGCAAGGCAGAGCGGATCGCAACGCTGGAGAAGGAGGGCTACGCCTGCTACACGACCTCGGCCGGCTGGCTCGGCTATGACGACGAGAAGCTGCGCCGCCTTTGCCAGGAAGTTGTCGATCAGGGCTTCACCCACATCAAGATGAAGGTTGGCCGCGACCTGGAAGACGATAAGCGCCGTCTGCGCATCGCCCGCGAGGTGATCGGCGACCGCTACATGATGATCGACGCCAATCAGGTCTGGGAGGTCGGACAGGCGATCGACTGGGTGAACGAGCTGAAGCCATATAAGCCCTTCTTCATCGAGGAGCCGACCAGCCCGGACGATGTGGCCGGTCACAAGGCGATCCGCGAGGCGGTGTATCCCGTGAAGGTGGCGACCGGCGAAATGTGCCAGAACCGCATCATGTTCAAGCAGATGATCGCGGGCGGCGCGATCGACATCGTGCAGATCGACAGCTGCCGCATGGGCGGTCTCAACGAAGTGCTGGCCGTGCTGCTGATGGCCGCGAAATACGACCTGCCCGTCTGGCCGCATGCCGGCGGTGTCGGGCTCTGCGAATATGTCCAGCATCTCTCGATGATCGACTACATTACAGTCTCGGGCACGAAGGAAGGCCGCGTCATCGAATATGTCGACCATCTGCACGAGCACTTCATCGATCCCTGCCGCATCGAGAACGCCGCCTATATGCCGCCCTCGCTGCCGGGCTTTTCCATCGAGATGAAACCGGAATCGATTGCCGCCTATACGTTCGGCTGATCGAGAATCCAAATGTCGAAACGAAAGGCCGTGCTGCCCTGCGCGGCCTTTTCTATTCCCGGAGGCTTCGTTCGGAGAATCCGGCCCGTTCCGCCGCGCAGGCGACGAAGACAGCCTTGAGATGTTCGGCGGCCGGCGAGAGGCTGTGATGCCGGCGCTGCAACAGCGAGACATCGCGCATGACGGGCGGGTCGATGAGATCGACGGTCGTCACGCGCACGACGGACGCCAGCTGGCTGGAATTTTCCGGCAGGACGGAAACGCCCATGCCGGCGGCGATCATGCTGATGGCGGTGGTCGAGAAGCGGACCTCGTATTTCGGCCGGAAGCTCGATACGACGCGGATGAGATTGTGCTCGACGATGGTGCGCAGCGGATTGGCGGCGGCAAGCGTGATGAGGTTCTCGTCCTTCAGTTCGGCCCAGCGAACGGATTTGCGCTTGGCAAAGCGATGATCCTCCCGGCAGACGACCATCAGCTTGTCGCGCAGCAGGGGCGTCGCGGTGATCTCGGGATCTTCTTCCGACAGGGTGCCGACCGCGATGTCGACCTCGTTGCGCTTGAGGGCGGGGCTGATCGCTTCTTCCGGCATGTCGCGGATATTGACGGAAATTTCCGGATACATGCGCAGGAAGCGCGCGATGATCGGCGGCACGATCGTCGCCGCCAGCACGATCGCGGCGGCAATCGTCACCTGGCCGCGCTTCAGCGAGGCATTGTCGCGCACGTCGCCAACCGCCAGATCCAGATCCTTCAATATCTTGCGCGCCTGCGGCAGGAATTCCTGGCCGACCAGCGTCAGCGAGACCATGCGGGTATGGCGATCGAAGAGGCGAGCGCCGATTTCCGATTCCAGATCACGGATGAGGATACTGACCGCAGACTGGGTCAGATGGAGGTTTCTCGCGGCGAGATTGAACTGGCCAAGCTCGGCCACCGAGATGAAGGCCCTGAGTTGCCGCAGGGTTATATTCATGGGCGAGCCGCCCTCCTTGGGACATGCCGGTTACGTTGCTTATAAACGCTGTCGTTGACGTTCCTGTCTAGCCCGCGAGCGCCGGTTGTTGGACATGATCCGCCTTTTGGCCCGCCATGAGCAGCCCCAGTTCCTCCAGACGGCCGCGATCCGGCGGCAGTTCGCCGAGGATTTCGCCGTGGCACATCACGAGGATCCGGTCGCAGATCGCAAACAGTTCTTCCAGTTCCGTGGAGATCAGCAGGATCGCCCGTCCGTTGTCACGTTGCTTCAGCATCTCCTCCATCACGAACTCCATGGCGCCGATATCGATGCCGCGGGCAAGCTGGTTGACGAGGATGAAATCCGGGTTGCGCGCCAGTTCGCGGGCGACGACGAGCTTTTGCTGGTTGCCGCCGGAAAGGTCGCCGATCTGCTGGTTCTCGTCGTGCGATTTCACCCGGAAGCGCTTGATGAGATCCTGCGTATGCGCGCTGATCGTCTTGCGGTTCAGCATGCCGCGGCTTGCAAATGGAGGCTGGTCGTAGCGTTGCAGGATGGTGTTCTCGCTGAGTGAAAGGGAGAGCACGACGCCGTGCTTGTGCCGGTCTTCCGGAATGTGGGAAAAGCCGCTCGCATTGATGCGGGCGGGTTCGTGACCGGTAATGTCCTTTCCGTTGAGGATGACGCGGCCGGAATCGACCGGCAGCAGGCCGGACAGCGCCAGCGACAACTCGGTCTGGCCATTGCCGGAAACGCCGGCGATACCGACGATCTCGCCGGCCCGCACATTGAGGCTCACGCCGCGCACCGCAGGAAGACCGGCCTCGCTGCGACAGGTGAGGTTTTCCACCGACAGCACCAGCGGGCCGGGGGCAGCGGGGCTGCGCGGGAGTTCCATGCGCACGTCGCGGCCCACCATCATGCGGGCAAGGTCGCGGGCATCCGTGTCGGCGACATTGACGGTGTGCACCACGCGCCCGTCGCGCATGACGCTGATGCGGTTGCTGACACGCATCACCTCGTCGAGCTTGTGCGAGATGAAGACCACGGTCTTCCCATCCTTGACGAGATCCCCCATCAGGGAGAGCAGCCGGTCGGTCTCCTGTGGCGTCAGGACGGCCGTCGGTTCGTCGAGGATCAGGAGGTCGATGCCGTGGAACAGGGCCTTCAGGATTTCCACGCGCTGCTGCTCGCCGACCGATAGGTCTTCGACGAGAGCGTCGGGCCGCACATCGAGCGTATAGCGATCGCTGAGTTCGCGGATTCGGGCATGGACCTTGTCCATGTCGTTGATGACGCGCAGTGCCGATCCCTGGCCGAGGATGTAGTTTTCCGCAACGGTGAGGTTGGGCACGAGCATGAAATGCTGGTGCACCATGCCGATGCGCTGGCGGATCGCCTCGCGCGGGCTGTTGAAGCGGACGGACTGGCCCTTGTAGACGATCTCGCCTTCGTCGGGCCGCACCATGCCGCAGATCATGCTCATCAGCACGCTCTTGCCGGCGCCGTTCTCTCCGAGCAGCGCGTGGATCTCGCCCTCCTCGATTTCGAGCGAGACGCCGTCGCTGGCGACGATCGGGCCGAAGCGCTTGTGGATATTGTCGATGCGCAGGAAGGGTTTCTGGGACATCTCGATTACCTCATGTCGTAGGGCTGGCCGAGCTTGCTCGGCGCCGCACCCTTGCCGCGGACCACGACGAGCGTGATGATCGTCATGATGTAGGGAAGCGCCTGCAGAAGCTGATAGGGCACGACGATCGACGCCTGCGCCTGAAGCATGAGCTGCAAGGCGTAGAAAAGGCCGAAGAGCAGCGCGACGAAGAAGGCGCCTATCGGCGACCACCGCGCGAAGACGACCACGGCCAGCGCGATGAAGCCGCGGCCTGAGGTGATGCCTTCGACGAACTGGTTGGAATGGCCGAGCGTCAGGAAGGCGCCGCCAAGCCCGGCAAGGCCGGTGCCGATCAGAACCGCTCCATAGCGATAGGCGGCGACGTTCCGGCCGGCGACGTCGGCGGCCTTCGGGTGCTCGCCGACGGCGCGCAGCGTCAGGCCGAAGGAGGTGCGGTAGAGAAGGAAGGCTGCGAGGATAGTGACGACGATGGTGCTGTAGACGATCAGGTTCTGGCGGAAGAAGGCCTCGCCGATGAAGGGCAGGTCGCTGAGCCAGGGGATGTTGACCGGCTGGGCGATCTCGATGCCCTTGCCGGTGGAAACGTAGTAGGTGCGGAACAGGAAGGCCGTGAGGCCCATGCCGAGCAGGTTGAGCGCTGCGCCGACGACGATCTGGTTCGCCTTGATGGTGATCGTGAAGAAGGCGAAGATCAGCCCGAACAGCATCCCGCCGCCGATCCCGGCGATGAGCCCGAGCAGCACGCTGCCGGTCGCAAAGGCCATCGCGAAGCCACAGAAGGCGCCGACGAGCATCGTGCCTTCCAGCCCGATGTTGAGCACGCCCGCCCGTTCGGAAAATATCTCGCCGATGGAGGCGAAGATAAGCGGCGTGGCAAGCCTCCAGGCGGCACCCAACAGTGTCGCGAGGAAGGTGAGAAACATCATGTCGTCCATCAAACGGACCCCTTTGGATCATTTCCGTCCCTCGCTGGAGGGCGCATTAAACCTCTGTGTTCAGACCGCCGCCTAGCGCAGTATTCGCAGGATGCTGCGGAACTTGGCGAAGGCGACGACGGACAGGATGACGACGCCCTGGATGACGAGGACGAGGACCTGAGGCACCTGCGAGGTGATCTGGAGAACCTCCGAACCCGATCGCAAGGTTGCAAACAGCCCGCCCGACAGGATCGCTGCCAATGGATTGTTGTTGGCAAGCAGCGCGACGGCGATGCCCTCGAAGCCGTAGCCCGGCGAGATGTTCTGGTAGAGCCGGTGGGTGACGCCCGCGACCTCGAAGGCGCCGGCAAGTCCGGCCAGCGCGCCGCTGATGCAGATCGCCAGCATTATGTTGCGGCGCACGTCCATGCCGGCATAGCGCGCGGCGTGCGGATTGAGCCCGACGACGCGCAGCGCAAAGCCGCGGCTGCTCCTTTGCAGGAAGATATAGAGTGCGACAGCCAGAACCACGGCGACGAGGATGCCGATATGCAGGCGCAGGTCGGAAACGATGCGCGGTGTCCACGCCTCGCGCACGAGCCGGGCCGATTGCGGATAGGCGGCGCTCGCATCCTTCATCGGTCCGGTGACGAGATAGCTCGTCAGGATGATGGCGATGTAGTTGAGCATGATCGTGGTGACGATCTCGCTCGCCTGGAAGCGCACCTTGAGATAGCCGGCGATTCCGGCCCATGCGCCGCCTGCCAGCGCGCCCGCCAGCATGACGAGCGGTGCGTGCACCCAGACGGACAGACCGTCGATGCTGGTGCCGACGAATGTTGCCGCGATCGCACCGACATAGAGCTGCCCTTCGGCGCCGATGTTCCAGATGTTGCAGCGGAAGGCGACACAAAGACCCGCGCCGATCAGGATGAGCGGCGTCGCCTTCAGCAGGATTTCGGCGACGGAGCGTATGTCCTGGAAGGAGCCGAAGACCATCACTGTGACCACGTCGGTCCCGTTGAAGCCGTTCAGCCAGAGAAGAACTGCGCCAAAGGCGAGGGCGACGAGGACCGCCGCGATGGGGGTCACGGCGCTGATCGCTGCCTGCGAGAGTGTGCGGTAGAAAGCGCGGGCTCGGGTTGCTTGAGGATACACGTTCTCACGCGCTCCCTGGTTTACCTGTTCCATTGATCGGTCCGAATGTTGGTGTGGCAATGGAGCGCTGCGGCCGGATGGCCGCAGCGCTCGCCGGTCACTTACCGTCGGTCTTGATTTCGCCGGCTGCGATCTTGTCGCTGATCGCCTTGACCTCGGCGCGGATGTCTTCCGGTACGGAGACCGGGCCGTCATCGCGGAAGGTGAAGGACATGACCTTTGGATCCTTCAGGCCGAAGATGACGTTGTCCGTCGGCGGGCTGCCGTCACGGATCGTCCGCGCGACTTCCACCACGCCCTGCGCGTAATCGGCGACGTAGAGGCCGAGAATATTGTTGGGCGCGACTTCCGTGAAATCGCTGAAGATGGAAAAGGTCCGCACGTCCGGCCCGGATTCGGAGATCGCCTGATAGCCGCCGACGGTCGCGCCGGATGCGTTAGGCACGACGAAATCCGCGCCCTGGGAAATCATGCTCAGTGCGGCTTCCTTGGCGGCCGTCGTATCGGTGAAGTTGCCGATATAGGCCTCGCTGATCGGGAAGTCGGGATTGATGCTCCGTGCACCGTTCTTGAAGCCTGCAAAGGCTTCCTGGATCGGCGGGATCTCCATGCCGCCGACGAGGCCGGCCTTGCGGCCCATCTTCGCGGCGATGACACCCATCAGGTAGAAGGGCTGGCTGGTGTCGGTGTTGAGGCCGATGACATTGCCTTCATGGATCGCACTCGACGAGATCAGGAAATAGGTGTCGGGATAATCGAGCGCAACTTCGAGCGCGGCATCCTGGAATTCAAAGCCGTGGCCGAGAATGACCTTGTAGCCCTGGCTGGCATAATCGCGGAACGCCTTTTCGAAGGAAGCGGGGTTCTGCTGCAGCTCGACATAGCTGATCTGGGCGCCGAGTTGTTCTTCCACGCCCTTCAGCGCGTTGTAGCCGATCCGGTTCCATCCTTCTTCAGAAACGCTGCCGGGCACAAGAAGGCCCATCTTGAACTCTTCGGCCTGAGCCATTGCCGGGATCGAGGCGGCTGCGATGGAGAGCGCCGCCACGCCGTGCATAAAGGTCCTACGTGAAAATCTCATTGTCGTTCCTCCCGTTATTTATGTTGATTGACCGACGCGTCGACTACTTCGTGCGCGTCTCGATCTCCCCCGACACTATCTTCGCGCTCACCTCCTCCAGGTGTTTGCGAAGGTCTTCCGGTATCGATCTGGCGGCTTCGTCGTTGAAGGTGAACTTGATGACGTCCTTGTCCTTCAAGCCGAAGTCGACATTGCTTTGCGGCACCACGCCGTCCCGTATGCCCGAGACGATACGCACGATGCCCTGTCCGTAATCGGCGATGAACGTGCCGAGGATGTTCTGGGGTGCGACCTCCGTGTAGTCGCTGTAGACGCTGAAGGTGCCGAACTGCGTGCCCGCTTCCTGGGTGGCCTGGATGACGCCCAGTCCGGCCGCGTTCGCATTCGGTACGATGAAGTCCGCGCCCTGCGACATCATGCTGACGGCGGCCTCCTTGGCGGCGCTTGCGTCAGTGAAGCTGTTGATGAAGACGGTGGACAGGGGGAAATCCGGGTTGATGCTTTTGACACCCCTCTCGAAACCATCGAAGGCATGGGCGATTGGCGGGATTTCCATGCCGCCGACAAGGCCGGCGCCCTTGCCCATCTTCGCGGCGATGACGCCCATCAGGTAGAAGGGCTGGCTGGCATCGGTATTGAGCCCGATGACATTGTCTTCATGCACATAGCTCGACGAGACGAGAAAGACGGTCCCGGGAAAGTCCGCCGCCGTCGTCAAGGCTGCATCCTGAAACTGGAAGCCGTGCCCCAGGACGACCTGGTAGCCATGGGCCGCATAGTCGCGGAACGCCTTTTCGAAGGCGGCGGGATTGTCGGGCAGCTCGACATAGCTGATCTTGGCGCCGAATTCTTTTTCAACCCGCTTCAGCGCGTCATAGGCGATGCGGTTCCAGCCTTCCTCCGCAACGCTGCCGGGAACGAGAAGGCCCATCTTGAAATCGTCTGCCTTGGCAGGGGCGTGACAGGCCATGCCGGCAAGGGTCAAACCGAGAGCAGATGCAAGTAGCGAACGACGTGAAATTACAGTCTTCTTCATTCCATTCCTCCCATTAGACTGAAGTCCAATCCCCCGGAGTGCCGTTCGCTTATGCGTCCTCCTTCATGCGGGCGCCTTCGCTCTGCGTGAGTGTGGTCGCTGTTTGCGAAACAAGGCGTCCCTTCGAGAAGACGAAGGCGCGGTCCGGGCCGCCGGCAACCAGCGTGTCGGTATCGATGCAGTCCGTGACGACGAAGTCGGCACGGGCCCCCGGACGGAGACCGTAGTCCTTGCCAAGGCCCATCAGGCGGGCCGGTGCGCTGGTGATCATGCGGTGGGCGGCGGCAAGCTCGTCGCCGCGCAGGTGCCCGGCCAGCAGCGTCCAGCGGGCGATTTCCAGCATGTCGCCCGAGCCGGTCGGCACGAACGGGTCCTGGATATTGTCGGAAGCGGTGGCGATGGTGATGCCGGCCCGGTGCAGTTCGGCGACCCTTGTCAGGCCGCGCGGCGGCAGCATCTCGTAGTCACGGCCCTGCAGGTAGAGATTGGCGGCCGGAAGCGTGACGACGCCGACATCGAGGGCGATGATGCGTTCGGCGATGCGCTGGAAGTCCTTGCGGGGCAGGGCACTCAGCACGGAGACATGGCTGAAGACGGTGCGTCCCTGCATGCCGAAGCGCTCGACCCTGTCGAGGGCTGCATCCATGAGGTGCACGCCGGCATTGAGGTGCTCGTCGAGATGCAGGTCGACCGGCTTGCCGGCCCTGACAGCCGCGGAAAACAGGATGTCGAGATAGCGCGGCGGATCTTCCGAAACCGCCGGCGTCCCGCCCACGGCATCGGCCAGCGCCACCGCGCCGTCGATATTGCTGTCGAGCCAGTCGAAGTCCTGGCCCGGATGCGGCGTCATGAAGGCGACGAGCTGGAGAGTGATGCGGTCCCTGGAGGCATCGCGGATGCCGGCCAGCGTCTCGATGCCGTGGAAACCGGCATCCTTGTCGACGTTGATGTGGCTGCGAATGGCCGTCGTGCCGCGCGAAAGACATCGCTCGACCGTGCGCGTGGCGCGTTTGTGGATATCGTCCGGTCCGGAGGTGCGGGCATATTTGCCGAAAGCTTCCCGGGCGCCCTGCAATGTGCCGGAGGGATTGGGCGCGAAACGCAGCACGCCGGTCTTGTCGAGGTGCTGGTGCGCATCGACGAAGCCGGGTGAAACCAGCATGCCGGAAATATCGACACAGGCGCCGCAGGACGCTGCATCAAGGAACGGCTCGACCGCGATGATCCGCCCGTCTGCCCCAACAATGATGTCGCTGATCGACTGCGAACCGTCCGCATGGATGACGGTTCCTCCGGTGAGTGCAAAGGACTGACCCGGGGTCAGGTTTGCGAGGGATGCTGTTGGATTGTCACGTACCATTCGTCCCGACCCCTTTTGTTATTGATCAAACGTAAGCACGGGCTGTTAATTTAAACAAATTCATTATTTAAATTGTTTGGCGAAAAAATCGTAACAATTGCGACTGCGAAGATTTATTGCGGTCGCAATATTCACCAAGTATAATAAAGTAAAATCAGTGCATTACGGATTTTTCTGCCCGCTCTGGCCTGGCGGGTGTGCCGCAGGCCTTTCCGATAAGTCAGTGCCGGTATTGCGGTTCCTCCGCGTCGAGCTGGCGGCGGATGGCCGCCAGATGGGCTTTTGCGGAGGCGGGGTCGCCCTCGCGCATCTGCCGGTAGGCGGCCTCGGCAATGGCCGGATCCACCGGGGAGACGGTGCGGCCGGTGGACATGGCCAGCACCTGCACCTCGGCCGCCCGTTCGAGATAGTAGAGATCGTCCCAGGCTTCCGCGACGGTTGGCGCGAGCACCAGGACGCCGTGATGCTTCATGAAGACGATATCGGCGTCGCCCACCGTGCCGGCAATGCGCGCACCCTCACGGTAGTCGAGCGCCAGGCCATTGTAGTTTTCGTCGACGACGGTGCGGCCGTAGAATTTCAGCGCGGTCTGGCCGGCCCAGATCAGCGGCGGGCCGTCCGTCATGGAAAGGGCGGTCGCATAGGGCATGTGCGTGTGGAAGGCGACCTTGGCGCGCGGCAGGCGCCGGTGGATCTCCGCATGGATGTAGAAGGCGGTGGCCTCCGGCTCGCCGACGCCATCGATGACCGTGCCGTTGAAATCGCAGATCAGCAGCTTGGACGCCGTCAGCTCGCGGAAGGCATGGCCGTAGGGATTGACGATGAAGAGATCGTCATGCCCCGGAACGACCGCCGAGAAATGGTTGCAGATGCCCTCCTCGAAACCGTTGCGCGCCGCCATGCGGAAACAGGCGGCAAGGTCTTCCTTTGTCGCGCGGATGGCGTCGGTGGAAAGATCGGGGCGATTCGGCCGGACGGGGGCCTGCGCTTGCGCGGCGTGGTCGTTCAGGGTGTGAGCCATCGGTGGTGCTCCTGGTCTGATTGGCTGGGAGCGGCGGCTCGCCGGGCAGCCCATCGGGGCCGGTGCCGCGCGCAGCTATGCCTTGCGGCCACTGCGCCCTGCCTGCCCGCGCCTCGCGCGGTCCAGCAGCGTCATCAGATAACCTCCGATTTTTCGCGCGGTCAATGCACTGATTTTAGCAGGAAATCCCGAAACCGTCGTGCGGCGGGCGAGAGAGAGCGCGCCCGCTTCTGGATCAGGCTGACCTCGCGCTGGATGTGCGGTTCGGTCGGCGTGCGCACGACGAGCCCCATCGATGTCGCAAGCCGCGTCACCGCCGACGTCATGATCGCAACTCCGAGGCCGCCTTCCACCATGCCGATGATGGTGAGCGGCAGCGCCACTTCCTGCATCGTCTTGTCGAGCGGCAGGATGATGCCGTTTCGCGCCAGTTCGCTTTCGAGCCGCTCGCGGATCGGGTTTCCACGTTGCGGCCCGATCAGCTTGCGTTCGGCAAGGTCGGTCCAGCGAAGTTTCGGCGCCTTGACCAGCGGATCGTCGACATGCAGCACCACGAGGAATTCGTCGGTCGTCAGCCGGGTGCCGACGAGTTCGGCATCCTCCTCCGGCACGGTGCCAAGGCCAAGATCCACCGATCCGTTGGCGACATGATCGAGCACGCTCTTTTCGGCGACGTCGTGAAGTTCGACAGTGATTTCCGGGTAGAGCTTGTTGAAGCCATGGACGAGCTGCGGCAGCAGCAGCGCCGCCTGGACTGTGCCGGCGGCGATCGAGACCTTGCCGCGCCGAAGGGCGTTCAGCTCCCGCGAGCTTTCGACCATTCCTTCGATGTCGGCCACCGCGCGGGCGGCGACTGGCAGAATGTCCATGCCCGACTGGGTGAGCCGCAGCAGCCGGGTGTGCCGGTCGAAGAGGCGCAGATTGAGGTTGGTTTCCAGCTGGCGAACGAGCGTACTGACCGCCGATTGCGAGGAGCCGAGCTTGTCGGCCGCCAGCGTGAACTGCCCGAGGTTGGCCACGGTGACGAAGGCCCGAAGCTGCTTCAGCGTGATGTCCATGCCGGTCCATTCATTCAGTTATCAGATGAATAAATATGATTATGCCGATTGTTTGCTGATTTGGCCAGCCGCATGATCCCCGTTGTACGGCGTGCGGTGAGAAAACCACGAGGCCAAAAAGCCCGCACCGCGCCGGAACGCTATTCCTGGGAGGAATGCGAATGACCAATCCTGTAACGACGGATCCCGTCGAGAAGATGTATCCTGTCCCGAGCCTCATGGCTCTGGGCCTGCAACACGTTCTGGTGATGTATGCCGGCGCGGTCGCCGTGCCGCTCATCGTCGGCAGCGCCCTGCAACTGCCCAAGGAACAGATCGCGATGCTGGTCAGCGCCGATCTGTTCTGTTGTGGCATCGTGACCATCATCCAGTCGCTCGGCATCTGGAAAGTCGGCATCCGGCTGCCGATCATGATGGGTATTTCGTTCACCGCCGTGCCCTCCATCATCGCGACGGGCACCAACCCGGATCTCGGCATGCCGGGCGTCATCGGGGCCGTCATCGGCTCCGGCGTCTTCACCATTCTCGCCGCGCCCTTCTTCGGGCGATGGGTGCGCTTCTTTCCGCCGGTCGTCACGGGCACGGTCATGCTGGTCATCGGTCTGTCGCTTATGCGCGTCGGCGTGAACTGGGCAGCCGGTGGCCAGCCGATGATCAGGGCACCCGAAGGCATGATCCCGAACCCGGCCTACGGCGCGCCCTTCGCGCTTGGCGTCGCTGCCATCGTGCTCCTCTCGATCCTGCTGCTTACGCGTTACCTGAAAGGGTTCCTGTCCAATCTCGCGGTGCTGATCGGCATCGGCGTCGGCTTCGCCATCGCGATTGCCGCCGGCAAGGTCGATTTCCACGGTGTCGGCGATGCCGAATGGGTGCGCGTCATCCATCCGCTCGCCTTCGGCTGGCCGATCTTCGAGTTCTGGTCGATCTTCTCGCTCTGTGCGGTCATGACGGTGATGATGATCGAATCGACCGGGCAGTTCCTTGCGGTCGGCGACATGGCTGGGCGTAAGATCTCGCAAAAGGATCTGACCCGGGGCCTTCGCACCGACGGTGTCGGCAATATTCTCGGCGGTCTGCTCAACACGTTCACTTACACGACCTATGCGCAGAATGTCGGCCTGCTCCAGATCACCGGCGTGCTCAGCCGCTGGGTCGTCGCCGCGGGCGGTCTCATCCTGATCCTGCTCGGTTTGCTGCCCAAGGTCGCCTTCGTCAGCGCGTCGATCCCGAGCTATGTCGTCGGCGGCGCCGCCATCGTGATGTTCGGCATGGTTTCGGCCACGGGCGTCAAGATCTTGGCGAAGGTGGATTTCGTCGCGAACCGGCGCAATCTCTACATCGTCGCCGTCAGCGTTGGCCTGGCCATGGTGCCCGTCGTTTCGGAGAATATTTTCAATCAGTTGCCCGCAGCGGTTGGAAAATTCCTGCACAGCGGCGTGCTCGTCGGCACCTTCGCGGCAGCGCTTCTCAACATCCTCTTCAACGGCATCCCTCCGAAGGAAACGGAGGAGGCGGAAAACGAGAACGGCGTCCCTGCGGCGGATCTCGCCTGAAGAGCAATCGACTTTAGTCCGGCGGCGCGGAGCCGCCGGAGCCCCGAACAAAGGGAAATCCCATGAGACGCTTTGAATACCATCGGGCAGAAACGCTGGAGGAGGCCTCCCGCCTTCTCACGGACCTCGGCGAGGATACATTTCTGTTCGCCGGCGGCACGGACCTGCTGGTCGAGATCCGGGAGCGGTTGCGCCGCGTGCGCAACGTCATCGACATCAAGCAGATTCCCGGCCTGTCGGATATCCTCTATGACGAAACGCGGGGCCTGACCTTCGGGGCGCTTGTGACGGTCGGGCGCCTGGAACACCTGCCGCTGGTGCGCGAGCGCTATCCGAATCTCTGCGCCGCGCTGGCGTCGCTGGCCTCCATCCAGGTGCGCAACCGCGCGACCGTCGTCGGCAATATCTGTCGCGCCTCGCCCTCGGCCGATACCATCCCGCCGCTGATTGCCGATGGCGCATTCGTGCACATCTACAGCCGCACCAACATGCGGGTCATTCCGCTTGCCGATTTCTTCACCGGGGCCGGCAAGACCGTGCTCGCCAAGGGCGAGATCGTCACCGGCATCACGGTGCCGCCGGCGGCCGACAATGTTGGCAAGGCCTATCTGAAGCACGGCCGCCGCAAGGCGATGGAACTCTCCACCGTCGGCGTTGCCGTCAGCCTCTCCATGGATGGCGGCGTCTGCCGTGACATCCGCATCGCGCTCGGCGCGGTCGGCGCTACGGTGCTGCGTGCGCCGCAGGCCGAGGAGATGCTGCGTGGCACCACGCTCGACGCCGAGACGATCAGGAACGCCGCGAACAAGGCGATGGAGGAGTGCACCCCGATCAGCAACGTGCGCGCCAGCGCCAACTACCGCCGCGACATGGTCGGCGTGCTGACGGGCCGCGCCATCAAACAGGCATTGGAGACTTGCGCATGAAACGGATCGTGGAATTCACCGTCAATGGCGAGGCGCGCGAGATGGCAGTCGATACCTGCCGCTCGCTGCTCGATGCGCTGCGCGACGATGTCGGCCTTACCGGCACCAAGAAGGGCTGCGACGTCGGCGATTGCGGTGCCTGCACCGTGCTGGTCGACGGCGAGCCGATGAATGCCTGCCTGATGCTTGCCGTGGAGGCCGAAGGCCGCTCGGTCGAGACCGTCGAGGGCCTACAGCCGGGCGTCGATACGCTGCATCCGTTGCAGGACGCCTTCATGCAGCATGGCGCCTCGCAATGCGGCTTCTGCACGCCGGGTATCCTGATGATGGCCAAGAAGCTGCTCGACGACAATCCGGCGCCGACCGACGAGGACATCCGTTTCGGTCTCAGCGGCAATATCTGCCGCTGCACGGGCTACACGAAAATTTTCGACGCGATCAAATCCGCCGCGCGCGAGATGGAGGCTGCAAGATCATGAACATGACGACCCCTATCGAGAAGCGCGAATTCAAGATCGTCGGTAAGAGCGTCAAGCGCGACGACGTGCTGGAGAAAGTGACGGGCGAGGCCGAATATACTGGCGACATCAAGTTGCCCGGCATGCTGTACGGCAAGATCAAGCGCGCCGACATCGCCCATGCCCGCATCAAGAGCATCGATGTCAGCAAGGCGCTCGCCTATCCGGGCGTCAAGGCGGTGCTGACCCATGAGAACGTGCCGCGCGTGCTGCATTACGGTTCGCCGCATCCGCGCTCGGCCTCCTGCACCAAGGACCAGTATATCCTCGACGACCGGGTTCGCTTCTGGGGCGAGGGCGTTGCCGCCATCGCCGCGATCAGCGAGGAGATCGCCGACGAGGCGCTGGACCTGATCGTGGTGGAATATGAGCCCTTGCCGGCCGTCTTCGAGCCGGAAGAGGCTGCAAAGCCCGGTGCGCCGTTGATCCACGATGTCGGTCCGGGCGGCAACCTGGTGCTCGACCCGGTGCGCGTCAACCGCGGGGATGTCGAAGTCGGCTTCGCCGAGGCGGATTTCATTCTCGAGGGCACCTTCTCCGGTGGCCGGCCGCATCCGGCCTATATGGAGCCGAATGTCTGCATCGCGGATTGGGACGGTTCCAACAAGCTGACGTTCTGGACCTCGACGCAGACCTCCTTCATGGTGCGCGGCAGCCTGGCCGAAGTGCTCGGCCTGCCGCTCACCAAGGTTCGCGTGCTGGTCGATCACATGGGCGGCGGCTTCGGCGCCAAGCAGGATCTCTTCCAGCACGAGTTCCTTTGCGCGCTGCTTGCGAAGGAAACGCGCCGGCCGGTGAAGATGGAATTCACCCGCCGCGAGACGTTCGTGGCCGGCCGCTCGCGCCATCCCTGCAAGATCTGGCTGAAACAGGGCTTCAAGAATGACGGTACGCTCGTGGCGCGCGACATGAAGCTCGTCTACGATTCCGGCGCCTACGGATCGCACGGCCCGGGTGTCACCATCGTCGGCACCACCGCCGCCACCTCGCTCTACCGCTGCGACAACGTGCGGCTGGAAGGGCGCTGCGTCTATACCAACACGCCGATCAACGGCGCCTTCCGCGGTTACGGCGTCGTGCAGAGCTACTATGCGCTCGATATCCAGATGGACGAGGCCGCCGAACGGATCGGCATGGATCCAGCGGAGCTGAAGCTGAAAAACGTGGTGCGCGAGGGCGATATCGCACCGTCCGGCCATCCAATCCTCGGCCATGGGCTGGAGATCTGCATCCGGCACGGCGTCGACGTGCTGGACTGGAAGAAGCTGCGCAATCGCGACCGCACGCCGGACCCGAAGCGCCCGCATATCCGCACCGGCTGGGGCATCGGCTGTGAAATGCACGGCTCGTCGGCCTATCCGGGCATCAAGGAGCAGGGCAATGCCACGGTGAAGGTCAACGAGGACGGCACGGTGACGCTGCTCACCGGCGCGGCGGGCCTCGGCACCGGCGCGCATACCGCGCTGGCGCAGATCGTCGCCGAGGAACTCGGTGTGCGCTTCGAGGATGTCGGCACGATCCATGGCGATACGGATGTGGTGCCGTGGGACATCGGCGCCTTCGCCAGCCACACGACCTATCTTGTCGGTACCGCCGCCAAGATGGCCGCCGGCAAGGTGCGCACCGCCGTGCTCGAACGGGCGGCGATGAAGCTGCAGGTTTCGCCGACCGAACTCGACATGAGCGAAGGCACCGTGTTCCTCATCAACGATCCCGGCCGCGCCATGACGGTGGCCGAGGCGATGGGACCGTCGCGTGGCATTCCGGCCGCCAATATCATTGCCAACGGCACCTATGAGCCGACGAAGTCCTACTCCTTCGCGGCGCATTTCACCGAGGTGCATGTCGATACGGAAACCGGCATCGTCGAGGTCAAGCGCGTCGTTCCGGTGCACGATGTCGGCCGGGTCATCCATCCGATCGCGGCGGAAGGCCAGATCGAGGGCGGCATCCAGCAGGGCATCGGCCACACGCTGACCGAGGACTACGTGATCGACAAGACGACCGGCCGGTCTCTGAACGCCGGCCTCGTCGACTACAAGATGCCGCTGTCGATGGACATGCCCGACATCGAGACGATCATCCTGGAAGCTGCACCGGATCCGGGCGGCCCCTGGGGCGCCAAGGGCGTCGGGGAAGATCCGATCATCGCCATCGGCCCCTCCATCGCCAACGCCATCCATGACGCCATCGGCGTCCGTTTCCACCACTATCCGATTACCCCGGAAGACGTCCTGAAAGCCTTGAGGGAGCAGAGCACATGAACATGCATATCGAGCCCGCCAGCCGGAAACTCCCCATCACCATCCTCACCGGGTTTCTCGGTTCCGGAAAGACCACGCTGCTCAACTACATCCTCACCGAGCGCCACGGCCACCGCATCGCGGTGATCGAGAACGAGTTCGGCGAGGTGGATGTCGACAGCGACCTGGTGCTGGCCTCCGACGAGGAGATATTCCAGATGCAGAACGGCTGCATCTGCTGCTTCGTTGACGTGCGCAACGACCTTATCGACGTGATGAAGAAGCTGCTCAGCCACAAGGACAAGTTCGATCACATCATCATCGAGACCTCCGGCCTAGCGGACCCGACGCCCGTCGCCACCGCCTTCTTCGTCGATCGCAGCGTGGCGGAAGAGGTGGAACTGGACGCCGTCGTGACACTGGTGGACGCCATGCATATCGACCAGCACCTCTATGATCCGGTGCTTGATGGCAGCGACAACCAGGCGGTCAACCAGATCGTCGCGGCCGACCGCATCATCGTCAACAAGATCGACCTTGCAGGTGAAGAGGCTCTCGGCTCGCTGGAGGGCTCGCTGCGCAAGCTCAACCAGACGGCGCCGATCCTGCGTTCCAGCTACGGCGTCGTGGATCTTGCCAACATCCTCGGCGTCAAGGGCTTCCGGCCTTCCTACGTGCGCGAGCGGGCGGAAATCCTCGACATCGACATGGATGACGAGCAGGACGCGCATCATCACCACCACGATTGCCACGATGCGGCCTGCGATCACCCGGATCACGATCATGCGCACCATGATCACGACCATGGGCACGCTCCGGAAACCGCCCGTCGGCCGCACCAGCACGATGTGACGGTGAAGTCGCATTCCTTCGTCTATCCGCAATCCTTCGACGGCGAGAAGCTTGCCTCCTTCCTGAAGGATTATCTCGGCGAGCACGGCGACGACATCTTCCGCACCAAGGGCATCGTCTCCGTGGCGAATGACGACCGGTTCTTCGTGCTCCAGGCGGTGCACAAGCTGGTCGATTTCCGCCCGGATCACGCCTGGGGCGAGGATACGCCGAAGTCGAAATTCGTCTTCATCGGCCGCAATCTCGACCGTGACGGCATAGACAGAAACTTGCGCGCATGCCTGGCGGCCTAGCGACGCTTCTCCCGTCGCCGGACGCTTGCACAAGTCCTCTGTCTGAACCGCCCGCGCACCCTCCAGCGCGCGGGCGGTCATTGCTGTTTTTGTCAAAAAACCTTTTTAAAATAATGACTTAGATTGATTATTTTATTGACACAAAGCCCACCTCATGGTTCATTTGGCACTGAGTAGAAGCACCGACAATTGCTCACCGTCTGTTGGAAGATGAGGCCGCAATGTCGATGCTGACTACGAAAGGAACACCTGCCGGCTGTGCCCGTCCCGGGCCCTCCATACCGGCCGTTCTTCTCCGTCAGCGGCATTACCTGAGATCGCGCATCCACGTCCGGCTTCCGCCGGCATGGCGTTCATCGCGCGGCCCCGCATCGACCGGACCCTCTACGACAGGAGAACGCAATGATAATTGACCTAAGCTGCTATCCCACCGACCTGGTGGATCTGGCTTGGCGCCATGACGGACCGCCGTTCACCGGCGACAAGCTTTTGAAGATGATGGACGGCCCGTACTATGTGAACGGCAAGCCGCGCCGCGTCGACAAGGCCTTCATCCAGCCGCCGCAGGGCAACACCATCTACACTCATGAAATCATGGACCTGGAAGGCAAGGCCGCCATCCGCCAGTACATGGGTTACACGGAAAAAATGGTGACGGAGCATCCCGACCGCTTCCTCGGCTGCTTCGTCTACAATCCGCGCTACGGCGTGCAGAACGGCGTTGACGAAATCGAACGCTACGCCAAGGAATTCGATTTCAAGATGGTCCAGTTGCAGGCGAACATGCACGCCTACCGCCCGGACCGCGCGCTCGACTGGCTGCGCCCGGCCATGAAGAAGTGCGCCGAGCTCGGCCTAATGGTGAAGGTACATACCGGCGACGGTCCCTATTCGATCCCGACGGAATTCTACCCGATCATCCGCGAGTTCCCGGAAGTCAACTTCATCCTCGCCCACTTCGGCGTCCAGACGGGCGGCGTCTACGTGTTCGAGCCGATGCAGATGGCCCTCGACACGCCGAGCGTCTACGTCGAATCCGGCTGGTGCCTCCAGTCGCGTATCGTCGAATTCGCCAAGGTCCTGCCCAAGCACAAGATCCTCTTCGGCTCCGACACCCCGCCGAACGAGCCGGGCATGTGGATCAACCTTCTGGAAGTCCTTTGCCACGAGCCGCCGCAGGGCCTGAACCTCTCCGAGGACGATCTGGAGGACTACCTGGGTAACAACCTCGCCCGCATGATCGGCCTCGAGCCGACTGCGCCGCCGGCAAGCGTCGAGGAAGCCGAGGCGTATCTGCGCCAGCACGGCGTCCAGATCGCCGCGTAAAAGAACGGAGTGAACAATGATTATTGATACCCATCTTCACCCGACCAACCTCGTCGACGAGGCGTGGCGTCATACGGGTACGCCTTTCACGGGCGAGCGCATGCTCAAGCTGATGGACGGCCCCTACATGATCAACGGCAAGCCGCGCCGTATCGACATGGGCTTCATCCAGCCGCCGCCGGGTAACACCGGCTACCGTGACGGCAACCGCAAGGGTCGCGAAGGTATTCGCGACTACATGGCCTATATCGCCGAGCTGTGCGAGAAGTATCCGGACCGCTTCATCGGCAACTTCAACTACAACCCGCGCTGGGGGCCTGAGAACGGCGCTGCGGAGCTGGAATTCCACGTCAAGGAATACGGCTTCAAGATGCTGAAGCTGCATGCCAACATGCACGGCTATCGTCCCGACCGCGCGCTCGAATGGCTGCGCCCGGCGATGAAGAAGTGCGCCGAGCTCGGCGTCGTCGTCCTCATCCACACCGGCGACGGCCCCTACACGATCCCGACGATGTTCTACCCGATCATCCGCGAGTTCCCGATGGTCAACTTCATCATCGGTCACTTCGGCATCCAGACGGGCGGAAACTACTCGTTCGAATCCTTCTGGATGGCGATGGATACGCCGAACGTCTACTGCGAATCCGGCTGGTGCTTCCAGTCGCGCATCGTGGAGTTCGCCCAGCAGTTGCCGAAGAACAAGATCGTCTTCGGCACGGACAGCCCGCCGAACGATCCGGGCATGTGGCTGCGCGAGCTGGAAGTGCTCTGCAAGGATCCGCCGCACGGCATCAACCTCTCCGAGGACGATCTGGAAGGCTATCTCGGCAACAACATCGCCAAGCTCGTCGGCATCGATCCGTCGCCGCCGCCGCGTGACGTGAAGGATGCCCAGGCGCGCCTGACCGACAGCTATGCCGGCGTCGATCGCGCCACCGGCAAGCATCTGCTGCAGCCGGCTTGATCCGAAACACGGCGGCGCCCTTTGGGGCGTCGTCACCCACCCGCAGCGACCCGAGGCCGAGACATGACAGAATACCACAAGCAAGACGTTCGCCGCTTTCTGGCGGATTACCGGGCGGAACATCCCGAGGATGTCATCACCATCGACCGGCCGGTCTCGGACGATCAGGACGCGACGGCGCTGATCTGGAACCTTGCGGACAAGGGGCAGCACCCCATGCTGCATCTCAGGAATGTCAGCGGCATCGACAGCGAAGTCCTTTGCAACATCTTTGCCTCGCGCGAGCGCATCGCCCGGCTTCTCGGCTCGACCGCCGAGAACCTGCACGAGGCCTATCAGGCGCGCTCCAACAGGCCGTTCACACCGGAAGTGCTGGAAAGCGGCCCGATCACGGAAGAGATCATTTCCGGTGATGCCGTGGATCTCAACACGTTGCCGATGCTCAATCACTTCGACACGGATCGCGCGAAATACATCACGTCGGGCATCATCATCGGCGAGCATCCGGAAACCGGGGCCGGCAATCTCAGCTATCACCGCGCGATGATCCATTCGAGGAATTCGCTCGCGACCTCGCTGCACTCGCGCGGCCATCTCTGGCGCCTGATGAACATGGCGAAGGAGAAGGGCAAGCCGATGCCGGTCGCCATGGTGATCGGCGGCCATCCGCTGTTCATGATCGCCGCCTCCGCCCGTCTTGCCTTCGGCGAGGATGAGCGCGACGTCGCCGGTGGGCTGATGGGCGAACCGCTGCAGGTCGTGCGAACGCCCAAATACGGCATCCGCGTTCCTGCCCATGCGGAAATCGTGCTGGAAGGCGTGCTCGATCCCGAGGCGCATGTCGAGGAAGGCCCGTTCGGCGAATTCACCGGCTATTCCTCCGACCGCTCGACCAACAACCTCTTCACCGTCGAAACCATCCTGCGCCGGCGTGACGCGATGCTCGTTTCCGTGGCGGGCGGCAATTCGGCCGAGCACCTGAACCTCGGCCGCGTGCCGCGCGAGGCGGAGGTGGTGGAGAAGCTGAAGGCGCGCTTCCCCTCGATCACTGCCGTGCACTATCCGTCCTCTGGCACCCATTTCCACGCCTATATCGCGATGAACCAGACGCGTGAGGGCGAGGCGCGGCAGGTGATGCTCGGCCTGCTCGGCTGGGACCAGTACCTGAAGAATGTCGTGGTGGTGGATGCCGACGTGGATATCACCAAGGACTCGGAAGTGCTCTGGGCGCTCGCCACCCATTTCCAGCCGCACAAGGATGTCGTCATCATCGAGGGCCTGCCGGGCAATGCGCTCGATCCCTCGGCAAGCGGCATCGGAACCACGTCCCGCATGGGGCTTGATGCGACGCGCGGCCCGAACTTCCATGGTGTGCGCGCCCGCATCAGCGACGAGGCGACCGCGCGCGCCGCCGCGCTTCTCAGGCCGGTGGGATAGGCCATGACGATGCGGCCAGCACGCATGATCGTCGGCATTTCGGGGGCTTCCGGGGTCATCTACGGCAAGCGCATCCTCGAAGTGCTGCGCGATCTGGAGATCGAGACGCACCTGATCATGTCGCGGGCGGCCTGCATCACGCTCGCGGCCGAGGCGGATTTCACGAAGCAGGACCTCGAGGCGCTGGCGACGACCACCCACTCCAACAAGGATATCGGTGCGGTCTGTTCCTCCGGCTCCTACAAGACGCTCGGCATGATCGTCGCGCCCTGCTCGGTGAAGACGCTGGCCGAAATTGCGACCGGCACGACGGACAACCTGCTCTCGCGCGCCGCCGACGTGGTGCTGAAGGAGCGTCGCCGCCTCGTGCTGATGCTGCGCGAGACGCCGCTGCATCTCGGCCATATCCGCAACATGGCGCAGGTCACCGAAATGGGCGGCATCATCTATCCGCCCGTACCGGCCTTCTATGCCAGGCCGCAAAGCCTTGAGGAGATGGTCGAGCACACGGTCGGCCGCGTGCTCGACCTCTTCGACCTCGACCCCGGCATCGTCCGGCGCTGGCAGGGGACGCAGGGAGGCGTGGAGTAACGGTGGATATGAGCGGCGACCCTATAGCCGGCCGTAAGCGCCACCCGCGCCGCTGACGGCGGCAAGGAAGCTGGCGAGTCCCGCCGAGCGCAGGGGAAGATAAGACTTGCCCTGCGCTCGGCAGAGGCGCTTCAGGATGCCGGCGGCCGCGTGGCTGATATGGTCGACGGGGAAGAGCACAGTCGTCGCCTGGCCGACGAGGGCGGGTAGCAGCGTCGTGCTGTCCTCCAGGCCGCCATCGTGCAGGATGAGGTCGATGCTGCGGCTTTCCGCATAGGCCCGCAAATGATCGAACAGATTACGCCGCCCGCCGACATAGAGCACAGGTCCGGCAGGCTGCGGCGGCACCTGCCGGGCGCTCGTCTGGAGGCCTGATGCAACCGTGATTTCAAGGGCTTCGTTTTCCCGCAGGATCGCGTGCGACAGATCCTGCAATTGCTCCAGCTCCCGCTGAAGGGCGCTGCACTTCACCTCTGAATCCGAAAGCCGCTGGGCCAGCGTATCGCTGCGAAGCGCTTCCGTCTCCAGCCGTCCGGAGCGGCCGGACCTGTCGGAGCGCACCGGCCGGTCGAAGGCCGTGGCAGCCGCATCGGCCTGTAGCACCCGCTCCTCAAGCCGCCGAATGCGTTGCTGCAGGGCGATCCGCTCGTCGGCTGCCACCTTCAGGCGTGTTTCCTGCCGCCGGCCGCGAGCCCGCTCCTGCTCGTGGTCCGCTTCCAGCCGGGTCAGGCGGGCGATATCGAGGCGGCTTGCGCTGCCGACGAGATGCGACAGCATGTGGACCTCGCCGAAAATGTCGCGGATCAGGCCCGGCGAACTCCCCGGATGGCTCATCAGCGCCCAATAGGGCCCGGCAATATCGCCCCGGTCGAAGCATTCCCGCCAGACGGCCCTCAGTTCCTCTTCGCCCGCCTGGCGGGATAGCCGCTTGACGCTCGTCTCATGGCGTTTGTCGAGCGCCTTGTTGAGCAGTTTTGCCGCCTGATCGCGCTGTCCGGCAAGGCGTACGCCGCGGCCATGCAGGGTGTGGTCGCTTGTGCTGCGAGCATCGTCCTGCCCGGCCTTGATGAGCACCTGGCGCAATTCCCCCGTCGTCAGGCAGGTTCCGATGATCGAGCAGTGAAACGTCGCGGGAATGTCCCATATCCGCAGCCGCTGGCCATCGTTTCGTGAAGTAGTGGCCGGCGGTTCACTCTTGGGGAGGCGCGCGATGCGCGATGCGGCGGCGTTCGGCAGGATCAGGCGGGGGAGGGACGGCATTGGGGCTCCGATCGGCATCTCTTTTTCAAGGTTTTCCGCGCTGACGGAAACCCAATTCGATATATTTATCAAAACATATCGAATTGGGAAGAGTGTTTGATCGCAACGTTCAGCGTTTGCTCAGCAGACAGAAGGAAAAAACGAAAGAAAGTTGTCATGCATTTGTAAATTAAATTGACTTTTCAATATGAAAATAAATTATGAAGATAACAACAAATCGCAGGTTTCTTCATGCTGGCCATTATCGCGGACGATCTGACAGGTGCGCTGGACACTGCCGCTCCCTTCGCGAGCAGGGGGCTCCATGTGGAAGTCGCGCTGGCAGTGGAGGCTATCGCCGAGGCGGTGCGCGAGACGCCGGACGTGCTTTCGGTGAACATCGCGTCGCGAGAAACCAGCGCCGAGGCGGCACGCCGGCTGACTGCCGCTACGCTTGCGGCTCTGCCGGCGGGAACGCGCCTGTTCAAGAAGGTCGATTCGCGGCTCAAGGGGCATATTGCGGCCGAGCTTGAGGCGATCTCCTTCCGGTCCGCCCTTGTCGCGCCGGGAATCCCCGATTTCGGACGGGTGGTCGAGGACGGTCATGTGAAGGGCTTCGGCGTGGATGCGCCTGTTTCCATTGCCGAAAAACTTGGGCGGCATGCCGCGCGCGTGCGAATCCCGGATACACTGACCCAGGAGCAGCTGCGCGAAAGGCTGGACGCGTCGGTGCGCGATGGCGTCGATCTGCTGATCGGTGCCAGGGGCCTTGCCGAAGCCGTCGCCGAGGCGATGAGCGGCGGCGCGGCGCCGGGCTTTGCAGCGATCCCGCAGGGACGCGGGCTTTTTGTCATCGGCTCGCGCGATCCGATCACGCTTGCGCAGATCGAAGCGCTCCGTGCTGCCTGCGATCCGCGATATCTGCCGGCGCCGAACGGCCGCCTTGCCGGTGTCGAGCCCGATGATAGCCCGATCACGCTGGTTCAGGCCGTGCCGGGCGCATCGACGGCAAGCGGGCAGGAGGTTTCCCAGGCGCTTGCCGAAAGCGTCTGCCCGGTCTTGACGCGGGGTGCGTCGACATTGCTTCTGACCGGCGGGGCCACGGCGGAAGCGGTGCTGGCAAGGATGGGGATCGCGCGGTTTCGTCTGTTGGGCGAGTGCCTGCCGGGCCTGGGCTTGGCGCACGCTCAAGGACATTGCATCATCGCCAAATCCGGTGGATTCGGTGGGCCGGATACGCTGAGAGAGATCGCGGACAGGATCTTCCGCAAGACGGGATGACAAATGGGACTGGAGAACGGAACAGCACGCAAGAGCCTCGGCGATCTCGTCTTCGAGCGCATGCACCGCGCGATCAAGTCCGGCGCCTACCAGCCGGACGAGCGTCTGCCGACCGAGCATGATCTGGCGATCGAGTTCGAGGTTTCGCGCCCGATCGTTCGCGAGGCGCTGCGGCGGTTGCGCGAGCAAGGTTTCATCTATTCGCGCCGGGGCGCCGGCAGCTTCGTGCGCGCCGTCGGCATGCGCGAACCGCTCGGCTTCGGGCAGTTGGAGAACGTCGCCGATCTCCTGAACTGCTACGAGTTCCGGTTGACCGTCGAGCCGGCCGCAGCGGCCGCGGCGGCGGAACGTCACGATGCGGAGAACCTCGTCGCCATTCGCCAGGCGCTCGAACTCATGCGCGATGCGACCAACCGGCAATCCCACCGCGAGGACGCAGACTTCCAGTTCCATCTCGCCATCGCCCGCGCAGCGCAGAACAGCTATTTCTACACCGCCATGGAGGCGTTGAAGGACCATATCGCCGTCGGCATGAAGTTCCATGGCGCCTCGATCAAGCGCGAGACGACCGGCCTGACGCGGGTCTTCGCCGAACATGAATCGATTGCCGAAGCCATTGCCGCACGCGATGGCGCAACGGCGCGGCGGCTCATGCACGAACATCTCTCCGGATCGCGCGATCGCCTGTTCCAGACGAGCAAATAGATCAAAGAAAAACCCCGGCATTGCCGGGGTTTTTCGTAGCAGTGACTACGGGGTTAGTACGCGGCCTTGTAGATGCCGAGCACCTCTTCCACGCTCATGTCGATCGGGTTGTTGTCCATCAGGCGGCGGTTGGCATGCGCGTCGCTGGCGTAGAGCGGCAGGTCGTCCGTCTTCGCGCCATGGGCGGCAAGGGACATTTCGATGCCAATATCCCGGCAGAAGCCGCAGGCGGTATCGAGCAGCGCATCGGCGGAGAGATTTTCGCCCAGCCCCAGCGCCTCGGCCACTTCCGCGGTCTTGCTCTCGGCGACCTTCTGGTTGAAGGCGAGGACATGCGGGAAGATGATGGCGTTGGCCAGCCCGTGAGGCAGCCGAAGCCGCGTGCCGAGCGGATAGGCGATGGCGTGCCCTGCCGCCGTGTTTACCGGCCCGAGGCAGATGCCGCCATAGTAGGAGGCGAGCATCAGTCCCTCGCGCGCCTCGGTGTCGGCCCCGTCCTTGACGGCGCGCGCCAGATATTTGCCGACCAGCCGGAAGCCCATGCGGGCAAAGCCGTCGATCATCGGATGGGCACGGCGGTTGGTGAAGGCCTCGACGCAATGCGCCATGGCATCGACGCCCGTCGCCGCGGTCACGGCGGGCGGCACGGAATAGGTGAGTTCGGGATCGAGCACCGCCAGATCGGCGATCATGTGCGGGCTTTCGACCGCTATCTTGTTGCCCTTTTCCGGGTCGGTGATCAGCGAGCGGATGCCCGCTTCGGATCCCGTGCCGGCGGTGGTCGCCACCTGCGCCAGCCGGGTGCGGCGGCCGGCCACGCGGTTCGGGCCTGCCACATCGGCAAGTGTCTGCTCGCTGTCCCACAGCGCTGCCACCAGCTTGGCGACGTCGAGAACCGAGCCGCCACCGAGGCCGACGATGAGGTCTGGCTTGCACTGGCGCGCAGCCGCGAGGGCCGCGTCGAGCGTGCCGATATCGGGCTCGCCGGGGATCGCGTCGAAGAGGGTGGCGCGGCCGGACAGCTTCAGACGGTCGGCAAAACCGGCGGTGATCGGTGTTGCGATGACGAAGATGGAGGTGGCGTCGGCTGCCCAGGCGCCAACCTCGGCGATGGTGCCCGCACCGACCGCGAGGCGACGGGGCTGGTGAAGGGTGATTGAAGCGGTGGTCATAGGGTCATCCTCGCTTTGCAGTGCCCGCCACGAGCTTGCGGGCATAGGCGATGGCGGAATTCATGTTGCCGTGATCGGCGACGCCCTTTCCGGCAATGTCGAAAGCCGTGCCGTGGTCGACGGAGGTGCGATCGATCGGCAGGTCGACCGAAACGTTCACTGCGGTATCGAAAGCGACGAGCTTGATCGGGATGTGTCCCTGATCGTGGTACTGCGCGACGACGAGGTCGAACGCGCCGGAATAGGCCCGGTAGAACACGGTATCGGCGGAGATCGGCCCCTGGACATCGATGCCTTCGGCGCGCGCCGCTGCCACAGCGGGCGCGATTTGGTCGTCGTCCTCGGTGCCGAAAAGCCCGTTCTCGCCGCAATGCGGGTTGATGCCGGCAACCGCGATCCTCGGTGCCGCATAGCCGATGCGCTTGAGATGGGCATCGCCCGCGCGGATCGTCGCCAGCACGCGTTCGGTGGTCGAGCGGCGGATCGCTTCCTGCAGCGAGACGTGGGTCGAGACGTGGATGACCTTCAGCCGCTCGGAGGCGAGCAGCATATAGGCGGCCTTGGAGCCGGTGAGGCTGCGCAGCATGCCGGTGTGGCCGTCATAGTGATGGCCGGCAAGGTTCAACGCTTCCTTGTTGATCGGCGCGGTGACGATGCAGCCGATGATCCCGGCCTCTGCATCGCGCACCGCCTTCTCGATGAAGCGGAAGGCGGCGTCGCCGGCAATGGGGCTGAGCTGCCCCCAGGGCAGGGGCGCACCCTCGATGGCAAGATCGACGACATGGGGGGTAAGGTCGACATCGATGCCGAGTGCCGCGCGCGCCGCCTCAAGCGTTGCAAGATTGCCGTAGATGCGGATCGTGCTGCGTTCTTCCGGCGACATGCCGGCAAGCGCGCGGACCGAAATCTCAGGGCCGACCCCGCACGGGTCTCCCATGGTTATGCCGATGATGTTGCTCATGAAATTCTCCGTGCGTCGGCGCTGTCCCAGCCGCGGGAAAGGCGGACATATTTTATGGCGCGCCGGTGGTAGGTGTAGGCGAGGTGCAAGGTGCCGTCCGCCCCTTCCAGCAGCCAGGGGTAGGACATTTCCTTGTTGCGCCCGTCGGTCGAGTCGTTGGAAAGGCAGGTGCCCGGCCCGTCCTCGATCAGCAGACGGACGGGGAACGTCCTGCCGCCATCCTCCGACAGGCAGAGGGCGACGGGCGCGCGCGGCACGCCCCAGACCGGGGCGCAGCCGCCGGCCGGGTCCGCATCGGGACGGCTGTCGTTTTCGCCAAGCTCGTCATAGAGCGAGGCACGCCGGTCGGACGACTGGGCGGCACTGACGGGGTTGCAGATCATCGCGATCCGGCCGTCGGAAAGACGCATGGCGGCGATGGAGGAATTGTTGTTCGGAACATCGCTCGCCGCCGGTGCGGACCAGGAACGGCCGCCGTCGAGGCTCTCGGTTCGGTACACCCAGTCCGCCTGCCGCCGGCGGAAGAAGGCGGCAAGGCGCCCTTCGCCGATCGACACGGGCGACATGTGCACGCAGCCGATCGACTGGTCGAGCTCTTCCAGCCGCCATGTCGCGCCCTGATCCAGCGAGACGCCGACAGCGGCCGTATCGTGGCTGCCGTTCCATTTCTGGCCGGGCCGCTGGACGCAACGGAAGATCGGCAGCAGCCACGCCCCGTCGTCGCGCAGCACCACCGGCGCGCGGACGAAGCAGCCGGGCGGCAGGTCAAGGTAGCGGCCTTCGGAAGCGGTCAGCACCAGCGGATCGGCATCGCGCAGGATTTCTGCCATGCGGATGCGGCATTCGTCCTGGTTGCCGGAGGGTTGCGAGGTGTGGAAAAGCCAGAGCCTGCCGTCCGGGGCGGTGAAGAATACCGGATTCTGCTCCGAATGGGCGGCGTCGAAGCTGAGGCGCTGCGGCGGTCCCCATTGCGCGGCGCCCGGCCGCAGCACCGAGGCGAAGATCGAAATATCCGATTTGCCTTCGAGCGTGCCGCCGAACCACGCGCAGGCAATGGCGCCATCGGCGAGCAGGTGGAGGAACGCCGCATGATTCTGGATCATGGGCGAAGGCAGCATGGCCTCCACGCGTCCGGGCGATACGGCCTTGAGCTGGCCATTCATGTCGCGGGCTATTTCCTCGGGATTCATCGGCTCCTCCTGTATGATGCCGAAAATCGCCAAATTTCCTAAGTTGTCAAGTTTAAGAATGTTACATGTGGCCTTTCATTGTTGGCGTCTTTCTAGTAAACAATTGATTTTAAAGCATTAAAAATAGGAAATTTAAGACATAAGATTTTACATTGCAAAATAAATTGACAAACTTGTTCGAAAAAGAGATGGTCTGGGCCAGCCGGTGAGAGGATGCCGGGAGGAGCACTGCATGCCGGCAGCCGGTAATCATCATCAGGCCAGGGTGGCCGTCATCTTTGCGGTGGGCGCTGCGATCCTGGCTGCGACCGATGCGGTGATCGTGCGCGCCCTCAATGGCGCCGTGCACCCCTTTGTCATCGGGTTCTTCCGCGCCTTCTTCGGCGCGATCGTCCTTTTGCCCTGGATCGTGCTGCGTCCCGGTATTCTGCGCTCGACCCATCCCTTGCGCCAGCATGCCGTGCGGGCCGGCTTCAAGCTCCTTGCCATGGTTGCCTTCTTTGCCGCCTTCAGCTGGGGGCCGCTCGCCGACGTGACGGCGATCGCCTTCACCTCGCCGATCTTCCTGGTGCTGGGGGCCGCGCTGACGCTCGGCGAGCGACCCGGGCCGGCGATGATCGGCGCGGTTGCCATCGGCTTTGTCGGTGCCCTGTTCGTCATCGGGCCGTCCGGCGCCGGATTCAGTCTTGCCATTCTTCTGGCGCTGGCGGGCGCGGTGCTTCAGTCGGCCATCCAGCTGATCCTCAAATCCATGTCGAAGGGTGACAGGACCGCAACGCTCGTCGTCTGGAACCTGCTGCTGACGGTGCCGATCGCGCTTGTCTTTGCGGTTCCGTTCTGGACGATGCCCGGCTCGAGGGAGATGGGGCTGCTGGCACTCCAGGGCGTCGTCGGCGCCGCCTGCATGGGCATGATGACCCACGCCTTTTCGCTTGCCCCCGCCACCATTGTCGCCCCCGTCGATTTTCTGCGCCTACCGTTGGTGGCGCTCGGCGGGTTCGCGCTGTTCGGCGAAAACATTGCCCTCACCACGCTTTGCGGCGGAGGGCTCATCTGTTGCGCGGCGCTGATCGCCGCGCGATCCGGAAAACCAACATCGGCCTGATCGAATTTCACTAGGGAGGAAATGCCGTGAAGAAAATACTTGTCCTGAGTGCCCTCATGCTGGGCTCTGCGCTGTCGCCGGCCTTCGCCGGATCCGGCCCGATCAAGATCGTGCTGCCGGAAGAAGCGGACCTGCTTGAGCCCTGCATGGCGACGCGCTCGAATATCGGCCGCGTCATCATGCAGAATGTCAGCGAAACGCTGACGGAACTCGACGTGCGCGGCGACAAGGGCGTCATGCCGCGCCTCGCCGAAAAGTGGGAGCAGAACGCCGACGGCAGCTGGCGTTTCCATCTGCGTCAGGGTGTCAAGTTCTCCGATGGCACGGCCTTCGATGCGAAGGATGTCAAGCACAGCTTCGATCGCATCATGAGCGACAAGAACGCCTGTGAATCGCGCCGCTACTTCGGCGGCATGACCGTGACGCCTGAAATTGTCGACGACTACACGGTCGACTTCAAGGCCGATCCGGTCCAGCCGATCCTGCCGCTGCTGATGTCGCTCGTGACCATGGTGCCGGAAGAAACGCCGCTCGAGTTCGTGCGCGAGCCGATCGGCACCGGTCCCTACAAGCTGACCAACTGGACGCCGGGCCAGCAGATCGTGCTTTCGGGCCGTGACGACTATTGGGGCGAAAAGCCGGAAGTGACGGAAGCGACCTACCTCTTCCGCGCCGATCCGTCCGTTCGCGCCGCCATGGTGCAAGCCGGCGAAGCCGACCTGTCGCCGTCGATCGCGCAGCTCGATGCGACCAATCCGGCAACGGACTTCTCCTATCTCGACAGTGAGACGGTCTATCTGCGCGTCGACCACAATATCGAGCCGCTGAACGACGTTCGCGTCCGCCGCGCGATGAACCTTGCCATCGACCGGCAGGCCTTCATCGGTACGCTGGTTCCAGAAGGCGCGCTCCTTGCGACGGCCATCGTTCCGCCGCCGACGCTCGGCTGGAACCCCGACGTCAAGGTCTTCCCGTACGATCCGGACGGCGCGAAGAAACTTCTCGAGGAAGCCAAGGCCGCCGGCATCAAGGTCGATACGCCGATCACGATCATCGCCCGTTCGGCAAATTTCCCGAACGTCACGGAGATTATGGAAGCCATCCAGGCGCAGCTCCAGGAAGTCGGCTTTACGGTCGAGCTGAAGTTCGTCGAGGTCGCCGAGCACGAGCAGTACTACTCCAAGCCTTTCAAGGAAGGCCGCGGTCCGCAGATCGTCGCCGCCATGCATGACAACGCGAAGGGCGATCCGTCGTTCTCGATGTTCTTCAAGTATGCGACCGAAGGCACGCAGTCCGGCTTCTCCGATCCGAAGGTCGACGACCTGATCCAGCGCGCTTCCGCCGCCGTTGGCGACGAGCGTGCCAAGCTGTGGTCCGAGGTGATCGCCTATGTGCATGACGAGGTCGTCGCAGACGTCCTGCTCTTCCACATGGTCGGTTTCTCGCGTGTCGCCGAGCGGCTGGATTTCAAGCCGACGATGGCGACCAACGGGACGCTCCAGCTGTCGGAAATCAAGATCAAGTAAACTTGCGCTGGCGAACGCCACGTTTGCCGGTCACAAAAGCAATCAAGGCGGCGGGATGATCCCGCCGCCGGATTCCCTGAGGGCGCCATGCTGAAATTCGTTCGAAAACGCGCCGTGGCCAGTCTGATCTCGCTCGTCGGACTGATCGTCATGGTCTTTTTCCTCTCGCGGTTGACCGGTGATCCGGCCGCCTTGTTCCTTCCGGTCGAGGCCTCCGCGGAATTGAAGCAGCAGTTCCGGGAACTGCATGGCCTGAACGATCCGCTGCTGGTGCAGTTCGGCCGCTATGTCGGCGATGTCCTCACCGGCGATTTCGGCGAATCCCTGCGCAAGGCGCGGCCCGCGCTCGACGTCGTGCTGGAAGCCTTCGTCTGGACCCTCTGGCTGGCGGTCATCACCATGACTCTCGTGACCGTTGCGGCCATCGTCGTCGGCTCGCTTGCCGCCTTCCGCGCCGGCGGCTTCTTCGACCGTCTCTCCTCCGTCATTTCGCTGGTCGGCGCGTCCGTTCCCGATTTCTGGCTGGCGATCGTGGCAATTGTCGTCTTCTCGGTGAATTTCGCCTGGCTGCCGACTTCGGGCACAGGCTCGCTGCTCCACTGGATCCTGCCGATCTCCGTTCTGTTCATCCGGCCCTTCGGCATCATCGTTCAGGTAGTGCGCGGCTCGATGATCGGAGCGCTCTCCTCGGCCTATGTGAAAACGGCGCGCGCCAAGGGCGTGAAGTCGGGTCCGATCATCTTCGTCCATGCCCTGCGCAATGCCATGCTGCCGGTCATCACGGTCATCGGCGACCAGGCCGCCAGCCTCCTCAACGGCGCTGTCATCATCGAGACGATTTTCGGTTTTCCCGGTGTCGGAAAGCTGATGATCGATTCTATTCTCCAGCGCGACTTCAACGTCGTACTTGCTGCGATCCTCGTCACGGCGCTGGCGATCTTTCTTATGAACCTCCTGATCGACCTGGCCTATGCGCTGCTCGATCCGCGCATCCGGCATTGAGGAGGCGGACATGACCCTTCATACCTCCGATACGGCCATCGTCGAGGAACCTCCCTTCGCCACGCGCATGTTCCGCATGCTGCTGGCCGACAAGTTCGCGCTCTGCGCGGCGATCTTCCTCGTCGTCGTCCTGATCCTCGCTATCGTCGGCCCGGCATGGCTCGGCGATCTCGCGACCAAGCAGAACCTTCGCGGGCGCAATGCCGCGCCCTTCGACTGGGAGCGCGGCTGGGTCTGGTGGATGGGCGCGGATGCGCTCGGCCGGCCGTTGCTGGCCCGCATCATCGTCGCCACGCAGAACACGCTGCTGGTCGCTGCCGGTGCGGTTGCATTGTCGGCCATCGTCGGCACGTTCCTCGGGCTGGTCGCGGGTTTCTCCTCGCCGCGCGTCAACCAGGTGATCATGCGACTGGCCGATGTCATCATGTCCTTCCCCTCGCTGCTGATCGCCGTGATCGTCCTCTACATCCTCGGCTCGTCGATCCTGAACCTGATGCTGGTGCTCGCGATCACCCGCATTCCGGTCTATCTGCGCACGACGCGGGCCGAAGTGCTGGAAATCCGCGAACGCATGTTCGTGCAGGCTGCGCGCGTGATGGGCGCATCGAACAAGCGCATCCTTTTCCGCCATATCCTGCCCGTCGTGCTGCCGACGCTGACGACGCTTGCGACGCTCGATTTCGCCTATGTCATGCTGGCCGAAAGCGCGCTGTCCTTCCTCGGCATCGGCATCCAGCCTCCGGAAATCACCTGGGGCCTGATGATCTCGCAGGGCCGGCAATATCTCACCAATGCCTGGTGGCTGTCCTTCTGGCCGGGCCTAGCGATCATTCTCACCACCATGTCGCTCAATCTCCTGTCGAACTGGCTGCGCATCGCGCTCGATCCGGTGCAGCGCTGGCGCCTCGAAATGAAAGGTCGCAACAATGGCTGACCATCTCCTGGAAGTCCGCAACCTCTCGGTCGAGTTCCACACCGCCGGCGGCGTCGTGAAGGCGGTGCGCGACATCTCCTATCATCTCGACCGTGGCGAAACGCTGGCGATCCTGGGCGAGAGCGGATCGGGCAAGTCGGTTTCCTCCTCGGCGATCATGAACCTCATCGACATGCCGCCGGGTCGCATCAGTTCCGGCGAGATCCTGCTCGACGGCGTCGATCTCCTGAAGATGCCGGCGCATGAACGGCGTGCGGTGAACGGCCGGCGCATCGCCATGATCTTTCAGGACCCGCTGAGCCATCTCAATCCCGTCTATACGGTCGGCTGGCAGATCCGCGAGGCGCTCACCACGCACGGAACGGACGGCGCAAAGGCGCAGGCCGAGGCGCTGCGGCTTCTCGCCCGCGTCGGCATTCCTGATCCGGAGCGCTCACTGGGCAAGTATCCGCACGAATTTTCCGGCGGCCAGCGCCAGCGCGTCATGATCGCCATGGCGCTGGCACTGCGTCCCGACCTCCTGATCGCCGACGAGCCGACGACCGCACTCGACGTCACCGTCCAGGCGGAAGTGCTCGCCCTCCTGGAGGAGTTGCAGGAAGAGACCGGCATGGCCGTGCTCATCATCACCCACGATCTCGGCGTCGTCGCCGAGATCGCCGACCGGGTCGTGGTGATGGAGAAGGGCGTGCTGGTTGAGGCCGGCACGGTGCGCGAGGTCTACAAGAACCCGCAGCATCCCTATACGAAGAAGCTGATCGGCGCGGCGCCCGGCAAGGGTGAAATGCATGCGCCCGGCGCCCGCGCAGAACCCGTCCTGTCGGTGCGCGACGTGCGCAAGCGGTACGGCAATTTCGAAGCGCTGAAGGGCGTTTCCTTCGATCTCATGCCCGGCGAGACCATGGCCGTCGTCGGCGAGAGCGGATCGGGCAAGTCGACGCTCGCGCGCATTCTGCTCAGGCTCGACGAACCGGACAGCGGCACGGCGCACTGGAAGGGGCGCGATCTTTTCACCCTGTCGCTGGCTGAACTCTACAAGCTGCGCCGCGACCTGCAGATGGTGTTCCAGGACCCCACCCAGTCGCTCAACCCGCGCATGACGGTGTACCAGCTCATTTCTGAGGCCTGGGTCATCCACCCGGATATTTTGCCAAAGGCGAAATGGCGCGAGCGCGTTGCCGAATTGCTGGTGCAGGTCGGCCTCGGGCCGGAACATATGGGGCGTTATCCGCACCAGTTTTCCGGCGGTCAGCGCCAGCGCATCGCCATTGCCCGGGCGCTTGCGCTCGAACCGCAGCTCATCATCTGCGACGAGGCCGTCTCGGCGCTCGACGTGTCGGTGCAGGCGCAGGTCATCGCGCTGCTCGACAAGCTGCGCAAGGAGATGGGCATCGCCTTCATCTTCATTGCCCACGACCTGCCGGTGGTTCGCGACTTCGCCGACCACGTCATGGTTATGCAGCAGGGCAATATCGTGGAACTCGGCACGGTGCGCGACGTCTTCGATGCACCGCAGGAAACCTATACCCGCGCGCTCCTGTCGGCCGGCCTCGATCCCGATCCCGACGTCCAGGCAGCCCATCGCGCCGCCCGCCTTCAACGCGCCTCCTGAGCGCGCCCGTTTCAAAGGAAGATCCCATGACCAAGCAAGCCTTCGTCGCCCTCGTGACCTGCTTCAACGAGGACGAGACCATCAACTATCAGGCGACGCGCGCGCAGGTCCGTCGCCAGGTCGAGGCCGGCAACAACATCATGTGCGCCGGCACCAATGGCGATTTCAGCGCACTCACCTTCGAGGAGAAGGTGCGGCTGACGGAGGAAGTCGTCGGCGAGGTGGACGGGCGCGTCAGGGTGATCGTCAATGCGGGCATGCCCGCGACGTTTGAGACGGTGAAGCTGGCGCGCGAATTCGACCGCATCGGCGTCGACGGCATTGCCGTCATCACGCCCTTCTTCATCGCCTGCACGCAGGATGGCCTCATCCGCCATTTCTCGACGGTCGCCGATGCGGTGAAGACGCCCACCTATCTCTACGACATCCCGGCCCGCACGCAGAACCATATCGAGCCCGAGACGGCGCGCACGCTCGCCGGTCACGGCAACATTGCCGGCATCAAGGATTCGGGCGGCGCGAAGGAAACGCTGGAGGCCTATTTGCAGGTCGCCCGGGAGGTGGATGGCTTCGAGGTCTATTCCGGCCCGGACCACCTGGTTCTCTGGGCGCTGCAGAATGGCGCCGCCGGCTGCATTTCAGGCCTCGGCAACGCCATGCCGCAGGTGCTTGCCGGCATCCTCAAGGCGGTCAATGCGGGCGATTTCGCCGAGGCGGAAAGGCAGCAGGCCATCTTCGCCGCCTTCCGCACGGACCTCTATGCGCTGGGCTTCGCGCCGGCCATGGTCAAGCGTGCACTCTATCTGCAGGATCAGTCGGTCGGCGCCAGCCGCCAGCCGGCGCTGCTGCCGAATGCGGAACAGGATGCGCAGATCGCGGACATCCTGCGCCGCTACGACCTTCTGTAACAGCGCCTCAATCTAGGATAGCCATCTCCAGCTCGGCCTGACGGCCGAGCATCGTCATCCATTCGGTGAATTGCGGGCGGCTCTTGATCTGCCGGCCGTAGTGATGGCGCAGGGCAGCGGTAAGCTCGCCCTTGCGGCCAAGCTGTTCGTCGGCAAAGCTTACCATCTGCGAATTCGGCCAGGCCTGCGGGCGAATGGCGAGGAGGCGCGCGAAGAGACTTTCGGCCGCCTCGTCGGGATTGGCCTGCGCCATCAGCGTCAACATGGCGGCCGTCGAGCGCGACACGCCCATATGGCAATGCACGAGCAGGTGGCTTGACGCCTGTCGGTCCTGCTGCGCCAGGAAGTCCTCACCGAACTTCAGGACGGCCTCGACATGATCCGGCTGGGGCATGACGCGCTGCGGTGCGGCGGCGATGATGTCGTGGAAGCGCAGCGTCATGCGATGATGCTGGCCATAGGTGGAGAACGCTTCAAGCTCGGGAAGATCCGGATCGACGATGGACAGGACATGCGTCACGCTGCGGCTGCGCTGGTCCGGCAGTTCCTCGATCCCGCAAACCGTCAGCACTGGAGAGAAAATCATGTCCATGTCCGTATCCTTGTCCGTTCAGTTCTGTTCACGTGATGAAAAACCTATTTTTGTCAAAATACAGGCAGCGGCGCCAGCCTTTAATCCGGTCCTGTGGCCGGTGCGCAGCGGCGCAGCCCGTCTTTAGGTCGTTGTTCAGCTTTCTCCCGTAACGTGATGCAATCTTGCAGCATCCGGGATTTTCACTGATGAGCGTAATGACGATAGACCATGTAGAGCGCCAGATGGCGCAGGGTTTTCGTTTGCTACGCTTCGCGCCGGACATAGAGGCGGTGTTCCGCAAGGACTACGTGGCCGAACGGGTGCGGCTCGTGGTCATCTGGGGCGTGATCGGCACGGTGATCTACGATCTCGTCTATTTCGGCGATCGCAGCATGATGTCGGACGTCTTCACCGAACTGGTCATCGGGCGCTTCCTGGTTTTCACGCCCTTCGTGGTCGGATGTATCCTGGCTGTGCGTCGCTGGCCCAATGCACTGCTCTACGACATTCTCTCCGTGGCGATCGCCGTGCTGGGCGTCACCGTGCCCATGGCCGTGGCGACGCAAAGCGCAAGCCCCTACCTCTTCGTCTACCAGAACGGCAATTCCGCCGCTTTCCTGTTCTTCGTCATCGCGCTGCGACCGCGCTTTCCTGCCGTGCTGGCGGGGCTTGCGCTGATGTGCGCCTCGCATTTCACCACCACGCAGATAACGGGCGCATTCGACGCCGTCACCTATTCCGGTATCGTCACGTTCTATGTGACGCTTTCGATCTTCCTTGCGGCAAGCGCCTATTTTCTGGAGCACAAGGACCGGCAGAACTTTCTCAACCAGCTGCGCGGAAGCTTGCTCTACCGGCAACTCGAATACAAGTCCGAGCACGACGAGCTGACCGGGCTGCTGAACCGCCGTTCGCTGGCGCGCACGGCCGACGGGCTGTGGAGCGGCACGGCGGGCCATACTGCCGTTGCTGCCATCCTGCTCGATATCGATCACTTCAAGCGGTTCAACGACGTCCATGGCCATATAGAAGGCGATGCATGCCTTCGCGCCGTCTCGCAATGCATTCGCGATACGGTCGACGAGGCGTCATTCGTCTTCCGCTTCGGCGGCGAGGAGATGCTTGTACTCTCGGTGGATCGGGAGCCGTTACACACGCTGGCACTGGCCGAACGCATCCGCACCGCAATCGAGGGGCTCGGCATGCGCCATCGCGGGCTCGACGAGGGCTGCGTCACCGTAAGCCTGGGCGTGGCCATGGCGCACCCTGCGCAAACCACGCTCAAGCGGCTTTTGCAGGATGCGGATGGCGCGCTCTACGACGCAAAACGCATGGGCAGGAATACTGTGGCGCTTGCCGGCGGCCCGGTGCCCGATGTCCCCGATGTCCGCGTAGCCTAAAATCCAGAGGCTCGACTATACCTCGAAATGGTCCTCGAAAGATTCCGGGAAGCTCTGCCGGGCGACCTTTTCGTTGATGACGAGAAGAGCCTCGTAGGAAAGCGGGTCGAAATCCTTCTCCGCTGGCAGGACCTCCCGGCCGAACAGCAGGCTGAGGCGGGCAGCATCGAGATTGCCGCGCTCGAAGGGTTCGTCTCCGAAATGATGCCACAGGGCGTGCAGGAAGGCCGCATCGATGCGGTGCTCGGCCATGCCGGCGCGCGCCCGGCGGGGCAGCGCCTTGATCGGCGTCACGCCCTTCGGATTGGCGCGGCGGATTGTGAACTGGACGCCCGTGCCCGGCATGCCGGAGGGGAAGCCACGATGTTTGATCATGTCGGGTAGGTTTGCCATCCGATGCTCCTTAGAGCAATTCCGGCAAAAGTGCGAAGCGGTTTTGCCGGAATTGCATAAAACAAAGTGATAGAGCGTTTTCGCTTCCGGGCGGAAGGCGCAAATGCTCCCTATACCGTATCGGCCTGACCGATCTTGTCCTGCGTCTTCGTCTCGAAGTCGGAGGCGTCGTGCCGTTCGTGCAGCTGCTCGGCGGGATCCCCCGACAGCCGGTTGACCATGCGGCCGCGGATGACGGCCGGGCGGGCGGCGATCTCGGCGGTCCAGCGCTGGACGTTCTTGTAGCTCTCGACCTCGAGGAATGTGCCGGCATCGCCATATTGCTTGTTCTGGGCGAGGCTGCCGTACCACGGCCAGATCGCCATGTCGGCGATGGTGTATTCGGAGCCCGCCATGAACCGGTTGTCGGCGAGATGGCGGTCGAGCACGTCGAGCTGGCGCTTCACCTCCATGGCGTAGCGGTCGATGGCATATTTGATGTGGATCGGCGCATAGGCGTAGAAATGGCCGAAGCCGCCGCCGAGGAAGGGGGCCGAGCCCATCTGCCAGAACAGCCAGTTGAAGGTTTCGGTGCGGGCGCGAAGCTCGCCCGGCAGGAAGGCGCCGAATTTTTCCGCGAGATAGAGCAGGATGGAGGCGGATTCGAAAACCCGCACCGGCTCGCCGCCGCCCCTGGGTGCATGATCCATCAGCGCCGGGATCTTGGAATTCGGATTGACCTCGACGAAGCCGGAGGCGAACTGGTCGCCGTCACCGATGCGGATCGGCCAGGCATCGTATTCTGCGCCCGCATGACCTGCCGCCAGAAGCTCCTCCAGCATGATCGTCACCTTCACGCCGTTGGGCGTAGCAAGCGAGTAGAGCTGCAGCGGATGCTTGCCGACCGGCCGTTCCTTCTCGTGGGTCGCGCCGGCGATCGGGCGGTTGATGTTGGCGAACGTACCGCCATTGCCCTTTTCCCAGGTCCAGACCGCTGGCGGTTCGTAACCGGCGGGGAAATTGTCGGCAGGGGATTTTTCGGTCATGAAACACATCCTTGTCGTCAAAAGAACGCATGTAAAGCACCGAAGCGCCTTCCTGAAGAAGGTGGGCTGCGGTTGGTCCACGCAGTTCTATACCGTCCCAGTGCTGCCTTCTAGGCATGCAGGTTCCGGTTCAGCCGTGCTCAAGGAATTTTCGTCCCCTCCGGGGGGGGCAGGCCCGGCTGCGGCCATCGCGCTGCCGGGCTTGTCAGCGCGGTGTCTACGCGCGATCGGCGCGGTAGGCGACGCAGTCGATTTCCACTCGGCAATCGACCATCATCCGCGACTGGACGCAGGCACGTGCCGGCGGGTTTGCCCCGAAATATTCGGCATAGACGCCGTTGAAGCTCCAGAAATCACGCGGGTCGTCGAGCCAGACGCCGACGCGCACGATATCCTCAAGGCCGTAGCCGGCTTCATCGAGGATGGCGATCATGTTGTCGATCGCCTTGCGGCTTTCGGCGACGATGCCGCCGGAAACGATCTCACCCTTTTCCATCGGCACCTGGCCGGAGACATAGAGCCATCCGGCAGCTTCGGTGGCACGGGCAAAGGGCAGCGGCTGGCCGCCGGCGCCGATCTGGCCGGTGCCGTAGCGTTTGATTGTCATGGTGTCTCACTTTCCTGTTGATTCTGGCCTGATCGATTCTGGTCTGTTTGAAGCTCGCTAGTTGAAGCTCGAGGTCTTGAGGAACTCGGCAAGCCGTTCGGTCTTCGGCTGCACGAACATCTCCTTCGGATCGCCTTCCTCGCAGATGACGCCCTGGTTCATGAAGATGACCCGGGCCGAGACCTCGAAGGCGAAGCGCATTTCGTGGGTGACGAGCAGCATGGTCATGCCATCGGCGGCAAGACCCTTGATGACCTGCAGCACTTCGCCCACCAGTTCCGGGTCGAGCGCGGAAGTCACCTCATCGAACAGCATCAGGCGCGGCGACATGGCGATGGCGCGGGCGATGGCGACGCGCTGCTGCTGGCCGCCGGACAGCTGGCCGGGATAGTGATCGGCGCGGGCGGAAAGGCCGACGCGGTCGAGCCACGTTTCTGCAATCGCGCGGGCCTCGGCCCGGCTCATCTTCTTAACCTTGACGAGGCCGAGCATGACATTTTCGGCCGCCGTCATATGCGGGAAGAGGTTGAACTGCTGGAAGGCCATGCCGGTCAGCGCGCGCTGGCGGGCGATCTCCTTCTCGCTCTTGCGCCGGCGCGTGGTGCCCTCGACGTGATAGCCGATCTCCTCGCCGTCGAGATTGATCGTGCCGCCCTGGAATTCCTCCAGCATGTTGATACAGCGAAGCATGGTCGTCTTGCCGGAGCCGGACGAGCCGATGATGGAAATGACTTCGCCCTCCTCGACGGCGCAGTCGACGCCCTTCAGTACCTCGTGCTGGCCGTAGGTCTTGCGCAGCCCCTTGATGTCGAGAATGGTCTTGGCCATCGGTCAGGTCTCCTCAGGACGGCAGGGCGGTCTTGCGCTCGACATATTTGCCGAAGCGCTCGATGCTGTAGTTGACGATGAAATAGAGTGCGCCGGCCAGGAAATAGAACTGCAGGCTCATGAAGTTGCGCGAGATGATCTCCTGCGTGCGCAGGAGGAGTTCGGCAACGCCGATAACGGAGAGCAGCGTCGAGGCCTTGACCATTTCGGCCGCGGTATTCACCCACGCCGGCAGGCACTGGCGCAGGGCCTGCGGCCAGAGAACCGAGGTGAAGGTCTGGCCGAAGGTGAGGCCGATGGCCTTGGCTGCTTCGGTCTGCCCCTTGGGGATCGCCTGCAGCGCGCCGCGCACGATCTCGCCGACATGCGACGAGCAGAAGACGGCAAGCGCCAGGATGCCGGCCGAGAACGGCCCGAGATCGAGGCCGGCGGCGGCCGAGACATAGTAGCTCGCCAGCACCAGCACGAGAACCGGCGTGCCGCGGATGATGTCGATGTAGACGCGCACGACGAAGCGCAGCGCCTTGCCGCCATAGACGAGGGCAAGGCCGACGAGAATGCCGGACAGGGAACCCGCGACGATGGCGAGAAGCGAGATCGACACGGTGGTGCCGAGGCCGCTCAGAATGACGTTTCTGGCGATCCAGAGCTGTTCGAGAAAGGCAAAGGAGGACATCCGGGCTACCTCGGCAGGGCCAGCCGGCGCTCGACGCGGCGCAGCAGGGCGGCAATGAGGAAACAGGTGGCGACATAGAGGGCGGAGGTCACCATCCAGGTCTCGATGACGCGAAAGCTCTCGACGTTGATCTTGCGCGCCGCGAAGGTGAGTTCCGGCACGGCGATGGCGGCGGCGAGCGACGTGTCCTTGAAGAGCGAGATCACGGTGGAAGACAGCGACGGCAGGACATTGCGGAGCATGAGGGGCGCGATGATCGAGCTGCGGATCTGCATGGGCGTGAGCCCGATGGCCAGTCCCGCCTCCGTCAATCCGCGCGGTATGGACAGCAGGCCGGCGCGGAAAACTTCAGCCAGATAGGCGCCGGAATACAGCGACAGCACCATCACGAAGCTTTCGATCTTGCCCAGCCGGAAGCCCATCTGCGGCAGCGCGAAATAGGCGAAAAGCACCAGCACGAGGATCGGCAGGTTGCGGATGACCGTGACGTAGAGCCGGGCCGGTACGCCGATCAGCCGGTTCTTCGACGTCAGCGCGAAGGCGACGGCAAGCCCGATGGCGGCGCCGATGAAGATCGAGATGACGGCAAGGCCGAGGCTCAGCGCCAGTCCGCTCAAAAGAAAATCGAAATTGCGCCAGACGGCGGCAAAATTCAGCGTGTAACCCATATCAGGCCATCCCGGCTTGGGGAGCGGGGCGAACCCCGCTCCCCCTGCGATTACTTGTATTCGACCGGGAAGCCGATCTGCGGAGGCGTGAGTTCCTTGCCGAACCACGTCTTGTAGGACGTGGCGTAGAAGTCGAACTCGACGCCGGTCATGGCTTCGTGCAGGGCGGTGTTGACGAAGTTCAGCCAGTCCTGATCGCCGCGCTTGACGCCGCAGGCATAGGTCTGCGGGTTCCAGCCGTAGCCGGCATCCTTGTAGCGACCGGGGTTCTGCGTCATGTACCAGGCAAGCGATGACTGGTCGGTCGCAACCGCGTCGGAGCGGCCCGATTCCAGCGCCTGATAGATCAGGTCGACGGATTCATACTGGTCGACCGTCGCTTCCGGCAGCGCGGCATGCACCATCGCCTCGGCATAGACGTTCTGCAGGACCGAGATGGTGACGGAAGAACCCGCCGCCTTCAGCGCTTCGTAGTCAGCATACTTGCCGTCGCCCTTCAGCATCAGGCCGACGCCTTCGCGATAGTAGGGAATGGTGAAGGCGATCTGCTGCGCGCGCTCGCCCGTGACCGTCATGAACTGGCAGGTGAGGTCCACCTTGTTCGTGGTGATGTTCGGGATGCGGGCGTCGGACGACTGGTTGACATATTCGATCTTGTCGGGATCGCCGAACAGCGCCTTGGCGATGATGCGGCCCATGTCCACGTCAAAGCCCTGCAGCTTGTCTTCGGCGCTCTTGAAGTGCCACGGCGCATTGGTGCTGCCGGTGCCGAGAACCAGATGGCCACGCGCCAGAACTTCATCGAGCTTGCTGCCTTCGGCCAGAACGGGCGTGGAAAACAGGGCGGCGGAAACAACTGCCAGCGACAGGACGCCGGCGCGGAAGGAAATGGTCATGATACTCCCCCTAATGAACATCTCAGAATGTCCAATATAGAAGACATTTGTCTGTTTTATTGGATGACCTATCAAGCTTCAAGGGCAGGGCATTGTCAATAGACCGGCGTGCAAAACCGGCCTTCCGGAAGGGAAGGATGTGGAGAGCGCGGGGGGAAATGCGGTTTGTGCAGCCGGAAATTGCAGTCGGGCTGCACGCGTGCCGCTTCAGTAGTCGACCAGCAGCAGGTCCTCCCCGGGGGCGCCGAATCGCGGATTGACGCCGAGCAGCGGCGCAGCGCGCTGGATGATCGCCTTGACTATCGGGGCGGCCGTCGAGGCGGCGGTTCGTCCGCCGTTTTCGCCCGTGCGCGGCGCATCGATGATGGACAGGACAATGTAGCGCGGCTTGTCCATGGGAAACGCGCCGAGGAAGGAGTTGAAGTTGATGGTCTTGGCGTATCGCCCGTCAATCACCTTGTCGGCCGTGCCCGTCTTGCCGCCGACGTGGAAACCCTCGACCTGCGCGCGGCGGCCCGAGCCATTCTGCCCGTTCCAGTTATAGAGGAAGCGCATGTCCGCGCTCGTCTTTTCCTTGAGGACGCGCGTTGCGATGGACTGAGCCTCTTCCTTCGTGCGGGGCAGGAAGGTCGGCGGGATCAGGTGGCCGCCGTTCATGAGCGCGGCGCTGGCCGCCGCGGTCTGCAAGGGCGTCGTCGCCACGCCATGGCCGAAGGATATCGTGACCGAGTTGATCTTCTTCCATGTTCGCGGCTGGGTCGGAAGGGCGACGCCGGGCATCTCCGTTTCCATCTTGGACAACAGGCCGAGCCGGGTCAGGAACTGCTGGTGACCGTCGATGCCGACCATGTCGGCCACGGCGGCGGTGCCGATGTTGGAGGAGTACTGGAAGACTTCCGGGATGGTGAGCGGGCGGTTCTTTCCGCGGAAGTCGCGAATGGTGAAGCCGCCCATGCGGATGGGGCGGGAGGCGTCGACGACCGAGTTCAGGTTGATGCTCCCGGCGTCCAGGCCCATGGCCAGCGTGAAGCTCTTGAAGGTCGAGCCCATCTCGAAGGTCGCGTTGCTGATCCGGTTGAACCAGCCCTTTTCATATTCCTTGTCGACGCTTCCGTCCGGCAGGGTCCGGGACGGCTGGTTCGGGTCGTAGTCGGGGACGGAAGCCATGGCAAGCACTTCGCCGGTCTCCACGTCGAGGATCACCGCGCCGGCGGCTTCCGCCTGATAGTCGGTCATGGCTGCGGCGACGATCTCACGCACGATGTTCTGGACGCGCAGGTCGATCGACAATCTCACCGGCTCGAGGCGCGTGTCGTTGGTCAGGCCTGCTGCCCGGAGATCGGCCAGGCCCTGCTGGTCGAGATAGCGCTCCATGCCGGCGAGGCCCTGATTGTCGACATTGACGTGCCCCACAATATGCGAGGCGGTAACGCCGCCCGGATAGAACCGACGCTTCTCCGGCCTGAAGCCGAGCCCGGGAAGGCCGAGGGCGAGGATGTCCGCCTGCTGCTTGGGCGTCAGTTGACGCCGCAGCCACTGGAAACCGGTGCCGGATCGCAGCCGCCTGTGCGTCTCGCTCCAGTCGAGATTCGGCACGACCTGCGCCAGTTTCTCCACTACTTCATCGGCATCGACGATCCGGCGGGGCTCGGCGTAGAGCGACACCATGTTGAGATCGGTCGCCAGCAGTTTCCCATTGCGGTCGACGATGTTGGGACGGGAGGCGACCGCGTGGGCGCCGCCGGCAATGGACGCGGATACCACCGGTTCGGCAAGGCCATACTGGACGAGGCGAGCGCCCAGCGCGAGGTAGAGCGCGAAGAAACCGGCAATCAGGATCGCGAGGCGCTGGCGCGCCTGCTTGCGCCGGCCGGCATTGGTGCCGATGAAGGCGCCGTCGTCGCGTCTGACGATGAAATGTGCGCGGCTCTTGAGCCGGATGACGAAGGAAATCACTCCACTGCAGCCTCTGCCTGTATTCGTGCGACCAAGCAAAGCCTGTCTTGCCGGGGGCGACAAACCAAGAAAAGAAACCGTGAGCGTCCGCGCACTGTTAAAACTGCATTAATATACATTTAAAATCCCGCCTTCCGTGTTTACGGTTTCTTGATCTCTGCCCTGGGTGGAAAATGGCCTTTGCGCGGACCTGCCGGCGCTAATTTCGGCGCCGTCCTCGACGTGCCGACCCAATTCCATGTAAATGAGGTCAATAAACGGCATGGCAGAATCAGGGATTGGCGTGATGGGTTCCGAGGAGCCGGTGCACTACAAGGTGGCGGAAGCCGCGCGGCTTGCCGGCGTTTCCGCCTCCACGCTCAGGCTTTGGGAGACGCAGGGGCTCGTCGTGCCGGGACGCTCGGAGACCGGCCATCGCCAGTATAGCGGCGAGGACGTCGCGCGGCTGAAGCGCATTGCGTGGTATCGAACCGAACGGGGCCTCAACCCCGCCGCCATCCGCGAGGCGCTCGATGCGGAAGAGCCGGCCGGCGACAACAGTTCCCCGGAAGGCGATGCGCCGCAGGGGGTTGGCCGCAAGCTGCGGAGCCTGCGCCATGCGGCGGGCAAGACGCTGGAGCAGGTTGCCGGCGACATTGGCATCGCCACCTCGGTGCTCTCCACCTTCGAGCGCACCTCGCAGGGCGTGACCTTCCGCGTGCTGCATGACCTTGCCGATTACTACGGCACCACCGTGTCGAAGCTTTCCGGCGAAGAGGACAACGAGAACCGCTCCGTCGTGCGGTCCGGCGAGTGGAAGCTCTGGCCGGAAACCTCGCCGGGTGTCACCGTGCAGGTTCTGGCGGACGGGCGCAACATGATGGACTGCCATCGTTTCGTGCTCGCTCCCGGCGCTTCCAGTGACGGTGCCTACGAGCATGACGGCGAGGAGTTCGTCCATGTGCTTTCCGGCCGCGTCGAGATGGTGCTGGACGGGCACGAGTTCCACGATCTCGGCCCCGGCGACAGCCTCTATTTCGAAAGCTGCCGTCGCCATGCCTGGCGCAACCGGCACGACGGCGAGACGGTGCTGATCTGGATCAACACGCCGCCGACCTTCTGAGCCTGACGGCTCGGTTTCCTACTCCTCGATGAAAAGCAGGCAAGAACCATGGCAAAATCCATCCACTCCATGATCCGTGTTCTGGACGAGCAGAAGTCCGTGGACTTCTACGGCAAGGCCTTCGGTCTCGGTATTGCCGAGCGTCTGGATTTCGAGACCTTCACGCTGGTCTATCTCAGCAATGCGGAAAGCGAGTTCGAGTTGGAGTTGACGGTCAACAAGGGACGCTCCGAGCCCTACCAGCTTGGCGACGGCTATGGCCATTTCGCCGTATCGGTCGGTGATCTCGACGCCGAGCATGGACGCATGAGCGATCTCGGATTTTCGCCGGGCAAGATTGTCGAATTCAACCGGGACGGAAACCTTCTGGCCCGGTTCTTCTTCGTCACGGATCCGGACGGCTACAAGATCGAGGTCCTGCAGCGCCACGGCCGGTACAAATAGGCGGGGTCAGCCCCGCCGCTTCAGCTGCTGTTCGCGGAAGAAGATGAAGAGGCCGGAGACGACGATGAAGGCGGCGCCGACCAGCATGGCCGTGCGCGGCGCATCGCCGAAGAAGAGCCAGCCGAAGATCACGGCCCAGAGCAGCAGCGTATATTGCAGCGGTGTGACCGTTGCGGCATCCGCCAGCTTCAAGGAGCGGTTGACCAGCATATGCGCGCTCATCGCGGCGATGCCGAGCAGGCTGAGGAAGCCGAAATCGATGCTGCTGACCGGTGCCCATCCTGCGGGATCGACAAGGCACCAGATGCCGGCGAAGATGGCCGCGCCGGCAATCTGCCAGAAGACCAGCGTGGTGTCTGGCGCAGCGCGCAGCGAGCGGCCCAGCACCATGGCAAGGCCGAAGGCAAGACTTCCGGTAAGCGCGATGAGCGCCGGCAGCGTGAAAGTATCCCTGGAAGGCTCCAGCGCGATCACCACGCCGAGGAAGCCGACGAGGATTGCCGTCCAGCGCCGCCAGCCGACTTTCTCGCCGAGCATCATCGGCGAGAGGGCGGCAACATAGATCGGCGCGGCGAGCCAGTAGGTCATGGCGTCGGCCAGCGGCATATAGGCGACGGAGAAGTAGAAGGCCGAGGCTTCAATGGCGAAAAGCCCGGAGCGAAGGAAATGCAGTTTCGGCCGGTCGACTTCGACCAGCCTGCGCCAGCCCACGCGCCAGAAGAAGGGCGCCAGAACGATGAGCGCGGCGATGCTGCGGATCAGCATGAGCTGGCCGACGGAATAGGTGGCAACCAGCCATTTGCCGAGCACGTCGTTCAGCGAGAACATCACCATGCCGAGCAGCATCAGGAGCACGCCGAGGCGGGCTGAGCCCGATGCAGGCGAGGAAGCGGTGATGTCGGTCATGGCAAAACCCGGATCTTGATATGCTACGGCTGTGGCACATTCCTCTGGGGCGATCCAGTCAGCAATTTTGATAGTTGTATAAAGCGGTGCGACGGATGTCCTTTCGGTTGATCCCGCCGGTCGGCGGTGAAAGACTGGACTGCGAATTTTCAAGAGGCACATTTCATGACGGACGAAAACAAGGGCAAACGCCGGCTGCGATCGCAGGACTGGTTCGACAACCGCGACCATGTCGACATGGCGGCGATCTATCTCGAACGCTTCATGAATTACGGCATCACGCCGGAGGAGCTGCGTGCGGGAAAACCGGTGATCGGCATTGCACAGAGCGGCAGCGATCTCACGCCCTGTAACCGCCACCATATCGAGCTTGCAAAGCGCGTTCGTGACGGCATTCGCGACGCAGGCGGCATTCCGATCGAATTCCCGACCCATCCGATCTTTGAGAACTGCAAGCGGCCGACCGCCGCGCTCGACCGCAACCTTGCCTATCTGGGCCTCGTCGAGGTGCTCTACGGCTATCCGATCGACGGGGTCGTCCTGACGACCGGGTGTGACAAGACCACGCCCTCTGCGCTAATGGCTGCCTCTACCGTCGATATTCCGGCCATCGTGCTTTCCGGCGGGCCGATGCTCGACGGGTGGCACGAGGGCGATCTGGTCGGCTCCGGCACCATCATCTGGCGTTCGCGCCGCAAGCTGGCGGCCGGCACCATCGACGAGGAGGAGTTCCTGCAGGCGGCGATGGATTCGGCTCCGTCCGTCGGCCATTGCAACACCATGGGCACCGCCTCCACCATGAACGCGCTCGCCGAAGCGCTCGGCATGTCGCTGACGGGCTGCGCGGCGATCCCGGCTGCCTATCGCGAACGTGGCCAGATGGCTTACCGCACCGGCCGCCGCGCAGTGGAGCTGGTGCTGGAGGACATCCGCCCGTCGCATATCCTGACGCGCGACGCCTTCCTCAATGCAATCCGCGTCAATTCCGCCATAGGCGGCTCGACCAATGCCCAGCCGCATCTGATGGCCATGGCGAAACATGCGGGCGCGGAGCTGAAGCCGGAAGACTGGCAGACGCACGGCTACGACATTCCGCTGCTCGCCGACGTGCAGCCGGCCGGCCGCTTTCTCGGCGAGCGGTTCCACCGGGCGGGTGGCGTGCCGGCGATCATGCGCGAATTGTTCGATGCCGGAAAGCTTGATGGAAGCTGCCCCACCGTCACGGGGCGAACCATGGCGGAAAATCTTGAAGGTCGCGGCTCGGTGGACCGCGAGGTGATCCGGGCCTATGGCGAGCCGCTGAAGGAGCGGGCGGGTTTCCTCGTACTCAAGGGCAACCTCTTCGATTTCGCCATCATGAAGACCTCGGTCATCTCCGAAGAATTTCGCCAGCGCTTTCTCAGCGAGCCGGGCCGGCAGGGCGTCTTCGAGGGCAGGGCGGTCGTCTTCGACGGCTCGGAGGACTATCACAGGCGCATCAACGATCCGGCGCTGGAGATCGACGAGCGCACCATCCTGGTCATTCGCGGCGCAGGCCCGCTCGGCTGGCCGGGTTCGGCGGAAGTGGTCAACATGCAGCCGCCGGATCATCTGCTGAAGCGCGGCATCACCAGCCTGCCGACGATCGGCGACGGGCGCCAGTCAGGCACGGCCGACAGCCCGTCGATCCTCAACGCCTCGCCCGAGAGCGCGGCCGGCGGCGGGCTTGCCTGGCTTCGCACCGGGGACGTGATCCGCATCGATCTTGAAAACGGGCGCTGCGACATGCTGGTCGATGCGGCGGAAATCGAGAGGCGCAAGGCGGATGGCATTCCGCCGGTGCCGGCGGACGCGACACCCTGGCAGCGGATCTACCGCCAGACGGTCACCCAGCTTTCGGACGGCGCCGTCATCGACGGGGCAGCCGATTTCCGCAGGATCGCGGAGACGCCGCCGCGCCACAACCACTGACGGGCGTCAACCCCGGCGGGCGACGAGAATGCCGGCAAGCACGATCAGCCCGCCGACCGCCTGCATGGCACCTACCGGTTCGCCAAGCAGGACCCAGGCAAGGATGGCGGCGACGACCGGCTGGAGCAGCAGCGTCAGCGATGAAAAGGCGGTGGGCAGGTAAGCGAGCGCATAGGTGACGAGCCCCTGTCCGCCGACATGGCTGATGAAGGCGAGGCCCAGCACCATGGCCCAGCCGAAGAGCGTGACGGGTATCATGTCGCCTTCGAAGAAGAAGGCGAGGGGCAGCATGCAGACGGCCGCCGAAAAGGTCGTCCAGACCATGATGCGCAGCGTCGAGAAGCGCGAGCGCACATGGCCGAGCGACAGCATGTAGCCGGCATAGAAGATCGCCGCGACGATGGCCGTGGCATCGCCCGCAAGCTGCCCGCCGCCGATCGCCGCCGGCCCGCCCTTCAGCACGATGACGCCGGCAAGCGCGAGCGCAAGTCCGGTCAGGAAGATCGGCGTGATGCGGGTGCGGAATATGAGCCAGGATCCGAGCGTCACGAAGACCGGCGCAAGATTGGCGAGTAGCGTCGCGTTGGCGACCGAGGTCATGTGCAGCGACAGGTGCCAGGCCGCGAGGTCGACGGCAAGGAATACCCCCGGCAGAAGCAGGAAGAAATAGTCGCGCAGGCCGGAGGGCGTCTCGTCACGCTGCCTGGTGATCCGCGAGATCAGGAGGAACGGCAGCAGGGCCAGCGACACACGCCAGAAGGCGGTGGCCATCGGGCCTACTTCCGAGAGGCGCACGAAGATCGGCGAGCCGCCGATGGCGATGCCTCCGACGAGAAGGGCGATCAGGGCAAGGCGGGCATGGCGGGAGGTGGAAATCGGCGACACGGCGGCAGTCCGAAGAGGGAGGATGCATGCGGGCTATCAGACCACACCGGTTTCAGCCAGAGGGCGCCGTAAAATAGGTGAAATGTTTGGCACAATGCGAAAGGCGGCGCTTCGATAGCGCCGCCTTCGATGTTGTCAGATCAGGTCAGGCCGCATCCGGCCGGTGGACGGTCTTGACCTCGAGGAAGTCCTCCAGCCCGAACATGCCGCCTTCGCGACCGTTGCCGGACTGCTTGTAGCCGCCGAAGGGGCTGCCGTAGCGATGCGGCCCGCCGTTGATGTGCACCATGCCGGCACGAAGACGGGCGGCGACACGCTCGGCGCGGTCCGGATCGCCGGTCTGCAGATAGGCGGCAAGACCGTAGGCAGTGTCGTTGGCGATCGCGATCGCTTCCTCTTCGGTGTCGAAGGGGATGATCGAGAGTACCGGGCCGAACACTTCCTCGCGGGCGATGCGCATCTGGTTGTTGACGTCGGCGAAGATCGTCGGCTTGACGAAATAGCCGGTCTCGAAGCCTTCCGGCTTGCCCGGGCCGCCGACGATGAGGCGCGCGCCTTCGGCAACGCCGGCCTCGATCAGCGCCTGCACGCGGCCGAACTGGATATGCGAGACGAGCGGCCCGATATGTTCGCCCTCTTCCTCGGGATTGCCGACCCGCACTTCCTTGCCGGTTCGTTCGGCGATCGCCACCGCCTTGTCATAGACCGAGCGCTCGACGAGCATGCGGGTCGGCGAGTCGCAGGACTGGCCGGAATTGTTGAAGCATTCGCGCACGCTGCCGGCGACACGGTCCTCCAGATCGGCATCGGCGAAGACGAGGTTCGGCGACTTGCCGCCCAGTTCCAGCGTCACGCGCTTGACGGTCTCGGCCGCGTCCTTGCTGACGGCGATGCCCGCGCGGGTGGAGCCGGTGAAGGACATCATGTCGATGTCCTTGTGCTTGGACAGCGTGGCGCCGCATTCGATGCCGTCGCCGTTGACGAGGTTGAACGTGCCCGCCGGGAAGCCGGCCTCATGCACCATCTCCGCATAGAGAATGGCGTTGAGCGGGGTGAATTCGGATGGCTTCAGCACGCAGGTCGAGCCCGTCGCCAGCACCGGCACCACCTTGAGCGCGATCTGGTTGATCGGCCAGTTCCACGGCGTGATGAGGCCGCACGCACCGATCGGCTCGCGCCGCACGACGTCGCCGTTCGGCAGTACGTCGCGGCTCTTGAGGCGCTTCAAGGCGTCGATGAAGCCCTGGAGGTGGCCGACGCCGACATCCGCCTGCTGCTCGGTGCTCATGGTGATCGGCGCGCCGAGCTCCTGCGTGATGGTGCGGGCCATCTCCTCATAGCGGCGCTTGTAGATTGCCAGCAGCTTCTCGAGCAGGGCAAGGCGTTCTTCCACGCTGGTCTGGCTGTAGGTCGCGAAGGCCTTCTTGGCGGCGGCGACGGCGCGGTCGATATCGGCGGCGGTGCCCATGGAGATGACCGCGATCGGCTTTTCCGTCGCCGGGTTGAGAACCGGAAGGTCGTTGGGCTTGAGCGGATCGACCCACTGGCCGTCGATGTAGAATTTGCGCTTGTCGAGCATGCTTGTCTCCATCACTTCTTCTGTTTTTCGTCGAGCCAGCTCCTGATGAGCTGGCGGTAGCGTTCCCCGCCGAAGCTTGGAAAATGGCCGCCATGCACGATCCGCACCGGCAGGGTCATGAGCCTTTCCATCGAGGCGACATAGTCCGCCGGGTCGGAATGATAGGTGTCCTCGATCAGCGGGCCATCGTAGAGGATATCTCCCGAGAAGAGAATTTCGGTCGCCTTTTCATAGAGCGCAATACCCCCCGGGGAATGGCCCGGCGTGTGGATCACCTCGAAATGCCGGTCGCCGAGATCGATGACATCGCCGTCTTCGAGGATGCGCGTCGCCGGGGCCTTTTTCACGGCGTAGCATTTCGAGCAATAGGGCTCGGGCGGCAGCGCGTCGAAGATCCCATCGGTGGCGTAAGGGTCGGCGAGCGTGTTCTCACGCGTCGGGTCGGCGAGAAGATCGGCTTCCGCCGAATGCACTGCGCGGCATTCGAATTCGTGGTGACAGCCGATATGGTCGAAATGGGTATGGCTCGCGACCGCGATCAGGTCGCGCTCGGTGACCAGCGGTACCCATTCGGTAAGCGAGACGACGCCCATGCCGCTATCGACCAGCATGTCGCCATCCCGGCCGCGCACGTGCCAGATGTTGCAGCGATAGAATTCCTGGATATAGGGCTCCGAGATATAGGTCACGCTGTCGTCGAGGCGACGCAGGCTGTACCAGTCCTCCGGGCGGATGCGCTGCATTTTATCCTACCACTCCCGCTCCGTCCTGAAGCACGACGATGCTATCCGCCTTGAGGCGCAGGTCAAGCTCCAGGCCGACCTGCGGGTTGTCGGTTTGCGGCAGATGGGCCGTCAGCGTCGTGTCGCCCGCCGAAACGTGGCAGCGGTGATGCGTGCCGAAGAAGGCACTGCCGGTAATGCGCCCGCGCCCGAGCGAGACGGTGGGCACATCCGCCGATGCAGAGCGGAAATGCTCCGGCCGCACGCAGAGCGTGACATCGCGGCCCGCAGCGGGGAAACCGGCGACGAAGGCCGAAACGGGCAGGGCGACGCGCCCGAGAGCCGTTTCGACCTCGGCCTCGTTCGGCCCGGTGCCGCGCACCTTGGCCGGGAGGAAATTCGCCTCGCCCATGAAGCCGGCGGAAAACAGCGAGCGCGGGCGCATATAGATAGAGGCCGGCGTGCCGACATCCTCGATGCGGCCCTTGTTCATCACGACGATGCGGTCGGCGATCGCCATGGCCTCTTCCTGATCGTGGGTGACATGCACGAAAGTCGTGCCGACCCGCTTCTGGATCGCCTTCAGCTCGTCCTGCATCTGCCGGCGGAGTTTCAGGTCGAGCGCGCCGAGCGGCTCGTCGAGCAGGAGGACGTCGGGATCGACGGCAAGCGCCCGGGCGAGCGCCACGCGCTGCCGCTGGCCGCCGGAAAGCTCATGCGGTTTCCTGGCGGAGGATGCTCGGAGCCCAACGAGGTCGAGATAGGAGAACGCCTTCTCGTATCGCTCAGCCTTGCCCATGCCGCGCATGCGCAACCCGAAACCGACATTGTCGCGCAGGCACATATGCGGAAAGAGGGCATAGTCCTGGAACATGGTCGTGGTCGGGCGTTTTGCCGGCGAGACATGTGTCATGTCGCGCCCGCCGATCGCGATCCGTCCGGACGTCGGCTCGATGAAGCCGCCGAGAATCGAAAGCAGGGTGGTCTTGCCGCAGCCGGAGGGGCCGAGCAATACGATGAATTCGCCGGCGGCGATATCCAGCGAGACATCGTCGAGCGCCCGGAATGCGCCGAAATTCTTCGTGGCGTTGCGAATGGAAACGTCAGCGGTCATGAGGATTTCCCGGTTTTGCGGAAGACGGTGAGTTCCATGAAGACGAGGAACGCGACCGAGACAAGGAAGACGACGCTGCCGATGGCATTGGTCCTGGGATCGAGGCCGGAGCGCAGCATGCTCCAGATTTCGACCGGCAGCGTCACGTCGAAGCGCGACAGCAGGAAGGCGACGATGAATTCGTCCCAGCTGAAGGTGACGGAAAGGAAGAAGGCCGCAAGGATCGACGGCATCAGCATGGGCGCGGTGACCAGCAGCATGACCTGCCAGTCCTTCGCGCCGAGATCGCGCGCCGCCCGCTCGATATTCACCTGGTGCCCGCCCATCGAGGCATAGATGATGGCGAAGCAGAGCGGCAGGTTGATCACCACATGGCCGATACCGACCGTCCACAGCGAAAGCCGCATGCCGGTGACGTTGAGCACCGACAGGAGGCCGAGGCCGATGATCAGCGTGCTTACCGTCATCGGCGCGACGATGAGGCCGCGCATCAGGCCCGAGGCCGGCAGCCTGTAGCGGGCGAAGGCGTAGGCGGCGAGGAAGCCGAGCAGGCAGGCGACCGCCGAGGAGATCATCGCAACGACCAGCGAATTGCCGAGTGCGGACATCAGCTTGCTGTCGGCGAAGATCGCTTCGTACCAGCGCAGCGTCAGCCCGTTCAGGGGCGGCACCGGCAGCGTGCCGTCCTGGAAGGAGAACAGCACCAGCACGACGACCGGCAGGAAGATGAAGAGATAGACAAGGCCGGCATAGAGCGCGGCGAGCGCCGTGGTGAGGTGCCGCATGATCAGGTCCGCTCCATTTTCAGCCAGCGCGCGCAGGCGATATAGGCGAGCGTGACGATGACCATCAGCACCAGCGACAGCGCGGCGGCCATCGGGAAATCGGCCCGTCGTCCGAGTTGCAGCATGATGATCTGCGGCAGGACCAGCTCGTTGTTGCCGCCGAGAATCTGCGGCGTGATGTAGTCGCCGATGCACAGCACGAAGGTGAGGAACGCGCCGACCATGATGCCGGGCAGCGTCAACGGCAGCACGACGTGCCAGAAGGTCTGGAAGGCATTGGCTCCGAGATCTGCGGCCGCGCGACGGTAATTCGGCGAAAGCTGGATGAGGTTGGCATAGATGGTCAGCGTCAGCAGCATGACGAAGAAATGGACGAAGCCGATGATCGTGCCGATGCGGTTGGCCGACAGCTCCAGCGGCTCGGCAATGACCCCGAGCCAGAGCAGCGCCTGGTTGACGACGCCGCCCTTGGACAGCACCAGCAGCCAGGAATAGGAACGCACCACATAGGAGGTCCAGAAAGGCAGGATCGCCATGATGAGCGCGAAGCGCTGCCACTTCTTCGGGATGCGCTCGGCGATGATCCATGCGAGCGGATAGGCGAGCAGGATAGAAATGACGGTGACGGTGGCCGTGATCTCCAGCGAGACGACGAGGCCCTTGAAGAAATGCGCCTTGCCGAAGAAGGCGATGTAGTTGTCGAGCGTCCAGGTGGCGACGATCTCGCGCCCCTGCCGTGTCCAGAAGCTGATTGCCGCCATATAGGCGAAGGGCACGAGGAAGAAGAAACCCGTCCAGAGCAGCGCGGGCAGGGCGAAGGCCCAGGCCTTGCGGCGCTCCGCGCGTTCGAGGGCAGTGGCGGTCATGCTTCGGGTCTCCGTTCGCGTTCTGCGGGATGCTGCCCCTCGTCCGGGCGGCCTGCCGGCCAGCGCCGTTTCCTGCCCTTCCGGCAATCGGCGGGGCGTTCCCTCTCCCGCTTGCGGGGAGAGGGCTAGGGTGAGGGGCAAATCCCTGACGCAAGTTTCGTGTACGGCGGCGCGCCGCCGTGCCAGAACCTTACTGCTGCAGCATCTCGGTCCAGACGTCCTGCATCGCGGCGTCCATGTCGGCATCGGCGACGGGGTAGAGCTGCGAGTTCTTCAGGTATTCAGGCTGCTTGTCCCAGCGCAGCGCCGTCTTCTGCTGGTCGGTCAGGTGTTCGCCCGCCTTGGCGTTCGAGGGCATTGCCCAGTAGCAGGAGGAGGTCGCAAGCCGCGCCTGTCCCTCGGGGCTGACGATGTACTGCACGAATTTCAGGGCGAGGTCCTGCTTGGCCGAATCCTTGAAGACGCCGATCGACTGGGCCCAGCGCAGCGCGCCCTGTTTCGGGATCGTCCAGTCGAGATTGGGCTTTTCCGCGGTGAGGCCGGCCGTCAGCCACTCGCCGCCACCCACGACGATATCGACCTCGCCGGTTGCCAGCGCCGTCTGCGAGGCGACCACGTCGCTCACCTGACGGGAGACGGCCTTCATCTCGAAGAGCTTTTCCTTGATCGCCGGCAGGTCGTCCTGCGTGAGGTCGGCGGTCTTCTTGCCAATGCCGACGCCGGTGAGCCCGACCATGGGCAGGTAGTAGTCATAGAGCGCGATGCGGCCCTTGTACTTGTCCGACCAGATGACCGAAAGGTCGTCCATGTCGGCCGGATCGACCTTCGACTTGTCATAGGAAATGGTGTTGTAGCCAAACTTTTCGGTAATGGCGTAGACCTTGCCGTCCTTGGTCGTCGTCGCGTCCATGCGCACTTCCGGGAAGAGGTCGTTCAGCGGCAGCTGATCGGCCGGCATTTCGCCGAGAATCTCCATGTCGATGGCGCGCGGCACGTCGACGGCGTCGATCACCAGCACGTCCCAGTCGCCGGGGCGGGACTGTTCGATGATCGAGATTGCGGCACCCGTGCCCTCGTATTCCTTGAGGTTGACCTTGACGTTGTTGGCCTTCTCGAAGGGCTCGACCAGCGCCGGATCGGTGTGGTCGCACCAGACGAGCGCGTTGAGCTCGTCCTGCGCCAGCGCGCTGACAGGCGAAAGGGCGATTGCTGCGGCGGTGGCAAGAAGCATGTGGCGGGACATGCCGCCGGAAACGGTTTTCGTCATCAACTTTCCCTCTGGCTTAAGGCTTTCGGCCTTGGCGGATGGCACTCGTTTGCGGTGCCTTGAGAAAAAGATTGAACGAGTTCATTTTTTAAGTCAATCTCAATTTTGAGGAGATTCCACGGAGGGTTCCATGGCCGGATTGCGGGCAAAACAGAAAGCTGACAAGACGCGCCGCATCCTGGAGGCCGCGACCACGCTGTTCCGCGAGCAGGGCTATGACAGCGCCCGCATCGAGGACATTGCCGAGATGGCCGAGGTCTCCGTCGGCACGCTCTACAACTACTATCAGAACAAGGGCGATATCCTCGTTGCCACCGTCGCGATGGAGGTGACGGAAGTGCTGGAGGGGGGCGCGCGCATCCTCGCCAATCCGCCGCTCAATGTGGCCGAAGCGTTGCGCACGCTGATCGAACAATATTACGACCACTCGCTGGTCTATCTCTCCAAGGAGATGTGGCGCACGGCCATGGCGATCTCCATCCAGCAGCCCGAAACGCCGCTCTCCAGGCGCTATACGGAGCTGGACGGCCAGCTCTGCGCCCAGGTTGTCCAGCTCGTCGAGACCCTGCAGGCGCGCGGCGTCGTGCATGCCGGCGTCGATGCGAAATCCATGGGTGAAGTCTTCTTCAACAATCTCAACATGATGTTCATCGAGTTCTGCAAGGTGGACGCCATGCCGCTCGAAGAGCTGAGGGCGCGCGTCAACAGCCAACACGAGCCTATCGCCGCGCTCATCAGCAGCATCAAGATCGTCTAAGTCGAGGAACGCATGACAGACACGAAATCCGCCGTCCTATCCGCCGCAGACGCGTTGGTAGGGGCCTTTTCCCGGCACGACCGCGCCGCCTATTTCGAAGCCTTTGCGCCCGAGGCGACCTTTCTCTTCTACAATCTCGACCGCACGCTCGCCGACCGCGCCGCCTATGAGGCGGAATGGGCGCTGTGGGAGGAGCGCGACGGTTTTCGCGTACTCGGCTGCCGCTCGACCGACCGCAAGGTTCAGCTCGTCGGAGACGTGGCGATCTTCACCCATGCTGTCGAAACCGATGTCTCGGTCGGTGGCGAGACGGTGACGAACAACGAGCGCGAGACGATCGTCTTTGCGCGCAACAACGCCGGCCGCTGGCTCGCCGTACATGAACATCTGTCCGCAGCTGCATGATCTAGCAGCATTTTTCCTCTGATTTTCCGGTGGCGAGCTGCTCGAGAATCGGGCAGTCCGGCCGGTCGTCACCTTGGCAATGGGCGGAAAGGTGTTCGAGCGTGTGCACCATTTCCTGCAGCAGGCGCATCTTTTCCCGCATCTCGTCGATATGCGCGCCGGCGATGCGCTTGACGTCGGCCGAGGCGCGGGCGCGATCCTGCCACAGCGTCAGGAGATCGCGGATCTGGGCGATGGAAAAGCCGAGATCGCGGGCGCGGCGGATGAAGGAGAGCGTCGAAAGGTCCCGCGGACCGTAGACCCGGTAGCCGGCGCCCGTCCGTCCGGCCTGTGGAATGAGGCCGATCTGCTCGTAGTGGCGGATCATCTTGGCGGTGACGCCTGTCGCCTCCGCCGCTTCGCCTATATTCATGCCAAATCTTCCTTGTAGGTCGGGCGGAAGCGCTTCAGCCGTAGCGCGTTGGAGACGACGAAGGTGCTGGAGAGCGCCATGGCGCCCGCCGCCAGCGCCGGCGAGAACCGGATGCCGAAGGTCGGTAGAGCAGGCCTGCGGTCACCGGTCTCCACCCGGCGCATGCAGGAGGCGCGGGTCATGTCCGAGATAGAAATCCTGATCGTCTGCTGGTCGTTTGCGGTGAGCATGATGCACCCTTCATCCTAACTCGGATAGATCGTGCATCTTCCCATCATGTCAAGGTCAAGCGATGTTTCGGGAATCATGCATCGACGGGCGAATAGCCTTCGGCCTCGATGACCGATGCGACCGCGGCGCGGTCGCCGGCATTCTCGATGGTGACGCGCTTTGCGGCGATGTCGATATCGACTTTGGCTGCGGGGTAGGCGGTGAGCACCGCGCCGGTGATCGCCTTGGCGCAGTGGCCGCAGGTCATGTCGGAAACGGTGAAGGCGAGGATATTGGCATTGCTCATGGGGTATCTCCTATGTGTTTCCACATGCTGAAGCCTTACCCCATGGCAAGGTCAAGTCCTGAAATGGCCGTTCAATCCAGCGTGAACCCGCCGAGGCGGTCTTTCAGCCGCGAAATGGTTTCGACATCGGCATTGGCGAAGGCAAAGCGCAGATAGCCTTCCTGTCCTGCGCCGAAATAGCTGCCGGGCAGGCAGAGGATGCCGGCCTCCTTGGCGAGCTTTTCGGCAACGCGGGCCGAAGGCGCGTCGCCGAACGGGTGGCCGATGAAGGCGAAATACGCGCCGACCGCGCCGATGCGCCAGGCTGGCGTATGGGCCATGGTGGCGCGAAGCGCTTCCACCCGGCGCGCGATCTCGCGGCGGTTCTCTTCACGCCAGTCGGCCAGCAGTGGCAGGGCGGTCGCGACGGCAGCCTGGGCGGAGCGCGGCGGGCAGATCTGCAGGTTGTCCATGATCTTCGCCACCTGCTCGACCACGCCGCTGCCGGCCGTGATCGCGCCGAGCCGGTGGCCGGGGATGCAGAACGACTTGGAGAAGCTGTAGAGGCCGATCAGCGTGTCCTGCCAGCCGGCGCGGCCAAACAGGTCGTGCGGGCGCCCAGTGCCCTCCGGCAGGAAGTCGCGATAGGTTTCGTCGAGGATGAGCCAGATGCCGCGCGCCACGCAAAGGTCGTAGATGGCTGAAAGCAGTTCCGTCGGATAGACCGCGCCGGTCGGGTTGTTCGGCGAAACCAGCGCCAGCGCCCGCACGTCCGGGGTGATTGCGGCAGCAAGCGTCTCGACATCCGGCAGGAAACCGTTTGCCGGATCGCAGGCGGCAAACCGCGTCTTGATACCCAGCATGGCAAGCGTGGTTTCCTGGTTGAAGTAGTAGGGATCGGTCATCAGCACGGCATCGCCGGTCCCGGCGATGGCCATGGCGGCGCAGATGAAGGCCTGGTTGCAGCCGGATGTGACGTGAACATTGCCAGCGTCAAGCGGGACGCCGTAGGTTTGCGAAAGATGCCCGGCATAGGCCGCGCGCAGCACGTCTTCCCCCTCGATCGGTCCATAGCCGGTATAGGCGCGTGAGGCGGCGTATTCGCCGAGCAGCCGCAGCATCTCGGGATGCGGCGGGTAGCCCGGAACGGCCTGCGACAGGTCGATCATCGGTCCGCTGCGGCCGTCATAGGCCTTGCCCCAGGCGAAGACGGACGGGATGGGCGGGGCAGCGAGGGTTTCGACGAGCGGGTTGAAGCGAGGCATGGCTGTTTCCGTGGAAGGTCAGGCGCGGGTCTTGCGCATCGGGGTGGAGAGGGACCGGTTCTTGGCCGGGGTTGGGGTATCTGTCGTGCGGCCTCGGCCGCGCAGCAGCTTGCGGGCATTGGCCTGCGGTTCGGGAAGGGTTTCTTCGAGCGCGGCAAAGAGCCAGTCGATGAAGACCTTCACGATGGGCGTCTGGCGCGCCGACTGCCGGCAGGCGACATAGAAGGCGTCGTTCGCCGGGACCGACAGGTCGAAGGGCACCACCAGCTCGCCGCGAGCGATCAGGTTGCTTGCGGTGATCGTATCGCCGAGAGCAATGCCCTGCCCGTGCAGGGCCGCTTCGGTGGACAGGCGCGCATCGCTCATGAAGTGCTGGCGGCCACGGCCTATCTCGAGGGCGTCGGCCGCCGAAAGCCAGGTGTTCCATTCGCGCCCGTCATCGCCGTGAAACAGCGTGTGGTCCGCAAGATCCCGAATGGAGCGCAGCGGGCGGCTATTGAGCAGCGTCGGGCTGGCGACGGGGAAAAGCTGCAGATACGACCAGAGCCGCGTCCAGCAGTCCGGCCAGTTGCCGTCGCCATAGAGCATGCTGACATCCGTATCCAGCGAGCGCAGATTGTCGGGGTCGTTGGAGGCGATGAGCGTGATGCGCACGCCCGGAAATTGATCGGTGAAGGTGTTGAGGCGTGGAATCAGCCAGAGCGAAAGCAGGGCGGGCACGCAGGCGATGGTAAGGTCGCCGCGGGTTTCCGGTTGTCGCATCAAGGCTGTCGCCGCCGCGATCTCGCCGAAAGCGTTGGTGACTGCCGGCAGCAGCAGCGCGCCCTGCGGCGTCAGCTTGAGCCGTTTGCCGCCGCGCTCGAAAAGCGTCGTTCCCAGCGATTCCTCGAGCGCGCGGATCTGGTGGCTCACCGCGCCGTGCGTGACGTTCAGTTCCCGCGCAGCCGCTGAAACGGCGCCGCGCCGGGCGGTCGCCTCGAAGGCACGCAGGGGATTGAGCGGTGGCAGGCGCGACATCGTCAACGAAACCTGATGTGTGAGTTTTTCTCACGGTGAGAGCTACAACAATGTCAATTGATTTTCCAGACATTTTGTAACGATACTGTAAAAAACGAGGGCATAGCCCCGGGGGAACATATCGAAACGCTTTCGCACCGGCCCCCGGTCTGCCCGCATTCCTGACAAGCGAGGTAGAACGATGACCGGCAGCAAGCTCGATGAACTGAAGGCAAAGTACGGCGCAAGCCACGGCGGCGAGATGTTCGACCCGGCCTTCCGCAAGGTCGCCGAAAAAATCTTCACCAAGAACGGCACCCGTGTCGCGCCCTATGCCGGCATGCCGACCTTCCTGTCCGCGCCCTTCATGGCGGTCGATGCCGAGGAGCCGGACTTCGGCAACCTGCAGGTTGCCATCACCGGCGTGCCGATGGATCTCGGTGTCACCAACCGTCCGGGTTCGCGTTTCGGGCCGCGCGCCCTGCGCACCATCGAGCGCATCGGTCCGTATAACCACGTGCTCGATTGCGCGCCGGTGCAGGAACTGCGCGTGGCCGATATCGGCGACGTGCCGTTCCAGAGCCGCTACCGGCTCGAACTCAGCCATGACGACATCGAGAAGCGTTTCAACCAGATCGTCGATGCCGGGGTGATTCCGCTCGCCGTCGGCGGTGACCACTCGATCACCCATCCGATCATGAAGGCGGTCGGCAAGAAGCAGCCTGTCGGCATGATCCATATCGATGCCCATTGCGATACGGGCGGCCTGTTCGACCAGACCAAGTTCCACCATGGCGGCCCGTTCCGCAACGCGGTGCTGGACGGCGTGCTCGATCCGGCCCGCACGATCCAGATCGGCATTCGCGGCTCGTCGGAATATCTGTGGGAATTCTCCTATGAGTCCGGCATGACCGTCATCCACGCCGAAGAAGTGACCGGCCTCGGCATTCCGGCGATCATCGAAAGGGCGAAGGCGATCGTCGGCGACGGGCCGACCTACCTGTCCTTCGACATCGACAGTCTCGATCCGAGCTTTGCGCCCGGCACCGGAACGCCGGAGATCGGCGGCCTGACGACGCGCGAAGTGCTGGAGCTGATCCGCGGCCTCAAGGGCATCAATCTCGTGGGCGGCGACGTCGTGGAAGTGGCGCCGCAATACGATGCGACCACCAACACGGCGCAAACGGGTGCACAGGTACTCTTTGAAATTCTGAGCCTCATGGTATTCAGTCCTTCCGTGGCGCGGACCGCCTGACTAGAATAGCAATAACGGGAACGAACCCGGCCGGAACAACCGGCCGGCCTAACAGGAGAAAGACGACTATGCGTGACATCCTCAAGACCAATGTCAGCCGCCGCGCCGTGCTGGGCGCAGGCGTTGCCGGCGCATCGCTGCTTGCAATGCCGGCGGTGCTGCGCGCGCAGGACAAGTCGCTGAAGGTCGGCGTCTACGGCGGTTATTTCAAGGATTCTTTCGACAAGAACATCTTTGCGGACTTTACCAAGGCAACGGGGATCGCGGTCGAATCGGTCGCCGAGCCGACCGGCGAAGCCTGGCTCGTCCAGCTCGAACAGGCCGCACGCGCCGGTCAGGCCCCGGCCGACGTCTCGATGATGTCGCAGGTCGCCATGCTGAAGGGCCAGTCGACCGAACTGTGGGCGCCGCTCGACATGGCGAAGATCCCGAACGGGTCGAACCTCATCGAACATTTCGTCAACAAGTATCCGGACGGCCGCGTCGCCGGCATCGGTGCGGTGGCCTGGTACATCACGCTCGTCACCAACACGAATGTCTTCAAGGAAGCCCCGACCTCCTGGAGCGCGCTGTGGGATCCGGCAAACGCCGACAAGCTCGGCCTGCTGGCGCTCGTCTCCAACTCCTTCCTGCTGGAAGTGACGGCCAAGACCCATTTCGGCGGTACCAATGCGCTCGACACCGAGGAAGGCCTCCTCAAGGCGTTCGAGAAGCTCGCGGAAGTCAAGCCGAACGTTCGCCTGTGGTATCGTGACGAAGCCCAGTTCGAGCAGTCGCTGAAGTCGGGCGAAATCCCGATGGGCCAGTATTACCACGACGTGACGGGCCTTGCCGCCGCCGATGGCCAGCCGGTCCGCTCCACCTTCCCGAAGGAAGGCGGCATCATGGATTCGGGTTGCTGGGCGCTGTCGCGCGCTTCGAGCAAGGTCGAGGAAGCCCACACCTTCATCAACTACATGAGCCAGCCGTCGATCCAGGCGCTGCTGTCGCGCAAGGTCGGCACTGCGCCGACCGTCAAGCGCGATCTCCTCGACCTGACGGCCGAAGAGTTTGCCGCGGTCTCCTCCGACATCGAGCCGATCATTCCGCGCTACGATCTCTACACGACCAAGGCCGACTGGCTGAACCAGAAGTGGACGGAAATGATCGCGGGCTGACGCTCCGGTCGCCATCAACATCACCAGCCGGCTCTCGCAGCCGGCTGGCAACAGGCCGCAAGCGCCGAGCGGAGCTCCAATGTCCGGACTGACCCTCCAGAACGTCACCAAGCAATTCGGCACGTTTACGGCCGTCAGGAATGTCGAACTGACGGTGCCGCACGGCACCTTCGTCTGCTTGCTCGGGCCATCCGGCTGCGGCAAGACCACGTTGATGCGCATGGTTGCCGGCCTCGACCTGCCGACGAGCGGGGAGATCCGGCTCGACGGCAAGGACATCACGAATGTTCCGACCCACAAGCGCGATCTCGGCATGGTCTTCCAGTCGCTGGCGCTCTTCCCGCACCTGACGGTGGGCGAGAACATCGCCTATTCGCTGCGCATTCGCGGCGTCAGCAAGGAGGATCAGAAGAAGCGGGTCGACGAGCTTCTCGCGATGATCCATCTCACCGGCTATTCCGACCGCCCCGTCGCAAAACTCTCCGGCGGCCAGCGCCAACGCGTCGCCATCGCCCGGGCGCTCGCCATCTCGCCAAAACTCTTCCTGCTCGACGAGCCGCTCTCCGCGCTCGACGCCAAGCTGCGCGAGGCCATGCAGGTGGAATTGCGCCAGCTCCAGCAGCGCCTCGGCATCACCACCATCGTCGTCACGCACGATCAGCGCGAGGCGATGACCATGGCCGATACGGTCGTCGTGATGAACGGCGGCGAAATCCGTCAGGCCGCACCGCCGGTCGACATCTACCGCCGCCCGGCCGACACCTTCGTCGCCGACTTCATCGGCATGACGAACCTCATCGATTTTTCCGCCGATGCCTCCGGCACTTCGGTTCTCGGCGCATCCGTCTCCGGTCTCGCCATCCCGTCCGGCCTCAAGTCGGGCATCCTCTCCGTCCGCCCGGAAGACGTGCGCCTGACCGCTCCCGGCAACGGAGCGATCACCGGCACGGTCAGCTTCGTGCGCGATCTCGGCGGCACGATCGAGACCTTCGTGGAGGCCGGCGGCAAGCAGATCGTCGCCGTGTCCATGCCGAACGCCCGGCCGGAGGTTTCCGTCGGCCAGTCCGTCGGCGTCTCGCTGAATCCGGACGATTGCGTGGTGCTCAAATCATGAGACGAGAGGCCCCGCAAAAGCTTTCCGACTACGGTCCGCTCGTCTTTCCTGCGGGCATGCTGATCGTCTTCTTCGTCGTGCCCTTCGCGACGATGATCGCCGTTTCCTTCTTCAAGCGCGATCCGGCCGGCTTCTATTCGGTCGACTTCGTCTTCGACAACTATGTTCGGTTCCTGAGCCTCTTCTTCGGCAAGGTGCTCGGCTTCTCGCTGTTCCTCGCGGTGGCCGTCGCCATCTGCTGCGTCGTGCTTGCCGTTCCCTTCACCTACCTGCTGTCGCGCGCCAAGCGCCGCACGCAGGTGCTCTGGCTGGTGGCGCTGCTTTCGATCCTCTCGCTTTCGGAAGTCATCATCGGCTTTGCCTGGTCGACACTGTTCTCGCGCACGGCCGGCATCACCAATCTCCTCGTCACGCTCGGCGTCATGAAGGAGGCGGTGGCGCTGAACCCGAGCTTCGGCGCGGTGCTCACCGCCATGGTCTATCAGGCGCTGCCCTATACCGTGCTGGTGCTCTATCCCGCCCTGGTGCGGCTCGATCCGACTCTGACGGAAGCCGCGCGCACGCTCGGCGCCTCGCCGGTCAAGTCCTTCTTCACCGTCGTCGTGCCGGCGCTGCGCAACACCATCGTCGCAACGCTGATCATGGTCTTCATCTTCGCGCTTGGCTCCTACCTCCTGCCGCAGATTCTCGGCCGGCCGCAGCACTGGACGCTCTCTGTCCTCATCACCGATCAGGCGATCTACCAGTCGAACATGCCGTTCGCCGCCGCCATGGCCGTGTTCCTCGTGCTCGTCACGCTCGGCCTCGTCGCACTGACGGTCTATGCCGGCCGCAAGGGAGAAGCCGCATGAACGCCCTCCTGCAAAAGGTCTATTTCGGCCTCATCGGCCTGTTCCTCTCGCTGCCGTTCATCGTCGTCGCCGGCGTGTCGGTGAACGAGAAGCAGACACTCGCCTTCCCGCCGCAGGGCTTTTCGCTCGGCTGGTACGGCGAGATCTTCTCCAATCCCGAATGGCGCAATGCGCTCTTCGCATCGCTTACGCTTGCCGCGCTTTCGGCGGCGCTGGCGCTCGCCATCGCGCTGCCGCTCGCCTGGTTCCTCTGGCGCCGGCATGCCCCCTGGGCGAACATCTTCCAGCTGCTCGGCATCGCGCCCTTCACGCTGCCGCCGGTCATTACCGCGCTCGGCCTTCTCACCTTCTGGGCGACGACCGGTTTCTATGGACAGCCGGCAACCGCCGTCATCAGCCATGCGATCTTCTTCGTCACTCTGCCGCTCGTGACGCTCTCGCTCGGGTTTTCCTCCATCGACCGTTCGCTGGTGGAAGCCGCCGCGACGATGGGCGCCGATGACCGGACGGTCTTCCGCACCGTGGTCCTGCCGCTGATCCTGCCCTATCTCGTCTCCGGCTATGCATTCGCCTTCGTGCTGTCGCTCAATGAGTATATTGTGGCCTATATGACGATCGGCTTCACGATGGAGACGCTGCCGATCAAGATCTTCAATGCGTTGCGCTACGGCTATACGCCGACCATGGCTTCGGTCACGATCCTGTTCGTTGCGATCGCCGCCACCATCTTCGGCCTCGTCGCGCGCTTCGGCGATCTTCCGAAGCTGCTCGGCGCCATGTCGTCGCGGGATTAGGAGATACCATGCGCATTGCCGCCCTCCAGATGCACGCCATCGCAGGCGATGGCGAGGCCAATATCGAGCGCATCGCCGCTGCTGCGGCCGATGCCGCCGCTTGCGGTGCGAAGCTCCTGATCCTGCCGGAACTGGCCGTCACCGGCTATGGTGCGGGGCAGGAGGCTTTCGCACGGCTCGCGTCGCCCGCAACCGGCGACGTGGCAACGCGGCTCAGCGCGATTGCACGCGACAACAAGCTTGCCATCGTTGCCGGCTTTGCCGAGCAGGAAGGCACGCGGACCTACAACAGCGCACTCTTCACCGATGGCATCGGCACCAACGCGGTCTATCGCAAGTCGCATCTTTACGGGGACTACGAGCGCAGCGCCTTCAAGCCCGCCGCGCCGACCTCCGTCATGGTGGAACTCGGCGGCGTTCGGCTCGGCATGCTGATCTGCTACGATGTGGAGTTCCCTGAAAACGTGCGTCGTCTGGCGCTGGCCGGGGCCGATCTCGTCGTCGTTCCGACGGCGCTGCCGAAGGGCGCTTCCGGCACTTTCATCGCCAATCACATGATCCAGGTGCGCGCTTTCGAAAACCAGGTCTTCGTCGCCTATATCAATCATTGCGGCGAGGACGATCACTTCACCTATGCCGGCCTGTCCCGGATCGCCGCGCCCGACGGCAAGCTGCTCGCCGAAGGCCCCTGCGAGGGCGAAACCCTGCTGTTCGCCGAAATCCGCCCCGAGGACTATGCGAAGTCGCGGGCGGAAAACACCTATCTGCTGGACCTCGCGCGTCAGGGCTGACAGCCGCCATCGATCCTCGGGTGTGCCCCGAGGATCCGCCAATGCGGCACGCCTTCAACTCTTACCTCGGTGGGCTTTCCATCATGCCTGATAGGTGATGCGTCCATCGCAGATCGTGGTGACGGGCCGGAGCGCTGCGAGCCGTGTCGCGTCCGTCGTTTCCACATCGCCGGAGAGCACGACGATATCCGCCAGATAGCCTGGCTTCAGCATGCCCTTGCGGTCTTCCATGAACTCGACCCATGCGCCGGTCTTCGTATAGGCGGCGAGCGTCTCGTGCAGCGAAAGCCGCTCGTCCTTCATGCCGTCCTTCCAGACGCTGCGTGTCATGGCGCATTCGATGCAGTGCATCGGATCGAGCGGGGAAACCGGCCAGTCGGTGGCGAAGACGATCGGCGCGCCGGCATCGACCAGTGTGCGCCAGGCGAAGGCGTGGGGCCAGCGCGCCTCGCCGATATAGGACAGGTAAGGTTCCAGCGGCAGGCCGGCGCTGCCCGGCGGATGGGTCGGCTGCATGGAGGCGACGGTGCCGAGTTCCCTGAAACGCGGAATGTCGTCCGGATGCACCACTTCGATATGCTCGATGCGATTGCGGCTGTCGCGCTTGCCGTTCGCCTTCATGGCGGCCTCGTAGCCGTTCAGCACCATGCGCACGGCGCCGTCGCCGATGGCATGGACCGCGACCGGCAGGCCGAGCCTGTCGGCGGCGATGGTGATGTCGTCGAAATGGGCCTGCGTGAACAGTGGATCGCCTTTCAGGCCCGGCTGGTGCGCATAATCGTCGATGAAAACGGCTGTGCTCGATTCCGTCACGCCATCCATGAAGAGTTTTACGAAGTCCGAGCGCAGGCGATCGGAATTGAAGCGCTCGCGCCACGCGGCCGCCTTGGTCTCAAGGTCCGAGAGCGGCATGAAGTTCTTCATGTGGAAGGGCATGCGCACCCGCACCGGAAGGCCGCTCGTCCTCTCGATCTCGTCCAGCATTTCCAGCTGGTACAGGCTGCCGTCCATGTTCTGCAAAGAGGTGATGCCAAGCGATGCGACATAGGCAAAGCCGTGCCGGATGATCTCGATGTCTCCGGCCCGTTCCTCGGCGGTGACATGGTCCGGGTCGCCACCGGTGCCGACGCCGAGCATGTCGCGCGCGCCGGTCTCGCCGAACATGGAGACGGGGCGGATGGCGTCGCTCTCGCGCAATTCCCCGGTCGCAAGGCCGTCCTCGCCCATGACGATCTCGTTGCCGATGCCGACGTCACGCCCCTCGAGGATGCCCGCCATTTCCAGCGCCAGCGTATTGGCCCAGGCGGTGTGGTGGTCGGGCGCGAAGATCAGCACGGCGCGATCCGGCAGGATACGGTCGAGATGATGGCGCGTCATGCGCTCGTCGTCGGAAAGGATGGTGTAGTCGGCATGCTGGGCGATCAGCAGCCGGCGCTCCGGGTGTTCTGCCGCATAGGCCTTCAACGCCTTGTCCAGCGCATCGAAGCCCTTCATGCCCATGACCGAGAGTTCGCGCAGTCCGGCCGAGCCGCCGAAAATGTGCATGTGCGCTTCGTTGAAGCCCGGCAGGACCGTGCCGCCCTTCGCGTCGATCACATGGGTGTCGGGGCCGGAGAACTGGTCGATCCCGGCCTCCGAACCGACGGCCAGGATGCGGTTGCCCGAGATGGCGATCGCGCTCGCGCGCGGGTTCGCCTCGTTCATCGTCAGTACCCGCGCATTGCGGATGATATAGCTCGCTTCCCGCTGCATGGCTTTGGCCTCGTTTTCTCAGGCTGCCCGCTGGCAGAGCGCCCGGAAGAAGGTGAACATGTCCTGGTTGTCTTCGTCGCCCAGCGGTTCCGGCTGGGAGGATAGTTTGGCGATGACGGTTTCGGTGTTCGGGTCGACATAGAGCCACTGGCCATGGATGCCGATGGCGCAGAAGGCCCCATCGGCCTCGCCCGACTGATACCATTGGCTGCGATAGCGCCCGTTCGGCAGGTCGACATTGCGGCCCTGCTGCCAGGCTTCCCGGTCGCCGTTCTCCTGCATGTCGCGGATCCAGCCTTCCGGCACGACCTGCCGGCCGTTGCGCACGCCGTGGTTTCGCAGCAGCTCGCCGAGACGGGCAAGGTCGCGCGCGGTCATCGAGACACCGCCTGCCGTGCGCGGCGTGCCGATCGCATCCACCGTGATGTTGGCATTGCTCTTCGCGCCCATCGGCTTCCACAGGAGATCGGATACAAGGTCGGCGAAGCGCGCGCCGGTCACGCGCTCGATGATGACGCCGAGAAGATCGGCATTGGGCGAGGCATAGTAGAATGGTCCGCCATGCGGCCGCTCGGCCTTCTCCAGCGTGAGAAGGAAGGAGGCCAGCGTCTCCGGCTCGGCATCCGGCAGCGGCGGGTTCCACAGCATGGAGCGACGATAGCGCGCGAAGGCCCCGTAGGGATCGAGATAGGCTTCCTCGAAATCGAGGCTGACGCGCATGTCCAGCACGTCGCGATAGGTGCAGTCGCCGTAGACGCTGCCCTTTGCCTCGGGCAGGTAATCGGTCACGGGGCGGTTCGGGTCGATGAGGCCCTGCGCTTCCAGAATGCCGGAGAGCACGGCCGTCAGCGACTTGGAGATGGAAAAGACGAGATGCGGCGCATTGGGGTCTGTATGCGCAGCGTAGTGTTCCGCGACGATCTCTCCCCTGCGCATCAGCACGAAGGCATCCGTATGGGCGAAGTCGAGGAAGGCACGGGCGGTCGGGCTACCGGCAAGCCCGGTCTCCATCGGCGCATCGAGGAAGGCGTCGCTGGCGACAGGCACTTCCGCCGTCACGACCTCCGCGTTGATCAGCGAGGTGGGTACGAGGTCGCGGACGTTCTGGAAGGTCCAGCGGCTGTAGGGAGCGGTGCGCCAGTTGGCGAGGGTGACGTCGGCGCGCGCAAAGCCGTGCCTGTTCTTGAAGGTCTTGATCATGTTCTTTCCAACTGAAGCGCGGGAAGGCGATGTGCCTTCCCGCGTAAGGTCGTCGTCGAGTTTTGCGGCGGTGCCGCCTATTTCTGCAGTTCGGTCCAGATCTTGGTGTAGAGCTGCTGCGTTTCCGGCTCGCAGCTCGCGAGGAACTCACCGGCGGGCTGGAATTCGGCCGGGACGGTCAGTTCGGGTGCGGTCTGCATTTCGGCCGGCAGGAACTTTTCCGAACCCTTGATGCCGTTGGCATACTTGGCGAAGGCCGAAATCATGGCGGCGTTTTCCGGCTCCATGATGAAGTTCATGAACAGCTTGGCGTTCTCGGCGTTCTTGGCGTCCTTCAGGATCGCGATGCTATCCATGAAGTATGCGAAACCTTCCTTCGGATAGCCGAACTTGATGTCGGCGTTCTTCTCGCGCGAACGCATGATGGCGCCGTTCCAGTAGTACACGGCCGCATAGTCGCCGGCGGGCAGCTTCTCGGTCACGCTGTAGTCCATGGCAAGCCACTTGGCCTTCGCCTCCACGAGCTTGTCGCGGACCTTGCGCAGGACATCCTTGTCCATCGTGCACCATTCGCCGCCGAAATACTTGATCGTGGCGAAGAGGACGTCGTTCATTTCCGGCGCCACGTTGATCTTGCCGACCAGCTCTTCCGGCGGGTCCAGGAAGATGGCCGACGTGTTGATGTCGCCCTTGTAGACCGAGCTGTTGACGCCGATGCCGGTCAGGCCCCACTGCCACGGAACCGTGTAGTGACGGCCCGGATCCCACGGTACATTGACCCACTGCTCGTCGACATTCTTGAAGTTTTCCATCTGGTCGGGCCGGGCTTCGTCCAGAAGGCCTTCCTTGACCCAGATCTGCACGTAGTTCGCGGAGGGCACGACGATGTCGAAGCCGTGGCCGCCGGCACGGATTTTCGCAAGGGCCGTGTCGTTGGAATCGTAGTCGGTGATCGTCACCTTGACGTCGAACTTCTCTTCGAACTTCTTGATGAGTTCCGGGCTGGTATAGTCACCCCAGTTGTAGATGTTGAGCTGGCCGGCGGCCGAGGCGGTGCTGGCCATGGCCAGCGCGCCAACTGCCGCCATTGCTGTCGTCGTCATCCATTTCATTCTCATTGTCTGTTCCTCTCTGTTGTTCGTTTTGAGATGATTATTGTTTTCGGCGGTTGATGAAGAAGAAGATCACGACAAGCGCGGTGGAAAGCGCAAGGAAAACCGTGGCGATGGCGTTGATCTCGGGCGAAGTCTCGCGCCGGAGCTGTCCCAGCATGTAGGTCGGCAAGGTGTCCTGTCCGCCAGACTTGACGAATTCGGTGATGACGACGTCATCCAGCGAAATGACGAAGGCCAGCATGAAACCGGCGATGATCGCCGGGCGCAGCAGCGGCAAGGTCACATGCAGGAAAGTCTTCCAGCGTGTGGCATAGAGGTCGGCCGCCGCCCGCTCCAGCGTCAGGTCCATGCTCTCCAGCCGGGCGCGGATGGGCAGGTAGGCAAAGGGAATGCAGAAGGCGCTGTGCGCGACGATCAGGTAGCCGAGGCCTGAATAGCCGGTCCAGACCTTGATCCGCGAGAAGACGATCAGCAGCGCTACGGCCGTGACGATTTCCGGCACCATCAAGGGCTGGTTGATGAGGGCATATTTGAAGGTCAGGCCGCGATAGGGCTCGGTCCGCGTCGTCGCCAGCGCAGCCATGGTGGCGGCGATGGTGGCGAGAAAGGCTGCCCAAGTCGCGATGATCAGCGAACGGATCGCTGCGTCCTGGACGGCCTGGTTCTGCCAGGCCACCACGAACCAACGCGTCGAAAAGCCATCCCACCGGGACAGGGATTCCGCTCCGTTGAAGGAATAGATGACCAGTGCGGCGATCGGCAGATAGAGCGCGAAGAATGTGAACAGGGTAATGAGCCCGAAGCCGGGCTGGGCGCGCACGTCGAAGCGGGTCTTAAACATGGCCCGATCCTCCGCGCGAGGCATTGCGCACATAGAAGATCAGCGCGACCATCACCAACGCCATCAGGGTGATCGACATGGCCGCGCCGAGCGGCCAGTTCCGGCCGGAGCCGAACTGCATCTCGATCAGGTTGCCGAGCATCATGTTCTTGCCGCCGCCCAGCACGCGCGGAATGACATAGGCGCCGAGCGAAGGGATGAAGACGAGGATGGAACCGGCGATGAGGCCGGGCTTGACCAGCGGGATCACGATCCGCCGCAGCACCTGGAAGCGCGTCGCATAGAGATCGTATCCCGCCTCCACCAGCCGGAAATCTAGTTTTTCGATCGAGGCGTAGAGCGGCAGCACCATCAGCGGCAGATAGACATAGGTCATGCCGAGCAGGTTGGCGGTGTCCGTGTACATGATCTGCAGCGGGCTCTTAATGACGCCGAGCCAGATCAGCGCATTGTTCAGGAGGCCCTCGTTGCGGATGACCTGCTGCATCGCGAAGGTGCGGATCAGAAGGTTCGTCCAGAACGGGATCGTGACGAGGAAGACCCAGATCTCCCGGGTGTGGGGTGGGCGGGTTGCGATGAAATAGGCTGTCGGAAAGCCGAGGATCAGGGTGAGAAGGGTCGTGAAGAAGGAAAGCTGAAGCGATCGCCAGATGATGGACAGATGCGCGTCCGCAAGGCCCAGCGTGTCATCGAATATATCGCGCTGGAAGAGCACCGCGGTCCAGCCGTCCAGCGAGAACTCGCCGAACCTGACGTCGCCATAGTCGCCCTTGGCCATGAACGAATAGAGCAACATGACGAAGAGCGGCCCGGCCGCTGCAATGAAGATGACGAGCAGGGCCGGTGCGCTGAGCAGCCAGCGGGAGCGAACGTCCTGTTTCCTCGCCGCCAGAGCGGCCTGTTGTGCGCCGCTCATCGTCAGTCCCTCAATATCTGGGCGACGTCGTCGCTGAGGTCGATGCCGACCGTTTCATCCTTGGAAAAACCGCAATGACCGCTGCGGGCATTCTGCTGGCGGACCATGAAGGTCGTGCCGTCCTCAAGGCGAATGTGGAAATGCGTGTCTGTGCCGAGATAGACGATCTCGTGGATGACGCCGCGCAGCACCGGAGCAGGCGAGGCGGGGCTGACCCGGGCGTGCTCGGGGCGGACGACGACGGTCACCTTGCCGCTCGGCGCGACGCCGGCCGGGAAAGTCGCCGGGATCTCCGCGCCGGACGCGAGGCGCACGCGGGCTCGGTCGCTGGAGACGGACACGACGTCGGCCTCCAGGAAATTCGTCTCGCCGATGAAGTCGGCGACAAAACGTTCGGCCGGGCGATCGTAGATATCCCAGGGCGAGCCGACCTGCCGGACCGTGCCCGTCGACATGACGGCGATGCGGTCGGACATGGTGAGCGCTTCTTCCTGGTCATGCGTGACGAAGACGAAGGTGATGCCGGTTTCGAGCTGCAGGCGTTTCAGTTCCATCTGCATGGATTTGCGCAGCTTGAGATCGAGCGCCGAGAGCGGCTCGTCGAGCAGCAGCACTTTCGGCCGTGGCGCAAGCGCGCGGGCAAGCGCCACGCGCTGCTGCTGGCCGCCGGAAAGCTGCGTCACGGGATTGTCGCCGCGCCCCTCGAGATGCACCAGCTTCAGCATGTCCTTGACGACCGCTTCGATCTCGGACTTCCGCTTGCCGAGCATCCTGAGGCCGAAACCGATATTTTCGGCGACGGTCAGGTGCGGGAAAAGCGCGTAGTTCTGGAAGACCGTATTGACCGGCCGCTGGTTCGGCGGAAGGCTGGAAATGTCCGTGCCGTCGAGCAGGACCTGTCCCTCGGTGGGCAGCTCGAAGCCGGCGATCATTCTGAGGAGGGTGGTTTTTCCGCAACCCGATGGGCCGAGAAGGGTGAAGAATTCGTTCGAGCGGATATCCAGTGTGACGTTGTCAACGGCCTGGAAGGTGCCGAACCATTTCTGGATGCCATGCATGCCAATGGCACCGCCATGGGCTGGGGGCGTTCGGGTGTCAGTCATCGGTTCCCCGTTTATCGGCCGACGTGCCGGGCTTCCTCCGCCCAAACCGCCCGCTGTCTTCTGTCCGGCCGCTGATGCAGCTCTTATGTGATAGGCTTGTGTTCTTTATGATCACAACAAACCATGATTTGATCAAATCTGCAAAGGGCGTTTTAGGGCTTTTCGATTTTATCCGTTCTGCGTGCAAAGCCCGGGGAATTCAGCCCTGGATAATGCCTGGCACTGGCCATGACGCGCCTGGCGTGGCTGCTCCGGGCGGTGGAAATGGCCGGCTATTTCGCCTCCGCAGAAAGGCCCGCCGCAAACCGGAGGCGGGAAGCCGCCCGATGCTTCGTATCCCGTCCGGAAGGCAAAGAATTTTTCATGGATCCGGAAGACCGTAGCAGCGTCTTTCTTACGATTGCGGTCCTTCGCGCGCATCATTCGGGGCAGATCCTGATTGCGAGGAAGGCCCGTCATGCCGTCAATCGATATCCCCGTCGACACGCTTATCCTGCCCGGCCTCAACGGGTCGCCGCAGGTCCATTGGCAGCGCCATTGGGCACGCGACCACGCGGATAGCCGGGTCGTCGAGCAGCACGACTGGGCGTGCCCCGTGCGTGAACACTGGCTCGCGGAGCTGGAGCGGCAGGTCGAGATGGTCGGCCGGGATATCTGGCTCGTCGGTCACAGTCTCGGCTGCGTGCTGGCGGCGCGTTTCGCCGAAAGCCGGCTTGCGGCGCGCATTCGCGGCGCGCTGCTCGTTGCGCCCTGCGATCTGGCTGCGACCGAGATCCTGCATCCTTGCGTCGTGAAGTTCGGCGCCATGCCGGACAAGCGCCTGCCGTTTCCATCGCTGGTCGTCGGCAGCCTCAACGACCCCTACATGCCGATCGACCGGCTACGCCGGATCGCAGGCGCCTGGGGTAGCGGCCTCGTCGATATCGGCGCAGCCGGCCATATCAATGTCGCCAGTGGTTTTGGCCGCTGGACGGCCGGCTACGAATTCCTTGAGGTGCTGAAAGAGCGCACGGCGCTCGCCGAAACGCGCGGCAGGCCGCGAGTGCCGGGCCGCCCTTCAGAACCGGTAGTGAAGCCGCACACACCCCTTGTCTAGTGCCTGCGCGCTGACCAGCGTCGGGCTGGCGCGAAAGCCCGTCGCGGGAAAGAGCGGCCGCCCTCCGCCGAGCATTTCGGGAATGAGGTAGATTTCGATTTCGTCCAGCGCTCCACGCTCCAGGAACGCCATCTGCAATTGCCCTCCGCCGACCATCCAGACATCGCCGTCATCGAGCATGCGCAATTCGGACACGAGCGCGCCGATATCGCTGCGCACCTCGATCGGTCCTTTCGGGTTTTCGATGGGCCGCGAGGTGACCACGATCACGCGCTGCTCGTGATAGGCCCAGGGGGAGGGCTCGTTTTCGATGAAATCATAGGTGCTTCGTCCCATCACAACGGTACGGATGCGCTGGAGGAACGTGCGATAGTCGTGCTCGCCGAGGTTCATGCCGTCATATTTGAATAGCCATTCGAGATTGTCGTCTTCGGTGGCGATCATTCCATCGAGACTGGCGGCGATGTATCCGAGAATACGGGCCATGGAAAATCTCCTTGAATAATAAACGAACATACGTTTATATATCATCATGGCGCGACGCAAGACGATTCCCGACGAAACGGTGCTCGACACCATCCTTCAAGCCCTGTGGACAACCGGCCCGGCAGGCCTCACCTTCGCTCTTGCCGCCAAGGCATCCGGTCTTTCTCCGGCAACGCTGGTTCAGCGCTACGGAGACCGGGACGGACTGCTCGAGGCAACGATGTTGCGCGCCTGGGATAGGCTCGACGCCGAGACGGAATCGATAGACGCCGAAGCGGCGCTCACTCCTGACGGAGCGATCGACGTCCTGCTGCATCTGATGCCGACCGAGAATGCCGAGCAGGACGCCACCGACGGACTGCTGCTTTTGCGGGAGGATATCCGCAATCCTGTGCTTCGCAGCCGGGGCGCGGCGTGGGGCCACCGGCTCGCCGCCGCCCTCGGCCGCCGCCTGTCCCCGGACCCGGACGAGGGCAAGCGCCTCGGCTGGCAGATGGCGAGCGTCTGGCAGGGCGCCCATACCTGGTGGGCGTTCACACGCGAGCAGCCGGCCGAAGCTGCAATACGCGGTGCCCTGGAGGATTGGGTCAGGCTTGTTTTAAAGGGGTAGGGCAGGGCATCGTTTGATGTCTGCCTGGCCTGGTGGCTGGGGTGCACGCACAAACGTCGGGCGGGGAATGGAGACCCGCCGGGAAATCTGCTATGGCTGCTTGCAGCGGTCTCCACCCGCCACGATATTGTGCGGTGGAGCGACCTGGGGAGGTCTGATGGCGGTGGATGTTCGGACATCGAAGGAGATAGGAGGAGCGGCGGCGCCCAAGGCGTTGCGGGTCGGTTTCATCCTGTCGAAGAGTTTCACCCTTTCAGCCTTCGCCCTGTTCGTGGATACGCTGCGCCTTGCCAGTGACAGCGAGGACCGTTCCCGCCGCGTCAACTGCGACTGGGACGTGCTTTCCAGCACGCGCAACTTCATCTCCTCGTCGAGCGGCATTCAGGTCGCGCCGACCGCCCCCTTCGCCGACCCGTCCTGTTTCGACTATATCGCTGTCGTCGGCGGGCTCCTGAGTGTCGAGGAGCCGATCGACAGCTATGCGATGACCTATCTGCGCAAGGCGGCGAACGCCGGCGTCGGGCTGATCGGACTGTGCACCGGCAGCTTCATTCTCGCAGAAGCCGGCCTGCTCAAGGGCCATACGGCCTGCGTGAGCTGGCTGCATCACCGCGAATTCCGCGGCCGGTTCCCCGATATAGGCGCGACCTCCGAGCAGATTTTCCGATTCGACGGCAAGGTCGCCACCTGTGCCGGCGGCAGCAGCGTCGCCGATCTTGCGGCAACGCTGGTGCGTCACCACGTCGGCGAGGCGGCGGAGCGCAATGCGCTGGAGATTCTCCAGATCCGCCACCGGCGCGACGCCACCGACCTCCAGCCCCGCAATCCGCTTGGACTGGAAGCGCGCGACCGCCGCGTCCACCTCGCCATCATGATGATGGAGCAGCACACGGAAGACCTGCTTTCCATCGACAGCATCGCGACCATGACCAACGTCTCTCGTCGCCAGCTTGAGCGACTGTTCGAAAGCGACATGGGCGCCTCGCCGAGCGCGATCTACATGAAGATCCGCATGGCCGCCGCGTTCAATATGGTGATCCGCACCAACAAGCCGCTGATCGAGATTGCGCTGGAAACTGGCTTCGAGAGCCTGTCGCATTTCACCCGCCGCTTCCGCGCCGCCTTCGGCGATACGCCCTCACAGATCCGCCGCGACGGCCGCCGTCAGGCCAGCTGACGGGCAATTCTCTTCCTTGGCGTGGAACCAAGCCGCGCGCCATCCGTTCGCCCTTGACTTCAGACAAGGAGACCATGATGGCAGCCACAGATGCTCAATCCCAGATTTCCGCCCTGCGTGCCGAGATCACCCAGCTCCAGAAGGACCTGGGCGAAAAGGGCGCAGAAGCCTACGAGACGATGCGCGACCGCGCCGGCAATGCGATGGAGGCAGCCCGGCCCGCGGTTCGTTCCGCGCGCAAATATGTCCGGAACGAAGGCGCAGCCGTGGCACAGGCGGCACGCGAGCACCCTGCCGCCCTGTCGTCCGTCGTGCTTGCCGCCGGACTTGCCGGCGTCGTGATCGGCTATCTGATCGGCTCCATGGCAAACGAGCCGCCCCGCCGCCAGCGCTGGTTCTGAAAGCAAGGATGAAGCCCGGCATTGCCGGGCTTTTTCACGCCGCCTTGCTGTGCGTGCGTGCCGATCGGTCGATATAGGCGTCGAAGGCGGCGGCGACGGCGCGGATGATGAACCGGTGATCCTGCCGCACGGTGACGGTGCCGCCGCGAACATCGATCACCCCGTCCTCCTTCAGCGCCGCCAGTCGTCCATTGCCCTCGACGAGCGGCGCGCTGTCGAAGCCGTGCCGGGCGGCAATGGTGACGACATCGACGCGGAAATCGCACATCAGCCGCTCGATGATTTCGGCGCGCAGCCGATCCTCCGCGGTCAGCCGATATCCCTTGACGGTTGCGAGCCTGCCGGAGGCGATGCGCTGGGCATAGAGGCCCGGCGGCACCTCGTTCTGGATATAGCCATCCGGCGTGCGGCCGATAGCCGAAGCACCGAAGCCGATCAGCGTGGTGCAGGCATCCGTCGTATAGCCCTGGAAATTGCGATGCAGCCTGCCGCGTCTGGCTGCAAGCGCAAGGCCATCGCCGGGTAGCGCATAGTGATCGAGGCCGATCCGGACATAGCCGCTCGCGGCAAGCGTTTCGGCAATCGCCTCGGCCTGCTCGATGCGCATGGCTGCATCGGGAAGCGCGCGCTCGTCGATCAGCCGCTGGTGCTTCTTGAAGGAGGGAATGTGGGCGTAGCCGAAGACGGCGAAACGCTCCGGCCGCATGGCGACCGCCGCCTTCGCCGTCTCGATGCAGGATTGCACCGTCTGGTGCGGCAGGCCGTAGATCAGGTCGAAATTGATGCCCTGCACCCCGGCCGTGCGCAGTCGCGTCACGGCTTCCGCCGTCTGCGCCTCGCTCTGGATGCGGTTGATCGCCTTCTGCACGACGGGATCGAAGCTCTGCACGCCGAGGCTTGCACGGGTGACGCCCGCATCGCCGAGCGCTGCCGCCATCTCCGGCGTGAGGGTTCGCGGGTCGATCTCGACGGCGATCTCCATGCCCGCCGTGAAGGCGAAGCGCGCGCGCATCAGGCCGACGAGGTCGCGAAACTCTTCCGGCTGCATGATGGTCGGCGTGCCGCCGCCGAAATGCACATGGCGGATCTTCGGCCGACCGCCGACCGTCCTGGAAACGAGGTCGATCTCTTTGCGCAGCATGTCGATATAGTCGAGGATCGGCTCGTCACGCTGGGTGATCGTCGTATGACAGCCGCAATACCAGCACATGGAGCGGCAGAACGGGATATGCAGGTAGAGCGAGGCATCCGCGCCCGGCTTGAGGGCGGAGAGCCAGTCGCCGTAGGTGCCGGCACCGACGGTCGGCGAAAAGCCCGGCGCCGTCGGATAGCTCGTATAGCGCGGCAACCGCGCCTCGCCGTATTTCTCGATCAGGGCCTGTTGCATGACGCGTTCCTTTGTCCGTGATGGGCGAATGGACAAAGCCTAGGGGCGGGAAGGGCGTCCTTCTTTGCGAAAAGCCAAGCAGCGGGGCATCACGGCCTGAACCCGGAAATTGTTTGCGCAACGTCAAAGTGGCGGGGAACCTGCGGCGTTAGCTTCAGATGGTTCCGGTCGGTTCGGCCGTGCCTTCCGGAACGCGATCGGAACGGCCGGGACGGAAACGCCAGAACATGTCTGAAAATCAGGAAAAGCCCTCCATCGACGTCCGCGTCGTTCCACCGCGCGAGCGCCATCCGCGCATCTTCGGCATGCTCGGCGCGCTTCTGCCGGGAAATTCCATGCTCATCACCAGTGACCACGATCCGCGCCCGCTGCACTATCAGCTTGAAACGAATTTCCCGGGCCAGTTCGGCTGGAACTACCTCGAACAGGGTCCTGCGGTCTGGCGTGTGGAGATCGACCGGCTGGACGACAGCGGCTGCGAATGCAGCTGCGGCTCCGAGCACTAGCGCAAACGCGGCGAAGGGGAACCGAAATGCCGAGCGCTACGCTCTCCCGCTGGACCATGTCCTACTTCGCCGCCGCCTGCCTTATGCTTCTTGCCGGGCAGGGCCTGATGGTGGCGGGCTACGGCTATCCCGCCGCTGCCATCAATGCCCCGGAAACGCTGGCGCTCGTCCATGTCGTCGCCATCGGCTGGCTGAGCCTGCTGATGGTCGGCGCACTCCTGCAATTCGTGCCGGTGCTGGTTGCCCGCCCGCTTGTCGGCGACCGTCTTGCGGCGCCGGCTCTGGTGCTGCTTCTCGTCGGATTGAGTTTCCTCGTTTCCGGTTTCGTCGCGCTATCCGGCGCGCTTGACCTGCCGCTCATCCTGTTGCCGCTCGGCGGTGGCATGCTTCTCCTCGGCTTCGGTCTCATCGCCGGCCTTCTGGCCGCCACGCTCCATGCAGCGCGGCCGCTGCCATTGCCTGCCCGCTTCGTTGCGGTGGCGCTCGTCGCACTCGTAGCCACGATCATCATCGGCGTTGCCTTCACATTGGCCTTGTCCGGCCTCGGCGAGAGCGCGGCGCTCGCCCGGCTGGTTGCGAGCGGCGTCGAACTGCATGCCGCGCTCGGTCTCGGCGGCTGGCTGAGCATCACGGCGATCGGGGTGAGCTATCGCCTGCTCGCCATGTTCCTGCTCGCGCCCGAAGTGGAGCGTCGGACAAGCCATGCCGTGTGGTGGACTGCAGCCCTTGCCGCAGGGCTCATTGCGATGGCCGTTGTCTTCGTGTTTTTTGCTTTTCCCGGCGTTTCCGTACTGTTTGCCGCCGCGCTGTTGCTGACGCTGGTGGCCGTGCTGCTCTATGGTGGCGACGTCCTTCACCTCTATCGTTCACGCAAGCGGAAAAAAGCGGAGTTGAACATTCGCGCCAGTCTTCCCACCTTTGTGGCGCTCGCAATCTCGCTTGTCCTCGTTAACGTTCCGGCCATCCGCGCCGGCGACGGCGTGGCGGCGGTCGTCTATCTCTTCACCTTCGGCTGGCTGAGTGGGCTCGGGCTTGCCCAGCTCTACAAAATCGTCGCCTTTCTGACCTGGCTGGAGGCCTACGGGCCGGTGCTCGGCCGGGCGCCCGTGCCGCGCGTGCAGGATCTTGTCGAGGAGCGCCGGGCGCGTATCCTGTTCCTGCTCTACTATGGCGCGGTGGCTGCGGCGACGGCGGCGCTGCTTGCAGCCATGCCCGATATCTTTCGCGGTGCGGTTTGCCTGCAACTCGTCGCGACATTGGCGCTGATGCGGGAATTTGTCCGCGCGCGCCGGCTGTCCGTCGTGCCCGCCGCTTTGCGTCCACCCGAGGGTACGGTGCGGCCGCATCTTTTCCTGCCCCTTTCTGCTTCAAGGAGATAACCATGTCCGACGTTTCAACCGGAATCGAACCGAAAGTGCTCGACGTGCGGCCGATCCTGAAGAGCGGCGGCGAGCCGTTCCAGGAGATCATGCAGGCGGTGCAGGGCCTCGTGCCGGGGCAGGGGCTGAAACTTGTCGCCCCGTTCCGTCCGCAGCCGCTGTTCCGCGTCATGGAGGGGCGCGGCTTCGACCACGAGGCCCGCGAAATCGAGGATGGCCATTGGGAGGTGATGTTCACGCCGCAAAAGGGCGCAGCCCCGGTGGAAACCTCCGTCGATGCCGACAGACCGGAGACCTGGCCGGATCCGTCGCTTCACCTCGACCTTGCCGATCTCGATCCGCCGGAGCCGATGGTGCGCATCCTTGCCGCCGCCGAGGAGCTGGAACCGGGCGAGGTGCTCTTCGCTGTTCTTTCGCGCGAGCCGCTGTTCCTGTTTCCGGAGCTGACGAAGCGCGGCCATCAATGGGCCGGCAATTTCGATGCGAGCGGCGCGGCCTACCGCATTCTCGTGCGGGTCGGCCACGCGGAGGATTGACCGGATGGGCGATCAGGAGAAAGCCGCGCTCGTCGAGGACATCCGCAACGCGCTGCGCATGATCATCGACCCGGAAATCGGTCGCAACATCGTCGAACTTGGCCTGATCTACGACGTGGCGGTGGAGGAGGGCGGCGTCGTGCGCGTGACCATGACCACGACGACGCGCGGCTGTCCGGCAAGCGGCTATCTCAAGGAAGCGGTCGGCAATTGTGTCTGGTACGTACCGGGCGTCGAATATGTTGAAGTGTACATGACCTATGAGCCGCCCTGGACGCCGGACATGATGGAGACGGCGGAAGGCTGAGACGAATGGCCCGGAGACAGCTCCGGGCCATTTGCATTCAGAGCGGCGCGCGCCGCTTGCGGGCGAGAATCGGCAGATATTCAAGGCAGAACAGGCCGAAGGCGACAATCCAGAGCAGGCCGGCGGCGGCATAGATCTCGGTGCTTGCATCGGCAAACACTTCACCGAGCGGGCGCACCAGCGCACAAAGGACCAGTGCCACATAGGACGCGATGGTCGTGCGCGAGGCCTTGAGGGGGCGGCCGGTATGGCCGAGGCTTGCCCGCGTCATCACCGCCAGCATCATGCAGGCGATCGCGCCGACCGAAAGCAGGTGCAGCACCGAGCGTTCCTCCAGATAGCCGAGCGCGCTGAGGCCGATGGCCAGAAGGCCGAGCGGCACGAAAGCATAGGCGATATGCAGGATGACGAGCACCTTTTCCGGTGCCGTCGTCCAGCCGCGCCAGCGATGCAGACGGATGCAATGCAGTGCCGCAGCGGCAAGCCCGAGCGCGGCAGTTGCTGGATGCAGCGGTTGCGCCGTCCAGGCTCCGAGCGCTCCGAGGCCGGCGAAAATGGCGATAGTGTCGTAGCGATTGTAGGGCACCGGAAAATCCGTGCGACCAGCCTTGTTAAGCCAGTTGCGCGTGAAGCTCGGCACGATGCGGCCGCCGACGATCATCACCAGCACGACATAGGCAGCGACGGCGAGGCGTGTTGCCGTATGGACATGATCGCCGTCGATGACGGCAAGATGGAAGATGCCGTTGGCGAGCGACAGCGCCAGCAGGCCGCTGAGCACCTTCAGGTCCTTCCACTTGCGGCCCGCGATCACTTCGCGCGCGCAGATGGCCAGCAGCGCCGGCAGGAAGAGAGCGTCGATCACGGCCGCGGCCACCACGCCGATTTCCCCGGTAAGGAGAAGGGCGATCCGGCCGGCGCACCACAGGGCAAACAGTCCGGCGAGCGGCCAGCCGGAAACGGGAAGGCGTCCCGTCCAGTTGGGAACCGCCGTCAGAAGGAAGCCGGCGAGAACAGCGGGAGCGAAGCCGAACAGCATTTCATGCGCGTGCCAGTTGGGCGCGCCATAGTCACCGGCAGGATCGAGCCTGCCGGAGATCGCCGCGATCCATGCGGCCATGGCAACGACGGCCCAGACGCCGCCACCCAGAAAGAACGGCCGGAAGCCATAGGAAAACAGCACGGGGCCTGTGCGCGAAAGACCGCGCGGGACGGCGCGGCTGACGCGCGCTGCGGGTTGGCTTGCACTCATGATCGTCTCGTTCCTTTGCAAATGTCAGCTCTTTCTAGGGGATGCGGGGGCTGGCTTCTTTGCGAGATGGCAAAGAGCAAATCAGCATCTGCCAAAATGCCGCGGCAACCAGAAAGGGTAATTTGTGCCATGACAAAGAGGCCGGCGCGAATGCTCCTAAAACAGAAGTGACAGGGCGATACGCCGCTCCGTCCTTACAAGGAGAGAAGCAATGACTGAGCAGTTTCAGATGACACGCCGCACCATTCTGGGCGGGGCCGCTTTTGCCGGCGTCCTGACGCCGATCATTGCGGCTTCGGTGGCGCGTGCCGAAGGTGGTGCGATCGCAACGAATGCAGCCGCAACGGTAGCCGACATCGCGAAGCTGGAGCGCGTGAAGGTCGAGCTGGTAAAGCCGCCTTTCGTTCACCCCCACACCCAGAAGGCTGAAGGCGGGCCGAAGGTCTACGAATTCACCATGACGATCGAGGAAAAGAAGATGATCCTCGACGACAAGGGCACCGAGGTGCACGCCATGACCTTCAACGGCTCGGTTCCCGGTCCGCTGATGGTTGTGCACCAGAACGACTATGTCGAGCTGACGCTGATCAACCCCGATACCAACGAGCTGCAGCACAATATCGACTTCCACTCGGCAACGGGCGCCCTCGGTGGCGGTGCGCTGACCGTGGTGAACCCCGGTGAGCAGACGGTCCTGCGCTTCAAGGCCACCAAGGCGGGCGTCTTCGTCTACCATTGCGCACCTCCCGGAATGGTGCCCTGGCACGTCACGTCGGGCATGAACGGCGCGATCATGGTGCTGCCGCGCGAGGGCCTGACGGACGGGCACGGCAAGGAGCTGGCCTATGACCACGTCTACTATGTCGGGGAGCAGGACTTCTACGTGCCGCGCGATGCGGAAGGGAACTACAAGAAGTATGAAAGCGTCGGGGAATCGTATGCTGATACGCTTGAAGTGATGCGGACGCTGACGCCGAGCCATATCGTCTTCAACGGCGCCGTCGGGGCGCTCACCGGGGACAATGCGCTGAAGGCAAAGGTGGGTGACCGGGTGCTGATCGTGCATTCGCAGGCCAACCGCGACACCCGCCCGCACCTCATCGGCGGCCATGGCGACTATGTCTGGGCAACCGGCAAGTTCCACAACATGCCGGATATCGACCAGGAGACCTGGTTCATCCCGGGCGGTACGGCGGGTGCGGCCTACTACACCTTCGAGCAGCCCGGCATCTATGCCTACGTCAACCACAACCTGATCGAGGCCTTCGAACTGGGCGCTGCCGGCCACTTCGTCGTGACCGGGGAGTGGAACGACGACCTGATGACCTCGGTCACGCCGCCGACCGGCGCCTGAGACCAAAGGAACGGCCATGCCCATCCGCAAGACTGGGCATGGCACCCCGGAGCGCCGGTGGCGATCCGGTCGCAAATCGGCGCCCGTCCCGGACGCCGTGATCGTCCGGGCGAGGTGCAAGGAGGCCATCATGGCTACAATGACTTCAAGGCCCGGCGTTTCGTGGACATCGCTTGCACTTCCCGCCGTCCTGCTCGTCGGCCTTGCCGGCGTGCTTGCGGTCAAGACCGATCTTGTCGGCACGACGCCGGCGGGCCATGTGCTGGACGAGCCGCAGACGATCGAGATCGCGCCGCGCAAATTTACCTATCGCGAGAGCGGCGAATTCTTCCGCAACGGCTTTGCCGTCGATGGGCCGGTCAAGGACGACGTGATGCGGCGTCCGCTTACCATCACCAAATACCAGGTCACTGCGAGCGACTATGCGCACTGCGTCGCCGATGGCGCCTGCGCGCCGGCCGAGCCGGGCTTCACGCCGGTCGACGCGACCAGAACGCCGGCAACCGGCGTCAGCTACGACGATGCGATGGCCTATGCCGCATGGCTCAGCGAGCGCACCGGCGAGATATGGACGCTGCCGAGCGACCGGGATCTGGCGTTCGCCGCCGGCGCGCGCTTCCCGGACGATGCGCTCGGCGTCGATCTCGACAGCACAAACCCGGCGGACCGGTGGCTGGCGGACTACCGCCGGGAGGCGGGGCGCAAGGCCTCGCGCGATCCGGTTCCCCAGCCGCTCGGCCAGTTCGGCGAGAACGAGTTTGGCCTTGCCGATTTTGCCGGCAATGTCTGGGAATGGACCGCGACCTGCAACCGGCGCGTCAATCTCGACAAGGCGGGGCGCGTGGTGAACGACGCTTCGTCGTGCGGCATCTATGTCGCGAGCGGCAAGCACCGGGCGGCGATGAGTTCCTTCGTGCGCAACCCGAAAGGCGGCGGTTGTGCCGTCGGGGTGCCGCCGGACAATGTCGGCTTTCGACTCGTCAAGGATACGCGCTGGTATGCTCCCTTGCTTGCCGCGTTAAAGGAGCGCGGTATTCCGCTCTGAACTTCCGGCAGGCGATGAGGCGTGATAGAAGCCGGTGACTTTTCACGCCAGAGGGACGCGACTGTGAAGATTGACCGGACCGTCGTGCGATCGCTCAGCCTGTTCGACAAGATGAGCGACGAGGATCTCGACAGACTGCTCACCCACGCGACGGCACGCCGCGTGGCGCAGGGCGACGCCGTCTTTGAGCAGGGCCAGCAGGCGGCCAGCTTCTTCCTGCTGCTGCATGGCCGCCTGAAGGTGACACAGGTGACGGCGGACGGCCAGCAGATCATCGTGCGCGTCGTCCATCCCGGCGATCTTTTCGGCTTTGCGAAAGCCCTCCAGCGGTCCGACTATCCGGGTACGGCGCGTGCGGCGACGGAAAGCGTCATCCTTGGCTGGCCGACCGACCTCTGGCCGCATTTCGTCGAGCAGAACCCACGCCTTGCCGTCAGCACCATGCAGACGATCGGCCAGCGGCTCGAGGAAGCGCATACCCGCATCCGGGAAATGTCGACGCAGGAGGTGGAGCGCCGTGTGGCCCACGCCGTCCTCCGGCTTTCCAAGCAGGCCGGCCGCAAGGAGGGGGAGGGCATCCGCATCGATTTCCCGATCTCGCGGCAGGACATCGCCGAAATGACCGGGACGACGCTGCACACCGTCTCGCGCATTCTCAGTGCATGGGAAACGCAGGGCCTTGTCGAAGGCGGGCGGCAGAAACTCCTCGTACTCGATGTAGCCGGCCTCTCGATCCTTGCCGAGGGCGGGCGCGACTAGCCGATTTTTCCCGGCCGGCACTAACTTTGTGCATGGACCGCTTGCCGGAATGGCCAAATCGCCGCTAAGCCTGCGGCGAACGACTGCGCGACGGAGGTTGCCTTGAACGACAGGAATGTTTTGAAATTCGAGCGCCGGAAACCCGAGAAAGACAACAAGCCCGCCGCGCCAGGGCCGAAGAACGGCAGGATCTGGCTCGCCTGCGTGCTCGTGATCGCGCTTGTCTGGGCGTACTACCAGTTCATTGCGCCGCAGGCGGTGTGATTCCTTTCTCGAGAGGAAGAGGTTGAAGTCCTCGACCATCGCATCGAGTGCATGCGCGGGCCCCGGATACGACTTCCTGGCTAGCCGCGAACCACGGACCGCAACAGCGTTTCCCGCGCGGATTTGAGGTGGTTGGCTGCGGCTTTCTTGGCGCGGGGTAGATCGCCCTGCTCGAGCGCGGCGATAATGGCCAGATGCTCATGAATGGCCACCTCGTTGCGTTCGCGTTCGTCAACTTTACTCCATTGGAAATGGTAGTGAAAAATCAGTGAGATGACATCATAGAACTCGCGGATGAAGCGGTTGCCCGAGGCGTCGTTGATGGCCCGGTGGAACCGTTCGTCCAGTTCTGAAAAGCTGTGGAAATCCGTCTCGATCCGCCGCAGGAGGTCGATATGTTCCTCCTTGAAGGCGCGGAGCTTGGCCTGCCCGGCGCCATCGGACAGGCTGGCGGCGAAATGTTCCAGCGACTGCATTTCGAACAGTTCGCGGATGTCCGACAGTTCCAGCGCAAAGGAGCTGGTGAAGCCCTGAAACACCCAGCTGGAGTTCGGCCGCTTCAGGATCAGGCCGAACCGGCTGAACCCGCTCAGATATTCCCGGATCGCCGAGGTCGAGACCTGGAACTGCCGCGCCAGTTCAAGCGTGTTGATCACTGATCCCGGGGCAAGCTCGCCTTGCAGGATGAGTGCCATGAACTTGCGCTCGACCAGTTCCGCGCTGCTTTCCGTCTCCACGTCCGGAAAATATTCCTCGTCGCGCGGCAGGCGCAGGATGCGCTTCTCGCGGCCGTCTATATGCAGGACCCCGTCATCTGCCAGACGTGCAAGGATGGTGCGGACAGTCGTCCGGCTGACCTCGAGTTGCCCGGCCAGCGCGGGCTCCGAACCAAGGAGATCGCCCGGTGCCATGCCACCGATCAGGTCGAGGCAGGCGTTGTGGCTGCGCTTGTAGACCGAATTGTCCTTCATTCCCTGGTCAGTCCTGCTTGTTTTTATCCGAGAAATAACACCTGAAAAAAACACATTGACACAACCGGGGTGAAGCGTCCATGTGGTCTTTAACGATAATAGACAGTGCGGATTGCTCGATCGGTCGCCGGGAGACGGCTTTCGCAGGTGCTCGACGCTCGGCTCTCCACCCACAGGACAGGCGCAATGAAAGCGGTTGTTTGCCATCATCCCGGTGCTATCGAACTGCGGGAATGCGCCGATCCGGCCGCGCCCCCTTCTGGGTGGGTTCTTCTCGACATGGCCTATGTCGGCTTGTGCGGAACGGATTACCATATCTATGAGGGCAAGCACCCCTTCCTTGCGTATCCCCGGGTGATCGGCCACGAGCTTTCCGCAACCGTCGCCGACGCCAATGGCGTTCCCGGCCTTGCCGCCGGCGCACGCGTCGTGGTCAATCCCTATCTGGCCTGCGGCGGCTGCATCGCCTGCCGCAACGGCAAGCCGAACTGCTGTGAAGCCATCGAGGTTCTCGGCGTCCATCGTGACGGCGGGCTATGCGAACGCCTTGCGGTGCCGGCCGCAAACCTCATTCCGGCGGGGGATCTGTCGCTGCGCGACGCGGCCATGGTCGAGTTTCTCGCCATTGGCGCTCATGCCGTCCGGCGCGCCGGCTGTACTGCCGGGCACGCACTGATCGTCGGCGCCGGGCCGATCGGCCTCGGCACTGCCATCTTCGCCCGGATCGCAGGCGTTTCCATCACGGTGGCGGATATCAGCGCCGAGCGTCTCGATCAGGCGCGCGCCGTTCTCGGCGACGTGCCGGTCCTGGAACTGACCGGCCAGAACGACGGTCCGCTCGTGCGCCAGCATCAGCCTTCCGGCTTCGACGCGGTTTTCGACGCGACAGGCAACGCGGCGTCGGTCACGGCGGGGTTCCAGCATGTCGCCCACGGCGGCACCTATGTGCTGGTCAGCGTGGTCAAGGACGATATCACCTTCTCCGACCCTGAATTCCACAAGCGCGAAATGTCGCTGATCGGCAGCCGCAACGCTACGTCCGAAGACTTCGTGCATGTGATCGCCTCGATGGCAGCGGGCAAGGTTCCGATGGATTTGCTGGCAACGCACGAGACCTCCCTCGACCGGGTGGCCGAAGACCTACCCCGCTGGGCGCAGGACAAGCGCGGCCTGGTGAAGGCGCTGGTGAGGATCTGACCGGTGGCTTCGCTGCGCATCCTGCAATTCGGCACCAGCCGATTTCTTCAGGCCCATATCGATCTATTCGCCCATCAGGCCAATGTCGCCGGGGACGCGCAGATCGAGATCACGGTCGTGAAGGGTTCCCCCGATCCGGCGCGCACGCACCGCGTTGCGGCGCTCGCCGCCCCTGACGGCTATCCCGTTCGGTTGCGCGGCATCGAGGCCGGGCAGGTGCTCGACGAGACAATCCGCGTCACGTCGGTGACAGGCGCGCTGGCGCTGCCGGGCGACTGGGAGGTGCTCTGCCGCGCCTTTGTCCAGCGAACGGACCTCATTGTCTCCAATACCGGCGATGCGGGCTATATAGAGGCACAGGGCGATTGCGCGGCGCTGGCCGATCCGAATGGCTGCCCGCAGGGCTTTCCCGCGCGGCTGGCCGCGCTTCTGCACCGGCGGTGGCGCGAGACCGGCCGGGGGCTTGCGATCTTTCCCTGCGAACTGGTCAGCGCCAATGGTGACGTCCTGCGCGCGGTCTTGGACGATCTTGCGGCGCGCGCCGGCCTGCCGCGCGCCTTCCGCGACTGGATGCGCGCCGAGGTTCGCTTTGCCAACAGCCTTGTCGACCGCATCGTGTCCGAACCGATCGAGCCTGCGGGTGCGGTGGCGGAGCCCTATGCCCTTTGGGCAATCGAGGGCGACCGTCCCGAGGATGCGCCCTTCCGGCATCCGGCGATCATGGTCGTCCCGGCGCTTGAGCCGCTGGAGAGGCTGAAACTGCATGTCCTCAATCTCAGCCATACCGTTTTGGCGGACCGCTGGCTTGCGAGGGCGGATGCAGGCCTCGTGGTGCGCCGTGCACTGGAAGATCCGGACTGGCGCGAAATGCTGATGCACATTCTCGAAACGGAGGTTCTGCCGGGCTTTGCCGCGATGGGCATGGCGGACGAGGCGGCGCGTTTCATGGCCGTCACGCTGGAGCGTTTCGCCAATCCCTTCCTTGAACATCGGCTCGCCGACATCGCACAGAACCATGCCGTCAAGGTGGAGCGCCGGATCGCCGGCTTCCTCGCCTGGACCGCCCCCGCAAACCTCGACATGCCCTTGCTGCGCGCGATCTGCGATCGGCGCCATTGCGAGCCGAACCCGGGCCAGGGTGGCGTCCCGTAAGCAACTGCTACGTTCGCTGCGCCGAGAGAGGTTCAGGAGGCATTCTGGTCGCGTCCCGGCCGTAGCTGCTCGACTATGCGGTCGGCCAGCGCCCGAAGAACGGGGTCGCCCGCCGGATCCACGCGGCAGACAATGTAATATTCCCGCGCCGCGTTGATCATGGTGGAAAATGGCTGGATGAGCCGGCCTTCGCTCAGATAGTTCCGCGTCAGGACATCCGAGACCAGCGCCACGCCGCGGCCCTGGACGGCGGATGCAATCGCCTGGGCGACCGAGTTGACCCGGACACGGGTGTTGCCCGCAAGACCGATCCGCGCGGCGACGGACCATTTTGCCCATTCGCCGCCGTCGTCTTCATGCAGCAGGGCGACGGAACTCAGTTTCCTGTCGCGATTGCGCAGGTCGAGGCGGGGAAACAGCGTCGGCGAGCAGACGGCGCAGAGCCTGACCTCGCTGAGCGATCGCCAGTATTTCCCCGTGAAAGGCGGATTGTCGTAGACGACGGCCATGTCGTTCTTGTCCCAGTCCACTTCCGCAGCCGTGATCGCCTCGTTGATCGTCAGGCTGGCAATGCCGTTTGATTGGGCGAAATCGACGATGGCGGCGGTCAGCCAGGCGATGCCGAGCGCCGTCGGTACGGAGACCGACAGGGAGGTGGGCTGGTCGCCGGTGGCGATTTTTCGCGAGGCCCGCGTCGCCGTGTCGAGCTGCCCAAGCGATATGGCGACGGCCTGCGAAAAATCCCTGCCCGCCTGGGTCAGTGCGACGTTCCTGCCCGATTTCTGAAACAGGACGATTCCCGTCGCTTCGCCCAGCTTCTTCAGTTGCAGCGAAATCGCGCTGGGGCTGAGGTTCAGCTCCTCTGCCGCATGCCGGACCCCGCCGAGGCGCGCGGTGGCCTCGAAAGCCGGCAGATATTGCAGATACGGGGGCAGTCTGCTCATCGGTGTATCCGCTCAATCGTTTAGTTTTTGAGAACGATATAGGTGATTATAAATTGATTTTTCAAAACTGTTAAGGGTGCTATTCCATCTGCAAACAGGAGGGCTGTTCATGATCGCGGCAAAACCATTCGACTATCCCTACGACGGGAATCTGGAAGCGCAGAAAACCGCGCTGATCGTCATCGACCTGCAAGAGGATTTCCTCTCGACGACGGGATACTTCGCCCGTCAGGGATACGATCCGGCGCCGCTTCGCGCCATCCTTCCCGCGGTCGGCAGCCTCATCGCGGCCTGCAGGGAAGCAGGCATCCTGATCATCCATACGCGGCAGGGCTATCGCGCGGATCTCGCGGACATGACCCCTTACGAAAAATGGCGCCGGCAGCGGTCCGGCATGGAAGGGACCACGGCGCTGCTGCGTTCGAGCCCTGGCTTCGAGATCGTTCCCGAAGTCGATGTTCGTCCGGAAGACGTCATCATCGACAAGACCTGCAACAGCGCCTTCACGCATACGGATTTCGAACATGTCCTGCGTGCACAGGGCATCACGCATCTGCTGTTTTCGGGCGTCACCACGGATGTCTGCGTTCACACGACGCTGCGGGAAGCCTGCGACCGCAACTTCCAGTGCCTCACGATCTCCGACGCCTGCGCCAGTGGCGACCAGTATGCCCATGAGGCGGCCCTTCACATGGTGACCGTCGAGAACGGCATTTTCGGCGCGCTCACCGATAGCGCGGCGGTTCTCGAAGGCCTGAAGAAGCTTGGAAAATCCGCGAAATGAGCGAGGCACCTGCGAACCAGAAATACGTTTCCCTGATGCGCCTGACGCAAAAGGGGCTCACCGAACTGACTGACAGCGCCAAGCGTCGAAAGGTCAGCGAGGATCGCGTGGCAGCGCTCGGCGGTCGATCGATCGCCTTCTACGCCCTGCTCGGATCCTATGATTTCGTGCAGGTTTTCGAGATGCCGAGCAATGAAGCGATGATGCAATACGTCCTCACCGCGCGCCGCGATGGGCATGTCGAGCCGCTTATCCTCCCGGCGTTCGATACCGGCGTGTACGGACAGATCCTCGATGCGATTGCCTAGTTTTTTGCAATGAGCGCGTAAGCGACTTCACCAACGTCAACCCAAGAAGCCAAAAACAAGGGAACACGACCATGACGACTGCAACTCTGGGAATGAAACCGTCTCTTCTGGCCGGCACGGTGCTTGCCGTCCTTATTGGCGCAAGCGATGGTCTTGCCGCCGAGCAGAAGCCTGATTTCGTATCGGGCGGCGTTTTGAAAGTCTGCACCAGCGGCGAATTTCCGCCGATGGAATATTATCAGAACCCGGGCGACAAGGATCTCGTCGGCTTTGAGGTCGATGTCATGAATGCGATCGCCAAGCATTGGGGCGTGACGGCCGAATATGTCGTCGGCGACTTCAAGGGGCTGCTGCCCTCGCTCGATTCGAAGCGTTGCGATCTTGTCGCCAGCGGCATCCTGATCACACCGGCCCGCCTCGAAAAATACGATGGCATCCCCTATTTCAGCTCGCGCATCGTGATGGTCACCGCAGCCAGCGACGCGGAGACGAAAGTTCCCGCCGATGTCAGCGGCAAGGTGATGGCGATCGAAGCCGGCACATCCTACGAAAAGATGGTCGCTGATCTCAATACGGAGCTTGAGGCCGCCGGCAAGGCGCCGGTCGAGGCGCAGACCTACCCCTCGGCCTCCGGCGTGATCGAGCAGATCCTGGTCGGCCGCGCGACGGCCACCATCACGCAGGATACGACGGCTGCCTACCGCATGCTTCAGGTTCCGGGCAGGCTGAGCGTTTCCTACACCTACGATCAAAGCGAAAACTACGGCATCTATCTGAGAAAGAGCGATGGTGATCGCCAGTTGCTGAAGGAGGCGATCGAGGCCCTGCAGGCGAGCGGCGAGATGAAGGCGCTGCTTCAGAAATGGAGCCTGCCGGAAACGGCGACCGATATTTCCCACGACGTAAACTGACGACAGGACGGTCCGCGTTGTTCCAGCTCGACCTCTTCCTGCAGGCGGTTTTCAGTGCCCCCCTTTTCAAGGGGGCACTCCTGACGATCGGCCTTTCCTTCTGCGTCATGGCCGTGTCCCTCGTGTTCGGCATGGGCCTCGGTTCCATGGCGGGCTCCCCGCGACCGGCGGTGCGCTGGCTGGTGACGCTCTATGTCTGGCTCTTCCGCGGCGCACCGGCGCTGTTGGTGCTGCTGTTCGTGTGGAACGGCCTGCCGCAGATTTCGGAGATCTTCCGCGCCGGCTGGTTCACCCCCTTCGTCGCGGCGTTTCTGGCGCTGTCGCTCATCCAGATCGCCTATCTGGCGGAAATCCTGCGCAGCGCCTTTGCGGCCGTCGGCCGTGGGCAGCAGGAAGGAGCGGCCGCGCTCGGCATGCATCGCTGGCAGATCTTTCTGGTCATCACGATGCCGCAGGCGCTCCGCATCGCGGTTCCCGCGCTGATGAACGAGTTCATCTCGCTGCTGAAGACCACGTCGCTCGCCACCGTCATTTCGCTCAAGGAACTGATGACCGTCTCGCAATTCGCCATCGCGACGAGCTTCCGTTTCCTCGAATGGTATGGCGCCGCGCTCGTCTACTACCTCGTCATCGTCTCGGTGCTGACGCTCGCGCAGAACCGCATCGAGCGCGTGCTTTCGCGCGGCTATCGCTGATCCCCGCTTCATTCACGAGTTGGACATGAACACGCAAATGACGACCGATTTTCCGCATCAGGCCGCAATCCAGGTGGCCGGTGTCAATAAATGGTACGGCGCTTTCCAGGTCCTGAAGGGCATCGATCTCACGGTGAACAAGGGCGAACGCATCGTGATCTGCGGCCCGTCCGGCTCAGGCAAGTCGACGCTGATCCGCTGCATGAACCGTCTGGAGGTTCATCAGGAAGGCTCGATCGTCGTCAATGGCATCGAGCTCACCAACCAGCTCAAGCGCATCGACCGCGTTCGAAGCGACGTCGGCATGGTCTTCCAGCATTTCAATCTGTTTCCTCATCTGACGGTTCTGGAGAACTGCACGGTCGCCCAGCGCTGGGTGCGCAAGTTGCCGAAGAAGGAGGCGACCGAGATTGCGATGCGGTATCTGGAGCGTGTCCACATTCCGGAGAAAGCCGACAAATATCCCGGCCAGCTGTCCGGCGGCCAGCAGCAGCGTGTCGCCATCGCGCGCGCCCTGTGCATGAACCCGAGTATCATGCTGTTCGACGAGCCGACCTCGGCGCTCGATCCAGAAATGGTCAAGGAAGTGCTGGACACGATGATTTCGCTTGCCGCCGACGGCATGACGATGGTGTGCGTGACGCATGAAATGAATTTCGCGCGCGAGGTGGCGAGCGAAGTCGTCTTCATGGACGGCGGCCAGATCATCGAGCGCAACAAGCCCGACATCCTGTTCTCGGCGCCGCAGCATGAGCGCACGAAGCGCTTCCTTGGCAAGCTCCTGCATTGAGCGAGGTAGGCGTGGGCAACGGGAACTGGTTTTCGAAGGAAGCGATCGGCGGGGGACTGACCCGGCTATATGAGCCGCATGTCCACCGCTTCTTCCGGGCCAACCTGTTCCACGTCGTCGGCCGGGACGCCGACCTTGTCATCGATTTCGGCATGGGTCTCGGCAGTCTTGCCGGCGAGCTGGACATCCCGTCCGGCAAGCCGGTCCTCGCGGTCGCGACCCATGTCCATATCGACCATGTCGGCTCGTTTTACGAATTTGACAGCCGGCTGGGCCATGAAGCCGAGGCCGCCGCCTTCGCGCAGATGCCCGACGCCGCCACGCTGGCCGCTTATTTTCGTTCGCAACCGGACGCTCTCGCGCAGGTGCCGCCCAGCGGCGTGACGCCGCAAGCCCATTCGATTTCACCGGCGCCGCTGACCAGGATACTTGCGGAAAACGACATCATCGACATCGGCGATACCCGCTACACGGTCCTGCACCTGCCCGGCCATTCTCCGGGTTCCATCGGCCTTCTCGACGAGAAGACGGGAACATTCTTCAGCGGCGACGCAATCTACGACGGCAATCTGGTGGACGACCTGCCGGGCTGCGACGTCGAGGCCTACAAGGCGACCATGCAGCGCCTGTCGCAGCTCGATGTCGATGCCGTTCACGGCGGTCACGGCCTGAGGTTCGGAAAAGCCCGGTTGCACGAAATCGCCAGAACCTATCTGCTCTCGAAGGGTTTTTGAGCGGGCCACTCCCTGTCGATGGTGTCCGTCTCAATGCGCATTCCAAAAACCAGTTGCGATATGAAATCGGTCGATCTAGCATGGGACCGATTGCAAAATGCAATCAGGTCCGCACGGACACGGAAACTGGCGGAAGGAAGTGGGTATGGCCAAGCTCGTGTTTGGAATGAACCAGTCCCTGGACGGCTATGTCGATCATATGGCGTTTGCGCCGGATCGCACGCTCTTTCGCCACTTCATCAAGGAGGCCGAAGGGCAGGCGGGCAGCCTATATGGGCGTCGAATGTATGAAATCATGCGCTACTGGGACGACGATCGTCCCGAATGGGATGAGGACGAGCAGGCCTTCGCGGCGGCATGGCGCAAACAGCCGAAATGGGTCGTCTCGCGCACGTTGAAGTCTGTCGGCCCCAATGCCCGGCTTGTCGGCGATGATCTTGCGGCCTCTATCCGTGCGCTGAAGGCCGAGCACGACGGGGAGATCGAAATTGCCGGCCCTGACCTTGCACGAAGCCTTACCGAGCTTGGCTTGATCGACGAGTACCGGATCTACCTGCACCCCGTCGTGCTTGGCCGCGGCACGCCCTATTTCGCAGGCCCACGGCCGCGCCTCCGCCTTGTGACCGACGACCGGATCGGCGAGGATGTCATCCGGTTGACCTACGTTCCGGCGTAGTCTTTTGACCCGCCGGAACGCATCGATGCACGATCCCTAGGAACGCACACGGTCTCCTTGCGGGTCATAGGCGCAGCGGTCGACGACCGTCGCGCTGCTTCGGCGCCCGAACGCTTCGATCTCGATTTCGCGCAGCGCCATGTTCTCCTCCTTGAGATAGCCGAAGACGAGGGAAGCGCCGATGGTGTGACCGAAGTCGCCGCTCGTCGTCATGCCGATGACACGGCCGTTCGCCAGCATCGCCTCGCCGCCATAGACCGGCAGGGGCTCGTCGAGCTTGAAGCAGGCAAGCCTGCGGGTGAGGCCACGCTCTTTCTGTGCCGCGATGGCATCGCGGCCCTGGAAATTCCCCTTCTTCATCGATACGGCGAAACCCAATCCTGCTTCCAGCGGCGTGTCGTCGGGCGTGATGTCGGCGCCCCAGTAGAGATAGCGCTTTTCCATGCGCAGGCTGGAGATCGCCTTGTATCCGACGTCCGCGATGGCAAAGGGCGCGCCGGCCTCGCGCAACACCTCATAGACATAGGCGAGATATTCGGTCGGCACATGCAGTTCCCAGCCGAGTTCGCCGACATAGGTGACGCGCGCGGCAAAAGCCGGCGCCCAGCCGATGCGGATCTCCCGGCAGGTCATATAGGGGAATGCCTGGTTGGAGACGTCATGCTCGGTGACCTTGGCGAGCACCTCGCGCGCCAGTGGGCCGCAGATATTGAGCACGCCGTAGGCACTCGTCACGTCATGCATCGATACCGAGCCATCCCGTGGCATGTGGCGGCGGATCGTATCGCCGTCGCGCGTGCCGAAGCCCGAGCCGGTGACGACGTGGAACCTGTCCTCCCCGCGCCGCATGATGGTGAGGTCCGCCTCGATGCCGCCGCGCTGGTTGAGCAGCTGGGTATAGACGACTGCATTGTCGCCGCGGTCGACATCCGCTGCCGCCAGCCATTGCAGATAGGCGAGCGCGCCGGGGCCGGAAATCTCGAACTTCGAGAAGGAGGATTGATCGACCAGCGCCACGCCTTCACGGATCGTGCGGTGCTCGCGGCCGATCACTTCGGCATAGGGTGCACGTTCGAAGGTTTCGAGCGGCGGCTTGATCTCACCCGGCTTGAGGAAATAGTTGGGCCGCTCCCAGCCGAACTTGACGCCGTTGACTGCGCCCTGCGCGGTGAGCGTCGCGTGCAGCGGCGAGCGGCGCAGCGGCCGGCAGGCCGAGCGCTCCTCTTCCGGCCAGGCGATGGCGTAGTATTTGGAGTAGGCCTCCAGCGCGCTGTCGCGCAGATAGGCCAGGCCGCCATGGGGATGGCCGAAGCGGCGCAGGTCGAAGGCCCACAGGTCCATGCCGGGATCCCCCTCGAGGATCCAGTTAGCCATGGCGCGTCCGGCGCCGCCGGATGCGGCAATGCCGGAGGTGAAGCCGCAGGCGACAAAGAAGTTCTCGAAGTCGCCGGCCAGGCCCATCACAGGCTCGCCATCGGCCGAGATCGGGATCGGGCCGTTGACGACGGAGCGTACGCCAAGCTCGCCCAGGATCGGGATCCGGTTCGATGCGCCCTCGATCACCTCCGCAATCCGGTCGAGATCGTCGGCGAACAATTCCTGGCCGAAATCCATCGGCAGCTTGCCGAGCCCGTAGGCCGCGCGCGTCTCCTTCTCCCAGCCGCCGATCACCATCGCGCCGGGTTCCGGCTTGACGTAGAAATTGGCGTCCGGATCACGCAGCGTCGGCAGGTCGTCCGGCACCTTCGGCGATTTCTCGGTGACGAAATATTCGTGCTCGACCACGGTGATCGGCAGGTTTATGCCGGCAAGTTCGCCGAGCTGGCGCGCCCAGAGGCCGGCCGCGTTGACAACGACCTCGCAGCCGACATCGCCCTCGTTCGTCTGCACCGTCGTGATGCGTCGATCCTTGATGGCAAATCCGGTGACGGTGACGCCCTCGACGATGCGCACGCCGCCGGCGCGTGCACCCTTCGCATAGGCGTGGGTCAGCGAATAGGGATCCACATGGCCGTCAGAGGCAATCCAGGTCGCGCCACGCAGGTCCTTCGTATCGACAAGAGGAAACAGCCGCTTGACCTCGTCGGGGCCGATGAGTTCCAGGTCGAAGCCATAGCTCTTGGCGGCCGTGTGGGCTCGCTTGAGTTCTTCCCAGCGGGCATCGGAGGCGGCGAGGCGCAGGCTGCCGACATTCTTCCAGCCGACGTCCTGACCGGTCTCCGCGCCGATCCTGGCGCAAAGGTCCGCGCTGTACTGCATGAGGCGCGTCAGGTTCACCTTGCTGCGCAGCTGGCCCATAAGACCGGCGGCGTGCCAGGTCGAGCCCGCCGTCAGTGCGGTCTTTTCAAGCAGCAACACATCCTTTTCTCCCGCCTGGGCGAGGTGGTAGGCGATGCTGGTGCCGATGGCGCCGCCGCCGACGATGACGATGCGGGCGTGCGAGGGAAGCTTGGACATTTTCGATCTTTCGACATTGATCTTGCAGGGGGCGGGGCCGGGTTCAGGGCAACGGCACGAGGTCGATCACGCCGCCGGACAGGCCGCCTGTTCCGGGGCGGCTTCAGGCGCGATCTCTGTGCTCATCTGCCTGACATACCAGCGCACATAGCGGTCGACGCTCTCTTCCTTGGTCGGCGAGTAGGGGCCGGGTGCAAAGCCGGGCGAGGTGACGCCGATCCACTGGCGGCGGCAGATTTCCCAGTCTTCCGACATCACCTGATGATGAAAGGCCGCGATCGTCTCGGGATCGTAGTCGCGCCCTTCCTCGGCATTTTCATCCACCAGCCAATAGGCGCGCACGATCGTCTTCGTCGGCGAAACCGGCGTGATGCGCACGGTATGGGCATAGTCGGAATTGGCGTGGCACCAGAAATTGATGTTGGTGTTGGCGCGCGCGGTACCCATGTCGGCATCGGTGAAACCGGCCATAAGCGTGCGGCAAACCAGCTGCCCGTCGGGGCTTTCGGTCACCATGCCCTTGCGCACGGGCGTGCGGTTGGCGCGGAACCATTCCGACGTGTTGCGGGACGAGGTGTTGACGCGGGCAACGTCGAGGCCCGCCTTTTCCCAACGCACGCGACAGTCGCTCAATCGTTCGGCGATTTCCTCCTGCAGATCGGGATTGTCGTTCTCGGTGTCGTATTGCACGGAGACATAGCCGTGGTGATTGGCCTCGCAGTGATAGCACTCGCGATTGTTCTCGACGGCGATCTTCCAGTTCACATCCAGCTCGTAGTCGCGGATCAGGGCGATCTTGGCCTTGGTCATGCCCTGCGATTTCAGGATCGGCGAGAGGTGGTCGCGCAGTTCGTGAAACGGGGAGGGGGTGTCGGAGAGGTTGACGAAGACGAGCCCGTCGAATTCCTCCACATGCGCGTGCTTCAGGCCATGCGCCGTCTTGTCGAAATCCTCTCCCATCATCGGCGCGCCGATGAGCCGGCCATCGTGGGTGTAGGACCAGGAGTGGTAGGGACAGACCAGGCGGGAGGTCTTGCCTTTTTCCTTGGTGCAGATGATGGAGCCACGGTGACGGCAGACATTGTGGTGGGCATGCAGCTTGCCGTCGCGATCGCGGATGACGACGACGGGCGCGCCGCCGACATTCAGCGTCATGTAGTCGCCCGGACCGGCAAGCTCCACGGAGTGGCCGGCGAAAAACCAGTTGTTGCGGAAGATGCGCCGTTGCTCTTCGGCGAAGATCTCCGGGTCTGTATAGAAAGCTCCCGGCAGGCCGTAGCCGGGCTTGTATGCTTGCAACCAATGGACGTTCATGGAATGCCTCCGGAAGAATGAATTGCATGCATTGGAACCGTTCTTGCCAGGCAGGGCAAACGCGATTACCTTGGGGGAAGGGTTAGAAAAACTTATGGTGCCATGGCCTCCTCTCATCTGCCGCTGAACTGGCTTCGCGCCTTCGAGGCCGCCGCGCGGATCGGCAGTTTCGCCGGGGCCGGCGCTGAACTGAACGTCACCCCCTCCGCCGTCTCGCAGCATGTCCGGGCGCTGGAAGACAGGCTCGGCAAGGAGTTGTTCGCACGTCATGCCAATGGCGTCAGGCTGACGGATCGCGGTCGGCGCTATGCCGAGGAACTGGGCCGTGCCTTTGCCGCGATTGACGAGGCCAGCCGCCGGATCGCCGGGCATGGCACCCGTGAAATGCTGGTCGTGCATGTGCCCACATCGTTTGCCAGCCAGTGGATCGCGCCGAGGCTCGACTCTTTTCGTGCCCGACACCCCAATATCGATCTGAGGCTCACCGCGCTTGATCAGGGCGACGACAAGGTCGATGCCACGATTGCCTTCGGGGTGGGCAACTGGCCGAAGCACGAGGCCATGCTTCTGCTTCGCGACGAGGCGTTTCCGGTCTGCGGGCCGAAATATGCCGAGGGGCTTGCCTGCGTTCAGGATCTGAAGGGGCACGACCTGCTGCATGTGCCCGGATATGCGGAAGACTGGGACACCTGGCTCGCCCATGTCGGAGTGAAGGGTGCCGATACCTCTTCCGGGTCGTTCTTCGATCAATCGATCATGGCGATACGCGCCGCCGTGGAGGGCAAGGGCGTCCTGCTCGGCCGGGCGGCCCTTGTCGAGCGCGAGTTGACAAGCGGCCTGCTGGTGGAGCCATTCCGCGTCCGGCTTCAGGCAGCCGGTTCATACTGGTTCCTCACCTCGGCGCAGAAGGCGAAGCTGCCGAAAGTTGCGGCATTCCGGGATTGGCTGTCAGAGATGACCGCGACCCGCCCGCTTCAGGACGAATGAACGCTCGACAGCCGAACGCCGGGCCGCAGTAGCGCACGGACAAGTCCGCGGGCGAGCCGATGTCGATACGCTCGGCCCGCCTGGAAGAGGCGGCTATGGTGCCTGCCTACATGATCATCCCTTGGCCGTGGTCTCGCTTGCCACAAGTGCGGGGCGTTGCCTGCGGGGTATGCGGCCGTTGAGGACGATATGGGCGACAAGACCGATCACCAGCCCCCAGAACGCCCCGCCGACACCCAGCATGTTGATATTTGCCGCCGAGGCGAGGAAGGTGATCAGTGCCGCTTCACGCGAGGCCGGCTCCGCCATGGCGCCGGCAAGGCTTCCGCCGATCGTGCCGAGCAGGGCCAGTCCGGCCAGCGTGGTGATGAAGGTCGGCGGAAACGCCATGAAGACGGCCGCGAGCGTCACGCCGAACACGCCGACGAGCACATAGAAGACACCCGCCGCAATGCCCGCGATCCAACGCTTGGAAGGGTCTTCATGCGCTTCCCGGCCCGTGGCGATTGCCGCGGTAATCGCCGCGATGTTGAAGGCATGCGAGCCGAACGGGGCCATGACGAGCGAGCCGAGCCCTGTGACGGTCACGATGGGGTTCGCGCTGGTCCTGAAGCCGTCATTGCGCAGCACCAGCATCCCCGGCATGTATTGGCCGGTAAGCGTAATGAGAAAAAGCGGCAGCGCGACGCTCAGAAGCGCGTTCAGCGAAAAGACCGGCGCGGTGAAGACCGGGGTGGCCAGATCGAGGTGCAGCCCGGACAGATCGACGCGATCCTGCACGAGCAGGAACCCAAGCCCGATCACGAGGATGCCGACCACGGCATAGCGGGCGGTGAAGCGCTTCAGCAGAACATAGGCGACGACCAGCAGGCCGACCAGCACCGGCTCGGTGCTCGCGCCGCCGAAGGCTCCGATGCCGAACTGAAGCAGGATGCCTGCCAGAAGGCCCGAGGCGATGCCGGGGGGGATCAACCGGATGACCTTCTCGAAATAGCCGGACAGTCCCAGCAGCACGAAGGCGGTGGCCGAGACAATATAGGCGCCGACGGCTTCGGCGTAGGATGTTGTCGCAAGCGCCGTCACGAGGAAGGCCGCAGCCGGGGTGGACCAGGCGGTGATGATCGGTTCGCGATAGCGCCAGCTCAGGAAAAGCCCCGTCAGGCCCACGCCGATCGACACTGACCACACCCATGATGCTGTCAGTTCGGGGCTGAGGCCGGCGACCTTTGCCGCATGGAAAACCAGAATGAACGTGCCGCCATAGTTGACGATGACGGAGATCAATCCTGCGACGATGGGATGGGGAAGGTCATTCAACCGGAGGGGCGATGGTGATGGGCTGGACGGCATTGTTCTGACGAATCTCCTGAAGGTGGGCGCTGGGCCGATGACACGGCTTGACATCTAGCGGAAAAATGGACGGATACGCCCAGCCATTTCCATCAAGAAGGCCAGACCATTTGTTCAGGCATTCCCAGCTCGAATCCGTGAAGGCATCGCTTGCCCATCCCGCGCATGCGGCGATGCCGCTCCATGCGCGGATCCAGCGGGCGATCCGCCAGCTGATCCTCGACGGTACGCTCGGTCCCGGCAAGCCGTTGCCCGCCTCGCGCGCGCTCGCCAGATCGCTCGGCGTCTCGCGCGACACGGTAGAATCCGCCTATGCCCGGCTTCACGCAGAGAGCTTTATCGAGCGGCGTGTCGGCAGCGGCAGCTTTGTCGCGGAAATGCCGGAATTCACGCCCGGCCATCGCCGCTCTATGCGTGATGCTCTGTTGCGAAACCAGGCGCCGAATCTCAGCCGGCGCGGAAATGCCATGTTCCGCAGCGGGGGCGTCAGCGAGATGCTGCTGCCCCGGCCCTTCGCGCATGGCGTGCCGGAGACGCGCTCCTTCCCGCTTGCGCTCTGGGAGCGCCTGGAACGGCAGGTGTTGAAAGAGGCCGGTACGCAGGCCCTGCTTCATGGTGACCCGCAAGGCACGCCGGCGCTGCGCCGTGCGATTGCCGACTATGTGAACCTCGAGCGCGGGGCCCGCGCCACGGCCGACCGGGTGCTCGTGCTCACCAGCTCGCAGCAGGCGATGACGCTCTGCGCCAATATGCTGTTCGATCCCGGCGACCGGATCATCATCGAAGACCCCGCCTATTACGGTGCGCGCAAGGCATTCGACGCGGCGGGGCTGGACTGCGTTCCCGTTCGGGTGGATCGACAGGGGATCGTCATCGAGCAGATCATGGACGACCCGCGCCCGACAAAGGCGGTGTTCCTGACGCCATCCCATCAGTTTCCGACCGGTGCGACCTTGTCGCTGGATCGCCGCCTGGCGCTGATCGAATGGGCAAGCCGCAATCAGGCATGGATCATCGAAGACGACTACGACAGCGAGTTCCACTATGCCGGCAAACCCACGGCCTGTGTCCAGGGGCTCGATCCGTATGACCGGACCATCTATATCGGCACCTTCACCAAGTCCCTCTTTCCGGGATTGCGGATCGGCTATGTCGTGCTGCCGCCGCAACTGGTGAAGCCCATGGCCGTCGCGCGGACGCTGCTCGACGGCCATACCGCCTCCATTGCGCAACTGACGCTGGCCCGGTTCATGGAAGGCGGGCATTTCGGCGCGCATGTCCGCACGATGCGCGGCGTCTATTCCCGCAGGCTCGGCGTGTTGGCCGAACTGGTTCGCACGCATCTTTCCGAATTCGTCGAACCGCGCGTCCCCGTCGGCGGGTTGCAAATGCCCTGTGTCCTGATCTGCGATCTGTCGGAACGGGTGGCCATCGATGCCGCCCGGCGGGTCGGCGTCGAACTGCTGGGCCTGTCGGCGCTCCATGCGGACGGCGACGGCAGGCCAGGCTTCCTGATGGGCTTTGCCGCCTACACGCCGGACGAACTCGAAGTCGCGGTCAGGAAACTGGCCAAAGCCCTGCGGACGGCGACGGGGTAGGATCTGTTTCCAGAACCCGGGCTGGCGGTGCGAATTTTCTGGAACCGACCTGGCTGGGGCAGGCCGTTGGCAGCCTGCCCCGTCGCCGTGGTGGGGGGCTTATTGCGCCGTCAGGGCGGAGAACTGTGCGCAGCGGTCGGCGATGGTCGTTCCCGTGCCGTCGGCGATTTCCTGCATGGAAACACGGGCATTGCCGTCGAAACTATAGCCCTGTTCCCCTTCGCTTTCATACTGGTCTGCCAGCGCCGCATCGGCCGGGGCGGGAAGCACGGCGACGATCTTCTGATAGGCCTCTACCGCTTGGCTGGCGATGTGACCCTCGGCAACGCAGTACTTTATCAGCCCGAGCTGGTTGCGCGAGGAGTTGACGAGAAGCTGGGTGTCGTCGGCAAAGACCGGCGAGGCCGCAAGCGGAAGGGTGGTAATCGCGCAAAGGGCAAACTGTTTCATGTTCATTGGTATGGTCTCTTAAATGATTTGGCTTTGGTTCGAGGTGTCGGTGAGCCCGATTGGCCCGCCCGTTCCTTTAACGCATGAGCAGAGTCAGTTATGCGCGAATTATTTCGCAGGGCACAATACGGTGCCGTTCATTCCCCGCGTCTTATCCTGCGGCCGACGCGCCAGCTGTAGACGAAGACGCAGAGGCCGACGAAGCCGATGAGGATGGCGGCGAGCGCGTTGACGTCCGGGCTGACGCCGAGCCTGACCTTCGAGAAGATCACCATCGGCAGGGTGCTCGAGCCAGGGCCGGAGACGAAGCTGGCAATGACCAGATCGTCGAAGGAAAGGGTGAAGGCGAGCAGCCAGCCGGAGATGAGCGCCGGCGCCAGCATCGGCAGGGTGACGTCGACAAAGGCCCGCCAGGGGCGCGCGCCGAGATCCTGCGCAGCCTCTTCCAGCACGCCGTCCATCTGCGTCAGCCGGGACTGCACGACGATCGTCACATAGGCCATGCAGAAGGTGGCGTGCGAGATGACGATCGTGGTGAGGCTGCGGCCCTGCGGCCAGCCGATGAAATCCTCCATGGCGACGTAGAGCAGCAGCAGCGACAGGCCGGTGATCACCTCCGGCATGACCAGCGGCGCGGTCACCATGCCGCCCATCATCACCCGGCCGCGGAATGGGCCGAAGCGCGTCAGCACATAACCGGCAAGGGTGCCGAGGATGACGGCCAGCGTGGCGCTGAGGCCTGCAACCTTGATGCTCAGCCAGGCGGCGTTGAGCAGCTGTTCGTTGTTCAACAGCTCGCCGTACCATTTCGTCGAAAACCCGCCCCATACCGATACCAGCCGGGAGTCGTTGAAGCTCAGGATCATCATGAGCAGGATGGGGATATAGAGGAACATCAGCCCGGCAATGGCCATGACGGTGACGAAGCGACCGGTTCTCAGCATGCTACGCGCCCTCCGGCTTCTTGGTCTCGCGGGCGCGGATTAGCATCACCGGCGCCACCAGCATGACCAGCATGACGATCGCCACCGCCGAGGCCATCGGCCAGTCGCGATTGGAGAAGAACTCGTCCCACAGCACCCGGCCGATCATCAGCGTGTCGGGCGCGCCGAGCAGCGCCGGAATGACGAATTCGCCGACCGCCGGCACGAAGACCAGCAGGCAGCCGGCGATGACGCCCGGCAAGGCCAAGGGCAGAGTGACGGTGAAGAAGGAGACGGCCGGCTTGGCGCCGAGATCGGCGGAGGCCTCCAGCAACGTGACGTCGAGTTTCTCCAGTGCCGCATAGAGCGGCAAGACCATGAAGGGCAGGTAGGAATAGACGATGCCGATATAGACGGCGAGATCGGTGTGGAGCAGCACCAGGGGCTGCTGGATCACGCCGAGATCGAGCAGCAGCGTGTTGAGTAGGCCGTTGCTTTGCAGGATGCCGACCCAGGCATAGACGCGCAGCAGCATCGAGGTCCAGAACGGCAACATAACGATGGCCAGCCAGAAGAAACGGGCATGCGGCGGGCGGCTGACGATGAACAGCGCGATCGGAAAGCCGACCAGCAGGCAGAAGAACGTGGAAATGGCGGCGATCTTCAGCGAGTTGAGGTAGGCGGCGAGATAGAGCCCGTCTTCGAGCAGGAACTGATATTTCGCAAAGGTCAGCTGGATGGCGACGGTGGTCTCGTCGATCCAGTCGAGCATCGCCGTATAGGGGGGAATGGCGATATCGGCTTCCGCCAGCGAGATCTTCAGCACGAAGGCGAAGGGCAGCAGGAAGAACAGCACCAGCCATAGATAGGGCAGGGCGATGACCGTGTTGCGGCCGAGCCGACGCGGCCTGCGTTGGGGCGCCGTCTGCGCGCTCATGACGGCAGCACCACGGCACTTGCCGCGCCCCAGCTGCAATAGACCGCATCGCCCGCCTCGAAAATCTCGCCCTCGTGGCGGTCGAGATTGGGAAGCGTGACGTGGATCAGTCGGCCGGTATCGAGCCGGACTTGATAGACGCTGAGATTGCCGAGATAGGCCACTTCGTCGATGGTGCCTGGTGCAACGTTGTCCTGTGCATCCGGTCTGTCATGGGCAAGATTGATCTTTTCCGGCCGGATCGCCAGATGCACGGTCTGGCCGAGCGTGCCGGTTACGCCGTGGCTGACGTGAATGACGCAGCCAGCCTCTTCGCAGCGCATGCGGGCATGGCCCGGCTCGTCCTCGATCAATACGCCGTCGAACAGGTTCACCGCGCCGATGAACTGGGCGACGAAACGGTTGGCCGGAAATTCGTAGAGATCGCGCGGGCCGCCGACCTGCACCAGCCGCCCGTCGCTCATCACCCCCATGCGGGACGCCAGCGTCATCGCCTCGTCCTGATCGTGGGTGACGACGATGAAGGTGGTGCCGAGCTGCGACTGGATCTTCATCAATTCGAATTGGGTTTCCTCGCGCAATTTTTTGTCCAGCGCGCCCAGCGGTTCGTCGAGCAGCAGCAGTTTCGGCTGTTTGACGAGTGCGCGGGCAAGCGCCACGCGCTGACGCTGACCGCCGGAGAGCTGATTGGGCTTGCGCTGCGCAAACGCGCCCATCTTGACCATGTCGAGCATGTCGGCGACGCGTTGCCTTGTCTCGGCGCGGGCCACCCCGGCGCGGCGCAGGCCATAGGCGACATTGTCGGCCACGCTCATATGCGGAAACAGCGCATAGGACTGGAACATCATGTTGACCGGGCGCTCATAGGCCGGCACGCCGGTCATGTCCTGCCCGTCGATCAGGATGCGCCCCTCGCTCGGCTGCTCGAAACCGGCCAGCATGCGCAGCAGCGTGCTCTTGCCGGAGCCCGAGCCGCCGAGCAGGCAGAACAGTTCGGAACGCTGGATGTCGAGGTCTATCTTGTTGACGGCCGCCACTGCGCCGAACCGCTTGGTGATCCCCTCTATGCGGACGAAGGGTGCGGCCTCTGATCCGCCGGTTTCGGTGCCGGCGGATCGCATTTCAGGTGCACGGTTCATGGGGCCTCGCCGTTACTTGCCGGTTTTGATCTCGGTCCAGGCGCGCGTCAGCAGCCGGTCGTATTTCATCGAATGCGCCTTCATGGCGTGCAGCTTGTCACGCAGCTCGGTCGGCGGATAGGCGCCGGGATCGTTGCGCACTTCCTCGTTGATCATGGGATCGGCAGCCAGGCTGACATTCGGGAAATTGATCGTGTTGCTGATATTGGCGATCACCTCCGGCGAGGAGATGTAGTTGATGAAGGCATAGGCGTTTTCGGGGTTCGGCGCATCCTTCGGGATAGCCATCACGTCGAAGAACAGGATGCCGCCTTCCTTCGGCGTGACGATCGACAGCTCGACGCCATTCTTGGCCTCGGCCGCCCGCTCGCGCGCATTGACCATGTCGCCGGCATAGCCGAGCGTGATGCAGACCGCACCATTGGCCAGGTCGTTGATGAACTGCGAGGAGTGGAAATAGCGCACATGCGGGCGCAGCGTCTTCAGCAGCTCCGTACCCTTGGCCAGATCCTCCGCATCCTCACTGTTCGGATCGATGCCGAGATAGACGAGGGCGGTCGCCATGATTTCCGATGAGGAATCCAGCACCGTCAGGCCGCAATCGGCGAGCTTGGCCGCATTTTCCGGCTTGAAGAATACGTCGAGTGAATCGATCTCGTCGGTGCCGAGGCGCTCCTTGATCATCGCCTTGTTGTAGCCGATGCCGATTGCGCCCCAAAGATAGGGTACCGAATAGGCGTTGCCCGGGTCGTTCAGGGCCAGCTGCTTCATCAGCACCGGGTCGAGATCGGCGAAATGGGTGAGCTTCGAGCGGTCGAGTTCCAGGTAGACGCCGGCCTTTACCTGCCGTTCGAGGAACTGGGCGCTCGGCACCACCACGTCATAGTTGGAGCTGCCGGCCAGAAGTTTGGCTTCCAGCACCTCGTTGGAATCGAAGACGTCGTAATTGGCCTTGATGCCGGTGGCCTTTTCGAAATCGGCCAGCGTGGTCGGTCCGATATAGTCGGACCAGTTGTAGACGTTGAGGGATTTTTCCTGGGCGCTTGCGGCCGTCGCCAGCATCGCCACCGTTGCCAGCGCCGTCAGGGCGCTTCGTTTCAGATTTCGCATGTTTCCTCCCTTTTGCCTCTGTGCGCCCGAAATCAGTCCTGTGCCGCCAGGGCGCAGGCGTGAGGAGACGGGGTGATCAGAAGGCGATGTTGACGTGTAAACGGCGATCGGCGGATGCGGGACATGTTCCTGCGCCACCCCGGCGGCCTGTTCTTCTCCCCTGTTGGATCCAACGCCTCCACACGCTTGAATCCGAACCCTTCAATGTAGAAACAATACAGGCCCTCGGGGGTACGTCAAGTCGGTTTCGTGGAGTTGCGCTATCGCAGATTGTTGCGGACCGCCGTATCCGGTGCCATGAGGCGCCGAAATATTATTCGTAAACGCCCGGCCGTCCCGGTTTTATCGGTGCATTCACTGGTGGAAATGGCGGGCTTGACTTGGAATATCTACAGTGTAGAGATTTGAGCCGGAAACCTGCCGAGCAGGCGCGGACCGATGCGTTCGGATCAGTGCCGCAAAGCCAACGACAATGGGGACGTCCGTCATGGAAGCCATGATGTTTGCCGGAAATGCCGATCTTGCCGCATCCACCACCTGTCGCGACAGGACGGCGGAGAACCGTCATTTCTTTGCCGCGATCTGCGATCTCAACGGGGTCCTGCGCGGCAAGCGCATCCCCGGCGGCAAGCTGCAGGCAGTCCGCGATGGCGGCATCCGCATGCCGCTCTCCTCGATCGGCGTCGATATATGGGGCGTCGATGTGGCGGGCACGAAGCTGACGCTGGAAAGCGGCGACCTCGACGGCATCTGCCTGCCGACCGGCCGCGCGCCGGTGTCGCTCGGCTGGGCCGGCCGCGACATACCGCTCCTGCCGTTGTCGATGCAGAAGGAGGACGGCACGCCCTATTTCGCCGATGCCCGCCATCTGCTCGCCTCGGTGCTGGCGCGCTTTGCCGAAAAGGGCCTGCGCCCGGTGGTGGCGACGGAGCTGGAATTCTACCTGCTGGAGGCGGAGGGGGAGCCTGCCCCGGCAGCCTCAAAGCCGGGCACGATCAGCGGCGATTTCGACAATATCTATTCGCTGGACGAGCTGGATGCGGCCGCGGCCTTCCTCGACGATGTCTATCGCGCCGCCGAGGCCTGCGGCATCGAGGTCGAGGCGGCGATTGCCGAGGGTTCGCCCCGCCAGTTCGAGTTCAATCTGCTGCACCAGCCGGACGCGCTGAAGATCGCCGACGACACGATCTTCTTCAAGCAGATCATCAAGAACATCGCCCGCCGCCACGGCCATGTCGCAAGCTTCATGGCCAAGCCGAGCCGCGACTGGGCAGGGTCCGGTATGCATGTGCATTTCTCGATCATCGACGACAAGGGCGTCAACATCTTCAACGACGGAACCGACAGGGGGACCGATGCGATGCGCCATGCCGTCGGCGGCCTGCTGGCGACCATGAGCGAGATGACGCTGGCCTTTGCGCCGCATCTCAATTCCTATCGGCGTCTGTGCCCCGGCGGGCTGGCGCCCACCACGGTGGCCTGGGGTTATGAAAACCGCACCTCGGCGGTGCGCATTCCGGCGGGCGCGCATGCGGCGCGGCGCATCGAACACCGCGTCGCCGGCGCCGATGCCAACCCCTATATCGTGCTGGCCGCCATTCTCGGCGCGGCGCTACACGGCATGGACAGCGCCATCGAACCGCCAACGCCGCTCAGCAACAATTCGCATGATGCGGACTGCGAGGCGCTCGCCCGCGACTGGCGGCAGGCGCTCGACCTGTTCCTGGCCTCCGACAGGACGAAAGCCTTGCTGCATCCGGAATTCGTCATCGCCTATTCTGCCTGCAAGCAGCAGGAACAGAACGAGTTCGGCGCGCGTATCACCGAATTCGAGCTCGAAACCTATCGGCTGTCGGTCTGATCCGGTCGACGTTTTCCCCTGTATCTGACGGAGCCGAGCATGGCTGAACCCTATTGCAACTCCTACTACGCCGCGACCGCCAATCCGGCCGGGCCGTTCTCACGGCTGGAAGGCGAGATCGATGTCGATGTCGCGATCATCGGCGGCGGTTTCACCGGCATAGCAACGGCAGTCGAACTCGCCGAGCGCGGCGTGCGCGTGGCGGTGCTCGAGGCCAACCGCATCGGCTGGGGGGCTTCCGGCCGCAATGGCGGACAGGTCACGGGTTCGCTCTCCGGCGACAAGGCGATGGAAAAGCAGTTTCGCCGCAAACTCGGCGACGAGGCCGCCGATTTCGTCTGGAACCTGCGCTGGCGCGGCCAGGACATCATCAAAAATCGTGTCGCGAAATACGGCATCCGCTGCGACCTCAAGCATGGTCACATGCAGACCGCCTATCAGCCATCGCACATTGCCGAGCTGGAAGACATGTATCGCACCGCCTGCCGGCATGGCATGGGCGATGAGGTCGAGATGGTCTACGGCGCGGATCTGCGCGCGCATGTCGGCACCGACATCTATCATGCCGGTCTGATCAACCGCCGCAACATGCACCTTCATTCGCTCAATCTGTGCCTTGGCGAAGCCGATGCCGCCCGCTCGCTCGGCGCGCAGATCTTCACCGATTCACCGGTCGAGAAAATCATCTACGGAGAGCGGCCGGAGCTTGTCACCGCGCGGGGGCGGGTTTGCGCCAGCAAGGTGATGCTCGCAGGTAACGGCTATCATCATCTGGCGCCGGGCAGGCTTTCCGGCCTGCTGTTTCCCGCAACGCTCGGCATCGTCGCGACCGAACAACTGCCGGAGGATGTTGCCAGAAGCATCCTGCCGCAGGATTTCGCCGTCTACGACACCCGCTTCGTGCTCGATTATTACCGACTGACCGCAGATCGCCGCCTGCTGTTCGGCAGCGGCACCAACTACAAGGGCACGGCCAGCGACGACATCGGCGCACCGATGCTGCCGGCGATCCGCAAGACCTTCCCGCAGCTTTCCGGTGTGAAGATCGATTTCGCTTGGGAAGGCCAGGACGGCATCACCATCAACCGCATTCCGCAGCTCGGCAATGTCACGCCCAATGTGTTCTATGCGCAGGGCTATTCCGGCCATGGCATCGCCACCTCGCATATCATTGGCGAGATCATGGCCGCGGCGATCACCGGCGACAGCCGGGATTTCGACGTCTTCGCCAGCGCCCGCCACTGGCGCTTTCCAGTTGGCCGATACCTCGGAAACCGGGCGCTTGCCGTCGGCATGTGGTATTTCCAGAAGCTGGAAGCGCTGCGCTGAAGTCCGGTCCGGCAGGCCTTGCGGGCCTGCCGGTTTTCGTTGACTGCGCCGCAACCTGCGCCAACCGCGCCTGCGGCATCGACAGATGGATGCCAACCCACTAGATTCCGCTCTGACATCTCTTCCAAGCCAGCGGCAGTTCCGTGAATGAGCGCAATGACCCCTCCCAGACAGAAAGCCAGTCCCGGTCCGCGCGGCCTGTCGAAGGACACGATGGTGGCCGCCGCGCTGGAGCTGATGGAGGCCGGCGGCGAGGTCGGGTTCACGCTGCGCAAGCTTGGCGTCCGGGTCGGCTGTGATCCGATGTCGATCCTCTACCATTTCAAATCGAAGGAAGGCCTCTACCGGGCAATGGCCGGCTGGCTGGAATCGCAGTTGCGCATTGCGCCGGCCAGCCTGCCGTGGCGCGGCCGCATGCGCCATCTCGCCGACCAGTATCGCAGCGTCGCGCTACGCTTTCCCAGGAGCTTCTGGCTGATGCAGCATTTCGTCTATACGGGCGCTGCCGACTACGACCATATGGAAATGGTGCATGGCGCGCTGCATGAGGCGGGTATTCCGACCCGCGACGTCCCGTCGATCTGCCTTGGCTGGTATGCCTGCATCACCGGGCTTGCGATGGGCGAGGTGGGTGGCCTGATCGCGCCCGCCAGCCAGCAGGACATGGAGGAACTGGCGCAGTTGCCGGATCATTCGCACCCGCTGCTGAAGGGAGCGATGCCGCTCTATCAGGATCTGGCGCCGAATGCGGTGTTTGCCCTCAGCATCGAAATGCTGCTCGACGGCATTGTCGCGCAGGCAGCGCAACATCGGCCCGCACAGGCCTGACATTCCATGGCGTGGCGGTGCCCTGTTCGAAACGAGCGTTTCGCTTCGGGGGCCGCCATTGCATGGGCCACTATGAACGCATCCTTGCCCGATAGTCGCGATTCGTTCGGGCCAACGGTGAAACAGTGTGCTATCGGGTGCGCAACGCTTCCGAGTTTGTACAGGCAATGAATCCCAAGACCCGCGGCTACCTTTTTGCCTTCCTGGCGATCTGCATCTTTGCGGCCCAGGATGCGATTACGAAATACCTTGGAGATCGCTACCCGGCGCTCTTCATCACGATGATACGCTTCTGGGCGTTTGCGCTCTTCGTCTTCCTGTTTGCCGCGTCTTCGCCCGGTGGCATCCGCCGCGCTGTCGTGACCCGTCGCCCGTGGCTGCAGATCGTCCGCGGCATTCTGCTGGTCGTGGAAATCGTCATCATCGTCTTTGCCTACGTTCATGCAGGGCTCGCCATGAGCCAGTCGATCTTCCAGGCAACGCCGTTGATCGTCACCATTCTCTCCATACCGCTTCTTGGGGAAACCGTCGGATGGAGGCGAGGGGCCGCCGTGGTGGTTGGCCTTATCGGCGTTCTGGTGATCATAAACCCTGTCGATATCCACTTCGACATGTCGCTGCTTCTGCCGCTCGCGGCAGCGGTGCTGTTTGCGCTCTACAGCATCGCCACGCGCGCGGTCAGCCGAGAGGATTCGGCGGTGACCAGCCTGTTCTATGCCGGCGTCGCCGGGGCCGTCACGATCTCGCTGATCGGGCCGTTCTACTGGGTGGAAGTCGAGCCCGCCGACTGGTTCGCGCTGGCGGCGCTCTGCGTCTGCGGCACGCTCAGCCATTACTTCCTTATCAAGGCCTATGGGCTGCTGCAGGCCGCAGAGGTCCAGCCGGTCACCTATTTCCAGCTGGTCCTCAACATCATCATCGCCGTGACCCTGTTCGGTGAAAACGTGACGATCAACATGATCATCGGTGCGCTCATCGTCGTGGGCGCAGGCCTTTTCACCGTCTGGCGAGAGCATCAGCTGGCCAAGCGATAGCGAAGCGGCCGGGCCGCCACGCCGGATGCTGTCCTCTAGGGGGAGGTTCCGGCGGACGCCATGCGGACCAGCTTCAGCCACGCAGGCAGGTGGAAGGCGCTCATCAACAGGTACATCGCGACCATCCCGTTCACTGGCGAAACGGCGCCGGCCGAGCAAAGCATCTGCGCGGAAGCATCGCCGGGGAAGGCGCTCAGCAGCGCCATGGCGGCGAATGTCGGCGCAGCGGCAAGGGTCAGCCAATCCGCCGCCCTCTGCATTGCCCGGCCCCGGCGGGTTGCCTGCCCGCCGGATCCGTCAAGAAGGGCGTGGCTCATCGCTTCATGCCCGCGTCCTGATCCCGGAACGCTGCCTCTCCGGCATCCGACACCTCGACCCATTTCCTGTCCGGTGCGGCGTCCGCGACGTAGCTGTCGTGCCAGTTCCACCATTTGTAGGTCGGGGTCTGGGGATAGCCTTCGGGCGAATTCTCCCAGACCTCCTGCCGGCCGAGCGGCGTGATGTCGAGATAGTTCCAGGTATTGCCCATCTGCTCGTCGCCGCGATTGTTGATGAAGTAGGTGCGAAACACGCGCTCGCCGTCGCGGTAGAACACGTTCGTGCCGTGCCATTCGTCCACGCCGAAATCGGCGTCGAAGCGGTCCGTGATGGTGAACCACGGCATCCGCCAGCCCATCCGCGCCTTCACCCGCGCGATGTCGGCTTGCGGCGCGCGTGAGACAAAGACAAGGGTGGTGTCGCGGGCGTTCAGGTGGGCGACATGCGCCACCTGATCGGCCACCATGGAGCAACCCCGGCAGGCCTGGTCGGGCCATCCGAACACGCCGGGCTCGAAGAAGGCGCGGTAGACGATCAACTGATGCCGGCCTTCGAACAGGTCGAGCAGGCTTGCCTTGCCCGCTGGCCCCTCGAATTCATAGGCCTTTTCCACGGCCATCCAGGGCATCCGCCGCCGCTCGGCAGCCAGTGCGTCCCGGGCACGGGTCTGGGCCTTTTCCTTTACGAGCAATGTCTTGCGGGCTGCGTCCCACGCCTCCTGCGACACGATCGGTGGTGTCTTCATGCCGGGCTGTCCGCCCTTGCGGCTGTTTGTGGTCGTCATGGCTTTTGAAACCTCCTTGTTTCGGCGGATTCCGCGCCTCAAGGCTGAAGCGCGTTTTCCGTTTACGGCCCATCGCGTTGTTGGGTATGAAACAGCATGGCACCGGAAACCGAGCGGTGAGAGTAACAAGTGTGACGGGATTGCGATGGATTCGCTGATGACCGCTGCTGCGCATGCTCTTGCTGCGGGTGACCCGCTCCTGGCATTGAAGAGAATTGCGCTGCGCGACGATGCGCCGGCACTTGCGCTACGCGGCATTGCCATGGCGCAGCTCGGCGATCTTGTTCGGGCGAAGGATCTCCTGCGGCGGGCCGCGCGCGCCTTCGGCCAGAGGCATCCGGTTGCCCGTGCGCGGTGCGTGGTCGCCGAAGCCGAGATAGCCCTTGTCTCGCGCGATCTAGCCTGGCCGACCAAGGCGCTCGACGCCGCGCGCGTACTGCTCGAACGGCGCGGCGATCACGTCAATGCTGCGCATGCGGGTTGCCTCTCGGCCCGCCGCCTGCTTCTGATCGGCCGGCTTGAACAGGCGGAGCGCCTGCTCCTGGAAATCGATCCATCGCCGCTGCCGCCGGCATCGAGAACGGCTTACGAACTTGCTGTCGCCGGGATTGCGGTCCGGCGCCTGCAGACGGGGACGGCGCGCGCGGCGCTCGCGCGGGCCGAACACGAGGCGCAAGCGGCGGGCATTCCGGCACTGCAGGCGGAAGTGGAAAACGTGTCGCTCCTGATGAGGCGGCCGGCGGCGCGGGTCATCGCCTGCGGGAAAGAGCGGTTTCTCATACTGGAGGAGGTCGAGGCGCTTCTGGCTTCAGGGAGGCTGGTCATCGACGCATGCCGCAATGTGGTCAGGACCACGGGAACGGTGGTCTCGCTTGCGACCCGGCCGGTGTTGTTCGCGTTGGCGCGGGCGCTTGCCGAAGGTTGGCCCGGCGACGTGACCCGGGACATGCTCGTCAGGCAGGCTTTCGGGGCAAGACACGCCGATGAATCGCATCGTGCCCGGCTTCGCGTGGAAATCGGGCGGCTGCGCGGCGAACTCGTAACGCTGGCTAAGGTGAATGCGACGGAGCGGGGTTTCATACTGTCACCAGGCGAAGCGCGCGAGGTCGTCGTACTGGCGCCGGGCACCGAAGAACGGCACGCGCCGGTCATTGCACTGCTCGCCGACGGCGAATCCTGGTCGAGTTCAGCGCTGGCGATTGCTCTCGGCATCAGCCCGCGCAGCGTACAACGGGCGCTCGAGCAGCTTTCGGGCGCAGGCAGGGTGCAGTCCTTCGGGCGGGGCCGCGCGCGCCGCTGGATGACACCGCCCGTGCCGGGATTCCCGACGACATTGTTACTCCCCGGCGCGCTGCCTGGCAGCTAATATCAAGTCGGCGATCATCGCCCCGAGGATTGGAACCGATGAAACATTCCCGCGCAGAAGTCCTTCAGGAATATGGCCCTTTTCCCGATGCCGCCGAGGTGCATGGGCTCACCTTCGACGGGCATCACGTCTGGTTCGCCTCCGGCGACAGGCTGAACGCGCTCGATCCGGCCAGCGGGAAAATAGACCGCTGCATCGATGTCGCCGCCCATGCAGGAACCGCCTTTGACGGCAGATATCTGTTTCAGATCGCCGAGGATCGTATCCAGAAAATCGATCCTGAAACCGGCGCCGTGCTTTCCTGCATCCCTGCGCCCGGTGCCGGCGGTGATTCAGGCCTTGCCTGGGCGGAAGGATCGCTGTGGGTCGGGCAGCATCGCGGCCGCAAGATCCATCAGGTCGATCCTGAGACCGGCAGGGTTCTGCGCACCATCGAGTCCAATCGCTTCGTCACCGGGGTCAGCTGGGTGGACGGCGACCTCTGGCACGCCACCTGGGAAGGAGACGAGAGCGATCTGCGGCGGATCGATCCTGAAACGGGCGCTGTGCTGGAAAAGCTAGACATGCCTCCCGAAGTGGGGATTTCCGGACTGGAAGCCGATGGCGGCGAGCGGTTTTTCTGCGGTGGCGGCGGTAGCGGGAAGATCAGGGCGATCCGGCGGCCACGCTAGACGCGGTGATCGCGGCATGTGGCCTATCCGTAGCGCCGCCACTCAACCGAACCGGCTGCGGGCCCAATCCTCAAGGCGCTGCTTTATCGTCTCTTTTTCTTCCTCAGACAGTTTCGTGAGGGCCTCGCGCAGGCGTTCCAGCGCCTCTTCGTGGCCGTCGCGGGAGGCGAGCGTGTACCAGAAGGCGGCTTCGACGGGATCCTTTTCCACGCCTTCGCCCTGCGCAAAGAGGTTGCCCAGATTGACATAGGCCGCCGTGGCACCGAGACGGGCAGCGCGCGAATAGCTGTCGAATGCCTTTTTCAGGTCCTTTTTGACGCCGGTTCCGCTCTTGTAGAGATTGGCCAGGTTGACCATGGCGCTCCGGTCGCCGAGGTCGGATCCCTTCTGGAAATAGTCAGCGGCGCGCTCCGGTTGTTTTTTCGTGCCGAGGCCCTTGAGGTAGATCAGCCCCAGCTTGTCATGGGACGCACCCCAGTTCTGATTGGCGGCCTTTTCCAGCCAGACCTTCGCCTTTGCGTAGTCCTGTTCGACGCCCTGGCCCTGGAAATACATATAGCCGACATTGTTCTGGTCTTCCGGGTGGCCGCGTTCGGCGGCGTAGAGGTAGAGCTCGAAGGCCTTGGCAAAATCCTTCTTCACGCCCAGTCCCTTGCGGTAGAGGTTGCCCATGTTGTGGTAGGCCGCAAGATTGCCCGCAGCCATGGCCACTTCGTTGAGCTGGTAGGCCTCCTCGCCGCGGCCCGCCTTGTCGAGGGAGCGGGCAAGAAGGGTCTTGAAGCGCATGTTTGCGGGATCGCTCTTCACCGCCGCCTCGCAGGCCGGGATCGCGAGCTGCGTGTCGAGATTGGCGTATTCGACGCTCGGCCCGACGCGCTCCGGATCGGACGGGTGAGCGGCGGCAAGATCGCAAGGCGAGGCCTCCACCACCTTCGGCCCGCCGGCCTCGGGGATCAGCACGACATCCGAGACCAGGGAGGAATTCTCCCAGGGGATCTGCTTGCCTCCCGTGGCCTCGACCACGTTCGCGCGAGTTTCCTTGAAGATCGCTTCAATCGACTTGCCGGGCATGCGCAGCGCGGCCGTCAAGGCTTGCGTATAGGGGCTGTTCTTGCCGGTCCCGTCCTGGGCGACATCGCCCGGCGAGGTGGAGAAGGCGATCAGCGTGCCGGTGTGCTTGCTGGCGATGCGCGCAAGGCCGCGCGACATGGAATCCTGGTTGCCGATGGAGCGCGTCTTGCCGCCCTTGCCGAGGAAGGGGTTGTCGCGGCAGGCATCGAGAATGAAGATGATCGACCCGGCTTCGGTGTTCTCGAACTGGCGCAGGATCTGGTTGGCCGAAAGGGCCACAAGCGGCAGGTCGAGGGCATCGGAGACCTTGGCGTCCGTCGGGACGAGGTAGTTCTCTTCCGAGGCCTGAAGCCCGTGGCCGGCATAGTAGATCAACACGACGGCGCCGGCGGTGATCTTGTTGCGGAAGGCGATGAGCCCCCGCTCCATGCCGGTCTTTTCCGCATCCTCTATGAGTTCGACGTCGAACCCCACCTCGGCCAGCGCATCTTTCATGGCGGATGCATCGGCGCGCGCATTCTTGAGGGCGGGCAGGTCCTTGTAGGTCTGGTTGCCGATGACGAGCGCAAGGCGCGTCGCATTGCCTGTCTGCGCAAGCGCCGCGGCGGGCAGCACGAACAGGAGGAAGGCAGAGAGGATCGCGAGATATACCGAACGCATCGTCATCCTGCCGCTCCTTCCGGTTCGGCTTTGCAGACCGTCAATAGTCGTTGTGGGCTTTCCATCGGGAGGCGGTGCGCTTCGGCACCACGGCCTTGGCCTTCGGAGTAACTTTGGGCTTTACGCAGTTGGCCGCTTTCGCATTGGTCTTGCAGAGTTCCGGACGCCCGGATGTTGCGGTTTGGCACCCGCTCAGAATCATCGACGTCGTGAACGCCGCAATGAGTGTCGAAATCTTCCCTGCAAGCAATTTCGTCATGACCGTATCCCGGGGTGGCGTTGCTTCGAACCGGAGCCAATAAAAGGAAGTATGCTCAATCTGAGATCACCACCTGCGCTTGTCAAGCTAATGTAGGCCGTGCTGTAATGGCTGTGGCAGATGGCTTTTTGGCGTAAACTTCGGGAGGAGCGAGGCGGGAAATGCACCTGAGCCGGTCTTTCAATCCTTGATCCTGTTCAACCCGTTCGGCGCCCAGACATTGCGACGGTGCGTTGCTGGCAATGCGCATGCCGCCGAAATCGCGGACTATCTGGTTGCGCAGGCTTGCGAGATCTGCCGGGCGGATGTGGTTTCGCATGTTCTCGACCCGGATCGCGGCACGCTGCTGGAGACGAGCCGCCTCCTCGGTGGGCGCATCTTCACGCTTGGCACGGCATGGATGGTGACCGGGCACGCTGCCTTTCGCAATCGGATCATCGACGAGGTGCAGGCGGCGGCGGACTTTCCCAACTGGAACCGGCAACACTTCATCGACACCGCCGAGATGATGACCGCCGTCGCCATCGGCTACGACTGGTCGAAGGACGTGATGACCGCGCGACAGAGGGGGGCGGTCGTCGACGGCATTGTTCGCCTCGGGCTCCATCCCGGCCTCGGCTCGTTGAAAGGCGGCTCCGGCTGGACCACAGCGGGCACCAACTGGACGCTCGTATGCAGCGGCGGCCTGGTCGTCGCCGCCGCGTTGTTGCGGAGCGAACGGACGCCCTTGTGCGAGGAAGTCCTCGATCTCGCCTTGCCGATCCTGCAATCGGGCCTTGAGCATTTCGATGCGGGGGGCGGATGGCCCGAAGGGGCGACCTATGGCGAATATGGCGCGCGGTATGCCATTCTCGCGCATGAGGCCTTGGCGGCGGCTGGTCTCGTGCAGCGCCAGCCGCAGGCCATGAATGGGGTGTCGCGACACTGGCGCTTCCAGCGTGCGATGGTCGGCCCGTCCGGAATGGTGTTCAACGCCGGCGACAGTCTTGCCACGGCGCAGCGCTCGCCCGTCGCCGGGTGGTTCGCACGGCGCGATGGCGACCGGGAAGCTGCGGCGTGGCAATGGGAAATATCGGGCAAGCCGCACGCCTTCGACCTCGTTTGGTACAATTCCCCTCCCGAAGTGAAGAGCGTGAACGGCTCACCGCAGAGGCAGATCTTCGATGCCGGATACGCCGTTCTTCGGCAGGGAAGGAGCTACCTCGCAGCCCGCAGCGGGCGCAACAGCACCAATCACGCCCATCTCGATCTCGGCAGTTTCGTGCTTGAGATCGACGCCCAGCGCATCGTCTGCGATCTCGGCCGGGGCGATTACACGGCGGCGGACTACTTTGACCCGAAGGGGCGCTTTCACCATTTTCCGGCGCAGACCCGCGCGCACAATGTCGCCTTCGCACAGGAACAGTCGCTCGACGCCGAAGCCCGGGCGATCATCGACGAAACGGAGGAGGCGCGTTTCGCAATCGAGGTGTCGGACCCCGCTTCGCCCTTTCGTCACCTGCGCGCGTTTCAACTCGCTGAAGATGCGGCGATCGTCGCGGACCTCCTCATCCCCCGGCAGGCGCTACCGCCGACGGTGACATGGCAGTGCCATACGCAGTTGCCGGCGGAAGTCGCTGACGACTTCGTCCGCTTCGGCGGATCGGCCAAGGGCCTGTGCGCCCGCCTCGTGTCTCCATCAGGGCAGGCGCTAACGCTGGCACCCGTGGCCGCCGACGGGCAGCAGTCGATCCCCGCAAGCCGCCTTGCTGCCGTGTTGCCGGTGCCGCCGGAGGGCTTGCTCGTGGCCTGCCTCTTTTCCCATGACGCTGACTGGCCGGACCTTGCCGGCCTGTCCGGCTGGTTGATGCGGATTGCGCAGGATCGCTGGCCGGATGCCGCTATCGCAAAACGGGAGCATGCCGATGGTTGATCTTCTGCGATTCTTCCGTCGCCGGTCGCCCGTGGAGCAGGACGAGGAAAACCAGCTCCATATCTACCGGTCACAGGGGCGAAAGCGCATCGTGATGGTGACGCTGTTCGACGTGGCGCGCGAAGGGCACGACGAGATCGTGGCAAAGGTGGGCGCGGCCTTCGCCCGTTTCGACAGGATCGTCTATGTCACCGACATACCGGAATTCCTGCATTTCCGGGCGGCGGGTGCCGCGTTCGAATACTTTCCTTGCCTGGAGCAGCAGGTGGCGCATGGGAGCGCGCTCGACTGGCCGGGCTATCTGCGCATTCGTTGGGACCTGCTGCTCGCCAAATGGCAGCCCGAACATGTGCTCGCCTATGGTCGCAACATCGACCGCTTTCTCGCCGCTGCGCCGGTGCGGAAAGGAGAGGGCGATTCATGACGGTAAGCCGCCTCGATATCGTCTTCGTGGCTGACGCCCGTTTCGAGGGTGGTTCGTCGACTGCGCTGTCAGTCGAGATGAAGGCGGCCGCCCGAGCCGGCCATGACAGTGGCCTGCTGATGGTCAAGGGCCCCATCATCGGCCTGCCTTTGCCGGTTCATGCGGAAATTCGCGGGCATCTCGACACCGGGATCACCATGCGGCTCGATCCGCTGCAGAAGGTCGAAACCCGACTTGTGCTGCTGCATCATCCGGGCATCCTGATGAACCCGTTGCAGCCGCGGCCGCTGATCGATGCGGAACAGATTGTCGTCGTGCTGCACCATCCTGCCGTCGACCGTGCGGGCACCGTCCAGTTCGAGCTCGTGTGCGTGGTTCGCAATGCCGTCGCGGCATTCGGCCGGCCAGTGCTGTTGGCGCCGGTCAGCGCGGTCGTGCGCGAAAGCCTGCCGCAACGGCTTCCGCATGGCTGCCGGTTGATGGAGAAGGACTGGGACAATCTCATCGACCTCGATTGCTGGTTGCCGCGGCCGCCGCGACCCGTCGGCCTGCCGATCCGGATCGGCAGGCATTCCCGGCCGCATATCCAGAAATGGCCCGACCGGCTTGACGATGCGCAGGCCGCCTATCCGACCGATGGGAAACGCTACGAAAACCGGATGCTGGGGGGCGGCAGCTTCCTGCACGACCATTATGGCGAGGTGCCCGCCAACTGGACCCTGCTGCCGTTCCGGCAGGACGATGTCGCCGGCTTCCTGCGGGGCCTGGATTTTTACGTCTACCATCACAGCGATGCGTGGTCGGAAGCGTTCGGGCGGTGCATTCTCGAAGCGCTGGCGGTGGGGCTGGTCACCATTCTGCCCGCCAGTTTCGCGCCGATTTTCGGCGATGGCGCGCTTTACGGCACGCCGCAGGAGGTGAAGGCTATCATCGATCGCCATGTCGCCGATCCCCGTCTTTACGCCGACCAGAGCGAGCGGGCACGCCGCTTTGCCGAGACGCGTCATGGCCTCGGCCGCTTTGCCGAGCGGATCGCGGCGCTGCTTGCGACAGGGCCGGAGAGGGCGGGGGCGGTGTCCGCGCCGCCGCTCATGCCGCCCCTGCCGCGCCGGACCGTGCTTTTCATTTCTTCCAACGGCATCGGCATGGGCCATCTCACCCAGCAGATGGCGATTGCCGAGCGCCTGCCTTCCGACCTGACGCCCGTCTTCGCCACCATGTCCTATGCGTTGAAGGTGGCTGTCGATGCGGGCTATCAGGTGCATTTCCTACCGCATCACCGGGCGATGGAAGCCGATCCGGATGACTGGAGCACGGTTTTTGCCGAGGAGCTTTTCGAGCTTGTGCGCCATGTGAGGCCGGCCGTCATCGCCTATGACGCGACACCGGTCTACCCGGCCGTGGCCGAAGTCCTCGCGCTTTTCCCGGATATCTATTCCATCTGGGTGCGCCGCCCGATGTGGCGGGAGGTGCACCGCAAGTTCCTCGACTATCACGACACATTCGACGCCGTGATCGAGCGCGGCGAACTGGCCAACGAATTCGATCTCGGCCCGACCCGGCCATTGCAGGCGCGCAGCCTCGTCGTGCCTCCGGTTCTGCATGTCGACCCGGTTTGCCGGCACGATGCGGCGACGGCGCGCCGGCTGCTCGACCTGCCGGCGGAGGGAACGGCTGTCCTCCTCCAGCTCGGCTCGGGCAGCAATTTCGACATGAGCGAAACCCGCTCGGCGGTCATCAGCGCCGTTCTCGCCCACAGGAATGCCTTTGTCGTCGAGCTCAAGTCGCCCATCCGCAACGGCGGCACGGATGTCGCTCCAGGCCACGAGCGCCATTTCGTCCGGGAAGCCTTCCCGGCCTTTCGCTACAGCCAGGCGTTCGACGCGGCGGTCTCGGCGGCCGGGTACAACAGTTTCCACGAAAACGTGCTGGGCGCATTGCCGACGCTGTTTGTTCCCAACGAGGCGCCGGAGATGGATCTTCAGGCCAATCGCGGCCTCTGGGCGCAACTCAACGGCTACGGCTGGATGATGCGGCGCGATACGGATCTGCCGGCATGTCGCGACTTCGTCGATCGCCTGCTCGATCCCTGGGAACGCTCACGGGTCAGGGCGCGCTGCGGCTCGATTGCATGGCGGAACGGAGCGGGCCTTGTCGCGGCTTTCATCGCCGATCATGCGCGCCTCGTTCGCTCGGACCGAAGGCCCGTCGAGCCCGAATAGGCGGGGCGTCGATGAGGCGTTCGCTTCGAGAGCGGCAAATAGCGGGAGCGCGCGGCGCAATTTGATGTAGCTTGTGGTCTGACGTTCGGAACATCACTCAAGGGAGATGCCTCATGACTGCGCCGCACCCGCCGAGAACCCATATCGGCAACCATGCCCTTCATCCCGAAACGCAGATGCTGAACTATGGTTATGACCCCGAGCTTTCCGAAGGCGCCGTCAAACCGCCGGTCTTCCTGACGTCGACCTTTGTCTTCAAGTCGGCGGAAGACGGCCGGGACTTCTTCGATTATGTCTCCGGGCGCAAGGAGCCGCCGGAGGGTAGGGGTGCCGGCCTTGTCTATTCGCGCTTCAACCATCCCAACAGCGAGATCGTCGAGGATCGGCTGGCGGTCTACGAGCGGACGGAAAGCTGCGCGCTGTTTTCGTCCGGCATGTCGGCGATCGCCACCACGTTGCTGGCCTTCGTGCGGCCGGGCGATGCCGTGCTGCATTCCCAGCCGCTCTATGGCGGCAGCGAAACCCTGCTTGCCAAAACCTTCCTCAATCTCGGCGTTTCGGCCGTGGGCTTTGCCGATGGCACCAGCGAGGCCTCGGTCGAGGCGGCGGCCGAGGCCGCCATGCAGAAGGGCCGCGTTTCCGTCATCCTCATCGAAACGCCGGCAAACCCCACCAACAGCCTTGTCGATGTCGCGATGATCCGCCGGGTCGCGGATGCGATCGGCGAACGGCAGGGCCATGTGCCTATCGTCGCCTGCGACAACACGCTGCTCGGGCCGGTCTTCCAGCGGCCGATCGAGTTCGGCGCGGATATCTCGCTCTACTCGCTGACGAAGTATGTCGGCGGGCATTCCGATCTCATCGCCGGGGCGGCGCTCGGCCGCAAGGCGGTCATGAAGCAGGTGAAGGCGCTGAGGGGCGCCATCGGAACGCAGCTCGATCCGCATTCGTGCTGGATGCTCGGCAGGTCGCTGGAAACGCTGCAAATCCGCATGGAGCGGGCAAACAGCAATGCGGCGGCGGTGGCGGAATTCCTCAGGGATCATCCCAAGGTCGAGCAGATCCACTACCTGCCGTTCAACGACCCGGCATCACCGGCCGGGCGCACCTTCGCCGCCCAGTGCAGCGGCGCCGGCTCGACCTTCTCCTTCGACATCAAGGGCGGACAGCCGGCCTCGTTCAAGTTCCTCAACGCCCTGAAGATCTTCAAGCTTGCCGTCAGCCTCGGCGGAACGGAATCGCTGGCATCACACCCTGCGACGATGACCCATTCGGGAATTCCCGTTGAGGTCCGCCAGCGCATCGGCGTGCTGGAATCGACGGTTCGCCTGTCGATCGGCATCGAGCATCCCGATGATCTGATCGCCGATTTGACGCTGGCGCTCGACGAGGCCTAGGCGGAAAAGCCGCCTTGCGGCGATAGCGCCCGCTACATGCCGGGCGCTATCGACTTTCCATAGGTGTCGAGCAGGGCCGCGACGTCTTTCAGTATGGCCGTCAGCAGGCGTGTTGCCTGCACGGTGAACGAAAGGTCCGGGCGTTCGAACAGGGCGATGCAGATCTCGGCGGGATCGTGTCGCGATTGATAGGCAAGGCCGTCGGGTTTGTCGGGGTGGTCCCAAAGCGCATCAGCCCAAAGACCGCATGGTTCATAGGGGCCCGTCGAAATCGCATTGTCCGTGCCGAGCGCCTGCAATCCGGGGCCGTGCATTCGCACGATGCGAAGATCGCGTTGCACGCCGAGCCCGGTTGCCGCCCGGCCGGTAATGTCCGGGGCGGCCACCATCAGGCGCTGCGGATTGCGCAGGATCGTCTCCGCCAGTGCCCCGCTGAGGGTCATGCCCAGATAGAGAACCCCGAAACGGCCGCTCGCGCTATCGAACCGGTTGATTGGCGAGACCCCTTTTCCGGGCCCGAAGAAGATCGGGGACAAGGTCGAGCGGTGGACGCGGTGCAGGATCTGCCCTGCGGGCAGGATCTCGATCGACAGGGGTTTCGTATCGAGCCAGAACGGAGGCGGCAGCGCGACGCCGGATGGCCCGCGCTGCTCGGCATGACCTGCCGGCATCAGGCAAAGCCATCCGTTTCATTGGCGCGAATGAGCCGCAGCACCGCTTCCGGCTCGCCTGCACGCAGCACGTCCAGCGGCGAGCGCCCGCCGAGCACCGTGTCGGGGGCCAGCAGGAAGTCCAGCGTTGCCCAAGGGCCAGCGGGTGCAAAGCCACGCACGACATCGGCGATCCCGGCAAGCACTTCGCCCTCGCCGAACTGGCAGGCCGGGTAGCGCCAGTCGCTTCCCTCGCGCACCGCCAGCATGGCGCCGGAGCGTCGTCTCTTGTCGACCGCCTGCCGGGTGATGCTCAGTGCCTGGCCCGCTTCCTCGGCGGACAGGACGCCACCTGCAATTTTGAGCAACTGCTGGCGATGTTCCACATTTCGGGCAAGCGCCGGGACCAGCGGATCGAGATCGGTCACGGCCGGTCCGAGGATGTCCGAGCGGCTGAGAAGCTGGGCGAGCGATCCTGCGTCGGTCGGGGCGGAAAGCGCGTCGATCAGGGTCTTCGTCGGCATGTTTGCAGCAATGCGCTCCAGCGCCGACATGGCGCGCCGCAGGAAGGCTGCCTGAACCGAATTCGGATCGGCATGGATGTCGAGCGTCGTGCTCGGGATTGCCTGTTGACGGGCCATGGCGGCCTCCGTTTGTTGTCTTGGTATCAATATGGTGGCGGGAAATACAAAGTCAACCATGCTTGTGGTCCGCCAAAAGAACGGCGCGCCGTCGCGTCGTGTGGTTCGCGACGTCAGACCGGAAAACAAAGCTCGATCGTCGTTCCCTTTCCGGGCGTGGAAACGATGCGCGCGTCGCCACCGGTTTGACGCATGAACCCGTAAACGATAGCGAGACCCAGGCCCGCTCCACCTTCATCATTGCGCGTCGTGAAATAGGGTTCGAATGCCTTGTCGACGGCCTCCGGCGACATGCCGATGCCGTCGTCCGTCACGGTGATGCTGACGCCGGCTTCGCTGCGGGCGCAACGGATGAGGATCGTTCCGCCCGTCGCCATGGCCGCCGAGGCGTTGAGGCAGAGATTGAGGATCGATTGCTCGAACAGCGCCGCGTCGAGCTGGATCGTCGGCAGGTCGCTGGCGATCTCGAAGGCGAGCCGGCATTTCTCGCCGATGGCGATTTCCAGAACGTCCGCCATGCCGCGCAGCAAGGTGCCGATCTCCACCGCGCCCGGATGGATCGGCTGCTGGCTGCCGATGGAAAGCATGCTGCCGGCGAGCGCCCGTCCGCGGTCGGCCGCTTTGCGGATGCGCGCGAGGTGGCGTTTCTGCCGGTCGTTGAAGCCGGGCTCGCGCTCGAGCAGGCCAAGGCTTCCGGTGATGATGCCGATCATGTTGCCGACTTCGTGGCTCACCTGGTGGGTCATGCGCATGATGCCGTCGAGGCGTTGTGCCTTCGCCGCCTCCGCTTCCTGCCGGTCCATGTCGGTGACGTCGCGCGCAAGCAGCACGATGCCGCCGTCCGGCTGGCGCGAGAGCGACACTTCGGTGACGCGCCCGGCATCGGAGCGATGCCGCAGCACGAAGCGGTCATCCAGCGTGCCGACGTCGTTTCCACTAGGTAGAAGGGAAGGGTCGATCTCGGGAATGGGGCTGGCGAAATCCCGCAGCGGCAGTTTTCGCGCTGGACTCAGCCAGCCGACGAGTTCGATGACGCGCCGGTTCATCGTGATGGGTTTGCCGCGCGGATCGAACAGCGCGATGCCCTCGTTCATGTTGCGGAAGGTGGAGCGGATGGTTCGCGCCGCGGCCTCGGCGGTCTGGCGCAACCGCGAGACGCGCTCGACGCTTTCACGGAAGGCGCGGAAGGCTTCGAGCAACCGGACAAGCTCCGTCTCGGTGCCCTTGTAGCTTGGTGCATCGACGTCCCTTCGCCCCTGCGCAAGCGCGTTCATGCCGTTCGAGAGCGCGACGATGCCCCGCGAGACACGGATGACTGAGCGGATGGAGAAGATTGCCATGACCAGTACGAGGAGCGCGGTGACCGCGACGATCACGAGCAGGCGGCTCAGCTCCGCGGAGGTCGAAACAAGGTCCTCGTTGAGACCGCGCGCGACCGCCTCGCTCTGTGTCTCCGTCGCATGCGAGAGTTCGCGCGAGACGCTATGCAGCCGCGAAACGGCGGCGCGGATGGCGAACATTTCGAGCAGGTACTGCGTCTGTGCTTCAAAGACCCGCTCATAGGGGGCAAGCTCGAGGGCCGGGACCCGCACATCCGGGGGCGCGCGCTCAACGCGCGGCATCACTTCGGAGACGTAACGGCGGCGCAGTTCGCCAAGCTGGAAGAGACTGTCGGAACTGGAGGCCGACTGCACGATGGCGTTCAGTTTCCGGCGGAAATCGCCATCCGCCATGCCGCTTCCCGTGGCGATCTCGCCGAGCGCGGCGGCGGCCTCTGCCTTGTGCTGCTGGGCGGAATCCGCATCGCCGGCAAGCGCCATCGTCTGCGTGCGGATCGTTTCGAGCAGCTCGACGATGCGGGCGTTGGCAAAACCGGTGACGGCCGTCTCCCCGTTTGCCGGCTCCATGGCGCGCAGCAGCGCATCGACCTGCGAGACGACCGCCCGGCTCTCGCTCGATACGCGATAGGGCGAGGTCGCGTTCATCAGGAACGGGGCGCTGGACACCAGGTCCGAGACCTGCCGGGAGACCAGCGAGGCCTTGGCGAGACTGGAGAAGGCCTGCAGGCTATAGGTCGCCATCTCCTGCCGCGCCTGCTGCAGGCCATAGACGGCGACCGTCGCCAGGCTGAAGACGAGGACGCAGATGAAGGTGATTGCAACGGGCAGGCGGAAGGCGATCGAGGAGAGAAGGGAGCGGCTGATCACGGCGTGGTCTCGCCATCGTCCGTATCGAGCACATAGCCCTTGCCGCGCCGCGTCTTGATGTGGCGCGGCAGGTCCGGATTGCGCTCGATCTTGCGGCGAAGCCTCAGCACGAGCACGTCGACATTGCGGTCGATGTAGCGGTCGCTTTCCGCGCCGAGCCTGTCGAGGATATGGGCGCGGCTGACCGGCGTGCTCGGCGTTTCGGCAAGGATTTCGAGAAGGGCGAACTCGGCGCTGGTCAGCGACTTGGTCGGATCGGTCAGGCAGATGGCGCGACGGCTCTTGAGGTCGATCGACCAGTCGCTGAGCCTGAGGGCGGCCGGTTCGTGATCGCGCTCGCTTTCCCGCTCCGGCTTCAGCGAGGGGATCGTCCGGCGCAGCACCGCCTTGATGCGCGCCGTCAGCTCGATCGGCTCGAAGGGTTTGACGACATAGTCGTCGGCGGCCGTTTCCAGGCCAAGCACCCGGTCGGCGGCGCTGCCGGCCGCCGTCACCATGATGATTCCGATATCGGCCTGGGCGCGAAGCCGCTGCGCGAAGGTGCGGCCGGAGGCGCCGGGCAGGTTATGGTCGACGAGGACGAGATGCACCGTCTCGCGCGCCAGAACGCCCATCGCCGCTTCGGCCGACGGCGCGGTCAGGGGCGTCCATCCTTCCGCTTCCACCAGATCGGAGATGAGCTCCGCCATGTCCGGATCGTCCTCGACGATCAGAATCCGAATCCGTTCGTTCAGCATGCCATTCCTCCCACGCCATCATAGGCAGGGCAGTTACAATCTTCAAAGCGGGCACGCATTATGTGTCTTGTCACAATTGTAACCTTTGTCATCTTTGTGATGCGCAAGGCGCCCGGACCTGTAAGAACGGTAACCATTCTTCGGTTGCCGCATCCGGCAGATGTGCCATCCTGATTGCGGAGATTGGGGCGCGAGCGTTCCAAATGGGAGGAACATTGTGAGAAGCATCAGCGCTTTGGGTGCAGGCGTGGCCGTATGGCTATGCAGCGCCACGGCAGGCCTGACGGCGCCGTCGCTCACCGTGTTGTGCGGTGTCGACGAGATGTGGTGCGCCGCGATGAAGACGGCGTTCGAGGCAAAGTCGGGCCTTGAAATCTCCATGACCCGCAAGAGCACCGGCGATATCCTCAACCAGATTCGGGCGGAAAAGGACGGGCCGACCATCGATGTCTGGTGGGGCGGCACGGGCGATACCCATATGCAGGCCGGGTCCGAGAACCTGCTGCATCCCTATCAGCCAGCGCACGAGCGCGACATGCTGCCCTGGGCGCAGAACTTCTTCGCCATGTCCGGCGGCCGTTCGGCGGGCATCTATGCCGGCGCATTGGGCTTTGCCTACAATTCGGACCTGCTGCGCGAGATGAAACTCCCCGCGCCGACTTGCTGGAAGGACCTCACGGACATCGCCTATCGCGGCAGCATCCGCAGCGGCAATCCCAATTCGTCGGGCACGGCCTTCACGACACTTGCCACGCTGGTGCAGCTCTTCGGCGAGGACGAGGCCTTCCGCTTCATGGCGGCGCTGAACCGCAACATCGATCAGTACACGACAGCCGGCTCGGCGCCGGTGAAGGCGGCCGCGCGCGGCGAGGTGCTGATCGGCATTTCCTTCATGCACGATGCAGTCACGCAGAAGCAGGCCGGCTATCCGCTCGTCATCGTCGCGCCGTGCGAGGGCACCGGCTACGAGATCGGTGCGGTCAGCATCGTCAAGGGCGCGCGCCATCTCGAGGCGGCCAAGGACTTCGTCGACTTCGCGCTGAGCCCGGAAGGGCAGGGCACCGGCGCAGCGTCGGGCCAGAACCAGGTGCCGTCGAACGCGATGGCGATCCTGCCGCTCGCCGCACCCGATATCTCGATGATCAAAATGGTGGATTACGATTTCGCCACCTTCGGCTCACCGGAAGAACGAAGTCGATTGCTCGAAAGGTTCGATGCGGACATCGCCGCGACGAACTGATCGGGAGACGTAACGCGAACCGCAATCAGAATTCATGAACGAGCCGCCCCGCGGGCAGCCCGATGGCCCGACCGTGTCCCGTTCACAGGACGATCCAAAACCAGGCAACAGGAGGATGCCCCGATGAAAACCAAGACCCTTTCCCTCATGCTCTTCGCCGGAACGGCGCTGGCAGCCCTGCCGGCACAGGCCGCCGGCGACCTCAACCTCATCTGCTCGGCGGACGTCGTCATCTGCGAGCAGATGAAGGGCGACTTCGAAAAGGCGCACAGCGACATCAAGGTCAACATGGTGCGCCTGTCGTCCGGCGAGACCTATGCGAAGGTCCGCGCGGAAGCCCGCAACCCGAAGACGGACATCTGGTGGGCCGGCACGGGTGATCCCCATCTGCAGGCAGCCTCGGAAGACCTGACGCTCGAATACAAGTCGCCGATGCTCGGCGATCTGCAGGACTGGGCGAAGAAGCAGGCGGAAAGTTCCGGCTTCCGCACGGTCGGCGTCTATGCCGGCGCGCTCGGCTGGGGCTACAACACGGAAATCTTCAAGTCGAAGGGCTACAAGGAGCCTGTCTGCTGGGCCGACCTGCTGGCGCCTGAGCTGAAGGGCGAAATCCAGATCGCCAACCCGAACTCCTCCGGCACGGCCTACACGGCGCTTGCCTCTCTCGTGCAGATCATGGGCGAGGACCCGGCCTTCGACTACCTGAAGAAGCTCAACGACAACATCTCGCAATACACCAAGTCCGGCTCCGCGCCGGTCAAGGCGGCGGCTCGCGGCGAGACGGCGCTCGGCATCGTCTTCGTGCACGATGCGGTGTCGCAGATCGCGGAAGGCTTCCCCGTAAAGTCGATCACGCCCTGCGAGGGCACCGGCTACGAGATCGGCTCCATGTCGATCATCAAGGGTGCGCGCAACCTCGACAATGCAAAGATCTGGTACGACTGGGCGCTCACCGCAGAAGTGCAGTCGCGCATGAAGGATGCCAAGTCCTTCCAGCTTCCCTCCAATGCCAAGGCGGACATTCCCAAGGAAGCGCCGCGCTTCGAGGATATCAAGCTGATCGACTACGACTTCAAGACCTTTGGTGATCCGGAACGCCGCAAGGCGCTGCTGGAGCGCTGGGACCGCGAAGTCGGCGCTGTCGCCAACTGATGATGTCCTGATCGGCGGCGCCCGCCTTCGCCCGGGCGCCGCCTTCCCACAACGACAATGACAGCGAGGTCGGCCATGACGCATGGCAAACGCAGGCTGGACGCGGTCCTGATCCTGGGCGTGGTCGCTTTGACCCTGTTGCCCTGGTACCGGATCGAGGGCGGCTTCTTCGGTTTCGGTTGGCTGGCCGGTTTTCCCTCTACCGCCGAGACGGCGCCCGGGCTGGTGCAGATCGCCACGCATGGCCGAATTTGGCTTGCGGTCGTCGTGCTGCTCATGCTCGCCGCCGGCGCGGCGCGCGGCATGGTGGATCCGATGCGCCGAGGCGCGGCCATGGCATGGGTGGGCGCCATCGGCGTGCTGTTCCTGTCGCTGCAGGGCCTTGCCATCGGCTTTGGCGGCTGGACCTGGACGGTCAGTGAAACCCTGTTCGGCGCGCTGCAAACCGGCCAGCCGGCTATGGGCGCGGGCGCGGTCCTGTCGACCATTGTCTGCGTGCTGCTCTTCGCCTTCGGCCTTGCCGAGCGCGGTGTCATGAAGGGCGATGCCTTCGTCCTCGGCGCGATCTCGCTGCTTGCCTTCCTCGTCGCCGTCTTCGTCTTCTATCCGATCGGCAGCATGTTCATCGGCGCGGTGCAGGACTTCGACGGATCCTTCAATCCGGACAATTTTGTCCGGAACCTGCAGGATCCCGGCATCTGGAGCCTCGGCTGCCTTACCGGCGGGGGGCGTTGCGGCGTCGCTTGGCGCACGCTTTGGCTGGCCATCATGACCGGTCTCGGCTCGACGCTGCTCGGCCTTGCCTTCGCGCTTGTCGCCACCCGCACGCGCTTTCCCTTCAAGAAGGGCCTCCGGCTTCTCACCATCCTGCCGATCATCACGCCACCCTTTGTCATCGGCCTCGCGCTGACGCTGCTGTTCGGCCGCGCCGGCGTGGTCACGCAGGGGCTTTCGGACCTCTTCGGCATCGAGCCCGGCCGCTGGCTCTATGGCCTCACCGGCATCTGGATCGCCCAGGTCCTGTCCTTTACGCCGATCTCCTTCCTCGTATTGATCGGTGTCGTGGAGGGGGTCAGCCCGTCGATGGAGGAAGCCTCGCAGACGCTGCGCGCCGACCGCTGGCGCACTTTCTGGCGCGTCTCGCTGCCGCTGATGAAGCCGGGCCTCGCCAATGCCTTCCTCATCGGTTTCATCGAAAGCATGGCCGATTTCGGCAATCCGTTGGTGCTGGGCGGCAGCCATGGCGTGCTGTCGACGGAAATCTTCTTCGCCGTCGTCGGTTCGCAGAACGATCCGTCCCGCGCCGCGGTACTCGCGATGGTGCTGCTTACCTTCACGCTCTCGGCCTTCCTCGCCCAGCGCTTCTGGCTGTCGGGCAAGAATTTTGCGACGGTGACGGGCAAGGGCGATAGCGGGATGCATATCGCGCTGCCGCGCGGGCTGTCGATCGGCGTGCATGCCGTGGTCATCCCGTGGATGTTCTTCACCCTTGTCGTCTACGGCATGATCCTCGTCGGCGGCTTCGTGAAGACCTGGGGCCTCGACAATTCGCTGACCCTCGATCACTACGCGAAAGCCTTTTCCATCAGCCTCGACGGCGGGATCGCGTGGACCGGCGTCGCCTGGAACTCGTTCTGGACGACCATGGAGATCGCGCTGATCTCCGCTCCGCTCACCGCCATCGTCGGCCTGTTGACCGCCTATATCATCGTGCGCCAGAAATTCGCCGGCAAGAATGTCTTCGAGTTCGCGCTGCTGATGAGTTTCGCCATCCCCGGCACGGTTATCGGTGTCAGCTACATCATGGCCTTCAACCTGCCGCCGCTCGAAATGACAGGCTCCGCGCTGGTCCTCATCGCTTGCTTCGTCTTCCGCAACATGCCGGTCGGCGTGCGCGGGGGCATCGCGGCGATGAGCCAGCTCGACAAGAGCCTGGACGAGGCGTCACTGACGCTGAGGGCGAACAGCTTCCGCACGATCCGCAAGGTCATCCTGCCGTTGCTGCGCCCGGCGATCACCGCTGCGCTCGTCTATTCGTTCGTGCGGGCCATTACCTCGATCAGCGCGGTCATCTTCCTCGTCAGCGCGGAATACAACATGGCGACTTCCTACATCGTCGGCCTCGTCGAGAACGGCGAATACGGCGTGGCGATCGCCTATTCCTCCATGCTGATCGTCGTGATGATCACGGTCATCACCGGCTTCCAGCTTCTGGTGGGCGAACGCCGCTTGCGCCGCGAAAACCGTGTCGCCGGCATCACGCCCTCCGCTTCCCCTCGTCAGGAGAAAACCGCATGATCACGCAGAAAGCCGGTTCCGTCGTGTTCCAGAACGTGCGCAAGGCGTTCGGCGCCTTTACCGCGATCCAGGACCTCTCGCTCACCATCGAGCCCGGCACGCTCGCCACCCTGCTCGGCCCGTCCGGCTGCGGCAAGACGACGACGCTCAGAATGCTCGCCGGCCTCGAACATCCGACCGCGGGCAGGATCCTCATCGGCGGCAAGGACGTCACCATGCTGCCGGCCAACGAGCGCGACGTCTCGATGGTCTTCCAGTCCTACGCGCTCTTCCCGCATATGAATGCGCGCGACAACGTCGCCTATGGCCTCGAATCTTCGGGCCTCTCCCGTAAGGAGGCGCGCGAGAAGGCGGAGGAGGGGCTGGCGCTCGTCGGTCTGGCCGGCATGGGGCTGCGCCTGCCGGCAGAACTGTCGGGCGGCCAGCAGCAGCGCGTTGCCGTCGCCCGCGCGCTGGTCCTGGAGCCGCAAGTGCTGTTGCTCGACGAGCCGCTGTCCAATCTCGACGCCCGCCTGCGCCGCCGGGTGCGTACAGAAATCCGCGAGCTGCAGCAACGGCTCGGCTTCACTGCCGTCTATGTCACGCATGATCAGGACGAGGCGCTCGCCGTCTCGGATCGCATCATCGTCATGAAGGACGGCGAGATTGCCCAGTCGGGCGCCCCGCGCGATCTCTACGAATCGCCGGCCTCTTCCTTCATCGCCGATTTCATGGGCGAGGCGAATGTGATTGCCTGCGAGGTGCTCGGCATAGACGGCGGCGAGGCGCAGATCCGTATCGGCGGCGTCGAGCACCGTGTACCGGCCGGCAGCGCAAGACCGGGCGCGGCCAGCCTTGCCGTGCGCCCCGGTGCCGTGACTCTTGCCCCCGGCGGCGGCGCGGGCCTTGCCGGCCGTATCCTGCACTCGGCCTATCTCGGCGACCATGTCGAATACGAGGTCGAAACCGACGTCGGCACTTTCTTCATCGTCGATCACGCCGTCGATCGCATCCTGCCGGCCGCGTCCGACGCGACGATCGGGTTCAAGAGCCGCGGCATCGCCATCATCGATACCTGAAATCACAAGGAAGACGGAATGACATCGCAAGAGACCGAACTGGACAGACGATTCGTCCTCGCCAAGGCCATCGCGCAGGAGGCGGGCGCGATGGCGCTCGACTATTTCAACCGGCGCGAAAGCCTCGTGATCGAGACCAAGCGGGATATCCAGGACGTCGTGTCGGTTGCCGACCGGAACGTGGAAAAGCTGATCCGCCAGCGGGTCGAGGCGGCATTTTCCGATGACGGTTTTCTCGGCGAGGAATTCGGTCTCACCGCCGGCAGTTCCGGTTATACCTGGGTCGTCGATCCGATCGACGGGACTGCGCCCTTCGTCAGCGGCATGCCGAACTGGTGCGTCTCGATCGCGATCCTGCATCACAACGTACCGGTCGTCGGTGTGATCGACGCACCCTGCCACAACGAGCTTTATGCGGCGGCAGTCGGCAAGGGCGCCACCCTCAACGGCAAGGCGCTGACGCTCGATCCGTCGCGCACCGTGCAGAATGCCATGACCGGGATCGGCGCCAACAGCTATGTGACGCCGGAATTCGTGGCGGATGTGGTGAACCGGCTGCTGAACGCCGGCGGCAACTTCATCCGCAACGGTTCGGGCGCGCTCATGCTCGCCTATGTCGCCGCCGGCCGGTTGGTCGGATACTACGAGCCCTATATGCATGCCTGGGATTGCCTTGCGGGGTATTGCCTCGTGAAGGAGGCCGGAGGCTGGTATCATCCCTTCCCGACGGAGGGCGAGCTGCTGATCAAGGGCGCACCGGTCGTCGCGGCCGCGCCGGGCGCGCGCGCCGATCTTGCAAAACTTTCTGGGGTTGTGTGACGATCAATCGTAGGTTCGTGGAATCTACTCCACACGCATCATCGCCGTCTTGAAGGGAAGGGGACATCGCCCGTCCTGGAAAGGGCGGCGAATACCTCGGTGGGTGTATTGTACCCCAATGCGATCACGCATCGCATAAGCAGAATTATGGAACTTATTGTCTTAGCCGACGAGGCCGAAGACGACGGCGCTGACGAACAGGAAGGCGCCGGCGACGACGATGTTGTTGAGGACCACCTGCCGTTCTGCACGGCGTGCCCGGCGGCCGTTGACGGAAACGAAAGCCCCATAGGTGGTGCGGCTGTCGAGTTTCGCATTGCTCATGCGCCATCATCCCTTGCTTGAGAGGCCGGTAGTTCCCAGCCTTCTCCCGGGTGAATGGTCATCTCCACCCGTCTCTTCATCGATTTATAGACTATCCCTATAAGATTGGTAGGGTATTTTTTCTTATTTTCGCCGCAATTGTAAACGGGCGTTTCAAGCAGCCGCACCACATCCCCTGACGGGTCCTTCGCGGGTTGCGGCGCATGCCTTTCTGGGCCATAAATCCCTCCCCACCAGTCGAGGCCAGCCGTCAAAAAGAGCGTTGCGGGCCGTGCGTGATCCTCACGCCACGGTAACTTTCCCCGCGCTCCGGCCAGCCCCGGCACCGGACACGACAATGCGGACCGATCAAAAAGGAGAACGCATCATGGGTGCAACGGGACCTCTCGGTACGGCCTGGCGCAAGCGCGACTACCACCGTCAATGGCTCTGGCGGGAAGCAAACCGCCTGTTCGATTTCTTCCAGAACCGCGCCTTCAACCCGCTCGGCGGCTTCCATGAACTCGATGCCGAAGGTCGACCGCTCAATCCCGGCAATCCCGTGCGCGGCATCCATTCCACCGCACGTATGGTCCATTGCTTTGCCATCGGCAGCCTGCTCGGCCGTCCCGGTTCCGACGACATCGTCGACCACGGCATGACCTATCTGTGGGAAAGGCATCGCGACCACGAGCGTGGTGGCTACCATTGGTCGCTCGACAATTCCGGCCTGCTCGATGCCAGCAAGCAGGGCTACGGCCATGCCTTCGTGCTGCTTGCCGCCTCGAGCGCCAAGGTAGCCGGCCATCCCGACGCCGACCGGATGATCGCGGATGTCAGCGACGTTCTGGAAAAGCGCTTCTGGGAGGACAGGCACGGGGCGATCACGGAGGAATTCGAGGCGGACTGGACGCCGATCCCCGGCTATCGCGGCCAGAATTCCAACATGCACCTGACGGAAGCCCTGATGGCCGCCTTCGAGGCGACGGGCGACAATACCTATCTCGCCAAGGCGGAGAGCATTGCGGACCTCGTCATCCGCCGACGCGCCGGCGAGAACGGGTTCCGCGTGCCTGAGCATTTCGACGAGAACTGGGTGCTGGACAAAGATTATCGGGGTAACGAGATGTTCCGCCCGTCCGGCACCACGCCCGGCCACTGGCTGGAATGGGCGCGCCTCATCCTCCAGCTCCATGCGCTCGGCGGGAGGAAGCATGCCTGGATGCCGGAGGCCGCAAAGGCCCTCTTCGCGCAGTCGATCGCACTTGGCTGGGACCAGGAAAAGGGCGGCTTCTTCTATACGCTCGACTGGAACGACGAGCCCGCCAAGCGCAACAAGCTCTGGTGGCCGATGGCCGAGGGTGTAGGCGCGGCCGCCTTCCTCTGCGAGCACCTGCCCGGCGAATTCCATGAGATCTGGTATCGCAAGATCTGGGATGCGATCGCCCGGCATTTCCTCGATCAGGACCGCGGCGGCTGGCATGAAGAACTGACGGAAGACCTCGTGCCGAGCTACACTCTGTTCGCCGGCAAGGGTGACATCTATCATGCGCTTCAGGCCTGCCTGATCCCGCTCTATCCGGCGACGGGCAGTCTGACGAAAGGCATCATCGAGGCAGGCGGCCGCTAGCTCCGTCCGCCGCAGGGCAGACGGGAGCGGAATGTTCGACATACCGGACCAGATCTCGACCGCATGGATCGCCGCCGCCTCGGCGGCGTTCCTCGCAAAGCACTTCCTTGCGGATTTTCTGCTCCAGACGGACTGGATGGCGGCGGGCAAGGAGCGGCCGAAAGGCTGGTTTCTCCCGCTTGCGGCCCATGTCTGCGTGCACGGCGCGATGACCGCTGCCCTCTTCCTTGTCGTGTCGCCGCCCCTGGCCTGGCTCGGATTTGCCGATGCCCTCGTGCATGGTGTCATCGACCGGCAGAAGAGCCTTGTGGCGCACCGCGCGCAGGTCACGCCCGGTCAGGCGGGTTTTTGGTGGCTTTTCGGCGCGGACCAGACCTTGCATCACCTGACCCATCTCGGTCTGGCGATCCTGCTCGCAGCTGCCGGCTCGGCGGGCTAGGTCGTCGCCCTCTTGCTGTTTGACACTTTAAATCACATCCGCCAGTATGTGATCACATTTTGGGTGGTTGGAGAACGGGATGGAGAGGGCGAACCTGGAGGCGCGCGCTTGCGCGCTTATCGAGGCGGAATCGGCGGTCTTTCGTACAAGGCGACCGCGCTCGGCGGCCGCGCATGACGAAGCGGCATCGGGTTTCTTTGACGGCGTGCCGCAGCACTGGATGCTCGACTGGCCGACGCCCTTCCCCCTCGTCGTGGATCAGGCCAGCGGCGCCGAACTCGTCGATATAGACGGTAACCGCATCGTCGATGTCTGCCTCGGCGATACCGGCGCGATGTTCGGCCACGGACCCGCCCCGGTCCTGGAGGCCCTGAAGAATGCCGGCACGCGCGGGCTCACCACCATGCTGCCCTCCTCGGATGCCCAGATCGTCGGCCGCCTGCTGGTTGAGCGCTTCGGCCTGCCGCGCTGGCAGCTCGGCGCGACGGCGAGCGATGCCAACCGCTTCGCCATCCGCATTGCCCGCGCCGTCACGGGCCGCGCAAGGCTTCTTGTCTTCGACGGCTGTTACCATGGCGCGGTGGACGACACGCTGGTCGATCTCGTCGATGGCAAGACCGTTTCGCGCCGCAACCTGCTCGGCCAGGTCCGTAATCTCGGCGACCTGACCGTTTCCATTCCCTTCAACGACGAGGCGGCGCTGGAGAAGGCGCTTGCAGCCCATGACATCGCCTGCGTGCTCGCCGAGCCTGTGATGACCAATTGCGGCATGATCCCGCCAGCGCCGGGCTTCCATGCGGCGCTGCGCCGGCTGACGCGCGAAGCGGGCACGCTTCTCCTCATCGACGAGACGCATACCATCTCGACGGGGCTTGGCGGCTACACGAAGGTGCACGGCCTCGAACCCGACCTCATGGTCATGGGCAAACCCATCGGCGGCGGCGTTCCGGTCAGCGTTTGGGGCATGACGCAGGCAATTTCCGACAGGCTGCACGTCATTCGCCGCGAGCAGAGCGGCCACGGACATTCCGGCATCGGCACGACGCTCTCGGGCAGCGCGCTGCAGCTCGCCTGCCTGCGGGCGTGCCTCGAGCAGGTGATGACCGAGGACGCCTATCGTATCATGCAGGCGCGGGCCGACCGCATCGAAGCGGGCTTCAACAGCGCGATTTCGGCGGCCGGGCTCGACTGGACCGTTTCGCGCGTCGGGGCCCGGCTGGAGGTCGTCTTCTCGCCGGCGCCGGTGAAAAACGCCGCGGAAGCGCGCGCTGCGGCCTCCGATACGATCGAGGCCGCGCTGCATCTGTCTATGCTCAATCTCGGCTATCTGCTGACGCCGTTCCACAATATGGTGCTGGTCAGTCCTGCCCTTTCCGAGAGCCAGGCCGACGGCCTCGTGGAAGCGTTCGCGGCCGTCACGGGTCGCCTTGTCGACCGGAGGGCCGCTTCGTGAGCCGTGATCTTGCCCATCGTCCGCCGCAGGCTGCGGATATTGCCGAGGCGGAAGCCTTCCTTGCCGCCCATCCGGAAATCACCGCCTTCGATCTCGTCCTGATCGACCTCAACGGCATAGCACGTGGAAAGATCATCCGTCGGCACGAACTGCTGCCGATCTTCCGTGCCGGCCGGCACCTGCCCGGCTCCATCCTTGGCCTTGATGTCACTGGCGAGGATGTCGAGGAAACCGGCCTCGTCTGGTCGGACGGCGACGCCGACCGGCGCGCCTGGCCGGTTGCCGGTTCTCTGGTCCCCCTGCCCTGGACCTCTCCGCCACGCGGCGAGTTGCGCCTTTCCCTGTTCGAGCTGGACGGCACGCCGATGGCGGCCGATCCGCGCCATGCCCTCGCCCGGCAGGTCGGGCTGCTGGAAGCCGACGGTTTTCATCCCGTGCTGGCCTATGAGCTGGAATTCTACCTGCTCGACCGCGAGCGCAACGCGGACGGCGATTTCCAGCCGCTGCGCCTGCCGCTTTCCGGCGAGCGTCCGGATGGCATCCAGGTCTACGGCGTCACCGAACTCGACCGGCTGGAACCGTTCATCGATGCGGTCTATCGCGGCGCGGAGGCGCAGGGCCTGCCTGTCGAAACCATGATATCGGAATATGCGCAGGGCCAGTTCGAGCTGACGCTGCGCCATGGCAGCGCGCTGCGGGCCGCCGACGATCTTGCCATGCTGAAGCGCCTTATCCGCAGCCTCGCCGTGCGTCACGGCATGATGGCCTGCTTCATGGCAAAGCCCTTTGCGGGGCGCGCCGGTTCAGGCATGCATGTTCACGCGAGCCTTGCCGATGCGCAGGGCCGCAACCTGTTTGCCGACCGGGATGAGTCCTTGTCACCGCTCCTGAAACAGGCCGTCGCCGGGCTGCTGGAGACGATGCACGAATCCATGCTCGTCTTTGCGCCGCACTTCAATTCCTGGCGGCGCTTCTCGGCACAGAGTTATGCACCGACCACGCCGACCTGGGGCACCAACAACCGCAGTGTCGCCGTGCGTATTCCCGCCGGCGCGCCGGCCGGCCGGCATCTCGAACAGCGTGCCGCCGGGATCGATTCCAATCCCTATCTCGTCGGTGCGACGGTGCTTGCCGGCATGCGCAAGGGCATTCTGGAAAAGGCCGATCCCGGCCCGCAAACCACGACTTATGCCGAGGCGGCAGGCGACGATCTGCCGCCGGACTGGCGTAGCGCCATCGAGACGGCGTCCGGTTCGCCATTCCTGAAGGATGCGCTCGGCGAGCGCCTGCACCATGTCTTCCTCGCGCTCAAGCGAGCCGAATACCGCCGTTTCGCGGCGGAAGTGACGGGGCTGGAACGCTCGATCTATGGCGAAGTCGTCTGACCGGGAGGCGAGCCTCCCGCTAGCGCTTCAGATGTCCTTGTGGAGGTTGGCGCGCGACAGGTTCTTCACGTCGCGTTCGCCGCAGAGCGCCATCGTGATGTCGAGTTCCTTGCGGATGATCTCCAGCGCGCGGCGCACGCCCGCCTTGCCGCCGGCACCGAGACCGTAGAGGAACGGGCGGCCGATATAGGTGCCCTTCGCGCCATAGCAGAGCGCCTTCAATACGTCCTGGCCGGAGCGGATGCCGCCGTCGAGATGCACTTCCATCTTGTCGCCGACGGCATCGACGATACGCGGCAGCATGCTGATGGAGGATGCAGCGCCATCGAGCTGGCGGCCGCCGTGATTGGAGACGATGATTGCATCCGCGCCGCTATCGAGCGACATGCGCGCGTCTTCCTCGTCGAGAATGCCCTTGAGGATCAGCTTGCCGCCCCAGCGCTCGCGGATCCACTCGATGTCTTTCCAGGAAAGCTGCGGGTCGAATTGTTCATTCGTCCAGGAAGAGAGCGAGGAGAGGTCTGTCACGCCCTTGGCGTGGCCGACGATGTTGCCGAAGGTGTGGCGCTTGGTGCCGAGCATGTTGAGGCACCAGAAGGGCCTCGTGGCCATCTGCCAGAGATGCTTCGGCGTGAAGCGCGGCGGCGCGGAAAGGCCGTTGCGCAGGTCCTTGTGGCGCTGGCCGAGGATTTGCAGGTCCAGCGTCAGCACGAGCGCCGAGCAGTTGGCCGCCTTGGCGCGATCGATGAGGTTGTGGACGTACTCCTTGTCCTGCATCACATAGAGCTGGAACCAGAAAGGCTTCGTGGTGACGGAGCGAACATCCTCGATCGAGCAGATGCTCATGGTGGAAAGCGTGAAGGGCACGCCCGCCTCTTCCGCCGCCTGCGCGGCCAGCATTTCGCCGTCCGCATGCTGCATGCCGGTAAAGCCGGTCGGCGCCAGGGCGACGGGCATGGATACCTTTTCGCCGATCATCTCGCTTTGAAGCGAGCGATTGTGCATGTCGACAAGCACGCGCTGGCGCAGCTTGATATTGTGGAAATCGGCCTCGTTCGCCCTGTAGGTTCCCTCGGTCCAGGCACCGGAATCGGCATATTCAAAGAACATCTTCGGCACGCGCCGGCGCGCCTGTTCCTTGAGTTCAGCGATTGTCAGGGCCTGGTTCACACTCATCATGTCCTCGCACCGGTCGGGCCGCAGCCACGACGTTCCGCTCCATTCGGGATGCGCAATCTTTAAGAGGAGGATGGGTGGTGGGCAAGAGTTCGCTCTGAACAATCGATATGAATGACCTATTTATTGATAAAATATTTGGGCCCTCCCCTTTGCGCGAGCCGTGACGAAGCAGCGCAAAAGAAAACGCCCTCCCGATCAACTCGGAAGGGCGTCAGGCAATGCAGGAAGAGCCTTACTTCGTGGCGTAGAATTTCGCCATGTCGGGCAGGCGCTTGATGCGGATGCTGGAGGCCTTGCCGGCCGTGCGGAAGGCTTCGAAGCGTTCCGTGCAGACTTCCACCATGCGGGCGGTCGCCGGCTTCAGGTAGGTGCGCGGATCGAAATTGTCCGGCTTCTCCTTGAAGTTCTTGCGGATCGTGCCGGTCATGGCGAGACGCAGGTCCGTGTCGATGTTGACCTTGCGCACGCCGAGCGGGATCGCCTTCTGGATTTCGGCGACCGGAACGCCCCAGGTCTGCTTCATCTCGCCGCCATAGGCGGTAAAGAGATCCTGCAGATCCTGCGGAACCGACGAGGAACCGTGCATGACGAGGTGCGTGTTCGGCAGCTTCTTGTTGATCTTGGCGATCGTCTCGATCGACAGGATGTCGCCATCCGGCGCGCGGGTGAACTTGTAGGCACCGTGGCTGGTGCCGATGGCGACGGCAAGCGCGTCGACGCCGGTCCTGGAAACGAAGTCGAGCGCCTGGTCCGGATCGGTCAGCAGCTCTTCGCGCGTAAGCTTGCCCTCGAATCCGTGGCCGTCTTCCTTGTCGCCGGCACCCGTTTCGAGGTTGCCGAGACATCCAAGCTCGCCTTCGACCGAGACACCGGCCGCATGGGCGATCTTCACGACTTCCGCCGTCACGTCGACATTGTAGTCGTAGCTGGCAACGGTCTTGCCATCGGCGAGCAGCGAACCGTCCATCATGACGGAGGTGAAGCCGTTGGTGATGGCCGAGATGCAGGTGGACGGCTGGTCGCCATGGTCGAGATGAAGGCAGATCGGGATATGCGGATATTCTTCAGCGGCGCCGAGGATGAGATGACGCAGGAACGCATCGCCCGCATAGGAGCGCGCACCACGGCTCGCCTGCAGGATCACCGGAGAGTCCGTCGCATCCGCCGCGCGCATGACCGCCTGGATGTACTCCAGGTTGTTCACATTGAATGCCGGCAGTGCGTAGTCGTTCTCCGCTGCGTGATCGAGCAATTGCCGCATGGTGATCAATGCCATTCCTGTCCTCCTTTAGAGCAGACTATTACGGGGTTGGCGGCACTATTCACGCATCGTCCGCCATATGCAACAGGCCTGAAAGACCCGGCCGGGAGGCAAATCGATTAAATGGAGTGGTGGAGGTCAATTTCCCGTGGACAGGGTAAAAATCCGGCCCGCGGGTGCGGGCCGGATCCAGAAAATTATTGCAATTCAAATAAGTAGGACAAATGCCCGGAGGATGGGCAATCGTCGCCGACGTGGCTTCAGTCCTCGTCGGCCGCTTCCGGCGCTGCGAAACTGTTGCGTTCGCCGGAGATGATCTCGCGCTTGCCGACGTGGTTGGCCGGACCGACGAGCCCTTCCTTCTCCATGCGTTCGACGAGGGACGCGGCACGGTTGTAGCCGACGGCCAGGCGACGCTGGATATAGGAGGTTGAGCACTTGCGGTCGCGCAGGACGACCTTGACGGCCTTGTCGTAGAGATCGTCGCCGTCCTCCGACGCAATGTCGCCCTTGTCGAACACCGCGCCGCCCGCAGGCTTGTCGTCCTCTTCCTCTTCCTCGCCGGCAGTAACCGTCTCCAGATATTCCGGACGGCCCTGGGCCTTCAGATGCAGCACGACCTTTTCGACTTCCTCGTCGGACACGAAGGGGCCGTGCACGCGGGAAATGCGGCCGCCACCAGCCATGTGCAGCATGTCGCCCTGGCCGAGTAGCTGTTCGGCGCCCTGCTCGCCGAGAATCGTGCGGCTGTCGATCTTCGACGTCACCTGGAAGGAGATGCGCGTCGGGAAGTTTGCCTTGATCGTGCCGGTGATGACGTCCACCGACGGGCGCTGGGTCGCCATGATCAGGTGAATGCCGGCGGCGCGGGCCATCTGGGCCAGCCGCTGGATCGCACCTTCGATCTCCTTGCCGGCGACCATCATCAGGTCGGCCATCTCGTCGACGATGACGACGATATAGGGCATTGGCTCGAGCGAGAGTTCCTGCTCCTCGTTGATCGCCTCGCCGGTTCCCTTGTCAAAGCCGGTCTGCACGCTGATCGAGATCGTTTCGCCCTTGTCGCGCGCGACAGCCACCCGGTTGTTGTAGCCGTCGATGTTGCGCACGCCGAGGCGGGACATCTTCCTGTAGCGGTCCTCCATCTCGCGCACGGCCCATTTCAGCGCCATGACGGCCTTCTTTGGATCGGTGACGACGGGGGTCAGCAGGTGCGGGATGCCGTCATAGATCGATAGTTCCAGCATCTTGGGGTCCACCATGATCAGGCGGCACTCTTCCGGACGGAACCGGTAGAGCAGCGATAGGATCATCGTGTTGATGGCGACGGACTTGCCCGAGCCGGTGGTGCCGGCGACCAGCAGGTGCGGCATCTTCGCAAGTTCCGCAATCACCGGCTCGCCGCCGATGGTCTTGCCAAGGCAGATCGGCAGCTTGAAGCCGGTCTTGGCGAAGTCCGGAGAATCGATCATCTCGCGGAAGTAGACCGTCTCGCGGGTGGCGTTCGGCAGTTCGATGCCGATGACGTTGCGACCGGGCACGACCGCGACGCGGGCCGACAGCGCCGACATGGAGCGGGCGATATCGTCGGCAAGGCCGATGACGCGCGAGGATTTTACGCCGGGCGCCGGCTCGAATTCATAGAGTGTGACGACGGGACCGGGACGGACGTGAATGATCTCGCCGCGCACGCCGAAATCTTCCAGCACGCTTTCGAGGAGGCCGGCATTCTGTTCCAGCTGTTCCTGCGTCAGCACGAAGCCGACGGTGCGCGGCGGCTCCTGCAGCAATTCGCGCGGCGGGTATTCGTAGGTGTCGCCGGCCGGTGTCGCCATGGTGACCTGGAAAGGCCGGGCGCGGGAAAGCACCGACGACGGGGTTTCGCGGATGGGTTCCACGATCGCGACGGGCGCGACGGCTACCGGCGCAGGCTTGAACTCGATGACCGCCGGAATGGCTTCGGCGACCGGCGTTGCGACGGCTGCAACCGGCTCCACCTTCATTTCGGGAACGGCGGTGACGGTCTCGATAATGGTCTGGCGGGCAACCGGCGGGCTGCATTCGACGACGCGGTAGAGCGAGGCGATGGACGACGGTCCCTGTCGCTTGTCTTCCAGCGGTGCGGCCGCAACGACGGCAACAGGTGCCGGGGCGGGCGTCGGAAGCGGCATGCGTACGACGGTCACGACCGGCCTTGCCGGTACGGGCGCAACGTCCTCTTCCGGTGCCAGCGTTTCGAAAAACGCATGGTCTGAAAGGTGGGCGAAGCGGCTGATCGCCTCCTGGATATCGGCCTTTACGGGCTTCGGCACGACCGAGGCAATCTGCGCGAGCGGTGCAAGCCTCGGCGCCGGGGCGGGCATGTGCATCGACACGGCCGGCTTGAACACGACGGCGGCGTCGGCCGGGATCGTGTTCGTCGCGGTGGCGACGACGGCCTCGACAAAGCGCGGGGTCTGCTCCACCGGCGCGGTTACGGCCGGTGTCTGCGGCTCGAGGCGCTGGCGCCGATCCTCAAGGGCATCGCGCAGGCGCTGCAGCAGCTCGATCTGGGTGAGTTGAGCCGGTTGCGCCTCCGTCTGGAGCAGCGGCGCCTGAACGGCCTGCTCGACGACCGGCGCTTCGTGGCGAACAATCTCCTCGGCAGCCTCTTCGAGCTTGGCGGCGACCTTGTCCGGCGTGCGCGTGAAGCGGACATTGGGCGCCATGTAGAAATGGCTCTCCCAGCTGCCATCGGTATATTGGCCGGGGTCGTAGCTTCTCAGCGCCGGGGAGCGGAACCGCGGGCGATGGTCTTCATCGTTCGCCACGGGCTCATGGGCGGCATGCCAATCGTCAACCTCCGGAACGACGTCCGGCAGGATATTGTTTTCATGAGAGTAATGCGACGATTGCTCGTCGTTCTCCCTTTCGGTTTCGAGGATGGGATAGAAGTTTGTTCTGGAAATACGCATGAACTGAAAACTCGACGATCATTGCCGACAGGGATGCGTAGATGGTTAGGAAATGAAGGTTAACAATGTCTTTGGAACGGGGGAAATTCCTCTTCACGATCCCGTTTCAGACCAGTCGATTTCCTCTGCTGAACGTGCGGCAACCGGCCTGCGGCAGGCCCCCGCGGGGGTATTTGGCCGAGATATGAAACGAGATAAAATTCTTTGGGAAATTTGCCGCCTGCCCCGGACAGGCTCGAACGGTCCTCGCGAAGACGCGCCGGCCGGATGCGGGGGAATCATTCCCCCGCGGCGGGCTGACCATCGGCCGGCTCCGGCTCTACCGGCACCCCGGCCGGAACATCCGGATTGCCCTCCGAGCGGTCCCGGTGCAGGGCAGCGCGGGCAAGAAGCATCAGCGTGACCGGCGTGGTGACGGTGACGAAGATGCCGATGAGCATTTCATGCACGACGGGTCGCGTGGCGAGCACCGTGAAGAAGATCATCGATGCCATGACGATACCGCCGGTCCCCCAGCTCGTTCCGAGCGTCGGTGCGTGGATGCGCTCGTAGAAGGTCGGCAGGCGCAAGAAGCCGATCGTACCGATGAGCGTGAGCCCCGAGCCGACGACGAGAAAGAAGGCGACGAGAAGCGCGGCCCAGGCCGGAAGGTCGCCTGCGTGTTCGATGCTGTTCATTCGATCACCTCCCCGCGCATCAGGAATTTGGCGAGCGCAACCGTCGCGACGAAGCCGAGCATGCCGATGACCAGCGAAGCCTCGAAATAGATGTCCTTGCCGGTCCGGATGCCGAACACCAGCAAAAGCAGCATGGAGTTCGCATAAAGCGTGTCGAGCGCCAGAACGCGGTCTTGCGCGCGGGGACCGCGGGACATGCGCAGTGCCGCGAGCGCCATGGCGGTAGCAAGGCAGACCTGTGCGAAGGTGATGGACCATAGGAGAATCGTTTGGGTCATCCGAAGATCTCCATCAATAGCGCCTCGTATCGGGTCTTGATCAGCACCTGCCATGCTGCCTCGTCAACGAGGTCGAGCACGTGGATAAGCACGGTTCTGTTCAACGAGTTGTATTCGAGCCACGCGGTGCCCGGCGTGCTTGTCACGATGACTGCGAGCACGGCGAGCGCCGTCGGGTTTTCGAGGTCGAGCGGCACGGTGATGAAGCCCGACTTGTGCTTGCGCTTGCCGCCGGTGATCAGGATCGAGGCGACGGCAATGTTCGAACGCACGATATCGTAGAGCACGATGCCGACAAGCTTGGGCAGCAGATACCATTTCGGCAGGCGCGGCTTGACGGGCCTGAGCGCGGCCATGCCCCAGGACGCGAAGACCGAAACGATGCAGCCGAGAATGAAGTGGCCGGGCGTAAAGCCGTTCAGGGCCATCCACATGAGGAGGAGCGAGGCGCTGAGAAGCGGATAGGGCAACATGTCAGATCCCTCCCCCGCCGTCGGGTCCGCCCGCTTTTTCGACGCCGGCGCGGCGCGCATTGATCACCGCGTCGATATAGGACGACGGCTGCTGCAGGGTGCGGACGGTTTCCTCCATGTAGCTCATGGCCGGCCCGGCCTTGATGGTGAGCGTCAGCGTCAGGGCGATGAGCAGCATGACCGGCGCCATTTCGACAACGAGGACGCGCGGAACGGTGCCTTCCATCGATGCCCAGAAGGTGCGGATCCCGGCGCGTGTCATGGAGATGAGTGCTGCAAGCCCCGACAGGATGAGCAGGCCGACGATCCACCAGGTCGAGGCGGGTATCGGCCCCTCCCACTGGGCATTCATGCCGATCATACCGGAGAGCATGGCGAATTTCGCGACGAAGCCGGAAAGCGGCGGCAGGCCCGAGAGCAGGATGCCGCAGGCGGCAAAGCAGATGCCGAGCACTGCGATCGTTCCCGGCATGGTGACGCCGATCTCCACTTCTTCCTCTTCCTCGTCCGCATCGCCATAGGCTTCCATGGTGACGGCAAGAACCAGCGCGCCGGCGTCCTGTCCGCGCTCGACGAGTTCGATGAGTAGGAAGAAGGCGGCGATCGTCAACGTGGAACTGACCATGTAGAAGAGCGCGCCCGCCGTGACCTGCCCGTTGCTCAGGCCGAGAACGGCAAGCAGCGTTCCGGAGGAGACAAGCACCGAGTAGCTGGCAAGGCGTCCGAGCGCCTGGGAGGCCAGCACGCCGATCGTGCCGAAGGCAATGGTCGCCATGCCGCCGTAGAGCAGAACGTTGAGCCCGAGGCCGGCGGATTCACCCTGCCCGAAGACGAGCAGCGAGAGGCGCAGGATGACGTAGATGCCGACCTTGCTCATGATCGCAAAAATGCCGGCGACCGGTGCGGTCGCGGCGCTGTAGGCGCCCGGCAGCCAGAAATTCAGCGGCCACATGCCGGCCTTGATGAGGAAGACGACGCCGAGAATGCCAGCGCCTGCCTCCAGCAGCATGCGTCGCTCACCTTCGATTTCGCCGATGCGAACCGCCAGATCCGCCATGTTGAGCGTTCCTGCCGAACCATAGATCGCGCTGACGCCGATGAGGAAGCAGAGCGCGGCGGCGAGGTTGACGGCGATGTAGTGCATGCCGGCCTTGACGCGCATGGAGCCGGAGCCGTGCATCAGGAGGCCGTAGGACGCGGCCAGCATCACCTCGAAGAAGACGAAGAGGTTGAAGAGGTCGCCCGTCAGGAAAGCGCCGTTGAGGCCCATCAGCAGGAACTGGAACAGCGAGTGGAAATGCGCGCCCGCGGTGTGCCAGCGGGCAAGAGCGAAGACGAGCGTCGGTATGGCGAGGATAGACGCAAGGACGAGCATCAGCGCCGAAAGGCGATCGACCACCAGCACGATGCCGAAGGGCGCCGGCCAGTTGCCCAGCAGATAGACGCCCTCGAAGCTGTCATGTCCGTTGCTCGCCAGCCGGAACAGGCTGATGGCGATGGCGACAAGCGCCAGGCTGGAGACAACGCTGATCATTGCCTTCACGACGCGCTGGCGCTCGTCGAAGAACAGCAGCAATGCGCCCGCGACAAGCGGGATGATGATCGGCGCGATGATGAGATGTTGCTGCCAGCCGCTCATTTCGACTGCTCCCGGCCGTCGACATGGTCCGTACCGGTCAGGCCGCGCGCGGCGAGCAGCACCACGAGAAAGAGCGCGGTCGTGGCGAAGCCGATGACGATGGCGGTCAGCACCAGCGCATGCGGTACCGGGTCCGTCATCGTCGAGATATCCACGCCCTCCTCAAGCAGCGGTGCGGCATTGGATTTCACGCCGCCGACGCCGAAGATGAAGAGGTTGACCGCGTAGGACAAAAGCGAAAGCCCGATGATGACCTGATAGGTGCGCGGACGCAGGATGAGCCAGACGCCCGATCCCGTCATGATGCCGATACCGATAGAAAGAACGAGTTCCATCAGGCTTCCTCCGCCTTGGTGGCTTCGAGATTGCGGACCCGATGCATGCGTACGGACTGGTGGGCGAGCGCGATGAGGATCAGCACGGTCGCGCCGACAACGAGCGAAAACACGCCGAGATCGAACAGGAGGGCCGTTGCCGCCGGCACCTTGCCGATGAACGGCACATCTATGTATTGCGAATGGGTCGTCAGGAACGGATAGCCGAACAGCCAGGCCCCGACGCCCGTCGCCACGACCATCAGCAGGCCGAAACCCATCCAGCGCAGCGGCAGGATACGGATACGGTCCTCGGCCCAGCGCACGCCGCCCGCCAGATATTGCAGCAGGAAGGCGATCGCCATGGTGATGCCGCCGGCAAAGCCGCCGCCCGGCAGGTCATGCCCGCGCAGGAGCAGATAGATCGAAAAGGTGACGATGACCGGGAACATCCACTGCATGATGACCGAGGGCACCAGCAGGTAGTCGCGCACCGTATCGCCGGCCGAGCGCTCGGGACGTTCGGCGTCGTAGGCATTCTGGATGCGCTGCTGCTCCGGCTTCTCGATGCTGTCAGGCGCGGGGCGGAAACGGCGGAGCAGCGCGAAGACCGTCAGCGCCACGATGGCCAGCACCGCGATCTCGCCCATCGTGTCGAAGCCGCGGAAATCGACGAGGATGACGTTGACGACATTGCGCCCGCCGCCCTCGGTATAGGCCTTTTCGAGGAAGTAGCTGGCGATGGCATCGGGCACCGGCTGTTTCATGATCGCGTAGGAAAAGACGAACATGCCGAGGCCGCAGGCGACTGCCAGCAGGAAATCGCGGAAACGGCGGCTACGTGCGGCAAGCGACACCGAATTGTCGACCTTCTCCGAACGTTTCGGCAGCCAGCGCAGGCCGAGCAGCAGAAGGACGGTCGTGACGACTTCCACGACCAGCTGCGTGATGGCAAGGTCCGGCGCCGAAAGCCAGACGAAGGTGATGCAGGTGGTGATGCCCGCGCCGCCGAGCAGGACGAGCGCGGCAAGGCGGTGATACTTCGCCTGGTAGGCTGCGCCGAGCGCGCAGAACGCGCCAACTATCCAAACGACCGCGAAGATCGGGTCGATATCCGTGAAGACAGGCGGCGTCGGCGCGAAGCCCGCCATGTAGAGCGGCACGACGCCGGCAAGAAGTCCCGCGGCCGCGACGAGACGCAACTGCGGCTGGAGATTGCGGGTGCCGAGGCGGCTTTCCAGCCAACGCGCCCATTTCCAGGAAACCGTGACCAGTACGCGCTCGAAGATGCGCTGGCCGGCAAGATGCCGGAAGATCGGCGGGCCGTCATCGCACTTGGCGAGGTAGTCCTTCAGGAGCGCGTAGAGCACGGCCCCGCCGATCAGGGCGATCATGCTCATGATGAGCGGCGTGTTGATGCCGTGCCAGACGGCAAGGCTGTATTCCGGCGTACGCTCGCCGAGCACCGAAACGACCGCCGAGTGCAGGAACGGACCGATGGAAAGGCTCGGTATGATGCCGACGACGAGGCAGGCAAGCACAAGGAACTCGATCGGGAAGCGCATCCAGTGCGGCGGCTCATGCGGCTTTGGCTTCGGCAGGTCGGTCGGCTCGGGGCCGAAGAACACCATGTGGATGAAACGGATCGAATAGGCGACCGAGAAAGCGCCGGCCAGTGTCGCGATATAGGGAAGCGCGCGGTCGAGTACGGAATCGGCATGCGTCTCTACCGCTTCCGCGAAAAACATTTCCTTGGAAATGAAGCCGTTGAGCAGTGGCACGCCGGCCATGGCCGCGCTCGCCACCATGGCGAGCGTTCCGGTAATCGGCAGATATTTCAGGAGCCCGCTTAATCGTCGCATGTCCCGCGTGCCGGTTTCATGGTCGATGATGCCGGCAGCCATGAAGAGCGAGGCCTTGAAGGTGGCGTGGTTCATCATGTGGAAGATCGCCGCGACGGCCGCGACGGGGCTGCCGAGACTGAGCAGCGTGGTGATAAGGCCGAGATGGCTGATGGTCGAATAGGCGAGCAGGCCCTTCAGGTCCTGCTGGAACATGGCGAAATAGGCGCCGAGGAGCAGCGTGCTGATGCCCGCAATGCCGAGCAGCATGAACCATTCATAGGTGCCGGAAAGAGCGGGCCAGAAGCGCACGAGCAGGAAGACGCCCGCCTTCACCATGGTTGCCGAATGCAGGTACGCCGAGACCGGCGTCGGCGCGGCCATCGCGTTGGGCAGCCAGAAATGGAACGGCACCTGCGCGCTCTTCGTCAGTGCGCCGATGAGGATCAGCACCAGCGCTGTCAGGTAGAGCGGATGCGCCTTGATCTTGGCGCCGGATGCCAGCACGACGTCGAGATCGTAGCTGCCGACGATATGGCCGAGCACGATAAGCCCGGCGAGCAGGCAGAAACCGCCGATGCCGGTGACGGTCAGCGCCATGCGCGCGCCGTCACGCGCGGCGGCATTGTTGTGCCAGTAGCTGATCAACAGGAAGGAGAAGATGCTGGTCAGCTCCCAGAATACCGAGAGCAGGATGATGTTGCCCGACAGCACGATGCCGAGCATCGAGCCCATGAAGGCGAGCAGGAACGAGAAGAAGCGCGGAACCGGATCCTCTTCCGACATGTAGTAGCGTGCATAGAGCACGACGAGGCAGCCGATGCCGGTGATCAGCATGGTGAACAGCCAGGCGAAGCCGTCCATGCGCAGGGTGAAATTCAAGCCGAGCTGGGGCAGCCATTCTATGTCCAGCCGAACCTTGCCGCCGGAACGCACCGCGGGATAGAGCATCGCCGTCAGCACGAGGCTGGCAAAGGCTATACCGCCGGACATGCGCGCGGCCAGCACGCGGGAGTCCGTCCGCAGCAGAATGATCGCGGCAAGGCTTCCCGCGAAGGGAAGGCAAACCAGCAGGACCAGAATCATTTCACCTGTCATCGTTTTGATCGATCGCTTTCGAACGCATGATCTTCTCTATGCCGGCAAGCCGACAACATCGGGAAGCCGCTCGCGATCGACGGGGCGATCGGGACGGCCGTCAGGCGAAACGCAGTGGAGGCGCGCGCGCCCTGCGGGATTCAATACGGCTACTGCCGGAAAGGCAGGACGGAAACGCCGCTGCGGCAATACCAGCCTCGCCGATTGGAAGGATATCTTCCGCCGCAAGGCAGGCAAGATCGCTGCACGCGCCGTCGAGCGGGGCCACCTCGCCGGTGACGGAGCGCTTGCGGCCGTCGATGTCGGCAAAAGCCGAGGAGTATCCGGCAGCCTTCTGCGAACCGCACCGCAGCACTTTCACGCTGGCTCCCGCAGAAGACGGCGTGGAAGACGTGGATATCAACAGCAAAAGACAGGTCAGCGAAGCGCAAAGAAGACGGAAAGCCCGATGAACCGGTCGATCCTGTTTCCTCGATGCTATCAATCGCCCTTCCTCGCTATCCCGTCGTCAGTCCTGGAGATTCTTTCATCGGGACAATACGTTGGCCCGATCGAGACTGTCCACCCGCGTGCATGAAACTTTTCCAAAATTACGCCGATTAGCCGCTTAGAATGGATGAATTTTCTCAATCCCGGCCGAAACGGCCAGCCAGACGCATTTTGCTCGGCTTGAAGCCCTGTTCCTTTGGGCGCATTCTAAAGGTGCGAATCGCATGAAGCAGACCTGCGCCGAGATGGGCCGCGCCCGCAGCGCAAGGCATGCCAGAATACCTGGGCGCGCCTGTCGATTGTCCCGGCAGTCCAGGGCATTCCGTGTCCCGATTCCTGTTTGCGGCAATCGGCACGGCATCAGTTCATTCTTCAACGGAGATCGATGATGACGGATGCGCGACGGGAATGGATCAGCAAACGAGCCTATTCGATATGGGAAGAGGTCGGCCGGCCACATGGCCATGACGCCGAGCACTGGCAGCAGGCCACGGACGAACGAGACGAATTCGAGCGGGTGGCGCTTGCGCCGGAGGGAAAGCCAGCCGCAGCGCGCAAGCCGCTGATTGAAATCTCCAGGAAGGTGCAGGCGAAGAAGGCCGACGCGGCAAAGCCGAAGAAGACGCTCGCGAAGGCTAAGTCGACCAAGGCGGATGCAGGCAGCAAGCCGATCTGACGGGCGGACGGCCAGGGCTCCATGGTGACATGCGGCACCTTGGGCTCTTGGAGGCGGGAGCAAAGCACTTTATCAGGACAGTCGACGCGTTTTTCGACGAGGGTTCCCGTGCGATCGATCTATATGGTGGCTGGCCTGCTGATGACGGCGCTTGGCATCGTCGGCGCTTTCCTGCCGCTGTTGCCGACGACGCCATTCCTGCTCGTTGCTGTCTGGTGCTTTTCGCGCTCCTCTCCGCGCCTCGAACAATGGCTCCTCAACCACCGCACGCTCGGCCCGCCGCTGAGCAACTGGCGGCGGGAAGGTGCGATTTCCGCGCGCACGAAGGTCGTCGCCATCTGTCTGATCGTCGCGAGCTACGGCTTCTTCCTGTATCGCACGCAGCCCTCCGCACTCCTCGCCGTCGGCGTCGGGCTCGTATTGTCGGCAAGCGCGCTTTTCATCCTGACCCGGCCGCTGCCGAGAGGGGTTTCCTCATGACGGCGAAGGGCGATGCCTTCGTCACCGTCAAGGGTCGGCATACCGTCTGACGAGCGGTTTGCTCAATCGCCCGGCGCAGGCGCCGAGGCTAGCAGGGCGATAAAGGCTTTCCCAGCCTCCTCGAGTGTCCCGCTGTTGTCGATGACGACGGTATCGGCCCCGATCGTGATTTCCGGCGCGGCACGCTCGAGCCTTCCGGCGATCGCCTCGGCGCTTTCCCGGCCGCGGGCGGCAAGGCGCGCGGCAAGAATGTCGGGCCGGGCTGTGATCAGCACCACCTTCAGGCGCGTATAAGCCTTCGCGAAGGCAGGCAGGGCGGATCGGCTTCCGTTGGCGACGAGCGTGATGCCATTTTCCAGCTGGTCCAGCGTCTCGCCCGGAATGCCGTAGCACAGGCCATGCGCCTCCCAGGAAACGGCAAAGCCGCCGGCCGCCTCGCGCTTGCGAAAGCCGTCCAAGTCGATCGCTTCATGCGCCTCACCGCCGGCGTTCGCCGGGCGGGTGATGACGCGGCGCACGAAGCGCATGCGGGCCTCGTCGGAGAAATGCCGCGCGGCATAGGCCATGACGCTGTCCTTGCCCGCACCGCTCGGCCCGACCACGACGATCATGGTGCCCGCCGCAGACTTTGCCGATGGTCGAGGCGCGATGTGCGTTTCCATGCTCAAGCGACCCGCCTGCCCTCGCGCCAGACCGAGCGCACGACAGGGACACCGGATGGGCGGCGAACGCGCACGATATCGGCCCGCAAACCCTTGGCGATGGTGCCGCGATCATGAAGCCCGACCGTGCGGGCCGGGGTGGCCGAAACCATGGCGATCGCCTTGGGCAGGCTCATGCCTTCGTCGGCGAGAATGAATGGCGCATGCATCAGGCTGAACGGCACATAGTCTGACGAGAGCACGTCGAGAACACCCATTTCAGCAAGATCGCGGGCGGCGATGTTGCCGGAATGCGACTTGCCGCGCACGATGTTCGGTGCGCCCATCAAGACGCTCATGCCCGCGCCGTGCGAGGCTTTCGCGGCCTCGAAGCTTGTCGGGAATTCGGCAAGGCGGATGCCGTAGCCGATCGCCTCCTCGACATGTTCCAGCGTCGCATCGTCGTGGCTTGCCACCGAGATATTGCGCGCGGCGCAGGAAGCGGCGAGCGCATCGCGGTGCGGCTTGGCAAAGCGGGCCGAGAGCTCCTGCTGGCGCTTGCAGAAGATGTCGAACTCGTCGTCGGTGAGGCCGCGCTTCTTCTTGTAGTAGAGGATGTACTGATCCAACGTCTGGAACTGCCGCTGGCCGGGCGCGTGGTCCATCAGCGAGACGAGGCGGACGAGCGGATCGTCCTCGAATTCCTCATAGTGGTCGAGCACGTTGTCGGTCGAGACTTCGCAGCGCAGGTGGATGAGATGCTGGGCGCGCAGGCGATCCTCGCTCTGCGCTTCGGCAATCGCATCGGCCATGGCGCGCATCTCGCCCTTCTCGAAGCCGCCGTCCTCGTCCGAGCCCAGGCGCAGGCAGTCGAAGACGGTGGTGATGCCGGAGGTGACGACCTGGGCGTCGTGCGCCTGGATCGACGCCGTCTTGCCCCAGCGCACGCCGGGTCGCGGCGAGTAATGGGCTTCGAGATGGTCCGTGTGCAGTTCGACAAGGCCGGGAATGAGGAAGTCGCCTTCGACATCTTCGCCGGCAGCGGAGGGCCCCTCGGAAATGTCGGCGATGAGGCCATCGCGCAGCACCAGCGTGCCGTCGAGGATGCGGTCATCGAGTACGATGCGGGCGTTGGAAAGAACGGTTTCGCGGGTCATGTCATGCGGTCTTTCTGTTGGCGGCTCCCCCTAGCGGGAAGAGCGAATGGACGGTGAAATCGGCGCCGCGCGAGGGTTCCCGGAAAAGGGCAAGTCCGGTGACGGGTAGCGGGCGGCCGTGGAAGTCGGAAAACTGATCAAGGAGCACGCGTTCAACGGCATCGTGCCGTTCAGCCTGAACGCGCCCCGTAAGCGTCATGTGGAAGCGGAATTCATCGAAGACATAGGGATAGCCCCATTGCACAAGGTTCTGGCGCTCGGCCGCATTCAGGGCGTCCGGCTTGCGGCGGGCGATGTCGGCGGAACTGAGCGGTGCGCGGAAACGCTCGAAGCGGCGGACCACTTCTGCCGAGAAAGCTTGCAGCGCATCGCAGTGATCGCCCGGCACCAGCGCGAAGAAGGAATCGAGGCGGCCGACGATCAGTTCCGGGATATCGAACGGGTCGGCCTCGGCGACGAAACGGCCGATCTCGGCGACCAGCTCGGCTTCATTGCGGCCTTCCGCCAGGGCGAAGGGTGCCTTGAGCGTTGCGTGGAACCCGTAGCGGCGCGGGTCTGCCGTCAGGCCCGCCAGCGCGGTGGCATCGAAGCCACCCACGCCGGGCTGCTCCAGCGCTGCGCCCGTGAATGCGCTGCGTCCCAGCCAGCGCTGGGCGGCAAGGGTGAGCGGGTCGCTTGCGGGCGGGGTGAAATAGAGGGCGTAACGCAAGGGCTCATTCCTGTAAAAGTCTATCGAAAAAGGCGGCGGCGGATCATGAAGGGATTCGTGTGGCAGCATCATGCCGCCACACCGGCTCTTCCGTTTTCCGCATTTCCCGCAAGCAGACCGCTTGGCACTCTTTGGACTTGCTCAGTGCGCCGGCTTGCCCATCAGGCGTGAACGCAGCGCATTCGATATGCCGTCGAAGACGAACACGACGATAAGGATCAGAAGCACCATATAGGCAACGTTCTCCCAATCCGAGTTGGTGCGCATCGCTTCCCACAACTTGAGGCCGATGCCGCCCGCGCCGACGGCGCCGATGATGGTCGCGGAGCGGGTGTTCGATTCCCAGAAGTACAGCGCCTGGGAGGCAAAAAGCGGCATGACCTGCGGCAGCACGCCGAAGCGCTGGACCGCGACGGGCGAAGCGCCCACCGACTTCACGCCCTCACGCTGCTTGTCGTCGATATTCTCCAGCGCCTCGGAATAGAGTTTTCCGAGCGTGCCGGTATCCGTGAAGAAGATCGCCGACATGCCGGCGAGCGGTCCCGGACCGAAGGCGCGGGTGAAGAACAGCGCCCAGATCAGCATGTCGACCGAGCGCAGGAAATCGAAGAGGCGCTTGGTGACCTGGTTGGAAATCCAGCTGCGCGTGATGTTGCGCGCGGCAAGGAAGGCGAGCGGGAAGGCGAGCAGCATTGCAAAGAGCGTGCCGACAAAGGCCATGACGATGGTCTGGAGCAGCTTGGTCCAGACGTCGAGATGCTGCCACTCGCTGTTGTAGAGGATGTTGTCCCAGGCGAGCGAGAGGTTCGACTGTTTCGGATCGATCCGGTCGCCCGACGTGATCAGCGAGACGACCTCCGGTGTCGGCTTGCCATGGAACGGCGAATTCGTGTCGAACAGGAAGTTCGCCCAGCCGAGAAAACGCTTGCGGATGCTGACATCGTCGGCCTCGATCTCGCCCCAGCCGGCGAAGCCGAATGAAAGCGTTATCTTCCCGCCCGGTGCCTTCTGCGTCGCCCAGTCCGGAAGCTGGCCTTCGACCGTCATGTCGGACCCGTCGGTGTTGACGGCCAGCGTCTCGCCGGCGTGCTGGACGGTAACTCGATCCGGCACGATCTCCACGCTGGTCGATGAATTGAGCGTGATTTTCGCGCGCTTGACCACGTCCTCCTCACGCGTGGCCGCCGCCGCCAGCTCATCCACCGCTGCGGCCGAGCCGCCGATGACGGCGCCTTCGCCCATGAAGCCCATCGATGCGGGTTTCTTGGCGGCCGTGGTCGTCGTCGCTGCGGCGGGTATCGTGCGGGTCATCGTGCCGCGCTCGATTTCCACCCAGTCCGGCTCGGCATTCGGCCCGAGCGGCGAGAAGCGCGGATAGGTCAGCTTCATCGCTCCATCGGGCGCGATCTTCACTTCCGGGCGAACCTCGTAGGACACCCAGTCGGCAAGATAGGTGCCGGCGATGTTCCAGTTGGCCGTGCCGAGGACGTGGCCTATTGCGAAAAACCACCAGCAATAAAGTGCATAGAGCACGAAGCCGCCGGTGAGGATGGCAACGCGAAAACGCTGCCAGAACGAGCGGTGGAAAACGGCAGGATGGCGTGCCGCGATCTCATCCATCTGAGCGGGATTGAGGGTCGTCATGGCGCACTCCTATTGGGCAAGCCGGAAGGCATGGTCGCCGACGAGCTTGCGGCGCAGCCATGCGGAAAACTGGTCGACGGCGATGATGGTGATGAGCAGCAGCAGCACGATCGCAAGGGTCTTTGCCTGGTGACCCTGGCCGATGGACAGGCGCAGCAATTCGCCGATACCGCCGCCGCCGACGGCGCCGATGATGGTCGAGGCGCGCACGTTGATTTCGAGACGCAGCAGGAAGTAGCTCATGAAGTTCGGCATGACCTGCGGCACGATGCCGAACCAGACGCGCTCCACCCAGCTCGCGCCGACCGCGCGGAGCCCCTCCTCCGCCTTCATGTCGGCATTCTCGACCACCTCGAAGAAAAGCTTGCCGAGCGCGCCGACCGTGTGGATCGATACGGCGATGACGGCCGGCAGCGGCCCGAGCGAGAGAATGGCAAGGAAGAAGCCGGCAAGCACGACCTCCGGGAAGGCGCGCAGGATCTCCATGAAGCGACGCACGAAGCCGCGCAGCAGGCGGTTGGCGACGAGGTTCTTGGCCGCCAGGAAGCAGAGCAGGAAGCCGAAGACCATGCCGATGATGGTAGAGAAGAGCGCGATGTTCAGCGTCTCCAGCATCTTGTGGAAGTATTCCGGCACATAGAGGCTCTCGGTGATGTAGAGCCGGCCTTCAGGATAGTTGTACTTGAAGCTGCCGTCGTCATAGGGCGACGGGAGGTCGAAGAGGGCGCGGAAAACCTCAAGGCCGTCACGCGGCACCATGTCGCCGATGAAATCGAAGAAATAGGGCAGCCGGTCGAAGAATTTTCCGGCATTCGTCTCGTTGGCGAACCAGAGCGACCCGGAAAGGGCGACGGCAAGAATGACAAGGCCGAGCCACGTATAGAGACGACGGCGCGCGTTCAGCTCCTGCCAGTGCCGCTCGATCAGAGCGCCCTTCTCGCTGAAGCCGTCGTGAATCGTGTTCAAGGCCATGAGTTGTTCCGTCAGGGTGTGAGGGACGTCGTGGTCATTTCAGACGCCCGGAAAAACAGAGACGCCGGCCGGGACGCGGCCGGCGTCGATGTCAGCGCGGGATCAGCCGCCGATCGTCGCCTTGCGGGCGTCGATGATCGGCTTGTAGAAGTCGACATTGACTTCCGTGAACGCGGTGAAGTCACCGCCCATGACGGCGGCGAAGCAGGCTGCGTCCTTCTTGGGCAGGTCGAGCATGAACTGCTTGAACTTCGCCTTGGTCTCGTCGGCCATCGCGGAGCGAACGACGATCGGGCCGTTCGGGATGAGCGGCGACTTCCAGAGTTCGACGAGGTCATTCATGTCGAGAATGCCCTTCTCGACCATCTTGTGCAGGTTGCCGGAGGTGTAGCCTTCCTTCCATTCGCCAACGCCCGAACCGAAGGTCGTGCCGGCGTCGAAGGTGCCCTTCAGCACTTCGAGGACGAGGTTTTCGTGACCGCCGCCGAAGCCGGTCTCAGCGAAGTAACCCTTTACCGGGCCACCGATAGCGTCCGGCAGCGTGACGAGCGGAACGAGGTAGCCGGAGGTGGAGTCCGGGTCGGCGAAGCCGAGCTTCTTGCCCTTCAGGTCTTCGACCTTGGTGATGCCGGAATCCTTGCGGGCGACCATGATCGAGTGGTAGCCGGTCGAGCCGTCGGTCTGGACGGTCGTCAGGATCGGCTCGACGGCGTTTGCGTTTGCGAGGTAGATCTTGGCAAAGCCGGAAGCGCCGAGTTCGGCGTAGTCGAGCGTGCCGCCGAGGAGGCCCTGGATGACGCCGTCATAGTCGGCGGCCGGGAAGAAGGAGACCTTCTCGAAGCCGAGTTCGGCCTTCAGGTGATCGCCGAGGCACTGGTAGTTGCGCAGGCGGTCGGCTTCGTTCTCGCCGCCGATGATGCCGACGCGAAATTCCTTGAGGTCTTCAGCCTGGACGTGGCCGGCAAGCGCGATGAGCGCGACGGCGCCGAGAAGGGCTTTCTTCAGCATGATCTTTCTCCTGGTTGACCGGCTCTGCCGGACTGGAAGGTAATGACCCTTTACGCGGGTCCCTCGATCCCGAACCGGTCAGAGACCGGCCAGTGCCAGCGGTGTCGGGCTGGTGGATTCCTTGATGTTGTCCTGGCGAGCCGGGTTGCGGATGGCCGTGGAGGTGACGCTTTCGTCGATCTCCGCGCCATCGGCGCCAGCGCCGTAGATCGTGCGCACCGCCTCGGCATCGAGCTCGCGCGCCGGGCCGTCGAAGACGACGCGTCCGGCGGACATGCCGATGATGCGCTCGCAATAGGCGCGCGCCGTGTCGAGCGTGTGCAGGTTGGTAATGACGGTGATGCCGTCGCGCTCGTTGATGTCGCGCAGCGCGTCCATCACGATCTTGGCGTTCAGCGGATCGAGCGAGGCGATCGGCTCGTCGGCAAGCAGCATCTTCGGGTTCTGCATGAGGGCGCGGGCAATCGCCACGCGCTGCTGCTGGCCACCGGAGAGCGTGCCGGCCGGCTGCAGGGCGGTTTGCTCGATGCCGAGCCGCTCCAGCGCCGCAATCGCCATGATGCGCTCTTCCCGGGTGAAGAGATTGAGCACGCTCATCACCGTCGAGCGATGGTTGAGGCGGCCAAGCAGCACATTGGTCAGCACGTCGAGGCGCGGTACCAGGTTGAACTGCTGGAAGATCATCGCGCAGTCGCGCTGCCAGTTGCGCAGGCTCGCGCCGCGTAGCGACGAGACTTCTACCTCGTTGAAGTGGATCGTGCCTTCGCTCGGGTCGGCGAGGCGATTGATCATGCGCAGCATGGTGGACTTGCCCGCGCCGGAGCGGCCGATGACGCCGACCATCTGGCCCTGCGGGATATCGAAGGTGACGTTGGCGACCGCGACGCGTGTGCCGAAGCGGCGGGTAACATTCTTCAGTCGGAACATGGCGGATCCCTCTTCCTTAACTCTCGGCCCAAGGCTGGGTCCTGTCGCTTTCGGGACTGGCTCTAAACGCTGTTGATGAAGGGGCGATGTCAGTTTGATGTCGGAAAAATAACAGTCCACAGGCCTGAAAATCCGGCATTCGAATGGGTGATCTCAGCCGTCGTGACGGCTGAGGAAGGCTTCTGCGTCAAGTTTGCGGAAGTCGTCGAGAGCGGAACGGAGCCGGGCGTGATCCCAGTCCCACCAGGCAAGTTTTTCCATGCGTTCGGCAATGCTTCGCGGGAAGCGTTCGCGAATGACTTTCGCCGCGACACCGCCGACGATCATGTATGGTTCGACGTCTTTTGTGACGACCGCGCCCGAGCCTATGACAGCGCCGTTGCCGATCGTGACACCCGGCAGGATCGTCGATCCGTGGCCGATCCACACGTCATGACCGATGGTCACGCGATGATCGCGCCGCCAGGAGAAGAAATCCGCTTCCTGGTCGGCATCGGGCCAATAGTCGTTGGCGCGATAGGTGAAGTGGTGCAGCGTCGCGCGCCACATCGGATGGTTCGTCGCATTGATGCGCACCGAAGCGGCGATGTTGGCAAACTTTCCGATCGTCGCGCACCAGACCGAACCGCCTTCCATGATATAGGAATAGTCGCCGATCTCCGTTTCGCTGATACGGCAGTTTTCCGCGATCTCGGTATAGCGGCCGAGCGTGCTGGCGGACATGGTTGCCGTCGGATGGATCAGCGGCGTTTCGGACAGTCTGGTCATGCGACGGCCTTTCGCGGCGAGAAGGCCGAGACGTCGATGATGCGGTCGGCGGCCTTTTCGCGCACGTCCTCGTCATGGAAGATGCCGAGCAACGCCACGCCGGCCGCCTTCTTCTCCGCGATCATCTCCACGACGACGGCGCGGTTCTTCGCGTCGAGCGAGGCGGTCGGCTCGTCGAGCAGCAGGATGCGGTGGTCGGTGATGAAGCCGCGGGCGATGTTGACACGCTGCTGCTCGCCGCCGGAGAAGGTGGCGGGCGGCAGTTGCCAGAGTTCGCGCGGCAGGTTGAGCCGGGCAAGCATCGCCTCGGCCGCTGCCCTGGCCTCGAGCGCATCCACGCCGCGGGCGGCAAGCGGCTCGGCCACCACATCGACGGCTGCGACACGCGGTACGGTGCGCAGGAACTGGCTGACATAGCCGAGCGTGATGCGCCGGACGGCAAGGATGGTGCGCGGATCGGCGGTTGCAAGGTCGAGCAGCTTGCCTTCGTGATCGACAAGGATCTGGCCGCTGTCGACGCCGTAGTTGCCGTAGACCATCTTGAGCAGAGAGCTCTTGCCGATGCCGGACGGGCCGCCCAGCACGACGCATTCGCCTGCCTTCACCGAGAAGGCGACATTCGACATCACCGGCAGGCGGATGCCGTCGCGAAGATACATGGTGAAGCTCTTCGCCACTTCGGAAACAACGAGAGGGGTCGGCATGTCATTTTTCCTTTTGACGCATGGTCTTGTGCGAAAACCGGGTTCCACTTTTCGGGACCATGCTTTCAGACCTGCAGGATCGAGGAGACGAGGAGCTGGGTATAGGCTTCACGCGGATCGTCGAGCACGCGGTCGGTCAGGCCCTGCTCGATGACGAGGCCGTCCTTCATCACCATCATGCGGTGGGAGAGAAGGCGCGCCACGGCAAGGTCGTGCGTGACGATGATCGCCGAAAGGCCAAGGTCCTGCACAAGGCCGCGCAAGAGATCGAGCAGGCGGGCCTGCACCGAGACGTCGAGGCCGCCGGTCGGCTCGTCCATGAAGATGAGACGTGGCGAGGTGACGAGGTTGCGGGCGATCTGCAGACGCTGGCGCATGCCGCCGGAGAAGGCGCGCGGCTGGTCGTCGATGCGGTCGACGCTGATCTCGACGCGACCGAGCCAGTTGCCCGCCGTCTCGCGGATATTGCCGTAGTGGCGCTCGCCGACGGCCATCAGTCGCTCGCCGACATTTGCGCCGGCCGAAACCGCCATGCGCAGGCCGTCCGCCGGGTTCTGGTGCACGAAGCCCCAGTCCGTGCGCATCAGGAAGCGGCGCTCCGCCTCGCTCATGCGGGAAAGATCGCGCATCCCGCCATCGCGCATGCGGTACTCGACCGCGCCGGAAGTCGGCATCAGGCGGGTGGCGAGGCAGTTGAGCAGCGTCGTCTTGCCGGAGCCGGATTCTCCGACGATGGCCAGCACTTCGCCGGGCCAGAGATCGAAGGACACGTTCTGGCAACCGATGCGGGCGCCGTAGAACTTTGAAATGTCACGGACTTTGAGAAGCGGCGTGTCGTTCATTCGGCAGCCTCCTTGTTATAGGCCAGATGGCCGCGATGGCCGTTGGCGCAGCGTTCCTCGCAATGGTCGGTGTCCGAGCAGACGAACATCCGCCCGCCCTTGTCGTCGAGCACCACTTCGTCGAGATAGACATTCTCCGCGCCGCAGAGCGCGCAGGGCTTGTCGAAGGTCTGGATCTCGAAGGGATGGTCCTCGAAATCGAGGCTGACGACGTCGGTATGCGGCGGCACGGCATAGATACGCTTCTCGCGGCCGGCGCCGAAGAGCTGGAGCGCTTCCGACATGTGCATCTTCGGATTGTCGAATTTCGGTGTTGGCGACGGGTCCATGACGTAGCGGCCCTCCACCTTCACCGGATAGGCATAGGTCGTCGCGATATGGCCGTTGCGGGCGATGTCCTCGTAGAGCTTGACGTGCATCAGGCCGTATTCTTCCAGCGCGTGCATCTTGCGTGTCTCGGTCTCGCGCGGCTCGAGGAAGCGCAAGGGTTCGGGGATCGGCACCTGATAGACGAGCGTCTGGCCGGCGCTGAGCTTCTCTTCCGGGATGCGGTGGCGCGTCTGGATGATCGTCGCTTCGCGGGTCTTCGTCGTCACCGCCACATTGGCGACCTTCTGGAAGAACGCGCGGATCGAGACGGCGTTGGTGGTGTCGTCCGCGCCCTGGTCAATGACTTTCAGCACGTCCTTCGGTCCGAGGATCGCCGCCGTCACCTGCACGCCGCCGGTGCCCCAGCCGTAGGGCATGGGCATTTCGCGCGAAGCGAAGGGCACCTGATAGCCGGGGATCGCGATCGCTTTCAGGATCGCGCGGCGGATCATGCGTTTCGTCTGTTCGTCGAGGTAGGCGAAGTTGTAGGTCGCCAGTTCTGCCGTGCTCATTCTGCGGCCTCCGGAAGATCGATGTTCTGTGCGTCGTCATATTCGCGCCGCATGCGGCGCACGAGGTCGAGCTCGGCCTGGAAATCCACATAGTGCGGGAGCTTCAGGTGCTCGACGAAGCCGGTCGCCTGCACATTGTCGGAATGGGAGATGACGAATTCCTCGTCCTGCGCGGGCGCCACGATGTCCTCGCCGAATTCTTCCGCGCGCAGCGCCCGGTCGACGAGCGACATGGCCATGGCCTTGCGCTCGCTCTGGCCGAAGACGAGGCCATAGCCGCGGGTGAATTGCGGCGGGTTCTTCGCCGAGCCCTTGAACTGGTTGACCATCTGGCACTCGGTGACCTGGATGCGGCCGAGCGAGACGGCGAAGCCGAGTTCCGGCATGTCCAGCTCCACCTCGACCTCGCCAATGCGCACTTCCCCGACGAAGGGGTGGGTGCGGGCATAGCCGCGCTGGGTGGAATAGCCGAGCGCCAGCAGGAAGCCTTCGTCGCCACGGGCGAGCGCCTGCAGGCGCAGGTCCCGCGCCATCGGGAATTCCAGCGGCTCGCGCGTGATGTCCCCGGCGACATGGCCCTCGGGCATATCGCCGTCGTCCTCGACAAGGCCTTCGCCGGCGAGAATGTCGGAAACGCGCATGACAGGCTCGCCGGTCTCGTCCCGCTCCAGTGGTGCATCGACCGGTTCGTCCGTCAGCAGCGAGGGATCGAGCAGGCGGTGGGTATAGTCGAAGGTCGGCCCGAGAAGCTGGCCGCCCGGAAGATCCTTGTAGGTCGCCGAAACGCGGCGCTCGATCAGCATGTTGCCCGTCTCGACCGGCTGCGAATAGCCGAAGCGCGGCAGCGTCGTGCGATAGGCGCGCAGGATGAAGATCGCCTCGATCATGTCGCCGCGCGCCTGCCGGACGGCAAGCGCGGCGAGCGCCCGGTCGTAGAGCGAGGCTTCCGCCATGACGCGGTCGACGGCAAGGCCGAGCTGCGCGACGATCTGATCGATGCCGATGGCCGGCAGCGCGCGGTCACCGCGGCGGCGGTCGGCGAGAAGGCGGTGGGCGTTGGAGATGGCGGCTTCGCCACCCTTGACGGCAACGTACATGGTTCAGGCTTCCTTCACGCGAAGAACGGTGGTGCGCGGCAGGCACAGGATCTTGTCGCCGGCGACGAGGATCAGGTCGACGCCGCGCGGAAAACCCTGCCGGTTCTCCGACCAGAAATGCGCAAACATGTCGGGCAGGCCGACGGGCGCGATTTCTTCCTCGGTGCGGATGCCCGGACCGGTCAGAACCAGCGGGCGGCCACCCTCGAAGGCGTCGATCTCGACGAGCAAGGTCGTCGAGCGATCCGGATATTCCTGTGTCCCCTGTGCGAAGAGGCAGAGGTTGGGGAGCATCGCGCCCTTCTCGATGAAGGCGAAGCGGGCGTTCTGGCGCTCGTCGGTGACGGTCGCACCGGCATTGAAGGCGAGCCAGCCGGGCAGCGCCGATGCTCCAAGCGTCTGCGTCAGCCAGACGGGCGTGTCATGGTCGCAGAGTGTGAGGGCAATGGCTCCGCTGGCCGCATTCAGGGGCTTTGGCGGCGTGGCGATGGCGGTCACATGACCGATCGTGCCGGGCCGCGCCATGCAGTCCATCAGCGTGCGGAAGACGGTCTGGGCCTCGAGAACCGGCTCCTGGAAGCCGCCGGCAAAGGCAAGTGTATCTGACATCATCAGTCCTCTCCGCGAACCATGGTGAAGAAATCGACGCGGGTGGCCGCCGTCTGGCGCGCCTTGGCTTCGTCCTCGTCCGCAAGGCGGGTGGCGATGGCGGCAAGCAATCCCTCCACCTCGGCCTTGCGGGCCGGCTGCTGGAAGAGCGCATCGAAAATCGCGGCAAGCCGCGACTTGCTTCCGTCGGTGCCGAGCGCCTGGCCGTGGCCAACGGTGCCGTCCTCAAGGCGGATGCTGGCGCGGCTCACGGTGGCCTCGCCAAGATTGAACGGCGCACCGCCGCCGCCGATACGGCCACGTACCATGACGAGGCCCGTTTCGGGGCCGCGCACGGGCTGCACGGCCGGCTTCTCGCCGAGCCCGTTCCAGGCCTCCTGCAATTCCGCCCGGCTCGCCTTGGCGAGCAGGCCCATCGCCCTCTGCCGCTCAGCGGCCGCGCCGCCTTCGGCAAATTTCTGAATTGATGCCATTGCCTCATCTCCAAATGTCTATTAGTCTAGACAATTACACATCTAAGTCTCGTCTTAATGAGGCCGGATGACAAGGGTGTGACAGAGGGCAATCGCGGGGGCGAAAATGGTGGAACGGCAATCGGGCGTGGCGCTCTGGCGGCAGATCGCGGATCGGATGCGCCTTGCGATCAACAATGGCGACTTCGATGAAGCCGGCATGATGCCGCCTGAAATGGCGCTGGCCAGCCGCTTCGGCGTCAACCGGCACACGGTGCGCAGCGCCATGGCCGCACTGGCCGAGGAAGGCATCGTCCGGCCGATCCAGGGTGTCGGCACGCGCATCGAGCGGCGTGATCGCCTGCGTTTTCCCATCTCCCGCCGCACCCGCTTCTCGCAGGGCCTCGGCGACCAGACGCGCGATCTCGAAGGCAAGTTGCTGGGATCGGCGACGGAGGTTGCGCCTGCCCTGGTGGCGGAAGCACTCGGGTTGGCGACAGGTTCGCTTTGCGTGCGTCTCGAAACCGTCAACAGCGCGGACAAGCGGCCGGTCTCCTGCGGAACCCACTATTTTCCGGCTGACCGTTTCGAGGAGATTGCCGCCGTCTTCGGTCGGACACTATCGATCACCGCTTCCTTCCGGGAACTTGGCGTCGCCGACTATGTGCGCCGGTCGACGGAAATATCGGCCGTTCATGCCGAGGGTGACGACATGCGGCACCTGAAGCTTTCACCGGGCGCCATCATCCTCGTGGCGGCAGCTGTGAATACCGATCTCGATGGCCGGCCGATCCAGTTCTCCCGCACGCGCTTTGCCGCCGACCGTGTCAAGCTGACGGTGGAGCCCGATGCCTAGGCGGGCTTGCGGCAACTGAGGATGAAACGGCGATAGAGCAGCGTGCGCAGCTTGTTGCGCAGGTCGGCCGTACTGCGCTGGGCGGCTGCGATCGGCGCATGGGAGCCGATCGTCATGTCGGCAAAGCCGGCGGCTTCGAGCAGCGGCAGCACGCGCTCGGCGGTCAGCCCGTCGCCGAAGGGCAACCGCTGCATGATGCTGGCATGCCGCTCGCTCATCGCGCCGTCATAGTGCGGATCCGTGCCGATGAACCGGTCGACCACTGCGATGGCACGGCTTGCCAACCGGCCGAGACGCGTCGGCGCGGCCCAGTCGCCATCGAAGAACAGCAATGTGCCGCCCGGCTTCAGCATGCGATGCCATTCGGCAAAGGCCGCGTCGGGCGTCGTCAGCGTCCAGACGAGATGGCGGCAGACGATGGCGTCGTAACTTTCGTCCGGCTCCATCGGATTTTCCGCGTCGGCGAGCAGGAAGCGCAGGCCCTTCGCTCCGGCGTGCTTTCTGCGCGCGACCGCCAGCATCGCCTCGGAGAAATCGAGCGCCGTCACCTCATGGCCGAGCGAGAGCAGCAGCCGTGTCACCTCGCCCGTGCCGCAGGCAAGCTCCAGAACGCGGCGGGGTGCCGGGCCGAGGCGCTCGCGGATCGCCGCCGCCCAGGCGTCGAATTCCGGTCCTTGCGGAATACGGTGGCCGAAGGCGAGGTCGAATGTCTCGGAGCGCCGCGACCAGTATTCGCGGATATCTTCCTTGAGGTGGTCGTTGGAAATCCGACCGTGCATCACGTCCCCTCGCCCGCGACGAGTTTCAGCCGCGGCGGCCGCGGATCGGGGCGGTGGTAGCGGATGAAGCAGCCGTCTGCACTGTCCCGCTCGACATCGACGGTGACGCCGAAGACATCGGCGAGGCGCTGGGGCGCTAGTACCTTGCCGGGCGCGCCGAGCGCGACGACCCTGCCGCCCTGCATGACGGCGATGCGGTCGCAGAACATGGCGGCGTGGTTGAGGTCGTGCAGCGCGGCGACGACGGTGAGCTCCTGTTCGCGCACGAGCTGAAGCAGGCCGATCTGGTGGCCGATATCGAGGTGGTTGGTGGGCTCGTCGAGCAGGAGGATGGGGGCCTGCTGGGCGAGCGCGCGGGCGATATGCAGCCGCTGCCGCTCGCCGCCGGAGAGCGTGTGCCAGAGCCGGCCGGCGAAATGCGCCATGTCGACCTCTTCCAGCGCCCGTTCGACGATGGCGTCATCCGCCCGCGACCACGGCGTCAGCGGCCCGAGATGCGGCGTGCGGCCAAGTTCGACGGCCTGCCGCGCCGTGATGCGCTCCGTCGTTTCGGCCTGCTGCTCCACGAAGGCGATGCGCCGGGCGATCGCCTGCCGGCCATGGGCGGAAAGCGGCTTTCCGTCGAGCGTCACCGTTCCGGTCTGCGGTTTGCGGATGCCGGCGAGCAGCGACATCAGGCTCGTCTTGCCGGAGCCGTTCGGACCGATGATGCCGAGGAATTCGCCGGGACGCACGTCGAGCGCGACATCGGACAGGATGGTCGTGCCGCCGGCCGTCCAGCTGAGGTCGTGTGCCTGGAGCGTCACAGGGCGGATCTCCTCTGGCTGAGGATGAGCGCGAAGGCCGGTGCGCCGAACAGCGCCGTGATGACGCCGATGGGCAGGACCTGGCCGGGAATGATGATGCGCGAAAGGATGTCCGCCGCGATCATGAAGATCGCCCCGATCAGCGCGGAAGCCGGGAGCAACAGGCCGTGCCGGACACCCACCACCATACGTGCCGCATGGGGAATGACCAGACCGACAAAGCCGATCGAACCGACGATGGAGACCATGACCGCCGTCATCAGCGCGGAAATGGCGATCAGCACGATATAGACGCGGCGAACCGGAATGCCGAGCGAGGCGGCCGATTCCGTGCCGAAGGTGAAGGCGTCGAGGGCGCGGGCATGCCAGAGGCAGACGACAAGGCCGAGAATGGCGACCGGCAGCGCCAGCCAGACATCCGGCCATCGCACGCCGGAGAGATTGCCGAGCAGCCAGAACATGATGCCGCGCGCCTGTTCAGCGCTTGCAGCCTTGGTGACGATGAAGGAGGTGAGCGCGTTGAAGAGCTGCGAGCCCGCGATGCCGGCAAGGATGATCGCGCCGGTGCCGCGTCCCGCGCGCACGGCGAGCGCGCTGACGAGGCCGAAAGCAACCAGCGCGCCGAGAAACGCGCCGGCCGGCAGCGTCAATGCACCGGCGCCGATGCCGAGGATCGCCACGCTGACCGCACCGGTCGAAGCGCCGGCCGAGATGCCGAGAATATAGGGGTCGGCGAGCGCATTGCGCAGAAGCGATTGCAGAATGACGCCGCACAGCGCCAGTGCAGAGCCGCAGCAGGCTGCGACGACCGCGCGGCTCAGCCGATAGTTCCAGATGATGCCCTCATCGATGGGATCCAGCGCATAGCCGGCGTGCCAGAGGCGATTGGCCACCGTCTTGGCCACCACGTCGAGCGGTATCGCCGTTTCGCCGACGGCAGCCCCGACGCCGAGCGCGAAAAGCATAAGGACGAGCGCCGCAAAAGCGGCGCTCGTCCGAAGCAAAATGGGGCGATCGGTGCTCACTTTGCGAGACCAGCCTTCTCGATGGCGTCGGCGAGACGCTCGATGCCCTCGATCGTGCGGATCGTCGGGTTCATCGCCTGCGCGTCCATGTCGAAGACATAGCTGTTCGTGACCGCCGGCATCAGGCTGGCAACCGGATCGGTCTTCAGGAAGGTGAGCTTCGTCTCGAGGTTGTCGAGCGGATAGCGGCGGCGCTCCATCGAGCCGGCGACGATCATCGTCGGGGCGGCCTTGGCGATGGTCTCCCAGCCGACCGTCGGCCATTCGTCATCGGTCTTGATGATGTTCTCGATGCCGAGCGCCGACATGATGTAGCCCGGCGCGCCGTTCTTGCCGGCGACGTAGGGATCTGCATCGGCAGCGCTGGAGAACCAGAATACCGCCGAGAGCTTGCCGCCCACCGCCGCAACCTTCGCGCGGGCCGCCTCCTCGCGCTTCTTCAGGCTGGCGACAACCTCTTCGCCCTTGTCCTGCACGTTGTAGATCGCTGCAAGTTCACGGATCTCCTGGTAGACGAGCTCCATGGTGAAGACCTGGTGGCGCACGCCATCGCTTGCCGCGCTGTTGTCCTTGCCCACGCAATCGGACGGCGAGGTGTAGACGGGAATGCCGAGTTCCTCGAACTGCTCGGGCTTGGCGACGACGCCTTCCGGCCCGACCTGCCATTGAAACTGTACGGTGAGGATGTCGGGCTTCTTGCCGAGCACGCTTTCGAAGCTCGGGTCGTTGTCGGCAAGGCGATCGATCCTGGCGTTGACCTCCTCATAGCCCTCCAGCACCGGCCCGACCCAAAGCGCCGTGCCGACGACCCTGTCGGCGAGACCGAGCATATAGAGGATTTCGGTGGAGCTTTGCCCGATCGAAACGGTCTTTTCCGGCACCTTCTGGAAGGTGACCGGCCGGCCGCAATTCTCGAAGGTCAGCGGATACTGGGTCTCGGCGGCCTGAGCCGTACCGGACGAAAGGACGAAGGCCGTGGCGCCGGCCACAAGCGACAGCAGGGATGCAGCACGCGGCGCGGCAGCAGAAAGGGTCATGGGGTCTCCCGGATGAGTGAAAGCGGACGGCCTAGTCGGCGCGCCGACAGGAGCGGAGTGCGGACGGTCGGGAGAAAACGAATGGAGTTCTGCCGCTTGCGGCAGTTGGAATCGTCATGGCGTCTCCTGTTCCGGGCATCCCCGCCCGTGACTTGGATTGTTGCTATGACGGCAGGTCTCCTGGCTCACGGATATCTGCGACCTGTCTGCCTTCCCGCGGTAAACCGCAGTGGCATGACGCAAAACGCGTCCGGGGACAGGCGGCAATCCGCCTACAGTTGCGGGGGCAGCCACGGAATGGGTCCCTGTTGGGTCGTCCGCACCGTGTTCCCTATTAATCCCCTGGGAGTCATCCTTCAGGGAACCGTCGACCCATCCTTAGTCCGCGCCGCGCGGCAGCGTCAAGGCGGGAAGGCGTTCAGGCCTCGAAATCCCCGAAGACATCGCGCAGGCGGGTCAGCCTGCCCGACGCGCTCGCTGACCGCCCCGCCCATCACACGATGATATTGCTGAACAAAGGGCCACGATCGCGGCCGGTCAAGACTCTGCCGGCCCGTCCAGTCCCAGTGCTTCGATCAGGCTGCGCTGGCGCAGCAGGAGGTGGGTGAGCGAGGCGACGTCGCCTTTTGCCGGCTGGTGCGTCATGCCCTCTTCCACCGCCACGACGATGGCTTCGAGTGTGTCGGCGATCTCACGCGAAAGCGCATGCAAATCGACGAAGCGCGAATCGACCGCCGCTGCCGCCAGCGTCGTGATCGTCACCCGGCCGATGCCGCGTGGCGCTTTCGGGCCGCCATCGGTATAGGTCTCCGGCAGGTCGCCCTTGAGATTGGTGACGCGGCGATAGCGGATCACGTCGATGATCTGGTCGACGGCCTGGCAGGCGCCTGCAACACGGGAGGGGTGGTCCGTATCGGCCGCGGCATGCGGCAGGAGTTCCAGTTTTGCAGGATGACGCTCGGCGAGTTTCAGATAGGGCAGCATCGGCCCGCTGAGCACGCCGCTCGTCGCGCTCTTGAAGAGGTCCGCATCGATGGCCGCGTGACGCACCTGACCCGAGGCAAGCGCCCGGTCGAGCGCGGGGGCATCCACGACCTCGCCGCGGTCGTAGTTCACGACGACCGTACCGTGGTTCATCGCCGACAGCACCGCCTCACCGACAATGCCGGCATTGGCATAGCGGCGTGTCGCTTCGTCAAGCCGCCCGAGCCCGACATGGACGGAAAGCACATCGGCACCCGCTGCCGCTTCCAGCGGTGTCTCGGCAAAGGCGAAGCCCTCCGCCTCGATCCATTGCCGGTGTTTCGGGCGGGCGTAGATCACCACCTGCATGCCGAAGGCGCGGGCGAGCTTGGCCACCTCGCGGCCGATATTGCCGTAGCCGAGAACGGCCATTCGCTGGCCTTCCAGCTTGGCAGTCGGGTAGGATTTGAGATCGCGGCCCGTGTCGAAATCGCCGGCGGCAACGCGCTGGTGCAGGAGGTCGACCGGCAGGTCGGGCGTCACTTTCAGCGCGGCCTTCATCACCATCTGCGCGGTCGCGCGGCTGTTGATGCCCGGCGTGTTCATCAGGGGCGCAACGCCGCCCTCGCCATTGCCGCCGCCCCAGGAGGCCGAGCCCATATTGCCGGTGCCCGCGCCGATGCGCACGCCGCCAAGCGGGAAGACCGCCTGTTTCGGAATGAAGGTCGCGGCGGCGATCAGCGCATCGTAGCGGCCATCGGCCGTCTGCGCGATGATCTCGGCCTCGGCGCTGAGGTCCGGCTGGTAGAAGAAATGGATGCCTGCCGGCAGCGTCTCGCGCTGGTAGGCGCCGACGTGGAAGAAACCGCCCGCTCTCTCGATATGCGCCCGGACTTCGCCGGGGTCCGGCTCGCCGTCCGCATCGAACCGCAGGCCGACGAGGTCGGCAACCAGCACCCTGTATGCGCGCTGCGGATCATCGTGCCGCGCTGCGTCCTGCGCAGTTGTTTGTCTCGGTTGCATGGTGCCCCTCCCTGCTCTCTTCTTTTTTCGTAGGCGAGTTTGCCGGGCCGGGCAAGCGCTTGCCGTGCAGCCTATGTTCCGCTGAAGGGGATGGAGATGGCGGGATTTTCGTCCCGGTCGAGGAATTCGCGCACCGTCGGGGGAAGTTGCCGCGAGTTGGGCTGCAGCACGCCGCATCGGGAAAGCAGCAGACGCCGGTCGGTATCGGCGCCGAGGTAACGCCAGATGACGCGCGATGCATAGGGAAGGTTCTGCTTCCGCCAGGAAACGCCCAGCGTCATTCCCTTCAGATAGATGCGCTGGTGCGTTTCGAACGGCGTCAGGATTGTCTGCGCGATCATCGGTTCATGCCCGGTGCTGCGCTCGACGATGAATATCCGGTCGCGAAGAAAGGAGGCGAGACCGACATATTTCGAAAACTGCCGGATTTCATGTGGCCGGTCCTGAATGCGCTCGATGGATTTCACGCGCACCGCGCCTTCGTGCTCGTCCAGCCGGGCACAGGAGCAGACGACCATTCCCGGCCAGGAGAGCGACACGTGATAGGTCTGGTAATAGCCGAGATGACGGCGCAGGGATTGCAGGTTTCCGGGAAAGCAGGGGCTCAGCAGGTCCGCCCCGAAGGACCCGCCGCCCGCATTCATCAGGCGCTGCTCGAAGGACACGGGATCGAGCGAGAATTCGGCCGGGCGTACGCCGAAGAAGGCGGCGATCCGCGCCAGATTGTTGGGTGAAGGCGCCGCCTCCCCGTTCACATAGCGGTTGAACTGCTGCCGGTTGATGCCGAGCTGCCGGCAGATTTCCGATACCGACTTTCGGGTGCTGCAGGCGTGGCGAAGATTGCTCGAGAATGGTGTCGATTGCATGTTTGGCTCCCGGATGAGGTGAGCGTAAAGCAGCGTAAAAAAGCGTCAAGTCGTGAAATTCTCACCCGGCCCGATGTTCGCTACGACTTGTCCCATGGCTCCGGTGGTCCCGGGGCACTCAAGAAACGGGGAACCAACGACATGACGCGCATTTGGAAGCCTGATGCAACATCCGCCAGCGGCCTCAATCGCCGCGAGTTCCTCGGCAGCGCCGCCGCCTTCGGGCTGTTGGCCGCAACGGCAACGAGCTTCGCGCCGGGCCGCGCTCTCGCGCAGGAGCCGAAGCGCGGCGGGCACCTGAAGCTTGGCCTGAAGGGCGGCGCGGCGACGGATACGCTCGACCCTGCCGGTTACAGCGCCGGCGTCGCCTTCGTGACGGGCCGCTGCTGGGGCGATACGCTGGTGGAATCCCATCCCGATACGGGCGTGGCCGTGCCGGCGCTTGCCGAATCCTGGGAGGCATCCGCCGATGCCGCGACATGGACCTTCAGGATCCGCAAGGGCGTGCAGTTCCACGATGGCAGCCCGATGAGCATTGCCGACGTTCTCGCCACGCTGAAGCGCCATTCGGATACGGGCTCCAAGTCGGGCGCGCTCGGCCTTCTCGGCTCGATTAAGACCTTCGAGGACAAGGCCGGCGATCTGGTGATCACGCTTGCCGAAGGCAATGCGGACCTGCCGTTGATCCTGTCCGACTACCACCTCATCATCCAGCCGGGCGGCGGCGTAGAAAACCCGAATGCGGCCATCGGCACGGGCCCCTACAAGCTGACGTCCTTCGAATCCGGCGTGCGCACCACGTTCGAGAAGAACCCGAACGACTGGCGAAGCGATCGCGGTTTCGTGGACAGTGTCGAAATCATCGTCATGAACGACACCACCGCGCGCATCGCGGCGCTATCGTCCGGCCAGGTCCACTTCATCAGTTCGGTCGAGCCCAAGACCGTCGCGCTGCTGAAGCGCGCACCGATCGTCGAGATCCTCCAGACCGGCGGCAAGGGCTTCTACAGCTTCCTGATGCACTGCGACACTGCGCCCTTCGACAACAACGACCTGCGCCTTGCGCTGAAATATGCCATCGACCGCCAGGAGATCCTCGACCGGGTGCTCAGCGGCTACGGCACGCTCGGCAACGACTATCCGGTCAACATGGCCTATGCGCTTGCCCCGGAGGGTATCGAGCAGCGCGCCTACGATCCGGACAAGGCGGCCTTCCACTACAAGAAGTCCGGCCATTCCGGCCCGGTCCTCCTGCGCACGGCCGAAGCCGCCTTCCCCGGCGCGGTCGATGCCGGGGTGCTTTTCCAGGAAAGCGCGAAGAAGGCCGGCCTCGCCATCGACGTCAAGCGCGAGCCGGATGACGGCTACTGGACGAACGTCTGGAACGTCCAGCCGTTCGCGGCCTCCTACTGGGGCGGTCGCCCGACGCAGGATTCGCGCTACTCGACGTCCTATGTCACGAATGCCGAATGGAACGACACGCGCTTCAAGCGCGCGGATTTCGACAAGCTGGTTCTTCAGGCAAGGGCCGAACTCGACGATACCAAACGCCGCGAGCTCTACAGGACGATGGCGCTCATCGTGCGTGATGAAGGCGGCCTGATCCTGCCCGTCTTCAACGACTATCTCAACGCCTGCACCAAGCAGGTGAAGGGCTATGTCCACGATATCGGCAACGACGTCTCCAACGGCTATGTCGCCAGCCGGGTGTGGCTCGACGCCTGACACCCTCCCTCCATGTTCATGACCGGTTGCGGCCCTTCGCGCCGCTTCCGGTCCAATCCGACTTTTGCTGCTGAACGGATTATTCCATGTCTCGCGCCTTCACCGTCATCGAAAACGAATGGATCACGCTTGCCGACGGCACGCGGCTTGCCGCCCGCATCTGGATGCCGGAGGGGACGGATCGGAATCCGGTGCCCGCCGTGCTCGAATTCCTGCCCTATCGCAAGCGCGACGGCACGTGCCTGCGCGATGAATCGACCTATCCCGTCTTCGCCGCCGCCGGCATTGCCGGGGTGCGCGTCGATATCCGCGGTTCGGGCGAATCCGACGGGGTGATCGACGGCGAATACACGCGGCTGGAACTGGCGAATGCCTGCGAACTCATCGAGTGGATCGCCGCGCAGTCCTGGTCGAACGGCTCGGTCGGCATGATGGGCATTTCCTGGGGCGGCTTCAACTGCCTGCAGGCCGCCGCCCTCAAGCCGCCGGCGCTGAAGGCGGTCATTTCCATCGCCTCCACGGTCGATCGCTACAACGACGACATCCACTACAAGAACGGCACGCATCTTTCCGCCCAGCTCTCCTGGGCCGCGACCATGCTGGCCTACCAGTCCCGTTCGCCGGACCCTGAGATCGTCGGCGACCGCTGGAAGGACATGTGGCTGGAGCGGCTGGAAAACGAGCCCTTCTTCATGGAGGAATGGCTGCAGCACCAGCGCCGCGACGACTTCTGGAAGCATGGCTCGATCTGCGAGGATTTCGACGATTTCTCCATCCCCGCCCTCGTCATTGCCGGTTGGGCGGATGGCTATCGCAGCACGCCGCTGAAGGCTGTCGAAGGGATCGGGGGCAAGGCGAAGGCTCTCATCGGGCCGTGGGTTCACAAATATCCGCATTTCGCCTGGCCGAAGCCCCGCATGGATTTCCATGCCGAGGCCATCGCCTGGTGGAACCGCTGGCTGCGCGGCGAGGAGAACGGCGCGGAAAAGATCCCGCAGGTGCGGGCCTATATCCAGGATGCCGCCCGCCCGTCGCTGCGCCGTGAATTTGATCCGGGTTTCTGGATCGCCAAGGACAGCTGGGAGACGCCCGAAATGGCGCCTTTCCATGTCGAGCAATCGGGGGCGCTCGCCTCCGGCATGCCGCTTGCCGGCGCTTCCGGCAACGAACGCTACCTCAAGTCGCCGCTGGATACCGGCACCATGGCCGGCGAGTGGTTCACGCTGAAGCCGGATGCGGAAATGGCACTCGACCAGCGTCTTGACGATGCCGGCTCGCTGGTCATCGAGACGGCCCCGCTCAGTGAGGCGCAGGATTTTCTCGGCCAGCCCGTGCTGGAACTCGATCTTGCGACGGATGCGGACATCGGCAATCTCTGCGCCCGCCTCGTCGATATTCATCCGGACGGTACGGCGACGCGTGTCACCTTCGGTGTCGTGAATCTTGCGCATCGGGACGGCAATGCCGAACCGAAAGCCATGCCCGTAGGCCGCAAGACCCGCATCCGCCTCGTGCTTGATGCGATGGGCTATCGCTTCCGGCCGGGTCACCGCATCCGCCTGTCGCTCTCGACTGCCTACTGGCCGATGGTGCTGCCGCCGCCGGTGGATGCCGGCGTGACGATCGACCTCGCTTCGCTCACCCTTTCCCTGCCAAGGCTCGGCACGCACCGGGTGGTTTCCCTGCCCGAGCCGGAAAATCCCGATCCGCTGCCGCAATATACGACGCTGACGCCGGGCGAGACGGCGCGCGGCGTGGAGCGTGACCTGACGAACGGCCTGACCGAATATTCGATCTACGAGGATACCGGACTTACCGAACATCCCGGCACGGGGCTTGCCACGCGGCAGGTGCGTGACGAACTCTGGTCTATCGCCGGGAACGATCCGCTATCGATGACCGGCACGGCGGCCTGGACCTGCGATCTGCAGCGCTCAGGCTGGTTCGTGCGCACGGTTGCGAGGGCGACCATCGCCTGCACGGCAACGGACTGGCTGGTCTCCGCCTCCATCCGCGCCTTCGAGGGCGAGGTGCAGATCTTCGAGAAGTGCTTCGAGAAGGCGATCCCTCGCGACTTCATGTAAAACTTCAAGAAATCAATGGAAGTCACGGGATTTGACGCGGATCGTCTCGAGATGACCCGCGTCCTTCTGTCCCGGAACGCCGCCGCGCCGGCCGATGCTGGAAAAGTCCGCGGAGAGATCGGCGAGGTGCTGCACGACGATATGCACCACCTCGCCCTCCCGCTGGACATAGCCTTTGACGCCGATCATCGGCGCGCCCATCACGATGGCGCGGTAGGCGAGGAAGACCTTGCGCCAGACGACGAGATTGGCGATGCCCGTCTCGTCCTCCATCGTCACGAAGATGACGCCCTTGGCTGAGCCCGGTTGCTGACGCACAAGCACGATGCCGGCTGTCTCGACCTTCTGGCGATCCTTGAGCCGTGTCGCCTCGGCGCAGGTGAGGATGCGGCGGCGCGTGAGACTTTCCCGCAGGAAGCTGACCGGATGCGCCCGGAGCGTCAGGCCGACATGGCCGTAATCTTCCACCACTTCGCCGCCCGCCGCCATGGGGCGCAGAGCCACAACGGGCTCGCTCAGTTCCGGAACGAGCGTCGCCTCCCGCTCCGCCGCCGCCGTGAAGAGCGGCAAGGGCTCGTCCCGAAGGCCGCGGATCGCCCAGAGCGCCTCGCGGCGCGAAAGGCCGAGCGAGGGCAGGAAAGCGTCCGCCTCCGCAAGCCGCACCAGCGTCTCGGCTGCAAGCCCAGAGCGACGCCAGAAATCGTCGATGGAGGCGAAGGGCTCCTCCCCTCGGGGCGCGACGAGCTTGCCCGCCTCCTTGTTGCCGAGCCCCTTCACCATCCGCAGCCCGAGGCGGACGGCAAAGAGTCCCGGTTCCTGCGTCGGCTCCAGCGTGCAATCCCAACGACTTTCATTGATGCAGACCGGCCGCACCTCCACCCCATGCTCGCGCGCATCGCGCACGATCTGCGCCGGCGCGTAGAAACCCATCGGCTGGGAATTGAGCAGGGCCGCGCAGAAGACGTCCGGGTGGCGGCATTTCATCCAGGCCGAAGCATAGGCGATGATGGCGAAACTGTAGGCATGGCTTTCCGGGAAGCCGTAGGAGCCGAAGCCTTCGAGCTGGCGGCACATGCGTTCGGCGAATTCCCGGGCATAGCCTCTTTCGACCATGCCCTCTCGCAGTTCGTCCCGAAATTTGTCCACGCCGCCTGTGTGCTTGAAGGTTGCCATCGCCCGGCGCAACTGGTCGGCCCGACCCGGCGTGAATCCGGCGCATTCGATCGCCACCTGCATCGCCTGTTCCTGGAACAAGGGCACGCCAAGCGTTCGCTTCAGGACCATCTCGAATTCCGGTTTGGGATATTCGACCGTTTCAAGCCCCTGCCGCCGCCGCAGATAGGGGTGTACCATGTCGCCCTGTATCGGTCCCGGCCGCACGATCGCTACCTGAATGACGATGTCGTAAAGTTCCTTCGGCTTGAGGCGCGGCAGCATGGACATCTGCGCCCGACTTTCGATCTGGAACGTGCCGATTGTGTCGGCCTTCGAGATCATATCATAGGTCGGCTTGTCCTCTTGGGGGATGTTGGCGAGCGTGCGGCTTTCGTTCTTGTGCTCCTTCAGGAAGTCGAAGGCGCGGCGCATGCAGGTGAGCATGCCGAGCGCCAGCACGTCCACCTTCATGAAGCGCAGGGATTCGATGTCGTCCTTGTCCCATTCGATCACCTGCCGGCCGTCCATGGCTGCGGGTTCGATGGGCACGAGATCGTCCAGCCGGTCACGCGTCAGCACGAAGCCGCCGGGATGCTGCGAAAGATGGCGGGGCGCACCGATCAACTGGCGGGCCAGTTCGAACAGCAGCTTTATGCGCCGGTCATCCACATTGAGGCCTGCCGATCCGGCATGGTTTTGCGGAACATCGTTGGACCAGCCCCAGACCTGCGAGGACAATGCCTTCAGCACGTCCTCCGGCATGCCTAGCGCCCGGCCGACATCGCGCATGGCCGCGCGCGAGCGGTAGCGGATGACGGTGGCGCAGAGCGCTGACCGGTCCTGTCCATAGGTCTTGTAGATCCATTGGATCACTTCCTCCCGGCGCTCGTGCTCGAAGTCGACGTCAATATCGGGCGGCTCGCCGCGCTGTTCAGAGACGAAGCGCTCGAAGAGAAGGCCGTTCACCATGGGGCTAATGGAGGTAATCCCAAGAACGTAGCAGACTGCGCTGTTGGCCGCTGATCCCCTGCCCTGGCAGAGAATGTCGATGGAACGGGCATAATTTACGATCGATCGCACGGTGAGGAAGTATGGGGCGTACTTCATATGCGCGATGAGTTTTAGTTCATGGTTTAGCTTGCCACGAACCCGATCCGGTATGCCATCCGGATATCGCTCGGCCGCCCCCTCCCACGTATGTTTCTCCAGCGCCTCCTGCGGCGTGAGATGCGCATATTCCTTCTCGTCCGGGTATTGATATTGCAGCTCGTCGAGCGAGAAGCGGCAGCGCTCCACGATTTCCCGCGTGCGGGCAAGCGCCTCCGGGTAGCGGGTGAAAAGCCGGTGCATTTCCTCCGGCGGCTTCAGGTAGCGGTCGGCGTGGCGTTCGCGCAGGAAACCGGCATTGTCGATGACGACATTGTTGCGGATGCAGGTGACGATGTCCTGCAACATGCGCCGTCCGGGTTCGTGATAGAGCACGTCATTGGTAACGACGGTGGGCACGCGGTATTGCACCGCGAGGTTGGAAAGATCGAAGAGGCGGAGCTGGTCGTTCGGCCGGCGGCGCAGCGTGAGGGCGAGGTAGCTGCGGTCGCGGAAGGTCTCGCGGAGACGGCGCAGATGGAAGGCGGTCACGTCATCCGCCTCGTCGGGCACCAGCACGGCGATGAGGCCCTCGTTCCATTCGACGACATCGGCCCAGTCGAGGTGGCACTTTCCCTTGCCTGCCCTCTTCTTGCCGATGGTCAGCAAGCGGCAGAGGCGGGCATAGGCGTCGCGATCGGTCGGGTAGACGAGCAGCGACATGCCGTCGACAAGATCCAGCCGGCAGCCGACAACGAGGCGCACATTGACCTCCGGCAGTTCCTTCACGGCCTTATGCGCCTGAACGATGCCGGCAAGGCTGTTCCGGTCGACGACGGCCAGCGCCTCGATGCCGAGCGCGCCGGCCTGGGCGACCAGTTCGGCGCAACTGCTCGCCCCGCGCAGGAACGAGAAATGGGAGGTGACCTGAAGCTCGGCATAGCGCGGTTTCATGCGAAAATCCCATGCAGGAACCAGCGGCCGAGTCCGCTGGCCGCCTCGGCCTCGCCGCCCGAACGGAAGAGCCAGAACCGTTCGCCCCCGGCATCCTCGACCTGAAAGTAATCGCGCACGGCGGCCAGTTCCGCATCGCGCTTCCACCATTCACCGAAGATGCGTTCCGGGCCGTCCGCCCGCTTCACCAGCCGCCGCACGCCGCGCCATGTGAAGGAGGCGGGCGGATGGTCAGGCAGGAGCGCCATGACCTCGATCGGCTCCGGCCGGGCAAGCAGGCGCGCGGGGCGTGGCCAGCGGTCCTGCCAGGTGGCGCCGTCATCCGAGGCGAGCGGTTCGATACGGTGGAAGGAGCGTTCCGGCACGTCGCTTTCGACGGGCGCGAGGCGATAGAGCCGGCGCGCGCCGATGCGGTTGGCGATCACGTCGAGGAGGCCGGCAATATCGGCGGTCTCCTCCTCAATCAGCGAGGAAACCGCCTGTTGCAGGACGAGCGGTTCGGCAAGCGTCGCGGTCAGGTCCATGATCTCTATGCCGAAACCGGGGTCGATAGTCTCGATCCGGTCGTGCAGGAGCCGGACGAGCCGTTCTTCATCGCGCACGGCGCGCGCCGTGCCGACGCGGATTGCCTGCAGGGAATTGTCGACGCGGTGGAAGAGAAGGTCGAGCCGGCGCGCACCGAGACCGCGTTTTTCCAGCGCCTGGCAGAGATCGCGCACGAGGCTGGCCGTATAGCGCGCGATGGTTTCCGGTGCGCCGATCGGCTCGCCGAAGACCTTGCGGACCGTGGCGAGTTCCGGGTCGCGCAGCGGATCGACGGGCTCGGATATGGTTCCATGCAGCTGATCGAGCCTGCGGCCGAGGAGCGGACCGAAGCGCAACACGAGCGGCGCGCGCGGTACGGCGAGCACGTCGCCGATCGTGGTAAAGCCCAGCACATGCAGGCCCGTCACGGTTTCCGGTGAAATCCGCAGCCCCGGGATGGGCAAGGCCGCGACGGTTTCGGCGGATGCTCCGGGCGGAATGACGCATACGGGATCGGCGAGAAAACGCGCGGCGGCATAGGCCGCGCCCCAGCTGTCGGCGATGGCCGCGCGGGCGAAAATGCCGGAGGCGGCGAGGCGGTTGACGAGGCCGGTCAGCATGCGCTCCTCGCCGCCATGCAGGTGGTCGGCGCCGGTCGTGTCGATGACGAGGCCATCGGGCGGATCGGGCGCGACGATGGGGGCGTAGTGCTGCAAGGCCCACAGGGCAAGGCGCTGGAGCGCCGCCGCATCGGCCGCGGGATCGGCAGGCATGGTCTCGACGTCGGGCAGCAGCGCATGGGCCTTGGCAAGCGCCATGCCCACGCGAAGGCCCGCCTGCTCGGCCGGCTTGCTCACCGCCGTCACGATGCGGCGCGATCCTTCCTTGCCGACGAGAACGAGCCGCCGGTCAGGCGGAGGCGCCGCGGCGCCAAGAGCCCGCCTCAGGCGATCGATCGGCCAGCCGGGAAGAAAAAGCGATACGACCCTCGGCATCGGATGCCTCCACTTCGAATTCCGCCGTCTCGCCGGAACGGCAACGGGTGAGTTCCAACAGCCATTGCGCCCGGCCGATGCCGGGCACCGGAAGCGGCGCGGACGGACGCATGGAAACCCGCCAGCGCGTCACGGCGGCGGATGGCAGCATGAAGGCATCCGCCTCCCGCCTGTGGCGGAAGCGGCGCAGGGCGATGCCGAGCGTACCGCCGGCCTCGGCGGCAAGTTGCAGGCGCCGCGATGCGGTCATCGACAGGCGCGCGACCTCCGCCACCACCGCGCCGAGCCCGCCATGGCGCAGCCCCTCCTCGAAACAGAGGAGCAGGCTCTTCTCGTCGCCCGCTTCCACATAAATGACGCGGCCGGGGGCAAGTCCCGCCTGCATCATGGCCGGGGCGAAGAGATCAGGCCGTGTCAGGCACCAGAGCACCTGCCCCTTGGTGCGCGCCGCGATACCGGCGGCAAAAAGCATGGCGGCCGCGCCCTCGACGGCATCGTTGCCGCCGCCGCAGACCTCATGCAGGCTGGCAAGCGCCAGCCCGCCGCCGGGCAACCGCTCGTCGATTTCCGGTACGCCGAAGGGCAGCACCGCCCGGTCTCGCAGGGCCCGGCCATCGAATTGCCGGATGCGGTCGCGCAGGTCGGCAACAACGGCATTGGCAGAGGGGGACATCGATTTGGCGGCTCCAGCTTGAGAAATTGTGTTCTCTATTTGTTCTCAATCTTCGCAAGAGTCAATTGCAGGCCGGATCACAGTTTGAATCATCGACGGGAACCAATGGGCGCGACGGAAGTTGTGCTTCATGCCATTCCCATCAATTCAGGAGACATGCTCATGGCTGACGAAAAAAGCACCGGTAAACGCACGCCCAGCGTCGTTGAGGGTGTCGAAAGCATTTCGGAGGAAGCCCGCATTGCGGCGGCGGAAGCGACGGTCAGCGAGCAGATCGAGGCGTTGAAACTGGAAATCAGCCGGATGAAGGAATCCGCCGGCTTGATCGCGGAAGGCACGGGTAACCTCGCGGTCGCCAAGGCGGAATCGTTGCGTGATGACCTGCGCCAGACCATTCAGGACAATCCGCTCGTCGCCCTCGCCGGTGCTGCCTTCATCGGCTACCTGTTCGGCCTGCGCCACCGGTAAACTCTCTTCCGTCGAGGACAAGAAAAGCCCGGCATGGTGCGGCATGCCGGGCTTTTCCTCGCGATCTTGGGCCCTCTATCCCACAAGACCACGATAGATCGCCGGCAGCGCCGCAGGCAGCCGGGCGATGTTGCTGACAATGGCATAGCCGTTGCGGCCGAAGATGGCCGGCACATAGGCCTGCGCTTCCCGGTCGACCGTCACGCCGAATATGCTGACACCCGTGCGGCGCGCTTCCATGACGGCACGGCGGCTGTCTTCCAGCGCGAAGCGGCCTTCGTAATGGTCGACGTCGTTCGGCTTGCCGTCGGTGAGCAGCAGCAGCAGCTTGCGGCGGTTCGGCTGTTCACGCAGTTTTGCCGCCGCATGGCGGATCGCCGGGCCGATGCGGGTGTAGAAGCCGGGCTTCAGCGCGGCGATGCGCGCCTCGACGCCGTGCCCCATAGGCTCGCCAAAATCCTTGACCGTCTCGACGCGCACCCAGGAGCGGCGGCGCGAGGTGAAGGTGAGGATCGAGTGCCGGTCGCCGCAGGCGGCAAGCCCGTGGGCAAGCACCGTCAGCGCCTCCTTCTCCACGTCCAGCACCCGGCGATTGTCGAACCAGGCATCGGTGGAGAGCGACACGTCCACGAGGATGGTCACCGCAAGGTCGTGCGCCTGCGGCCGGCTCATCAGGTGGATGCGGTCGCTGCCCTGCCCGCCGGCGGCAAGGTCGCTGCGCGCCCGCACCACAGCATCGAGATCGAGTTCCGCTCCGTCGAGTTGCGCGCGCAGCATTTCATGGCGCGGGCGCAGCACCTCGAATTGACGGCGCACCCGCCGGATGAGGCTCTTCGTGTCGGGGGCGGCCTCGCACACTTCGGCAGTGTCGGGTGCCGGGGAGGCAAGCACCCGGCAATGGTCCGGCAGGTAGGTTGCCGTGCGGTAATCCCATTCCGGATAGGTATATTCGCCGGTCAGCCGCGTACGGTCGAGGGCTTCCGGCGGCAGGTCGAGATCGAAATGGAAGCGCGCGGCGGGCCGCCCCTTGCGCTCGCCCAGCGTCATGTCGTCCAGTTCGTCGGCGGCGCTGGAATCGTGATCGTCGCTGTCGTCGCCGGGGCGGTCGACATTGACCATCTCGGCCATGGCGAGGATCTTCTCGAAGCGGTTGAGAATGAAGGGGCTGCGCTCGCTCTTGCGATTTTCCGCCTTCTCGCGCAGCGCGACGTGCCTGCCGGTTTCCGCCGCCATCGGATCACCGCCGGTTACCGGCTGGTCTTCTTCCCCGCGCTCATCGCTTTCTTCGCGCAGCAGCGCATCCGGCCAGAGCGGCACGGGCAGCATGGGCAGATAGCCGGGTGGCGCGCGGTGCGGGAAGATGACCGGCAGCGTATTGTCTGCAAGCCCTGCCCCCTTCTTCAGGAGGCTGAGGACACGGTTCTCGACATGGCGCTCGATGGATGGCAGCGGGCGGCGGCTGCGCGCCTCGGCCGTTGCGGCGCAAAGCCGCTTGTAGCGTCGGACGAGCCCCGGAAAGGCGGCCAGAACCGCCGTCGCCGTCGCCTCCGCCCGCGCCAGGATGGCAAGGTCGCGCTGAAGCGGATCGCGGTGGGTAACCTCATCGAGCGGCATGACAGCCATGGCGGCGGCCAACCAGACATAGAGGTCCAGGTTGAGGCCACGGTCCGGGAAGAGAGCGATTTCCCCCGGAAGCATCAGCGTTGCATGGTCGCGACCGGGCTGCACCAGCTTTTCCTCGCCGAGCCCCATGCGCTGGCGCAGCCGGAGGCGGTGCGTCGAGGTGCGCCCGCGTGCCGGGGCGATCTGCACTGCCCCCTCCCCGCCAAAACCACGGAAGCAGACGGCGAGCACCGGTCGAACGTCTTCCAGCCGGACGGCATGGTCCGGATGGCGTGGCCAGGTGGCCGTGTTGCCGACGAGCCGGTGCCATGCCCGGCCGACGGTTTCCTCGAACTCCAGAAAATCCAGCATGGCGGCCTCAGCGGATCATGGCGTCGGCGACTTCAAGGAGCGCGATCCTGACATCCGGCTCGTCGGTAAGCGGTTCGATCATGGCGGCGCGCACGGCTTCGCGCATCGTCATGCCGCTGTCGATGAGGCAGGCGCAATAGACGAGGAGACGGGTGGAGACCCCCTCTTCCAGATCGTGACCCTTCAGCGCCCTGAGCCGGTGGGCGAGATCGACCAGCGGCGCGACGCGCCCCTCGTCGAGGCCGCTTTCCGTGGCGACGACGGCGATCTCCGCTGCCTTCGGCAAAAAGTCGAACTCGATGGCGACGAAGCGCTGGCGCGTGGAGGGTTTCAGCGCCTTGAGGAGGTTCTGGTAGCCGGGATTGTAGGAGACGACGAGCATGAAGCCGGCCGGGGCCTCCAGCACTTCGCCGGTGCGCTCCAGCGGCAGGATGCGCCGGTCGTCGGTGAGTGGATGCAGCACCACGGCGACATCCTTGCGGGCCTCGACGATCTCGTCGAGATAGCACACGCCCCCTTCGCGCACCGCGCGTGTCAGCGGGCCGTCGACCCAGACCGTGTCGCCGCCCTTGAGCAGGTAGCGGCCGGTAAGGTCGGCCGCCGACAGGTCGTCGTGGCAGGAGACGGTCGAAAGGGGAAGGCCGAGCTTTGCGGCCATGTGGCTGACGAAGCGGGTCTTGCCGCAACCTGTCGGGCCTTTCAGCAGCAACGGCAGCTGGCGGGTCCAGGCCGTTTCGAACAGGGCGCATTCATTGCCGGAAGGGCTGTAGGCGGGAATGTCGGCGCGTGCGGTCTTGAGCATGACGTTCATTTCGGTCTCCACGAATGTCTGGAAAGAGGGAGCCGGCCCCGTGGGATGACGGGGCCGGCCAGCGCTCACTCGGCCGGCTGGACCAGCTGCGTGAGGCTGTCGCGCCGTTCCCGGCCCGGCACGAGCACGGCCCAGATGAACATCAGCGCCGAGACGAGGACGACGGCGCCCGAGCCGAGGCGAACCCAGTAGAACAGGGCAAGCTGGTCCTGCACGTCCATGAAGTTCTCGCCGAGCACGCGCTGCAGGTGGACCTGCACGACACCGGCGAAGGTGAGCGCGAAGGTCATGACCGACATCGCCGTGCACATGATCCAGAAGCTGGCGATCGAGAGCCACTGGTTATAGGGCGCGCGACCGCGGATTTCCGGGATGGCATAGGCCATGATGGCAAGGTTCAGCATCACATAGGCGCCGAAGAAGGCGAGGTGGCCATGCGCTGCGGTGACCTGCGTGCCGTGGGTATAGTAATTCACCGACGACAGCGTGTGCAGGAAGCCCCAGACGCCCGCGCCGAAGAATGCCATGACCGAGCAGCCGATCGACCAGAGCAGCGCCGCCTTGTTCGGATGGTTGCGCCCGGCCTTCCAGGTCATCACGAAGGTGAAGATGACCATGGTGAAGAAGGGTGCGACTTCCAGCGTCGAGAACAGCGAGCCGATCCACTGCCAGTAGCCCGGGGCGCCGATCCAGTAGTAGTGGTGGCCCGTTCCGAGGATGCCCGAGAACAGCGCAAGGCCGACGATGACGTAGAGCCATTTTTCCACGACCTCGCGGTCGATACCATTGAGCTTGATCATCAGGAAGGCGAGCACGGAGGCCATGATCAGTTCCCAGACGCCCTCGACCCACAGGTGGATGACGTACCACCAGTACAACTTGTCGAGCGCCAGGTTGATCGGGTTGTAGAAGGCGAAGAGGAAGAAGATCGCCAGGCCCCACAGGCCGAAGAGCAGGATGTTGATGACGGTGGTCTTGCGACCCTTCAGCGCCGTCATGGTGATGTTGAACAGGAACATCAGCACGACGACGACGATGCCGACCTTGGCGATGAAGGTCTGCTCGAGGAATTCGCGCCCCTCGTGGATGCGGAACATGTAGCCGACGACCGTAAGGCCCGCCGCCACGAAGAACAGCCAGAACTGGAGAACGGCGAGTTTCGGGCTGTATAGCTCCGTCTCGGTCTCCTCCGGGATCATGTAGTAGGTTGCGCCCATGAAGCCCATGAGCAGCCAGACGACGAGCGCGTTGGTGTGGATCATGCGCACGATGTTGAAGGGCAGGAGTTCGGAAAGCGTGTTCGGCATAACATAGATCAGGCCGGCCACGACTCCGAAGAGCACCTGGGCGAGGAAGAGGCCGAGCGCGCCGTAGAAATACAGCATTGCGACCTTTTGCGTTTGATATTTCATGTTTTTTCTCCTCAACGCTTGTCCGTCAGCCGGCTTCGTTCGGCGGCCAGTTCTGGGTCAGGATCCGGCTCGTCCATTCGAGGAAGTCGGCGAGATCGTCGAGTTCCTGTTCGGTAAGGTTGAACTGCGGCATCTGCCGCCGGCCTTCCGCTCCGCTCGGCTGCGCGGCCATCCAGGCCTTCAGCGTCTCGCGCGCGCCCTCCGGGTCATCGACGCCGCCATAGCGCTTCCAGACATTGCCGAGCTCGGGCGCGAAATAGGCGCCCTCACCAAGCAGCGTATGGCAGTTGATGCAGGCGTTCTTTTCCCAGACATGCTTGCCGCGTGCGACGCCATCGGTCAGCGTCGTCTCGTCTGTGGAGGTGGTTTTGATAAAATAGTGACTGTGGGCCGTTAGCCCCACGAAGATCGCGAAGAAGAAGATAGACCCGCCATAGAAGACGTTGCGGGCCCCGGTCTTGGTTAGGCGCTCTGCCATCCCATGGTCCTTTCCCTTGCCGAAACCCCAGGGGCCCGGCGCCAAATCCCGCTGACTGGTTTGCCGACGATCCCCTCGCCGGCAATGCGGAACGTCCTCGTTCTAGCGGTGGGGGAAAAGCCTTCTTTGCGCATTGGCAAAGAGCGCGGCGGTTGTCAGCCGATCAGCGCGACGACGACGGTGCGCGCAAGGCCGAGCGACAGCAGCGCGGCCGGCCAGGCAAGCAGCGCGGAGCGCAGGACGCTGCGGCTCGGGCGAAGTTCCATGAAATCGAGGATGACAAGACGCCCCTTGGCATAGGCCATGACAAGGACGGCGGCGATCGGCACCAGCAGCCCGCCGCTGAGCCCGCCGACAAAAGCGCCGCCTATCGCGAGCGTCAGCACGATGGCGAGCGTGGCGATGAACTGTTCGCGGGCCTGTCGGGTCATGGCGTGCCTCAGGTGAGATAGACGATCGGGAACATCACGAGCCAGACGAGATCGATCGCGTGCCAGAGCGTGGCGATCATCACGACATTCGCCCGCGAGGGGCGCCAGGCGACGAGAAGGAGAATGCCGGCGCCGAACAGGACATGCAGCAGGTGGAAGCCGGTGATGAGGAAATAGAGCTCCGCGAGCGTTCCGACCCCGCCGATGCCGGAACGGACCTCGACGGTATATTCGATGGCCTTGACGGCCGCGAAGGCGAAACCGAACAGCGCCGCAAGTACGAGCGGGCGGCGGACCGCATTCCCCTCGCGGCGCACCGCAAGCGCGGCCAGCCAGCCACTCAGGACGAGAAGCACCGTATTGAGGGCGGCAAGCCCCGGATGAAGATGCGAGCGCAGGAGCGTTGCGCCACCGGTATCCAGAACTGTCGTCACCAGGAAGGCGACAAGCAGCGCACCGAAGGCCGCAAGTTCGCTCCACACCAGAATCCAGAGCAGAAGGGAATCGGCTTGCCCGTTCTCCGTTTCAGGAACCGCAGTGCCCATGTCATCTATCGTCGCCATGGATGTTTTCTAGCGCGAGGTTCCTCGGCCTTCTTTGCGCAGGCACAAAGAGAAGCGAGGCCGGGCGCGCCATGATGGGGCAAAGGAAAGGGTTTCTCATGACGGACGCACAGTTCGGCCTTGTCGTCGCAGCACCGGTTATCGCCGGCTTTGCACTGATGCTCTATCGCATGGGCGTCTTGCAGGGCGCGGGAACAATATCAGCCGTTGGCGCATCGGTGGTCATTGCCGGTGTGCTCTTCTTCGGCCAGTGAGCACCCTTGCAATAGACGGTTCGATAAACGAGGCTGGCGCGGTTGCGCCGGCGCTTTGCCGCCGGTGGACGATAGACCCGTCATCGACCAGGAGCCGGCATGGCCGTCAACGATATCGCGACCCGCACCTACGACCATAATTTCCGGCTCGACCCCATCGTGCGCAGCCTGCTCGATACGGATTTCTACAAGCTGCTGATGCTCCAGATGATCCGGCAGCTTCATCCGGACGTGAATGCGACCTTTTCCCTGATCAATCGCACGACGAGCGTGCGGCTCGCCGACATAATCGACGAGGGGGAACTGCGTGCCCAGCTCGACCACGCCCGCAATGTGCGCTTCTCCAAGAAGGAGCTGATCTGGCTCGCCGGGAACAGTTTCTACGGCCGATCGCGCATGTTCGGCCCGGATTTCATTGCCTGGCTCGGTGCCTTCCAGCTTCCCGACTACGAGCTGCGCAAGGCGGACGGGCAGTATGAACTGCATTTCGACGGGCCGTGGACGCACACGACGATGTGGGAGATTCCGGCGCTCACGATCATCAACGAGCTGAAATCCCGCGCAGCGATGCGCAACAAGGGCCGCTTTGCGCTCGATGTGCTCTATGCGCGCGCCAAGGCGCGGCTCTGGGAAAAGGTGGAGCGATTGCGGAAATTGCCCGATCTCGTCATCTCCGATTTCGGCACGCGGCGGCGGCACGGATTCCTGTGGCAGCGCTGGTGCGTCGAGGCGCTGAAGGAGGGGCTTGGCGATCGCTTCATCGGCACGTCCAATGTGCTGCTCGCCATGGACGCCGATCTCGAGGCGATCGGCACCAATGCGCATGAATTGCCGATGGTTGCCGCCGCGCTTGCCGAAGACGACGAAGCGCTTGCCCGTGCGCCCTATCAGGTGCTGGAAGACTGGCGGCAGCACTATAACGGCAACCTGCTGATCGCGCTTCCCGATGCTTTCGGCACGCCCGCCTTCCTCGCCAATGCGCCCGACTGGGTAGCGGACTGGACCGGGTTCCGGCCGGACAGCGCGCCGCCCATTGCCGGCGGCGAGCAGATCATCGACTGGTGGCGCGCGAAGGGGCGCGACCCGCGTGAAAAGCTGCTGATTTTCTCCGACGGCATGGATGTCGACACGATCGAGGAGACCTACCGGCATTTCCAGGGCCGCGTGCGCATGAGCTTCGGTTGGGGCACCAACCTCACCAACGATTTCCGGGGATGCGATCCGGACGGAGGCAGCGGCCTCGACCCGATCTCCCTCGTCTGCAAGGTGACGAGCGCCAACGACCGACCTGCCGTCAAGCTTTCCGACAATCCACACAAGGCGACGGGCGATCCGGCGGAAATAGAGCGATACCGCCGCGTCTTCGGCGTCAACGGCCAGACGGCGCGGCCGGTCGAGGTCTAGCGAACGGATGGGTGCGTGGCGTCAGCCCCGGCGCTGCCGGAAACGGCAGTCGCAGGCGTGGCCTGTCAGCCGAATCGCTTTTCCTGGGCCTCGTCCTCGATCATCACGGCAGCGCCCGGCACGGTGACGAATTGTTCGAGCGTCAATGTGTCGAGGATGGAAGCGACGGCGTCGCGCACTTCCGTCATCGCCCGGCGGACCTGACAGGCTTCGGGATCGGCGCAGTCCTCGCAGGCTTCATATGCCGTGCGGCTCGCACAGCGGATCGGCGCAAGGGGGCCGTCAAGCACGCGGATGGCGTGGCCGATGCGGATTTCCGACGCGGGATGCGAGAGCGAATAGCCGCCGCCGGGGCCCTTCTTCGAGCGCAGCATGCCGGCATTGCGCAGTTCAAGCAGGATCGTGTCGAGGAACTTCTTCGGAATGTTGTTGCGCAGCGCGATCTCGCTGACGAAAGCCGTTTCGCCCGGCGCAAGGCGCGCGAGGTCCACGAGGGCCTTCAGTCCGTATTTTCCCTTTTTCGTCAGCATCTCAGCCTGCTTTCCATCGGCTATGCGGCAGCGTGGACGCATAGCGCATCCGGCGGTCTCGTCGTCTTCTTCGGGAAGAGTGACCGGCTTCCCCATTGACGGGTGATTCCGGTCTATTCTAGGCACCGAAGTGCGAAAAACATATAAAAACGGTATAATTTATTTCCGCGTCGAGCCGCAAGGAAATTGGCCTCCCGTGCCGGGCTTTCAGGAGTTTTTGGCGGCGGACGTGCCCATTTGGCATCAATTTCCACTGCTTTTGATCCTGTATCGGGCTTTGCAGCCCTGATTCCCACCTGAGAGGCCTTGCACGACGTAAAGGAGCGCGAGCGTTCAGTCGCCGAGAAGCTGGCGGTCGTCGCCATCGCGCCGGCTGACGAGTTCCTCCTTGATGCTGCGCAGGGTCTTCAACGATTTGCTCCGGTCGGCATAGGCAACGAGGTTGGCCAGCATGTCGATGACGGCGAGATAGGCGAAGCGGGTCGAGGTCGGGCGGAAGATGTTCCTGCCCTCCGGCAGGTCGACGGAAACCACCACATCCGCCGCTGCGGCCACCGGCGATCCGCTCTGGGTGACGACGACGGTCGGAACGCCCCGCTGGCGCAGCAGTTCGAGGCAGTGGACAAGGGCCGAATCGCGACCGGTGAAAGACGAGCCGAAGACCACCGTGCCCGGCTGCGCCGCCGCGGAAAGCATCGCGTTCATATTGTGGTCGTTCGATGTGTGGATGCGGCAGCCGAGCCGGAAGAGCCGGTTGTGCAGTTCGTTGACGATCATCGCCGAATTGCCGCTCGCTCCGAAAGCCTGGATGAAATCGGCGCCGCGCAGCAGGCGGGCCGCCGTCTCCAGCGCGGACAGGTCGATCTGGCGGTGAAGCTGGAAGAGCGCGTTCTGCGCCTTGGCGATGATATCCGCCGCAACCTCGTCGGGCGTTTCGGTCGGCACTTCCGGCTTGACGTAGCGCAGGCCTACATAGGTCAGCTTGGCCAGCTGCACCTTGAAGTCCGGAAATCCCTTGCAGCCGAGCCTGCGGCAGAAGCGCGTGACCGTGGGCGGCGAGACGCCTGCGCGCTCGGCCAGATCGCCGATCGAGGCGTTCATGACGAAATCCACGTCCTCCAGGGAGAGCTGCGCGAGCTTTCTGTCGAGGCCCGACAGCTTGCTTCCTTCATCCGACAATGCGTGGAAAAGGTCCATCAGATCCTCCGCTCGCGAAACTCGCGCGGGTTGCCGCTATTTGGGTGAAAATGAATTTCTCGATTGGCAAGACATATCACAGGATCGGAATGTAGCAATGTGGCAGGCGGGAATTTCGATAGTCTGCGCGGAGGGTGGCGGTGCAGTGAAGCCCTCCAGCCTGTGGAATTTGAGCAGATTTTTTCGACGATCTGCGTTTGGGATGCCGAAACGCAGGAAAGGGCGTGTAAATCCAGCCATTCTGGTCGACATTATTTTCACTTCCGTTCACGCAGCCCATGAGGCTTTTGGGTCGTCAGGGTGGCGCGGTGCCTGCGCAACTGCCTGATACGAAAGCGGGATTTCGCCAGGTGGGCAGCGGGCCGTGGTTCTCCCGATTGTCTGGATTGTGTAAATTTGCCCGAAAAAGCTGAGTGTGTGAAAACACATTACACATATTCGTTCCAGCGGTCGCCGCCATGTTGACTTTCCCTGAAATTATCGCATCATTTAGAAAATAAATTACATCGCTCAGGCGGTGTTGCAAACGACGGGAACCTGCATTCCGAGCCCTCAGGCTGGCAGTTCGGCACCATGGCGGTGCCGTGGCCGGCGGTGTTCGAGCGTCAGCCCCCATTCGGAACGAACATACATGCGCATCTTCACAGCTTCGCTTGCCACCGAGACGAACACCTTCTCGCCCGTTCCGACGGATATGAATGCTTTCAAGGCGGCTTTCTATGCGGGGCCGGGCGAGCATCCCGATACGCCGACGCTCTGTTCCTCCGTGGTGCCGATCCTGCGCCGGCGCGGCCGTGCCGAAGGGTTTACCGTCATCGAGGGCACGTCCTGCTGGGCTGAGCCCGCCGGTCTTATCCAGCGGCAGACCTACGAGACGCTGCGCGACCGGATCATCGGTGAACTCAAGGCTGTGTTGCCCGTCGATGCGGTGGTGCTCGGCCTGCACGGCGCCATGGTGGTGCAGGGTTATGACGACCCAGAAGGCGATTTCCTCGCCCGTATCCGCGATCTCGTTGGTCCCGGCGTGCTGATTGCCGTCGAATTCGATCCGCACAGCCACCTGACCGCCCGGCGTGTCGCCAATCTCGACATCATGGCAACCTTCCTCGAATTCCCCCACACGGATTTCGAGGAACGCGGCGAGCATGTCGTCGAACTGGCGCTGCGCACGCTGCGGGGCGAGATCAAGCCTGCCATCTCCACCTTCGACTGCCGCATGATCACCATCTATCCGACGAGCCGCGAGCCGATGCGTTCCTTCGTCGACCGGCTGAAGGCGATGGAGGGCAAGAACGGCATCCTCTCGATTTCCGTCATCCACGGCTTCATGGCGGGCGACGTGCCGGAAATGGGTACGCGCATCGTGGTCGTGACCGATGGCGACAGGGCGAAGGGCGACGCGCTGGCCGAGAAGCTTGGCCACGAGCTCTACGGCATGCGCAGGGAGACCGCCATGCCGATGTTCGACACCGAGGCGGGCCTCGACCGGGCGATCGCGGTTCGCGCGGCGCAGCCGGGCGTGCCGGTCGTCATCGCAGATGTCTGGGACAATCCCGGCGGCGGCGTGGCGGGTGACGCCACATTCATCCTGCGCCGGATGATCGAGCGCGGCTTCGAGGATGTCGCGGTGGCGACGATCTGGGATCCGATCGCCGTTTCCTTCTGCCATGCGGCGGGGGAAGGCGCGGAGCTGGCGTTGCGCTTCGGCGGCAAATCGGGACCGGAGGGCGGCGAGCCGCTGGACCTGCGGGTCACGGTTCAGGCCGTCTTCGATGCCGGCTGGCAGAGTTTCCGCAACAGCCGCGTGACGCTCGGCGCTGCTGCCGTGGTGCGCCCGCTCGGCACGACCATCGATATCGTGCTGATCACCAGCCGCACCCAGACCTACGAGCCGGATATCTATTCCAACCAGGGCGTGGACTTCACGAAGAAGGCCTTCCTGCTGGTGAAATCGACCAACCATTTCCATGCGGGCTTCCAGCCGGTCTCCTCCGAGATCGTCTATGTTGCCGCTCCGACCTCCTACCCGACGGATCCCGCCACGACGGCCTACCGCAAGGCGCGGCTTGACCTGTGGCCGCGCGTTGCCGATCCGCTCGGGCTTGAAAGCTGAACCACCTGCCGGACGGGAGCCGGCACGAAACTTCTATAAGAGAGGGGTACAAGATGAAAAACGCAATTATTCTCATGACCTTGGCGGCGCTTGCCGGAAGCACCAGCAGCCTCGCCATCGCCCAGACGACAGACGGCGTGCTGACGGTCGCGACCATCGGCGAGCCGCCGACGCTCGACGTCATGCAGACGGCGACCGATATCGTGCTGACCATCGACCAGCACATTTTCGAGACGCTCTACACCTATGATCTCGAATGGCGCTCGGTGCCGCTGCTGGCGCTTGCCATGCCCGAGATTTCCGAGGACGGCCTCACCTATCGCATTCCGCTGCGCGAAGGCGTCAAGTTCCATGACGGCAGCGATCTGGACTCCAAGGACGTGACCGCCTCGCTGACGCGCTGGATGGCGGTCAATTCCAAGGGCAAGCAGGTCGCCGAGATCGTCGAAAGCCTTTCGGAAGACGGCCCGAACATGGTCGTCATCAAGCTGAAGTCGCGCTATGCGCCGCTGCTGGCGACCTTCTCGCAGGCCTCCGTCATCATGCCGTCGGAAAAGATCGCCGATACGCTGACGGAATTCGTCGGCACCGGTCCCTATGCGCTGAAGGAGCGCAAGCCGGACCAGTATACGCAGCTCGTGCGCTTCGACGATTACAAGTCGCCCGAGGGCGAGCCGAGCAACTATGCCGGCAAGCGCGTGGCGATCGCCAAGGAAATCCGCTTCGTGCCGGTTCCCGATGCCAATACCCGCGTCGAGGGCCTGATCTCCGGCCAGTTCGATTTCGCCGATTCGCTTCCCGTCAGCGCCTATGATCGCGTCGAGGCAAGCGGCACGGCCAAGCCGGTGATCTATGAGAACACCGGTTGGGCTTCGCTCAACATGAACATGAAGGAAGGCCTGCTGGTCAAGAAGGAGCTGCGCCAGGCCGTACAGGCCGCGCTCAACCCGAACGACATGATGCTGGCCGCCTTCTCCGACGAACGCTTCTTCAGCGTCGATGCGTCGATCTTCCCGAAGGGTTCGCTCTGGTACACCGAGGCGGGCGTCGCCCGTTACGGCGAAGGCGATCCGGAAGAGGCCGGCAAGCTGCTTGCCGATGCCGGTTACGACGGCACGCCGCTGCGCCTGATGACCAGTCGCCAGTACGAGTTCCACTACAAGATCGGCGAGGTGGCGAAGGCCTATCTCGAAGCCGCCGGCTTCAAGGTTGATCTTCAGGTCGTCGACTGGGCGACGCTGACGACCCGCCGTGCCGACCAGAAGGAATGGGATATCTTCATCACCCATTCGAACTTCCCGGGCGACCCGACGACGATCAACACGATCACCGACAGCTATCCGGGCTGGTATGTCTCGGACGAGAAGACGAAGGCCGTGGGCACCTACATGGATGCGGTTTCCGACGCGGAAAAGCAGGCTGCGTGGGAAGGTATCCAGACGGTGATCTACGACGATGCACCGCTGTTCAAGGCAGGCAACTTCAACGCGGTGACAGGCGTCGCTGCCGGTATTTCGGACTACACCCCGACCTACTGGCCGCACTTCTGGAACGTCACGCCCAAGAAGTAAGGGGTAAATCATGGCAAGGATCGTCCAGGCATTGTTGAAGCGGCTGGGAGGCATGGCAATCGTGCTTGCCCTGGTCGTGACGGTGGTTTTCGTCATCGTCCGCGTGACGCCGGGCGATCCTGCCGCCGTGATGCTGGGGTCGGATGCGACCCCGGAAGACATTGCGCAATTGCGCACGAAGATGGGGCTCGATGCGCCGCTGATCGCCCAGTATGGCCAGTTCGTGCTGGGCATCCTGAAGGGCGATCTCGGCCAGTCCATCTTCCTCAATCAACCGGTGACGCAGGCGCTCGCCGCGCGTGCGGAACCGACCTTCTTCCTCACGCTGTTCTCGATCCTGATTGCGGTCGCGATCTCGCTGCCCGTCGGCATTCTTTCGGCCGTCAAGCGCGGCACGCTGTTCGACCAGATCGTCGTGACGCTGACGATGGTGGCCGCGAGCGTGCCGAGCTTCTGGCTGGGCCTCATGCTCATCCAGGTCTTTGCCGTCGGCCAGGGCTGGTTCCCGGCTTCGGGCTATGGCGGGCCGGATACGGCCTTCCTCGAGCGGCTGCACCATCTCGTTCTGCCGGCCGTCGCCCTCGGCGTCGTCAATTCGGCGCTGATCACCCGCTTCACCCGCGCCGCCATGCTGGATGTGCTGGGCGATGACTATGTGCGCACGGCCCGCGCCAAGGGCGCGAGCGAGGGGCGCGTGATCCTGAAACATGCATTGAAGAACGCCATGATCCCGATCATCACCGTGATCGGTCTCTCCATCGCCATGCTGGTGGCGGGCGCCGTGGTGACCGAAACGGTCTTCGGTCTGCCGGGCGTCGGCAATCTCGTCGTCTCGGCCGTGCTGCGCCGCGACTATCCCGTCATTCAGGGCGCGCTGCTCGTCGTCGCGGCGATCTACGTGCTCATCAACTTCATCGTCGACATGCTCTACATTCTCGTCGATCCGCGGGTGCGCCTATGATGGCCGGTTCCCTGACCCATCCCTTCGCGGCGGGCCTGCGCCGGCTCTTCCGCAACCGCGCCATCCTGTTCGGTGCGATCATCCTTCTTGTCGTGCTGCTTGCGGCAATCCTCGCGCCCTGGGTCGCCCCCTATGCGCCGAACAAGCTGTCGATCGTCAACAAGCTGAAGGCGCCGTCGCTGACGCATTTCTTCGGCACGGACGAATTCGGCCGCGACATCTTTTCGCGCGCCATCTATGCCGGCCGCATCTCGCTGCTGGTCAGCCTTGGCGTCGTCTGCATCTCCACCGTGCTCGGCGTCATCCTCGGCGTCGCCGCCGGCTTCTTCCGCAAGCTCGATGCGCCGATCTCGCGGCTGCTCGATGCCATGATGTCCTTCCCGGATATCCTTTTGGCCATCGCGCTCGTCGCGGCGCTCGGGCCGTCGTTGACGACGGTCATCCTGGCGCTCGGCATCACTTATGCGCCGCGGCTTGCCCGCATCGTGCGCGGCTCGACGCTGGTGCTGCGCGAACTGCCTTATATCGAGGCGGCGGTCGCCATGGGCCTGCCCACCTGGCAGGTTCTCACGCGCCACGTCCTGCTCAACCTTGCCTCGCCCATCCTCGTGCAGGCGACCTTCGTCTTCGCCTCGGCCATGCTGGCGGAAGCCAGCCTCTCCTTCCTCGGCGTCGGGGTTTCCACCGATATGCCGACCTGGGGCACGATGCTCGCCTCGGGCCGTGAATACATGAACAACGCGCCCTGGCTGATGGTGTTTCCGGGCCTTGCCATCGTCTTTTCGGTCCTTGCCCTGCAATTGCTCGGCGACGGGCTGCGCGATCTGGTCGATCCGCGTCTTGCGAAGGAAAGCTGATCATGACTGCAACGGATAATGCAAGCCGGGCAGTACTTTCGGTCGAAAACCTGACGACCTCCTTCAAGACCGCGGAAGGATGGCGCGCCGTCATCCGCAACATCAACCTCAAGGTCGATGCCGGCGAGACCGTCGCCATCGTCGGTGAATCGGGCTCGGGCAAGAGCGTCACGGCGCTGTCCACCATGCGTCTGCTGCCGCCCGGCCGGGCGCGCTGCGAGGGCCGTATCCTGCTCGAAGGGCGCGATCTGCTTCAGGCTAGCGATGCCGAAATGCGCGCGGTGCGCGGCGGCGTCATCGGCATGATCTTCCAGGAGCCGATGACCTCGCTCAATCCGGTCTTCACGATCGGCAACCAGATCGCCGAAGCGCTGGTGCTGCACCGCGACCTTTCCTGGACGGCGGCGGAAGCGGAGGCGTTGCGGCTGATGGAGCGCGTGCGCATCCCGGCCGCGAAGTCCCGCCTGCATGAATATCCGCACAAGTTCTCCGGCGGCATGCGCCAGCGCGTGATGATCGCCATGGCGCTCGCCTGCCGACCGAAACTGCTGATCGCCGACGAGCCGACGACGGCCCTCGATGTGACCGTGCAGGCCGAAATCCTCCATCTCCTGCGCGAATTGCAGCGCGAAGAGAATATGGGCGTGCTCTTCATCACCCACGACATGGGCGTGGTTGCGGAAGTGGCCGACCGCACGGTCGTCATGTTCCGCGGCGACATGATCGAGACCGGCCCGACGCCGGAGATTTTCGCCGCGCCCAAGGCGGCCTATACCAGGGCGCTGCTCGCCTCCATCCCGCGTCTCGGGACGATGGGCGATGCGCCCGCGCCGCGCCGCTTTCCGGATGTCGACGCGACGACCGGCGAGGCTTCCGGCGGGCGGGTCATGCAGACGGTGGCGGCCGAGACGAAGCCGATCCTGAATGTCGACAAGCTGTCCGTCCGCTTCGCCCTGCCGCAGGGACAGATCCACGCGGTCGAGGATGTTTCCTTCGATCTCAAGCCGGGCGAAACGCTGTCGCTCGTCGGCGAATCCGGCTGCGGCAAGTCGACGACGGGACGGGCCATCATGCGCCTCGTCGATCCGACCGCTGGCTCGATCGTCATCGATGGGCAGGATGTGACGAAGGCGAGTTCAAGGTCGCTGCGGGCCATGCGCCGCAACACGCAGATGATCTTCCAGGACCCGTTCGCCTCGCTCAATCCACGCATCACCGTCGGCTCGGCGATTGCCGAGCCGATGCTTGCGCATGGCCTTTGCGGCCGAAGGGAAGCGAAGGAACGCGTGGCCGAACTGCTGGAGCAGGTCGGTTTGCCAGCTGCTGTCGCGACGCGCCATCCGCACGAATTTTCCGGCGGCCAGCGCCAGCGCATCTCGATTGCCCGCGCGCTCGCGCTGGAGCCGAAGTTCATCGTCGCGGACGAGGCAGTCTCCGCGCTCGACGTGTCGGTGAAGGCGCAGGTCGCCAATCTCCTGCTCGACCTGCAGGAAAAGCATCGCCTCGCCTATCTCTTCATCTCGCATGACATGGCGGTGGTGGAGCGGGCGAGCCACCGTGTTGCGGTGATGTTCCTTGGAGAGATCGTCGAGATCGGGCCGCGCGCGGCGATCTTCGACAATCCCCAGCATCCCTATACCCGCCGCCTCATCTCAGCCGTGCCGATTCCCGATCCGACCCGGCGCGGCAAACAGCCGCCGCCGCTCAACGAGGAAATCAAGAGCCCGCTGCGCCCGTATGACTACGTCCCGCCCAAGCGGGCCTATCGCGAGGTTTCGCCCGGCCATTTCGTCCACGAGAACGCCGCAGCCTGAGGGCTGCGGCCCGGCACCAGGCTCGGGCACGATAACGCGGAATTGCATTTTTCTTGTCGACATGAATGTCCTCTGGTCGCTAATAGAGGACAATCATGGTGGTGTGCATGGCGCTGGACGCCGGCCGCCGCGCCGACACAGGAGAGTTGAGAATGTCGTGGCAGCATCCCGTACCCCGGATCACGGATCAGGAAAGACTGGAGCGGCTTTCGCGGCTTCGCCAATTGCTGGAGACCGAGGGTCTTGCCGGCATGTTGCTCGGGCCGAGCGAAAGCCTGCTCTACTTCACGGGACTGGTCTGGCATGCCAGCGAACGGTTTCTCGGGGCGCTGGTCACGCCGACCGGACTTTACTACATCGTTCCGGGCTTCGAGCGCAGCCGCGTCGAAACCCTGCCGCACCTGCCGGGTGAAATCCTCGAATGGCAGGAAGAGGAAAGCAGCGCGGCGCTTGTCGCGCGCCTTCTTGGCAATGCCGGAAAGCTGGCGCTCGACGATGCCATGCCGCTCTACTTCTACCATGCGCTGGCGGCAGAGCTGGGGACGGACAGGCTGGCGAATGGCGGACCTCTCATCAATCGCCTGCGCTGCATCAAGTCGCCCGCGGAAATCGCCCTCATCCAATATGCGATGGGCCTGACGCTGGATATTCACAGGCAGGTCTTTGCCTCGCTCAAGCCCGGCATGCTCGCCTCCGAGGTCGTCAAGTTCATCGACCAGCGGCATCGCGAGGTCGGTGCGGATGACGGTTCGACCTTCTGCATCGTCTCCTTCGGCGAGGCGACCTCGTTGCCGCATGGCGCCGAGGGGGATCAGGTGCTCGGCGAGGATGACGTCATCCTGGTGGATACGGGTTGCCGTATCGACGGTTATCACTCGGACCTGACGCGGACCTACAAGCTGAAGCCGGGCGACAGTGCCTTCGAGGACGCCTGGGCGATCGAGCGCGCAGGGCAACAAGCCGTCTTCGATGCCGCCAGGCTTGGTGCGCCCTGCTCCAGCCTGGACGACGCGGCGCGTGCCGTGCTCGAAAAGCATGCGCTCGGCCCCGATTACAGGCTGCCCGGCCTGCCGCACCGCGCAGGCCATGGGCTCGGTCTGCAGATCCATGAAGAGCCCTATATCGTGCGGGGCAACACGACGGCGCTTGCGGCCGGCATGTGCTTTTCGAACGAGCCGATGATTGTTTTTCCAGGAAAGTTCGGCATCCGGCTCGAGGATCATATCTACATGACGGATAGCGGCCCGCGCTGGTTTACCGAGCCGTCCAAAGGGCCGTCGGACCCGTTCGGCACCCCATAGCGGGTGTCGGCGGCGTAGCCCGACGTCCGGCGTCGGGTTGACTTGAACGGCTATTTACGTTGATATCAATTCATTATCGAGCTGTACCCGCTCAAGCAGGCGGACCAGCACAACGGGAGGAGATACGCATGAAAATCGTGACCAGCCTGAGTTTTCAGGGACAATGCCGCGAGGCATTCGAGTTCTATGCAAAGGTTCTTGGCGGCAAGATCACCGCGGCCTTTCCCTATGGCGAAGCGCCGCCCGACATGCCGATCACCGATCCGAAATACAAGGACTGGCTGATGCATTGCTGGCTCGAGGTCGGTGATCAGGCCCTGATGGGTGCGGACATGGATGCGGCCTGGGCCCCCAACATCGACAAGCCCAAGAACGGATTCGACGTCACGCTGCACACCACTGACAAATCCGAGGCTGAGCGCTGGTTCAATCAGCTCTCCGGTGGCGGCCGGTCGGTCATGCCGTTCAGCGAGACCTTCTGGTCGCCCGGTTTCGGCTCGCTGGTCGACAAGTTCGGCGTACCGTGGATGATCAACACGATCCCCGCGACCGACGGCTGAACCGATTGGCATGGTGCCCTGCGGATTGATTTTCGCAGGGCATCGCATCCACATGGGTTTGGCCAGTCATTCCCGCCGGTCGGAAAGAAGCCGCGTGACGCCTGAATGGAGCAGGATACCGGCAAACAGGCCGACGACACCGCCGGCCGCCTTTACCGTGGCATCCATCAGCTGCGGGTGCCGCATGGGGGAAAGAAGCTGGAGAAGCTCGGCTCCGCCCGCTGTCAGGATGACCAGCGCGGCGACTGTCCAGCGGTGGCGCGGATAGGCGAAGACGAACAGGGCCGACAGGACGGCATAGGCCGCGGCACGGTCGAGATTGGTCGATACCAGATCCCTCGGCCGAAGGCCGATCGGGGAGACTGTGACGAAAATGATGGCGGCCAGGGCAAGCCAGGCGCCAATTCGGATAAGACGGATGGTCATCGTCCCTCCTAACTAGGCAAAGCACGGGGCCGTTACAATAGGAAGACGGCCGCCCGCAGGACGGCCGCATCACGATAGTGTCAGCCGGGAGCCCTACCCCCTGCCGAATTCGTCCTCGATGCGGATGATGTCGTCCTCGCCGAGATAGGATCCGGTCTGCACCTCGATGAGTTCCAGCAGGATCTTGCCGGGATTGGCCAGGCGATGCACCTCGCCCTGCGGGATAT
>NZ_JBASBL010000023.1:0-2183 GCF_049651085.1 Shinella sp.
CGGCCGGCCAGGCGCATGCGGGCGGCGAGCGCCGGATCGTCGGTGAGGGCGCGGATCTGTTCGATCCAGCGCTCGGCATTGTGCGGGTCGGCGGTCAGGGCGGCATCGCCGCACACTTCCGGCAGCGCGCCGCAGGGCGCCACGATCGCCGGGCAGTCGAGCATCATCGCCTCGAGCGGCGGCAGGCCGAAGCCCTCGGTGGTGGACGGACAGGCGAAGGCGGCGGCATGGCTCATCAGCCCGGCCAGCGCGTCGTCGTCGATGCGGCCGGTGAAGTGCACATTGCCGGGTACCGCCGCGCCGAGGCGCTCGAAGTCCTGGCGGCCCGCCGCGCCGAACAGCACCAGTGTCAGGTCGGCCAGGCGCGGGTCGGCGAAGGCTTCCAGCAGGATCGGGATGTTCTTGTGCGCCTGGGTGTTGGCGAGCGCCAGCACGTAGCGGCCTTCCTGAAGGCCGTGCGCGGCGGGCGCGCCGTGGTCCGGCCGGCAGGCGAGAATATGGTCGCAGCCATTGTGGATGACGGTGATCTTGTGCGCCGGCGCAATGCCGTGGCGCACCAGCTGCTGCTTGGAATAGTGCGACACCGCCAGGATCTGCCGGTTGGTGCGCCCGATCAGGGGCTGCAGGAAGCGGTACCACAGGCGAAAGCCGCGCGAATAGGATTGCGGCGTCAGATGCACCTGGGCATCGTGGATCATGGTGATGGCGTTCGGATGCAGCACGGGGCCGAGATTGCACAGGCTGACCAGCACGCCCTTGCGGGCGAGCCAGGGCAGGCTCAGCTGTTCCCAGACGATGCCGCGCGCGATGCCGGCCAGAAAGCGCCGGCGCTCGACCGGTATGACGGCGAGCGGCGGGGTGCGCGCCGCATCCGACGGCGCGATCACCACGGCTTCGGGCAGGCCGGCCTCGCCCTTGCGGGCGGCCAGCAGCCGGTCCATCGCCAGGATGAGCTCCTCGGCGACGCGATGCACGCCGGTCGGGGCCGCCGTCAGGAACTTGCCATTGAACACGATCGGCTTCATGCCGGTTTGCCTTTCATGCGGTCAGTCTGATGGTCTGGGCCGTGTCCGCCGTCATGGCGAGCCCGGGAAGATTGCCGAGGAAGCGGCGCAGTTCGCGCTCGAAGCGGCGCGGTTCGAACTTGAGGGCGTGGGCGCGGATATCGGCCGGCGCGAAGGACGCGGCGCTCTCCTCGAAGCGGGCGAGCGCGGCCATCATCGCCTCGACGCTCTGCTCGTGGAAGAACAGGCCGGTGCGGCCCTCGACCACCGTCTCCAGCGCGCCGCCGCGCCCGAAGGCGATGACCGGACGGCCGCTCGCCATCACTTCCAGCGGCACGATGCCGAAGTCCTCGACGCCCGGATAAAGCAGTGCCTTGCAGGCGGAGAAATGGCGCTCCATCTCGTCATCGGACACCGCGCCGAGGAAGCGCACGGTCGGGCCGGCCGACTGCTTCAGCCTGGCCGAGGCGCCGTCGCCGATGACGACGAGCGGCAGGTTCATCTTCGTGCAGGCGGCGACCGCCAGCTCGATCTTCTTGTAGGGCGTGATCTGGCCGGCGCACAGGTAATAGTCCTTCGGCCCCTCCGAGATCTTGAAGCGCGAGACCTCGACGGGCGGATGGATGACGCTGGCGTCGCGCCGGTAGAACTTCTCGATGCGCTTTGCGACATAGCCGGAATTGGCGATGAAGTGATCGACGCGGTGCGAGGTGGTGACGTCCCACTGGCGCAATCGCGGCGCGGCGAGGGCCAGGATGGTGCGGGCAAGCAAACCGGCCTCGGCCATATATTGCGGATAGAGGTCCCAGATGTAGCGCATGGGCGAGTGGCAATAGCAGACATGCACGGCATCGGGCCGGGTGATGACGCCCTTGGCGGGGCCCGCCTCGGAGGAGATGACGAGGTCGTAGGCGGTCAGGTCCAGCGATTCCAGCGCATAGGGCATGAGCGGCAGCATCTTCTGGTAATGCCGGCGCCCGCCGATCTTCTGCAGGAACGAGGTCGTCAGCCTGTGGCGGCGCAGCTTGGGCGACAGCTTGTCCGGATCGGCGACGAGGGTGAAGATGTCGGCGTCGGGAAAGATGTCGCAGAAGGTCTCCAGCACCTTCTCGCCCCCGCGCATCCCGACCAGCCAATAATGTACCAGAGCGACCTTCACCGCAACACTCCCGCAATCCG
>NZ_JBASBL010000024.1:0-8240 GCF_049651085.1 Shinella sp.
CGCTGCCGGAAGTGTGCGGCGATGCCGCCCTGACCGCCGACCCGCACAATGCCGAGCGCTGGATCGAACAGATCCGCGCCCTCACCGACGATCCGGCGCTCGCCGCCCGCATGCGCCTGGCCGGCCGCGCCCAGGCCCAGACCTTCACCTGGGACAAGGCCGCCCGAAAGCTCGCAGACCTCCTCGAACTGAAACGCGACAGCGACAAAAACGAGGCAAAACAGCAACCAAACGTCGCGGCGGAATAAAAGCGCTTCTTCAATCCGAAGGCGTGAACCGTAGCGCCGTCTTCTGCAGTTCGGCACGCCAATAGTCACGGGCAGGCGCAGTCGTGAGATTGTGGTCGGCATCGGCAAGGAAGGCGAGGTTGGTGTTGTCGTAGCGCGCCATGAGGTAGCCCTGCCTGCCGAAGCGTGCCTCAAGGTTGGGCACACCGATGTCGCCATCGCTATAGATCAGCGAGACCTGCGTCCCGTTCGCTGCCATGGTCTGGAAGTCCCGCGTAACCCGCCGCAGATTGCTCGACAGGAACGGGAAGCGCACGAGGACCGGCAGCGCTCTGGCGATTCCCTTGGCGACTAGCATCCGCGACAGGTTCCGCACGCCGCGCGTCACATTGACCTCGCCGCGCAGAACCCGCTTCCAGAACCCGCCGCTGCGCATCTTTTCGCCATAGCTTGCGAGCGGCTGCAGCGACGCGTTGATGAGGGCGTCGACATCGGTATCCGGCGCCAGCGAAAAATCGAACGGATTGACGGGCACGACAGCCTTGACGGGCTTGTAGCTGATACCGCTGCGGAAGGCGGTATAGGCCCCGCTGCACCGGCCGCTGAGGACGACAGGCGAAAGCCGGCAGGCCTCCAGAAAAGCCATGGCCTCGCCAACATCGCGCACCAGGCTTTCATTGTACATGACCTGCTCGGGCGCATCGGGATGCGGTGGGCTGTCGGCGACATTGGCAAAATCGAAGCGGAACGCCGGAATTCCGGCACGTGCCAGATCGCGGCAGATCCGCGAGGTGATCCGCCCCCATCCCGACATCCTGTCATAGCCGGTCGACAGCATCATGACGGTCGCGCCCCGGCGCGGCCCCTGCGGTTCGCTCAATATCCCGTAGAGACGGTTTCCGTTTCCGAACCGCACCGGCGTCTCCGTGAAACCGTCACCGACAAGCGGCTGGCTCTCCGGCAAGGTCGGCCGGGCGGCCGCCTGATCCGTCCCCTTCAGGGCAGAAGCCCAGGATACCAGCTCGCCTATGGCAGCCCGCGGCGGAATGGACAGCAAGACGTCGCGAGCGAACAGGTCGTAGTTCTCGAACGGCGCGCTGCGCGTGCGCACGCCGAGCGAGGCGAGGTGCTCGACAAAAGCCGCATCGTTCGCACGCCCCTCCTGGGTCAGGACGAGGACATCTGGAGCAGGCGCGTTCTCGGCCTTCGATATGTCGAGCGCCCGGATGCCGGCAAGGATGGCGTCGGGGATCGTCTGTTCGCCCATGGCCGGGCCGCTTGGTGGCGTCGCATGCTTGATCGCACCGTGGTCGGCTATACGGCTGAGCGCCATGAATTCGCGCACCCAGCGACGGCCGGAGGTTGCGGGGGCAGCCATGGCGATGCCTGCCACGCCCCCGAGCCTTTCGGCCGCTTTCCACGCCATCGCTGCCCCGATGCCATGGCCGATCAGCAGCAGGCGCTTGACGCCCGAAAGATCGCGCAGGACCTGCGCCGCCGACAGGATGCTGCGGTACCAGATATCGAGGCCGTCGGCATAGTCCTCAAGGTCCAGCGCATCGCCTGTGCCGGGATAGTCGAAGCGCAGGCTCGCAATGCCCTGTCGCCCGAGATCCGCTGCCAGCAGGCGCCAGAACTTTCGGGCGCACAGCTCCTCGAAACCCCACGAACTGACGAAAAGCACCGCCGTATCGCCCGATAGCAACGCCGCATCCGCAGGGCGGTAGAGACCGACCGTTCCGTCAAAGGTAACGGGAAAATCCGCCGCGCCATATTTGCCTTCGGCCTCAAGCGCGGTCATCGTCGCGGAAGGGTGAGAGCCCGACTGGGCGGATGTACCGTGCATTACCAAACCTTCCGCGAGACACTGGCGTGTCGAAAATCAAATCACGCTCCACAAAAGCCGAATTTCCTTAAGAAACCTGAATTGCTCGCCAAACTCGTTGCACGCGCAGGTCACAGACGCCCGCCGATGCGACTTCCTTGCCCGCGCGTATGCAGCTTAAGCAATTGTCCAGAAGTTGCGCTTATGAGTCCCCTGAAGTGCGCCTTGAATATTGCGCCCATATCATTTCAGGAGGCATACGCGATGGCAGGGGAAACGCCCAGACACGACCTCGTATTCGGCGGCTCCGGCTTCATCGGAACGCATCTGGTGCGCAGGCTTGCGGCAGAGGGCCACCGCGTGGTTTCGGTCGACATCCGCCCGCCGCGCGAGCGGCTGGATGGCGTCGTGTATCTCCAAGGCGACGTTCGGGATCTTTCGGATTTCGATCCCGGCATGCGGATCGACCGCATCTACAATCTCGCCGCCATTCACACGACGCCCGGACATCCGGCCCACGAATATTACGAAACGAACATTCTCGGTGCGACGTCGATCACGGCGCTGGCGCGCCGGCTCGGTATCAACGAGATCACATTCACCAGCTCGATTTCGGTCTATGGCCCGAGCGAGGAGACCAAGCGCGAGGCAACGCCCCCCGCGCCTGAATCCCCCTATGGCTGGTCGAAATTCATGGCGGAGCGAATCCAGCTTGCCTGGCTGGAGGAAAACGAACAGCGCCGCCTCGTCATTTGCCGTCCTGCCGTCATCTTCGGACCGGGCGAGGGCGGTAACTTCACGCGCATGGCAAAGCTGCTGAAAAAGGGCTTTTTCATCTATCCGGGCCGCAAGGACACGATCAAGGCGTGCTTCTACGTGGAAGACCTCTTGGACGCGCTGGACTTCGCCGCACGGCGCGACGAGCGCTTCGTCCTCTTCAACGGCTGTTATCCCGATCGCTATACGCTGGAGCAGATCGTCGAGACCTTCCGCGCCGGCCCCATACAGGGCGCGCGCACATTTCTCGTGCCGCGCGGCGTGGTGACGCTTGTCGCGACCATGCTGCGGCCCTTCTCCGTGATGGGACTGGGCATTCATCCCGATCGCGTCATGAAGCTCGTGCGCTCCACGGATGTGGTGCCCGGCTGGCTGGAGACGGCAGGCAAGGCGAGCCAGGGCAGGCTTCCGTCCGCCATCGACCGATGGAAAGCCGAAAGCGGCGGACGTTTCGTCTAGCAGAACAAACGAAAAAGCGCGGGCCGCCTCAAGTGAACAAGGACCGGGACATGAACATTGGCAAGGATGGAATGACCATCGCCGTCGCCATCGCCACGGCAGGGCGCCGGGATATCCTGACGCAGACGATCACATTCCTCAACAACCAGACACGCAGGCCGGACGAATTCTTCGTCTGCCCCTCGCGCCCCGAGGACGTCGATGTCGAGGGGCTTTCTGCCTATGTTGGCAAGGTCGAAGTCCTGCCCGGCCCGGTCGGCCTGCCGCATCAGCGCAACGTGATGGTCGCGGCCTGCAAGGCCGATATCATCCTCTTCTTCGACGACGACTTCCTGCCGGCCGCCAACTATCTTGCCGAGGTCGAGAAGCTGTTTGTCAGCAAGCCGGACATCATGGTGGCCACCGGCCACGTGATCGCTGACGGCGCGCGCGGCCCGGGACTGGAATTCGAGGAAGGACAGCAGCTGCTCGCGGCGGACAGGCCGCCCCAGGCCCCCTTGCTCCACCCGACATTCAACGGCTACGGCTGTAACATGGCCATTCGCATAGCGCCGGTGCGTGAGCATGACATTCGCTTCGATGAGAACCTGCCGTTCTATGCCTGGCTGGAAGACGTCGACTTCTCGCGCCAGCTTGTGCCCTTTGGCAGGATCGTCAGGGCCGACCAGCTGCGCGGCGTGCATCTCGGCACGAAGAAGGCGGGGCGCAGCCCGGGAAAACGGCTCGGCTATTCGCAAGTCGCCAACAGGATATATATCCAGCGCAAGGGCAACATGCCCTGGTATCAGGTCTGGGACGGGACGGTTCGCAACATTGCCTCCAATCTCGTCAGAAGCTTCAAGCCGGAACCCTGGGTCGACCGGCGGGGCAGGCTGCAAGGCAACCTGCTTGCCCTGAAGGACTTTTTCACGGGCCGGATCGACCCGCGCAACATACTCGACATGTAATCCACACGCGAGGTCACGGCGAGCCGCAACCTGCGGCCTGCCGGACTGTCGCTATCGCCGGAAGTAGGCCGCGGCCTTTTCCGCGACATAGGATTCGAGGCCCGCGGGCCGTCCGCTCACCCACCACAGACCATAGAGACCCGCGACATAAATCGCGCCGAAGACGATGCCGACGAGAGCGATGGCGGGGTAGAGATAGGGCCCGTATTGCGTCAGGTCCGGCACGCCGTAGAGGAAGGCAACGCCTGGGACGAGCGCGACCATCGGCGAAAGACTACTGCGCAGCTGGTCGCGGAACGGGATGCCGGCGACTGACCTTACCGAGAAGAGCGTCATCAGCAGCAGCGCTGCGCCCGCGCCCGCCTTCGCGGCAATGGCCCCGGATATGCCGGCGAAGATGATCCCGACGACCGTCAAGGGAACGCGCACCGCCAGCTCGACGAAGGACCGCAGAGCCACGAGGCGCGGGCGATCCAGAACCAGCACCAAAGCCGACATGGGGACGGTCGGCAGGACCACCAGGCTGGTCAGCGCCACGCCGGCGAGGATGGGCGCGCCGCTGCTCCAGTCGGGGCCAAGCAGGATATGGATCACCGGCCCCGCCATCAGCGCCATGAAGCACATGACCGGCGCCATCAGCATGACGATGCCGGCACATGCCTTGAGATAGGCGCCGACCAGATTGCCTTTTTCCCGCGCATTGACCAGTGCCGAGAACAGCGGAACCGAAGTCGGCTGGACGATTGCCTGGAAGGGCAGGGCCGCGATATCGTTGGCCGTCGTGAAACGGCCGAAGGCAGTGATGTCGACATAGAGCGGCAGGATGAGGCGGTCGACCTGCCAGTTGAGGGCGGACACGATCTGCGACAGGAAATTCCAGCCCGTCATGCTGGAAAAGAGCGGCCAGTCGGCCAGCGACAGGCGCAACCGCATCGGCGCCATCATGTAGGACACGACCATCATCACGACCGGGGTCGAGACGGTTCCGGCGGCCACTGCCCAGTAATTGCCCGTGGCGACGGCAATCGAAATGGCGATGACGCCGGCCACGGCCTTGCCGAGCAATTCCAGGATGCCCTTGCGGCGGAAGTCCAGCGCCTTTTCGAAGATCACCATGCGCGGGCTGATCAGGCCGCGCGCGGCAGGGGCGAGCGCCAGTGTGCAGATCAGCGGCATGAGCCGAGGGTCGCCGTAGAGGGACGCCAGCGGCCAGGACAGCCCCGCCATCAGGCCGGCGACGAGAAGACCGCGGATCAGGCCGAGCGTGAAGGCCGTATCGTACATGCGGTCCGTCACTTCCGGCAGGCGGACGAGAACGAATGTCAGCGGCAGCTCGAGAACGGCCTCGACGATATAGATGACCGTCATCGCCGTCGCCACAAGGCCGAAATCGGCCGGACCGAGCAGGCGGGCCAGAACCAGCAGAACGGCGAAATCGATCAGGCGTGACGACAACCGCGCCCCGACCGTCCAGATGCCGGCCCGGATGGTGCGCGCGGACAGGGAAGCGCCTTCGGCGGCAGACATTAGCGGGACCTTTCCGGATGGGCGACGAATGAATGAGACGCGGCAGGCGCAACGGCGCGTGCGCCTCCCGGCCATGCGGTGGCCGCCGCAAGCGCGTAGATGCAGGCGTTCATGATGCCGAAATCGGCGGAAGTGCCGATAAGCGTCGCCATGATGAGGACGGGCGGCATGTAGAAACGAACCGCGTTGAGAATGGCCGCGCCCGTCACGTCGCCCGGGGCCGCCCTGCGCAGGAACGTCTGGAGCATGAAACCATAGTAAAGCAGCCCGCCGACGACGCCGCTATTGCTGAACACCGCAACGATACCGTTCGATGCGCGCGTTGACCCCATACCGACGCCAAGCCCCCATGTATCGATCAGCGCCTTGAGGGAAACTGCCGTCCACATGCTGCGCTCTTCGAAGGAATCGGACTCCGTCTTCTGGAAGATGATCGTGTCGATCAGTTTGAGGAACGGATTGAACAGCGCCGGGAAGGTAAGCGCCAGCAGGTAGATCGCGGTGAGGCCGAGGAGGATCACCCAGAACTCCACTACGAGGCCTTCGCGCGCCCGGCTTCCCTCGCGTGCGGTCAGGAGGCGCCAGAACCATTCGGCCGCAGCCACGCTACCGAAGACGCCGAGACCGGCATAGGCCGCCGACGAGGTGGAGAGCAGGGCGAAAAGCGAGAGCAGAACGATGAGGCACGGCGCCCCATACAGGCGCAGCCACGACGTTTCGATCGCGCGGCGGAAGAAGTAGATCGCCGAGAGGAACGACACGGCCAAAGACCCGTAGCTCGACGCCTCCGGCATCAACCCGACGACGCGTTTGACATCCGCGATATCGACATCCGTCAGATAGGCATATTGCGCGGTCCGGAACATGTCGAGGTAGACGCCGAGGCCGACAAGATCGACAATGCCCGTCACCACCACCACAAGGCCGCCGACGCAGAAGGCCCCTAGCACATGCTGGCGCGTCGCCGCCGACCGCAGGGCCAGCGCACAGGCGAACACCGTCACGATCGAGATCGTCAGATACATGAGCTGGGAAATGTTCTGCTGCGTGGGATAGAGCGGAATGCCGGTGGTGAATTCTTCCAGCCGCATCGGGATGATCGACACCATTCCCGCAAAAAGCCGAGGCATGAACAGTGTGACCCAAACGGCGACGATCCAGAACAGGAATAACAGCAGGCATTGCGACGGGCGCAGGGCTATGTCCAGAATGCGCGACAGTCCGTTGGCGCCGCCCCCATAGACGAAGATGATGGCAAGGGCGATGATCGGGGGAGGGGTGAAGCTCAGGCCCTGCGTGATTTCGGGCGGAATGACCGCCAGCGAGCCGAAGGACATCGAGCCGAACAGCAGATAGAAGATGAATGGGCCGCGGCTTACCATTCCGATGAGCAGAAGCGCCCAAAACAGAATGATCGGTATCAAGTCCATTTTGCTCTCTTTGCGGATTGGCTGCAGCTGGCCACGCCACGGCATCGGCCCCTTAGAGAACGACCAAACCACAGGGCCGTGAATCTTTGCTTAAACCCCTCGTGAAGCGGGCAATGTATTCGCGCTTAAGGGGAAATAGCCGAGGATGCCCGGAAGGCCATACCGTCCCGAAGTGGTGCACACACGGCGCCAAAATACCACCCAGGATGGGTAAAGCCGCCCTTTCGTTAGAATTTTAACGGCTTTTTCAATCCCATTCTCATTCCTGCTTCCTAGAATGCACCCGAGTTTGGACTTGAGGGAGCATAATCTTGGTTCTGAAGCTATTGGTCGCTGGCGCCTTCGCCGTTGCTGCACGCCGTTCGTCGGACGGCCCGTTTGCGCGAGAGCGTGTCAAAACGGTCTTCAAGCGCGCTCCGGATCTCCAGCTGAGGGATGCCCCGATCGAACCGAGCTGGATCATCGAGGGCTCGCCCGTGGCGCGCTCCGCCGATCATGTCCGAAGCGCGGACGATTCCTCCTTTTCCGCCCTTTGGGATTGCACCGCCGGCACGTTCCGCTGGTATTTTCACTGGGATGAGACGGTCGTCATTCTCGAAGGCGAGGTTCACATCACCGACGAGGATGGCTCATCCTACACGCTTCGCGCCGGTGACATGGGCTACTTCGCCGCCCGCACCTGGGCCACCTGGCGCGTGGACGACTATGTCAAGAAGGCGGCCTTCATCCGCCGGCCGTTCCCGTCTCCCCTCGCAACGCTCTATCGCTTGCGAAACGCATTTCGCCAGCAAAAGAGTTTCTGACGGCCGGAATGCCCTAGAAAACAAGCACACACCCTTGCTCTGGCTCAGGCCAAACCTCGGTTGTAGAGTATAACCGAGGCCTCTCCTGTTTCTTTGCGGGCAGGCGATGAATGCCGAACGCCATGAAGGCGGGTTTCAAGCATCAGGATGGAATGGATGAGCAGCAAGATCGTACCCGTCATCATGGCCGGCGGTAAGGGCACGCGCCTTTGGCCCCTGTCGCGCGCCTCGGCGCCGAAGCAGTT
>NZ_JBASBL010000025.1:0-9104 GCF_049651085.1 Shinella sp.
CGAGCGTCCGGTACATCGCGTAGTGCGAAGCCAGCGTCGAGCGAGCCGTCACCGGCGCCGAACTGCCCAACAGGGTATTCATCGTCATGAGGAATATGCTCGTTGACGGGCTGATCGCCTTGATGCCGTTTATGATGGTAGTCGTGCGAGCCTGTGCGTCCGCCAGCGTGCCGGAAACCGCCACGCAATCGTTCATCGAATATTCGATCAAGACGGCATCGGGACGCAGGCCCGCCGCGAGCGGGTAATTTGGAAGGCCGCCCGTACCGCTGCCACCGCCATCCATGCTGAAGTTGAAGTCGCTGACCGTGCTCTGCTTGCCGGCCTGCAAGCTCGCCACGACTTCACGCATGTACGAATGATCGCGCGTTGCGCCGATCGACAAGGAGGTGCCAAGGCAGGCGACCGTGAAATAAGATGCCATCAGCCCTGCCTCTCATCGAACCAGCCGCGCGAATACACGTAGACATTGCCGCCGCCGCTGGACCTCAGATTGATCCGCCGCGCCGCATCTGTCAGGATTTTGATATTGAAGACCGTCGCCGCTGCTCCATAGACACCGACACAATCGTTGATCGTGGCGTCACCGAGATCCTGATCGCAGACCGACAGCACTGCCGCCGATCCCCCTGCCGTGAGGAAAGAGATATCTGCGATGACCTTGATACCAAGAGGCATCTTGTCGAGCGTCACGCTGAAGGACACGTTCGGATTAAAATCGATCTGGGCCGACTCGAATGCATTCAGGTGATAAAACCATCCACCTGTTTGCAAGAATGGGTAAATGTTGGCGCTGGCATCCGTCAGAACAGGGCCAAGCCGACGCCGGGCTGCATAGCCCGAAGGCATGGCCGGGGCAGTCGGGCTGAGTGAGAACAGAGCGTCGACGACATTGGTCGTCGTGTTCTTGATGGCATGAAGGAAGTATGTCTTGTTGGCCGCGACGGTGCCCGTATCAAGACCGCCGGCATTGTTGCCTGCGGCCCATGCTGCATCGATCCGCTTTGTGATGGCCGAGACGAGATCCATATTTGTCGTGTTGGCGGTATTGCGCCTTTGGCCGGGCGAAATCGTGATGTCGTGATCGAGATCGGTCGGAGCATTTGCCAGCGTCATCCCGACCATGATTTCGGGTGAATATCCGGAGGAGGTAAATCGCGGGTCGTCGCCGGAAGCCACCGTCCCGGCTGCGGTACCGACGTTACAGGAAGCCGAATTGCCGAGCACCACGCCCGAGTCCTTGATCACCTTGCCGGTGGTCCCGGCAAAGGTGGCGACCCGATTGAGAGTCGAACTCGCAGGCCCAGTGACGTCGCCCCCGCCGGCTCCGTCGGTTCCCTTGACCGCCATGACCGACCACCAGGCGTTCGAGGTCGTCGGCAGAACCGGCGGTGCGTTGCCGGTGGTCGCCTGAAGCGCGATAAAGGCTGAGCCGTTGTGATAGACGGCATCGTTGCGGGCATAGGCAGTGCCGGCCGCATAGTTGCCGCGCCAGTTGACGAGACCGGCAGGCCCCGCAATACCCTGCTCGCCCTGCGCATAGTTGAACGGCCCGGCCCAATTGCCAGCCGCATCCGCCGACTTGATCCAGAGCCGCGCCGGATTGACCGAGATGTCCAGATAGGCAAAACCCTTCGGCCGGCCGTCATAGAAGGCGCGCCCCGCCGTGTCGCCCTCGGCGTTGTATTTGAAGATCGTGCCGGCCTCCATGCCGGCGAGAAGCCGGGCAAGCGCCGTCGCATTGGCGACGAGCTGCGCATCATGTGCGGTATCGCGGATCAGGGCATAGCTGTAGGTGCCGGTTGCCCCGGTCCACTTCAAGGCCGCCGTGATCTGGGTATTGCTGTCGACGGTCAGGATCGGCAGAGGATTGCCCGCCGCCTGCACGTAGATCGTGCCGCCAACGACAAGCGCGGTCTGCCAGGCCGTGCCAATGCCGGTAACCACGGCGCTGCCGTTCGTCAGGGAGATCATCCCTGCAGAGTAAGGTGTCGTCATGTTCTGGATGTCCTGTTAGGCCGGAATGCCGAGGATGTAGTAACGGATGCCGTAGATCGGCGACGGGTCGTATTCGTAGCTGATCCGGTTCTGGCTCCAGTCCTGCGAGGTCGCGTAGTATCGCCGGATCGGCGCGTCTCGGAACGTGTGGAACACGGCCTGCGTGTTGGTCAGCGTGCAATAGGTGCTGTCGCCACCCATGTTGTAGGACCAGCCGTTCTTGAAGGTGCCGCAAACGTTGACGAAGGGCATGCGAACGCGCTTCGACCAGTTTTCGACCAACGTTGACGAGCCGCTGCGCGAGCCGGCGCCATGGCAGGTCATGTACTTGACCATCGGAAAACAGCCAGCCCCATCGAAATCGATGGCATGGGTCTGCGTGCCGCCCCCGACCGGGATATAGCCTTCCTTCAGGATCTGGATGCACGGCAAGCGACTGTCGATGACGATATCATCGAGCGAAGGATTGGCCGACGCGCCCGGCCGCAAGATCTGGAACACATCCTGAGAGCCGTCATTAAACTGGCGGATCACATCGTTGTTGCCGCTGGTCGGCCCATCAGTGCCCAGGGCATAGATGATGAAGCGGACCCGGCACTCGCCGAACTGGTTGTTGAAATAGATCGTGCTGCCATCGAACCAGTATTCCCCGCCATAGGGCGAAGCGATCGGATTGGCCGGATAGATGATGATGCCGTTTTCATAGAAATGGACATCGGCCACGGCATTTCCCGGTATCGTGATGCCGATATCGTGGGAGCTGACACCAAGAGGACACGACACGTCCGCCGCGCCGATCACCTTCGTCGGATGATTTGCCGTATCGAACGCCATTTGCGTGGGGGTCGCAGTGCGCACGTCAAAACCGGGCTTGGCAATCCGCACGCCCGCGCTGTCGATCTCGATTGCATGCGCCCCATCTACCGGCGCTTGCGGCGCGCCATCAATGATATCGGCCTCGTCGCCGGGAAGTCTCCAGACCACGAGGTTGGAATAAAAGGCCTCGGTCGTCAGGCCGCCCGGCTGCGAGAAGTAGTTGAGGACGTGCGTCCCGTAGTCGATATAGCCGGTGGTCGCATTGTAGTAGACCGTCATATCCGAGCCCCAGCCGAACCACTCACGGCCCGGCGTGCGCCAATTCCCGGCCCGTTGATCGTAACCGGACAGCGCCTCCATCACCAACGACCCGATGAACCGGCCATTGCTGATCCGCCGCGCCTTCACGTCGCAGAGCGGATAGTTGTATGGCAGGCTTGGGAAGTGGGCCTTGCGGATATAGGCGGCCTGACCGACCGGATAGGTCATTTCCCGATACATCGTGTAGTTCGACAGGCCGGAACCGGCTGGTACGAAGGTGTTGCCGCCCACGGCCGGGATAAGCTCAATACTGGTGATCTTGTAGTCGGCCGCCCATTTCGAATTGTAGAGGAAGGAGCCGACATTCTCGTCGGGCTCCAATGCCGGATTGAGCGATCCCTTGGTGATCTTGATCGCCGGCACCCCTGCGTAGTCCAGGCCAAAAAGTGTCTGCGTCATGACTTGAAGATCAACCGCCCATTGTTCAGATCGAAATCGACCTTTTCGTTTTGCGAGAGCAACCGGCCGGAACGAACGAGGCCGATATTGGCAATCTGGAGCTTCAGTTCGCCATTCTCGTAGACGAGCGGCAGGAAGCTGCTGTTGAGGTCACCGGGATTGATGACGACAAACCGATCCGCCATGACGGCGAATTCGGACTGAACCACCCCGCCCTCCTCAACGATCTGGAGGTAGAAGCCGGAGTCCGCCCAGGCATCGCCGGCCGAGACGCGGAGCTGCACCGCAAACCGGGCAAGCGCCCCGGTCTGGTCGGCCGCCGCCGTGAAGCGGACGCGGCCTTGCGCAAACCGGTCATCAACCGCCACCGTAACGTCGGTGATCTGCTCGGCGATGGCCTCCAGCTCGCTCGCCATGACGACGATCTGTTCGTCGAACGCCGCCCGGTTCTGCCCGACCTCGACGGCGAGCCGCCGCCTGCTGGCATCGGCAACCGCACCAAGCAGTTGCTGGTTCGTCAGGATTTGCGCAAGCAGCGGCCGCGTGTCATCAAGGCCACGCTGCAGATCCTCGAACCGGCCAAGCACATCGGCCTTCAGCTCACCAAGCCCGACCTCAAGATCGGCGTTGCCGCCGTCCAGCGAGGTCATGCTAACCCATGCGACATAGCCCGGCGCCGACCGGCCATTGACGATCAGGCGATAGCGGAATTCGTATTCCGTCAGGCTGACAATGCCCTCCTGAACGAAAGCAATCCGGGCATCGGCCGCCACGGTCCGCGAAAAGATGTTCGTCGGCTCGGCCTTGATACGCCACTGGAATTCGACGGAAACCACGGTTGGATAGGGGACCGAGGTCCACGACAGGCGGAACGCAGGATAGGCGCGCCCATCCGAACCGGTGCCAATGACAGGGATAATGGCATAGTCCGGCAGCACGGCGGCGTAGACCGGCTCGCCGGGCGGGAACGGGATGACCGGCGGCAGCACGCCGACAGGGTCATAGATCGCGCCGTCACGCTCGACCAGCGAGAGCGCCACATTGCGCGGCCCGTCGCTGGTCAGCGCCTTGATCTCCCGATCAGCGACCATCCATACCCGGTCGCCATAACGTTTCGAGTTCCAGCGGATCCAGTCGCCGGCCTTGATCGTCTGGAAGCGGGGCCGCACGACGATCTGCGCCGTGGCCTCGTAGCGGTTTTCCTTGTAGTAGATCGCGGCAAGCTGGTTGGCCTGCGCCTTGCTGGGCACGGTCGGCAGCTCGAGCGAGAAATCGCGCGTGCGCCGGTCGAGCGCCACCTGTGCCGCATTGGTCTGGGTGTCATAACCCACCGGCGACCACATATTGTCCGGCTCCGGATAGGTGCCGGAAACCGAGTTCACCACGTCGGCCATAGACTTGAAGCGCTGAAACACAACCGTTTCCGTGCTGATCAGGTCATCGTCGGTGATCGTTTCGACGATGGGCTGATCCGTGCCGATGAGCGGCCAGGAGCCGTCAACGCCATCGACGATGATTCCGCCGCAGGACTGCATGACGGCATCGATGTTGTCGCCATGCGCCAGGTCGGCATCGAAGATCACCGAACAGCGATAGCGCGCCCCGTAGGCGGTTCCCTCGTCGCAGATGTTAGCCGCGATGGCATAGCGATCAACCGGCAGATCGACCGGCGACATTTCCATGCCCATGAACACGTCGCCATTGACCGAGAAGCCCCGGCAATAGTTGTACTCCATGGTCACCGGGTTTTCGGAATACTCATAGGTCGAGTAGTCGCCCCAGCGATGCGGCCCCACGCCGCCGGCCGTCGAATCCTTGCGGACATCGTATAGCCGGGCACCGCGGATCTCGAAGAAGAAGTCGGGGACCTGCTCGACCTTGCCCTGCGTGTATTTGAGGAAGGCAATCAGATAGCAGATACCCGTGCCGACGTGGTTGCTGGTCCACCGGCCATGCGGGTTCGCATTGTCGATGAGCGGGCCATTCGCCGCCGTCTGCGTGCCGTCATACCATTGGAAAGCGATGAGGTTGGCATAGTCGCCTTCGGTGATCGAATAGTAGCCGTCGCCGACGTGCTGCAGGGCGAGTTCCTTGCCGCCCGCCCAGATCCGCGACAGGCCATCGCACGGGAAGTCCGAGAACACGAAGAGCTGCTGCATGATCTCGTTGGCGCTACCATAGGTGTTGACGTAGCAGTCATGGCCGGCAATCCCGACGAGGCCGCAAGCAACCTGCCTCGGCACGTTCTCACCATACTGCCGTTCGAACTGGACGCCGCCGGCCTGCTGCTGCTGCTTGCCGGCGCGGTGCTTCTGCATCTTCGCGCTGATGAGCTGCAAACCGATGCCAAGCACCAGCTTGCCGACAATACCGAGTCCGCCGACGAACGAGCTGACGGCGCCCGCGAAGGCTACGAGAAAACTCATTATTCCACCCTGAAAGCCGCGAGCGCGGCACTCTGCGGCATGAAGACGATTTCTTCCGCGCCGCGTGTCATGAAGCCGAGCGCCGTGAACACGCCGCCCGATAGCTCGCCATTGTTGTCGTAAACGCCGATATCGCCCCGCTGCGCCATCAGCACAGGGACCTCGCGGAACTTCGCCGTAAAGGCGTCCCGGACCGTCTCAAAGCCGTGCCTGCGAAGCTGCTTGGCCGCCCCGGCCGGCGTCTTGTAGCGCCGCGCGTCGGGGAACATCTGGTCGCCCGTCACGGCCTCGACGGCATCGTCGGCGATGAGATAGCAATCAGACAGGCCGTATTGCGCAGGCAACGCCTGATGCATCGCCACAACCGCGTTGAGGCGTTTTTGCCAATCTGGATGTCTGGGCATGTCAGGCCTTGATCGTCAACGTGCCGGCGGCGAGGTCGATCCGCATCTTACGGTTGTGTGATCGCATCGGGCTGGGGATCGTCCGGCGTCTCTGGGCCTCACGAACCGCTCCTGCCACCATCTTCTGCATCGCGGCTTTGTCGAGGTTGAGAGAGATCTCCGACGCTGCTCGTGGCTGCTCAATCGCGATTGCGATCGCCTCCCTTCCCTCTTGTCTAGCAGCGGCGGCGGCAATCGGCATGACAGGGGCAGCAAAGAGCGCCGCGAGGAATGACCTGCGTTTCATGATGATGATCCTTGGTTGTGGTGGGACTGGGCTTTTGGTTGCTCTACCGCCCGCTCGTGTAGAGCCCCTTGAACCCGCCAGCCACGAGGGACTGCCAGGCGTTGCGGTTTGGTGAAGGCTGCGCGCCGGAAGGCCCGGCCCGACCCCAGATCAATTCCACCCTGCCGGCGGTCGCGGCATGCTCGAAAAACAGGTCGCCCGCATCGCGGCGCTTCTGGTCTGCCATGGTCCGAAACCGGCCATTCTTCCGGCTGTAGTCGAGCTGCCGGCCTTCGCAGGCGGCCTCGATATAGGCACCGCCATCAGGCCCGAAACGGTGCTGGATCGTATCGACGTAGCCACGCGCCACCGTCTCGACCTGAAGCAACGCCCAGGTGTCGGGATGGAAATGCGCATCCATGACCCGCACCGGCCGGTCGCGGTAGTCCTCGGCCTCGATCTGCGTCAGCATGGCCGGCGTCAGTCCGTCATCGGGGCTTTCAGCCAGGCGGATTGTGAAATTGCCATCCGCCGTGGTGCCGAGCCCACCGCCGAGGTCGGACACTTCGATCAGGCCGAATGGCTGATAGGTCAGACCACCGTGAACCAGCTCTTCGCGGTCAGCGATGAAGCCGTAGGTACCCGTGCCGAACTCGAAGCGCAGCATCTGGCGCGTGCGGATACGGCCCTCGTCGTAGAGGGCTTTGACATCATTCGATAGCGTCATGGGTCAGGCCCACACCCGGACAGGATTTTCCGGCGTTACAATCATGGTTTCGGGAACCAGCAAGGCGATCTCATCGGTGCAGCGCAGGTTCGCGTGAAACCGCTCGTCGATGACTGGCGGCACGATCTCGACACCTTCGGCATCATATTCACCGGGCGTCGTCACCACATGGCCGATCACATCGAGGGCGAACCCTTCACCGGCCAATATCCAGAAGCGATCACCGGCCCCGTCTTCACCGCGCAAGAAAGGGCACGCGCTGGCGAGCGCCCCGGCATTGCCGGCACGAAGGCAAAGATCGATCATGTCGTGATCTCCTGAAGCTCGGCATCTGACAGCCGGCGCGGGAAGTAGGTGATACGGCGAACCGGAGCGTTCGGCGCGTACCCATTCTGTCCGCGCCCGATTTTCATCTGAGTGACGACGGACTGCCACCATCCCAATCTCGTACCGGCCAGCGCGCCATTCATTGCGCCGCGAGTGTCCGATGCATCGAACGCAACCGCCGTCTTGAATTTAACCCCTGCGGATGGAGAGCCGAGCGGAATGTTGCCGGTCGCCTGACCGCTCGGGGTTTCTCCATGCCAGATCAGCTGACCAGTAGATGCCAAGAGCAAACGGAGGAAGTTCACATAGCTCGGGCTGACTTGGTCGAGTGTGAGGTATGCCGATGTCGGCCGAGACGCAAAAGCCTCCACTACGAACGTACCAGACAAGCCATTGAACCAACCGTCCAGGGGGACGGACAAGCCTTCCGCCGCCCTCGTCGCCGCTGCCGTCGTGGTCGGTATATAGGTCGTCGGGAAGGCGCTAGCTTCGACCTGCCTCCCCCAAAGGCACAAGCCGGAGACACCATCGCCCGTGTAGGAGGAGGACGTGCCGTCTGCCAAACGTATCTCATAGTAGGTGTTGACGGTTGCGGTAGCCGTCAACTTTGCCCAACAACGATACCATCCGTTGCCGCATGGGATCATGCCACGGTCCTCGATCGCAGCGCCTACGACATTTTCAACGATTCCCGTCGATAGGTTGTAGTAGAGCGAGGCGTTTCCAGAAAAGCCGGTAGCTGAAAAGGTGCAAAGGAGCCGACTGCGGCCTGCGGCCTTGGCAAAGACGGAAAAGACATAGGCGGTGCCAGCGGTGATGCCGACGGAGCATCCTACATTGTGGGTGCCAGTTTCCGTATTCTCGATCAACCTGTCAGCTGTCATCTCACCCGTTGGCGAAACTGCAGCATCTGCGGACACGCTCAATCGAACCTTGGTGTATGCGCTCGCGTCCATTGCCTCGGACCACACCGCGAGATTCGTTCTCGGCTCCTCGATCAACAACCCCAACGGCTCCCGCGTCACCGGGTCGTGGTCGATACGCGGCTCATTGATCGCAGCGGTCTTCAAGAGGCCATCAGCCCCGAAATAGGTCGCACTCGATGCCCGCGTGAAATACGGCGCAGCAACGAGCGGCGAGGTGAAGTTGAAATCCATGTCGCGCGGGACGGACCCGACCCCGGCCACCTCGACGAGGCGAAAGGAAACGGAATAGTGCCGCCCGCTGCGCGTCGCCTGATAGCTGTCGGGAACCGGGCGCATCAGCAGGCCGGGACGGTCGAACCGGACCACGGCGCCAGCCTGCGCAATATTGGACGGCGGCGGCGGCTCAACAGAGATCACCCGAATCGTGCCGATACCCGAGGCCTCCGTTACACGCCCGACATACCAGCGGTTGGCATGTTCAAGCCCGATCCGGTC
>NZ_JBASBL010000026.1:0-283221 GCF_049651085.1 Shinella sp.
CGTACGCCTTGAACTCGCCGAAATACTTCGTGATCGCAGCCGTCGTCGACGTCTTGCCATGGTCAACGTGGCCGATCGTGCCGATGTTTACGTGAGGCTTGTTGCGCTCAAACTTGCTCTTTGCCATGTCTTCTTTCCTACTGATCGAAAGTTGGGCTAACCGGCCCTTCCGGTTTGGCAGGCGTTTAAGGCTTTCGCAACGAATGCGCAAGCCTTAAATACGCAGCAAAACATGCCGGAAACGAGCTGAGGCAAGCCAGATCGTCCGCATATCGTGATAAAGAATCATTTTTTCAAGGCAAAGCGTTACGGCAGTAGACTGATTCTTTGCATGAAGACGGGAATGGAGCGGGTGGCGGAAATCGAACCCGTGTATTCAGCTTCGAAAGCTTCCAGAGCCATCCATCACTACAAGCCGGCGCGTCACTACCACTTCCAAACGCGCGTGTCGAATCTCGACGCGCGTCACTTTGACTCTCTTCCTTTCCCGGATCATTCCGCCTCTGGCGGAACACGAACACGAAAGAACAATGATGCTGCCTTTCGGCTGGAGAAACCGAATGCCAGCAGTCAACCATCCTATTCAGCGCGCGCTTAAACCATTCAACGCGCCTTACCACCATTGTTGCAGGGCGCAGTGTCAAAAGGACAAGTGGCGCACGCGCCCGCGACCACCTCATGCTGACAGCATGGAAACGATAGAGAGCCAGCGCACCTTCTGGAATGCCTGGAACGCCGAAAATCGAGAGGCGAGTGTCGGCGAGATCTCGCGTCGGCAGGCCGAGATCATTCTCGAGTGGCTGGGCCAGATCAACCGCAACGATCTGGCCATCATCGAAGTCGGCTGCGGCACCGGATGGCTGTGCCCGCTCCTCACCCGCTTCGGCCAGGTGACAGGCACCGACCTTTCAGACGACGTGCTGCGGCGCGCGCAGGTACGCTGGCCGCAAATCGAGTTCATCGCGGGCGACTTTGCCGCGTTGCCTCTCAAGGCGGAAGCCTATGACGTGGTGGTGAGCCTGGAAGTGCTCTCGCATATCGCCGACCAGCAAGCCTTCATTTCGCAGATCGCCCGGCTATTGAAACCCGGCGGGGTCCTGTTGATCGCCACCCAGAATAGAACCGTTCTTGCGGAACGCTGCCACATCCCCCCACCCCGCCCGGGCCAGTTGCGCAATTGGGTCGATCGGGAAGAGCTTCAAACGCTGCTGCAGAGCCGGTTCCACGTCGAGCGCCTTGTTTCCGCCAGTCCGGTCGCCCACAAGGGCCTGCGTCGCCTGCTGACCGGCCAACGAGTGAACAACGCCCTGCGCGGCGTCATCGGTGATCGCTGGCGTGACTTTCTGGAGCGCCGTGGCTGGGGCTGGACGCTCATGGCGATGGCACGAAAATCCAGGTGACCGCCCAACGCCGAAATCCAGCCCCTGATTCTCATTCAGGTGTTGGCGATGACCTCAAGGCAAGCGGGAAGAGTTCCGGACCGCGCGCTGGAAAGCGCAAGCGACACGAATGGCACGCCGATTTCATAAATCATTGAAAATGTTGGAGCGGGTAGCGGGAATCGAACCCGCGTATTCAGCTTGGAAGGCTGCTGCTCTACCATTGAGCTATACCCGCGGGGGTCATGATCCGAAGCAACGGAATGGTGGAGGGAGTTGGATTTGAACCAACGTAGGCTGAGCCAACGGATTTACAGTCCGTCCCCTTTAACCACTCGGGCATCCCTCCATATTCCGTCGGGATCATGCGACCGGCGGGCAGTGCCTTTCGGCTGCGCCCTCGATCTGGCGGCGTATATGACGGGCGCAATTGATCCTGTCAACACGACGTCACGGAAAAAATTACGAAAAATGTCATCGTCCCCATATGCCGTTCGCATGCCGGGGATTCTGCGCCGGCCGGCGAGCGACCGGCAGCATGCCGCAGTCCGCGGGACTGGTTGTCCATGCGCACAGCGATGATTTTCACCTGTCTTTATCGCAAATCCACTGCACACTTTTGCACGACATGCTTTATATGGCCGCATGAGCAAAGATGACACCGGCGGCAAGTCCGCAAAAGACACCCATTACGCCAACCTTCGCCGCGCCCACCGCGACCAGCGGCGCGAACGCGGCGAGATTCCGACACCCAGGGACGACCGCCGCCGCAAGCCGGCAGACGGCTGGAAGCCGCCTGCCCTCGCCCCCGATCAGGTCTATCTCTACGGCTTGCACACCGTGCGCGCGGCGCTCGACAATCCCGAGCGGAAGATCATCAAGCTTTCGGTGAGCCAGAATGCCGCCCAGCGGCTGGAACTGCCGGATTTCTCCACACTGCCCTATCCGGTAGAGACCGTGCTGCCCTCCGACCTCGACAAAGTGCTCGGGGCCGACGCGATCCACCAGGGCGTGATGCTGGAAACGCGCCCGCTGCCGGTACGCCGGCTGGAAGCGCTGAAGGACAGCCCCCTGCTCCTCGTGCTCGACCATGTGACCGACCCGCACAATGTCGGCGCGGTCATGCGCTCGGCCGTCGCCTTCAATGCCGGCGCCGTCATCACGACGCAGCGCCATTCGCCAACCGAATCGGGCGTGCTCGCCAAGACGGCCTCCGGCGCGCTGGAACTCATTCCCTATATCCAGATCACCAACCTGTCCGATGCGCTGGAAGAACTGCACAAGCTCGGCTTCCTGACGATCGGCCTTGATTCGGAAGGGCCCGCACCGCTGGAAGGCACGCTCTCGGGTCAGCGCATCGCGCTCGTCATGGGCGCGGAGGGCAAGGGCCTGCGGCAGAAGACGCGCGCCACCTGCAAGGCCCTCGCCCGTCTCGACATGCCCGGCGCCATCAAGTCGCTCAACGTGTCGAACGCGGCCGCCATCGCGCTTTACGCCACGCACCGGCATCTGTTCGGCTGAACAACCCGGCACGGAAAACGCAAAGGCCCGCCGGTTTGCGCCGGCGGGCCTTTGCGTTCGCGAGAACGGTCGTCAGCCGACGAGCCGCAGGTTCGCGCGGCCCGAAATGGCGCGCTCGGCTTCCGAGATCGCTTCGATCTTCGAATCGGGGCTGAGGTTCAGCCCCTCGGCGCGCACCACTTCCACATCCGTGATGCCGAAGAAGCCGAGCACGACCTTCAGGTAGCTTTCCTGGTGTTCCATGGCCGCCGCCGGGCCGCTGCTGTAATGACCGCCGCGGGTGGAGACGATGATGACCTTCTTGCCCTTGGCAAGGCCCTCGGGGCCTTCAGCCGTATAGCGGAACGTCTTGCCGGCTACAGCGACGCGGTCGATCCATGCCTTGAGCTGGCTCGGCAGGGAGAAATTGTACATGGGCGCGCCGAGGATGACGGTGTCGGCGGCAAGGAATTCTTCGAGGACGGCTTGGCCCTCGGCGACTTCCGCGGCGATCCGGGCGTCGATTTCTTCCGGCTTGGCATTGGCCGCCATCAGGTGGGCGCCGGAAAGATGCGGCAGCGGGCTTGCGACGAGGTCGCGATAGGTCACAGTAGCGCCCGGCTGTTCTGCCTTGATCTGGGCGACGACGGCCGCGGTAAGGCGGCGGGATACGGAATGGTCACCGAGAATGCCGGAGTCGATATGGAGAACGTTCATGGGTCAGCACCTTTGTTTGATTGGGTGCAACACATATGTTCTGAAAACAATCGCATGATTAGACGGCAAAAATCCAATTTACCGTTTCAAATATGAAACAATAATCAGACATCCACCGGAGAGACACCATGCAGGACCTGAACGATCTCGCGCTCTACGCCGCCGTCGTGCGGCACAAGGGCTTCACCGCAGCAGCCAATGCGCTCTCCGTGCCGAAATCGAAGATCAGCAAGCGGATCGCCGCGCTGGAGGAACGGCTCGGCGTGCGCCTCATCGAGCGCTCGACCAGAAAACTCTCCATCACCGATATCGGCCAGTCCTTCTATGAGCGCTGCGAGGCGGTGCTTTCCGGCGTGGAAGCGGCGGAAGCCGTCGTCGCCGTCGCCAAGGCGGAGCCGGCAGGCACCGTGCGCATGTCGATGCCGCCCGGCTTCGGGCCGGTGGTGGCCAATGTCCTGCCCGGCTTCATGAAGCGCTACCCGCTGGTGCGCGTTTCCATCCTCACTACCGGCCGGCCGGTCGATCTCATCGAGGAGCGAATCGATGTCGCCCTGCGCGTGCGCGACAGCTACGACACCGACCAGTCGCTGATCGTGCGCCGCTTCGGCGGCACGCGACGCTACCTTGCGGCAAGCCCCGCCTTTCTCGACCGCCACGGGCCTATCGACTTCGACACGATCGGCGGCGTGCCGACGCTCTCCATGGAGGAGAACAATCCGCGCGCCATCTGGTCGCTCTACAACGCGAATGGCGACGTGCATGACATTTCCCATACGCCGGTGCTCACCTGCTCGGATTTCAGCGTGCTGGAGCGGGCGACCATCGAGGGGATCGGCGTCGGCCTCCTGCCCGACATGATCGTCGAGCGGGGCTTTCGCAGCGGCCTGCTGACACCGGTCCTGCCGGACTGGTCGAGCGCGGAATCAGCCGTGCACGCCGTCTTCACCTCGCGCCACGGCATGCTGCCGGCCGTGCGCGCCCTCATCGACCATCTCGCCGAAAACCTGCCCCGCTCGATGCAGCATTGCCAGGAAATCGACCCAAAAGGCGGCTTCGACAGCAACTGGTCGATCTGAAGCGCCTCTTTTCGCTTTACAGCGGCGGAGAATATGCTAATTCCCACGCCAGTGCCCTTATAGCTCAGTTGGTAGAGCACCTGATTTGTAATCAGGGGGTCGCGCGTTCGAGTCGTGCTGGGGGCACCATCCACTTGTCTCAAGTGGTTTAAACGAAGCCATAAATTGGCTTCCACCCGTTGAACTTCAATTTTTTCTCGGCCTCAAATAGCGCAGTTTGCGTCACGCAACCTGCTGTCGTCACGGGCACGTTCTCCGGCGTTGCTGACCCCCTGCTCCCTCCCGCAAACGCTCCTCCGCAACACCACCTGATCCAGGTCTGGACCCTCCGTTTCCGCGCGTTCCAGGCGTGTCTTGACGTTTCGCGCAAAACGGAACATAAAGAGAACATTCGGAGGATGCGACGATGCAGAACGATGCCCTGGAACGTGGAACTGCCCTTCTGGAAGCCTGCCGGTCCCTGCGTGAGCGGCAGATGCAGAACCGGCTTGAACTTCAGCGCAAGGCCGCAGCGGTGGCCAAGCCGCTCTATGTCCTGAAGAGCAAGAAGCAGCTGGAGCTGCGCCTCCAGTGATCCCGGCGCGCCGCGCACGGGGCGAGACGGCAGGAGCGCCGGCACACGGGCGCATTGCCGTTCCTCGCCGACTGTCCTATAGGCCTTTGTAGCGTAGCGGTGCCTAGCGGCACCTCATCTGTCTCCCGCCGGCTTACCGGCAACGAGGCTGGCTGCAGCGCATGGCACTCTTGCGGAGGAACGGACGTGACGACAGACAAGGAAGCGGCAAACGGGCAACCGGTTTCGAAGGTCACGGTGGAGAAGGACCGCAGAGGGCATTATTTCTTCGCGCTGACCTATCGCGGCGTCACCTATCCGGTGAAGGGCCCCTTCGCCAGCTCCCTGCAGGCAGCCGTCGCCGGACAGGCCGCGCTCAAGGGCCTCGAAGCGCAGGCGAGCGGCCGCAAGCCCTGAGCACCCGGCCGAAGGCTTCCAGCGATCAGCTGTCATTTTCATATTTTTCAGATGCGCGTACCGTAAGGGCGTGCGACAAAGACCGGCCCGCAACGGGCACGTCTTTGCAGCGAGGATGCGGATCAGGGCATGATGCGTAATTTCACCTCCCTCTCCTTCGTCGCCTCGCAGGCGAGCGAAGCGCAGGAAGCGCGCGACGAGTTGATCGCCATCTATGGCAATGCCGATCCGGAAGAGGCCGATGTGATCGTCGCGCTCGGCGGCGACGGCTTCATGCTCCAGACGCTGCACACGACGATGAATACCGGCAAGCGCGTCTACGGGATGAACCGCGGCTCCATCGGCTTCCTGATGAACCGCTACGAGACCAAGGATCTCGAGGCGCGGATCGAGCATGCGGTGGAAAACGCCTTCCGGCCGCTGGAAATGGTGACCAGCGATGCGAGCGGCCAGGAACGGCGGGCGCTCGCGATCAACGAAGTGTACCTTTTCCGCCAGTCCTACCAGGCGGCAAAACTGCGGGTCAGCATCGACGGGCGCATGCGGCTGGAAGAGCTGATCTGCGACGGCCTGCTTTTGGCAACGCCGGCCGGCTCCACCGCTTACAACCTTTCCGCCCACGGCCCCATCCTGCCGCTGGAAGCCCCGCTGCTGGCGCTCACGCCGGTCAGCCCGTTCCGCCCCCGCCGCTGGCGCGGCGCGCTCCTGCCGAACAAGGTGACGGTGGAGATAGAGGTACTGGAAGCGGAAAAGCGGCCAGTCAATGCAGTCGCCGACAACACCGAGGTCAAGTCCGTCACATCGGTGCGCATCGCCGAATCGGTCGGCCAGTCGGCCCGTATCCTTTCAGATCCGGATCATTCCTGGTCCGACCGGATTCTTGCCGAACAGTTCGATTATTGATGCCGCGATCCCATCTGGACAGGAGTTCGCCATGAAACGGCATATGCTTGCCAGCGCCCTCGCCTTCCTCCTCCTCGCCGGTGGCCCGGCCGCTGCACAGGATGCATCGCCTGTCCCGGAAGCAATCACCTTCGTGGTGAGCACAGGCTTCTGGGAGGAAGCGGCCGAGAACGAGGCGGACGGAAATGCCGTAGCTGCCGCCAAGCCGAAAACGGCCGGTGCAGACCAGACCGCCGCCACACGCCGCGGCTACTACAAGCTGATCGCCTTGCGCCAGCCGGACGGTACGGCGCAGATCCATCTCCAGCAGATCGAGGCGACGGCGGATGGCCCGAAGATCGTCTCCTCCGCCGTGCTGGAAGAGTTTTCCGCGATGAAGCCCTACGTCACGGATATCCGCCCGGAAAATTCGACCGGGATCACCACCCAGCCCGGCCTCTTTGCCACAGTCTACCTGAAGACCGACCCAAAGGCCGCGGAGCCCGATAGCTGGACGGTCCTGATAAACGACCTCGGCGACATCAAGGTCGAGCGGGCGACAAACTGAAAACGGGCGCCGAAGCGCCCGTTTGCCTTGTATCTTCGTCAGCCTCAGTTCAGGTCGTCCACGACCGCATCGGCGCCGCCATTGACGCGGTGAGCGAGCGCGGCTTCCATGAACTCGTTGAGATCGCCGTCGAGAACGTCGGACGGCGCCGTGCTTTCGACCCCGGTGCGCATGTCCTTGACCAGCTGGTAGGGCTGCAGGACGTAGGAGCGGATCTGGTGGCCCCAGCCGATATCCGTCTTCGATGAGGCTTCGGCATTGGCCGCGTCCTCACGCTTCTTCAACTCCGCCTCGTAGAGGCGCGCACGCAACATGTCCCATGCCTTGGCGCGGTTCTTGTGCTGCGAGCGCTCCTGCTGGCAGGCAACGACGATGCCGGTCGGGATATGCGTGATGCGCACGGCCGAATCGGTCGTGTTGACGTGCTGGCCGCCGGCGCCCGACGACCGGTAGGTGTCGATACGGCAGTCGCTCTCATTGACCTCGATGCTGATCGAATCATCGACGACGGGATAGACCCAGACCGACGAGAACGACGTGTGGCGGCGCGCATTGCTGTCATAGGGCGAGATGCGGACGAGCCGGTGCACACCGGATTCCGTCTTCAGCCAGCCATAGGCATTGTGGCCCTTGACGAGCAGCGTAGCGGACTTGATGCCCGCCTCTTCGCCATCGTGGATTTCCAGCAGTTCCACCTTGTAGCCGGATTTCTCCGACCAGCGGGTGTACATGCGCAGCAGCATGTTCGCCCAGTCCTGGCTTTCCGTACCGCCGGCGCCGGAATGGACTTCGAGATAGGTATCGTTTGAATCCGCCTCGCCGGAGAGCATGGCCTCGACCTGCTTGCGCGCGGCCTCGGCCTTGACGCCCCTCAGGGCCTCTTCGGCTTCCTTGACGATGGATTCATCGCCCTCTTCCTCACCGAGCTCGATGAGTTCGATATTGTCGTTGAGCTGCTGCTCGATGGCCTTCACGCCATTGATCGCCTCATCCAGCTGCTGGCGCTCGCGCATCAGCTTCTGGGCTTCCTGGGCGTCGTTCCAGAGGGTGGGATCCTCTGCCTTGTTGTTCAACCAGTCCAGTCGTCTCAGCGCCTGATCCCAGTCAAAGATGCCTCCTCAGCAGGCTTATGGCCTGCTTGGTCTCGTCGATGATACTCTCGATTTCCGCGCGCATGTCCGTTTTCTTCGATGCTGTTTCGTTGGCCCCGAAATAGAGAGGGCGGGCGCGGATGTAAAGCCCGCGCCCGCCCTCAAAAAGCATCCGGCTCGATCAGAACAGGCCGCCGCTGCCGCCGCTCACAGCCTGGTTCGCCTGCGGCGAACTCTTCAGGATCTCCTCCGGCGTCGCAAACTCATCGCCGCCGATAACAGAGAAGACGTCAGCCGGGCCCGTGCCGGGTTTGAAGGCTTCCATGATCGTGTCCGGTTCACCCTCATAGGCCTGCATGCCCGTCTTCCGGTTGACGGCAATGAACTGCATGCCCTCCGGCACGATGAACTTCGTCGGGCGGGTGCCTTCGAGCGCCGCCTGCATGAACTCGTTGAAGAGCGGTGCTGCGAGCGAGCCACCGGTCGCACCACGGCCAAGGGGCGCCGGGGTATCGAAGCCGATGTAAAGGCCGGCGACCAGATCGGGCGTATAGCCGACGAACCAGGCGTCCTTCTCGTCGTTGGTCGTACCGGTCTTGCCGGCCGTCGGACGGTCGAGCTTGACCTTGCCGGCAGCCGTGCCGCGGGTGACGACGCCTTCCATCATCGAGGTGATCTGGTAGGCGGTCATCGGGTCGAGAACCTGCTCGCGATTGTCGACCAGCGTCGGCTCTTCCTGGTTTTCCCAATCGTTGGCGTTGCAGTTCTCGCAGGTGCGCTCTTCGTGGCGGAAGATCGTCTTGCCGTAGCGATCCTGGATACGGTCGATCAGCGAGGGCTTGATCTGCTTGCCGCCATTGGCGAGCACCGCATAGGCCGAGACCATGCGCAGCACGGTCGTCTCGCCGGAGCCGAGCGACATGGACAGCACCGGATACATCTTGTCGTAGATGCCGAAGCGCTCGGCATATTCGGCGACGAGGTTCATGCCCATGTCGTTGGCAAGGCGCACGGTCATCAGGTTGCGCGAACGCTCGATACCCAGACGAAGGGTCGAGGGGCCGGCCGCACCGCCGCCGTAGTTCTGCGGGCGCCAGACTTGGCCGCCGGCGACCATCTCGAACGGCGCATCCATGATCACCGAGGCGGGTGTATAGCCGTTGTCGAGCGCTGCTGCGTAGACGAAAGGCTTGAAGGAGGAACCAGGCTGGCGCATCGCCTGCGTCGCGCGGTTGAACTCCGACTGGCCATAGGAAAAGCCTCCGACCATGGCGAGCACGCGGCCCGTATGCGGGTCCATGGCGACGAGTCCACCCTGCACCTTCGGCGGCTGGCGCAGGCGATAGGTGCCGCCTTCCATCGGTTCGACATAGACGACGTCGCCGACATTGAAGACGCCCGCCGGCGACTTGGCCGTCTTGCGGTCACCCTTGGCCGAACGATAGGCCCAGCTCATGTTCTTGGCCTCGATGCGGCCGGTGACCCGTTCCTCGACGACCTTGCCGGACGCTTCCTTGCGCGGCTGGAGCCCGATATCGGCCCCGCCGTCATCGACCGCCAGCACGGCGGCGAGCTTCCACTCCGGCACGTCGGAAAGCACGCCGACCTTGGCGAGCTCCACACCCCAGTCGCCGCCGATCTCGATGGTCTTGATCGGGCCGTGGAAGCCGCGGCGCTCGTCATAGGTCAGCAGACCGTGCTGAAGCGTCTTGCGCGCAGCAACCTGGATGCGGGGATCGAGCGAGGTGCGGACGGAAAGGCCGCCCTCATAAAGCGCGTTGTCGCCGTAGCGCTCGATGATCTGCCGGCGAACCTCCTCGGAAAAATAGTCCGACGCGAAGAGATAGGTGCCGCGGTGGCGCGGCGTCACGCCGAGCGGCTGGGTCTTGGCTTCCGCGCCGTCGCCCTGGGTGACGTAACCGTTCTCGACCATGCGGTCGATGACCCAGTTGCGACGCTCTATGGCAGCTTCCGCACGGCGGAAGGGATGGTAGTTCGACGGGCCTTTCGGGAGCGCGGCGAGATAGGCGGTCTCGGCTATCGTCAGCTCGGTGACGGATTTGTCGAAATAGGTGAGCGCGGCGCCGGCAATACCGTAGGAGTTGAGGCCGAAGAAGATCTCGTTGAGGTAAAGCTCAAGAATGCGATCCTTCGAATAGGCCTGCTCGATGCGGAAGGAGAGAATGGCCTCCTTCACCTTGCGGTCGATCGTCTGGTCGGAGGAGAGCAGGAAGTTCTTGGCGACCTGCTGCGTGATCGTCGATGCGCCGACCGGACGGCGGCCCGAGCCCATATTCTGCAGGTTGACCACGATGGCGCGGAACAGGCCCGTCACGTCGACGCCGGGGTGCTGGTAGAAATTCTTGTCTTCCGCCGACAGGAAGGCAGCCTTCACGCGATCGGGAATGGCCTGGATCGGCAGATAGAGACGGCGTTCGCGGGCATATTCGGCCATCAGCGCGCCGTTGCCGGCATGCATGCGCGTCGTCACCGGTGGCGCATAGCTGTTCAACACCTCATAATCGGGAAGATCCTTGGTGACACTTCCGAGATAGAGGGCGACCACAGCCGCCACGCCGAGGAAGAACACGGCGCCAATCCCGAAGAAATATCCAATCAGTCTGATCATGAGCCAGTTACCGATGCCTTATGCTTATAATTTCATCGAGCAGACCTGCTACCCGGCCTGAGCCGCCCCGGCTGGTTCGACCGTTGCGCCCTGCCCTTCCGAAGACGAGTCGCCCCATTTTCTCGATCCCCTCTAGCGATCGGAATGTGAGGAAAATAGGGCTTACAGCATGCCTAACGGCTTCGCTACCGCACAATGGCGGCCAATGTCACTTTTCCAGCACAGGCGACATTAGCATGTTCGCAGCCCAAGCGCCTCAGGCTTCGCCGGACAGGCTTAACCGCCATTGGCCACGATGGTGATGCGATATTCTTCCACGGCCTTGGCCACGAGACCGGCAACCTTTTTCTGCCAGGCCGGATCGATCAGCAGCTGCTCGTCGTCCTTGTTCGACATGAAGCCGAGTTCGAGCAGGACCGACGGCACGTCCGGCGCGGTCAGCACGCGAAAGCCCGCATGGCGATGCGGATTGTTGATCAGCAGCACTTCGTTTTTGAAGGTGCTCACGACGCTCCGGGCTAGGTTGATGGAAAAGGCCTGCGTCTCACGGCGCGTCAGGTCGAGCAGGATATCGGCAACTTCCGCCGGCTCGTCCGAAAAGGAGATGCCCGCAATCTGGTCGGAGAGGTTTTCGCGCTCGGCAAGATTGGCCGCCAGGCTGTCCGACGCCTTGTCGGAGATCGTGTAGACCGTCGCGCCGCGAATGTCCTTCTGCTTCAGCGTATCGGCGTGGATGGAGATAAGGAGGTTCGCGCCTTCGTTTCGGGCAAGCTGCACGCGTTGCGAGAGCGAGAGGAATTCGTCTTTGTCGCGGGTCAGGATGGCGCGCGTGCCGGGCAGCTTGTTCAGCGCCTCGGCGAGCTGGCGGGCGAAGGCGAGCGTGACATTCTTTTCCTCCGTCTTCGTAACGCCGCCGCGAGCGCCATTGTCGATGCCGCCATGGCCGGCATCGACCGCGATGACGAAAGGCCCGTCCACCCGGCTCCCCGGCAGCATGACCGGCGTCTCGCCACCCGTCGGAGCAGCGGCCTCCTGCCAGCTTTGCTTTTCCACCTGGTCCTGGAAAGCCTGGTCCGTGACGATGGCCGTATCGATCACGAGGCGATAGCTCGCAGCCCCCTGCTCTTCCTGTACCTCGGCAAGAACCACGCCGATGGGACGCGACGCCGTCAGCACGATGCGCGAGCGGCCTGCGGCCATCGTGCCATATCGAATGTCGGAGAAGATGCCGCGCGCCTCCAGTTCATCCGCCTTGATGCCGAACGCGGTCTCCGGCAGGTCGATCAGGACCCGGTAGGGATTGGCGACGTAGTGGACCTTGAATTCCGGCTTGCGGTCGAAATCGATGACGAGGCGCGTGCGCGCGTCGTCGCCGGCAATGCGCGCACCGAAGACGAGGAGCGGTCCAGCCGGAGCGGAAACGGCATGGGCCGGCGCCGTCACAGAAAGGCACAACAGGGCGACCATCGCAGCGGCGGCGTGGGGGATCTTTTTGGTCAGGAGGCGTAGCATCACCACTGGCAGTCCGTTCGAATCAAACGCGTGGAAACCGCGCGATGCAGCGCAGAACAAGCTCAATAGATGCCCCCATATAGTTAACCAAAGCTTGCAAAAGGGCTGCACCGCCAAAGCGATGCACACAGCCTGCAAATCCATCAAGATTATGACGCTCCGGGCTTTTCCCTTGCCATTGTGATATATCCGCCATAAAAGCAAAATCAGGGAAAAAGAATAGACGGGATAGAATCGCTTAGAGCAGGCAGCCATTCCTTCGGGACTTGGCGCCGAACCGGGCCTTCATCCGCCGTCGCGCTGCTTTTTCCTAGCCGACTAGATCGCGTAAACCGGCGGTGGCCGGAACAGTCAAGGTGGGTTTCCACCACTCGCCCTTACCCAAGGGCAATTTCATCGGACCGTTGAGGTCTATGGCACAGGCATTCTCGTTGGACGTTGATGTTGTCGCAGCGGATTTTATCAGAGGGTAACAGGCACCGGGACGTTCGCGTACCGACCTCCCCTCGTCCGCTTACCCCTCACCGGGGCCCGACGGGAACTTACTTATTCGGCGCATTCCTCTCCTCCACCGGCACTCCCCTTTCAGGGAGCAGTTCGCCGTCAGGATTGCGGTTGCGCCGAGGAGCTCAATCTAAATGGCAGAGAAAATGCTTATCGACGCGTCTCACGCTGAAGAGACGCGCGTCGTTGTCGTACGCGGAAACCGCATAGAAGAATTCGACTTCGAATCCGAACACAAGAAGCAGATCCGCGGCAATATCTACCTTGCCAAGGTCACACGCGTTGAACCGTCGCTCCAGGCGGCCTTCGTTGATTACGGCGGCAATCGCCACGGCTTCCTGGCCTTCGCCGAAATCCATCCGGATTACTACCAGATCCCTCTCGCCGACCGCCAGGCACTGCTGAAGGCCGAAGCCGAGGAACATCGCCGCGACGACGATATCGAGTCGGTCGAGACGGCAACGGATCTGTCCGCTGACAAGGAAACCGACGTAGCGCCGGAATCCGCCGAGACCGACGCGGCCGTCGAGGAAGCTCCAGCCGAGGCGATCGCCGAGACCGTTGCAGAAGCCGAAGTCGTTGAGGCCGTTGCCGAAACCGTCGAGGAAGCTCCGGCCGAAAAGCCGAAGAAGCCGCGCCGCGCCCGCAAGCCCAAGGCAAAGGCAGAGGCAGAGGCAGAGGCAGAGGACGCCCCGGCTGCCGAAGAGGCCGCCGCCCCTTCCGAGGGCAGCGACGACGAGACGCCCGGCGGCGCGATGGCCATGGCCGTCGACACCGACGAGGTTTCCGAGCCGGTCGAGCGTTCGCGCGGCCGTCGCCGGCGCGATGACGACGACGATGATGACGACGATCACAACGGCGAGGAAAAGGAAGTCATCGAATCCGTCGGTGCCGAAGACGCGATGGAAGAGGTTCCGGACCGCGTCCAGCGCAAGCCGCGCAAGCAGTACCGCATCCAGGAAGTCATCAAGCGCCGCCAGATCCTGCTCGTGCAGGTCGCCAAGGAAGAACGCGGCAACAAGGGCGCGGCGCTGACCACGTACCTGTCGCTCGCCGGCCGCTACTCCGTCCTGATGCCGAACACGGCGCGCGGCGGCGGTATTTCCCGCAAGATCACCAACCTTCAGGACCGCAAGCGCCTGAAGGAAATCGCCCGCGACCTCGAGGTTCCGCAAGGCATGGGCGTGATCCTGCGCACCGCCGGTGCGAACCGCACCCGCGTCGAGGTCAAGCGCGACTTCGAATATCTGATGCGCCTTTGGGAGAACGTACGCACGCTGACGCTCGCCTCCACGGCCCCCTGCCTCGTCTACGAGGAAGGCTCGCTCATCAAGCGCTCGATCCGCGACCTTTATAACAAGGACATCAGCGAGATCGTCGTAGCCGGCGAGGAAGGCTACCGGGAAGCCAAGGGCTTCATGAAGATGCTGATGCCGAGTCATGCGAAGGTCGTTCAGCCCTATCGCGACGTGCATCCGATCTTCTCGCGCTCGGGCATCGAAGCCCAGCTCGACCGCATGCTGCAGCCGCAGGTGACGTTGAAGTCCGGCGGTTACATCATCATCAACCAGACCGAGGCGCTCGTCTCGGTCGACGTCAACTCCGGCCGTTCGACGCGCGAGCACTCCATCGAAGAGACCGCGCTCCAGACGAACCTGGAAGCTGCCGAAGAAGTGGCGCGCCAGCTCCGCCTGCGCGACCTTGCCGGCCTCGTCGTCATCGACTTCATCGACATGGAGGAGAAGCGCAACAACCGTGCCGTCGAGAAGCGTCTGAAGGACCACCTCAAGAACGACCGCGCCCGCATCCAGGTCGGCCGGATCTCGCATTTCGGCCTGCTCGAAATGTCGCGCCAGCGCATTCGCGCCTCGGTTCTCGAATCGACGATGCAGACCTGCCCGCATTGCAACGGCACGGGCCATATCCGCTCGCAGTCGTCGGTGGCGCTGCATGTCCTGCGCGGCATCGAGGAATATCTCCTCAAGAACACGACGCACAATATCGTCGTGCGCACGACGCCGGATATCGCGCTCTACCTGCTCAACCACAAGCGCGGCACGATCATCGATTACGAAGGCCGCTTCGGCGTCGACATCATCATCGAGGCGGACTCCCATGTCGGCGCGCAGCATTTTGCGATCGACCGTGGCGAGCCCGTAGAGAACCCGGTCAAGATCGAACAGCTCCTGCACTTCGAACCCGAGCCGGAAGACGATGACGTCGTGATCGAGGAAGAGATCGACGAGGAAGAAGACGAAGCGGGTCCGGCTGCAGCTGCCGCCGCGCAGGACTCTCCTGCCTCGGCGACGTCCGACGAGAACGGCCGCAACAAGCGCAAGCGTCGTCGCCGTCGTCGTGGCCGCGGCCGCGAAAATGGCGAAGGCGCCGACACCGCCTCCTTCGGCGGCGAGCAGGCCGGTGACGAAGACGTGCTCGACGATGACGACGCCGAAGGCGACGAGGGCACGGAAGAAACGCAGGCCCAGACCGACGAAACCGCCGAGCAGCGCCGCAAGCGCCGCCGTCGCGGCAAGCGCGGTGGTCGCCGCAATCGTCCCGAGGACGGTACGGCCGAAGCCGGTGCGGAAGGCGATGAAGCCGACAGCGATGCCGAAGAAGGCGATGCTGCCGAAGCGGTAGCCGTTGTCGAGACGGATGTCGCCGAAGTGGTCGCCGCTGCCGAGGAAGCGCCCGCCGAAGCCGCTGTGGAAGCACCGGTCGAAGCTGTCGCGGAAGAAGAGCCGGCAAAGCCGAAGCGCGCTCGCCGCAGCCGTGCGAAGGTTGTTGAAGAACCCGTCACCGACGAGACCGTCCGCAGCGAAATCGAGGCGCAGCCTGTACCGGCTACCGCCGCAGAGGAAGCAACGCCGCTGGTCGAACCGGAAGTCGAGCAGGCATCCGCCGATCTCGACGCTCCGGCCAAGCCGGTCCGCGCCAACCGCGATATTTCCAAGATCGCGTCGGAGCCGGTGGTGAAGTCTTCGACCACCAAGGAAGCAGCGCCGGACGACGAGCCGGAAAAGCCCAAGAAGGGTGGCTGGTGGCAGCGCCGCGGTTTCTTCTAGGATCCGCCAGCATCACGGAATGACAAAAGGCCCGGTTTCGACCGGGCCTTTTTCGTGTGCGCGGGAATCGGGTGGTTCCTCCTTCGCCCTTCTGCGACATCCCCGTCGTCAGAAATCAGCAAGGAAAATCGCCATGACCCGTCTTGAAAACAAAGTCGCCATCATCACCGGCGCCAGTTCCGGCATCGGCCGCGCCGCCGCCCTCCTCTTTGCCCGGCAGGGAGCGAAGATCGTTTTGTCCGCGCGCGGACGCGAACGGCTCGACGCGGTTGCCGGCGAGGTCCGCGCGGAAGGTGGCGCCGCCATCGCTGTCCCCGGCGACGTCGGCGAGGAAGCGCATCATCAGGCACTGGTCGCGACTGCACAGGCAGAATTCGGCGGCGTGGACATCGCCTTCAACAATGCAGGCACGACCGGGCCGATCGGGCCTTTGCCGGATCTCTCCATGGCGGACTGGCAGGATGTCCTCGACGTCAACCTGACCAGCGCCTTCCTCGCGGCCAAGTACCAGTTGCCGGCCATGGAAGCGCGCGGCGGCGGAAGCCTCGTCTTCACCTCGACCTTCGTCGGCTATACCGCAGGCTTTCCGGGGCTTGCCGCCTATGCGGCGTCGAAGTCTGGCCTTGTCGGCCTCGTGCAGGTGCTTGCCTCCGAATACGGTCCGAGGGGCATTCGCGTGAATGCGCTGCTTCCGGGCGCGACGGATACGCCGATGGGGCGGGACGTCGCCAACACACCGGAAGCCAGACAGTTCATTGCGGGGCTGAACGCCTTCAAGCGCATCGCGGAACCGGAGGAAATCGCCGAGGCAGCACTCTTCCTCTGCTCGGACGCCTCCAGCTTCACCACAGGCACGGCGATGCTGGTCGATGGCGGAGTTTCGATCAACCGGGTCTGAGAAAACGATTCAGGTGATTGAGGATTCGATTCCGTTTCCGGCTGCAAAGCCATGAAACGGAATCGTTTTCCGTTCTCAGGCGAGCCAGGCCTGGAGGCGGTCGACCGCCTCGTTCATCTCCTCGAAGGAGCCGGCATAGGAAAAGCGCATCGTGTGGTGGCCGTCGCGCGGGTCGAAATCGATGCCCGGCGTTGCCGCCACATCGGTCTCGGCCAGCATGCGGCGGGCGAAGGCCATGCTGTCATTGGTGAAGTGGCTGACATCCACATAGGCGTAGAAGGCACCGTCCATCGGTGACGCGATGGAAAAGCCGAGTTCCGGCAGGCGCTTGACGAGGAAATCGCGGTTGACGCGATAGGCATCGCGATAGACGTCCAGTTCCGCTTCCGCGCCGAGCGCGGCTTGCGCCGCGATCTGGGACAGTTCCGGCGCGGAAATATAGAGGCTCTGGGCAATGCGCTCGACCGGACGCACTAGCGCCTCCGGCAACACCATCCAGCCGATGCGCCAGCCGGTCATGCAATAGTATTTCGAGAACGAATTGATAATCACCGCCTCGTCGCCAAATTCCAGCGCCGTCGCCTCTTCGCCGACGAAGGTGAGGCCGTGATAGATCTCGTCGGAGATGAAGGCGATGCCGTTCTCCCGGCAATAGGCGGAAAGCGCCGCAAGATTGGCGCGCCCCGTGACGGTGCCCGTGGGATTGGCGGGACTTGCCAGAAGCACGCCATCGATACGTCCATGCGCAGCAGCGGCCGCTTCCAGCGCCTGCGGCGTCAGCGTAAAGCCGTTTGCGGCGCTCACCTCGATCTCCACCGTCTCGATGCCGAGCGCGGCGAGGATGTTGCGGTAGGCTGGGTATCCGGGGCGTGCGATGGCGACCCTGTCGCCGGCGTCGAACAGCGCCAGGAAGGCCAAGTTGAAGCCGGCGGAAGAGCCCGTGGTAATCGCGATTCGGCCCGGATCGACCGAAACCCCATGGCGATCCCGGTAGAAATCCGAAATGGCGCTTCGCAGCGAAAGGAGGCCGAGCGCATCCGTATAGCCGATGCGGCCGATCTCGAGTGCCCGGCGGGCGGCCTCGCGCGCGGCTTGCGGTGCGGGATGCACCGGCTGGCCGACGGCCATGGAAATCACCGGCCGGCCGGCAGCGCGCCGTTTCGTCGCCTCGGCGAGCACGTCCATGGCGTGAAAGGGTTCGACGGCGCCGCGGCGGGAGAGTTTCATGGGCAATGCCTCCGGTTCTTCGACTGCGCCTTCCTGCCGCAAGAAACGCCCATTCACAATCCCGCGATGGCCGAAAATCCGCCGCTTTTGCCCTATCGTTTGCCGCAGGGTGATCATAAGGTCGTTGAAAGCGCCCACATGCGCATTGACGCACGGGCGCTGCCAATGGCACTTCAGCGGCGCATCACGACGAGGATCTGGACAGACATGACATTCAAGACGAAGCTTGCGGCCACCGTCGCTCTCACCATTGCGGTCGCAGCGCCCCTACCCGCTCTCGCCCTCGACGATGCGCAGAAGAAGGAATTCGGCGAGTTCATCAAGGAGTACCTCGTCGAAAACCCGGAAATCCTGATCGAAGTCCAGGAAGCCCTGCAGAAGAAGCAGGAAGCAGAGCAGCAGGCCAAGGCCCAGTCGGCCATCACCGACAACGAGAAGGCGATCTTCTCCTCGCCCTACGATATCGCGCTCGGCAACCCGGAAGGCGACGTCACCATCGTCGAGTTCTTCGATTACAATTGCGGTTACTGCAAGCGCGCGCTCACCGACATGGAAGAGCTCCTGAAAGAGGACAAGAACATCCGCTTCGTGCTGAAGGAGCTGCCGATCCTCGGTCCCGATTCGCTGGCAGCCCACAAGGTAAGCGCTGCCGTGCGCGACCTTTCGCCGGAGAAGTACGGCGAGTTCCACCGCGCGCTGCTTGGCAGCGAAGGCCGCGCGACGGAAGAGAGCGCCATTGCGCTTGCTGCCGGCATGGGCCTTTCCGAAGCGGATATCCGCAAGACCATGGCCGACAAGCCGCATGACGACGCCGTGCGCGAAGCATATTCGCTGGCGAACGATCTCGGCATCACCGGAACGCCGTCCTACGTGCTCGGCCAGGAAACGGTGTTCGGTGCTGTCGGCGCGGACGACCTGCGCGAAAAGATCGCGAATATCCGCTCCTGCGGCAAGACATCCTGCTGAGAACCGTCATCTTCTTGCCATGCTGGACGTGTTCAGCCTGAGCTGCTTGTGGACAGCGCACCTTACGGCCGGAAAAGCCCCTACCCTTGGGGCTTTCCCTGCGGGAACCGCCGGTCTATAGGTAATCCTCCATCCAGCATGCGGAATTACCAATGGCTTCAACCCTTTTCGTGCTCAACGGTCCCAACCTGAACGCACTCGGCAAACGCGAACCCGGTATCTATGGCGGCCAGACGCTCGCCGATATCGAAGCGCTCTGCAAGGCGGAGGGCGAGAAGCTTGGCGTTACCGTCGAATTCCGCCAGTCCAATCATGAAGGCGACCTGGTCGACTGGATCCACGAGGCCGGCGATACCGCCGCTGGCATCGCCATCAATGCCGGCGCCTATACCCACACATCGATCGCCCTGCACGACGCCATCCGCGCCGTGAAGATACCGGTGGTCGAACTGCACCTTTCCAACGTGCATGCCCGCGAGGAGTTCCGCCACAAGTCGATGATCGCACCCGCCGTAAAGGGTGTCATCTGCGGCTTTGGTGCGCATAGCTATATCCTCGCGCTTCATGCGCTTTCGTCCATCAAGACATAAGAAGAACTAGAGGCTCATTTCCATGTCTGACAAGAAACACGGCATCGATCAGGTTCTGATCCGCGATCTCGCAAACATCCTCAACGAGACGGATCTGACCGAGATCGAAGTGGAGCAGGACGACCTGCGTATCCGCGTCTCGCGCGCCGGCACTCCGCAATATGTCCAGGCACCGGTTGCCGGCCCGGCTCCGGCCTACGCTGCACCGGCCGCAGTTGCCGCCGTAGCAGCAGCGCCTGTCGCAGATGCCCGCAACAACAAGAACGCCGTGACGGCGCCGATGGTAGGCACCGCCTACCTCTCCCCGGCTCCGGGCGCGCGCGCCTTCGTGGAAGTCGGTGCGACCGTCAAGGAAGGCCAGACCATCCTCATCATCGAAGCCATGAAGACGATGAACCAGATCCCGGCCCCGCGTTCCGGCAAGGTCACTGAAATCCTCGTCTCGGATGCCAGCCCGGTCGAATACGGCGAACCGCTGATCATCATCGAATAAGGCGGCCCCCATGATCTCCAAAGTCCTCATTGCCAACCGCGGCGAAATCGCCCTTCGGGTCCTTCGGGCCTGCAAGGAGCTGGGCATCGCCACGGTTGCCGTGCATTCGACGGCCGATGCCGACGCCATGCATGTGCGCCTTGCCGACGAGAGCGTGTGCATCGGTCCGCCCCCGTCGCGTGACAGCTATCTGAACATCCACCAGATCGTCGCGGCCTGCGAGATCACCGGCGCAGACGCCGTACATCCGGGCTACGGCTTCCTGTCGGAAAACGCGAAGTTCGCGGAGATCCTCGACGCGCACGGCATCACCTTCATCGGCCCTACGGCGGAACACATCCGCATCATGGGCGACAAGATCACCGCCAAGCAGACGGCGCTGGAACTCGGCATCCCCGTCGTTCCCGGTTCCGATGGCGAAGTGAAGCCGGAGAATGCGCTGGAAGTCGCCCGCCAGATCGGCTTTCCCGTGCTCATCAAGGCCACCGCCGGCGGCGGCGGCCGCGGCATGAAGGTCGCCAAGACCGAAGCCGATCTCGATGAAGCGGTCTCGACGGCCCGTTCCGAGGCGCTTGCCGCCTTCGGCAACGACGCCGTCTACCTGGAAAAGTACCTCGGCAAGCCGCGCCACATCGAAATCCAGGTCGTCGGCGACGGCATGGGCAATGCGGTGCATCTCGGCGAGCGCGACTGCTCTCTGCAGCGCCGTCACCAGAAGGTCTGGGAAGAGGCAAACTCCCCGGCCCTCAATGTCGAGCAGCGCATGAAAATCGGCCAAATCTGCGCCGACGCCATGAAGAAGCTGAAATATCGCGGCGCCGGCACGGTCGAATTCCTCTACGAGAACGGCGAGTTCTATTTCATCGAAATGAACACCCGCCTGCAGGTGGAGCATCCGATCACCGAGGCGATCACCGGTATCGATCTCGTGCACGAGCAGATCCGCGTCGCCTCCGGCGCAGGCCTGTCGGTACGCCAGGAAGACATCGTGTTTTCCGGCCATGCCATCGAGTGCCGCATCAATGCGGAAGACCCGCGCACCTTCGTGCCCTCGCCCGGCACGATCACGCATTTCCATGCGCCCGGCGGTCTCGGCGTGCGGGTGGATTCGGGCGTCTATCAGGGTTACCGCATCCCGCCCTACTACGACAGCCTGATCGGCAAGCTGATCGTGCACGGCCGTACCCGCGTCGAATGCATGATGCGCCTGCGCCGTGTGCTGGACGAGTTCGTCATCGACGGCATCAAGACGACGCTGCCGCTCTTCCAGGACCTGATCGGCAATCAGGACATCGCCAACGGCGATTATGACATCCACTGGCTGGAAGACTATCTGGCCGACAAGACCGACGCCTGAGGGGCGTCGGTATGGCAGGGCGTCGCAGTCGGAATCCGGAAATAACGCCGGAACTCCTTTTGCGCGCCTATTCCATCGGACTCTTCCCGATGGCCGATTCGGCGGACGACCTGGAACTTTTCTGGGTCGAGCCGGACATGCGCGGCGTCATCCCGCTTGATGGCCTCCACGTCTCGCGCAGCCTCGACAAGGCGATCCGCAAAAAACCCTTCGACATCCGTTTCGACACCGCATTCGATGCGGTGATTGCGGCCTGCGCCGAAGCCGCGCCGGACCGCCCCTCGACATGGATCAACAAGAAGATCAGGTCGCTCTACGGAACCCTGCATCGCATGGGGCATGCCCATTCGGTCGAGGCCTGGGACGGGGACGAACTGGTCGGCGGACTCTACGGCGTTTCTCTCGGGGCTGCCTTCTTCGGCGAAAGCATGTTCTCCCGGCGCACGAACGCCTCGAAGATCTGCCTCGTTTATCTGGTGGAGCGCCTCAAGACTCGCGGCTTCCGCCTGCTCGATACGCAGTTCACCACCGAACATCTGATGACGTTCGGTGCGATCGAAGTGCCGAAGCTCGAATACGAGGACATGCTGGCGGACGCCCTGGCCTCGCCTCACCTGCCGTTTTAAATCTTTAGCTTGAGACAGACGCTACTGCGTCTTCGCGTCGCCGTCCTGCGGCGGCGGTACGTCCGACTTCGCCTTGCATTCGGTCAGCCACACGTCATAGACGGGGTGCTCGACGGCGTTGAGGCCGGGGCTGTCGGCGAACATCCAGCCGGTAAAGATGCGGCGGATCTTGCGGTCGAGCGTGATCTCGTCGACCTCGACGAAGGACGTCACCTTCTGCGCTTCGGTATCGTCGCGGCTGTAGCAAACCTTGGGCGTCACCTGGAGCGCGCCGAATTGCACGGTCTCGCCGATATAGATATCGAAACTGGTGATGCGGCCCGTGATCTTGTCGATGCCGGAGAAGACGGCGACCGGGTTTTCGATGCGCGCGGCATTTGCCGCCACGGGGGCAATGGCAAGGCCGGCGGCCGTCGCGGCGAGCGCAACCGGAAGGAAGCGCCGTACAGCGTTTGCCCGTGAAAACCCGAATATCATGAATGACGTCTCCTGCGATCCGTTCCGGCATTCGCCGGCTGCTTCGAGCTACCGGCGAAATGTGGCCAAATCGGTATCAGCTGCCCGGCGTCCAGGCGTCATAGTCGCCGGTCACGCGCGGACGTTCACCGGTTGCGGCAATCGAGCCCGGCGGACGGTAGGCCTGGGACGTGCCGGTCTGGTTGGCGCGGTGCGGCTTCTGCCAGTCACGCGCCTTGTAGTCCTCGTCGGCCGGGGAGACATTGGTGCGGTGGTGCATCCAGCCGTGCCAGCCCGGCGGGATGGCGGAGGCGTCTGCGTAGCCGTTATAGATCACCCAGCGGCGCGTCCGGCCCTCGGAATCCTTGGAACCGCCCTGATAATAGACGTTGCCGAATTCATCCTCACCAACCTTGGTGCCGAAGCGCCAGGTGTGAAAGCGGGTGCCGATCGTCTGACCGTTCCACCAGGTGAAAATCTGCTTGAGAAGGTTCATGGGCTGGCGTCCTTGGCAGGGCCATGCTGGAAGCGTAGCCCGAGACTGATGGTTCGCCCGCACGAGCGGGTGATATTTTCTTTCGCTTATGGCGCGACACCGCCGGAATGTCCAGCGATTCCCACGCCTTCGCCCACGGCTTTTCGCCGCGGTCAACCGGCAAGCGGCTTCTCGTAGACATGGAGCGGAACACCGGAGACATTGTCCGCCGTGTGCTGCGCCTCACCGACCTTGACGAAGCCATGCGCGCTATAGAACGCGACGGCCGCCGCGTTGCGCGGATCGACCTCGAGGAGCATGGCATTGGCATCCGGGAAGCAGGTTTCAAGCTCGGCGAACAGGTCCCGGCCGATTCCCTGGCGCTGGTAGCGCGGCAGCACATAGAGCTGGTGCAGCAGAACCGTCTTCGGCCGGTCCTTCGACATGGCGGCAAAGCCCATGCCGGCAAGCTCCATGCCGTTGTCGGCCACAACGAACTCGGCTTCCTTGCGTTCCAGCCGCGCTTTCAGTGCCGGCACCGCGTGCCAGCGCGCCGTGATCTCGCTCACCTTGTCCACGCCGTAGAGCGCGTCATAGGTCGCATGCCACGTCTCGGCCAGAAGCGCGCTGACTTTCACCAGATCGCGCTCGCAGGCCGTTCGGACGAAGAACATGATCAGTCCTCGATGCCGAGCTTCGCCTTGACGAGCGACTGCACGGCCTGCGGATTGGCCTTGCCGCCCGTCGCCTTCATCACCTGGCCGACGAACCAGCCGGCAAGCGTCGGCTTGGCCTTGACCTTCTCGACCTGATCGGGATTCGCGGCGATGATCTCGTCGACGGCCTTTTCGATGGCGCCGGTATCCGTCACCTGCTTCAGGCCGCGCGTCTCGACGATTTCAGCCGGGTTGCCACCCTCGCTCCAGACGATCTCGAACAGGTCCTTGGCGATCTTGCCGGAAATCGTGCCGTCCTTGATGAGGTCGATGATGCCGCCGAGCTGTTCGGGCGAAACCGGTGTCTCTTCAATGGCCTTGCCGTCCTTGTTCAAGGCGCCGAGCAGGTCGTTGATTACCCAGTTCGCGGCAATCTTGCCATCGCGGCCAGCGGCCACGGCCTCGTAGTAGTCGGCAATCGCCTTTTCGGAAACGAGCACCGAGGCATCGTAGACCGAAAGGCCCAGATCCTTGACGAAGCGGATCTTCTTGTCGTCCGGCAGTTCCGGCAGGTCGGCCAGAAGCTTGCCGACGAACTCGTTGTCGAATTCCAGCGGCAGCAGGTCCGGATCGGGGAAGTAGCGATAGTCGTGCGCGTCTTCCTTCGAGCGCATCGAGCGGGTCTCGCCCTTGCCCGGATCGAAGAGGCGGGTTTCCTGATCGATCGAGCCACCATCCTCCAGAATACCGATCTGGCGGCGCGCTTCATATTCGATCGCCTGGCCCATGAAGCGGATGGAGTTGACGTTCTTGATCTCGCAACGCGTGCCGAAGCCTTCACCCGGACGGCGCACGGACACGTTGACGTCGGCGCGCATGGAGCCCTCGTCCATGTTGCCGTCGCAGGTGCCGAGATAGCGCACGATGGAGCGCAGCTTGGTCATGTAGGCCTTGGCCTCGTCCGACGAGCGCATGTCCGGCTTGGAGACGATCTCCATCAGCGCGACGCCCGAACGGTTGAGGTCGACATAGGACATGGTCGGATGCTGGTCGTGCATCGACTTGCCGGCGTCCTGCTCGAGATGCAGGCGCTCGATGCCGATCTCGATATCCTCGAAATTGCCCTGACGGTCGGGGCCGAGCGAGATGACGATCTTGCCTTCGCCGACGATCGGGTCCTTGAACTGGGAAATCTGGTAGCCCTGCGGCAGGTCCGGATAGAAGTAGTTCTTGCGGTCGAAGATCGAGCGATGGTTGATCTGCGCCTTCAGGCCGAGCCCGGTGCGCACCGCCTGGCGGACGCATTCCTCGTTGATGACCGGCAGCATGCCCGGCATGGCGGCATCGACGAGCGACACGTTGGCGTTCGGCGCATTGCCGAATTCCGTCGAGGCGCCGGAGAAGAGCTTGGAATTGGAAAGAACCTGGGCGTGCACCTCCAAGCCGATGATGACTTCCCAATCGCCGGTGGCGCCGGGGATGAAGCGTTTCGGATCAGGGGTACGGACGTCGACGAGGGTCATTTTAGGCTCTTGCTGTGCTGTCTTCGGTGCTGTCTCGGTAGAACATATGAGCAGGCGGCGCAAGGTTTACAGCGGGTGCGTCCCGCCGCCGTTAGCCAAGTCGCAAGGATGATCGGCTAAAAGCGGGTAATGGGCACGACAACAACGCTTCTGGTCATTTTTCTTCTCCTCAACGTCGTGACGTTCTGCGTCTACTGGTGGGACAAGGAAGCCGCGCGCGATGGCCATTGGCGCGTTTCCGAAGCGCGGCTGCTGCAGTTCGCGTTCATCGGCGGCAGTCTGGGCGCCTTTGCCGCGCAACGGTTGCTGCGCCACAAGACGCGCAAGGAACCGTTTCGCACGCAGCTGATGGCAATCCTGATTCTGCACGCGCTGCTGATCCCGACGACCCTGATCTTCGGGCCTTCTCTCTATCGCATGCTGCTCGCCGGCTGACGCGCCTCTCGCGGACACGTGTTGACACGCGATCGTATTCGTAACTATTATTGTTACATGAAAAGAAACAGCCGCCTTTCCGCCGTGCTTCACGCACTCATGCACATGGCCGAACGCGAGGAGCCGATGACCTCGGATGATCTTGCCGTCTGCCTCGACACCAATGCCGTCGTCGTCCGGCGCACCATGGCCGGGCTTCGCGACGCCGGCATCGTGCAATCCGGCCGCGGCCATGGCGGCGGCTGGCATTTTGCCAAACCGCTCAGCGACATCTCGCTGCTCGACATTTACAACGCGCTCGGCGAGCCGATCCTCTTCCAGATCGGCCCGGCGACCGAAATGCCGGGCTGCGTGATCGAACAATCCGTCAACCGGGTGATCGGTGACGCACTGACGGATGCCGAGGCGATCCTGATGGCGCGCTTCGCCGGCACGACGCTCGCCGACCTCGCGGTCGATTTCCGCGCGGCGGCAAGGCACGGCCGGCCCGATACCGGCTAAGCCGCAGTCATCCCTATGCCCTGCACCGAACGGACGGCGCCCGCCGGCCGAACGATGCCGCTCGCTCCATAGAAAGGATCCACCATGACCGAAGATGCCATCATCATCGGCGGAGGTTTTGCCGGCCTCTCCGCCGCCATGCAGCTCGCCCGCGCCCGCCGCCGCGTCACCGTTCTCGATACCGGACAGCCTCGGAACCGCTTCGCTTCCCACGCGCACGGCTTCCTCGCGCAGGACGGCCGACCGGGAAGCGATATTCTCGCCGATGCCCGCCGCCAGCTTCTCGCCTACGAAACCGTCACCTTCCACGACGCCCGCGCCGAGCGGCTCGACGGTCAACGCGATGCCTTCTCCGTCGTCACAGGCGATGGCAGACGGTTCAACGCGCGGCGCGTGCTGCTGGCCACCGGGTTCGAAGACCAGTTGCCCGCCGTTCCCGGCCTTGCGGAGCGCTGGGGCAAGACGGTGCTGCATTGCCCCTATTGCCACGGCTACGAGGTGGGCGGCGGCCCGGTCGGCGTCCTGGCGCGCACCGCGGAGGCAGCCCGCTTTGCGGCCGTCGTCGCCGACTGGGGCAATATCACGCTCTTCACCAATGAGGCGCCGGAACCGGACGATGAAGCCCTCGCCGTTCTCGCCGAGCGCAATGTGAAGCTGCGGCCGGGCCGTGTCACCGCCGTAACCGACGGGCCGGACGGCATGCTCTCCGTGGAAACAGGCCCCGGCATGTCGACACTCGTCAAGGCGCTCTTCGTCATGCCCGAGGCGCGGGTGCGCAGCGCCATTCCGGCCGATCGCGGCCTGAAGCTGAAGGAGACCCCCATCGGCAACATCCTCCACACGGACGACACCGGCCAGACCTCCCTGCCCGGTCTCTATGCCGGTGGTGATATCGCGCTCGGCGCAGCCAACATCTCGCTCGCCTCGGCCAATGGCGTGAAGACCGGGGTCTTCCTGCATCATTCGCTGATCTGGCCTGCACATTGACCTTTGCGGACGTCCCGGTTATTTCCGGAGCATCCGTAATGGAGTTTTGATGTCTAATTCGTCTGAGACCTGCTGAGGACCCTGCCCGCCAAAGCTTGCGCGCAGGGTCTGAAAAAACGATGAGCCCTGCCACCCCCGGGTGGCGGAACGTTTTTTCGCGTTCATTCGAACGCCAGACGGATCTTCAGAACAATGGACATTTCGCGCGCCGAACAGCGCATTCTTCACCTGCTCGCTCAGGGCGGCAGGATCGATATCGAAAAAGACGAAACCAGAAAGCTCGTGAGCGTGGCCTGCATCACGCGGGACGGCTGGCGGACGAGCGGGTTGGACATAGACCTGTTCCGCAAGCTGAAACGCCGGCGATGCATCGCCTCTATCGGCGGCAAGCCCTACCGCATCACCCAGCGCGGACTTGAGCTGGTGCGCTCGCAACAGGACAACCAGTGAACGGACGGGAGGCGGGTGAAAGCCCGCCTCCTGATTTTCGCTCTAAAGTCCGCCCGGTCCATAACCGATCGGTTCGTCAGCGATGAGCTGCCGGCGCAGGCCGACCGATTCGACGTCGCGGTCGAGTCGCTCAGAATAGTCGATCGACAGCCAGCTGACCGCATAGCCGTGCTTCCGGAAGAAACCCACGGCCGCAAGATTGCGCGCATGGGTCTGAAGCCGCGCCGCCTCGAAGCCGGCCGCAGCGATCTCCGCTTCCATGGCGGCAAGCAGGGCGGAGCCGAGCCCCATCCTCTGGCGTTGCGGATCGACCCACAGATCGGTGATCTCGTCGTCCAGCGCCTCGCGCGAGGCCCAGCCGAACAGCGCGCTGTCCAACTCGGCGACGGTCACCCGCAGCCATTGGCGAACAAGAAACTGCTGAAAGGTGTTGCGGGCATATCCACGCCGCAGTTGAAGGTCGGCCACGCCGACGACGGCCTGCTCCCAGGCCCGCACGCCGATTTCGACCAGCGTCGGTACGTCTTCTGCGCGGGCATTGCGAACGGTGATCATGCAGCCATGAAAGCACTGTGCGGGACGGTTGGCGAGAGAGGTGGAAGCCTATCCACGGGGATGATGGAAAGCGGGCGCGCAAACAGGCCAGCCGTCCCTGTCAGGCAAGGCTATTGGGCATATCGTCCGTAGCGGCAATGCTTGCCGCTACGGTACGGGTTAGACTGCGAAAGCGCCCTTTACCACCACTTGGCGGGCGAGAAGCGGCCCGCGGCCTGCTCGATGACATGCGCCGTCTTGAAGAGGCTTTCCTCTTCGAAGGGCTTGCCGATGAGCTGAAGGCCAAGCGGCAGGCCCTTATGGTCGAGACCGGCCGGCACGGTAAGGCCCGGCAGACCCGCCATGTTCACCGTCACAGTGAAAATGTCCTGCAGGTACATCTTTACCGGATCGGAAGCGAGGTCTTCATCGGCGATGCCGAAGGCCGAGGACGGCGTGGCGGGGGTCAGGATAGCGTCGACGCCGGCGTTGAAGGCAAGCTCGAAGTCGCGCTTGATCAGCGTGCGGACCTTCTGCGCCTGAAGATAGTAGGCGTCGTAGTAGCCGGCCGACAGAACGTAGGTGCCGATCATGATGCGGCGCTTGACCTCGGTGCCGAAGCCGGCGGCGCGGGTCTTCTCATACATGTCGACGATGTCCTTGCCGTCGACGCGCAGACCGTAGCGCACGCCATCATAACGGGCAAGGTTCGAGGAGGCTTCCGCAGGCGCCACGATGTAGTAGGCCGGCAGGGCATATTTCGTGTGCGGCAGGGAGATGTCGACCACGTCGGCACCGGCATCCTTCAGCCAGGCAATGCCCTTCTGCCACAGCGCCTCGATCTCCTCCGGCATGCCGTCGAGACGGTATTCGCGCGGAATGCCGATGCGCATGCCCTTCAGCGACTGGCCGAGCGAAGCTTCGTAATCCGGCACCGGCAGATCGACGGAGGTCGTGTCCTTGGCGTCGACGCTGGCCATCGATTTCAAGAGGATGGCGGCGTCGCGCACGTCGCGGGCAATGGGACCTGCCTGATCGAGCGAGGAGGCGAAGGCGACGATGCCCCAGCGCGAGCAGCGGCCATAGGTCGGCTTGATGCCGACGGTGCCGGTGAAGGCGGCAGGCTGGCGGATCGAGCCGCCGGTATCGGTCGCGGTAGCGCCGGCGCACAGGAACGCGGCAACGGCGGCAGCCGAACCGCCCGACGAGCCACCGGGCACGAGATCGGCATTGGAGCCGTTCGCACGCCACGGGTTCTTGACCGGACCGTAGTAGGAGCTTTCGTTGGAGGAGCCCATGGCGAACTCGTCCATGTTCAGCTTGCCGAGCATGACGGCGCCGTCGTTCCACAGGTTCTGGGTGACGGTCGATTCGTATTTCGGCTGGAAGCCGTCGAGAATGTGGCTGCAGGCCTGCGTATGAACGCCTTCGGTGGCAAACAGGTCCTTGATGCCGAGCGGAATGCCTTCCAGCGCGCCCGCCTTGCCCGCGGCGATACGGCCGTCGGAAGCCTTCGCCATTTCGCGCGCCTTGTCCGGCGTGACGGCGACATAGGCGTTGAGAGCACCGTTGGCAGCCTCGATCGCGCCGAGATAGGCATCCGTCAGTTCGACGGCGGTGATCTCCTTGGCGCCGAGCTTTTCGCGGGCTTCGGCAATGGTCAGGCGGGTCAGGTCGGTCATGGCTTCGGTCACTTCGGGTCAGGCAGCGGAAAGCTGCTTTTGGTAAAATATGGAATAGGGTGAGGCCGGATAGTCGAGCACGGGGCCGCAGCGGGAAAAGCCGGCCTTCTCGTAGATCGCCCATGCCGCCGGATGCTGGTCGCCGGTTTCCAGGACGAGCGTTGCCAGCTCCTCCCGTTCGGCAGTGGCCAGGATTTCGCCGAGGATGCGCCGGCCGATGCCCTGCCCCTGCCAGTCCGGCCGGGTAAACATGCGCTTCACCTCGCCAACAGTCTCGGAATGGCGCTTCAGCGCGCCGCAGCCGACGACCATGTCGCCATCGCGGGCGATCCAGACCGTGACGGTCGGCTCGGCCATCTGCTCGACGGTGAGGTGATAGCAGGCTTCCGGCGGTGAGAGCGCGTGCAGCACCGTGTTCAGCTCCGCGACCAGCGTGCGAACATCATCCTGCAACGGGCTTTCGACGGCGATGGTAACGGTCAAGGATTACTCCACAACCTTCGGAACCTGGAAGAAATTGCGATCGGTAGCAGGCGCATTGGCGACGACATCGTCGGCCTTGTTGCCGTCGCTGACGATATCCTGGCGCTTGCGCATCGCCATCGGCGTGACGGAGGTCATCGGCTCGACGCCGGCGACATTCACTTCGGACAGCTGCTCGACAAAGCCGAGGATGCCGTTCAGCTCGCCGGTCATGCGGCTTGCCTCTTCCTCGCTGACGGCGATGCGGGCAAGGCGCGCGACGCGCTTCACGGTGGCTAGATCTACGGACATGGATGGTCTCCGCTCTGGAATTTCCTACCCGCTATACTGACCAAGCCCAAGGGGCGCAACGGGGGAATGGCCCCATCCACGCCCCCTCGCCCGTTTTCCGGCCGTTCAGCGCGAGACAGAACCGCCCACCGCCGGCACCTCGATCTTCGCGGATGCGCCGTCCATGGCCGCCACGAAGAGGTCCGCCGTCTGGTCGATGATGCCGAAGGAACCGTAGTGGCATGGAATGACGGTGTCGAACTTGAAGAAGCGCTGGCAGGCGAGCGCCGCCACGGCACCGCCCATGGTGAAGCGGTCGCCGATCGGCACGAGGCCGATGTCCGGCTGGTGCAACTCGTTGATCAGCGCCATGTCGGAAAAGATGTCCGTGTCGCCCATATGGTAGAGCGTCGGGGCGTCCTCGAAATGCAGGACGAGGCCGTTGGCATTGCCGAGCGAATGGGAGACGCCGTCCTCGGTGATCTGCGCGGAGGAGTGCAATGCATTGACGAAGGTGGTGGAGAAGCCGTCGAAGTGAACGGTACCGCCGGTATTGCCCATATCGACCTTCTGGACACCCTTTGCGCCGAGCCAGGCGGCAAGGTCGGCATTGGCCAGCACCGTCGCACCGGTCTCCCGCGCGATCTCGATCGTGTCGCCGACATGGTCGCCGTGGCCGTGGGTCAGCAGCACATGCGTGAGGCCGGCAACGGCGTCCTTGCGGGTCGATTCGTCAAAGGCGGGATTGCCGGTGAAAAACGGATCGATGAGGATCCTTGCCTTGGCGGTTTCGATCCGGAAGGCCGAGTGGCCGAGCCAGGTGATCTTCATGACATTTCTCCTGTTTCAATCCCTGTAGACGACTGAACCGGCGAATGCCGTTCCAATCCCTGGTGGGATCGTTATAAGCGTGGCGATAGAGATGGAGCAACGCCCGGCACCCTGCCGGCACCGCGCCATACAGAAGGAGCTGCCATGAGCAACGACGACTATATCTATGACGAAGCAACCGGCGAATGGCGCCCGGCTTCCGAAATCGCGGCGGACAAGGCTGCGCAGAATGTGGTGCGCGATGCCTCCGGCACCGAGCTTGCCGATGGCGATTCGGTCGTTCTGATCAAGGATCTGAAGGTGAAAGGCGCCGGCCAGACGCTGAAGCAGGGCACGGTCATCAAGACGATCCGCCTCACCGACAATCCGGAAGAGATCGATTGCCGGCATGACGCCATCAGGGGCCTCGTGCTGCGCACGGAATTCGTGCGCAAGCGCTGAGAGGTCTCCCATGGCAACACTGACACTGGAAGAACTGGCTGAAACCCTTGCCCCCGGCCAGCCGATTGCCGGCCTCGATCTCGGCACCAAGACCATCGGCCTTTCCGTGTCCGATCTCGGCCGGCGGCTGGCGACGCCCCGGCCGGTGCTCAAGCGCGTGAAGTTCACCCAGGATGCCGAAGTCCTGCTGGCCTTCGCCGCGAAGGAAAAGGTCGTCGCCTTCGTCATCGGCCTGCCTGTCAATATGGATGGCAGCGCCGGCCCGCGTGTTCAGGCGACACGCGCATTCGTGCGCTCCATGGCCGACAAGACCGACATCCCCTTCATCTTCTGGGACGAGCGGCTCTCGACGGTAGCGGCGGAACGCACGCTGATCGAGATGGACGTGTCGCGCAAGAAGCGGGCCGAACGCATCGATTCGGCGGCCGCCTCCTTCATCCTTCAGGGGGCGCTGGACAGGCTTTCTTCGCTGGCCAGAACAGCCGACGACGACTGATGGCGGGCCTTCCACCACGCCGAGATCTGCTTGCGGCGGCGGAAGGCGATGATGCCGAGCACGATGAAGCTGTCGACGATGATGGCGCGCAGAACGAGCGGCGGAAGGCTTTCCGGCGGAACGCCGAGAATGTTGCCGTAGATCTGGAACACCAGGTCATGCACTTCGCGCGTCAGCATGAAGATGCCGAAGTTCATGTCGTAGTACGACAATCCGTACCAGCCGCCGAGCAGCGCGATGGGCAGCGCCCATAGAATCAGGAACCACTTCATGCCGCCCCCCTCCTCATAGTGAGAAGGTCGCCGGCTGCAAAGATCATCTCGCTGACGGCAACGCCCGCCGCAAGCACGATGAGCGGCAGGACGATATCCACCGCCGCGAAGGAAAACAGGGTCGTCATGACCGAAATCCGGGCCGTTCTGGCCATAGTCAGCACTCGCTCTACATGGTTAACACCAGGTAAACGCTACTTTTGCCCGTTAACCCTCGCCGCGCAACGCAAACCCTTCAACAAGGTTAATTTCCACTCGGCGGCCTCTCGGCAAGGCCCTTGCCTTGCCCGGCGGGCCATGGAATGAGCAACAATCCCACTCCAGCCGATCCGGTTCCATGCTCACCATCTTCGAAAGCATCCTCCCCGTCTTCCTGCTCGTCGTCCTGGGAGCGCTGCTGAAACGCTGGCCGGTGATCGATCGCAACATGTGGGGCGGGCTCGAACAGCTCGGCTTCTACGTGCTGTTTCCGTCCCTCCTCTTCACCACGCTCGCCAATGCGGAATTCTCCGGCATGGCCGCAGGCGATATAGCGATCGGCTCCATCGGGTCGGTGACGTTCATCGCGCTGGTCCTGGCGCTCTCCTGGCCGCTCTTCCGTTCAGCCGGCGTATCGGCGCCCGCCTATACATCCGTCTTCCAGACATCGACGCGCTGGAATGCCTTCATCGCGCTGGCAATCGCCGAAAAGCTCTATGGCCCGCAGAGCCTGGCGCTCGTCGCGCTGGTGGCCACGCTGATCATCATCCCGATCAACCTCTACAATATCGGCATTCTCGTCTGGTTCGGCGGCGGCACGCGCAATCTGAAGACCTTCGCGCACAAGATCGTCAGCAATCCGCTGATCATCGGCTCGGTGCTCGGCGTGGCGGTCAATCTGCTGGATATTCCGATCTACAAGCCCCTGATGCAGGCGGCAGACCTGGTTGCCGGCACCTCCCTCAGCCTTGGCCTCATCATGGTCGGCGCAGGGCTGAAACTTTCCGACGCGCTGAAACCCCGTCCGCTCGCCCTGCTGCCCGTTGGGCTGAAGCTGCTCGTGATGCCGCTGGTGATGACAACCGCAGCCTACGCCCTCGGCATGCGGGGAGAACCGCTTCTGGCGATTGCCATGGGGGCGAGCGTGCCGACGGCCATGAACGGCTATGTGCTGGCCAAGCAGCTGGGCGGCGATGCGCCGCTCTACGCCGCAGTCGCGACGCTGCAGACAATCGCGTCGTTCTTCACCATTCCCATGGTGCTGGCGGCAACCGCCTATCTTGCCGGCGGGTAGAGCAGGTCGACGATGTAAGCCGAATCGAAGCGCGAATCGAGCATGCCGTAGGTCGAGCGCCAGCCGGAAGCGAGGCGCGTTTCAAGGAACGCATCCGCGATGCGGCCGGCACCGGCCCGGTAGAGTTCGGCGGCGGCGGCGGCAAGCGCCAGCTGCTCGACAAGCATGCGGGCAGCCCCCTCGTCACGCTCGCAGAGCGACAGGCAGGCGCGCAGCACATCGACCGTCTTCTTCCCGGCCGGGCCGAGATCGCGGGCAAGGCCGGCGAAGAGCATTTCGAAGAGGTCCCTGCCCCGGCCGATGACGCGCATCAGGTCGAGCGCCATGACATTGCCGGAGCCTTCCCAGATCGCGTTGACCGGCGCCTCGCGGTAGTGCCGTGCGATGGGGCGTTCCTCGACATAGCCGCTGCCGCCGATGCACTCCATCGCCTCGTAGATGAGGGCGGGCGCGATCTTGCAGCACCAGTATTTCGTGACGGGCGTCATGATGCGGGCATAGGCGGCATCTTCCGCGCTGTCGCGCGCCTTGTCGAAGGCGTCGGCAAGGCGCAGCGAAAGCGCGGTCGCCGCCGCAACGTCGAGCGCCATGTCGGCAAGCACGCGCGTCATGATCGGCTGGGCGACAAGCGGCTTGCCGAAGACATGGCGGCCGCGCGTATGGTGGACGGCTTCGGCGAGCGAGGCGCGCATGATGCCGGAGGATGCCAGAGCGCAGTCGAGGCGCGTCAGCGTCACCATGTCGAGAATGGTGCGGATGCCGGCATCCGGCGCGCCGAGCAGGAAGCCGAACGTATCGGAGAATTCCACTTCGGAGGACGCGTTGGAGCGATTGCCGATCTTGTCCTTCAGGCGCTGAAAGCGCAGGCCGTTGCTGGAGCCGTCCTCGAGCAGACGCGGCACGAGGAAGCAGCCGATGCCCTCGCGGGTCTGCGCCAGCATGACGAAGCCGTCGCTCATCGGGGCCGACATGAACCACTTGTGGCCCGTCAGGCGGTAGATGCCCTCGCCGACACGCTCGGCGGTAGAGGTGTTGGCGCGCACATCCGTACCGCCCTGCTTTTCCGTCATGCCCATGCCGAGCGTGATGGCGCTCTTCTGCATGGCCGGCTTGTTGGCGGAATCATATTTGCGCGACAGGATTTTTCGACCCCACTCGCGCTGCACCTGCGGCGAGGTGGAAAGGGCGGCAACCGATGCGCTCGTCATGGTCAACGGGCAGAGATGCCCGCATTCGAGCTGGGCCGTCAGATAGAAGCGCACGGCGCGCGCCTTGTGCGCACGGCCCTGCTCCTCAGGCAGATTTTCCCACAGCGAGGAATGCAGGCCGCTCGCCATGGAGCGGCGCATCAGCGCGTGCCAGGCCGGATGATAGTCGACGACATCGATCCGTTCGCCGCGCGGTCCGTGGGTGCGCAACTGCGGCGCGCCCTCGTTGGCCATGCGGGCAAGCTCCTGCGCCTCCGGCGAGGTCACGTAGCGGCCGATCGCATCGAACTCGTCGCGCAGCCCCTTCGGCATGGCGTCGGTGGCGTCGACCAGCAGCGGGTCGGAGCGATAGGCATTGATGCCCGACCAGAGCGGCGGCTGGTTGAGATCGGCGAGTTTCTGTTCGGTCGTCGTGTCGCGAGTCATGAGCGGGTTCTAGCCCAAGTCGCGACGGGACGAAACGGGGCGCAACGGCCTGCACCCTCTGGATCACCATAAAAGAGTGGGAATGCCCCTCTTCGCCTTGCCGCAGGGAAACCGAGGCTCTATAGACCCCGCGTATCCAACGACAGTTGAGGCGGAGCCCCATGGACTTCTTTCCGCATCGCCACCTTCTCGGCATCAAGGGTTTGACCGAGCAGGAGATCACCCTCCTGCTCGACCGTGCCGACGAAGCGGTGAAAATCTCCCGGCAGCGGGAGAAGAAAACGTCGACGCTGCGCGGCCTGACGCAGATCAATCTCTTCTTCGAAGCCTCCACCCGAACGCAAGCCTCCTTCGAGCTTGCCGGCAAGCGCCTGGGCGCCGATGTGATGAACATGTCGGTCGGCAATTCCTCGGTGAAGAAGGGCGAAACGCTGATCGACACGGCGATGACGCTGAACGCCATGCACCCCGATGTGCTGGTGGTGCGCCACTCCTCCGCCGGCGCGGCTGCCCTGCTTGCGCAAAAGGTCTCCTGCTCGGTGGTCAATGCCGGAGACGGCCAGCATGAGCACCCCACGCAGGCACTGCTCGACGCGCTGACGATCCGCCGCGCCAAGGGCAAGCTCTCGCGCATCATCGTCGCGATCTGCGGCGACGTGCTGCATTCGCGCGTCGCTCGCTCGAACATCCTCCTGCTCAACGCCATGGGCGCGCGGGTGCGCGTCGTCGCACCGGCCACGCTGCTGCCCTCCGGCATTGCCGACATGGGCGCGGAAGTCTACCACTCCATGGAGGAAGGCCTGAAGGATGCGGATGTCGTGATGATGCTGCGCCTCCAGCGCGAGCGCATGTCCGGCGCCTTCGTGCCGTCGGTGCGCGAATACTTCCACTATTACGGCCTCGACGCGGAAAAGCTGAAAGCGGCGAAAGAGGATGCGCTTGTCATGCATCCGGGTCCGATGAACCGCGGCGTCGAAATCGCCTCGGATATCGCAGACGGCCCGCAGAGCGTGATCGAGCAACAGGTCGAGATGGGCGTCGCCGTCCGCATGGCCGTGATGGAAACGCTTCTTCTTTCCCAGAACCAGGGTTTTGGCGCATGACCCGCACGACCGTCCTCAAGAACCTCCGCATCCTCGACCCCTCGCGCAACATCGACGAGAACGGCTCGATCGTCATCGAGAACGGCCAGATCGCCGCCATCGGCAGCAGCGCGCAGAACCAGGGTGCGCCTGAAGGCGCCGAGATCGTCGACGGCCGTGGCCTGATTGCCGCCCCCGGCCTCGTCGATGCGCGCGTCTTTGTCGGCGAACCCGGCGCGGAACACCGCGAAACGATCGAATCGGCCTCCCGCGCGGCTGCTGTCGGCGGGGTGACGACCTTCATCACCATGCCCGACACCGATCCGGTGATCGACGATATCGCGCTGGTTGAGTTCGTTCTGAAGAACGCCCGCGACAAGGCAATCGTCAACATCCACCCGGCTGCTGCGCTGACCAAGGGTCTCGAAGGCCTGGAAATGACCGAATTCGGCCTGCTCAAGGCCGCCGGTGCCGTCGCCTTCACCAATGGCCGCAACCCGATGCACAATGCGCAGGTGCTGCGCCGCGCCATGACCTATGCCCGCGAATTCGACAGCGTCATCGCGCTCGATACCCGCGACAAGTATCTCGGCGCCGGCGGCGTGATGAACGAGGGGCTGCTCGCCAGCTGGCTCGGCCTTTCCGGCTCGCCGCGCGAGGCGGAAGTGATCCCGCTGGAACGGGACCTGCGCATCGCCGGCCTTACCCGCGGCAAGTACCATGCCGCGCAGATTTCCGTGCCGGAATCGGCTGAAGTGGTGAAGATCGCCCGCGACCGCGGCGCCAACGTCACCTGCGGCATGTCGATCAACCACCTGACGCTCAACGAAAACGACATCGGCGAGTACCGCACCTTCTTCAAGCTCTCTCCGCCGCTTCGCGGCGAGGACGACCGCAAGGCAATGGTCGATGCGCTCGCCCGTGGCGAGATCGACATCATCGTTTCCTCGCACGATCCGCAGGACGTCGACACCAAGCGCCTGCCCTTCGCGGACGCGGCGGACGGTGCGATCGGCCTTGAAACGATGCTGGCGGCGGCGCTTCGTCTGCACCATAGTGGCGAAGTCCCGCTGATGCGGCTGATCGATGCGCTCTCCACGCGCCCGGCAAAGATCTTCGGCCTCGACGCCGGTACGCTGGCGCCGGGCGCACGCGCCGATATCGTGCTGATCGACACCGACGAGCCGTGGCTTGCCACCAAGAACCGCTTCGTCTCGCGCTCGAAGAACACACCCTTCGAAGATGCGCGCTTTACGGGACGCGCTGTTAGCACCTATGTTGCCGGCAAACGGGTGCATTCGCTGGGCTAGAACTTGTTTTATCCGCATTGTCCGACGCCGAAGCGATGCCGCTTCGGCTGGAAATGCTCTAGGCGTCTGCACCGCCGCTCGCTGGAAGGGACAGTCTCGGCGAGCGGCAATGAAGCATGGTTCCGGGGGAGAACAAACGTGTCCGACATCTTTACCTGGCAGCTCGGCGCATTGCCGACGCTCGCCGCCCTCGCCTTCGGCTACCTTCTCGGCTCCATACCGTTCGGCCTGATCCTCACGCGGATGGCCGGGCTCGGCGACGTGCGGAAGATCGGCTCCGGCAATATCGGCGCGACGAACGTGCTGCGCACCGGCAACAAGAAGCTGGCGGCGGCAACCCTGCTGCTCGACGCCCTGAAGGGCACGGCCGCAGCCGCGATCGCCTCGCGCTGGGGCGTCGAGGCCGGCATTGCTGCCGGCTTTGCCGCGTTCCTTGGGCACCTCTTCCCCGTCTGGCTCGGCTTCAAGGGCGGCAAGGGCGTCGCGACCTATGTCGGCGTGCTGCTCGGCCTCGTGCCGGTCATGGTCGCGGTCTTCGCTGCGGTGTGGATCGTTCTGGCCTGGCTGACGCGCTATTCGTCGCTCTCCGCCCTGGTTGCAACCGCCGTATCTCCGGTTGTATTGTGGTTTCTCGGCCATGAGAAGGTGGCACTGCTGTTTTCCATCCTCACGCTGATCACTTGGTGGAAACACCGCGCCAATATCAGCCGTCTTCTGAATGGCACGGAAAGCAAGATCGGCAGCAAGGGGTAGAAATGGACGACCTCAGCGCAAGGACACCGGGAGTTGCGCTGACGGAAAGACAGAGGATCGCCTGGCTGCGCCTCATTCGCAGCGACAATGTCGGACCGGCCACCTTTCGCGAACTGATCCATCAATTCGGCAGCGCCGAGGCGGCGCTGGACATGCTGCCGGAACTCTCCCGACGCGGCGGCGCTGCGCGCAGCATCCGCATCGCCGGCAAGGCCGATGCGGAGCGCGAACTGGAGATTGCCGAGCGGCACGGCGCCGCCTTTGTCGGCATCGGCGAACCGGATTATCCCCCGCTGCTGCGCCAGATCGACGGAGCGCCACCGCTGCTTGCCGTCAAAGGCAATCGCACGGTCGCGGCGGCACCGGCGGTCGGTATCGTCGGGGCGCGCAACGCCTCCATCTCCGGCATGAAATTCGCAAGCCTGCTGGCGCGCGAAATCGGCCGCGTCGGCTATTCCATCGTCTCCGGCCTGGCACGCGGCATCGATACCGCCGCCCATCGCGCCAGCCTCGGCACGGGCACCATCGCCGCCATGGCCGGCGGCCTCGACAACCCCTATCCGCCCGAGAATATCGGCCTCCTCGGCGAATTGACCGAAGGCCAGGGCCTTGCCGTCAGCGAAATGCCCTTCGGCTGGGAGCCAAGGGCGCGCGACTTTCCCCGTCGCAACCGGTTGATTGCCGGCATGTCGCTGGGCCTTGTGGTTGTGGAGGCGGCCGTGCGCTCGGGTTCGCTGATCACGGCACGCAACGCGGCCGATTTCGGCAGGCTGGTCTTCGCGGTGCCGGGCTCGCCGCTCGATCCGCGCTGCGAGGGCACAAACGGCCTCCTGAAGGATGGCGCGACGATGGTCACGACACCGGACGACGTGCTGGAAGGCCTGCGCCCGCTATCGGAACCAGACCTCTTCACCCCTCCTCCGGGCGCGCGTGAACCAGCCGAGGATATACCGCCCGCGCTTCGGCTACCGCCCAGCGACGGCGAGCGGCAGCGGATTGCCGAGGCGCTGAGCCAGGTCCCGAGCGAGATCGACGAGATCATTCGCCATACCGGGATCGCGGCCGCGTCCGTCTACCTCGTTCTCCTAGAACTTGATCTTGCCGGCCGACTGCAGCGGCATGCCGGCGGCGGGGTCTCGATCGCCCCGGATTGAAATCGGCCGAAAGCCCGAGAGGATGTCGCCAGCCTCCACATAGGCCATCTCGATCAGATAGCGCAGCATGTCGGCGCCTTCATTGTGTGCGACCGTTCGCAACTCGCCCAGCATCTGTCGGATGTAGGCGATGTTCTCTTCTGCCGTGTGCGGCGGGAGTGTGGGCTTGGCTGGTTTCGGGCTCATAGCATTTCCGTTGTGCCAAGATTTCAGAATCACCGATAGGTTGCAATTCCTATACTTAGAAAACGATACAACGAATATTTATAATTGCAATTGCATAATAAGCTCTCATTGGTTGCATAACGTTGCATCCCACTAATTTCAACCCTACCTCTTGACCCGAACGCTTTCCCTGTTCATGTCGAGACACGACTTTTCGGCGCTGGACGCCCCTTTCGTCGTGCGTGCAAACGCCCGACGCCCCGTATCAGAGAAATGACGATGAATGTTGTAGTTGTGGAATCGCCTGCCAAGGCCAAGACGATCAACAAGTATCTCGGCCCCGGTTATACGGTGCTCGCCTCCTTCGGCCATATCCGCGATCTGCCGGCCAAGGACGGGTCCGTGCGCCCGGACGAGGACTTCGAGATGTCCTGGGAAGTGGACAGCGCCTCTGCCAAGCGCATGAAGGATATTGCCGACGCCGTGAAGGCCTCCGACGGCCTCATTCTCGCAACCGACCCGGATCGCGAGGGTGAAGCGATCTCCTGGCATGTGCTCGACGTGCTCAAGAAGAAGAAGGTGCTGGGCGACAAGCCGGTGCAGCGCGTCGTCTTCAACGCCATTACCAAATCGGCAGTGCTCGATGCCATGCGCAATCCGCGCGACATCGACACGGCGCTGGTCGATGCCTATCTCGCCCGCCGCGCGCTCGATTATCTCGTCGGCTTCAATCTGTCGCCTGTGCTCTGGCGCAAGCTGCCTGGCGCCCGTTCGGCCGGCCGCGTGCAGTCGGTCTCGCTTCGCCTCGTCTGCGACCGTGAATCCGAGATCGAACGTTTCGTTTCCGAAGAATACTGGAACCTCTCCGCCCTGCTGAAGACGCCGCGCGGCGACGAGTTCGAAGCGCGCCTCGTCTCGGCAGAAGGCCAGCGCCTTCAGCCGAAGGCAATCGGCAACGGCGAGGAAGCCAACCGCCTCAAGACGCTGCTCGAGGGCGCGTCCTATCGCGTGGAAAGCGTCGAGGCCAAGCCGACCAGGCGCAACCCGTCCCCGCCCTTCACGACCTCCACCTTGCAGCAGGCAGCCTCTTCCAAGCTCGGCTTCTCCGCCTCGCGCACCATGCAGGTGGCACAGAAGCTCTATGAAGGCATCGATATCGGTGGCGAGACGGTCGGTCTCATTACCTATATGCGTACCGACGGCGTACAGATGGCGCCCGAAGCGATCGACGAGGCCCGCCGCGCCGTCGCCGAACAGTTCGGCGAGCGCTATGTGCCGGAAAAGCCCCGCATCTACTCCACCAAGGCAAAGAACGCCCAGGAAGCGCACGAGGCGATCCGCCCCACCTCCTTCGACCGCACGCCGGACCAGGTGAAGCGCTTCCTCGATCCGGACCAGTTGCGGCTCTATGATCTCGTCTGGAAGCGCGGCATTGCCAGCCAGATGGCGTCTGCCGAGATCGAACGCACGACGGTCGAGATCGAGGCGGACAACGGTGGCAACAAGGCGGGCCTGCGCGCCACCGGCTCGGTCATCCGCTTCGACGGCTTCATCGCGGCCTATACGGACCAGAAGGAAGACGGCGAACAGTCGGACGATGGTGACGATGACCGCCGCCTGCCGGAAATCAATGCGAAGGAGGCGGTCGCCAAGCAGAAGGTGAATGCCACCCAGCACTTCACCGAGCCGCCGCCGCGCTATTCCGAAGCCTCGCTCATCAAGAAGATGGAAGAGCTCGGCATCGGCCGCCCGTCGACCTATGCCGCAACGCTCGCCACGCTGCGCGACCGCGAATACATCACGATCGACAAGCGCAAGCTGATCCCGGAAGCTAAGGGTCGGCTCGTCACCGCCTTCCTCGAGAGCTTCTTCACCCGCTATGTCGAATACGACTTCACGGCGGACCTTGAGGAAAAGCTCGACAAGATCTCGGCCGGCGACCTGGACTGGAAGCAGGTTCTCCGCGATTTCTGGAAGGACTTCTTCGCGCAGATCGAGGACACCAAGGAACTGCGCGTCACCAACGTGCTCGATGCGCTCAACGAGGAACTCGCCCCGCTCGTCTTCCCCAAGCGCGAGGATGGCGGCGATCCGCGCATGTGCCAGGTTTGCGGCACGGGCAAGCTGTCGCTGAAGCTCGGCAAGTTCGGCGCCTTCGTCGGCTGCTCGAACTATCCTGATTGTAACTATACGCGCCAGCTTTCCGCCGATAACGGCTCGGATGCGGATGCAGCCGTGTCGAACGAGCCGCAGAGCCTCGGCAAGGACCCGCATACCGGCGAGGAAATCACCCTGCGCTCGGGTCGCTTCGGGCCCTATGTCCAGCGCGGCGATGGCAAGGAAGCCAAGCGCGCCAGCCTGCCGAAGGGCTGGACGCCGGCAAGCATCGACCACGAGAAGGCGCTCGCCCTGCTCTCGCTGCCGCGCGATATCGGCCAGCATCCCGAAACCGGCAAGATGATCTCCGCCGGTATCGGCCGCTATGGCCCCTTCCTGCTGCATGACGGTGGCTACGCCAATCTCGAGACCGTCGAGGACGTGTTCTCGATCGGCCTCAACCGGGCCGTGACGGTGATTGCCGACAAGGCGTCGAAGGGACCTGGCGGACGCTCGCGCGGAACGCCCGCCGCACTGAAGACGCTCGGCGACCACCCGGAAGGCGGCCCCATCACCGTGCGGGACGGCAAATACGGCCCCTATGTCAACTGGGGCAAGGTCAACGCCACCCTGCCGAAGGGCAAGGCGGCCGACAGCGTCACCATGGAGGAAGCGCTCGTCCTGATCGCCGAAAAGGCCAGCAAGACGCCGGCCAAGGGCAAGGCTCCTGCCAAGGCCAAGGCGGCGAAGACCACCAAGGCTGCCAAGTCGGACGATGCCAAGGCCGCAAAGCCGAAGGCAAAGGCGGCGGCAAAACCCAAGACTGCATCCAAGGCAAAGAAGGCCTGACGGCATGACGAGAGAACCACGCAGCCGGGCAGGATACTCCAAGCGGCCCGGCCGCGCGGATCGCGACCTGCCGCCCGCAGACACGACCCCGATCATCCATGGCGCCGTACCGCCGCGCGATGTGCTGTTGCGCTTCATCGCGGACCACCCGGAGCAGGCCTCCAAACGTGAAATCTCCAAGGCTTTCGGCCTGAAGGGCGAGGCGCGCGTCGAGCTGAAGGCGCTGCTCAAGTCCTTCGAGGAAGACGGGCTCCTGCAGAAACGCCGCAAGTCGCTGGTGCGCCCCGGCGCCCTGCCGCCCGTTGCCGTGCTCGACATCACGACGCGCGATGTGGATGGCGAACTGATCGGGCGTCCGGCCGAGTGGCTGGACGATGCGGGCGTCGCCCCCGCCGTGCTGATCCGTCAGTCGGGTGGTCCACGCAAGGACAAGGCGCCCGTCGCCGGCCTCGGCGACCGGGTACTGGCAAAAATCTTCCCGGCCAAGGAACGCGGCGGCCCGGCCTATACGGCGCGGATCATCAAGGTCCTCGACAAGAAGAAGAATTCCGGCATGGGCGTCTTCCGTGCCGCGCCGAGCGGCGGCGGCGGGCGCATCATGCCGATCGACCGTCGCGGCGAGGAAATGGAAGTCGATGCCGAGTTCACGGCAGGCGCCACGGACGGCGACCTCGTGGAGATCGACGTCGTGCGCATGGGCCGCTACGGCCTGCCGCGTGCACAGATCAAGGGCGTGATTGGCTCGGTCGCCTCGGAAAAGGCGATCTCGATGATCGCCATCCATGCCCACGGCATTCCCTATATCTTCCCTGATGCGGTGATCCGCGAGGCGGACGAAGCCGGCCCGGCGACGATGTCGCACCGGGAGGATTGGCGGTCCCTGCCGCTCATCACCATCGATCCGGCCGATGCCAAGGATCATGACGACGCCGTCTATGCCGAAGCGGATACCTCTCCCGACAATCCGGGCGGCGTGGTCGTCACCGTCGCGATCGCCGATGTCAGCTACTACGTGCGCCCGAAATCCGCCCTGGACCGCGAGGCGCTGAAGCGCGGCAATTCGGTCTATTTCCCCGACCGCGTCGTGCCCATGCTGCCGGAGCGCATCTCGAACGACCTCTGCTCCCTCAAGGAGGGCGTGGATCGTCCAGCGCTCGCCGTACGCATGGTCTTCTCCAAGGAAGGCCGCAAGGCGAGCCACACCTTCCACCGCATCATGATGAAGAGTGCGGCGAAACTCTCCTACCAGCAGGCCCAGACCGCCATCGACGGCGCGCCGGACGACAAGACCGGCCCCATTCTCGAAACGATCCTGAAGCCGCTGTGGGAGGCCTACCGCATCATGACGGTCGGCCGTAACCGCCGCCAGCCGCTCGAACTCGACATGCCGGAGCGCAAGATCCTGCTGAAGCCGGACGGCACCGTCGACCGGGTCTTCGTGCCGCCAAGGCTCGATGCCCACAAGCTCATCGAAGAAATGATGATTCAGGCCAACGTGGCCGCCGCCGAAACGCTGGAGAAGAAGAAGCAGGCCCTGGTCTACCGTGTGCACGACACGCCGTCGCTCGCCAAGCAGGAGACCCTGCGCGAGTTCCTCCACACGCTCGACATTTCTCTGGTGAAGGGCGGCAATCTGCGCTCCAACCATTTCAACGGCATCCTCTCGCAGGCAAAGGACAAGCCCTTCGAGCAGATGGTCAGCGAGATGGTGCTGCGCTCGCAGAGCCAGGCGATCTACAGCCCGGAAAACATCGGCCATTTCGGCCTCAACCTGATGAAATACGCCCACTTCACCTCGCCGATCCGCCGCTATGCGGACCTGATCGTGCATCGCGCGCTGGTGGGCTCGCTCGGGTTTGGCGCGGGCGGCATCACGCCGGACGAAGAGGCCGCGCTGGACGACATCTCGGCGGAAATCTCCACCTTCGAGCGCCGCGCCATGGCGGCCGAACGGGACACGGTCAACCGGCTGATCGCGCACCATCTTGCCGGGCGCATCGGTGAGGAATTCGACGGGCGCGTTTCCGGCGTCACCAAGGCGGGACTTTTTGTCGCCCTGCCGGAGTATGGTGCCGACGGTTTCATACCTATATCCATGCTTGGACGCGACTATTATATCTATGACGAAGCCCATCAGGCTCTGTCCGGCGAAAAGACCGGGCTCGGCTACCGTCTTGGAGACGAAGTGCGCGTGAAACTCGCGGAAGCAGTGCCACTCGCCGGCTCGCTCCGGTTCGACATGGTCAGCGAAGGACGCAAGATGCCGACGGCAGTGCGCTCCTTCCACAAGTCGGGCCGGCGCAAGGGCGGCGCGCCACATCGCCAGCCGGGCACGCGCCCGCCCCGTGGGAAACGCTGAGCAATTCCCGCAATCGTGCGAAGGGAATTGTCTGGAACCAGGATGGCCGGCGCACAAGCCCCGGCAGGAAGGAAATGGATATGCAGGCGAACGAGACCACCGGCAGCACCGTGCATTTTGGCGACACGGCTGCCTCCACGCCAGCAGAACGGCCACTTGGCCGCTCCATCAAGCGCGGCATGCTGAACCGCTGTGCGGCCTGCGGCACCGGCCGCCTCTTCCGTTCCTTCATGAAGCCGGTCGAGAATTGCGCGGCCTGTGGCCAGGACTATACCCACCAGCGCGCCGACGACCTGCCGCCCTATCTCGTGATCACCATTGTCGGCCATATCGTCGTTGGCGGCTACATGGCGACGGACCTGGTCTGGCCGCTCGCCACCTGGCAGCATCTCGCCATCTGGACGCCGATCACGCTGATCCTGTCGCTCCTGATGCTGCAACCCGTCAAGGGCGGCACCATCGGCCTGCAATGGGCATTGAAAATGCACGGATTCGGCAACAAGTCCGAGGAAGCGGAAGCAACGCCCGCCTATGGCGACCGGACGGCATGACACCTGTCCGGCCGGTCGATGCGGCCTCCATCCTGCTTCTCGACCGGTCGGGCGAGAACGTGCGGGTGCTCGTCGGCCGGCGGAGCAGCAAGCATGTCTTCATGCCGGACGTCTATGTCTTTCCCGGTGGCCGGCGTGACGCGGGCGACCGCCTCGTCCCCGTCGCCAGTCCGCTGAACGCACTCGCCTGCGAGCGACTGGCTATCAAGACAGGCGCCCGCTGTTCCGATTCGCGCCTGCGGGCGCTCGGTGTCGCGGCAATCCGCGAACTCTACGAGGAAGCCGGCATCACGGTGGGCACCCCCCTTGCGCAGTCCGCCGCCGGCGCGCTTCCCTTCCAGCCCGATCTCTCCCGCCTGCGTTTCCTCGCCCGCGCCATCACGCCCACCGGCATGGTGCGCCGGTTCGACACGCGGTTCTTCACGCTTTTTACCGACGAGGCCGGTGTCGATCCGGCCGGCGCCACCGCCAGCCACGAACTCGAAGACCTGCGCTGGGTGGATATTTTTGATCATAAGGGCATCGAGATGCCCGACATAACCGTATTGATCCTTGAAGAGCTTCAAAAAAGCATTCAGGAAGACAGGACTTTGCCCTTCGGAAGAGCCGTGCCGCTGTACCACACGCAGCGCGGGCGCTTCCTCAGGGATCTGCTTTGAGGATCGATAGCATATGACGCAGCCGCAATCCGGCACCTCCGGCCCGGTGGAGCATATTCACTGGCGGTCTCTCATTGCAGCCGTCGCCGCCATTTCCGCAGTCGGCATCGCCATCGGCCTCGGTCTTCCGCTGCTCTCCATCATCATGGAGAAGCGCGGCATTTCCTCGACGCTCATCGGCATCAACTCGGCCATGGCCGGCGTTGCCGCGATGATGGCGGCGCCCTGCACGACGCGTCTCGCCCATAGCTGGGGCACGGCGACGACGATGATCGCCGCCATCCTGCTGGCCGCTGTCAGCGGTCTCGGCTTCTACTATATCGAGAATTTCTGGCTCTGGTTCCCGCTGCGAATCGTCTTCCACGGCGCCATCACCACGCTCTTCATTCTGTCCGAATTCTGGATCAATGCCGCAGCTCCGCCGCGCCGCCGCGGGCTCGTGCTGGGTATCTATGCAACCGTGCTTTCGCTCGGCTTTGCAAGCGGCCCCCTGCTCTTCTCGCTTCTCGGCAGCGATGGCGTGCTGCCCTTTGCCGTCGGGGCGATGATCATTCTTCTCGCCGCCGTCCCCATCTTCATCGCCCGCAGGGAAAACCCGATCATTCACGAGAAGCCGGGCCTGCATTTCATGCGCTACATCCTTCTCGTGCCGACGGCGACGGCAGCGGTCTTCATCTTCGGCGCGGTCGAGGTGGGCGGCCTCTCGCTCTTCCCCATCTATGCCACCCGTGTGGGCTTCAGCGAGCCACAGGCGGCCCTGCTGCTCACCGTCATGGGCATAGGCAACATGGCCTTCCAGATCCCCCTCGGCATGCTCTCCGACCGTATGCGGGACCGCAGGCGCCTCCTGACGATCATGGCCGCCATCGGCCTACTGGGGTCGCTTTCCCTGCCGCTCATCTCGCACAGCTGGATGCTGATGGCGGCGGTCCTGCTGGTCTGGGGCGGCTGCGTCGCGGGCCTCTATACCGTCGGCCTCAGCCATCTCGGCTCGCGCCTGCACGGTGCTGACCTGGCATCCGCCAATGCCGCCTTCATCTTCTGCTATGCGGTCGGAACGGTTGTCGGTCCCCAGGCGGTCGGCGCGGCGATGGATATCTCCGGCAACAACGGCTTTGCCTGGGCGATTGTCGCCTTCTTCGGCTTTTACCTCGTACTTTCTCTGGGCCGGATGGTTTTCCGGCCGAAACGGGCTTGACTTTTCGGGCCCGATTTGTAGTTTCCGCGCAGATTTAAAGCCGTAGAGCAGACTGGCTGTCAGCGGCTTCGTTTTTCATAAAGGCAGGACGACCATGGCCAAGGCTACCACCATCAAGATCAAGCTGCTGTCGACGGCCGACACCGGTTTCTTCTACGTAACGACGAAGAACAGCCGCACGATGACGGACAAGATGACCAAGACGAAGTACGACCCGGTCGTCAAGAAGCACGTCGAATTCAAGGAAACCAAGATCAAGTAATCTTGAGAGCCTGACAGGTTCGAAAAAGGCGCTGGACGGAAACGTCCGGCGCCTTTTCTTTTGCTGGTCTGCGACCTGCCGAAACCGGGCGAATCAAAACGCCGCCCCCTTTCCGGGAGCGGCGTTGAATTGGGGGTCGGCCAGACACGACGACGGCACGAGGATTCCGTTTGTGTCGTAGCTGACCGACCGACCCCACGACCCAGGAGATGCGGCGGACCTAGCATCATGGGGTAACCGGTTGTGCGGGATTGCTTCCCGTCCATGAGTTGAGCATCGCGCGAAAAAGGGAAAAGATCAACGAAATCTTAACGCTCGCCCCACAGCTCCTTGTCCCATAGTTAACCGGCAAAGCCTCAACTGTTCCATTGAGCAGCATTTGCGTTGCGCAAGAGAACAGGCCGGAACCTGTCCATCCACAACCATGAAGCGGCTCGGACCGCCACCCCGCAAATACCTGAAGAAGAACACGGCAAGGTTGCGCAAACACAACCCATTGATAAATTTTATCAAAAATAAATTGTACGATTTATAGCCAAATTTAGCCACAGCGACGGGGTTCGAAAAGCCGTGCTTCCCCTGAGTGCTGCACAGCGGCAACTACCCGGAATTTAAGGCAAATGCACGATACGCAACGAAGCTGTGGATAAACCGGACGACAGCGCCGATTCGCCTGTTCAGGCAGCAGCGGCCACAACCCGGTTGCGGCCCGAGCGCTTGGCTTCGTAGAGCGCAGTGTCCGCCCGCTTCAGCAATGCTTCCGGACTGTCGCCCGCCGGAAGTATCGAGGCGATACCGAGCGAGGCGGTAATCGACAGGAACACGTCCATGCCGGGAATGCGGAACGGCTCCTGCTCGATGATCATGCGCAGGCGCTCGGCGACGCTGGCGGCCATTTCGCCGGACGTATCCGGCATGACCAGCACAAACTCCTCCCCGCCATAGCGACAGGCGAGATCGGCGCCGCGCACGGCGGAGCGGACGCGGTTGGCGAATTCGCGCAGCACCGCATCGCCCGCATCGTGGCCATAGGTATCGTTGACGAGCTTGAAGCGGTCGATATCCGCGATGCAGACCGAGAGCGGCCGTCCACGCGCGGTCGCGCGGTCGATCAGCAGCTTCATGTGATTGTCGAGGTAACGGCGATTGTGCAGCCCCGTCAGGCCGTCCGTGACGGCAAGCTCGATGGTCTGGCGCACACTGGCGCGCAGACGGTCGTTGCAGCGCTTGCGGCGGATCTGGGTGAGACTGCGGGCGATCAACTCGTTCGGATCGATCGGCCGCATCAGATAGTCGGTCACGCCGAGATCGAGCGCCCGCACGACGAGATTGTCATCGCCCTGTTCGGCGATCAGCAGGAGCGGCAGGAAGCGCGTGCGCTCCAGCGAACGAAGCTGCGAGCAGAGACGCAGCGGATCGTATTCCTCGAAATTCGCATTGACGATGACGAGTTCGTAGTTGCCTTCGGCAGCCTGGAACACGGCCGCCTGCGGATCGGACATGCAGGTCACGTCGGCGATCGGCTTCAGCGCGCGCGCAATGCGCTCCTGCGAGCTGGCGCGGCCGTCGACGAGCAGGATATTGCCAGGCTCGTCGCCCAGATTGGTATCCAGCCCCTGCTCCATGGAAACAGCGCGCGCGGTTGCCGCACGCATGTGTAGTTCGTCCGTCAGGGTCTTGAGCCGCACGAGGCTTTTCACCCGCGACATGAGCTGGAGATCGTTGACCGGCTTGGTGAGGAAGTCGTCGGCGCCCGCCTTGAGGCCGCGCACGCGATCCGACGGCTGGTCGAGGGCCGTTACCATCACGACGGGGATATGGGCGGTGCGTGGATTGGCCTTCAGCCGCTCGCAGACCTCGAATCCGTCCAGGCCGGGCATCATGATGTCGAGCAGGATGAGGTCGACCTGGGTGCGCTCGCAGATCGCCAGCGCCTCATAGCCGTTTTCCGCCGTCAACACGTCGAAATATTCCGCAAGCAGCCGTGCTTCGAGCAGCTTCACATTCGCTGGAATATCGTCAACGACGAGGATGCGTGCCGTCATACCCTTGTCCCCGCCTTACGCGTCCCCGAGATAGGTCTTAATGGTTTCGATGAATTTCGGTACCGAGATCGGCTTGGAGACATAGGCCTCGCAGCCGCCCTGCCGGATCCGCTCCTCGTCGCCCTTCATCGCGAAAGCCGTGACGGCGATCACCGGGATGACGTGCAGTTCGTCGTCTTCCTTGAGCCACTTGGTGACCTCGAGGCCGGAAACCTCCGGGAGCTGGATATCCATAAGGATCAGATCGGGCCGGTGTTTGCGGGCGAGATCAAGGGCCTCCATACCGTTGCGGGTCTGGATGGTCGTGTAGCCGGACGCCTCGATGAGGTCCCGGAAGAGCTTCATGTTGAGCTCGTTGTCCTCGACTATCATCACCTGTTTGGGCATCGTGCGTCCCTGTTCCTCTCGCCGGCCTTGCAACCTTTTGGGAGATCGATAAGTTGCGGAAAAGCCGAAATCACCCAGCCGGACCGTTGCCACGTTAGCGTCACTTGGTTGATTAAAAGGTAAATTTCCCGAGGAAAAACGATGAAGAGCCAAAAAGATACAACCGCAGCGCAAGATGCGGAGGCGACCGCTATCGCCATCCTCGGCTGGCTCGCGGGCGAACCCGAACTGCTGTCGCGTTTCCTCGCGCTCACCGGTGTTGCGCCCTCGGAGGTTCGCAACGCCGTCGGCGATCCCGGCTTCCTCGCCGGCCTCGTCGATTTCCTCATGAGCCATGAGCCGACGCTCCTCGCCTTCAGCGCGGCGACGGGCATCCAGCCGGAAGCGGTCGTGCATGCCCATGCAATCCTTTCGGGGCCGCACGGCAGCACCGATTTCTGAATTGCCGGCCAGTAAGGGCCATGCGCGTGCCTGTGTATCGTCATGCATTCGGCTCCGGCAACGCTTGAGACTCGTGAGCTTAAGCAGTAATGTCGGAATGTTCAACATTTGTTCCATTCATGAGCACCGCTGCATCGCGTTTTCCGGGCTTCTGTCGTGACTGCCTTTCCGGGCAGCCCGCCGCTCTGCGCCGTTGCCGGGCCTGCGGCAGCCCCCGCCTCGTCTACCATGACGAGCTCTTCGACCTGACACTCGCCCATATCGACTGCGACGCTTTCTATGCGTCGATCGAGAAGCGTGACAATCCGGAACTGGCCGACAAGCCGGTCATCATCGGCGGCGGCAAGCGCGGCGTCGTCTCTACCGCCTGCTATGTCGCGCGCATCCATGGCGTGCGCTCGGCCATGCCCATGTTCAAGGCGCTGGAAGCCTGCCCGAACGCCGTGGTCATCACGCCGGACATGGAAAAATACGTCGCCGTCGGGCGAACGATACGCACCATGATGCAGGAACTGACGCCATTGGTGCAGCCCATCTCCATTGACGAAGCATTCCTCGAACTCAAGGGGACCGAACGGCTGCACCATGATCCCCCTGCCCGCGTGCTGGCGCGCTTTGTCCAGCGCGTCGAGAAGGAGGTGGGCATCACCATCTCGGTCGGGCTTTCCTACTGCAAGTTCCTCGCCAAGGTCGCCTCGGACCTCAACAAGCCGCGCGGTTTTTCCGTCATCGGCGAGGCCGAGGCACTGGAGTTCCTGCGCGACAAGCCGGTACGCCTCATCTGGGGGGTCGGAAAGGCCTTTGCGCAGACGCTGGAGCGCGACGGCATCCGTACTGTCGGCCAACTCCAGACCATGGAGGAAACCGACCTGATGCGCCGCTATGGCGTCATGGGCAAGCGCCTCTTCAACCTCTCCCGCGGCCAGGACGACCGCGAGGTCCATGCCAACGACGCGGCGAAGAGCGTTTCGTCGGAGACCACCTTCTTCGACGACATCTCCAGCTATGACGACCTTGTCACGCATCTGCGCCGGCTCAGCGAGAAGGTGGCCACGCGCCTGCGCAAATCCGGCATTGCGGGCCACACGGTCGTGCTCAAACTGAAGACCGCCGACTTCAAGGGCCGCACGCGAAACCGCAAGCTCGAAGACCCGACCATGCTCGCCGACAAGATCTTTCGCACCGGGATCGAGCTTTTGCGCAAGGAAGTGGACGGCACGAAGTACCGGCTGATCGGCATCGGCGTCAGCGATCTTGCCGATCCCGGCCGCGCCGACCCGCCCGACCTGGTCGATCCTGCCGCCAGCCGCCGCGCCGCGGCCGAAGCCGCGATGAACACGCTGCGCGACAAGTTCGGCAAGGCGAGTGTGGAGACCGGCTACACTTTCGGCAAATCCGGACCCGACCGATTTCACGAAAAATTGACATTCAAATCCACCGGAAAACCCGACCAGCCCACCGAATAGACCCCGGAAAACCAGCATTCCCCCCTGTATCGGGATGGCACAGATCGGGGGATCGCCAGGTCCTATCAAGTCTTCTTTAAGCGAGATGCGCTACCGTTCCCGCCGGTTTGTATTGCGTACGGATGGGTAGCATGAAGTTTCACCTCACGACCGGCATGAGCATATTGGGCCTGATGCTGAGCTGCGCCACCGCGCTCGGCGGAACGCTCGAAGGTCCGCTCCAGATCATGGTGTCCAAGGACCGGCAGGAACTGAAGATCTACGACGGCGGCGTGATGGTCGCCGCCTCGCGCGTCTCCACCGGCAAGGCCGGCCATTCGACGCCCACCGGCATTTTCTCGATCATCGAAAAGAAGCGCAAGCACTTCTCCAACCTCTATGACAATGCGCCGATGCCCTTCATGCAGCGGCTTACCTGGTCAGGCATCGCGCTGCACGCCTCCAACAGCGTGCCGTCCTATCCCGCCTCGCATGGCTGCGTTCGCCTGCCGAACGATTTTGCCAAGACCCTGTTCAGCCTCACCCGCCGCGGAGGCCATGTGCTGGTCACCGATGGCGAGATCGCGCCGCAGCGCATTGCGCATGCCGTGCTGTTCAAGCCTTCCATCGTGGTGCCGGATACGCCGCTTCTCTCCGATGCGGACTTGCGTCCCGCGCTGATCGAGGCAGGCGACAAGAGCGTCGAAGTGGCGATGACCGATCCGAGGCCGGAAGTGCTGCCGCCGATCGTCCAGCGGACCGAACAGGACCCGATCCGCATCCTCATCACCCGCCGCGGCGAGCGCGAGATCCTGCTCGACCTGCAGACGTTGCTGAATTCGCTCGGTTATGACGCCGGCGCGCCGGATGGCCGGCATGGCAAGCAAACCATCACGGCCATCCGTGCCTTCCAGCTCGCCGAAGGCCGCAAGGAAGACGGCATGGTCACCGCCGATCTTCTCGCCGCAGTCTATGCAAAGGCCGGCAAGGGCACGCCGCCGAACGGCCAGATCCTCGTGCGCCAGAAATTCAAGCCGGTCGTTGAGGAGCCGATCACCATCCGCAATCCGGAAATCGCGCTCGGCACGCATTTCCTGCTTGCCCGCGAGGTCGATGCCGACAAGGGCACGGCCGACTGGTACGGCGTGAGCGTGGAAAACCAGCTGTCGCCCGCGACGCTGAAGCGCCTCGGCATTGCCGTCGAGGCCAATGCGGAGGCCCCCGATGCGCTCTCCGCCACGCTCGACCGCCTCGACATTCCGCACGATATGCGCACCCGCATTTCCCGACTGATGGGCGAAGGCGCATCCCTCTCGATTTCCGACACGGGCCTCGGCCCGGAAACCGGCGACGGCACGGACTTCATCACCGTCACCCGCAAGGTGCAGAAAGCCGATGCGACGGCCGTCCCGGGGACGAAAAAGCCGAAGAAAAAGAAGAAATCCTCGGTGACCGTCGTCAATTGACGAGGAACGTGCCGCGGGACGTTTCAGAGGCCTTGTCGCAGCGGTGACAAGGCCTCGCGAGCCTGGCGGAAATGCCCGCCCTCAAACCAGTTCCACATCCAGCACGCCCGGTGTCGAGCGCATGGCGGCGGCGATTTCGGGGGAGATGCGGAAGCGCTCGTTCAGCTCCACCTCGATCTCGCGCTGGCCGCTGTCCTTGATGACGATGAAGGAGACGAGACCGTCTCCCTTCGTGTTCAGATGGGCTGCGACCGACCGCAAGGGGCCTGAATCACGGACATAGACACGCATCGCCTTCTGGGTATGGAGCGATTCCTCCTCGAGCGAGCGCAGCGTCTGGATGCGCAAGCCGATGCCTTCCGGGCGCTCTTCCGCCTGCACGGTCATCACCAGCGATTTACCCGCTTCCAGCAGGTCGCGGTACTGGTTCAGCATTTCCGAAAACAGCACCGCCTCGAACTGGCCGGACGAATCCGAGAAGGCGACGATGCCCATCTTGTTGCCGGTGCGCGTCTTGCGCTCCTGCTTGGAGGTCACCGTTCCGGCAAGGCGGCCGGCGGTGGCGCCGCGCTTCACCGCGGCGGAGAAATCGCCGAAGTTCTGCACGCGCATCTTGGCAAGGATGGGCGCATAGGTATCGAGCGGGTGGGCCGACAGGAAGAAGCCGAGCACCTGGAATTCCCGGTGCAGCTTCTCCGACGCGAGCCAGGGCGTATAGGCGGGCAGCGTGATCACTTCCGGCCCGGTGGCGGCCCCCATGCCGAAAATATCGCCCTGCCCGCTCGCCTTGTTCTCCTGCGCGCGCTGGGCGGCGCCCAGCAGGCGGTCGAGGCCGGCGATCATGGCGGCGCGGTCATGACCGAAGCAGTCGAAGGCGCCGGCGACGATCAGGCTTTCGAAGACGCGCCGATTGACGAATTTCGGATCGATCCGCACGCAGAAATCCTCGAGCGACTTGAACGGCGTATCGCCGCGCACCTGAACGATGTGCTGCACCGCCGCCTCGCCCACGCCCTTGATGGCGGCGAGCGCGTAATAGATGCGGCTCTCACCAGTCTCGAAATGGGCGAACGAGGTCTGCACCGACGGCGGGATGACCTCGATGCCGAGACGGCCGGCATCCTGCCGGAAATCGTTCAGCTTGTCCGTGTTGGACATATCGTAGGTCATCGAGGCGGCGAGGAACTCGACCGGGTAATGCGCCTTCAGATAGGCCGTCTGGTAGGAGACAATGGCGTAGGCGGCCGCGTGCGACTTGTTGAAGCCGTAGTTCGCGAACTTGGCGAGCAGGTCGAAGATGAGGTCGGACTGCGGCTTCGAGACACCGTTCCGGACCGCGCCTTCGACGAAGCGGGCGCGCTGCTTGTCCATCTCCTCCTTGATCTTCTTGCCCATAGCGCGGCGCAGAAGGTCGGCCTCGCCGAGCGAGTAGCCCGACAGGACCTGGGCGATCTGCATCACCTGTTCCTGGTAGACGATAACGCCCTGCGTTTCCTTGAGCAGGTGGTCGATCTTCGGGTGGATCGACTCGATCTCCTCCTCGCCGTGCTTGCGGGCGTTGTAGACCGGAATGTTCTCCATCGGCCCCGGACGGTAGAGCGCCACCAGCGCGATGATGTCCTCGATGCAGTCGGGCCGCATGCCGATCAGCGCCTTGCGCATGCCGGCGCTTTCCACCTGGAACACGCCGACCGTTTCGCCGCGCGAGAGCATCTCGTAGCTCAGCTGGTCGTCGAGCGGCAGGCTCTCGAGATTCACCTCGATATTGCGCTTGCGGATGAAATCGACGGCGGTCTTCAGAACCGTCAACGTCTTCAGGCCGAGGAAGTCGAACTTGACCAGTCCGGCCTGCTCCACCCACTTCATGTTGAACTGCGTGACCGGCATGTCGGAGCGCGGATCGCGGTACATCGGCACGAGCTTGGAGAGCGGCCGGTCGCCGATCACGATACCGGCGGCGTGCGTCGAGGCGTGGCGGTAAAGCCCTTCGATCTTCTGGGCGATGTCGAGCAGGCGCGCGACGACCGGCTCGTTCTCCGCCTCCTCCTGCAGTTTCGGCTCTTCCTCGATGGCCTTGGACAGTGGCATCGGGTTGGCCGGGTTGTTCGGCACCAGCTTGCAGATCTTGTCGACCTGGCCATAGGGCATTTCCAGCACGCGGCCGACGTCGCGCAGTGCCGCGCGCGCCTGGAGCGAACCGAAGGTAATGATCTGCGCCACCTGCTCACGGCCGTATTTCTGCTGCACGTAGCGGATCACCTCTTCGCGGCGATCCTGGCAGAAGTCGATGTCGAAGTCGGGCATCGAGACGCGTTCCGGGTTTAGGAAGCGCTCGAACAGCAGCGAGAAGCGTAGCGGATCGACGTCGGTGATCGTCAGCGCATAGGCGACGAGCGAGCCTGCCCCCGAACCGCGCCCCGGCCCGACGGGAATGTTCTGCTGCTTGGCCCATTTGATGAAGTCGGCAACGATGAGGAAGTAGCCGGGGAACTTCATGCGCTCGATGACGCCCAGCTCGAAATCCAGCCGCTCGCGATAATCCTGTTCGCTATAGCCGGGCGTCAGGCCGAGCAGCGCCATCCGGTTTTCGAGGCCTTCAACGGACTGGCGGCGCAATTCCGCCGATTCGGCGCGCTCGGCCTCTTCCGGGTCGTCCGTCGCGCCGGTGAAACGCGGCAGGATGGGTCCGCGCGTGTTCAGGACGAAGGAGCAGCGCCGTGCGATCTCGATCGTGTTCTCGAGCGCTTCCGGCAGGTCGGCAAAGAGCGTTGCCATCTCCTTGCGGCTCTTGAGATAGTGGTCGGGCGACAGGCGGAAGCGGTTGTCGTCGGAGACCATCGCATTGTGCGCCACCGCCATCAGAGCGTCATGGGCGTCATAATCGTCCGGTGCAGGAAAGAACGGCTCGTTGGTGGCGACCAGCGGCACGTCCTCCGCATAGGCCAATTCCACCATGCGCCGCTCGTGCTGCTTGTCGTAGCGCCCGTGGCGTTGCAGTTCGATATAGAGCCTGTCGCCGAAGACGCGCTTCAGCGCATGGAGCCGAGCGCGGGCAACGGCGGGCTGCCCGGCGAGAAACGGCGTGTCGACAGGCCCGCCGCGCGCGCCGGTCAGCGCGATCAGCCCCTCTGCCCCCTCCTCCAGCCAGCTGAGGGCAATGCGGACCGACTGGCCGCTTTCGCCACCAAGATAGGCCCGGCTGACAAGGTCGACGAGACGCGCATAGCCGGCATCGGTTGCGGCCAGAAGCACGATAGAAGGCAGCTTCTGGAGCTGCGCCTGGCCGCCGCGCCGCTCGCCGTCGCCCTCGTCTTCCATGTCGATAGACAACTGGCAGCCGATCAGCGGCTGGATGCCGTCACCCACCGCCTTCTGTGAAAACTCGAGCGCCGCGAACAGATTGTTCGTATCGGTAATGGCGATGGCCGGCTGCTGGTCGGATGTCGCCTTTCCGATGATCTTCTTGATCGGCAAGGCGCCTTCGAGCAGCGAGAAGGCCGAATGCACGCGCAGATGCACAAACTCCGGCGTCTGGGCCATCTTCTCGTTGTCCGTCGTGCGTGCTTCGTCCGCCATCGTATCTTCCTTCCGGTCAGGGCCGGAAGCTTAAGCGGATTCGGACCCGGCTCGTCCAGAGGTCTCTACATGTTGTAACCGATATCCACGCGCAGGACGCGCGTGGATGGTGGCAATGTCACGGGATTGAGTGAAAACCGTCAGATTCCGAAGAGGATGACGGAAAAGGTGGTGACGAACATGGCCATGGAGGCGAATGCGGCGAGATCACGAATAAAATCGGTCATTGGGGCTCCCTTTCCTTTTCTGTTTTCTTTTTGTTCTATTATTGTTCCAATGTCAACCACTTTTCGGCCGCCCTCTGGACCGGCGCTTTTCAGCGCAATATGGTCGCCGGACCAACCGGAGAAAACGAGATGAAATCCAGGATTGCCGCACTTCTGCTTTCAGCCTGCCTGCCCGCCGTAGCGACGGCAGCCGATTTTCCGGCAGACAGGATCATTGCCATGGCAAGCGGCGACTGGAACAAGGACGGCACGCCGGATCTTGCCGTGGTCGCGACGCCCGGCGACGACAGCGGCGATGACAACGGGATTTATGTCTATGTCGCCAAGCCCGAGGAAAGCCGGCTGACGCTTGCCCTCTCCCTGCCGAACAGCATCTGGGGCAATCTGACGATGTACGGGCAGGAGCCGGAACTGGCAGCGCTCGCCAACGGGTCCTTCACGCTGACGACGAAGAACGAATCGGTCGGACGCAATCGCTGGCGGCAGTCGCTGACCATCGCCTATCGCAACTTCGACTTCATCGTCGCCGGGTACACCTACTCGTCCTACGATACGATCGCGGAGGGTGGCGGCGAGAACAGCACGACCGATTGCGATCTGAACGTCCTGACCGGCAAGGGCAAGAGCGGCGGCCGGCCGGTTGCCGGCAAGGCGCAGTTCGTGCTGCTCAAGGACTGGAAGGACGAAATCGGCCGCTCGATCTGCGGACTGGACTGACGTCAGCCCTCAAGCACGCCGTTTCAGGCCAGCTCGCGCACAAGGCCGTCCTCGATCGTCACGCGACGATCCATCAGGCTGGCGAGTTCGTGGTTGTGGGTGGCGATCAGCGCGGCCAGACCGGACTGGCGCGCGAGCGCTTCCAGCGCCTCGAAGACGTAGCCGGCGGTCTCCGGGTCGAGATTTCCGGTCGGCTCGTCGGCAAGAAGGACGAGCGGGGCATTGGCAACGGCTCTGGCAATCGCGACGCGCTGCTGTTCGCCGCCGGAAAGCTCCGACGGGCGGTGCTCGGCACGGTGGCCGATGCGCATGTAATCGAGCAGCTGGGCGGCGCGCTCGCGCGCTTCCGCCTTGGAAAGGCCGCCGATCAGCTGCGGCATCATGATGTTTTCCAGCGCCGTGAATTCCGGCAGCAGGTGGTGGAACTGGTAGACGAAGCCGATTTCGCCGCGGCGGATCGTGGTGCGCTCGTCGTCCGAAAGCGTGGCGCAGGAGTGTCCGTTGACGAGCACTTCCCCGGCATCCGGCTTTTCCAGCAGGCCGGCAATGTGGAGAAGGGTCGACTTGCCGGTGCCCGATGGCGCGACAAGCGCGACGGTCTCGCCGCTCCTCAGCGAGAAATCCGCCCCCTTGAGGATCGTCAGCAGGGTCTCGCCCTGACCGTAGTGGCGTTCGATACCCTTGAGTTCCAAAGCGAGACGCGCGTTCATGGCGTTCTTTCCTATTCGTACCGCAGGGCCTGGACCGGATCGAGCTTGGAGGCACGCCAGGCGGGGAAGATCGTCGCGATGAAGGAAAGCACCAGCGCCATGATGACGACCGAGACGGTCTCGCCGGCATTCATGTCGGCCGGAAGCTGGCTCAGGAAATAGAGTTCCGGATTGAACAGCGTCGTGCCGGAGATCCAGGAGAAGAACTGGCGGATCGATTCGACGTTGAGGCAGACCAGAACCCCGAGCAGAACGCCGGCAAAGGTGCCGACCGTGCCGATCGCCGCGCCCGTCATGAAGAAGATGCGCATGATGGCGCCGGATGTCGCGCCCATGGTGCGCAGGATCGCGATGTCGCTGCCCTTGTCCTTCACCAGCATGATGAGGCCGGAAATGATGTTCAGCGCGGCGACGAGCACGATCAGCGTGAGGATCATGAACATGACGTTGCGCTCGACTTCCAGCGCCGAGAAGAAGGTGCGGTTGCGCTGGCGCCAGTCGGTCACGAATATCTGTCGCCCGGCCGCGGCCTCGATCGGCTGGCGAAGCTCGTCGACGGCATCGGGATTGGAGACGAACAGCTCGATCGACTGCACGATGCCTTCGGCATTGAAATAGAGCTGCGCCTCATCGAGCGGCATATAGATAATCGAGGCGTCGTATTCCGACATGCCGATCTCGAAGACGGCGGAAACCGTGTAGCTCTTCACGCGCGGGTTCACGCCGAGCGGCGTGACGTCGCCCTCGGGGGCGACAAGCGTGATCTGGCCGCCGGCGCTGAGGCCGAGCGCCTCGGCCATGCGCGAGCCGATGGCGACGCCCCCCGTGGCAAAACCCACCAGGTCGCCGTCCTTGATGTTGTCGGAGACGGCCTTCATCTTGGCGAGATCGTCGGCGCGCACGCCGCGCACAAGCGCGCCGGTGCCCGCCCCTGCCGTGCCGGAGGCCAGCGTCTGGCCCTCGACGAGCGGGATCGCCATGGTGACGCCTGCAACGGCGGAAAGCCGCTCGGCGAGTTTGGCGTAATCGTTCAGCGGCGTGTCGATCGGCTGGACGATCATGTGACCGTTGATGCCCAGAATGCGCGAGATCAGTTCCGTGCGGAAGCCGTTCATCACCGCCATGACGATGATGAGCGTGGCAACGCCGAGCATGATGCCGATGAAGGAGAAGCCGGCGATGACCGAGATGAAGGCTTCCTTGCGCCGGGAGCGCAGGTAACGCCAGGCGACCATCCGCTCGAAAGCGGAGAACGGGCGGCTTTTCGTGAAGACCTGGGTCTCCGTTGCAGATACACCGCTCGCTGCGTCAGCCATGGTTCCTCCCGATGCCCCCGGTCCGCATCAATTGCCGGACGTCAGGCGATTGATGGCCGCCTCGATGGTCAGCGTCTCGCGTTCGCCGGTCTTGCGATCCTTGATCTCGACTTCGCCATTGGCGACGCCGCGCGGACCGGCAATGACCTGCACCGGCGCGCCGATGAGGTCGGCGGTCGCGAACTTGGCGCCTGCGCGCTCGTCCTTGTCGTCATAGAGCACGTCGACGCCGGCATTCAACAGCGCGGCGTAGATCGTTTCGCAAGCCGCGTCGCAGGCCGCATCACCCGACTTCATGTTGATGACGATGGCCTCGAAGGGCGCGACGGCCTTCGGCCAGATGATGCCGTTCTCGTCGTGCGACGCCTCGATGATCGCCGGCACGAGGCGCGTCGGGCCGATGCCGTAGGAGCCCATGTGCACGGTGTGCTCCTTGCCATCCGGGCCCTGAACCTTGGCGCCCATGGCTTCGGAATATTTCGTGCCGAAATAGAAGATATGACCGACCTCGATGCCGCGGGCGGACAGGCGCTCGCCTTCCGGGATCGCTTCGAAGGCCGGCGCGTCATGCATTTCCGAGGTTGCGGCGTAGCGCGAGGTCCACTTGTCGAAGATGGCCCGCAGGCCCGCAACGTCCTCGAAATTGGTATCCACGCCCGGAACGTCGAAATTCAGGAATTCCTTGTGGCAGAAGACTTCCGACTCGCCCGTTTCGGCAAGGATGATGAATTCGTGGCTGAGATCGCCGCCGATCGGGCCGGTATCGGCGCGCATCGGAATGGCGCGCAGGCCCATGCGCGAGAAGGTGCGCAGATAGGCAGCGAACATGCGGTTATAGGCATGAACGGCGCCTTCGCGGTTGAGATCGAAGGAATAGGCGTCCTTCATCAGGAACTCACGCGAGCGCATGGTGCCGAAACGCGGGCGAATCTCGTCGCGGAACTTCAGCTGGATATGGTAGAGGTTGAGCGGCAGGTCCTTGTAGGACTTCACGAACGAGCGGAAGACGTCCGTGATCATCTCCTCGTTCGTCGGACCGTAGAGCATCGGACGCTCCTGGCGATCCTTGATGCGCAGCATCTCCTTGCCATAGGCGTCATAGCGGCCGCTTTCCTGCCAGAGTTCGGCGGACTGCAGCGTCGGCATCAGAAGCTCGACCGCGCCGGAGCGGTTCTGTTCCTCGCGGATGATAGCATTCACCTTGTCGAGAACGCGCTTGCCGAGCGGCAGCCAGGTGTAGATGCCCTGGGATTGCTGCTTGACCATGCCCGCACGCAGCATGAGCCGGTGGGAGACGATCTCAGCCTCTTTGGGATTTTCCTTGAGGATGGGCAGGAAGAAGCGTGAAAGGCGCATATCGGGTTCCAGGGTGACTGATCCGCCCTATTCGGGGAATCGGGCAAAATGACGTTGATTTTCACGCGTTCATAAACGCTTCGCCAAAGGAAGGGAACCCGGCAGGCCACGGCGGAGCAAAGCTGCGAAGCACTGTCCACCACTCTACGCGACCCGGATAAATGTGGCGAAAAAATGAGGGCGCTAATAACAGAAATTGCGCAGGCCATGTCAATGAAAAAATTTTGTTCCACTGTAGCAAAAATGCAAAAAAAGCGGATGACAACGCCTGAGCTTTGGGCTAGTTTCAGGCCACAAAACAGGCAGGAAGCACAAATTCTTGCCATTTCGCGGTCAAGTCTTGGGAGGATCAGATCTTTGGCGCGCGCAGCCGCTGCCACCGCAAAACGGATAGAGATCACGCGATACCTGTAAAACAAGGCTTTAAGCCTTGTTTTTTTTTGCCTTTCGCCGGCCGCCCCTCCGCATCACAATTTGCGCGCCCGGTCCATGCGTCAAAGCCACGCACAAGACTTCACCTGCGACACTGCGCTCACGCGCCATCAGCCGGCCCCTGGCGGATGGCGGTAAAAAAGTGGTGGAAACAGCTTTTCCGATCGAAACTTGACAAAGAGCAAAAGGAAGACTTTTCCAACGTGCCCCGGCACGCGTGGAATAGCTTACCTTCGCCTCGTGACGCCCGTTAGGAAGTGTGGCGGCTTACCTATAGTCAGGCATGAACTGGGGAATGGAGTCGATGCCGTAGCCGAGGCGGACCGAAAGAACATACCAGAGGGCATAGATAATCCCGGAGACGATCGTCGTCCTCAGCACCAGGCGGCCGCCACGGAAGCGCGCCGGCGCACTCTCGACGGTGCCGGACACCACCTCGTTCGCCTCGCCCTGCGTCTTCTGCCCGAAGGGCAAAACGACAAAAAGCGTCAGCCACCAGAGAATGAAATAGACGGCCAGAAAAGAAAAAAACTGCATGGGTGCCCCTCGTGCGACAATCGGCCTTGTACGCTGGTCGGCGAGGAAGTTCAAACGGCGAAACAGCGGCGCGCTGTCACACCTGCTCGAGTTCGACCAGCGTGCCGAGGAAATCCTTGGGATGAAGGAACAGAACGGGCTTGCCATGGGCCCCGGTTTTCGGATTGCCGTCGCCGAGAACGCGCGCGCCACTGGCAACCAGCCGGTCGCGGGCGGCGAGAATATCGTCCACTTCGTAGCAGATGTGATGCATGCCGCCGGCGGGCGATTTTTCGAGGAAGGCGGCGATGGGCGACTTCTCGCCCAGCGGCTCGAGAAGTTCCACCTTGGTGTTCGGCAATTCGACGAAGACCACTGTGACGCCATGCTCCGGTAGAACCTGCGGCGCGGAGACACTTGCCCCGAGCGTATCGCGATAGGTCGCCGTGGCGGCCGCAAGGTCCGGTACGGCGATGGCTATGTGGTTGACCTTTCCGAGCATGTTCACCCCTCTCCCTTTGCCGCACCGGTATCATCCGGTACGGCGGCAGGAAATCAGACTTTGGTCAGGAAGACCGTGACGACGGGCTTCTTGCCCCAGATCTCGTTGGCGGTGGAACGCACGGCGCGGCGCACCGCCTCCCGTACCATCTCCAGATCCTTGCGACGGGCGCGCGGAATGCTTTCGACGGCGCCGAGGACCGCGTCATAGAGCGTATCGCCCATATCCTCGCCCTCGTCGTCATACTGCGGCAGACCAAAGGGCTCGACCTCGGGATCGCCCTGGAAGTCATAGCGGCTGTCGAGCAGGATGCTGACGGCGACATGGCCGACGAAGGCGAGCTTGCGCCGGTCACCGATACCCATCTCCTCATAATCGCCGATGAGATTGCCGTCCTTGAAGATCCGGCCGAACGGCGCCTGATCGACGACTTCGGGCGTGCCGGGTGCAAGCTTCAGCACATCGCCATTGCGCACGCGCGGAACCTCGGCAATGCCGGACTGCTCGGCAAGCTGGGCATGGGCGGTCAGGTGCGCGGCTTCGCCATGCACCGGCACGACCATTTTCGGACGCGTCCAGCCATACATCTGCTGCAGCTCATGGCGGCGCGGATGGCCGGAGACGTGCACCAGCGCCTCGGAATCGGTGATGATGTTGATGCCCTGCTCGATCAGGCCGTTCTTGATGTCGTTGATCGCCTTCTCGTTGCCGGGAATGGCGCGCGAGGAGAAGATGATCGTGTCGCCATCCGTGAAGGCGACGTTGCGCATCTCGTCGCGGGCGATCTTGGCGAGCGCCGCACGCGGCTCGCCCTGGCTGCCCGTCAGGATGACCACGACCTTGTCACGCGGAATGTAGCCGAATTCATCCTCGGCGATGAAGGGCTTCAGGCCTTCCATCAGGCCGATGTCGCGGGCAACCTCCGTCACGCGCTTCATGGAGCTGCCGAGCAGGAGCACCTCGCGGCCGGCGGCTTCCGCGGCCTGGGCGATCGAGCGGATACGGCCGACATTCGAGGAGAAGGTGGTGATGCCCACCCTGCCCTCGGACGCCTCGATGATCTTGGTCAGGCTTTCCGAGACTTCCCGCTCGGACGGCGAAACGCCGTCCCGCAAGGCATTGGTGCTGTCGCAGATCAGCGCCAGAACACCCTCGTCGCCGAGCTTGCGCATGCGCGCCTCGTCCGTCAGCGGTCCGAGCGACGGGTCGAGATCGATCTTCCAGTCGCCCGTGTGAACGACCGTGCCGAGCGGCGTCTTGATCGCCAGCGACATGGGTTCGGGAATGGAGTGGTTGACGCCGATCGCCTCGATCTCGAACGGGCCGACATTGATGCGATCGCCCTGCTTGAAGATCGTCACCGGAATTTCGGTGCGGCTGCGCTCGTAGTTGCGCTTGGCCTCCAGCATGCCCGCCGTGAAGGGCGAGGCATAGACCGGGACGTTGAGAGCGGGCCACAGATCGTTCAACGCGCCGTAGTGGTCCTCGTGCGCATGGGTGATGATGATGCCCTTGAGCCTGTCCCGCTCCTTGGCGAGAAAGCGAATATCGGGCAGCACGAGATCGACTCCCGGCAGGTCCGGGCCGGGGAAGGTGACGCCGCAATCGACCATGATCCACTGGCGGTTTGCCTTCGGACCATAGCCGTAGAGCGCCAAGTTCATGCCGATTTCGCCGACGCCGCCAAGCGGCAGGAACACCAGTTCGTCTTCTTTTGCCATCGGGTTCAAAAAATCCTATCCAAAAAATACGTCGCCGGCCGCGATCAGTCGCGTGCCGCCGTCATCCGTCTCCAGTTTCAGGAGACCTGTATCATCAATTCCCGAAAAGCGCCCAGAAATAGAACGGTCGGGAAGATTGACCGTAATGTTTTCCCCGACGCCGCCCGCCACCTGTTTCCAGCGCTCCATGATCGCTGCGATCCCTCTTCCCCCGTTCCAAAGGGACAGCGTCTCGGCCATCGACTGGAAGAGATAGGCGAAAAGTTCGTCGGGGGAAGCGGACGCGCCAAAATCACGCAGTGTCGCCACCGGATAGAGGCCCGCATCGGGCGCCACCGCGACATTGATGCCGCAGCCGATCACCACCGCATGACGGCCGTCGCCAAGCGGCTCGCCCTCGACCAGGATGCCGCAGACCTTGCGGCGGTCCACCAGGATGTCGTTCGGCCATTTGATCAGGACGTCCGGCGCATCGAGCGGCATGATGCGACTGATGGCATCCTGCACGGCGACAGCAACGGCGAGCGGCAGCGAACCGAGCCGCTCCATCGGCGCCGGATCGGTCAACAGCAGGGATGCGTAGAGATTGCCCGGCTCGGAAAACCAGGCGCGGCCGCGCCGCCCGCGCCCGCCCGTCTGCCGGTTCGCGGTGATCCAGAGACCGGAAAGCGCGCCCTTTCGGGCGCGCTCCAGGCATTCCGTATTGGTCGAGCCCACATCCGTGAGCGCCTCGTGCCGAAAGTCGTCGAGCGACATCCGGCGAGGAGTTTCAGACCCGCTCAAAAGAAGGTCCGTGCCGCAGCTTCTGCGGCCGCGCCGATCGGGCCGCCGATCAGCACATAACCGAGAACGAAGAGGCCAGAGATGCCGAAGACCAGCTTCAGTTCGCCGGATGTGCGGGCGAATTCGCCGGTCGCTTCATCGAACCACATCACCTTGATGATGCGCAGATAGTAGTAGGCGCCGACGACCGAAGCCAGCACGCCGATGATGGCGAGTGCATAGAGCTGCGCCTCGATGGCCGCCATGAAGACGAAGTACTTGGCGAAGAAGCCCGCCATCGGCGGGATGCCGGCCAGCGAGAACATCAGGATCGTCATGACCGTCGCCATGAACGGATTGGTCGAGGAAAGGCCGGCCAGATCGTCGATATTCTCGACATTGCCGCCTTCCTTGCGGCGCATGGCGAGGATGATGGCGAAGGTGCCGAGCGTCATGACCATGTAGATGAGCATGTAGAGCGCGACGCCGCGCACGCCAGCCATGGAGCCGGCGGCAAGACCGACGAGCGCATAGCCCATATGGCCGATCGACGAATAGGCCATCATGCGCTTGATGTTGCGCTGGCCGATGGCGGCGAAGGAACCGAGCAGCATCGAGGCGATCGAGATGAAGACGATGATCTGCTGCCAGTCGGCGACGACCGGCTCGAAGGCGTCGATGACGATGCGCACGAGCATGGCCATGGCGGCAACCTTCGGGGCCGCGGCGAAGAAGGCGGTAACCGGGGTCGGCGCGCCTTCATAGACGTCCGGCGTCCACATGTGGAACGGCACGGCCGAGATCTTGAAGGCAAGGCCGGCAAGGATGAACACCAGGCCGAAGACCAGGCCGAGCGAACGGCCTTCTGCCGACAGGGCCGCGGCGATTTCCTGGAAACCGATATGGCCGGTGAAACCGTAGACCAGCGACATGCCGTAAAGCAGCATGCCGGAGGAAAGCGCGCCGAGCACGAAGTACTTCAGGCCGGCTTCCGTCGAGCGCAGGCTCTCGCGGTTGATCGCGGCAACGACATAGAGCGCCAGCGACTGGAGTTCCAGCGCCAGATACAGCGAGAGCAGGCTGTTGGCCGAGATCATCAGCAGCATGCCGAGCGTGGAAAGCACGATCAGCACCGGAAACTCGAAACGGTCGAGCTGTTCGGAACGGGCGTGGCCGACGGTCATCACCATGGCGGTGATGGAGCCGATCAGCGCCAGCACCTTCATGAACTTGGCGAAGGCGTCGGAGACGAACGCACCGGCATAGGCCTGGCCCTCGCCCGTGGCGAGGACCAGCCAGAGGCCGGAAATGATCAGCAGCGCGACGGCAAGCCCGGTGACGGTCGAACCCGACCGCTCGCCCGAGAAGACACCGACCATCAGCAGAACCAGGGCGCCGACGGCGAGAATGATCTCCGGCGTCGAGAGCTGAAGGCTGGCAAGGATTGTATCAGCAGTCATGTCTTGGGTCCCGTCGTCAGTTCGCCGTCAGCGCAACGGATTGCGCCGCCTGCAGAGCTGCGGAGTATTGGTTGAGAAGGGCGTCGACCGAAGCCGCCGTCACATCGAAGATCGGCGCCGGATAGACACCGTAGAAGATCGTGAGGATCACGAGCGGATAGAGCAGCAGCTTCTCCCGTCCCGAAAGGTCGAGCAGCGACTTGAGGCTTTCCTTCTCGAGCGCACCGAAGATCACCCGGCGATAGAGCCAGAGAGCATAGGAGGCAGAGAGGATGACGCCGGTCGTTGCAAAGAGCGCGACCCAGGTATTGGCGCGGAAAATGCCGATCAGCGTCATGAATTCGCCAACGAAGCCCGAGGTGCCGGGAAGGCCGACATTGGCCATGGTGAAGACCATGAAGGCGACGGCGTATTTCGGCATGTTGTTGACGAGACCGCCATAGGCCGAGATCTCGCGGGTATGCAGGCGGTCATAGACGACGCCGACGCAAAGGAAGAGCGCGCCGGAGACGATGCCGTGCGAGAGCATCTGGAAGATGGCGCCCTGCAACCCTTGAGCATTCGCCGCGAAGATACCCATGGTGACATAGCCCATGTGCGCGACCGACGAATAGGCGATCAGCTTCTTGATATCGTCCTGCATCATCGCGACCAGCGAGGTGTAGATGATAGCGATGACCGACAGCGCGAAGACGAGCGGCGCGAAATAGTCGGAGGCCAGCGGGAACATGGCGAGCGAGAAACGGATGAAGCCGTAACCGCCAAGCTTCAGCAGAACGCCGGCCAGGATGACCGAGCCTGCCGTCGGCGCCTGAACGTGCGCGTCCGGAAGCCAGGTATGCACCGGCCACATCGGCATCTTCACCGCGAAGGAGGCGAAGAAGGCAAGCCATAGCCAGGTCTGCATATGGGCCGGGAAGTTGTAGGCGAGCAGTTCCGTGATGTCCGTCGTGCCGGCCTGCCAGTACATCGCCATGATGGCGAGCAGCATCAGGACCGAGCCGAGCAGCGTGTAGAGGAAGAACTTGTAGGATGCGTAGACGCGATCCTTGCCGCCCCACACGCCGATGATGATGAACATCGGAATGAGGCCCGCTTCGAAGAAGACGTAGAAGAGGACGATATCGAGCGAGACGAAGACGCCGACCATGAACACTTCCAGAAGCAGGAAGGCGATCATGTATTCCTTCAGGCGCTTCTCGACCGAATGCCAACTTGCGAGCACGCAGAACGGCATGAGGAAGGTCGAGAGGATGACGAACAGCATGGAAATGCCGTCGACGCCGAGATGATAGGAAATGCCGGTGCCGAGCCATTCATGCTTCTCGGTCATCTGGAAGCCCGGATTCGAATTGTCGAAGCCGAACCAGATGAACAGCGAGAGCACGAAGGTGAAGACCGTCGTCAGCAGCGAGACGTTCAGGATATTGCGGCGACCATATGCGCTGTCCTCACGGGTCAGCAGCAGGAGCGCCACACCGACGAGCGGGAGAAAGGTGACCGCTGAAAGAATGGGCCAATCGGTCATCAGAGGGAACTCCCGAGCATCATCCAGGTAACGAGTGCTGCAATACCCAGCAGCATCGCGAATGCGTAGTGATAGAGGTAACCGGTCTGGAGGCGGACGACGCGGTTGGTGACGTCCACGACGCGGGAAGCGACACCGTTCGGGCCGAGGCCGTCGATGACCGAGCCGTCACCCTTTTTCCAGAGGAACTTGCCGAGCGCCTTCGCCGGACGGACGAAGATGAAATCGTACAGTTCGTCGAAGTACCACTTGTTGAGCAGGAACAGGTAGAGACCGCGGTGCTGCTCCGCGAGGTACTTCGGCGTCTCCGGCGAACGGATATACATGTACCAGGCAGTGACGAAGCCAACGGCCATGGCGGCGAACGGGCTCCACTTCACCCAGAGCGGAACGTGGTGGAACTCGTTGACGAGGTCGTTGCCCGGCAGCGTGAACAGGGAGCCCTGCCAGAATTCGGCATAGTGGTGGCCGAAGAAATATTCGACGAAGATCACGCCCGCGGCAACCGCGCCAGCGGCCAGCAGATAGAGCGGGATCAGCATGACGGCCGGGGATTCGTGCACATGATGCATGACATCAGCGGAAGCGCGCGGCTTGCCGAAGAAGGTCATGAAGGCCAGGCGCCAGGAGTAGAAGCTCGTGAAGAGCGCGGCGAGGACTAGCATCACGAAGGCGAAGCCTGCGACCGGGCTGTGCGAGGCAAACGTGCTCTCGATGATCGCATCCTTCGAGAAGAAGCCGGCAAAGCCGATGACGGTGCCCGGAATACCGACGCCGGTAAGCGCCAGCGTGCCGATCGTCATCATCCAGAAGGTGATCGGGATGTGCTTGCGCAGGCCGCCCATGTAGCGCATGTCCTGCTCGCCATCGACGGCATGGATGACGGAACCCGCACCAAGAAACAGCAGCGCCTTGAAGAAGGCATGCGTGAACAGGTGGAAGATGGCAGCGCCATAGGCGCCGATGCCGAGTGCCACGAACATGTAACCGAGCTGCGAGCAGGTCGAATAGGCGATGACGCGCTTGATGTCGTTCTGCACGAGGCCGACGGTCGCCGCGAAGAAGGCGGTGATCGCGCCGACCAGCGTGACGACCATCAGGGCGGTGTGCGACAGTTCGAAGAGCGGCGACATGCGGGCGACGAGGAAGACGCCGGCGGTGACCATGGTTGCGGCGTGAATGAGCGCCGATACCGGGGTCGGGCCTTCCATGGCGTCCGGCAGCCAGGTGTGCAGCAGGAACTGCGCCGACTTGCCCATGGCGCCCATGAAGAGCAGCAGGCAGGTGGCGGTCAGTGCACCCGACTTGTCGAGGCTCATGCCGAACAGCGAGATGACCGGATCGGCGGCATCCGCAGCGCCTTCAGCGGGCAGATAGGTCGCGGCCGAGGCAAAGATCGTCTCCAGATTGACCGAGCCGAACAGCACGAACACACTGGAAATACCGAGGATGAAGCCGAAGTCGCCGACGCGGTTGACGATGAAGGCCTTCATGGCGGCGGCGGAAGCCGACGGCTTCTTGTACCAGAAGCCGATCAGAAGGTAGGACGCCAGGCCCACGCCTTCCCAGCCGAAGAACATCTGCAGAAGGTTGTCGGACGTCACCAGCATGAGCATGGCGAAGGTGAACAGCGACAGGTAGGCGAAGAAACGCGGCCGATGCGGGTCATGGTGCATGTAGCCGATCGAATAGACGTGCACGAGCGTCGAGACGGAATTCACGACGACGAGCATGACGGCCGTCAGCGTATCGACCCGGAACGCCCATTCGACGTCGAAGCCGCCGGACTGGATCCAGCGCAGGACGCTGACCTTGACCACTTCCGTCTCGCCCATGGCGACATCGAAGAAGACGAGCCACGACAAGGCGGCGGCGATGATCATGAAGCCGGAGGTGACGTATTCCGACGCCTTGGCGCCGATGGCATTGCCACCGATGCCGGCGATCAGGAATCCGATCAGCGGAAGAAAGACGATTGCTTTGATGATGGTATCCATGACCCGATCAGCCCTTCATCATATTGACGTCTTCGACGGCGATCGAACCGCGGTTACGATAGAAGACGACGAGAATTGCAAGACCGATGGCCGCTTCCGCAGCCGCGACGGTCAGAATGAACAGCGCGAAGACCTGGCCGACGATATCGTTCAGGAAGGCCGAGAACGCGACCATGTTGATGTTGACCGAAAGCAGGATGAGTTCGATCGACATCAGGATGACAATGACGTTCTTCCGGTTGAGGAAGATGCCGAAGACGCCGATGGTAAAGAGGATGGCGCTGACGGTGAGATAGTGGGAAATACCGATTTCCATGATGCTTTTCCTTGTCCGCGCGGCCTCAGATGCCCTGCCCGGGCTTCACCTTGACAACTTCCACGGCGGTTTCCGGCGTGCGGGCAACCTGCCTGGGAATGTCCTGGCGCTTGATATGTTGGCGATGGCGCAGCGACAGCACGATCGCGCCGATCATGGCGACGAGCAGCACGAGGCCGGCGATCTGAAAGAAGTAGACGTAGTGCGTGTAGAGCACGTCGCCGAGGGCTGCCGTGTTGGTCCGTTCGCTGGCTGGCGGGATCGGCATCGAGGCATTGGCGGCGATCTCCGGGGAGAGCGTCGAGCCGCCGACGACGATGATGAGTTCCGCCGCCAGGATGAGACCGACCAGCGCGCCGACCGGAGCGTAATCAAGAACGCCCGAACGCAGCGCCGCGAAGTCGATGTCGAGCATCATCACGACGAAAAGGAAGAGAACCGCCACGGCGCCGACATAGACGACCAGCAGGATCATCGCCAGGAACTCGGCGCCCGTCAGCAGGAACAGACCCGCCGAATTGAAGAAGGTGAGGATCAGGAACAGCACGGAATAGACCGGGTTCCTGGCCGAGATCACCATGAAGGCGGACGCCACTGCCACGAAGGCGAACAGATAGAAGAATAGAGCCTGCAGACCCATTTTGGTGCCTTTTCGTCTTCCCCGGAGGAGGACCCCCTCCCCCGTCGAAGCCTGACGATCCCTCGTCAGGCACGTGCTTTCAATTTGCCTTTACGCTGCCAATCAGCGGTAAGGCGAGTCCATAGCGATGTTGCGGGCGATTTCCCGCTCCCAGCGATCACCGTTCTCGAGAAGCTTTTCCTTGTCGTAGTAGAGCTCCTCGCGCGTCTCGGTCGCGAACTCGAAGTTCGGACCTTCGACGATGGCGTCGACCGGGCAGGCTTCCTGGCAGAAGCCGCAATAGATGCACTTCACCATGTCGATGTCGTAACGCACCGTGCGGCGCGTGCCGTCGTTGCGGCGGGGACCCGCCTCGATGGTGATGGCCTGGGCCGGACAGATCGCCTCGCACAGCTTGCAGGCGATGCAGCGCTCTTCGCCATTCGGATAGCGGCGCAACGCATGCTCGCCGCGGAAGCGTGGAGAGACCGGCCCCTTTTCGAAGGGATAGTTCACTGTCGCCTTCGCACGGAAGAAGTAGCGCATCGACAGGAAGAACGCGCCAACGAATTCCTTGAGGAACAGCGAATTTACGGCTTGCGAAAGACTAGCCATGCTTAAGCTCCAATGCTGCTGAATTCCCGGGAGGTCCTCATGCGGACCAGCCCGTGAGCTTCAGCACGAATGCAACGATAACGACCATGGCGAGCGAGATCGGAAGGAAGACCTTCCAGCCAAGACGCATGAGCTGGTCGTAGCGGTAGCGCGGCACGAATGCCTTCACCATCGCGATCATGAAGAAGACGAAGGATGCCTTCAGGACGAACCAGATGATGCCGGGTACCCAGTTGAGGAACCAGACGTCGACCGGGGGCAGCCAACCGCCAAGGAAGAGGATCGTGGTCAGCGCGCACATCAGGCAGATGGCTGCATATTCGCCGAGCATGAACATCATGTACGGGGTGGAGCCGTACTCGACCATGAAGCCGGCGACAAGTTCGGATTCCGCTTCCGGAAGGTCGAAAGGCGGACGGTTCGTTTCGGCGAGCGCCGAAATGAAGAAGATCACGAACATCGGGAACAGCGCGAGCCAATGCCAGTCCAGGAAGGACGAAGGCAGGCCGAGGCGCGTGCCGAGACCGTCGCTCTGAGAAACGACGATGTCCGTCAGGTTCAGCGAGCCGACGCAGAGCAGAACGGTGACGATGACGAAACCGATGGAGACTTCGTACGAGACCATCTGCGCGGCGGAACGGAGCGCGCCGAGGAACGGATACTTCGAGTTGGAAGCCCAGCCGCCCATGAGGATGCCGTATACTTCCAGCGAGGAGATCGCCAGGATGTAGAGGATGCCGACATTGATGTTGGCGATCACCCAGCCGTCATTGAGCGGCACGACCGCCCAGGTGGCCAGCGCCAGCGTCACGGAGACGAGCGGCGCGAGCAGGAAGATCGCCTTGTTGGCGCTTGCCGGGATCACCGGCTCCTTGAAGACGAACTTCAGAAGGTCGGCGAAGGACTGGAAAAGCCCCCAGGGGCCGACGACGTTCGGGCCGCGGCGAAGCTGCACGGCAGCCCAGATCTTTCGGTCGGCGAGCAGAACATAGGCGATGAAGACCAGAAGCGCGACCAGCAGCAGAAGCGACTGGGCGATCATGATCGCTGCAGGCCAGACATAGGTCGAAATGAAAGCGTCCATAATGCTTTATCCCTTCGCGCTCATTCCGCCGCGACTTTGAAATTGTTGCGAGCCAGTGCCGAGCATTCAGCCATGACCGCGGAGGCGCGCGCTATCGGGTTCGTCAAATAGAAGTCTTTGATCGGAGACGCAAACCCGGAAGTCGCCATCTTCCCGCCTTTTTTCGCAAGTGCGGCAAGATCGGCGATATTCCCGGTCGCAATCTCGTCGATCGCGGCGAAATGCGGGTGTGCCGCATAGAGCTTTGCCCGCAGCTGGGCGAGCGAATCGAACGGCAGCTTCTTGCCGAGCACATCGGAAAGCGCACGCAGGATCGCCCAGTCCTCGCGGGCATCGCCCGGTGCGAAGCCGGCGCGGTTGCCCATCTGGACGCGGCCTTCGGTGTTGACCCAGGTGCCGGACTTTTCGGTATAGGTCGCGCCGGGCAGGATGACGTCCGCGACATGCGCCGCATTGTCGCCGTGCGAGCCGATATAGACCGTGAAGGCGGTCTTCTTCGAGAAGTCCATCTCGTCGGCGCCGAGCAGGAAGAGCACATCCGTGCCCGTCAGCATGTCGGCCGCCTTCTTGCTCCCCTCGCCCGGCACGAAGCCGAGGTCGAGGCCGCCGACGCGGGAGGCAGCGGTGTGCAGCACGGCAAGGCCGTTCCAGTCCGCCTTCACCGCGCCGACGTTTTCGGCAAGCTTGGTGACGGCCGAAAGGACGGCAAGGCCATCGGCGCGCGCAAGCGCACCCTGGCCGATGATGATCATCGGGCGCGCGGCCTTCTTCAGCTTGGCGGCGAACTTGACCGAACCGTCGATGAGGCCCGAGAGCGTGTCCGTGCCGGCGCCGAGATATTCGTAGCCGTAGCGCAGTTCGCCCTCTTCGCCGATCACGCCGATCGGGAAGCTGTCCATGCGCCAGCGCTTGCGGATGCGCGCGTTGAGCACGGCGGCTTCGAGGCGCGGATTGGAGCCCACGATGAGCAGCGCGTCGGCCTGCTCGATGCCTTCGATGGTCGGGTTGAAGAGGTAGCTGGCGCGGCCGAGCGACGGATCGAGCACCGAACCGTCCTGGCGGCAGTCGACATTCGTCGAGCCGAGGGCCGTCATCAGTTCGCGCAGCGCATAAATTTCCTCGACGGAGGCAAGATCGCCGGCAATAGCCCCGATGCGCTCGCCGGACTTGCCGGCAACGGCGCCCTTGATCGCGTCGAAGGCTTCAGCCCAGCTTGCGGGCTGGAGGCGGCCGTCCTTGCGGACATACGGGCGGTCGAGGCGCTGGGTCTTCAGGCCATCCCAGATGAAGCGGGTCTTGTCGGAGATCCACTCTTCGTTGATCTCTTCGTTGACGCGCGGCAGGATGCGCATGACTTCGCGGCCGCGCGTGTCGACGCGGATGGCGGAGCCGACGGCGTCCATGACGTCGATCGATTCAGTCTTGTTCAGTTCCCACGGACGGGCCGTGAAGGCGAAGGGCTTGGAGGTCAGCGCGCCGACCGGGCACAGATCGACCACGTTGCCCTGAAGCTCGGAGGTCATCGCCTGTTCGAGATAGGTGGTGATTTCGGCATCCTCGCCGCGACCGATGAGGCCAAGCTCGGTGATGCCGGCGACTTCCGTCGTGAAGCGAACGCAGCGCGTGCAGTGAATGCAGCGGTTCATGATCGTCTTGACGAGCGGGCCGATATACTTGTCCTCGACCGCACGCTTGTTTTCAGCGTAGCGCGAAGAGTCGATGCCGAAGGCCATCGCCTGGTCCTGCAGGTCGCATTCGCCACCCTGGTCGCAGATCGGGCAATCCAGCGGGTGGTTGATGAGCAGGAACTCCATCACGCCTTCGCGCGCCTTCTTGACCATCGGCGTGGTCGTGAAGACTTCAGGCGATTCCCCGTTCGGGCCGGGGCGAAGATCGCGCACGCTCATGGCGCAGGAGGCCGCCGGCTTCGGCGGGCCGCCCTTTACCTCGACAAGGCACATGCGGCAGTTGCCGGCGACCGACAGCCGCTCGTGGAAACAGAAGCGCGGAACCTCGGCCCCGGCCTCCTCGCACGCCTGAAGCAGCGTGAAGTGATCCGGGACTTCGATTTCTTTTCCGTCGACTTTCAGCTTTGCCATATCTCAATTCCCGCTCTTGACGAGGGTAGTCCCGCGTCGCGCCAGCGCCATTCTCTCCAGCATCCGTTCGGGGCCGCAGCCCTTCCCTTCCGCCTTTGTTCCGTTTCGCCGATCCCGGCGGAGCGTCAGCCCCTGCCCTTTGCCAGCGTCCTTGCCTGCTCCACCCAGCCATCGCGGGCAATTCGCCCGTCGAGGCCGAGTTCGGCTTCGATCCTCGCGACATCCGCAGCCTTCAGGGCTGCAATGTCGGCATAACGCCGGAGACCCATGCCGTTCAGCACCTGCTCCAGCTTCGGCCCGATGCCTGAAATCACCTTCAGGTCGTCGGTCCTGGCGGCTTTTGCGGCCGATGCCTTGCGCACCGGCTTTGTCGCCGCCGTTCCCTGCGTCGCGCTTCTGTCGCGCGCCACCCTTGTCTTCGGCTCCGCGACGGGCTTTTCCGTCCCGGGAACCACGCGCAACACCGGCTTCGCCTTCACGGGCTCCGCCGTTATCGCCTCATCGAGCGCCGCCCTCGTCTGCTTAGCCGCGCTCTGCATCATGCCCAGCATCATCCCGGCCATCTGGCCTGCGATGCCGAAACCGATCGCGCTCGTTGCGACCATGGCAGCCACCGGATGGGCCATCAGCGGATGCAGCGGCACGTCCGGCATTTCCTTCAGCCACGGCGAAAGACCGAACGGGTCGTCGCCGGCGGCTACTGCCGGCGGGGTTTCGGTTGCATTCGCATCCTGGCCCACCGGCTTCGTCATTGTCTTACTCCGCTGCTTCCAGCACCGCACCATGCGCCATGGCATTGGCCGTGTACTGGTCGATACGCGCCTCGATCTCGGGGCGGAAATTGCGGATCAGGCCCTGGATCGGCCAGGCTGCGGCATCGCCGAGCGCGCAGATCGTATGACCTTCGATCTGCTTCGTGACGTCGAACAGCATGTCGATTTCGCGCTTCTGAGCGTTACCGGTGACCATGCGCTGCATGACGCGCATCATCCAGCCGGTGCCTTCGCGGCACGGCGTGCACTGGCCGCAGCTCTCGTGCTTGAAGAAGGCCGAGATGCGCCAGATCGCCTTGATGATGTCGGTGGAGCGATCCATGATGATCATGCCGCCCGTGCCGAAGGAGGACTTGACGTCGCGCAGGCCATCGAAGTCCAGCGTGACATTCATCATGTCCTCGCCCTTGACGACCGGGCAGGATGCGCCGCCGGGGATGACGGCGAGCAGGTTGTCCCAGCCGCCTCGGATGCCGCCGCCGTGCTTTTCGACCATTTCACGGAAGGAGATGCCCATGGCCTCCTCGACCGTGCAGGGCGTGTTGACGTGGCCGGACATCATGAACAGCTTGGTGCCGACGTTGTTGGGGCGACCAAAACTGGAGAACCAGCTTGCGCCACGACGCAGGATCGTCGGCGTGACCGCGATCGATTCCACGTTGTTGACGGTCGTCGGGCAGCCGTAGAGGCCCATATTCGCCGGGAACGGCGGCTTCAGGCGCGGCTGGCCCTTCTTGCCTTCGAGGCTTTCGAGCAGCGCGGTTTCCTCGCCGCAGATATAGGCGCCCGCACCATGGTGGACGTAGACGTCGATATCGTAGCCGAGCTTGTTGTTCTTGCCGAGAAGGCCCGCATCGTAGCACTCGTCGATGGCGGCCTGCAGCGCTTCGCGTTCACGGATGAACTCACCGCGCACATAGATGTAGGCGGCATGCGCGCCCATGGCGAAGGACGCGATGACGCAGCCCTCGATCAGCGTGTGCGGATCGTGGCGCAGGATATCGCGGTCCTTGCAGGTACCGGGCTCGGACTCGTCCGCATTGACGACGAGGTAGTGCGGCCGGCCGTCGGATTCCTTCGGCATGAAGGACCACTTGAGACCTGTCGGGAAGCCGGCGCCGCCGCGGCCGCGCAGGCCCGAAGCCTTGACCTCGTTGACGATCCAGTCGCGGCCCTTTTCGAGCAGCTGCTTGGTGCCGTCCCAATGACCGCGGGCCATGGCGCCCTTCAGCGACTTGTCCTTGGTGCCGTAGATATTGGTGAAGATGCGATCTTGATCTTTAAGCATGATTCACCCCTTTACCGCGGCTTCTTGCCGAAGACGCGGATGTATTCCGCTTCGCCGCCCTTGGCGAGCGCCTTGGCCTGCTTGACCCAGTCGTCCCGCTCGATACGGCCCTTGAAATTCAGATAGCCATCGACCCATTCACGCTCCGCCTTCTTCCAGGCCGCGACCTGGGCGAAGGTGAAGATGCCGAGTTCCTGGAGCGTACCCTCGATCTTCGGCCCGACGCCGGAGATCAGCTTCAGGTCGTCCGGGCTCGCAGGACGCGCGATGCCGGCCGGACGGTTCTTGTCGTCCAGCGACGGCTTGCCAGCGTCTGCTTCCGGCGTCTTCAGCTTCGGATTGGTTTCCTCGGCATCCGTCGTCACCCGCGCGGCATTCGACGGGGGCACGCTGACGCTGTCCTCGTCCGACTTCCTGGCGCGGGTGGTCGTCGTCTTCTTTGCGGCCGCTTCCGGCTCGTTGAGGCTGCTGAGGCCACCGGCAGGAGCCGAAAAGATGCGGTCGACCTGCGGGCCGGTTGCAATCTCTGCACCCTTGCCGGCGTCGAAACGGTCGATGATGTGCTCGAGCTGCGTCGGCGTCAGGTCTTCATAGCTGTCCTTGAAGATCATGATCATCGGTGCGTTGACGCAAGCACCCTGACACTCGACCTCTTCCCAGGACAGCGTGCCGCTCTCGTTGAGATGCAGCGGCTCTGCATGGATGCGCTTCTTGCAGACGTTGATCAGGTCTTCCGCGCCGCGCAGCATGCAGGGCGTCGTGCCGCAAACCTGGACATGGGCGCGCGTACCGACCGGCAGCAGCTGGAATTGCGTGTAGAAGGTCGCAACCTCGAGGACGCGGATATAGGCCATGTCGAGCATGTCGGCGACGGATTCGATCGCCGCCTTGGTAACCCAGCCATCCTGTTCCTGCGCCCGCATGAGAAGCGGGATCACCGCCGATTGCTGGCGGCCCTTCGGATACTTGTTGATCGTTGCCTTGGCCCAGGTCGCATTCTCCTTGGTGAAGGCGAAGCTGGCGGGCTGGACATTATCTTCGGCTAGTCGACGAACGGACATTCTGTAACGCCTTGTCTCAGTTAATCTGCCGGCGCTGCGTCGTCTCAAAGACGAACTCGCAGGCATGCGCCAACGTGTCATTCTGAAGGAAAACGATAGCGCAGCCCATGCCCGCGTCGCCACGAACGGCGCGCGCAAAAGCGGCGGCGGTCGGCATGGCGGCGGTCATGGCAAGGGCTGCGGTCTGCATCAGCGGTCAACCTCGCCGAACACGATGTCGAGCGAACCGAGGATCGCCGATACGTCGGCGAGCTGATGCCCGCGACAGATGAAATCCATCGCCTGCAGGTGCGCATAACCCGGAGCGCGGATCTTGCAGCGGTACGGCTTGTTGGTGCCGTCGGCGACGACATAGACGCCGAATTCGCCCTTCGGCGCCTCGACGGCCGCGTACACTTCGCCGGCAGGTACGTGGTAGCCTTCCGTATAGAGCTTGAAGTGGTGGATGAGCGCTTCCATCGAGCGCTTCATCTGGCCACGCTTCGGCGGAACCATCTTGCCGTCGACCGAGGAGACCGGGCCGACCTTCGCATCGCCGAGCAGGCGATCGACGCACTGGCGCATGATCTTGGCCGATTCGCGCATCTCGATCATGCGGATGATGTAACGGTCGTAGCAGTCGCCGTTCTTGCCGATCGGAATGTCGAAGTCGAGGTCGGAATAGCACTCATAGGGCTGCGAGCGGCGCAGGTCCCAGGCAGCGCCCGAACCGCGCACCATGACGCCCGAAAAGCCCCAGGCCCAGCAATCTTCCAGGCTCACCACGCCGATATCGACGTTGCGCTGCTTGAAGATGCGGTTGCCGGTGAGCAGTTCGTCGATATCGTCGACGGTCTTCAGGAACGGATCGATCCACTTGCCGATGTCTTCCACCAGCTCGTGCGGCAGGTCCTGATGCACGCCGCCCGGACGGATATAGGCCGAGTGCATGCGCGCGCCGCAGGCGCGCTCATAGAACACCATCAGCTTTTCGCGCTCCTCGAAGCCCCAGAGCGGCGGCGTCAGCGCGCCGACGTCCATGGCCTGGGTCGTCACGTTGAGGAGATGCGAGAGGATACGGCCGATTTCCGAATAGAGAACGCGGATAAGCTGGCCACGGATCGGCACTTCGGTGCCGGTCAGCTTCTCGACGGCCATCGCAAAGGCGTGTTCCTGGTTCATCGGCGCCACGTAGTCGAGGCGGTCGAAATAGGGAACGGCCTGAAGATAGGTCTTCGTCTCGATCAGCTTCTCGGTGCCGCGGTGCAGCAGGCCGATATGCGGATCGACGCGCTCGACGATTTCGCCGTCGAGTTCGAGGACGAGGCGCAACACCCCGTGTGCCGCCGGGTGCTGCGGCCCGAAGTTGATGTTGAAATTGCGAACGTTGTGCTCGTTCATACCGCTTGCTCCAGAGGTCGGCGCCCTATCGGTCCGCCTGACCCAAAATCAGTTCTGCTTCGCCTTCTCGTCGCCCGGCAGCACATAGTCGGTGCCTTCCCACGGGGACAGAAAATCGAAGTTGCGGAATTCCTGCTTCAGTTCGACAGGCTCATACACGACCCGCTTGACCTGGTCGTCATACCGCACTTCCACGAAGCCGGTCGTCGGAAAGTCCTTGCGCAGCGGATAGCCCTCGAAACCGTAGTCGGTGAGGATGCGGCGCAGGTCCGGATGGCCCGTGAAGAGAATACCGTACATGTCGTAGGCTTCCCGCTCGAACCAGTCGGCGCCCGGATAGACCGAGCAGGCCGAGGGAACCGGAACGTCCTCGCCGGTCGCGACCTTGATGCGGATGCGCACGTTCTGGCGTGGCGACAGCAGGTGATAGACCACATCGAAACGATCGGCGCGTGCCGGCCAGTCCACGCCGCAAATATCGACGAGGTTGATGAAGCCGCACTGCACATCGTCGCGCAGGAAGGTCAGAAGCTCGACGACGCGTGCGCCATCCGTCTTCAGGGTGAGTTCACCATAGGCGATGTCGGCAGACATAACGAGCCTGCCGGCCGCTTCGCCGATATAGGAGGAAAGCTCCTGGAGGGCTTCGCTCATCTTATAAGTCCCCTGCCCTTAGCGTTCGATCGTACCGGTCCGGCGGATCTTCTTTTGCAGCAGGAGCACGCCGTAGAGGAGTGCTTCCGCCGTGGGAGGACAGCCTGGTACATAGATGTCGACCGGCACCACGCGGTCACAGCCGCGCACCACCGAATACGAATAGTGATAGTAGCCACCGCCATTGGCGCAGGAGCCCATCGAGATGACATAGCGCGGCTCCGGCATCTGGTCGTAGACCTTGCGGAGCGCGGGCGCCATCTTGTTGGTCAGCGTGCCGGCGACGATCATGACGTCGGACTGGCGCGGCGAGGCGCGCGGCGCAAAGCCGAAACGCTCGACGTCGTAACGCGGCATGGACAGCTGCATCATCTCGACTGCGCAGCAGGCAAGGCCGAAGGTCATCCACATCAGCGAGCCGGTACGGGCCCAGGTGATGAGCTCGTCGGTCGAGGTGACGAGGAAGCCCTTGTCGGCGAGTTCGTTGTTGATCTCGCCGAAGAAGGCGTCATTGCTGCCGACGGGCTTGCCGGTATTGGGATCGATGATCCCCTTGGCCTGCGGCGCAACGAGCGTGTTGTTGGTATGAGCTACTCCCATTCGAGCGCCCCCTTCTTCCATTCATAGATAAAGCCGATGGTCAGCACACCGAGGAAGACCATCATCGACCAGAAGCCGAACCAGCCCATGTCGCCAAAGGAAATGGCCCAGGGGAACAGGAAGGCAACTTCGAGGTCGAAGATGATGAAGAGGATCGACACCAGATAGAAGCGGATATCGAATTTCATACGCGCATCATCGAACGCATTGAAGCCGCACTCGTAAGCGGAAAGCTTTTCCGAATCGGGAGCCTTGTATGCGACGGCAAACGGCGCGACCAGCAAGGCAATGCCGATCACAAGCGCGATACCGATGAAGATGGCGATCGGGATATAGGAACCAAGAAGTTCAGTCATTAGCGTCCATCCTGCCTGCTCATGGCGCCGGAGAGACGCCTGTTGGTCAAAGACCTGCAAGCCGAAAAAGTATGTTGCAACGCCACGTCGTTAGCGCAGTGAGCGCCCCCGCGCAAGGCTTAGTCCGGCTTTCGCCGCAATCATTGTACTCTTTTCGGGATTACCCCGAGAAGCCCGTGGCGAAGCCATTTAAATCGTTACGATTCCATGATCGCCGACATCCGGGGCCTTTCGCCGCAGGTGCAAAGAAAAAGCCCTCGCCTTCCCGACGAGCCTTTCAAATGACGCCGGGAACGAGCACCGAAATCGCCCACCTCTTCCCGCGACAGGAATAGGCACGCGCGCGCATCGACCCGCCCATGTGCAGAATCACAAAAGCAGGGCGAGACAGCAAATGCATAGGGAAGAATGAGGCGTAACAGCGAATCTCCGCCGAAGCGCCCTTAAGGCCCTGCGTGAAGAAAATCGCGTAACGATCTGAGAAAGAGAAGAAATGGCGCGAGTGACGGGGCTCGAACCCGCGACCTCCGGCGTGACAGGCCGGCACTCTAACCGACTGAGCTACACCCGCGCATCTTCTTGACCTTGCGGTCCCGCATGTTCGTCCGGCCTTTCGAGTGGCGCGAGTGACGGGGCTCGAACCCGCGACCTCCGGCGTGACAGGCCGGCACTCTAACCGACTGAGCTACACCCGCATCCTCGAAAGCTACCGGATGGCGAAGCATCCGTCCCGAGCGGCCTGAGCCGTTCGATGAGCGGCTAACTACGGGGTTCAGGTTTGGGTGTCAAGCAGGTTTCAAGACAAAAGAATGACGCGCTGCGAAATGTTTCCACACCCTCGTGCATCTCCATGGGACTATTCAAAAAATGCAAAAAACTTTGCGATTGCCTCTTGCGGATTGATCCGGTTCCGCATAGATCACGGCCACCAACGCGGCGGGCGATTAGCTCAGTTGGTAGAGCGCCTCGTTTACACCGAGGATGTCGGCGGTTCGAGTCCGTCATCGCCCACCATTTTCTCCGCCAACAATTCTGCATGCAGGCCCTGATCGACAGGGCGCTAGCGCATGTGTTCGGCCGGCTGGTTTCCTTCACCTGCAAGCACGAATTCACTTTCCCGGAACGGCCGCCTCACCTTTTGGCTCAAAACATGGGAGTCCGAGGCTTCCCCATTGACTCTTCCCTCTTCCCCGGATGGAAAGGGACAGCACATTGAGGAAGGCACCGACCATGCGAAAGATCGCCGTCATTACCTGCATCATGATTGCCGGCCTGTCGCTGGCGGGCTGCGCCGGGCGTCAATGCAGCGATTGGCCGGGGACGTGCATTATTCAGTGAAATGCCTGACGTGAGGCTCGTCAATCGACGGGGCCGCCCAGGAGGCCCCTACGGGCCCCCTCAGCCGGCTCCGCGCCTCAGTGCGTCGTCGGCGTGTCTTCTTCTTCCAGGAACGAGCCTATTCCGTCCCTTGCGATCGTCGCGAGGAACTCGTCGAACGCCTCGCGATCCGTCGCGAAGGGCTCGTCCCATTCGAAAAGGTCCTCGTTCTGGGTGACGACCTCCATTGTCCAGTCGTTCTGCGTGCCTGCCGGGCGATAGATATCGACGAGGACGGTGATATCGTCCTCGGTGTACTCACCCGAAAGTTCGGAATGTTCCAGTTTGGGCTTCTTGGTCATGGCTGGTCGTCCTGCAGGCGATGCCGGAAATCCGAGCCGGCATGATCACGATCGAAGGGATTTGGCGAAACTGAGAACGGCCAGCGTGATCTCGCGGCAGCGACGTGACGTCAATCGGTCGCCCGACCCCGATCTAAAACTATCGGCAGTCGCGTTCTGAAATCCTTGTGACAGAGCGGACGTTCTCCGTCCACCCCTTCCTGAAGCCGTTTGGCTCACACTGCCTGCCTGGCGTGGGTTGGAGCGAACTCCGCAACGAGTTCGTGTTTTTCGCCGGGATAGGTCAGCCGCACATGGGTAATATAGAGATCACCGCTCCAGGTGCGCCGTTCGACGACGAGGCAGGGCGTGCCGGGCGCGATCGCCAGCAGTTCGGCGGCGCGGGCATCGGCGCCGACGGCGCGGATGCGGTGTTCGGCGGCGCTCCACGGTACGCGGCTGATCAGCCAGGCCCCGGGGGCGACGTCAATGAAGGTTTCTTCCGCCGCTTCCGGCACCGCAGCAAGGTTGATGAGGCGGTCTTCCAGGCAAAAAGGGTGTGCGCCTGCGAAATGCACGGCGCTAATGTCCGTCAGCCGGGCCGATTCGTGCAATTTCATCAGCCGCCGGTCGGCGCTCCTTGCGGCCCGGTCGAGGCGCGCACGCCGTTCATAGCGATAGGGCAGCCCAAGCGATTCGACCTCCAGGCGGATATCGTGGATTTCGAGGACGGCCGATTGCGCATGCGGGTGGGTGACGTAGCTGCCGGATTTGCGCCGGCGCTCAATGAGGCCGCGCTTGACCAGTTCGGTAATCGCCTTGTTCACCGTCATGCGCGAACATTGATACTGCTCGGTCAGTTCGTGCTCGAAGGGAATGCGGTGGCCGGGCGGCCATTCGCCGGACAGAATCCTGCCCTCCACATCCTCCAGGATGCGGCGGTGCAGCGAAGGCTCCCGGGTCTCGACCACGCTTCTGTCCTCTTCGTTGGAAATGCTCGCCTCCGCTAGCGGGCACAGATTCGCCCGGTCATTGAATGTCATAGAAAAGGCCGGTGGGCCTTTCAATCGGCTTCAGCCCTCGGCGAGCGCCCGCATCGTGGCGGCAAAGCGCCGGCCGATCGCTTCGCGCAAGCGGTGCCGCCCGCCCTCGACCTGCTTGCGGCCATTCACCCAGACGCAATCGACATCGGCGCCGTTCGCGAAAATCCAGCCGTCGAGCAGTCCGTCGCCGGCAAGATCGAGGCCGTGCCGCGTCCTGACGCCGACGAGGTCGGCCGCATTGCCCATTGCGATTCCCGCCTTCGTGCCGAGCGCTGCGGCGCCGCCGGCAAGCGCGCCGTCGAACAGGGCCCGGCCTGTCGAGCCGCCGGGGACAGCGAGCACATTGCGGGCGCGATGAGCCAGACGCTGCGAGTATTCGAGCTGGCGCAATTCGTCCGGCAGGCCGATCAGCACGTTGGAATCGGAACCGACACCGAATCGACCGCCAGCCGAGAAGAAATCCGGCGCGGGGAATGTGCCGTCGCCGAGGTTGGCTTCAGTCACCGGACAAAGACCCGCAATGGCGCCCGCTTGCGCCATGCCGCGCGTCTCGCCTTCCGTCATGTGCGTCGCATGGATGAAGCACCAGCGACCGTCGACCGTCTGATTCTCCAGCAGCCATTCCACCGGACGGCGGCCGGACCAGGCGATGCTGTCCTCCACTTCCTTCACCTGCTCGGCGATGTGGATATGGATCGGCTTGTCTGCCGCCATTGCGACGACGGCGCTCAGTTCTTCGGGCGTGACGGCGCGCAGGCTGTGCGGCGCGACACCGGTGACGCCTTCCGGCAATCCGTCCGCAAGCGCGCGGCAGCGCTCCAGCAGGGCGGCAAAGGAATCAAGGTCGTTGATGAAACGGCGCTGCCCCTCGCCCGGCGCGGTGCCGCCGAAGCCCGCATGAGCATAGAAGACGGGCAGCAGCGTCAGGGCTACGCCCGTTTCGGCTGCCGCAGCGGCGATCCGCGCGGCCATTTCGCCGATATCGTCGTAGTGTCCGCCATCCTTGTCGTGATGCAGGTAGTGGAATTCGCCGACGCGGGTGAAGCCGGCCTCCAGCATTTCCACATAGAGCTGGGCGGCGACGGCCTCCACATCGTCCGGCGTCATGGAAAGCGCGAAGCGATACATGACATTGCGCCAGCTCCAGAAGGAATCGCTGCCCGGACCGCGCGTTTCCGCAAGTCCCGCCATGCCGCGCTGGAAGGCATGGCTGTGCAGGTTCGGCATGCCGGAAAGAATGGTGTCGTGACGCTCGTCGCCCGATGCGGCGGCGGCATCCGTCTCAAGCGCCGCAATGCGCCCCCCCTCGATGCCGATGCGAACATTCTTCGCCCAGCCGCTCGCCAGCAGCGCCTGCCTTGCATGAATGACGGTCATGGCCTGTCCTTCCTCCCGCTCGCATCCTCGGCGCCCGCCATAAATTGGCTCTTGCGCCGCTGTTATTATGTATATACATTAATCCGATCACAGGGAAGAGGCAATCATGGTGATGGGAACGGAAAAGGACACGGTCCGCGTCTGGCGCAATGCGCGACTGGCAACGCTCGACGAAAGCCTGCCCGGCCTGGGCATCGTCGAAAACGGCGCGATTGCCGTGCGTGACGGCCGCATCGCCTTTGTCGGCCCGCAGGACGCGCTACCGTCGGAATTCTCCGCCGTGGAAGCCGTCGATTGCCAGGGCCGATGGATGACGCCGGGCCTCATCGACTGCCATACCCATCTCGTGCATGCCGGCGACCGCGCCCATGAATTCGAGCTTCGCCTTGCCGGCGCTTCCTATGAGGAGATCGCGCGGGCGGGCGGCGGCATCGTTTCCTCGGTCAAGGCGCTGCGGGCGGCAAGCGAGGACGATCTCGTGCGCCAGACCCTGCCCCGCCTCGACGCACTGATCGCCGAGGGCGTGACGACGGTCGAGCTGAAATCCGGCTACGGGCTGGACACCGAAAACGAGCTGAAATCGCTGCGCGCCGCCCGGCGCATTGCCGAGGAACGCGACGTCACCGTGCGCACCACCTTCCTCGGGGCCCATGCGCTGCCCCCGGAAATGAACGGCGACAAGGCGGCCTATATCGAGAAGGTGGTGGAGGAAATGCTGCCGGCCATCGCGGCCGAAGGACTTGCCGATGCCGTCGACGGGTTCTGCGAGGGCATCGCCTTCTCGCCGGAGGAAATGGCGAAGGTCTTTGATGCCGCGAAGGCGCACGGCCTGCCGGTCAAGCTGCATGCCGACCAGCTCTCCAATCTGCACGGGGCGGAACTTGCCGCCCGCTACGGCGCGCTATCGGCCGACCACCTCGAATATACCGACGATGCGGGCGCGGCCGCCATGGCGAAGGCCGGCACCGTCGCGGTCATCCTGCCTGGGGCCTTCTATTTCATCCGCGAGACGAAGAAGCCACCGGTCGAGCTTTTCCGCAAGCACGGCGTCCGGATGGCGATCGCCACCGATTCCAATCCCGGTACCTCACCGCTCACCTCGCTCCTCCTCACCATGAACATGGCCGCAACGCTCTTCGGCATGACCGTCGAGGAATGCATCGCCGGCACGACCCGCGAAGCGGCCCGCGCGCTCGGCCTCGTCGACGAGGTGGGAACGCTCGAAACGGGAAAATGGGCCGATTTAGTCCTCTGGGACATCGGCCGGCCGGCGGAACTGGTCTACCGCATGGGCTTCAACCCCATGCATGCCCGTATCCGCAGCGGACAGTAATTCGATCAAGCCGCAGCCCTGCGCTGCACCGGGGAATGAACCATGACCATCACACTTCGTCCGGGCTCCGTGCCCCTCAAGACCCTTGAAACCATCTACTGGACCGGCGAGGCCACCAGGCTGGATGCATCCTTCGATGCCGGCATCGAGAGGGCCGCCGCGCGCATCGCCGAAATCGCCAGCGGCGACGAACCGGTCTACGGCATCAATACCGGCTTCGGCAAACTTGCCTCCATCAAGATCGCCCCTGCCGATGTGGCGACGCTCCAGCGCAACCTGATCCTGTCGCATTGCTGCGGTGTCGGCAAACCGCTTTCGGAGAACATCGTGCGCCTCATCATGGCGCTGAAGCTGGTCTCGCTCGGCCGCGGCGCGTCCGGAGTGCGCATCGAGATCGTCCGCCTTCTCGAAGCCATGCAGGCGAAGGGCGTCATCCCCGTCATCCCGGAACAGGGTTCCGTCGGTGCTTCGGGCGATCTTGCGCCCCTCGCCCACATGACGGCCGTGATGATCGGCGAAGGCGAGGCCGTTTACGCCGGCGAGCGCCTTCCGGGCGGCAAGGCGCTGGAAAAGGCCGGCCTGAAGCCGGTCGTGCTGGCCGCCAAGGAAGGCCTTGCGCTCATCAACGGCACGCAGGTTTCCACCGCGCTGGCGCTCGCCGGCCTTTTCCGCGCGCATCGCGCGGCGCAGGCAGCCCTTGTCACCGGCGCGCTCTCCACCGATGCCGCCATGGGCTCTTCCGCGCCGTTCCACCCGGATATCCACACGCTGCGCGGCCACAAGGGCCAGATCGACGCCGCAGCAGCTCTCCGTGCTCTGCTTGCCGGCTCGGTCATACGGGAAAGCCACATCACCGGTGACGAGCGCGTGCAGGACCCCTATTGCATCCGCTGCCAGCCGCAGGTCGACGGCGCATGCCTCGACCTCCTGCGCTCGGCCGCCCGCACGCTCGAGATTGAAGCCAATGCCGTCACCGACAACCCGCTCGTCCTTTCGGACAACAGCGTCGTTTCCGGCGGCAATTTCCATGCCGAGCCCGTCGCCTTCGCCGCCGACCAGATCGCCATCGCGACCTGCGAGATCGGCGCCATCGCCCAGCGGCGCATCGCGCTTCTGGTCGATCCCGCGCTCTCCTTCGGCCTCCCGGCTTTCCTCGCAAGGAAGCCCGGGCTCAATTCCGGCCTGATGATCGCGGAAGTCACCTCCGCCGCCCTGATGAGCGAGAACAAGCAGATGGCGCATCCGGCCTCGGTCGATTCGACGCCGACCTCCGCCAACCAGGAAGACCACGTTTCCATGGCCTGCCACGGCGCGCGCCGCCTCCTGCGCATGACGGAAAACCTCTCCGCCATCATCGGCATCGAGGCGGTGACCGCCGCGCAGGGCATCGATTTCCGCGCGCCGCTCACCACCAGTCCGGAACTGCAGAAGGTCGTTGCGGCGCTGCGTACCGTCGTGGCGACCCTGGACGAGGATCGCTACATGGCCCCGGACCTTGTGAGCGCCGCCACATTCGTTTCCTCCGGCGCACTGGCTGCGTCGATTTCCAAGGGCATCCTGCCCGTGCTGGAGGCGTAACGTGGCCGTCTTCGAGACCCGCCAGGGCACCTCGCCCGTCATTCTCGCCTTCCCGCATACCGGCACGGACCTTCCGGCCGATATCCGCGATCGCCTGAACGACAACGGCCGCATCCTTGCGGATACGGACTGGCACATCGAGCGCCTCTATGCCGGCCTGCTGCCGCAAGCGACCACGGTGCGCGCCACCTTCCACCGCTATGTCATCGACGCCAACCGGGATCCGGCCGGCGTCAGCCTCTATCCCGGCCAGAACACGACCGGCCTCGTGCCCGAAACGGATTTCGACGGCAAGCCGATCTGGAAGGACGGCGAAGCGCCGACCGAAGCGGACATCGCCCACCGGCTCGCCAGTTTCCATGCGCCCTATCATGCGGCCCTTGCCGCCGAGATCGAGCGCGTCAAGGCAATCCATGGCGTGGCGATCCTCTACGACTGCCACTCGATCCGCTCGCTGATCCCCTTCCTGTTCGAGGGACGGCTGCCGGATTTCAACATCGGCACCGACATGGGTCGCACCTGCGATAAGGCAATCGAGGCCGCGACGTTCGAGGTCTGCGCCAAGGCAGAGGGCTATACGAGCATCCTCAACGGCCGCTTCAAGGGCGGCTGGACGACGCGCCACTACGGCAAGCCGGAGGCAGGCGTGCACGCCATCCAGATGGAACTTGCGCAGGCAAGCCATCTCGCCACGGAAGCGCCGCCCTTCGCCTATGACGAGGAAAAGGCCGCACGGCTCCGCATTCCCCTCACAGACATTCTGCACCGTATCGAGGCGCTCGCCTCCACCCTGAAACGCTGATCCGGGAGAACCAGCCATGACCGACAATCCCCGCCACAACATTCGCGAGATCCGCGCTGCCCGCGGCACCGAGCGCACCGCCAAAAGCTGGATGACCGAAGCGCCGCTGCGCATGCTGATGAACAATCTCGACCCGGACGTCGCGGAAAACCCGCATGAACTGGTCGTCTACGGCGGCATCGGCCGCGCCGCCCGCACCTGGGCCGATTTCGACAAGATCGTCGCCTCGCTGCGCGATCTGGAGGAAAACGAGACGCTGATCGTGCAGTCCGGCAAGCCGGTCGGCATCTTCCGCACCCACAAGGATGCGCCGCGCGTGCTGATCGCCAACTCCAACCTCGTGCCGCACTGGGCCACGTGGGACCATTTCAACGAGCTGGATAAGAAGGGCCTTGCCATGTACGGCCAGATGACGGCCGGCTCGTGGATCTATATCGGCAGCCAGGGCATCGTGCAGGGCACCTACGAAACATTCGTGGAAGCCGGCCGCCAGCATTATGGCGGCAACCTCAAGGGCAAGTGGGTGCTGACCGGCGGCCTCGGGGGCATGGGCGGCGCCCAGCCGCTCGCCGCCGTCATGGCCGGCGCCTCCTGCCTTGCCGTCGAATGCAACCCGGATTCCATCGATTTCCGCCTGCGCACCCGCTACATCGACGAAAAGGCTGAAACCCTCGACGAAGCGATGGCGATGATCGATCGCTGGACGAAGGCCGGTGAAGCCAAGTCCGTGGGCCTGCTCGGCAACGCCGCGGAAATCCTGCCGGAAATGGTCCGGCGCGGCATCCGTCCCGACATGGTTACCGACCAGACCTCTGCGCACGACCCGATCAACGGCTATCTGCCGAAGGGCTGGACGATGGCGCAGTGGAAGGCAACGCGCGAAAGCGACCCGAAGGCCGTGGAAAAGGCCGCCCGCGCCTCAATGCGCGAGCATGTCGAGGCCATGATCGCCTTCCAGGACATGGGCATTCCGACCTTCGACTACGGCAACAACATCCGTCAGGTCGCCAAGGACGAAGGTCTCGAAAACGCCTTCGCCTTCCCCGGTTTCGTGCCGGCCTATATCCGTCCGCTGTTCTGCAAGGGCATCGGTCCGTTCCGCTGGGCCGCTCTGTCGGGCGATCCGGAGGACATCTACAAGACCGACGCCAAGGTGAAGGAGCTGCTGCCCGACAACAAGCACCTGCACAATTGGTTGGATATGGCGCGCGAGCGCATTTCCTTCCAGGGCCTGCCGGCGCGTATCTGCTGGGTCGGCCTCGGCGATCGTCATCGCCTCGGTCTCGCCTTCAACGAAATGGTGAAGAACGGCGAGCTGAAGGCCCCGATCGTCATCGGCCGCGACCATCTCGATTCGGGTTCCGTCGCCTCGCCGAACCGCGAGACGGAATCCATGAAGGACGGCTCGGACGCCGTGTCCGACTGGCCGCTGCTCAATGCCCTGCTCAACACCGCCTCGGGCGCCACCTGGGTCTCGCTGCACCATGGCGGCGGCGTCGGCATGGGCTTCTCGCAGCATTCGGGCGTCGTCATCTGCTGCGACGGCTCGGACGAGGCTGCCGAACGCGTCGGCCGCGTGCTCTGGAACGACCCGGCGACGGGCGTCATGCGCCATGCCGATGCCGGCTACGACATCGCCATCGAATGCGCCCGCGAAAAGGGCCTGCGCCTGCCCGGCATTCTCGGGAACTGAGATGCAGCTGCTCCGCAACAGCGACCATCGCCGCATGCCGTGGAAGAACGGCGGCGGCGAGACGGTCGAGGTGATTATCCATCCGCAAGGCGCAGGCCTTGCGGATTTCGGCTGGCGCGTCAGCATGGCAACGGTGGCGAGCGACGGACCGTTCTCCGTCTTTCCCGGGATCGACCGCACGCTGGCTGTCCTTACCGGCGACGGCATGGAACTGACCATCGAGGGGCTTGGCGACAGGTTGCTGACACCGCGCTCGACGCCCCTCGCCTTCCCGGCCGATGCCGCCACCACGGCGCGGCTGACGGGCGGGCCGATCACCGATCTCAACGTGATGACGCGGCGCGGATCTTTCGGGCATCGGCTCGTTCGCCATGAGGTGACGGATGCGCGGCCTTTGCCTGCATCTTCCGGCGAACGCCTGCTGCTGGCGCTCGATCCGCTCGGCGTTTCGACGCCCGACGGCCTTATCGGCCTCCAGCCGCTCGACGCCCTCGTGCTGGCCGGCTCCGATACGGTGGACGTGCTGCCGGTGGGAGAACGCGCCGCGTTCTATCTCGTCGAAATCATGCTGGCCTGATCGCCGTTCCTTGTCCGCTCCCCGGCGGAGTGCTACCTCCCGGCACAAGCATTTTTGTCGGGAGGATTTTTCATGAGACATCGCAAATTCGGCCGTACCGGTTTCACCACTACGGATATCGGCTTCGGCGCCTGGCAGATTGGCGGCGCCTGGGGCGATGTCAGCGAAGCGGACGGCCGCGCCGCCCTTCACGCCGCACTCGATGCCGGCATGACCTTCATCGACACTGCCGACGTCTATGGTGACGGCCGCTCGGAAAAGATCATCGCCGATGTGCTGAAGGAACGCGGCGGCCAGCGCCCGATGGTGGCGACCAAGGCCGGCCGGCGTCTGTCGCCCCATGTCGCGGACGGCTACAACAAGGAAAATCTCGAAGGTTTCATCGACCGGAGCCTGAAGAATCTCGGCATCGAGCGCCTCGACCTTGTACAGCTCCACTGCCCGCCGACGGACGTCTACTATCGCCCCGAGGTCTTCCAGGCGCTGGAGGAGATCAAGGCGGCCGGCAAGATCGCCAATTACGGCGTGAGCGTCGAAAAGGTCGAGGAAGCGCTGAAGGCGATCGAATATCCGGGCGTCGTCAGCGTGCAGATCATCTACAACATGTTCCGCCAGCGCCCGGCGCAGCTCTTCTTCAAGGAAGCCGCCCGCCGCCATGTCGCGGTCATCGCCCGCGTGCCGCTGGCAAGCGGCCTGCTGTCCGGCAAGATCACGCGCGACACCGCCTTTGCCGCCGACGATCACCGCAATTTCAACCGCAACGGCGACGCCTTCGATGTGGGAGAAACCTTTGCGGGCGTGCCCTTCGAAACCGGCCTCCAGGCCGTCGAGGAAATCCGCGCGCTGGCGCCGGCGGGGGCAACCATGGCGGCGTTCGCGCTGCGCTGGATCCTGATGACGGAGGCCGTCAGCGTCGTCATCCCCGGCGCGCGCAATGGCGAACAGGCAAAGGCCAATGCCGCCGCCGCAAGCCTGCCAGCCATTGCCGAAGATGTGATGGAGGCGACACGCGAAGTCTATTACCGCCTCGTCGCGCCACACGTCCATCAGCGCTGGTAGGCCGGCAAGCGCATAAACGGGATTGATAGCGAACATCATGGCTATCTATTTCGTTTATGCGTGCGCGCGCGCTACCGTTCCCCGATCGGTCACAATCACAACAGGGGAACGACCATGAAGAAAACGCTGCTTGCACTGGCTCTCGCAGGCTCCACCCTCCTTTGCGCGCAGGCTTCCGCCGAGACGCTGAAAGTCGGCACCGAGGGCGCCTACCCGCCCTTCAATTTCCAGGACTCGGCCGGCAAGCTCGGCGGCTTCGACGTCGAGATCGGCCTTGCGCTTTGCGAGAAGATGAAGGTCGAATGCGAGGTCGTCGCACAGGATTGGGACGGCATCATTCCCGGCCTCGTCGCCAAGAAATACGACATGATCATCGCCTCGATGTTCATCACCGAGGAGCGCAAGAAGCAGGTCAACTTCACGGACCCCTACTATCTCGCCGCCATGACGCATGCCGCCGCGAAGGGTGCGGGCATCACCGACTTCACCAATGAAGGCATGAAGGGCAAGACGATCGGCGCCCAGTCCGGCACCACCCAGGCCGATTACGCAGCCGCCGTCTATCCCGATGCCGATATCAAGCTCTACCCGACGCAGGACGAAGTGAACCTCGACATGGCAAACGGCCGTCTCGACCTGCAGGTCGGCGACATGATCCCGCTGCTCGACTGGGTCACCAAGAACGACGACGGCAAGGCCTGCTGCGAACTGATCGGCGAACCGATCACCGATCCGAAGTTCGTCGGCGAAGGCGTCGGCATCGCGGTGCGCCAGGAAGACAACGACCTGCGCGAGAAGCTGAACGCCGCCCTGAAAGCCATCCGCGAGGACGGCACCTACCAGAAGATCAACGATAAATACTTCTCCATCGACATCTACACGATGAAGTAAGGCGTTTGGGGGCGGCTTCGGCCGCCCTTTTTTTTCTACGGCCCTGTCTGCCCGGGTGCATTCTTGACAGCTGCCCTCCAGAGGCCCTTGCCTTCCCCCGCGCCGCCGTCCTAGCTACAGCATGCCGATCAATCGTCTCGAACGCTTCGCGCACAATCTCGACTGGAACCTCCTGCGCACCTTCGTGGTGGTGGTGGAGGAAGGCAGCATCACGCGGGCGGCAAACCGCCTGCTGCTGCAGCAGCCGGCCGTCAGCATGGCGCTGAAGCGGCTGGAGCAATCGGTCGGCCACCGGCTGATCGATCGCAGCCCCGGCCGTTTCGAGCTGACGGAATCCGGCGAACGCCTGCATGCGCTCTGCCGCGACATCTTCACCTCCATCGTGCGCCTGCCCGAGGCCATGGAAACCTCCGGAGAGGATATTTCCGGCCACATCACCATCCATACCGTCAGCCATGCCATGAACCCGGCCTGGGATCGGGCGCTTGCCGATTTCTTCCGCCTGCATCCGCGCGTCACCGTGAATGTCAGCGTCGAGACGACGACAGACGTCATCCGCTCGGTGGAGCGCGGCGTGGCGACGCTCGGCCTTTCGGACGGCATCATTCCCGAGGGTCTGGAGAAGACGCCATTCTGCTATGAGCGCTACGCGCTCTATTGCGGGCGCGGCCATCGGCTGTTCGGTGCGCCCGATGCCCGGCCGCAGGACCTGCGCGGCGAACCCTATGTCAGTTTCCTGGCCGACGTGCTCGGCGGGCCGCATATGGGACCGGTGACGGCGGTGCGCGCCGTCGGCTCGTTCGGCCAGCAGGTGCGCGCGCTCGCCTTCAATGTGGAGGAGGTGCTGCGCCTCGTCGTCGCCAATGCCGGGATCGGCATGATTCCGGTTCACCTGACTGCCGCAGCCCTTGCGGCCGGTGAGCTCTGGCAATTGCCGCCTTATGACGTGCTGCCGATGACGGAAACCTTCCGCATCACCAACCCCGGCTCGGCGCTCAACCCGGCAGAACGCGCGTTCCTCGCCCATATCGTCGATGTGCCACCCTGGCGCTGGGGCGAACAACATCAATCCGGCTGATATCCACCTTCATCCCTATAAATTTGAAGAATGTCGGCCGTTTGCCTAGGTCTGGGTCAAACGACCGACGGAGGCACCAATGCAGAGTTTCGACATCGCGATCATCGGCGGCGGCATTGCCGGCCTTTCGCTCGCCTATTTCCTCAGCCCCCACCGTTCCGTCGTCGTGCTCGAGAGGGAAAATGCGCTCGGCTACCACAGCACGGGCCGCTCAGCGGCAGAGTTCACCCTTCGCGACAACCCGCCGCTGGTAAATGCGCTCGCCCGCGCCAGCCATGCCTTCATGACGTCGCCGCCTGCGGATTTCGCGGCCGTGCCGCTTCTCATCCAGCGTGGCAGCATCATTTTCGGCGCGCAGGAAAAGACAGCTTTGGTGCAGCGCCGCTTCGAAGAGGCAAAGGCCCTCGGCATCGCCGTGGAGTGGCTCGACGAAGCCGCCATGCTTGCCCGCGCGCCCATGCTGAGCCCGACCTATGCCGCTGCGGCCTATTTCGACCCCGACTACTGGGACATCGAGGTGGATGCCCTGCTGCAAGCCTATGCCCGCCACGCCCGGCACCACGGCGCGCGCATTCTCGAAAATCGCCAGCTCACCGGCGCCCGGCGCGTTGCGGAAAAATGGTTGATCGAGACAAACGAGGAGACGATTGCCGCCAGCGTTCTGGTGAATGCCGCCGGCGGCTGGGCGGATACGGTCGCGGAGCTTTCCGGCGTCAAACCGATGAACATCGTGCCGCACAGGCGCACGGCCATTACCGTCGACCTGCCGGAAGGCATCGACGCCGGCCGCCTGCCGGAGATGAACGAGATCGAGGATACGTTCTATTTCAAGCCGGAGGGCGGCCGCCTGCTCGCCTCTCCCGCCGACGAGACACCTTGCGAGCCGGCCGACGTGCAGCCGGAGGAACTCGATATCGCCTATGCCGCCCACTACATCGAGGAGGCGACGACGCTCAGCGTGCGCCGCGTCTTCAAGAGCTGGGCTGGAATGCGCAGCTTTGCACCGGATCGCCTGCCCGTCATCGGTGCCGCGAAGGACGAGCCGGGATTCTTCTGGCTTGCCGGCCAGGGCGGCTACGGCATCCTCACCTCGCCCGCCCTCGGCAGCCTCGCGTCCGCGCTTCTGACCGGCGAACCGGTGCCGGAGCCGCTGGCCCGTGAAGGCATAGAGTTCGGGACATTCAGTCCCCATCGCTTCTCCTGAAACGAAACGGGCGCCTCAAGGGCGCCCGTTCTGTTTTCAAGCTTCCGCAGTTGGCGGGGTTGCCGACCCGGCGGCACGCGCCGTGTCGCGATCCTTCCACCAGCGGCTGAGGAACAGCAGGATCGGACCGCCGATATAGATCGACGAGGTCGTTGCGACGACAACGCCGAAAAGCATCGGCCAGGCGAAGGGCTTGACCGTATCGCCACCCCAGATCGCCATCGGCAGCAGCGAGGCTGCGACGGCGACCGAGGTGAAGATGCATCGCATGATCACCTGGTTGATCGACAGGTCGATGAGATCGGAGAACGGCATGGACTTGTACTTGCGCAAGTTCTCGCGCATGCGGTCGTACACCACCACCTTGTCGTTGACCGAGTACCCGATCAGCGTCAGCACGGCGGCGATGGCCGTCAGGTTGAAGTCGATCTGCATCAGCGAGAAGAAGCCGATCATCTTGGTGATGTCGAGCAGCAGCGTCACGATGGCGCCCACGGCAAAGTGCCATTCGAAGCGCCACCAGATGTAGATCAGGATCGCCAGCATGCCGAGGCCGACGGCAAGGAAGCCGGAACGCGCCAGTTCTCCGCTGACCGTCGGGCCGACGACTTCCGTCCGCTCGAAGCTGGCATCCGGGATCACTTCAGCAACCCCGTCACGGATCTGCTGGAGCGCTGCGGTCTGCACCTCTTCGCCGCCCGGCTGGCGCTGGACGCGAACGAGGACGGACGTGCCCTGACCGAATTCCTGCAGCGCCACCTCTCCGAGGTTGAGACCCTCCATCTTCTCGCGCAGCGGCGCCAGATCGATCGGCGTCTTGGACGTCGCCTCGACCTGGATGCCGCCGACGAAGTCGATGCCGTAGTTGAGGCCCGGCGTGAAGAACAGGATGACAGAGCTGATCGAGATGAAGGCCGACATGGCGATCGCGATATAGCGGCCGCGCATGAAGGAGAAGGTCGGAATGGCCCAGACCTGCCCGAAGATCGAATGGATGTCGATCTTCTTCATCTTGCGGCGCATCACCGTCTCGCGCATCAGGAAGCGCACGAAGGTGATCGAGGTGAACATCGAGATCGCAAGACCGATGATCATGGTGATCGCGAAGCCGCGCACCGGACCCGAGCCGAACATGAAGAGCAGGATCATGCCGACCATGGTCGTCATGTTGCCGTCGACGATGGTGGCATAGGCCTTGTTGAAGCCGACATCGAGCGCCTTCATCGCCCCCGCGCCCGCCGCCGTCTCTTCACGGATACGGGCGTTGATCAGGATGTTGGCGTCCACCGCCATGCCGATGCCGAGGATGATACCGGCAATACCGGGCAAGGTGAGCGTGGAGCCGAGAAGGCCGAGCGTGCCGATCGTCAGAACCGTGTGCAGCACGAGGCCGAGGTTGGCGATAAGGCCCCAGGAGCCGTAGAGCACCTGCATCAGGACGACGACGGCGATCAGGCCGGCAAAGCCGGTATAGAGGCCCATGCGGATCGAGTCGGAACCGAGGTTCGGGCCGACCGTGCGTTCCTCGATGATGGTGAGCGGGGCCGGCAGAGCGCCCGAACGCAACAGCGCCGAAAGAACGGTCGCTTCCTGCGGGTTGAAGTTGCCCGAAATCTGGCCCTGGCCGCCGATGATCGGCTCGCGAATGACGGGCGCGGTCAGCACCTTGCCGTCGAGAACGATGGCGAAGGGCTTGCCGACATTGGCCTGGGTGATTTCAGCGAACTGGCGGGCACCGGTGGAATCGAAGCTGAACGAGACGATCGGTTCGTTCGTGCGCTGGTCGAAACCGGCCTTGGCATCGGCCAGACGGTCACCGGAAATGGCGACGCGCTCTTCCACGGCATACTTGCCCGGATCGTTGGCGCCCGGCAGGATCATCACGCCGCGCGGGGCGACGCCGTTCGGATCCACGGTCTGGTCGACCATGTGGAAGCTCATCTGCGCGGTCGAACCAAGCAGCTGGCGCAGGCGCGTCGGGTCCTGCAGGCCCGGCAACTGGACGAGGATGCGGTCGCCGCCGACACGCTGGATGAGCGGCTCGGCAACGCCGACCTGGTCGACGCGGCGACGGATGATTTCAAGGCTCTGCTCGACGGCAGCCGACATGCGCTCGTTGATACCGGCTTCCGTCAGCGTGACGTTGATCGCCAGCCCATCGGTCGAGATTTCGATGTCGGAAGAGCCGGCACCGAAGCCGAGCGTCGTTGTCGGCGTGGCGAGCTTGCGCACTTCCGGCAACACCTTGTCGAGTGCAGCCTGATCGGGCAGCGTCACGGTCAGCGTCGTGCCGGCAAGGCGAGCCGCCGAAGCGCGCTGGCCCGCCGTGCGCAGGATGGCGCGCGTATCGTTGAGCAGCGCATCCATGCGCGCCTTGCGCAGCGCCGCGGAATCGACCTCGAGCACGAGATGCGAGCCGCCCTTCAGGTCGAGACCGAGGGTGACGGGGTTGGCGGGCAGGAGATGCCCGTATTTGGCCTGTTGTTCGGCCGTCAGCATGTTCGGCACGGCCGCAAGCACCCCGAAAAGGATGATGATGGCGGTGGCAAACAGTGCCCATTTGGAGGTTTTCATGGGGGTGTTCCACTTCAACTGCCGGAAAGCGCGCCACGATGGGTCGACGCCGTCCGCTGGGATCGAAATTTCAATCGAATGGCGCGGCGTCAACGACGCCACAGGGCCTCAGGCGGCAAAAGCCGGAGGCGCGCGGCTGCGGAACGCGGCATTGCCGGAGAGAGCCGGCGCAACGTCGTCAGCAGCGACAAAGGCCTCGGACGAGGCGATTTCAAAGGGATAGAGCACCGGGCCGGCGCCCGGCAGGAACGCCTTGCCGGCGGCTTCACCGTCCGGCAAGCCGGTCTTCGCCTTGGCGACCCGCCGCTCCGCATGACCGTTCGCCGGAAACCAGAATTCGTCGCCGGCGTTGGAAAGCGGCGACGGTGCGACGCCGCCCTCAGCGGCGGTACGCTGCGGATGGCCGGGATTTGCGGTATTTTCAGGCAGCGAGAACTGCGAGAGGAACAGCGTGAAGAGCAGCACGAGGAAGCCGACGGGTGCAAAACCCCGCTCCCACATGGTCGCCTCTTTCCCGGTCCTCATTGTCATGCCTATCCGTTTCGTAAAGGCGAAGCGCCGCGCGAAGCAGGCTTCGCAGCGGTAGCAATCGTGCGCCAAGAACCATTTACCACAGGGCAAGTCAAGTTCCGGACGTTAACGCTTTCTTGAGAGTGCAAACGTTTCAGCCCTCACAATTCATGGAGCGTGACCTCCGGGCAGGCTTCCAGCGCGAGATCCTTCAAGTGCTGGTGATGCGTCAGATAGATCACCTGTCCGCCCTTCGCCATGTCGCCCATGACGCGCAGGGCATTCAGCGCGCGCCTGTCGTCGAAGGTCTCCATGATGTCGTCGGCAATGAAGGGCACGATCTCGCGGCTCGCGGCGATCTCGTGATAGCCCGCAACGCGCAGCGCAAGGTAGAGCTGGAAGCGCGTGCCCTTGGAAAGATCCCTTGCAAGCTTCGAGCCGCCCCCGGCGGCATTGACGACAAGGAACTCGCTATCCTTTTCCAGCACCGTCGAAAGCCCGGCATATTCGCCGCCAGTAATGTCCCTGAAGGTCTTCGACGCCCGCTCCATCATGGCGCTGCGGTGACGCTCGCGATAGAGCCGCAAAGCCTGTTCCGCCGCCAATATGCCGGCGCGGGTCGCAAGGTAGCGCCGCGATTTCTCCGCAAGCTCGATCAGCGCCGTGCGCCGGCGCTCCTCCAGCGCGGCCGCCTCGTCGCTGCCGGCGATCCGTGCAAGCGCCTCATCCGCCCGCGCCCGCGCCAGATGCTGCTCCTGCACCTCGCGGTCCAGGTCATCCAGTCTGGCGGACAGATCGCTCTTTTCCCCGGCAAGCTGGTCCTCGTCGACCGCCGCAAGCAGCGCTTCGGCTTCCTCACAGGTCTCCACGCGCATCTGCTGCGCAAGATCGCGCGCCGCATCGTCCACGCGTCCGAGAATGTCATCCCGCTTGCGATAGGCTTCGAGCAACAGTTCCGCCTCGCCCAGCGTATCGCAACCGAGGAAGGAAAAGATTTCGGATAGTCGCACCGTCAGAACGGCGCGCCGTTCCTCCAGCGCCCGCTCCTCCTCGCCAAGCCGCACCAGCGCCTTGTCGATCGCCTCGCGTCTTTCGCGGACCGCTTTGGCGGCGGAGAGCCGATGGGAGAGGTTCGCGACGGTGGACAGCGGATCATCCGCATTGAACGGCTCGGAAAGCCGCTCCGCAAGGCGGCGTGCGTGGCTGGAATAGTCCTGCTGGTCGCGGCGCATGCCAGCAATGCGATGATCCAGTTCGCCGCGCCGCTCGACGTTCGTGCCGAGCGCCTGCAAGGCGGGAAGCAGGGTGGCAAGGCGGTCCGGCTCGGCAGGCGCCTTTTCCGAAGCAAGCCATGTGCCGGCGATCTCGCCTGTCCATGCCTCCTGCCACGCCGCAAGCGCCCCCGCGGCTTCCGCCGCAGCCTTACGGCGCATGTCGACATCCGCCTTTGCGCGGACAAGACGCTCGGCTGCGGCAAGCCGCTCGGCGCGAGCGGCCTTCAACGCCTCCAGCCGGTCTTCAGCGTGGAAAAGCGCTTCATCGAGAGCGATGCTCTCGGCAAGCCCCGCCGCAAGAAGAGCTGAAAGCCGCGACAGCAGGTCCGCCGCCTCTTGCTCGACGAGATCGGCCTCCACCGTCTGGCGTGCAAGATCGCCGCGCTTTTCCAAAACCGCGTCCCGACGTTCGAGCCAGGCGGCAATCTCTGCCAGCGGCGTTGCTTCCGGCAAGCCGCAACGGCGGCCAAGGGCCGACACTTCCGCATCGATCCTTGCAGCCGCCTGTTCGAGGCGCATGCTCTCATTTTGGAACGTCTCAAGCCGCGCCATGCCTTCAGCCGTCGTGCGCTCGAGGACGCGCAGTTCCGAAAGGCGGTCGGCGTTGCGCAAGCGCGTGTCCATGGCGCGATCATCGGCGTGCATTGCGTCTTGGAACGTTGCCGCAGTCTCGCGGTCGAGACGCGCCAGATGCGTATGCCAGGCGGTCTCGCGCGCCGCTCTCAATTGGCCCGCCTGTTCTTCTCCCGTCGCGCCCGTCACCTTCCGCAGCGCATCGAGCGTTGCCCGCGCGGCGGTGACATCCAGCTCCAGCGCGGCGACCTGTTCGTGCTGCCGGCGCAATGCCTCGCTCGCCGCGTCCTGTTGCTGGCGCAGGCTCATGATTTCGCCCGATGCCGGAACCTGCATGCCCTCCAGCGTTTCAACCGTGCCGACCCAGGGGGCAAGGCGCGCCACTGCGCCATCCATCTCCTGCCGCGCAAGCGCGAGGCGGCGTCGTGCATCGCGCAAGCGCGCCACAATATCGCCGGAACGGGCCGCCCGTATGACGGCGCCGAGCGTGACCTGCAACGCCTCTTCGCGCCCTGCCTCCTCCGCGGACACGGTACCGGCCTTGCCGCCTGCCGCAGCCAGCGCCTTTTCCGCTTCGGCCTGCTCGCGAAGCGCGGCTTGCGACCGTTCGGCAAGCGCTGCCCGGCGTGAAAGAAGAGACGTCAGCTTGTCGGCAAGGCCCGGCGGAAGCAGGACTTCCAGTGGATCGGCCTGCGGCGGCAGGCCAAGCGCGGCGAGCCCCGTGCCGATCATCGCGACAAGCCCGTCGCGGTCCGCTTCCCGATGGGAAAGATCCATCGCAGCGGTGCGGAAGCGCGCTTCGAGCGACGAGCCGGAGAGCGCCGCTATATCGGCCTCGGCTACCAGCACGGCGTCGTCTTCGAAAAGGCTCTCGCGCTCCTCCTCATGGCGCTCGCGGTCCGTAACGACCCGCGCGACCCGTGCGGCGATCTCCGTTTCCTCCCGGGCAAGTTCGCCAAGGAGGGATCGCCAGCCCACCGGCGGCGACGCGCCGAGGTCGAAGGCGCCGAGTTCGGCCCGCAAGGCCCGCAGGCGGCGAAGATAGGGCAGCGCGGAAAGGCTGCGCTCCACCTGCGCCAGCGCGGCGCGCGCCTCACGCCGGGCGGCCGTCACCTCCTCGTGCCGGGCGGCGGCGGCATCGCGCTCGCGCACCAGCACGCCATAGTCGCGGGCCGCGACGTCCAGCGCCTTGCGTTCCGTGGCCAGTGCGTCGATTTCCGCCTTCAGGGCGGACAGGCCGTGCTTGCGGCCGGAGGGGCGGTAAAACTCGTCGGCTTCCGCCTTCAGCGCGGCAATGCCGGACGCAAGGTCGGAAAGGCCGGAACTGGCGGAAAACAGCATGGCGCCGAGTTCGCCTTCGCTCTTCAGGATGTCCTCGCCGCCCTTTTCGATGCTCTCGTCATCGAGCGAGAACATGGTGCGATAGGCGTTGCGGTCCATTCCGCCAAGCACGGAGGCAAAGAGCGTATCAGGCAGCGGCCGGTCGTCGCCAGCCACGAGCGAGGCCTGGTTGCGCTTGAGGCGATAGGCTTCGTGGCGTTCCGTACCCACAGAAAACTGCCCGCCCACGCGCATCAGCGGATAGGGGTGCAGGAAGCCATAGGCGCTCGATTTCTCGATGCCGAAGAGGAGATCGAGATAGGCGGAGAAGAGTGTCGATTTGCCGGCCTCGTTCGGGCCGTGCACGAGATGGAAATCCGGCTTGCCCGGCTTTGCCGTGCCGAAATCGAGGCTGCGGTCGGTGAACTTGCCGTAGCGAACGAGGTCCAGGCGATCAAGACGCATGCGCTAGGCTCTCTCGCTGTCGCCGAGGCGGGCGAGGACGGAATCGGACCCCCGCAGCGCAAGATCGGACAGCAGCGCCTCCTCAGCGGCCTCGTCCGGCGCCAGCAGGCTGCGCGCTTCCTTCGGGAGCTGGCGCAGGAGATCGGCCAGCGTTTCACGCAATTCCTCGCGATAGGCATGGCTCTGCACAACGTCCGCGTGCATCAAGTGCGAAAGCTCGTCGACCGGCCCGGTATCGGACCCCGTCGACGTAGCCGGTGCCGAGACGGCAAGCTCGACCGCCTCGATCCAGCATTCGCCCAGCGAAGCAGCAAGGTTCTGGATTTCGCCAAGCAGCAGATCCTCGTCACGGCGCAGCCGCCATGCAAGTGGCGTAGCGCCCGTTAGCATGAGACGGGCGACAAGATGCGCGCCGTTCGCCGCCCCCCGCGCCTCGCCGAGCACGGTTTCGATATGGTCGAGCATGCCGGGCCAGTCATTGCTGCTGGAGAGATCGATGGAAAGCCGCTCGAAGAGCGCGATGGCCACGTGATGTTCCTCGCAGGTGATCTCGCCGTCATCGGTAATGGTGGCGAGCGTCACGCCCTTCGGTCCACCCTCGTTGATATCGCGGCCCTGCGGATTGCCGGGCATGACGATCCAGGGCTTTTCGAGATGTACCCGGCGCTGGTGGATGTGGCCGAGCGCCCAGTAGTCGAAACCATGCGCCGAGAGGTCGCTAAGGCCGACGGGGGCATAGGGGTCATGGCTGCTCGCACCGGCAAGGCTGGTATGCATGAGACCGATATTGACGGCATCGGGCACCGGCGCGCGGTAGGTCGGCAGCAGAGAGCTTGGCGCGTGCGGGTTCGCAAAGCTGACGCCGTGGACGTGAATCTCCCGGCCGCTCGCCAGCGCCCCTGCCCGCACCGGTTTGCCGCGCCCGTCGAAGACATGCACGTTCGGCGGAAAGGTCAGCTCCCGAGTGATCTGCGACTGCGCATCGTGATTGCCGCGAATGAGGAAGACAAGGATGCCGGCCGCGTCGAGCCGCCGCATCTGGCCCATCAGGAACAGCGCCGTCGCCATGGAGGTCTGGGAGCCGTCATAGAGGTCGCCGGCGATGATGACGGCATCCACCGTCTCCGCAATGGCTAGGTCCACGATGCGTTCCAGCGCCTTGCGCGTCGCGCCCCGCACGAGATCGCCGAGGTCGGCATTGCGCAACGCGAGCGAGGTGAGCGGCGAATCGAGATGCAGGTCGGCGGTGTGAATGAAGCGGAAAGGCATGGCCGACAATCGCCTCGGCATGCCGTGGGGTCAATGCTTGCCGCAACGCGAGGAGCGTTATGCAGGAAAGAAATCATTATTTCCCGGAACAGCCTGAAAACAGGCATGAAAAACCGCTCGTTGCCGAACCGTTAGCGTTTACAACGATCGTTCAATATCTATGATCAACTTTATCGAAAAACATCGTGATCATTTGACATGGTCCCTCATAATACCTACATTGTACCTCATGACTAGCACGATAGAAATCTCCCAAGGCATGTTCAAACTCTACCACCAGGTGAGTCGCCTGGTGAATGAGTGCATGATGGACGAAGGCGTATCGCTCGCCCGCAGCAAGTTCCTGCTTCTTCTGGAATGCCAGGGCCCGCAGCGGTCGACGGACATCGCCTGCGCTCTCGGTTTCGCGCCCCGTACGGTGACGGAAGCGATCGATGGTCTCGAGCGTGACAAACTTGTCAAGCGCGACCCCGATCCGAAGGACCGACGCGCCAAGATCGTTTCGATTACGGATATGGGCCGGACCGTCATCTCGGCCGCCCAGCAGCCGCAACACAAGATGATCGAGGCGATCTTCAACGTCCTGACCGAAGACCAGAAGCAGCACATGAAGGAAATCATCAGCTGTCTCAGCGAGAAGACCGACGAGCTGCAACAGGCAAGAGACAAGAGCGAGGGCATGGCTGAAGCAGCGCCTGCCCGTTCCCTGCAAGCCGTCGGCTGAGCCGGACGGCGCTAAAAACGAAAGGCCGGGGTCGCAAGATCCCGGCCTTTCTCTTGTCCGCCATCAGTAGAGAGCCGGCGCCGCTCCCGCACGAAGCAGCGCCGGCTTTCCAGTCTTACATCGCGTTGATCGGGCCAATGCCGAAGAACAGGGTCTCGCCGGAAGAACCATCGACGCCGTCATTGTCGGTCACGACGAAGCCGTTGCCGGCGGCATCGATGGCAAAGCCCTCGACCTTGTCGACGACATAGCCGTTGGTGGCGCTCTTGAGGTCAGGAATGAGATCGCGGACCTCTTCCTTCTTTACAACCGGCAGTTCACCACCCAGCTTGGCCGGCTTCAGGTCGGCGAGCGCCACGCGGTAGAGCTTCTTCAGCCTGGCCACATCGCCGATCAGGTTGTCACGCTCGAGGATATAGGCATAGTCGCCATTCGCGGTGATCTCGGAAAGGCCGACCCAGCCGCTTTCCGTCTTTTCAAGCGGGTAGCGCACGGCGCCCCATTCCTTCGAGGAAGGCTTGTAGGAGACGAGCTTCACGAAGCCCTTCTCGTCGTCGCCCCACTCACGCTGCATGGCCATCCACAGCACCTTGTCGTCGCCTTCGCCGACGCTGGTGATGCCCTCGAAGCCGAAACGCTTCTCACCGGCGCGCAGCTCGGCGGGAATGGCGATTTCCTTCTGGATCTCACCCTTCTCGTTCACCTGGATGATGGCGTGGCTGTAGAGCTTGTCGGCATCGCCCTCGTTGGCGAGCCAGAAGCCGCCCTCGCCGTCCGGCGTCAGGCCTTCGCTGTCGAGCTTCTGGGCGGCAGCGCCGTTACGCGTGATGCGCAGGGCATCGACGATCTTCGCCGGCTTCTGCGTGGCATCGATCGTGAAGATCGTCGGCTGCGATGCGTAGAAGGAGTCGTTCACGGCATAGAGCATGCCCGGCTTGTCCTTGACCGGGGCCAGCCCCGAAAGCGCGCCGAAGCCGATCAATTCGCCATCCTTCTCGGTGGAGATGATCTGCGGGTAGGCCGCTTCGCCCTCCGCACGCTCGTAGATCATGACATGCGAGCGGGCGCCGCCATCCTCGACGAGGTCGGTTTCATTGGCGGTCACGAAGAGATTGCGGCTGGGAATGGCGACCGCGCCTTCCGGACCGACGCCCGACGGCAGAAGCTGGAGCAGTTCAGGCTCGGCGCCGGTATCCTTGTAGACCCCGACGATGGAGGCGCGCTCGGCCAGCACGAAGAACAGGTTGTCGTCGCCAAACCTTGCCGCTTCCAGGCCTTCCGGCTCGACGCCCTTCTTGTTGCGCTTGTCGGGATAGTGGCCGATCTTCGCGATCTCGCGCTCGAAACCGGCACCGTTCTCGTGGAGAACCTTGCCCTGCTTGTCGAAGATGGTGAAGCCGCGGGCGCCGCCCTTCCAGTCGCCTTCATTGGCGACGACGAGGCGGTTGTCGTCCAGCCACTTCACGGCGTCGGGCTCGCGGGCGACGTCCTTCATCTCGCCGGTGAACTTGAGCGCGCCGTCCTTCTTCGTGTCGATGCCTTCAAGGCTGACGGTGCCGGCGGAGAAATGGCTCTTCACCGCGCCGGTCTTGCCGTCGACGATGACGATATGGTTGTTTTCCTGCAGCGTGACGGCGATTTCATCAAGACCGTTGAAGGAGACGAATTCCGGCTCCGGGTCGTCGCCGGCAATGTCGGCAAGGCCCGTCAACGTGACGCGCTTCAGCGAGCCGCAATCGACGACGCCGTCTTTCAGCGACACCAGCACCAGATCGCCGGCCGGCATCTGCGGGAGGGCTCCGTCATTGAGCTCCTCGTCGCGCTCGTTCTCGATGGCGATCGCCGCGATCGTCTTGTCCTTGTTGAGGGCGATGGAGTCCGGCTGACCACCGATGTCGCAGGTGGCATCGATCGCCTTCGAGGCAACATCCACCTGGACGAGCGCGCCCGACGGCTTCACGAAGCTTTCGCGCGTGTTGATCGCGACCAGCGCCTTGCCGCCGGCGATCGTTACCGAGGTCGGCTCGCCCTCGAAGGAGACGGAGCCGCCGGCCTTCGGGGCCTTGGCATCGGTAATGTCGATGAAGCCGATCGCCTTGTTCGGGCTGTCGGAATAGACGAGCGTGTTGCCGTCCTCGGAGGCTGCGATGATTTCGGATGAGGTCGGCGTCGCCTTGTCCACGCCTTCCGGCAGGTTGTCGGCAACGGTGAAGGACGCAATGCGATTGAATACGGGCTCTGCGCTGGCGGCAGGAGCCACCGATGCGGCGAGGACCGCCGCGAGCGCGGCAGTGAGAGAACGGGTTTTCATGAAATCCTCCGGGATCCGGTCAATAGGAACCCGGCGGTTCTGCGGCTTTCGTGTTACAGCGCGATGACAACAGGGCGACACCCGCCACCCTTCCCCGCAAATAAAAAGGGGTCCGGATAGACCGGACCCCTGCCCTGAACTTCAGGATTTGCGGCGGAGTGGATAACCGCTCTGCCCACAGCGCGGCGCGTCATGATCGACGCACAGGAAGCGCTGTAGAACTTCAAGGCTGCTGCCGTCGTCCCGAAACCGGTAGGGTTCAAGGATCATGCAACGGCGTCGTATCAGCTGTTGACTGCGTCCTTCAGACCCTTGCCGGCCGAGAACTTCGGCACGTTGCGAGCCGGGATCTCGATCTCGGCGCCGGTCGAAAGGTTGCGGCCCTTGGAGGCTTCGCGACGCGATACGGAGAAATTGCCGAAACCGACGAGACGAATGTCACCGCCGTTCTTGAGTTCGCCCTGGATCGTCTCGAAAACGGCGTCGACAGCAGATGCTGCGTCCGTCTTGGACAGGCCGGACTTCTCAGCCACTGCGGATACGAGTTCATTCTTGTTCATGTTTCCACCCCTTTCTTACGGTTTGAAACGACTCTTTCAAGTCGGGGGCAGAATACGCATCACCTTTCTCCCCGCAAGAAAATTTCGTCGGAATCCCCTGAGAAACCGGGGTTTACACACGATTTTTAACGAAAAAGACCGGCCCCGAGGCCGGTCTTTTGCTGTTTTCCGGGAAAACGCCGGGCGCTCGGCCCGGCCTTGCGGCTCAATGCGCGATTGCGGCAGCGCTGTCTTCAGCCGATTCGACCGCCGGAACCTTGGCTGCTTCAGCCGCGGCACTGTCCCATTCGATCGGCTCTGGCGTGCGCAGCAGGGCATGCGCGATCACCTCGCCCATGCGCGATACCGGGATGATCTCCATGCTGTTCTTCACGTTGTCCGGGATCTCCGCCAGGTCCTTGGCGTTCTCTTCCGGGATCAGCACCTTCTTGATGCCGCCGCGAAGCGCTGCAAGCAGCTTCTCCTTGAGGCCGCCGATCGGCAGAACCCGGCCGCGCAGCGTCACCTCGCCCGTCATCGCGATATCCTTCGAGACCGGAATGCCGGTCATGATGGAGACGATGGCGGTCGCCATGGCGATACCGGCCGAAGGACCGTCCTTCGGCGTCGCGCCTTCCGGCACGTGCACGTGGATGTCCGTCTTGTCGAAGCGCGGCGGCTCGATGCCGAAATCGACGGCGCGCGAGCGGACATAGGACGCCGCTGCCGAAATCGATTCCTTCATCACGTCCCGCAGGTTGCCGGTCACCGTCATCCGGCCCTTGCCACCCGGCAGGCTCACGCCTTCGATCGTCAGCAGCTCGCCGCCGACTTCCGTCCAGGCAAGCCCCGTGACGACGCCGACCTGATCCTCACGCTCGGCTTCGCCGTGCCGGAAGCGCGGAACGCCGAGGAAGTCGTGGATGTTTTCCGCCGTGACCTCGACACGCGTCGCCTTGCCCTTGATGATCTCGGTCACCGCCTTGCGGGCGAGCTTCATCAGTTCACGCTCGAAGTTTCTGACCCCCGCCTCGCGGGTGTACTGCTGGATGACCGCCATCAGCGCGCCGTCCGTGACCGAATATTCCTTCGGCTGCAGCGCGTGGTCGCGGATCGCCTTCGGCAACAGGTGCCGCTTGGCGATCTCCAGCTTCTCTTCTTCCGTGTAGCCGGCAATGCGGATCACTTCCATGCGGTCCATCAGGGGCGCCGGGATGTTCAGCGTGTTTGCCGTCGTCACGAACATGACGTTGGACAGGTCGTATTCGACTTCCAGGTAGTGGTCCATGAAGGTCGAGTTCTGTTCCGGATCAAGCACCTCCAGCAGGGCCGAAGACGGATCGCCGCGGAAATCCATGCCCATCTTGTCGATCTCGTCGAACAGGAAGAGCGGGTTGGACTTCTTCGCCTTCTTCATCGACTGGATGACCTTGCCGGGCATCGAGCCGATATAGGTGCGGCGGTGGCCACGGATTTCGGCCTCGTCCCGCACGCCGCCAAGCGCCATGCGGACATATTCGCGGCCGGTCGCCTTGGCGATCGACTTGGCGAGCGAGGTCTTGCCGACGCCCGGAGGACCGACGAGGCACAGGATCGGGCCCTTGATCTTGGTCGAGCGGGCCTGCACGGCGAGATACTCGACGATGCGCTCCTTGACCTTGTCGAGGCCGAAATGATCCTCGTCGAGAATCTTCTCGGCATTGTTCAGGTCGGTCTTGATCTTCGACTTCTTGCCCCACGGAATACCCGTCAGCCAGTCGAGATAGTTGCGCACGACGGTGGCTTCCGCCGACATCGGGCTCATCTGGCGCAGCTTCTTCATTTCGGCGTCCGCCTTTTCGCGGGCCTCCTTGGAGAGCTTGACCTTGGCGATCTTTTCTTCCAGCTCGGCCATCTCGTCGCGGCCGTCCTCGCCGTCGCCGAGTTCCTTCTGGATCGCCTTCATCTGTTCGTTCAGGTAATATTCGCGCTGGGTCTTCTCCATCTGGCGCTTTACACGCGAGCGGATGCGCTTTTCGACCTGCAGAACGGAAATCTCGCCTTCCATGAAGCCGAGCGCCTTTTCAAGGCGCAGCTTGACGCTGGTCGTCTCGAGCATTTCCTGCTTCTCGACGATCTTTATGGAAAGGTGCGAGGCGACGGTATCGGCCAGCTTCGAGTAATCCTCGATCTGGCTAGCGGCACCGACGACTTCCGGCGAAATCTTCTTGTTGAGCTTGACGTAGTTCTCGAACTCGGAGACCACCGAGCGCGACAGCGCCTCGATCTCGACGGGGTCCTCTTCCGGCTCGGCCAGCACATGGGCCATTGCCTCGTAGAACTCATCGCGCTCCGTATAGCCGTCGATCTCGGCGCGCGCGCGGCCCTCTACCAGCACCTTGACGGTGCCGTCGGGAAGCTTCAGCAACTGGAGAACGTTGGCGACGGTGCCGATGCGGTAGATGGCGTCGGTTTCCGGATCGTCGTCGGAGGCGTTGATCTGGGTTGCAAGCATGATCTGCTTGTCGGTGCCCATCACCTCTTCGAGCGCGCGGATCGACTTCTCGCGCCCGACGAACAGCGGCACGATCATATGCGGGAACACCACGATGTCGCGCAGGGGCAGGACCGGGAAGGCCGTGGAATCGTGCGGCGCAGACGTCTTCTTCGTCATGTCATTTCCTTTCAAACGTCCCGTTTCCGGGAGGCCGGTCCACGCAGCGCCTTGGAGACGTCGGGCCGGTAATCTTTTCCATCCACAAGTGGCGTGCGGTCAACACTTTTTCAAGTCCGACCACGGAGTGCCCCCACCCCGTGCCGGGCCAGACGAACAAGCGAAAGGAAGTCTAGTCTTCCGCGCTGTCGCGGAACTTGCGGCCTCCCCCGGGCATACGCACCGGAGCTTACGCAAAACAGATTCGACGCTTCCATCTTCGCCCGCCACGCGCCTTTTCGCAACCGCCCATGTGGAGCCGGAAGATGCCGTATCATGGCCCGCCTGATCCGGGCCAACCAGTCACGAAATGCCGCGAGTTGCCTGAAACGAAAAGACCCGCCGACGGCGGGTCCTTCCTCAACCGATTTGCAGCCATCAGGCCGAAACGTTGGCCTTCTCGTCGGACCGTTCCGAGTAAATGTAGAGCGGACGGGCCGACCCCTTCACCACTTCGTCGGAGATGACAACCTCCCGCACGCCTTCCAGCGTCGGAAGCTCGAACATCGTGTCGAGCAGGATCTTTTCCATGATCGAGCGCAGGCCGCGCGCGCCGGTCTTGCGGATGATCGCCTTGCGGGCGATCTCGCGCAGGGCGTCCTCGTGGAAGGACAGCTCCACGTCCTCCATCTCGAACAGGCGCTGGTACTGCTTGATCAGTGCGTTCTTCGGCTCGGACAGGATCTGGATCAGCGCATCCTCGTCGAGGTCTTCGAGCGTCGCCAGGACCGGCAGACGGCCGATGAATTCCGGGATGAGGCCGAACTTCACCAGATCTTCCGGCTCCAGTTCGCGCAGGACTTCGCCGACGCGGCGATCTTCCGGCGAACGAACCTGCGCGCCGAAGCCGATCGACGTCTTTTCGCCGCGGGCCGAGATGATCTTGTCGAGACCGGCAAAGGCGCCGCCGCAGATAAACAGGATGTTCGTCGTGTCGACCTGCAGGAATTCCTGCTGCGGATGCTTGCGGCCACCCTGCGGCGGAACGGAGGCAACCGTGCCTTCCATGATCTTCAGAAGCGCCTGCTGCACGCCCTCGCCCGAAACGTCACGGGTTATCGAGGGGTTGTCGGACTTGCGCGAGATCTTGTCGACTTCGTCGATATAGACGATGCCGCGCTGCGCGCGCTCGACATTGTAGTCGGCCGCCTGCAGAAGCTTCAGGATGATGTTTTCCACGTCCTCGCCGACGTAACCGGCTTCGGTCAGCGTCGTGGCGTCGGCCATGGTGAAGGGCACGTCGATGATGCGCGCGAGCGTCTGGGCGAGATAGGTCTTGCCGCAACCGGTCGGGCCGACCAGCATGATGTTCGACTTCGCCAGTTCCACGTCCGTGCCCTTGGCGGCATGCGCCAGGCGCTTGTAGTGGTTGTGCACCGCCACCGACAGGATACGCTTGGCCTGCTGCTGGCCGATGACATATTCGTCGAGGACCTTGATGATATCCTGGGGCGTGGGAACGCCATCGCGGGATTTCACCATCGAGGTCTTGTTCTCCTCGCGGATGATGTCCATGCACAGTTCGACGCATTCATCGCAGATGAACACCGTCGGGCCGGCGATCAACTTCCGGACCTCGTGCTGGCTCTTGCCGCAGAATGAACAATAGAGAGTATTCTTGGAGTCGCCGCCGTTGCTGCCGCTGACCTTGCTCATATCACTTTCCTTCCAGCACGCCGTTCATCTCCCGGAAGATGGCCGGACCACTCAAACTACCTTTGCGGAACCACGCGCTCAAGCGCTGCCCTCAAAGGCTCCAGGGGTACTGACCGGATGAGGGGCAAGGCCCCAAAGCCGGTGGCAACGAATCCCCACCGAAATACCAAATGCTAGGCCGTCAAAAACCAACATAGCATTAACGACCGATATTAACGGCTTTATGGTGCGGATAAAGCCCCGTGACCATTACAAATGTGTCACATATGCCTCAGCCGCACACAAAAACCTTGATCTTACGCGCCCTCGGCACCCTCGATCGCCTCGCGGCTCGTGATGACGCGGTCAATAAGACCCCAGTCCTTCGCCTCGTCCGCGCTCATGAAGTGGTCACGATCGAGCGTCTGCTCCACTTCCTCATAGGTGCGGCCGCAGTGCTTGACGTAAACCTCGTTCAGCTTGCGCTTCATCTTGAGGATGTCCTTGGCGTGGCGCTCGATATCGGACGCCTGGCCCTGGAAACCGCCGGACGGCTGGTGAACCATGATGCGGGCGTTCGGCGTCGCAAAGCGCATGTCCTTGTGGCCGGCGGCGAGCAGCAGCGAGCCCATCGACGCGGCCTGCCCGATGCAGAGCGTCGATACGGCGGGCTTGATGAACTGCATCGTATCATAGATCGCCATGCCGGACGTGACGACACCGCCCGGCGAATTGATGTAGAGCGCGATCTCCTTCTTCGGGTTTTCCGCCTCGAGGAAGAGAAGCTGCGCGCAGACGAGCGTTGCGATGTGATCCTCGACGGGACCCGTCAGGAAGATGATGCGTTCCTTAAGGAGACGCGAATAAATGTCGTAGGAACGCTCGCCGCGGTTGGTCTGCTCGACGACCATCGGCACCAGAGCCATGGCGGTATCTACGGGATTTCTCATGTCAATCCTTCATCTCAAGTGCCCTGAAACCCGTCGCCAAGCGTTGGGAATCAGCAAGTTTCGTCCTCCCTACATAGAGTGTCAGGGTAGCGGACTTCAAGACGGCCAAGCGTTTTGCCGCGCTCTATGCCAGAATGCGGTTAATCGGCGCGAGGCGGAAACAGGATTTCCACAACCCAACCGCCGACAGGGTGAAGGAAGGATGAACCCGGCCATCCGCTCCGCCCTGCATTCGCGGGCGCCTGTCGCCCTTTTCGTCGGACGGAGACCGCCATGACGACACGATCGATCGCAGCCCTCGGGCTCCTTCTTCTATCAGCGACGGGCGCGCTTGCCCAGCAGGCGTCCGACACAGTGTCTCCCGAACGGGCGACCGGCCTTGCGACAGCGAAAGTCGTGGCAGCGAAGGACCACATGGTGGCCGCGGCCCATCCGCTGGCGGCGGCGGCCGGAGAACAGGTCCTTGCCGCTGGCGGCAGCGCAATCGATGCAATGGTCGCCGTCCAGACCGTGCTCGGCCTCGTCGAGCCGCAATCCTCCGGCCTCGGCGGCGGCGCCTTCCTCGTCTACCATGACGCGGAGGCCAAACGTATCGTCACGCTCGACGGCCGCGAGACGGCGCCGATGGAGGCAACGCCGAAACTCTTCCTGGACGACAAGGGCGAGCCGATGGCGTTCTTCGACGCGGTCGTCGGCGGCCGCTCGGTCGGCACGCCCGGCACCGTCATGCTGCTACAGGAGGCTCACAACCGCTGGGGCCGGACGCCCTGGAAGGACCTCTTTGCGCCGGCGGAAAAACTTGCCCGCGACGGCTTTGCCGTCTCGCCGCGCCTTGCTAGCCTGATCGCGGCGGAAGGCGACGATCTCAAAGCCTTCGAGGCGACGACCGCCTATTTCTTCGGCGCGGACGGGGCTCCCCTGAAGGCCGGCACCGTGCTGAAGAACCCCGCCTATGCCGAAACGCTCTCGGCCATCGCCAAGGGCGGTGCGACAGCTTTCTACGGCGGCGCGATTGCCGAGGCGATGGTCGATACGGTGCGCATGGCCGGCAAGAAAGCCGGCGTGCTCTCGCTCGCCGACCTTGCCAACTACCGGGTGAAGGTGCGCCAGCCAGTCTGTATCGACTATCGGGCGCTCGACATCTGCGGCATGGGACCGCCCTCCTCCGGCGCGGTCGCGATCGGCCAGATGCTGGGCATGCTGGAGAATTTCGACCTCAAGGCGCTCGGCAAGGACAACCCGGAAAGCTGGCGGCTGATCGGCGACGCCCAGCGTCTCGCCTTTGCCGACCGCGGACGCTATCTCGCCGACACCGATTTCGTGCCCGCCCCGATCAAGGGCCTCATCGACAAGACCTATCTCGGCGAGCGGGCGAAGCTGCTCGACGGCGATAAGGCGCTTGGCGACGACGCTGTTGTGGCCGGCAAGCCGGAATGGGACCATGCCTTCAATTTCGGCCGGGATGCGGCGATCGAGCTGCCTTCCACCAGCCATTTCGTCATCGTCGACAAGCAGGGCAATGTCGTCTCCATGACGACGACCATCGAGAACGGTTTCGGCTCGCGGTTGATGACGGGCGGCTTCCTGCTTAACAACGAGCTTACCGACTTCTCCTTCAATACGCATGACGAGGGGCTTCCCGTCGCCAATCGCGTGGAGCCGGGAAAACGCCCCCGCTCCTCCATGTCGCCGACCATCGTCCTGAAGGACGGCAAGCCGCTCCTCGCCATAGGTTCGCCCGGCGGCAGCCAGATCATCGGCTATGTCGCACAGGCGCTGATCGCCTATATCGACTGGGGCATGGACGTCGGAGAGATCGTCGCCATGCCGCATCTCATCAACCGCTTCGGCACCTATGACCTCGAGGCCGGCACAGAGGCTGAAAAACTCGCCGAGCCGCTGAAGGCGCTGGGCTACGAGGTGAAGGTCGGCGACATGAATTCCGGCCTGCACGCCATCGAGCTTTCAACGGAAGGCCTGAAGGGCGCCGCCGACCCGCGCCGCGAGGGTGTTGCGGTCGGAAAGTGATGTGGCTGTTGAATGCTGATCGCCGCGCTTTCATGGCGCGGCGAAATCCGCTAGGTCATTGCCATGACCACGACACCATTTCCCTTCCTTTCCATCGACCCCGCCAGCCGCCGCGTCAGCCTCGATGGCCGCAATCCCGATTTCTACCGCGACCCCAATCCGGTCTATGCGGCGCTGCATGCGCATTGTCCCACCTTCTGGTGGGAAGAGCAGAAGCAATGGTATTTCACGGGCTACGACCATGTGAATGGCCTCCTGCGCGACCGTCGCTTCGGCCGGCAGATCCTGCATGTGGCGACGCGCGAGGAACTCGGCCTGCCCGAGCCGCAGGACCATGTCCGGCATTTCGATGCTGCGGAGGCCTGGTCGCTGCTGGAACTGGAGCCGCCGGAGCACACCCGGCTGCGAACGCTCGTCAACCGCGCCTTCGTTTCGCGCGTTATCGACCGGCTGACGCCGGAAATCACCGCACTCTGCCATCAGGCGATCGACCGTTTCGAGAAGGACGGGCGCGTCGAGCTGCTTTCCGCCTTCGCCGACATCCTGCCGGTGACCATGATCGCCCGCATGATCGGCATTCCGGACGAGATGGGGCCGCAGCTCCTGAAATGGTCGCATGCCTATGTGCGCATGTACATGTTCGGTCGCACCCGCGAGGATGAGCTTGCGGCCGACAGGGCGGCGCAGGAATTCGCCGACTATGTGCGCGGCGTGATCGCCGAGCGCCGCGCGGAGCCGCGCGACGACCTGCTTTCGCACATGGTGCATACGGAGCATAAGGGCCAGCTGCTCACCGAGGACGAGCTGATCTCGACGACCATCGTGCTGCTCAATGCCGGCCACGAGGCGACGGTGCACCAGATCGGCAATGCCGTGCGCACCATCCTGGAGGCCGGCGCGGACCCGTCCGCCCTCTTCGCCGACGCGAAGGCGACGGAACGCACGGTCGAGGAATGCCTGCGCATTTCCGCGCCCGTTCACATCTTCCAGCGCTATGCGCTCGAGGACGTCGAACTGGACGGCATCCCGTTCCGCCGCGGCGACAAGGTGGCGATGATCCTCGCCGCCGCCAATCTCGATCCGCAAAAGTTTACCGACCCGCAGGCCTTCCAGCCTGCTCGCGACGAGGGCGCGAACCTTTCCTTCGGGGCCGGTATCCATTTCTGCATCGGCGCGCCGCTTGCCCGGCTGGAGCTGAATATCGCGCTCCCGATCCTCTTCCAGCGCCTGCCGGGGCTGAAGATCGCGAAGCCGCCGGTGGTCAAGGACGTCTATCACTTCCACGGCCTGGAGGCGCTGGAACTGACCTGGTGATCGGAGCACGTCGCGAAAGCCGCGACGTGCCTTTGCCTGCCCTAAAGCCGGATGACGTAGTCCTTGCGAGTCGTTTCAACGACTTCCCAGGTTCCCTTGAAGCCGGGTCTGAGGATCAGGCGGTCGCCCGCCTTGAGGTGGAAGACCTCGCCGTCATCCGAGGTGACGGTCGAGCGACCTTCGAGAATGTGGAAATATTCCCACTCGTCGTACTGGATGCGCCACTTGCCGGGCGTCGATTGCCAGATGCCGGAATAGATGCCGCCTTCCGCCTCCTCGATATTCCAGCTGGTGAAGACCGGATCACCGGAGATCAGCCGATCCGCCGCCGGCCGGCCCTCTTCCGGTTCGATGCCGGAAATGTCGAAGGGTTGCGCCTTGTTCATGGTCTTGTCCGCCCGATAAAATGAGAAAGGGCGGCCGCGAGGGCCGCCCGTTTGGACTCAGGCCTTGGCGAGCGCCTGCTCGATATCGGCGATGATGTCGGCAACGTCCTCGATGCCGATCGACAGGCGCACGACATCGGGGCCGGCGCCCGCAGCCACCTGCTGCTCTTCGGTGAGCTGGCGGTGGGTGGTGGAGGCCGGATGGATGACGAGCGAGCGCGTATCGCCGATATTGGCGAGGTGCGAGAGCATTTCCAGCCCTTCGACAAAGCGCTTGCCGGATTCATAGCCGCCCTTGAGGCCGAAGGTGAAGACGGCGCCTGCGCCCTTCGACGAGTAGCGCTGCTGGAGGCCATGGTTCGGATCGTCCTCGAGGCCGGCATAGGTGACCCAGGAAACCTTGTCGTGGCCCTTCAGCCACTTGGCGACGGCAAGCGCGTTGTCGCAATGGCGCTGCATGCGCAGCGGCAGCGTCTCGATGCCGGTGAGAAGCTGGAAGGCATTGAACGGCGAAATGGCGGGGCCGAAATCGCGAAGGCCGAGGACGCGGCAGGCAATCGCGAAGGCGAAATTGCCGAAAGTGGCATGCAGCACCACGCCGGCATATTCCGGGCGCGGCTCGGAGAGCGCCGGGTACTTGCCGGAGGCGGACCAGTCGAAAGTGCCGCCATCGACGATGACGCCGCCCATGGAATTGCCGTGGCCGCCCATGAACTTGGTCAGCGAATGCACGACGATGTCGGCGCCATGTTCCAGCGGGCGCAGGAGATAGGGGGTCGCCATCGTGTTGTCGACGATGAGCGGCAGGCCGTGGCGATGAGCGATCTCGGCAATGCCGGCAATATCGACGAAGGTGCCGCCCGGATTGGCAAGGCTCTCGATGAAGATCGCCTTGGTCTTGTCGTCGATCTGGCTTTCGAAGCTCGAAACATCGTCGGTGTCAGCCCAGCGGACCTGCCAGTCGAAGCTCTTGAAGGCATGGCCGAACTGGTTGATCGAACCGCCGTAGAGCCGGCGTGCGGCGATGAAGTTGTCGCCCGGGCGCATGATCGTGTGGAAGACGAGGAGCTGGGCGGAATGGCCCGAGGCGACGGCGAGCGCCGCGGTGCCGCCTTCAAGCGCGGCGACGCGCTCTTCCAGCACGGCCTGCGTCGGGTTCATGATTCGGGTATAGATATTGCCGAAAGCCTGCAGGCCGAAGAGCGAGGCGGCATGATCCGTATCGTTGAAGACGAAGCTCGTGGTCTGGTAGATCGGCGTTGCGCGTGCACCCGTCGTCGGGTCCGGCTGTGCGCCGGCATGAACGGCGAGCGTGGAAAATCCGGGCTTGTTCTTGGTCATGAAATGGCCTCCCTGGCAAAAGTTTTGGGGACTATTTCAGAGAGTTAGAGGCCGGTCAAAGAAAGATTTTCCACAAAGGCGCGGGTTCGGCAAAGCGCTTTGCCCGCAGAAAATCTCAGGCGACGAGGCGCGGATATTCGATGGCCGGGCAGCGATCCATGACAACTTTGACACCCGCTGCTTCCGCCACGGCGGCAGCCGCATCATGGCGCACGGAAAGCTGCCCCCAGATCGCCTTGGGCAGCGGAGAAAGCGCAAGCGCCTCTTCCACGACGGACGGCAGCGCATCGGCGGCGCGGAAGACATCGATCATGTCGACCGGCTCGACGATATCGGCAAGGCGGGCGACGACCGGCTGGCCGAGGATCTCCTTGCCGGCCTGTCCGGGATTGACCGGAATGACGCGGTAGCCCTTGCGCAGCAGGAAGGCCATGACGCGGTAGCTCGGGCGCTCGGGATTGGGGGACGCGCCCACAAGCGCGATCACCTTCGTCGAACGAAGGATATCGGCGAGGTAATAATCCGGATAGGAATCGTGGTTCATGGCGCTGTCCCGTTTCTGCCCGGAGAATTGGGGTAACGCAGCGTGAAGTCAACCCGCGCGCCGTCAGGATGCCTTGAGCATCAGCACCGGATATTCCGTGACGGGGCAGCGATCCATGACGACCTGGATACCGGCAGCCTCCGCGCGGGCCGCGGCCGCATCGTCGCGCACCGTGAATTGCCCCCAGAGCGCCGACGGTAGCGGCCAAAGTGTCAGCACCTCGTCGACCACCGACTGCAACTGGTTCGCCGCGCGAAAGACGTCGACCATGTCGATCGGCTCGGGAATATCGGCTAGGCGCGCATACACGGTCTGGCCGAGAATAGTCTTTCCGGCATGGCCAGGATTGACCGGGATGACGCGATATCCCTTGCCGAGCAGGAAGCCCATCACGCCATGGCTCGGCCGCGTGTCGTTCGGCGATGCGCCGACCACGGCGATCGTATGCACGGATTTCAGGATGTGGCGGATATAGTCGTCGGCATAGTGATCGTGGTTCATCGCTGCCTCCTCGGGCGTTCGCGACCGTCTCTCACTGGTCTTCCAGTCACGCAGCCTAGCGCGAAACCTTAAAGAAGACGACCGGCCCGAAAGGCCCGCGCGCGGGCCGATTGTGTCAATCCGGATCAACTTATGCGGTTTCGGCCGCAAACGGCGTAGGAAATGCTGAAATCCTGATTGCAAATCGCCGGTTTTGGGCGGATGAAGAGGCCGCTCCCCTTCCCAAGCCGCCCCTTCCGAGGTTCCCGATTGCCGTTAGACGTTCTCCTTCTCGTGCTGTTCGGCGCGGCGCTGCATGCGACCTGGAACGCCCTCGTCAAATCCGGCACGGACAAGTCGCTCGACGCCTCGATGGTGTCGCTCGGCGGCGGCCTGGTCGGCCTCTTCTGCCTGCCGCTGGTCCCGATGCCGCATCCCGAGGCATGGCCCTTCATCCTGATGTCCGCCGTCCTTCAGTTCGCCTATTTCCAGCTTGTCGCCGCCGCCTACCGGACAGGCGATATCGGCGTCGTCTATCCGCTGATGCGCGGCGCCGCGCCGCTTCTCGTTGCCATGACGAGCGGCTTTGTCCTTGGCGAACACCTGACGCCTGCCGCCACGGTCGGGGTGCTGGTCATCTGCGCCGGCGTGCTGACGCTCGCCTTCGAAGCACGCCACGGCGGACGGCGGGCCATCCTTTACGCGCTCGCCAACGCCGTCGTCATCGCCAGCTACACCTTCGTGGACGCGGCCGGCGCTCGCGTCTCGGGCAATGCCGTTTCCTATACGCTCTGGATGTCGCTGCTGCCGCCCTTCCTGCTGTTCGGCTGGGCGGTCTGGCGGCGCGGTTCGACCACGGTCTGGACCCATGTGCGCAAGAACTGGGCGCGCGGCCTTTTCGGCGGCGTCGGCTCGATCTCTTCCTACGGCCTTGCGCTCTGGGCCATGACCAAGGCACCGGTCGCAACCGTTGCGGCCCTGCGCGAATCCGCCATCCTCTTCGCCCTTTTCATCTCCGTCTTCATTCTCAAGGAGACGGCGAGCATCTGGCGATACATCGCCGGCGCGGTCATCGCGGCGGGCGTGCTGGTGCTGAAACTGGCGTAACTGTTACTTGCGGTCCCATTCCGGCATGCGCTTGCCGAGGAACGCGCCGATACCTTCCCTGGCGTCGTCGACAAGCATGTTCTCCGTCATCGTCGCGACCGCGACATCGTAAGCCTCGGCCAGCGGCAGCCCGGCCTGGGCGCGGAAGGCGACCTTGCCGATGCGCAGCGCCTGAGGCGATTTCGCCGCGATGACGGCGGCGTATTTGTCGACGACCTGGCGCAGGTACTGCTGCGGCACGATGCGGTTGACGAGGCCGAAATCCTTAGCGGTCGAGGCGTCGATGGTCTCGCCGGTCAGCAGCATTTCCATTGCCTGCTTGGGGTGCGCCGCGCGGCTGACGGCGACCATCGGCGTCGAGCAGAACAGCCCGATATTGACCCCCGGCGTGCAGAAGGTGGACGTGTCGGTGCAGATGGCAAGATCGCAACTGGCGACGAGCTGGCAGCCGGCGGCCGTGGCAAGCCCGTCGATCTCGGCGACCACGGGCTGCGGCAGCGCGGCGATCTTCAGCATGATATCCGCCGCCATGCGTATGGTCCTCTCGAAGAATCCGCGCCCGCCATCGCCATCGTCGCGATGCGCGGTCATTTCCTTGAGGTCATGGCCGGCGGAGAACACCTTGCCCGTTGAGGCCAGCACGACAACGCGGATAGCCTCGTCGGCGGCCGCGGCATCGAGCGCTTCGCCAAGGGCCTCCATGACGGCTATGGACAGGACGTTGGCCGGCGGATTGTTGAGCGTGATCCGCAGGATGGGTTCAAAACGCTCGACCCGCACGAGGCCGCCAGCTTCCTCTTTCCTGAACGACACCACATCCGCCATGACTGTCTCCTTCGTTTGCCTTCCCGTGGTCGTACCCCTCACGGAGGATCGTTTCAAGCGCGTCAGCATAGACTTTGAGAGGGCTTGCCGCCGCCTTCAAATCGGTCTGTAAAGCAGGCGACAGGAGATGCACGCCATGGAACTGACGCCGATCATGGACCGGGAAGCGCTGAACCGCTTCCTCGAAACCGACTTTCCGCAATTGCACACGGATGGAAAGATCTTCGAGGTGATGGAGGTCGTCCCCGGTTCGGTGATCATGCGCCTCGTGCCCAACGAGCGGCATCTGCGCCCCGGCGGGACGATTTCCGGCCCGACCCTCTTCGCGCTGGCCGATGTGAGCGCCTGGTGCACGGTGCTCGCCCATATCGGGCCCGTGGCGCTTGCCGTCACCACCAGCCTCAACATCAACTTCCTGCGCAAGCCGGAACCCGGCCCCCTCTCCTGCACATGCCGGCTTCTCAAACTGGGCAAGCGGCTGGCGATCATGGACGCATCGATTTTCGACGAGGCCGCAGACAATCTGGTGGCGCACGCGACCGCGACCTATTCGATTCCGCCGCGATAATTTGTGGTATCCAAACACCACAAAGCTAACACGCTGTTTTTATTGACATATCATTAGTCGCGCCCGGATTGCGTCCCTTGACGTCAAATCGGCGCTCGCTTATAAGCCGCTCCAGATCGAGGCCCTCGCTGGCCACGGTCGCCTTTGGCATCCGCAAGGCGCCAAACCAAGCAACAAGAAACGCCCATGGCCGCAAGGTTATGGGACCTGAAAAGAGAGAGACCTCCCATGGCAACCTTCGTACAGAAGCCCGCCGAGGTAGAGAAGCAGTGGATCCTCATCGACGCCGAAGGCCTCGTTGTCGGTCGCCTCGCTACCCTCATTGCCAACCGCCTGCGCGGCAAGCACAAGGCCACCTTCACGCCCCACGTCGACGACGGTGACAACATCATCGTTATCAACGCTGACAAGGTCGTGTTCACCGGCAAGAAGTACTCCGACAAGAAGTACTACTGGCACACCGGTTACCCGGGCGGCATCAAGGAGCGCACGGCTCGCCAGATCATCGAAGGCCGCTTCCCGGAGCGCGTCCTTGAGAAGGCTGTCGAACGCATGGTTCCGCGCGGCCCGCTCGGCCGTCGCCAGATGAAGAACCTGCGCGTCTACGCCGGTTCCGACCACCCGCACGAAGCCCAGCAGCCCGTCACCCTCGACGTCGCCAAGCTGAACAGCAAGAACACAAGGAGCGCCTGATAATGGCCGACCTCTCCTCGCTCAAGGACCTCGGCGTTGCCGCTGCAGCTCCGGCCGCTTCCGCCCCGGTTCACGTCAAGAAGGTTGACGCCCAGGGCCGTTCCTACGCAACCGGCAAGCGCAAGGACGCCGTCGCCCGCGTGTGGGTCAAGCCGGGCTCCGGCAAGATCACCATCAACGGCAAGTCGTTCGAAGCCTATTTCGCCCGTCCGGTCCTGCAGATGATCCTGCAGCAGCCGATCGTCGCAGCTGCCCGTGACGGCCAGTTCGACATCGTCGCCACCGTCGCCGGCGGCGGTCTTTCCGGCCAGGCCGGTGCCGTTCGTCACGGCATCTCCAAGGCACTGACCTACTTCGAGCCGGGCCTGCGTCCGGTCCTCAAGAAGGGCGGCTTCCTGACCCGCGACTCGCGCGTCGTCGAGCGCAAGAAGTACGGCCGTGCAAAGGCACGTCGTTCGTTCCAGTTCTCCAAGCGTTAATCGCTCGGAAGACTTGTTCTTCAGGAAAGGCCGGGGTTCGCCCCGGCCTTTTCGTTTTCCGGACCAGCCAAATCCAACGAAGGAGCGCAGGGGCTGGTCGTCCGCGCCGGCGCAGGATCGCCGAAAAAATCCGCTTGCCTTGAAGGCCGCGATTGGCGAACGTCCCGCCAGACTTCGGAGGAGTTTTCATGGCCAACAAGACGATCGACCACGCCATCACCGCAAGGGCGCTGAAAAGCGCCGCTTCGGATCCGACCCATGCGGGCATCCTCTCCTTCATGCGCCGGCGCTATACGAAGGTGCTGAAAGATGTCGACGTGGCGGTATGGGGTATTCCCTTCGATGCAGCCACCTCCAACCGTCCCGGCACGCGCTTCGGGCCGCAGGCGATCCGCCGCGCCTCCGCGATCATGGACAACGACCCGCAATATCCCTTCGAGCGCGATCTCTTCGAGGACATGGCCGTCATCGACTATGGTGACTGCCTGCTCGACTACGGCAACCACCAGAAGACACCGGCAACGATCGAGCGCGAGGCCAGGAAGATCCTCAAGTCCGGCGCCTACCTGCTGACGCTCGGGGGCGACCATTTCATCACGCTGCCGCTGCTGCGCGCCCATGCGGAAAAGCACGGCCCCCTCTCCCTCGTCCAGTTCGATGCGCATCAGGATACCTGGGCGGATGAGAAGGGCCGCATCGATCACGGCTCCTTCGTCGGCACTGCCGTGCGCGAGGGACTGATCGATCCCGCGACCTCGATCCAGATCGGCATCCGGACGATTGCGCCGGACGATTGCGGCATCCGCATTCTCTACGGCTATGACGTCGAGGACATGAGCGCCGGCGCGATTGCCGAAACGATCATCCGCCATGTCGGCGACCGGGCCACCTATCTGACCTTCGACATCGACTGCCTCGACCCGGCATTCGCCCCGGGCACCGGGACGCCGGTCTCCGGCGGACCCTCGAGCGCAAAAATCCTTTCCGTCATGCGCAAGCTCGGTGCGCTGAATGTCGTGGGCTCCGATGTCGTGGAGGTCGCGCCAGCCTATGACCATGCGGACATCACCGCCATCGCCGGTTCGACCATTGCCATGTACATGCTCGGCCACCGCGCCGAATGGCTGGCAGAGCGCCGCTGAAGCGGCATTGAATGCGACAAGGCAAGGGGCTATATCGGCCGCATACAGGGCTTTGACAGGATTGGATTGCAGATGAAACCGAAGATCTTCATCGATGGCGAACACGGCACGACGGGTCTGCAGATCCGCACGCGCATGACCGACCGCAACGATGTCGAGCTGCTCTCCATTCCGGAAGCCGAGCGCCGCAACGCCGCGCTGCGCGAAGACCTCCTGAACAGCGCCGACGTCGCCATCCTCTGCCTGCCGGACGATGCGGCAAGGGAAGCGGTCGCCATGGTTTCCGGCAACAACCAGGTGCGCATCATCGACACCTCGACGGCGCACCGCGTCCACCCGGACTGGGCCTATGGCTTTGCCGAAATGGACCGGGAGCAGCCGAAGAAGATCGCCGAGGCCCGCTATGTCGCCAATCCCGGCTGCTATCCGACCGGCGCCATCGGCCTCGTCCGCCCGCTGCGGCTCGCCGGCCTTCTGCCGGAAGACTACCCGATCACCGTCAACGCCGTCTCCGGCTATACGGGCGGCGGCAAGCAGATGATCGCGCAGATGGAAGATGCGGGCCACCCCGAGCACATCGATGCGCCGCACTTCCTCTATGGCATGCCGCTGAAGCACAAGCATGTGCCGGAAATGCAGGTGCACGGCATGCTGTCGCGCGCGCCGCTCTTCTCGCCTTCGGTCGGAAAATTCGCGCAGGGCATGATCGTACAGGTACCGCTCTATCTCGCCGACCTCAACGACCATGCCTCGCTGGGCTCGATCCATGCGGCGCTGGCCGATCACTATGCCGGCCAGGACATCGTCGAGGTGGTTGACCTGAAGGAAAGCGCCGCGCTCGCCCGGGTCAACGCCGTGGAACTGGCCGATACGGACCGCATGAAGCTCTATGTCTTCGGCACCGCCGGCGCGCCGCATGTCAATCTCGTCGCCCTGCTCGACAATCTCGGCAAGGGCGCCTCGGGTGCGGCGGTGCAGAACATGGATCTGATGCTGAAGGGCTGATTCACAGCCCTTCCATCCCCTCCTACCGCTCCATTTCTCCATAGAAGCCGCGCCAGTGGGCGATGGCGAAGCCAAGAACGATCAGCGCGCCGCCCTGATGGGCGAGCGCCCAGCCGATCGGGACCTGCCAGACCAGCGTCAGGATGCCGATCGCGGCCTGCACGCAGACGAGGCCGAACAGCACGAGGGAACGGCGGGCATGCGTCGTTTCCGGTGCGGCGCGCAGCGACGAGACCATGTGAACCAGCGCGAGCGCGAAGAGCACATAGGCGCCGATGCGGTGCACGAACTGGACGGTCTTGGGATTCTCGAACAGATTGATCCACCACGGCTGCTGCAGGAAGAGCCCGCCGGGCACCACCGCCCCGTCCATCAACGGCCAGGTATTGTAGCTGAGGCCCGCATGGAGGCCGGCGACGAGCGCCCCGAGATAGATCTGGAAGATGGCCATGCAGGCGATGATGCCGGCCAGACGCTTCGAGGACACGGTCGGCGCGGCATCCTCGCTATGCGGTGCGAGCGCCCGCATCAGCCACGCCGTCCAGGCGAAGATCAGACAGGCGATGGTAAGATGCGCCGCCAGCCGGTACTGGCTCACCGAAACACGTTCGGCAAGCCCCGACGTCACCATCCACCAGCCGATGAATCCCTGAAAGCCGCCGAGCGCCAGAAGGCCGACAAGCGGCCAGCGCATCTTCTTCTCGATGCGGCCGGTCAGCCAGAAAAAGGCGAGCGGCACGGCAAAGACGAAGCCGATGGAGCGCGCGATCAGCCGGTGCGCCCATTCCCACCAGAAGATCGTCTTGAACTCCTCGACGGTCATGTCCTTGTTGATCTGCTCGTATTGCGGAATGCGCTGGTAGAGCGCGAACTCCTCCTGCCATTCGGCAGCGGTGACCGGCGGGATAACGCCGTGGATCGGCTTCCATTCGGTGATGGAGAGGCCCGAGCCGGTAAGGCGCGTCGCCCCCCCGACCAGCACCAGCACGAACAGCGTGAACAGCACGAAGCCAAGCCAGCGGCGAACCTGCCGGCGATTGCGGTCGATCCTGTCCGTTTCGTTCAGGCTGCGGTATGCGGTCACGGTCGTGGCGCTCATTCTATCGGCTCCTGTCAGCACGGCGGCCAGGCCGCCATTCTGCTAATTCTTCGCAATTTTGGCGGCAAAACCGCGCGCGCGCTTTTGCCTTGACTGCTCCAGCGTTGATTTGCCTGACCGGCCCGTGCAAAACAAGGCCCGAACCTTTGCGGCATGCCGTCGCGGCCCTGACGCGCCATGAAATGAAAGACCGAAAATGCCCCCTCGCCTCAGAAAACTGATCGGCACGGTACTGATCATCATCCTCGTGCTCGTCTATGCGCTGGTCGCGACGACCGTCGCCACCGCCACGCTCGGACAATCGCCGTGGTATATCCATCTGCTCTATTTCACCGTCACCGGCATGCTCTGGATCCTGCCGGCCATGCTCATCATCAAGTGGATGGAAAAACCGGGCAAATCGCGCGACAAGTAAGCCGCGACCTCGATCGTCGGCGTCATTATGGAATTGCTAACCGCGCCTGCCGATTTCCTCGACCGAGGAAGCAGGCTGGTGGAAGGTTTAAACCATTTTCGCAAGCCTCGCGCCTATACTTGTGCCGTGGCGGTGCAGCCGCTGGCCAGAGACATTGAGGTCGGAGCGATGGGACTGCAGACGAAGGAGCCCGGGCGCGAGCTGGCGGATCCCGCTTCGGCAAGCGCCGAAGACGGCCTTCGCATGCCCGCCGCCCTGCCGCTCACCCTTCGCCTGCATGATCGCATCGAACCGCTGGAGACACAGTGGCGGCTGATCGAGGCCGACAACCACCTGTCGCTGCACCAGAGCTACGACTGGTGCCGGGCCTGGATCGAGACGCATGGCTGCACGCTGCTGATCATTGAGGGCGTTTGCGACGGGCGCACCCGGTTCATCCTGCCGCTCGAAATCCTGCGCCATGGGCCGGTGCGCATCGCTCGGTTCATCGCCAGCGACTTCAGCAATATCAATACCGGGCTCTACACCAACGAATTCCGCGCGCCTTCCGCGCCGCAACTGCTGCATCGGGCACTGCGGCAGGCCCGCAGGCAGCTTGCCGGCTTTTTCGATCTTCTCGTGCTTGAAAAAGTACCATTGGACTGGCGCGGCATGGCGAGCCCCTTTGCCGGCCTGCCTTCCACGGTGAACCAGAACGCCGCCTTCCAGCTCGAACTCTTCGCGGATTTCGAGCAGACGCTGGAGCAACTCAACGCCAGACGCCGGCGCAAAAGGTATCGCAGTTCCGAGCGGCGGCTCTCCACGCTCGGCGGCTATGAGCATGTGGTGGCGCAGGAGGGCGAGCAATCGCTTGACCTGCTGGAGCGGTTTTTCCGCCAGAAGGCCGCGCGTTTCGAGGCGATGGGCCTGCCGGATGTCTTCCACGACGAACAGACCCGCAGCTTCTTCCGCAGACTCGTCACAATGCCGGCAGCGGACGAAGACTATCCACTTCGTCTTCACGCCCTGCGGCTCAGGGGCGAACATGAGGGGCATGTCGCGGCGATCACCGGCCTGTCGCGCAAGGGCGACCATGTGATCTGCCAGTTCGGGTCGATCGACGACAGCATCGCAGCCGATGCCAGCCCCGGCGAGTTCCTTTTCCATCTGGCGATCGAGCGGCTGTGCGGCGACGGCGCCCGCCTCTTCGATTTCGGCATCGGCGACCAGCCCTACAAACGCTCCTGGTGCAGGATCGAAACGGTGCAGCACGACCTGCTCCTTCCGGTAACGATGGCCGGCCGGGCAGCGGCGGTCACGCACCGGGCGAAAACCGTCGCCAAGCGCTTCATCAAGCAGAACCCGCAGATATATGCCGTGGTGCGACGCATCCGCTTCGGTAAGGCCGAACCGGACCGCAGCGTGGAGGCCGACTAGGCCGCCCGACGCCCCGGATGGCGGGGCGGTTCTGCCCCCTCACCCGTCATCAGGACGATCTCGTTGTAGCCGGCCTCGCCGAACGCGCCGATCAGTTCGACGATCTCGTCTTCCTGCGCGCCGGGAATGGAGAGGATGATGTCGGTTTCCTGGCCCCGCGTCAGGCGTCGCACGCCTTCCACTTCCGCCGGACCGCATTCGACAATCACCGTATCATAGGCGTCTGACAGCGAATCGATCACCATCGCCAGCCGGTCGATGCCGCGCATGGCGCGCTTGATGTTGGCATTGCCGCGCGGAATGATATGCGCGCCGGAGAGCCGGTCGCCGTGAATGATATCGCCGAAGGCAGCGTCCCCGACCAGAAGGTCGGTGATGCCGGGCAGATGGACGGATTGCGCCATCAGGCGCGTTGGGCAGGCCGAGCCCGTCAGGTCGATGATCAGCGTCTTGCGGTGTTCTTCCGCAATGTGGCGGGCAAGCATGACGGTTGCGGTCGAGCCGCGATCGCCGGAGGGCGAGACGGACACCGTGACGGAAATGTTGTTCTCGATCAGATGCCTGGCGACCGCGGCAACCGAAAAGTCGCCGTCATCTGCCGGGCCGGCTTCAGCAACGGGGGCTTCCTGCGCCTCGTCCTCGTCTTCCTCCACCGGACCGATGTCCGACAGCAGGGATCGTGCCGGCGCATGGATATCCCGGATGGCGCCATAGTCGGGGCGGGTCGCGCTATCCTTCGGGATGACAGGGTCGCGCAGCGTTGCGACGGGGACCAGTTCTGCCTCGTTCTCCTCGCGGCGATAGGGCGCGACCGCGGCGGCCCCCACCGGCTTCAGGGCACGGCCGCTGAAGAGTTCGGCCAAGAGGATGGCGATGGCGCTGAGCGCAAAGCCGGCAATGCCGCCGACGACGGTGATCGGCACGACCTTCGGGAAGGAAACCTCCGTCGGCTCGACGGCGGCGGAGATGACGCGGGCATCGGCCGGGGTGGAGCTGCTGTCGGTGCGGGTCGTCGCTTCGCGGTAGCGCGCGAGATAGGTTTCGAGAAGCTGGCGCTGGGCCGTCGCCTCGCGCTCGAGGGCCTTCAGGTCCACCTCTTCCTCACCGGCGCGGGCGGCGTTCGCCTTCAACACATTGAGCTGCTGCACGAGTTGCGATTCGCGCAATCCCGCCGTCTTGGCCTCGTTTTCGAGGCTGGAAAGAATCTTCTGGGTTTCCGCCTTGATCTGTACGCGGACGCCGGCGAGCTGCGCGCGCAGGCCCTTCAGCCGCGGATGCCCCTCGAGCATGGACGTGGAGAGGTCGGAGATCTGGCCCTGGATCTGCGCCTCGCTCTCCTTCAGCCGCTGGATCATCTGCGAGCCGACGACATCGGTCAGCGTATCGGGCGCGCCGCCGGACTTCAGCATCGCGCGCACACTTTCAGCACGCGCCTCGGCATTGGCGCGCTCGCCGCGAACGCGGGCGACCTCCGCCGAAATATCGTTCAGCTGCTGCACGGCGAAATTGGAATTCTCGCCCGTCGGCAACAGGCCGGATTGCGAGCGGTATTCGGCGACCTTCTGCTCCGCCTCGCGCACCTTTTCGCGCAAATTGGCGATTTCCGGCTCCAGCCAGCGCGTCGCCTCGGAATTGGTATCGAGCTTGGCGCCGCTCTGGAGGGACAGATAGACCTTGGCCATCTCGTTGGGGATTTCGGCGGCAAGGCGCGGATCTTTCGAGGAGAACTCGATGCCGATAACGCGCGAGCGCTCCACCTGATAGACGACCAGCTTCGAGGTGAACTCCTTCAGCACCCGCTCTTCCGGCGGAAGATCGAGCGGGTTCTTCTTTATGCCGAGCAAAACGAGGAGGTCGGAGACGGCCGAAGGTTTCGCCGTCGTATCGAACTCGTCCAGTTCGTAGAGCTTCATGTTGCGCGCGACCTGCTTGATAAGGTCGGAGGACTGCAGGAGCTGCACCTGGCTGGCGATCCCGAGCTCGTCGAAGGCAGGCCGTTCGCCGCCCTGCGCGCGGTCCTGCCCCGTCGTGAAGGCCGGCTCGCGCGTTTCGATCAGAAGACGCGCCTCCCCCTTGTATTTGGGCGCGATCAGGTTGGCGCCGACGAAAGCGACACCCGCGCAGGCGACGGTCGCCAGTAGGACGCGCATGCGGTTACGCCAGATCGCGCCGAACAGACCGCCAAGGTCGATGTCGACATCCTGCTGTCTCTCGTGAACGCCCGACATATCCGCACTCCAAACACAACGATTTCCGCGCACGGTAAACAAACATGGTAACGCAACAGTTAACCACCATAAGTAGCAAAAATATAATTCACCCTCATTTCGAGAATTTTTTCGCCAAGGTGCGCAGTTTTTACCAGTCGTTAACCCTAACGGATTGATAACGGGCCCAGACTTCAGATTTGGGATTGGAACCGCGAATGGGTTTCGCATCGATCAACAAGGGCATGCTGCTCGCGCTGGCGCTCATCGCGCCGGCCGTTTCGGGCTGCAGCGGCTATCGCCCCGCTCCCAAGGCTTTTCACGAGGCCACCATCCAGCCTTACCGGCTGGACAGCGGCGACCGCTTGCGCGTGACCGTCTTCGAACAGGCCGGCCTCAGCAACACCTACACGATCGATCAGGCCGGCTATGTCGCCTTCCCGCTCATCGGCGCGGTGCCGGCGCGCGGCCAGACAATCCAGGAACTCGAGAAGACCATCGCGACCAAACTGCGCCAGGGCTACCTGCGCGATCCCGATGTCTCCATCGAGATCGATCGTTACCGCTCCATCTACATCATGGGCGAAGTCGGGCAGGCCGGACAGTACAGCTATGTCGCCGGCATGACGATCCAGAACGCCATCGCCGTTGCCGGCGGCTTCTCGCCGCGCGCCAACCAGCGTGACGTCGATGTAACCCGCAAGATCAATGGCAGGGTCATCACCGGACGCGTCTCCATCTCCGATCCGATCCTGGCCGGCGACACTATCTATGTCCGTGAACGGCTGTTCTGAGAACCATGGATGACGATGGGCGGCTGCGCATCATTCATTGTTTCCGGTCCCCCATCGGCGGCATCTTCCGCCATGTGCGCGATCTTGCGGAATTCCACGTCAAGGCGGGCCATGACGTCGGCATCATCTGCGACAGCCTCACCGGCGGCTCGTTCGAGGATTCGCTTTTCGACGAGATCCGCCCCTATCTTCCGCTCGGCCTCGTGCGCCTGCCGATCAGCCGGTCGATCAGCCCGAGCGACCTCGTCGCCTTTCGGGAAAGTTATCGTGAAATAAAAGGTTTGCGGCCGGATGTCCTGCACGGGCACGGCGCCAAGGGTGGCGCCATTGCCCGGCTCATCGGCTCAGCCCTGCGGGTCAACAGGTATCGCGTAGCCCGCCTCTATTCGCCGCATGGCGGCAGTCTCCACTACACCAACCGCACGGCGGCAGGACTGACGATCCTGACGGCCGAGCGGCTTCTCGAACCGCTCGGCGACGCGCTCACCTTTGTCTGCGACTACGAGAAGGAGGCCTATGCCGCCCGTGTCGGCCGGCCGCGCGTCAGGGCGGAGCGAATCTACAACGGCATACACGACCGCGACTTCGAGATGGTCTATCCGCGCGAGGATGCGGTCGACTTTCTCTATATCGGCATGCTGCGCGACCTGAAGGGGCCGGATGTCTTCATCGACGCCTTCGCCCGCACCGAGCGCCTCGTCGGCCGGCCGCTTTCGGCCCTGATGGTCGGCGACGGGCCGGACAAGGAAAAATACGAGCAGATGATGCTCCAGCTCGGCCTCGGCCGTCGCATCGGCCTCATGCCCTCCATGAGGGCGCGCGATGCCTTCGCGCTCACCCGCAATGTCGTCGTCCCCTCCCGCGCCGAGGCGATGCCCTACATCGTGCTCGAGGCCCTTGCCGCGCGCAAACCGGTCATCGCCAGCCGCGTCGGCGGCATTCCGGAAATCCTCGGACACGACAGCATCGCGCTGACGGAACCGGGCGACGCGCAGTCGCTCGCCGCCGCGATGGCGCAGGCGGTGAGCGATCCGGCCTGGCTGCGCACGGTCATGCCACAGCCCGATGCCTTCAAGGAGGCATTCTCCGCCTCCGCCATGTCAGGCGCGCTGCTTGACCTGTATCGCGATCTCCTCGTCCGCTGAAGCGGCGTGAAACGGGACGCCTTACGAGGCCCGCGCCCGCTACAACGTAAACGTTTCTTAGGGGCTTGATGCTATGCCGGGAGAAAGCCTCCACAGGTGCGTATCATGAACCATGTCGACAAACCCGCATCCTTCGATCCTGAAGCTCTGAGGCGCAAAGTCTCGGAAATCCGGGCGAATGCCTCCGGAGACGATGCGGAAGACGCGATCGTCGAACTCAATCCGCTCGCCCAGAAGATCGCGCAACAGTTCCGTCAGGACACCTATTCGCCGGCCATGATCACCGGCCTGCTTCGCCTTGGCGAGTTTGCGGCGCTTCTGGCCATCGGCTATCTGGTCCATTCGATCTATGTCGGCATGGGCATGACCGCACTCTATGTACTCGTGCTCGTCGGCGGTGCGGCGATCGGCGTGCTGTTGCTCCAGCTTGCCGATGCCTATCAGGTTCCCGCGCTCCGCTCACCGCTGCGCATGACGCCGCGCATCCTCGCCGCCTGGGCCACGACCTTCGCCGCCATGGCGCTCGTGCTGTTCTTCTTCAAATCGGGCGATCACTATTCCCGCGTCTGGTTCGCCTCCTGGTTTGCAACCGGCGCCGTCTATCTCGTCATTGAACGCCAAGTGATCGCCTATGCGATCCGCCGCTGGGCCCGCAACGGCACCATGGAGCGCCGCGCCGTCATCGTCGGCGGCGGCGAGCCCGCCAAGGAACTCATCCGCACGCTCGAGCACCAGCCGGAAAACGACATCCGCATCTGCGGCATCTTCGACGACCGTGACGAGCGCCGCTCGCCCTCGATCATCGCCGGCTACCCCAAGCTCGGCAATGTCGCCGAACTCGTCGAATTCGCCCGCCTCGCGCGGATCGACATGCTGATCATCTCGCTGCCGCTGTCGGCCGAAACGCGCATCCTGACGCTTCTCAAGAAGCTCTGGGTGCTACCCGTCGATATCCGCCTTGCCGCCCATGCCAAGGGCCTGCGCTTCCGTCCGCGCAGCTATTCGCAGGTCGGCAGCCTGCCAATGCTCGACATCTTCGACAAGCCGATCGCCGACTGGGACAATGTCGCCAAGCGCATCTTCGACATCTTCTTCAGCGTCGTCGCGCTCCTCCTGCTCTGGCCGGTGTTCATCGGCGCGGCAATTGCCGTGAAGCTGTCCTCGCCCGGCCCTGTCCTCTTCAAGCAGAAGCGTCACGGCTTCAACAACGAGATCATCCAGGTCTACAAGTTCCGCTCGATGTACACCCACCTTTCCGACCCGACGGCGCGCGCCGCGGTCACGAAGGGCGACCCGCGCGTGACCCGCGTCGGCCGCTTCCTGCGCAAATCCTCGATCGACGAACTGCCGCAGATCTTCAACGTGCTGAAGGGGGAGCTTTCCCTCGTCGGCCCGCGCCCGCACGCCATCGAGGCCCAGTCGCACGACCGCAAATATGTCGATGTCGTCGACGGTTACTTCGCCCGCCACCGCGTGAAGCCGGGCGTCACCGGCTGGGCGCAGATCAACGGCTGGCGCGGCGAGATCGACCATGACGACAAGATCCGCTTCCGCACGGAGTTCGACCTCTACTATATCGAGAACTGGTCGCTCTGGCTGGACCTCAAGATCCTGTTCCTCACACCGCTCCGGCTGCTCAATACGGAAAATGCCTATTGAGCGACGCGGCCCTCCCCTACACAGCACCCTTCCGGCCGCAACTGGCGGCCCTCGGCATTATCGGCTCCATGCTGGTGGCGGTGGGCGTGTTCCTGTCGGGGTTCGTCATCAGCGAGCCGGCGCCCTACGAGCTGTTCATGGCGGGCCTGATCGGCCTGTGGGCGATCGTCGGCCTGCGCATCTCGCGCGGCGTCGCACCGCTTCTGGTGTTGCTCGTGCTGTTCAATGTCGGCGGCATGCTCTCGCTGACGGTCATGAAGGAACTTGCCGGCGGGCCGATGTATGTCGCCGTCTCGCTGTTCCTGGCGCTCTCCGCCGTCTTCTTCGCGGCAATCGTCGAGGCAAGGGCAGCGCGGCTCGAACTCATCTTCAAGGCATGGGTGGCCAGTGCGCTGATCACCTCGCTGCTCGGTATCCTCGGCTACTTCCACGCCTTTCCAGGCGCGGAAGCCTTCACGCTCTATGACCGCGCCAAGGGCGCCTTCCAGGACCCGAACGTCTTCGGCCCCTTCCTCATCGCCCCTTCGCTCTACCTCATGCACGGCCTGCTTTCCGGCCGCATTCTCGCCGCGCCGCTGAAGGTGATCGGTGTTCTGATCCTGGCGCTCGGCGTCTTTCTCTCCTTCTCGCGCGCGGCCTGGGGGCTCTATCTCTTCTGTGTCGTGGCGCTCGTCTTCATCATGCTGCTCAAGGAGCGGACCGGTACGTTCCGGCTGAAGATCCTCATCCTCAGCCTGTCGGCGGCCGGCCTCATGATCCTCGCTCTGATCGTCGCGCTGCAGTTCGACAAGGTGGCCGATCTCTTCTCCAGCCGCACGCAGCTCGTACAGGAATATGACAGTGGCCATCTTGGACGTTTCGACCGTCACCGCATCGGCTTCCTGATGGCCATGGAAAGGCCGCTCGGCATCGGCCCCATGGTGTTCAGCACGATGTTTCCCGAAGACGAGCACAATATCTACCTGAAATCCCTGACCACCTACGGCTGGCTCGGCTTTGCCTGTTATATCGTGCTGATCGGCTGGACGCTTTCGGCCGCTTTCAAGGCCCTCCTGCGCGACCGGCCCTGGCAACCCTTCCTGATGATCTCCTTCATCACTCTCCTCGGCCACAGCGTGATCGGCATCGTCATCGACACGGACCACTGGCGTCACTTCTACCTGCTGCTCGGGGTGCTGTGGGGATGCCTTGCCCTGGAACGGCGCCACAACCGCAAGATTGCAGCGGACGCCCGCGCACCATGAACAGCCCGGCAAACCGCAGCCCGCGCCAGTTGCGTCTCATGGAGGTGCTGGAGCCGAGCGGTGGCGGCTCCGGCCGCCATTTCATCGATCTGTGCCGGGGCATGCAGGCGCACGGCCACATCGTGCATGCCGTCTATTCGCCGGTGCGGGCGGATGCGCGTTTCGTGGAAGAACTCACCTCGCTGGGCCTTGCCGGCGTACACACCGTCGCCATGGCGCGCAGGCCCGGCCTTTCGGACTTTGCCTCCTGGTGGGCGCTTCGCCAGGCCATGCGCCGCGCCGGCCCCCTCGATATCATCCACGGCCACAGTTCCAAGGCGGGGGCGCTTGCCCGCATCCGTCTTCCCGGCCGCCATGTGCCCCGGGTCTACACGCCGCACGCCTTCCGCACCATGGATCCAGGCCTCGGCGCCGTCGGGCGCACCATCTACGGTTCGATCGAAAAGCTGCTCGCCCGCGCCTTCACCGACCGGCTGATCTGCGTCTCGGCGGATGAATATGCGCATGCCCGCACCCTCGGCATGGCGCGCAACAGGCTTGCAATCGTCGTCAATGGCGTTGACACGCCACCTTCGGGCTCCCGCGCGGCTGTGCGCGATACGCTCGCCATTCCGCGCGATGCCCTGCTCTTCGGCTTCGTCGGCCGCCTCAGCCATCAGAAGGCGCCTGAACGCCTCGTCGCAGCCTTCGACCTTCTGGCCGGTCGCATGCCGCACGCGCACCTCCTGATGATAGGCACCGGCGAGATGCAGGGCCGGCTTCGCCTGCAGATCGAGGCCAGCAGCCACGCGGCCCGCATCCACCTTACCGCAGGCCTCACCGGCGTGCAGGCCATGGCATCGATCGATGCGCTCGTCGTGCCGAGCCGCTACGAAGCAATGTCCTATGCCATGCTCGAGGCGGCCGCAGCCGGAAAACCCTTGATCCTGTCGGATGTCGGCGGCGCTTCCACCGTCTTGAAGGATGGCGAGAACGGCATGCTGGTCGAAAATGCCGACGACCCGAAACACCTTGCCAACGCCATGTTGCGCCTCAGCGAGCCCGAGTGCCTCGCCCGCCACGCCGCCGCCGCCCATGCACGCAGCCGCGACTACAGTCTCGAGCGGATGATCAACGAAACGGAAGCGATCTATCGCAGCCTCGCGGCATAACAAAAAGCCGCCCCTCTTGCGAAGGGCGGCTCTGAAAAAATGCCGGCACCGGTCTATCGTCTGATCGCTCGGGCCAGCGCGATAAGGATACAGGCGCCGATGAAGCCGGCGATGAGATAACCGATCCAGCCGCCCAGCGAGACGCCGATCAGGCCCAGCAAGAGATTTGCCACCGCGGCGCCTACGATCCCGAGCACGATGTTCATCAGCAGGCCCATGCTGCTTTTCATGAACATTTCGGCGAGCCAGCCGGCGACACCGCCGATGATGATGGCCGCGATCCAGCCGATACCTGCGTCTTCCATATGCGTCTCCTCAAGCTCCAGATGTTACCGGCGCGACAGCCGGCACATGGAAACGCAACGGGAGGATGAAAGTTCCATGCGGGGGGAACTTTCATATGTATCAGCGATAAAAGGAAAAATGGTCGGAATGGCGGGATTCGAACCCACGACCCCTTGACCCCCAGTCAAGTGCGCTACCGGGCTGCGCTACATTCCGGACCGCGCAAACCTCTATATTCTCAGTGTTTTGGATGCAAGCCCAAAAATCGGAAGATGGAACAAATGTGGATAATTGTCTGCCGTCGGGCGGCGGGATCCCCCTGGATTTCTTTTCGTAACCGTACCGGAAACGCCAAATCGGACCTTCCCGGACATTAGACGAAAGTCGTACAGTGCCTTTGCTCGCTTGTCATTTGCGAGCACTCCCCCGCGTCACCGAGCCAAACCGTGACGCTTGTTTGCCCCGCCATAGTGCGGGGCTTTTTCGTTTGGGATTGCCCTTTGGCTGGTTGACTCCAATGCAAATTGGAACATAATAAGAACAAACATCAGAACATTCATTTTCGGCAGTTCATTCAAAGGCTTGCTGTGCACCCACAGGAGATTGCAGTCGTGCGACCGCTTCACGAGTACGAAGCCGAGAAGGCTCCAGGCCTGGACGAGAACGATGCCATATGCGCCACGCTAGCCTGGCATGACGGCGATGCCCGAGCCGCGATCGCGACGCTCCTCGCCGATTGCGCCCATCTCCGGCGCCAACTGGAACTGACGCGCGCCGCGATGGGGCGTGGTTTCACGCGCGGTTGGGAACCGACAGCGCTGCGCGAGTGAGACAGCTGCACCGGCATGCTGCTTCCGCATTCCTGCTACGGGCCGCGCTGGAAATTGCCGGTATTGACGCCCACGAAAACAGCATGAAAGGCCGCATGGCCTGACAGGCTTGGCTGGTTTCAGCAAATTCATGCGGGATATGGCGCGGGGCCGCAACAGGGCATGTGTCCTCGCTTGAAGGAGCACGAATGCCCTGCCCGCCCTGAGGATCAGCGTACCTGATCGAGCAGACGCTTGCATTCGAGCAGGTCGTAGAGCGCTTCCTGAAGCAGGGCGCGGTCTTCCTTGCCGACGCTCGTCTTGCCGAGCGAGATTTCCGGCGCTTCGTCGCTGCCGCCGACGAAGGAAAAGAAGCGGCGGCTGGCGGGCGCCTTTGCGCGGCCGACGATCTGGTCCTCGTCGCTGCCGGCCTTCGGTGGTGTGGGATCCTCGTGGCTGGCGGCGGCCAGCGCCTCGACGGTGGCAAGATCACCGCTCGCGATGGCGGCGACAAACCTGTTGCCATTGACCTTGAGCAGCTTCTGCACGCCCTTGATCGTATAGCCGTGATCGTAGAGCAGATGCCGGATGCCCTTCAGGAGATCGACGTCCTCGGGGCGGTAATAACGCCGTCCGCCGCCGCGCTTCATCGGCTTGATCTGCGTGAAGCGCGTCTCCCAGAAACGCAGCACATGCTGCGGCAGGTCGAGATCGTCGGCAACTTCGCTGATGGTGCGGAAAGCGTCCGGGCTCTTTTCCATTCTACCCTCGATGAAAGGTTACGCCACCGGCACAACGGGGCGCTGGCGAATCGTATTCATTTCAGCGGGTTGTCGGGCGGTATTCAAGTTTCAAATTGCCGCCGCCCGGCAACAGGCATGAAAATCGCTCAGGCTGCGGGCGAAGCCGGCTTCAGTTTCGCCTTGCGCGAGAGATGGGACTTCAGCACCCGCTGCTTCAGCACGTTCGACGCCTTGAAGGTCATGACGCGGCGTGGCGAAATCGGCACTTCCTCGCCGGTCTTCGGGTTGCGGCCGATGCGCTCGTTCTTGTCGCGAACCTGGAAGGTCGCAAAGGAAGAGAGCTTTACGCTCTCGCCCCGCACGATGGCGTTGCAGATCTCATCGATCACGGTTTCCACAAGCTCTGCGGATTCGGTTCTGGAAAGGCCGACCTTTCGGAAAACCGATTCGGCCAGATCTGCGCGTGTCACCGTTTTTCCGCTCATCGTTCCTCACCGATTTCCTATTGAAAGCGTATGGTTAGTGGCGGAAGAGTATTGTCCTTGGCCCCTCGGGTCAAGCGGCCCCGCGCAGGCTTCGATCCGTGCCGGCACATGCCGCGTTTCCCACTTTTGCCGAGCGTGTTCGCGCCTACCAGCGCAGCAGCACCGCGCCCCAGGTGAAGCCGCCGCCCATGGCCTCCAGAAGCACCAGATCGCCTTGCTTGATCCGCCCGTCCTCAGCCGCCGTGGCGAGCGCCAGCGGGATCGACGCCGCCGACGTATTGCCATGCAGGTCGACGGTCACGACGACTTTTTCCAGCGGAATGCCCAGCTTCTTCGCCGAACCATCGATGATGCGCTTGTTCGCCTGGTGCGGCACAAGCCAGTCGACGTCATCCGCGTTGAAACCGGTCGCGTCGAAGGACGAGTAGACGACATCGGTGATCATGCCCACCGCATGCTTGAAGACCTCGCGGCCCTCCATGCGCAGGTGCCCGACCGTTCCGGTCGTGGACGGGCCACCATCGACATAGAGCTTTTCGCGGTGCGCGCCGTCGGAGCGCAGCTGCGTCGTCAGCACGCCGCGGTCTGTATTGGTCCCTGCCCCTTCCTGCGCTTCCAGGATGATCGCGCCCGCACCGTCGCCGAACAGCACGCAGGTCGTGCGGTCTGTCCAGTCGAGGATGCGCGAAAAGGTCTCTGCGCCGATCACGAGGACGCGCTTTGCAAGGCCGCCGCGGATATAGGCATCCGCCGTTGTCACCGCATAGACGAAGCCGGAGCAGACGGCCTGCACGTCGAAGGCAAAGCCGTGATGCATGCCGAGGCGGTTCTGGATGTTGACCGCGGTCGCGGGAAAGGTGTTGTCCGGCGTCGAGGTCGCAACGATGATGACGTCGATGTCAGCGGCGGTGAGGCCGGCCTTGTCCAGCGCGGCGCGCGCGGCGGATTCGCCGAGCGAAGCCGTGGTCTCCCCCTCGCCGGCAATATAGCGCTGGCGGATGCCGGTGCGCTGCACGATCCACTCGTCGGACGTGTCGACCATGCTTTCCAGCTCGGCATTGCTGAGCACCCGCTTCGGAAGCGCCGCTCCGAAACCGCGGATCACTGAACGAATCATTCTATACCTCGTCGTTCACGCCCTGGGCGCCTTCGACAGGCCGGCCCGCGTGATACTTCTGCAAATCTTTTTCGATCTTGTCCCTGAGACCGTTGCGGGCCATGTCGTAGCCGACATCCACCGCCGCGGCAAAGCCCTCGACATCCGTGCCGCCGTGGCTCTTGATGACGATGCCGTTCAGGCCAAGGAATACACCACCGTTGACCTTGCGCGGGTCCATCTTCTCGCGCACCCGGTCGAAGGCGCTTTTGGCCAGAAGGTAGCCGAGCTTGGCAAGCCATGTGCGCGACATGGCGGAGCGCAGATATTCGGCGATCTGCCGCGCTGTGCCTTCCGCCGTCTTCAGCGCAATATTGCCGGCAAAACCTTCCGTCACCACGACATCCACCGTACCGCGACCGATATCGTCGCCTTCGACGAAGCCATAGTAGTCAATCGTGTCGAAATTGGCCTCGCGGATGAGCTGGCCGGCGGCCTTGACCTCTTCCTGGCCCTTGATCTCCTCGACGCCGACATTGAGCAGGCCGAGCGTCGGCTTGTCGATCTCGAAGAGCGCGCGCGCCATGGCGCCGCCCATCAGCGCGAAGTCGAAAAGCTGGTTGGCATCGGCGCCGATCGTCGCGCCGACGTCCAGCACGATACTTTCCCCTTTCAGGGTCGGCCAGATGCCGGCAATGGCCGGGCGTTCGATATTGGCCATCATGCGGAGACAGAACTTCGACATGGCCATCAGCGCGCCGGTATTGCCGGCGGAAACGGCGACGTCGGCCTCGTTCTTCGCCACGGCATCGATCGCCTGCCACATCGAGGATTTGCCACGGCCGCGGCGCAGCGCCTGGCTCGGCTTCTCGTCCATGGCGACGGCGACATCGCAGTGATGGAAGACGCTTGCCGCTTTCAGCTTCGGATACTGATCCAGCAGGGGCTCGCATTCAGCGGCAATGCCGTAGAGCACGAAGCGTATTTCGGGATGACGCTCAAGGGCCTTGGCTGCGCCGGGGATAGCGACCTTCGGACCGAAATCGCCACCCATGACGTCGACTGAAATTCTGACCACGCGTGTCTCGCCTTACTTTCTTGTTCCAGCGGCAGAGGGGCCCACCATGGCGGAATTCGGCCAAAATACCGCTTTTCGCCGGGGGCACAACTGAATTATCGGGCGCTGTTAGGGCCGTTCAGTCTTTTTTCCAGTCCTTCAGGACGGCAAAGGGCGACGGCTTGCGGTCGTCCTCGTCGCTGCTTTCGATATGGCCAGCAAAGGCCGTATCGGGCTTGCGTGGATAGGGATCGATGGCCAGCGCCACATGTTCGGCAGCGACCGCGCCGGCGTCGATCGTGTCGCCGGTGAAGACTTCCGGTGCGTCCGGGCCTTCGGGGTCGAGCAGCATTTCACCGGTATCGGTTGCCACCGGAAGCCGCGCGAGCTTCGAGCCCTCCGGCACGAAAATCACCTCGATCGGCTCGTCGATATGGGATTCCACCGGATCGAGCGTGACCACGCAGGCCTGCACGATCTCGGCGGTCACGCGGCCCTTGATGCGCACGCCGTCGCGCTTCCAGCGCAACACCTGAAAGGTCGCCGAGAGCGCCTTCACATCCAGAACGGACCAAAGTTCGGCCAGCCCCGCGCGCTCTTCATCATTGGCGCTGATCGTCACCTCGACCGGGTTGGCCGAGATATGCCCCACCTTGACCCGGTAGGAAAATGGAGTCTCGTCGTCGTTCTTCATCGTCTGCCTTCCGGCCGCTCAGGCGGCCGCTTCTTCAGGACCGGGTTCCGCCACATCAAGCGCACCCACCTCGATCTCATTCTCGCCCACCCCCGCCATCGCCTTTTCGGCGGCGAAGAGATAGGCGGCCAATCCTGCCATCGACGGCGCGGTCTCATCCGCTTGCGGATAGATATTACGCCGGAGCGCCGCAGCCAGCCCGTCGCGATCTCCGGTGTCGAGCGCGGCCGCATAGGATTCCAGCCGACCGTAGAACATGCCGGCAAATTTCTTCATGCGCTTCGGCACGCCGACATCGCCGACGCCGAGTTCGCGAATCGAATGATCGACGTCCTCGAAGAACGCATCGACGATCTCCTGGGCGATCTCCTGACCAGACGTACCGCTTGCGCGCGTGCGCCGGAAGTAGAGGATCAATATGGCCGACAGCATATCGAAGCGTCCCATGACCGTGTCAGGAACATCAAGCGTCTCATAGAGATAGGGATGCCGCGCCGCCTTCGTAAGGGTCGCGTACTGCTTTTCGACAATACGCCGATTGCCGTTTTTTTTGCCGAACAGGCCGAAAATCATCATAAAGCCTAGTTTTGCCCGATTCAAATCATGGAGCCGTTGCATGTCATGTTGCATGACGGTCGAAGCTGGTTTACCGAAGCAGGCATGAATTGCAATGGCTGCGCGGCCATCATAGTCCCGGGGATGTTGTGAAGAGAGATTATGTGAATATGAAGTTGCTGCGTAACGCCGCCATTGCCGTCACCCTCTCGACAACGGTTCTCGCTGGCTGCCAGGGCCCGAGCGAAGTGCTGTATCAGGGCTATGTCGTCGACCAGGAAACGCTGGCGCTTGCACCGGTCGGCTCCTCCCGGGAGCAGGTTCTGCTGTCGCTGGGCACGCCATCCTCGACCGCAACCTTCGACAACGAGGTCTTCTACTACATTTCGCAGAAGCGTAAGCGTGCCGCGGCCTTCATGAAGCCGAAGATCGTCGAGCAGAGCGTACTCGCCGTCTATTTCGACAAGGACGGCAATGTGGGACGCCTTGCTCACTACACGCTGCAGGACGGCAAGGTCTTCGACATGATCGCGCGCGTGACGCCGACGGGCGGGGCCGAAACCACCTTCCTCGGCCAGTTGCTGCGTGGCGGGGCCAATCCGGGCTCCATGCTCAAGAACGTCTTCGGCAACAACTGACCGACTTCCACGAACAAACACAAAAAAACCGCGGGGATCGCTCCCCGCGGTTTTTTGTTTGCACATCCTGAAGATCAGGCGAGAACGGCCAGCAGCAGCAGGGCCACGATATTCGTGATCTTGATCGCCGGGTTCACAGCGGGGCCCGCCGTATCCTTGTAGGGATCGCCGACGGTGTCGCCGGTGACGGAGGCCTTGTGGGCTTCCGAACCCTTCATGTGCCGGTTGCCGTCCTTGTCGACGAAGCCGTCCTCGAAGCTCTTCTTGGCATTGTCCCACGCACCGCCGCCGGAAGTCATGGAGATCGCAACGAAAAGGCCGTTGACGATGACGCCGAGAAGCGATGCGCCGAGGGCGGCGAAGGCCGAGGCCTTGGAACCGGAAATGAGCAGCACGCCGAAATAGACGACGAGCGGCGCCAGAACCGGCAACAGCGAAGGCACGATCATTTCGCGGATCGCCGCCTTGGTCAGAAGGTCCACTGCCCGGCCATAGTCCGGCCGTTCCGTGCCGGCCATGATGCCCGGCTTCTCGCGGAACTGCCTGCGCACTTCCTCGACGATAGCCCCTGCCGCACGACCGACGGAGGTCATCGCGATGCCGCCGAACAGATAAGGTATCAGGCCGCCGAAGATGAGGCCCGCCACCACATAGGGATTGGACAGATCGAAGGAGATCGGTCCCATATCCGCGAAATAGGGATACTTCTCCCCGTTCGCCGCAAAGTAGGCAAGGTCGTTCGAATAGGCGGCGAAGAGCACCAGAGCGCCAAGACCGGCCGAACCGATCGCATAGCCCTTGGTGACGGCCTTCGTCGTATTGCCGACGGCATCGAGCGCGTCGGTCGACTTGCGCACTTCCGGATCGAGCCCCGACATTTCGGCAATGCCGCCGGCATTGTCGGTGACCGGGCCGAAAGCGTCGAGCGCCACGATCATGCCGGCAATGCCGAGCATGCCGGTCACGGCGATGCCCGTGCCGAAGAGGCCGGCAAGCTGGTAGGTGGAGATGATGCCGCCGACGATGACGATTGCCGGCAGGGCCGTCGATTCCAGCGAGACCGCGAGGCCCTGGATGACGTTGGTGCCGTGGCCGGTGACCGACGCCTGGGCGATCGAGTTCACCGGACGCTTGTTGGTGCCCGTATAATATTCGGTGATCACCACGATGAGCGCCGTGACCACCAGTCCGAGCACGCCGCAAAGGAAGAGGTTCGTCCCGGTTATCTCCTTTCCGGCCACCGTGCCGATGGCACCCCAGCCGACAGTAAGCGACGTCGCGGCTCCAAGGCCGAGGATCGACAGTGCCCCCGTCACGATCAGGCCCTTATAGAGGGCGCCCATGATCGAGCCGTTGGTGCCCAGCTTGACGAAGAAGGCGCCGATGATCGAGGTGATGATGCAGGCGCCGCAGATCGCCAGCGGATAGATCATGGCGCTCTCGAGAACAGGCGTGCCGGCAAAGAAGATCGCGGCAAGAACCATGGTGGCGACAACCGTCACCGCATAGGTCTCGAAGAGGTCGGCGGCCATGCCGGCGCAGTCGCCGACATTGTCGCCCACATTGTCGGCGATGGTCGCCGGGTTGCGCGGGTCGTCTTCAGGAATGCCGGCCTCCACCTTGCCGACAAGGTCGCCGCCGACATCCGCACCCTTGGTGAAGATACCGCCGCCGAGACGGGCGAAGATGGAGATCAGCGAGGCGCCGAAACCGAGCGCGACGAGCGAATCGACAACCTCGCGCGAGGCAGGTTCCTGGCCGAGCACGCCGGTCAGAACCCAGAAATAGATCGAGACACCAAGAAGGGCCAGACCAGCCACCAGCATGCCGGTGATCGCGCCTGACTTGAAGGCGATGTCGAGGCCGGAGGACAGGCTGACGGATGCGGCCTGCGCCGTGCGCACATTGGCACGGACAGAAACATGCATGCCGATGAAGCCGGCGACGCCCGACAGAACGGCCCCGATAAGGAAACCGACGGCAGCCGTTGCGGAAAGCAGTAGCCAGGCGCCGATGAAGACGACGATCCCGACGATGGCAATTGTTTTGTATTGCCGGGTAAGATAGGCCTGCGCCCCTTCCCGGATATAACCTGCTATTTCCTGCATGCGGGCATTCCCCTGGTCAGCGGCCAGCACCGACCGTGTCGCCCAGATGGCATAGACCACCGAAAGCAACCCGCATGCGATAACGCCAAACAATATGGTCATTTCGCTCTGTCCTCCTTGGAGGCCACAGGGTCCTCCCCCCGCAGCCGAGAAAACGCCCGCCCCTGCCTGCCACCTCACAAGCCGGGAGCGGACGCGCGGCCAGATTGCGGTTGCGAATCGGCTGCGTCAAGCCGCCGCACGCCAAGCGGTGCGCTGCGCTGGATTTTTCGGCTTGGACCTTGGGAAGCAGCTCAGGCGTTTGCGGGGCGCGAACGCAAAAGTAGCAGCAGGACTAGAACGAGGCTGACGCCGGTGATCGGCCAGAACATCAGGTTGATCGCCTGCCAGCCATAGGCGTTGAACACCTGGCCGGAGGAGAAGGAGGCGAGCGCTACGGCGCCGAACAGGATGATGTCGTGGAACCCCTGGACCTTGTCGGCCTCGTGCGGCCGATAGCTGGAGGCGATGATGGCGGTGGAGCCGATGAAGCCGAAATTCCAGCCGACCCCCAGCAGGATGAGCGCACCCCAGAAGTTCCAAAGCTCGATGCCCGAATGCGCGACGGCCGCGCAGGCCATCAGGATGAGCAGGCCGGCGGCAACCACCTTTTCCGTGCCGAACCGCTGGATCAGCATGCCGGTGAAGAAACTCGGCGCGAACATGGCAAGCACGTGCCACTGGATGCCGAGCGTCGCCATTTCCGGCGAGAAGCCGCAGCCGATGACCATGGCAAGCGGCGCGCCGGTCATCATGAAGGTCATCAGGGCATAGGAGGAAATGCCGCAGACCATCCCGGTCAGGAACCGCTGGGTCAGCACGATTTCCATGAGCGGACGCGCCGCCTCCCCGCTCGCGGCGCCCGCCGCCTTGTGGTCGGGCAGACGCAGGAACAGGAACAGCAGGATCGCCAGGCCGCACAGCGGCGCGAGCGCGACGAAAGCACCGGCAAAGAGCACCGGTTCAAAAAGATCCTTGGTAAGGATGACCACCTGTGGGCCGAGCACGGCGGAAATGACGCCGCCCGCAAGAATCCAGGAAATCGCGCGCGGCTTGTAGAAGGACGGCGAGGCATCGGCCGCTGCAAAGCGGATCTTCTGGGCAAAGCCGCCCGAAATGCCGACAAGCACGAAACCGGATGCAAAGAGCCAGAAATCGCCGCGGAACAGCGCGATGGCGGCGATCAGGCCGCCTGCCGCCCCGATGAGCGCACCGACGATGAAACCATAGGCCCGGCCCAGCATGCGCGCCGCAATCGCGACGAAGATGGCGCCCAGCGCCACGCCGATGTTGAAGCCGGTGAGCGGAGCGGTCGCGAGGGACTTGTCCTCGCCGAGCAGATTGTAACCGGCAAGACCGCCGACGGAAAACACGATGGGACCGGCGGAGGCGAGCAGCGCCTGCGCCAATGTCAGCAGGAAGACGTTGCGGCGTGCGGCCGAAAGCTCCCGTTCAAGACCTTCGACCGTACCCGTGCTCATCTCATCTACCGTTTACTTGCGTGTATCGGGCCGGATCTGCTTGGCGATCCGGTCCAGCACCGCATTCACCAGTTTCGGCTCCTCGTCTTCGAAGAACGCCTTGGCGATCTCGACATATTCCGTGACGATCACGGCGATCGGCACGTCCTTGCGCTCGCGAAGCTCGAACGTGCCGGCGCGCAGGATGGCGCGCACGGTCGAATCGAGACGGGAAAGCGCCCAGTCGTCCTGCAGCGCCGCGCCGATCATCGGGTCGAGCTGGCGCTGGTCGCGCACGACGCCCGCAACGATCGAGCGGAACCAGGAAGCGTCCGCCTTCAGGTACGTGTCGCCATCGAGTTCCTGGCCGAGGCGATGCGCTTCGTATTCGGCGACGATCTCGAGCACGCCCGTGCCGCCGACATCCATCTGGTAAAGTGCCTGCACGGCGGCAAGGCGTGCCGCGCCGCGCTGGTTGGCCGGCTTGACCGGCTGCTGGTCCTTGTCCGTCACTGTTCGCCGCCCAGTTTCTTCTTCAGTTCAATCATGGTCAGCGCCGCGCGGGCCGCAAAGCCCCCCTTGTCGCCTTCCGACCGCCGCGCACGCGCCCAGGCCTGCTGGTCGTTCTCGACGGTGAGGATACCGTTGCCGATGGCCAGGCCCTCGCCGATGGACAGGTCCATCAGCGCACGGCTGGATTCGTTGGCGACGATGTCGAAATGGTAGGTCTCGCCACGGATGACCATGCCGAGCGCGACGAAACCGTCATACCAGGTGCCGCCGTTTTCCATGCCGTCGAGCGCCATGGAGATCGCAGCCGGGATTTCGAGCGCGCCCATGACGGTCGCGACATCGTAGGTGGCGCCGGCAGTGTCGAGCGCATGCTTGGCGCCGTCGAGCATTGCATCGGCCATGTCGTCGTAGAACCGAGCCTCGACGATGAGGAGATGGGGATTATCGGTGTTGGCCATGAATCACCTGAAAATTGGAGGCAGGCCACGCATGTGCGGGCAGAGGCGGCGGTCAAACCACGACGGGCGAGGCTTGGCAAGCTATTTCCATCATCCGGGCCGTTTTCACCCGCCGGCGGCGCTTGCGCCCCGGCAACCGGATTGACATTGCAGAACAAACTACGAACGATGTGCGATCGTCACGAGGAGACCTGCCATGAGCGCGCAAAAACCGCCGATCGTCAATCCCGCCGGACTGCAACTCGAGCACTGGACGCAAGGCACGCTTTACGAATCCCGCGACACATCCTTCGGAGCCCTGCTCGGCCTCAAGGATCTCGGCATCAGTTATGGCGAGGTGCCGCCCGGCAAATCCGGCTGCCCCTTCCACAGCCATCAGGTCGAGGACGAGCTTTTCGTCATTCTGGAGGGGCACGGCACCTATCGCTACGGCGACGACCGGCATCTGGTCGGCCCGGGCGACGTGCTCGGCGCGCCGGCCGGCGGGGCCGAGACGGCGCACCAGATCATCAATACCGGCACGGTGCCGCTGAAATACCTCTCCATCTCATCGATGGCGGCCACGGAGATCTGCGAATATCCGGATTCCGGAAAATTCCTCGCGAAGACGCGGCTTTCGACGGGCGGCAGGACTGAATTCCGCACCATGGGCCGCCTCGGCGAGGATATCGCGTACTGGGAGGGCGAGCCCGGCGCCTGACGGCTTCAGGCGACCAGCGATACGCAGTTGCGGCCGTTGCGCTTGGATTCGTAGAGCGCCTTGTCCGCACTACTGAACAGCGCATCGAAACTCGGGCAGTGGGAACCGCCAAAGGCGATGCCGGCGCTCACCGTGCAGGTGATGGAGCGCCCGCCAACGGGGATGAGCTTGGCGGCGAAGCTCGCGCGGACATGCTCGGCCGTGCGGTGCGCCCGGTCCGGCAGCGTCCGATCCAGCACCACGACGAACTCTTCCCCGCCCAGACGGGCGATGCAGGCGCCCGTGCCGCAGGTATCGCGCAGCACATCGGCGAAGACCTTCAGCACTGCATCGCCGGCCGCATGGCCGTAGAGATCGTTGACCGATTTGAAATTGTCGAGGTCGAAGGCAACCGCTGCCCTGTGCTCATTGACCGGCTCGCCGCCGTAGCGCTCGAAGAGGGCGCGGCGGTTGAGAAGCCCGGTCAGCGCATCGGTGAGTGCTGCGCGCTGGTGGCTGCCCGCGACGCGCCATTGGTTGAGCGCCAGCGACATGGCGCCGATGCCGGTAATGCCGATGATCGCCATGACGAGATTGAGATTTTCGGCCCAGTTGTCCGGTGCGCGTCCCATGACCCATTGGCCATCCTGGATGAGCACGGCCGCGCAAAGCGTGAAGGAAACCGCTGTCAGCAGATAGAAGACGACGATACCGGTCAGCGGAATCAGCGCTTCGTCCCGGCTGCGCCAGTATTCCCGCGCCGTTTCGACGAGGCAGACTGCCACCACGAGGTTGAGCGCGATGAAGCCTATCCCGTCATAGCCGGCGACAAGCCAGGGCAGCACGATGACCGAGCTCGCAGCGAAGATGAAGACCATGCGCCGGCGTCCGCTGCGCCCGGTGCGAAAGCGGTAGGCCGCGCCGTAGATGAAGGCGAAGCCCACGAAGTGCATCAGGAAGGCAAAGCATCCGAGGAGCAGATCCGGGTTCTCGAAATAGACGCTGTAGGCGGCGACAGCCGGAACGATGCAGCCGATTCCGATAGACCAGGAGAGCAGGAACCGCTCGACACGCGCGGACATCCACGATGCAAAAAGCGTCACCGAAAGGCAGAAGCCGGACAGCCCGATCGCCAGGAGCAGGGTGTGATAGTCAGGCGTCATGTCGTCAATGGTCTCCCAGGGTCCGATGCGCGCACCCTAGGAGCCGAGAAGTATCGATATCGTTACGCCGAGGGCACTCTACCGCGTCTATCCTGTACTGATATGGAACGGGGCCTGCCGGCAGTCACGCCGTGGTCACGCCTTGGGTGCGGGAAACTCCGCCAGCCGCGCAGCATAGCGCGCCATGGTATCGACTTCGAAGTTGATGAAGTCGCCGGCCTTGCGCTCGCCCCAGGTGGTGACTTCCAGCGTATGGCGGATGAGGAGCACGTCAAAGACCGCGCCGTCGACCGCGTTGACGGTGAGCGAGGTGCCATCAAGCGCGACAGACCCCTTCGGTGCGACAAAGCGCTCCAGGCCTTCCGGCGCGCGGATGCGGAAGCGCGTGGCATCGCCCTCCTCCTCGACGGAGAGGATTTCCGCCTTGCCGTCGATATGGCCGGATACGATGTGGCCACCGAGTTCGTCGCCGATCTTGAGCGAGCGCTCGAGATTGATGTGCGTGCCGGGTTTCCACGTGCCGATCGTCGTCAGCCGCAGGGCTTCTTCCCAGGCCTCGACCTCGAACCAGCGGGAATTGGCCCCCTCTTCCGGCAACGCCGTGACCGTAAGGCAGGTGCCGGAATGGGCGATGGAGGCGCCCATGTCGATGGTGGCGGGATCGTAACTGGTGCGTATGCGCAGGCGAACCCCCTCATTCATGGGCTCGACCTTCTCCACCGTTCCAATATCCGTGACAATGCCGGTAAACATCAATCGTCTCTTTCGTATTCTTGCATTCGGTCCGCACCATAGCGGACGCTATGGCGTAGCGAAAACCCGTCCGGCATCCGCCCGAAGACAAATGGGGATGCGACCCCGTCCTTGCCAATGGTCGCACGGCCGCTGAAAAGCAGGATGCGGTCGACCAGCCCGGCATCGAGGAAGGACTGCGCCGTGCGCGCGCCGCCTTCGACCAGCAGCGAGGAGATGCCGCGCGTGGCGAGAGCGACCAGCAGCGCATCGAGCCGGTGCGGGTCGCAGATGAGCACCTCGACACCCAGCGCTTCGAGCGCCGCCTGCCGGGCTGCCAATGCCGGTTCGTCTCTGCCATCCTTCGCCGTCACCGCAATGACCGGGACCTGTTGCGCCGTCCGCGCCAGCTTCGATGCCGGCGACAGCTCCAGCCGCGGATCGAGCACGATACGCACCGGCGAGCGGGCTTCGAGCCCCGGCAGGCGGCAGGTGAGTTCCGGATCGTCGGCAAGCGCCGTGCCGATGCCGACCAGAATCGCATCGGTCTCGGCCCGCAGGACATGGACCTGTCCACGCGAGACCGGTCCGGTGATTGCCACCTGCCCCGCACCGAGCCGGCCAAGCATGCCATCGGCGGAAACGGCAAGCTTCAGAGTCACATAGGGGCGCTTCTTCGTCTGCCGGGTCAGGTAGGCGGCAAGCGCATCGCGCCCTTCCGCCTCCAGCAGGCCCGTCGCAACCTCGATGCCGGCATTGCGCAACATCGAAAGCCCCCTGCCCGCCACGCGCTCGTCTGGATCGGTCACCGAGACGACGACCCGCGCGACGCCCGAGGCGGTCAGCGCATCGGCGCAGGGTGGCGTCTTGCCGTGGTGCGAACAGGGTTCGAGGGTGACATAGGCCGTCGCGCCGCGCGCGGCCTCGCCGGCTGCAGCCAAAGCCTGCGTTTCCGCATGCGGCCGTCCGCCAGGCGCGGTCACGGCGGAACCGACGATCAGGCCATCCTTGACGATCAGGCAGGCGACGGAAGGATTGGTTGCGGTCAGGCCAAGATTGCGGCGGCAGAGGCGGATCGCCGCCGCCATGAAGCGCTTGTCGTCTTCGGCCCCGCCGGACATCTAGCCGTCTGCGCCCGGATCCCGGGCGATCTTGGCGGAGACTTCTGCGAGAATCTTCTCGAAGTCATCGACATGGGAGAAATCGCGGTAGACCGAGGCGTAGCGCACGAAGCCCACGTCATCGAGCGCCTTCAGCGCCTCGAGCACCTGCAGGCCGATCCCCTCGGACGAGATTTCCGTCTCGCCGGAGCTTTCAAGCCGGCGCACGATGCCCGAGACCGCGCGCTCGATGCGGTCCCGGTCGACGGGCCGCTTGCGAAGCGCGATCTCGAAGGATCTCAGGAGCTTGTCGCGGTCGAAGGGGGCCTTGCGGCCCGTCTTCTTGGCAACCATCAGTTCGCGCAACTGCACCCGCTCGAAGGTCGTGAACCGACCACCGCAATCCGGGCAGATGCGCCGGCGGCGAATGGCGGCCCCGTCCTCTGCAGGACGGGAATCCTTCACCTGCGAATCTTCCGAACCGCAATAGGGGCAGCGCATACCGGCTCCTTACATGTAGGAATACATCGGGAAGCGGTCGGTGAGCTTCACCACCTTTTCCCGCACGGCCGATTCGACCGCTGCATTGCCTTCGTCCGAGTTGGCGACCTTCAGGCCATCGAGAACCTCGACGATCAGGTTGCCGATTTCCTTGAACTCGGCTTCCTTGAAGCCGCGGGTCGTGCCGGCCGGCGTGCCGAGGCGGACACCCGACGTGACGAACGGCTTTTCAGGGTCGAACGGGATGCCGTTCTTGTTGCAGGTGACATAGGCGCGGCCGAGAGCGGCTTCCGCGCGCTTGCCGGTCGCGTTCTTCTTGCGAAGGTCGACCAGCATCAGGTGGTTGTCGGTACCGCCCGAAACGATGTCGAGACCGCCGGCCCTCAGCGTCTCGGCCAGCGTTCTGGCATTCTTGACGACCTGTGCGGCATATTCCTTGAACTCGGGCTGCAGCGCTTCGCCGAAGGCGACCGCCTTGGCGGCGATGATGTGCATCAGCGGACCACCCTGCAGGCCCGGGAAGACGGCCGAATTGATCTTCTTCGCGATGTCCTCGTCGTTGGTCAGGACGACGCCGCCGCGCGGGCCGCGCAGCGACTTGTGCGTCGTGGTCGTGGCGACGTGGCAATGCGGGAACGGCGACGGATGCTGGCCACCGGCGACGAGGCCGGCAATGTGCGCCATGTCGACCATGAGATAGGCGCCGACTTCATCGGCGATCTCGCGGAAACGCTTCCAGTCCCAGATGCGGGAGTAAGCGGTGCCGCCGGCGATGATGAGCTTCGGCTTGGTCTTGCGGGCCTTTTCGGCGACGTCATCCATGTCGAGCAGATGATCGTCTTCACGCACGCCGTAGGAAACGACGTTGAACCACTTGCCGGACATGTTGACCGGCGAGCCGTGCGTAAGGTGACCGCCCGAATTGAGGTCGAGGCCCATGAAGGTGTCGCCCGGCTGGAGCAGCGCGAGGAAGACGGCCTGGTTCATCTGCGAGCCGGAGTTCGGCTGCACGTTGGCGAAATTGACGCCGAACAGCTTCTTGGCGCGCTCGATGGCAAGCTCTTCGGCGATATCGACGAACTGGCAGCCGCCGTAGTAGCGCTTGCCCGGATAGCCTTCGGCATACTTGTTCGTCATGATCGAGCCCTGCGCTTCGAGCACGGCGCGCGAAACGATGTTCTCCGAGGCGATCAGTTCGATCTCATGACGCTGGCGACCGAGTTCCTTCTGGATCGAGCCGAAAATATCCGGATCGGTGTCGGCGAGAGAACGCGTGAAGAAAACGTCGGTGGCGGAAGACTGGCTCATCCTCGAGGCTCCTTAAGGGTCGGTGGCACGGTGTTTATCGTCCTCGCATGGCAAGAGCAATATCCGCTCCACGGTTTGCGCCATTTCCGTACGTCTTACGAAATAAATGCGACACTTCGCCCGAAGCCCGACGAACAAAGGCCCCGCTTCCCGGCGGAAAGCGAGGCCTTTGAAAAATCACATAAATAGCCTTATTGCGGCAGAAGGTCGCTTTCGACGGACTGGCCGCCTTCCTGGTTGTAGCCGGTCTGGAGGGCGAGCTCGGTGGCGCCGTCCTTCTGGTAGATATCGTCGCGGAACTGCACGACGCGGTCCTTGGCCGACCAGGCGGTGATGTAGGTGAAGAAGACCGGAACTTCCTGGGCGAGCTTGACCGGCGTATTGACGCCGCTCTTGATGGTCGCCTCCATCTGCTGGCGCGACCAGCCGGGGGTGTCCTTCAGAAGCCAGAGGGAGAGATCGCGCACGTTCTGCACGCGCACGCAGCCCGACGATTCGAAGCGCATCAGCTTGTTGAACAGGCCCTGCTGCGGCGTATCGTGCATGTAGACCTGATGCTCGTTGTGGAAGTTGATCTTCGTCGAGGACATCGCGTTGATCTTGCCGGGATCCTGACGGAACATCAGGTTCGGCGCCTTTTCGGCGTTCCAGTCGACCGTTTCCGGCGAGACTTCACCGCCGCTACCGTCGAACAGGCGGATCGAATTGCGCGAGAGATAGGTCGAATCCTTGCGCATCAGCGGCATGATGTCCTTCTGGATGATCGAGCGCGGCGCGGTCCAGTAAGGGTTCAGGATGACTTCATAGATCTTGGAGTTCAGCACCGGCGACTGGCGATCGATCTTGCCGACGATGGCGGTGTGACGCAAGGCGACGCGGCCATCCTCGACGGCTTCGATATAGGCGGCCGGAATATTGACCGTGACATAGCGGCGGCCGAGATCGCCGGACATGGCCTGAAGACGAACGAGGTTCGTCTGAAGCTGGCCGAGCCGCACATTGGCCGGAATATTGAGCGCCTTCAGCGTATATTCGCCGACAGAACCGTCGGCCGGCAGGCCGTGGCGGGCCTGGAAGCGCTTGACGGCGCCATCCACGTAGGAATCGAAAGCACCGCTCGTGCCGGCGGAACGCGGCAGGTCGCCCGAGATGATCAGGCGCTGGCGAAGCTCTTGCACGGCCGGATCGGAGACGCCCATTTCCAGCTTCTGCTGCGTGTTGACCATCGGCCAGCCACCATTCGCAACGATGTTCTGGTAATCGACGATCGCCTGCTGGAGGTAGCCGGAGCTGCCGGAGCCGAAAATCGGGTTGTTGGAGACGACGGCGGTGGCGGTACGCGAAGCCTCGGCGTCGAACTGGTCGTCCCAGTTGCCGCGGCGCGGAGCATTGAGGATGTCGTCGAGCGCCGTCTGGGCCAGCGTCGGGCCGGCCACGGCGGCCGCGCCGAAGGTTGCGGCGGAGCGCAGGAACGCGCGGCGCGAGAACACATCAAATCCGTTTTTGCGAGACATCTATCCTACCATCTCCTGAGACGCCGCATCAGCGGCGAGGTGCACGCGGCACGTCGACCAAAGGGTCCATACCCGATGCAGCTATCACGAACAGGGTTAACAAACGCAAACCGGACTTGCCGTTCGCGCATACCTGAACCCATTGTCCGGGTCTCATAGCAATATGGCCAATTCGTGTCTCGCAGCCCCCCGCCCGCCGCGAGCGCCGGCACGAAAAACGGGAAAAGCCGGACGCGCAGGGGACGCGGCCGGCTTTTAGGAGGAGGTCGGAAAATCGTCTGGAATTACAGGCGATACAGGATCGAGTCGTTCCAGAAGCGATCGAGACGCTGGAGCAGCTTGTTCATCTGGTTGAACTCGCCTTCGCCGATGCCGCCGACCTTCTGGATCGAGCCGATATGGCGCTCATAAAGCTTGGCGACGGTCTCGGCGACTTCCTGGCCGCTTTCCGTCAGGCTGATGCGGACCGAGCGGCGGTCAATGCGCGAGCGCTGGTGGTTGATGAAGCCGAGATCGACCAGCTTCTTGACGTTGTAGGAAACGTTCGAGCCGAGATAGTAACCGCGCGAGCGCAGCTCGCCTGCCGTCAGTTCCGAATTGCCGATGTTGAACAGAAGCAGCGCCTGGATGGCATTGACGTCGGAGCGGCCGGCGCGGTCGAATTCGTCCTTGACGACGTCGAGCAGGCGACGGTGCAGACGTTCGACGAGGTGGAGGGATTCGAGATAGAGGTTGCGGATCGCGTCTTCCTGCGGATCGACGGCGGGGACCTGCTGCGTCTTGATCTTGGTGTTCATGGTTTCTGCCTCACTGTTTCGTTTGGCGGTGTTGGTTTGTTTCCCGCCTTGAGTCAGAACCTAACGAATGCATCTAAAATTCTACTTAAACCGCAGCCTTAACAGCACCTTACCAGAGCGCGACCGTGTCTCAGGGTGAATCAGTTCTTACCGTCCGTGCCTGGCGCCGCCGCTGGATGAAGAGCGCCACGTGGAAAAGAACGAAAACGACGGTAACCGTGAGGTGCATATAGACCAGCAACCGGTTGATGCCGAAAATCGACGGATAGACCTCGTGCATGGCGACCTCGGTCGCCGCCGCGATGAGCCAGATCACCGGCCCCCAGGACACCAGAAGCCAGAGCCCGACGGCGGCAACGGGGAAGAGTACGGCAAGCGCCGTGGACGCTGCCTTCCAGGCTGGCGGCAGCAGGTCGAAACGCCCCTGCCCTTCCAGGGAGAAGCCGGTCAGCATCGCCCAGTACTGAAGCGCGAACCATAGCGAGGCCACCGCCACCAGCCGCAGGAACAGCATGAAAAGCGTTTCGGTCAGGCTTGGCCTGGGGCCCTTGGCAGAATCAGAAACCATGAGGCGGACAGTAAGGGCAAGGCCGGCCGGCATAAAGCCCGCAAACGCGTCATGCACGGCCATATGCCGCAGCCCGCTCCCTCGCGCGCGTGATTTGATTGGCGCGGCCGACATGGTAAGGAGGCGGCAACGCATCCACCCGAGGAAAAGCAGCATGACCGGCACACGGAACATCGTCGACGACATCACCGGCCATCGCCGCATGCGGCGCAACCGGAAGGCCGACTGGACACGCCGGCTCGTGCAGGAAAACCGCCTGACGGTCGACGATCTCATCTGGCCGGTCTTCGTCGTGCCCGGCACGAATGTCATCGATCCCATCGCCGCCATGCCAGGCGTCAACCGCATGAGCGTCGACAAGCTCGTCGAGGCAGCCAAGGAAGCGGCCGATCTCGGCATTCCGGCGATCGCAACCTTCCCCAACATCGAGATGCACCTGCGCGACGAGACCGGCTCGAACAGTCTTCTTGCCGACAACCTCATCAACGAGGCGACGCGCGCCATCAAGAAATCCGTGCCCAACATCGGCGTCATCACCGACGTGGCGCTCGACCCCTTCACCAGTCACGGCCATGACGGCGTGCTGCGCGGCGACGTCATCGTCAACGACGAGACGGTCGAACTGGTGGCAAGGGCCGCCGTCGTTCAGGCCGATGCCGGCTCCGACATCATCGCCCCCTCCGACATGATGGACGGGCGCATCGGGGTGATCCGGCAGGCGCTCGACGAAGCCGGGCACCAGAATGTCGGCATCATGTCCTATGCGACGAAATTCGCCTCCGCCTTTTACGGCCCCTATCGCGATGCCATCGGCACCGGCGGCCTGCTCAAGGGTGACAAGAAGACCTACTACATCGATCCGGCAAACGGCACCGAAGCGATCCGCGACGCGGCGCTCGACGTCGAGGAAGGCGCGGACATGCTGATGGTCAAGCCCGGCCTGCCCTATATCGATATCTGCTGGCGCATGAAGGAGGCTTTTGGCCTGCCGGTCTTCGCCTATCAGGTTTCGGGCGAATACAGCCAGATCAAGGCCGCTGCGATGAACGGCTGGATCGACGGCGAACGCGTCATGCTCGAAACCCTGCTCGCCTTCAAGCGCGCCGGCTGCGACGGCATCCTCACCTATTTCGCGATGGACGTGGCGCGGCATCTGGCGCGCAAGGGCTGAACCACGCCTGTCTCCATTCTCCTCCCTCATGGCGGAGGAGAGTGATCCGACAACCTTCTGCCGTTGTTTTCCATCAGAACATTCCCATATGTCAGGCATGTTCCATGCAGGAGACAACCAGATGAGCGCTGATTTCAACGAAACGCGGATTCCGTCTTCGGACTGGCAGGCCTATCGCGGCGTGCTGTCGCGGCGGATCTTCGCCTTTCTGATCGACTATGCGATCGTCGCCCTTTTGTGGATTCCCGCAGCCGTCGTGGTTTTCTTCCTCGGCATCCTGACGCTCGGCCTCGGCTTTTTCCTGTATCCGGCGCTGTTTGTCATCGTCGCCATGCTCTATTTCGGCCTGACGATGGGCGGCCCGAGCCAGGCGAGCGCCGGCATGAATGTCATGGGCCTTGCCCTGGCCCGCGTCGACGGCCGGTCGGTGGATTTCCTGACAGCGATCGTTCACCTCGTCCTGTTCTGGATAGGCAATGCGCTGCTGACGCCGTTCATCGTGCTTGTCGGCCTCTTCACCGATCGCGGCCGCCTGCTGCACGATCTCCTGCTCGGCACCGTCATGGTCCGCCGCGGCTACGCCTGACGGGCGACAAGCCCGAAGGGCGAGCCGCGTCGTCCCCTGCGCATGGCCCTTTCTCCGGATCGAATATGCCGGGAAGGGTCATGCGGCAGTTGACCTTTTTGTGAACTGAGCCATGGTATTGGCATACAAGCGTCACACACCGACGGAGTCGCCTCACGGCCGATGAATACGCAGGCAACATCCTCTCCGCAGTTCTATCTGACCGCGCCGGCGGCTTGCCCCTATCTGCCGCAGGAGATGGAACGGAAGGTGTTTACCCACCTGGTGGGTGAGCGTGCGCCGGAACTGAACGATCTCCTGACCCAGGGCGGCTTCCGCCGCTCCCAGAACATCGCCTATCGCCCGGCCTGCGAGACCTGCCGCGCCTGCATTTCCGTGCGCATCCTCGTCAACGAATTCGAGCCCCGCCGTACCATGCGCCGCGTGCTGGCGCAGAACCGCGACCTGATCTCGCACGAATATCCGGCCGAGCCCTCCAGCGAGCAATATTCCCTCTTCCGCCACTATCTCGATGCCCGCCACCAGAAGGGCGGCATGTCCGACATGTCGGTGCTCGACTATGCGATGATGGTGGAGGATACCCACGTCAACACGAAGATCATCGAATACCGCCTGCGCGAGGAAGGCTCCGGCCTCAAGGAACGCCCGCAGGGCGAATTGCTTGCCGTGGCGCTGACCGACCGCATGAGCGACGGCCTGTCCATGGTCTATTCCTTCTACAATCCGCAAGCCGCCGACCGTTCGCTCGGCACCTTCATGATTCTCGACCATATCCGCCGGGCAAGGACGCTCGGCCTGCCGCACGTCTACCTCGGCTATTGGGTCAAGGGATCGCGCAAAATGGACTATAAAACAAAGTATCTGCCGCAAGAACACCTGATGCCGCGCGGCTGGGAGCGCTATGATGGCGAAAATTCCGCCGCATAAACCAGAACTGGTCCCGACGTGCCCTCAACAAGCAATGCCGCCCTTCACCGCAAGGGCCTCCTGATCACCGCCATCGGCGGCCTTGCCCTCTCCTTCGACATTCCGCTGATCCGTTCCGCCGATGGTGAATTCTGGTCGATGCTCGTGCTGCGGAATCTCTCGGTGTTCCTGATGGCTCTCGTCCTGTGGGCTTTCCTGAACGTCGTCCTTCGCCGGAAGACCGTCCTCGTGCCCGGCCGCAAGGGCCTGTTGATCGCCTTGTTCTACGCCGTCAACTCGCTGACCTTCATGCTGGCGGTCTTCAATACGACGACGGCGAACGTCGTCTTCATCCTGGCGTTCACCTCGATGTTCGCCGCAATCCTTTCCTGGATTTTCCTCGGGGAACGGCCGAGCAACGCAACGCTGGCAACCATGGCCGCCATGGTCATCGGCGTCATCCTCATCGTCAACGAGGGGCTGGCGAGCGGAAACTTTTTCGGCGATGCGATGGCCGCCTGCTCGGCGCTGATGCTCGCAAGCGCCCTGACGCTCAGCCGCAGCAGCGGCGCCGACATGGGATTCGTTCCATTGGTCGCATCCCTCATATCGGGCGGGGCCGGCCTGTTCCTGCTTCCCGAGGGCGGCCTCACGGTCGCCGAGCCCATCTACATCCTGTTCAACGGGATCGTCCTGCTGCCGCTCGCCTTCTGGTGTCTGGCGACAGGCCCGCGCTACCTCTCGGCGCCGGAGGTCGGCATGTTCTATCTCGTGGAAACAGTGCTCGCGCCCATCTGGGTCTGGATCGTCTTTACCGAAACACCCACCACCCAAACCCTCATCGGCGGCACCATCCTCATCCTCGCGCTGCTGGCCCATTCGCTCTGGCAGATGCGCTCAAAGACCCGCGCCGCCAAGGATGGCGACCCGGCGGCGGAGGTCCCGGCTACGGGGTGACGGTTGAGAATGCGCTGGAAGCTGCCCTGGCGCACCCTCTCGACAAGGCAGCCTATGGCACCCCGGCTCTATTCGAGCTTGCGGCCGCCTACCTTTACGGCATCGTGCGCAACCATCCGTTTTCCGATGGCAACAAGCGAACGGGCTTCCTCGCCGCATTCTCGTTCCTGATATTGAACGGCTTCCTGATCGAGGCGTCGCAGGCTGATGTGGTCGCCTTCGTCCTCGCCGTCGCAGCCGGCGAGATCGATGAAGAGGGCGCGACACGCTTTTTGCGCGACGTCAGCGCCCCCTACCCCGGCTGATCAGCCGCTGAATTTTCCGCTGCGCGGAAAACCCTTCGGGACCGTGCGGCCGGCGCTGGCGCGGTCGCCCATCCACTCGGTGAGTTCGTCCTTGTTGCGCACGAAGTTGCGGCCGGCGCTGTCGTCCCATGTAAGACCGTCGGCGAGCGCGAAGCAGCGGAGGTCGGAGACGCCGCCGTCCTTGTAGCGTTGCAGGCGCACGCCCTTGCCGCGCGTCATTTCCGGAAGCTGCGCCAGCGGGAAGACCAGCATCTTGCGGTTTTCCCCGACGACGGCGACATGATCGCCGCGCACCGGCACGACGAGCTTTGCCTCGTCCGGCATGCCGACATTCATCACCTGCTTGCCCTTGCGGGTATTGGCGACCATCTCGGTTTCCGAAACGACAAAACCGTTGCCGGCCTGCGAGGCGACGATGACCTTGCGGGACGGGTCATGCACAAAGGCCGTCAGCACGTCCTGGTCGTTTTCCATGTCGACCATGATGCGCAGCGGTTCGCCATGGCCACGACCGCCCGGCAGCTTGTCAGCGCCGAGCGTGAAGGCCTTGCCGCCCGTCGTGAGGATCAGAACCTTGTCCGTCGTCTGCGCGGGGAATGCGACCTTCAGTGCGTCGCCCTCCTTGAACTGGAGGCCGGACGTATCGGCGATATGCCCCTTCAGCGCGCGGATCCAGCCCTTTTCCGAGATGACGACCGTGACCGGCTCCTTCTCGATCATGGCCTGCTGGATCGCCTCGATATCGGCCTCAGGCGCGCTGGCGAACTGGGTGCGGCGGCGGCCGAGTTCGGTCGCCTTGGCGAATTTCTTGCGGACCTCGCCGATTTCCCAGGCGACGGTCTGCCACTGCTTCTCGTCGGATGCGAGCAGCGCCTCGATCTCCGCCTTCTCCTTCGACAGGTTGTCGAATTCGGTGCGGATTTCGAATTCCTCGAGCTTGCGCAGCGAGCGCAGGCGCATGTTGAGGATCGCCTCGGCCTGCACGTCCGTCAGCGAGAAGGTCTCCATCATGGAAACCTTCGGCTCATCCTCCTCGCGGATGATGCGGATCACCTCGTCGAGATTGAGATAGGCGACGAGATAGCCGCCGAGGATTTCAAGACGCCGGTCGATGGCCGCAAGTCGATGCCGCGAGCGGCGCTGCAAAACCTCACGCCGGTGGGCGAGCCATTCGACGAGCACGTCCTTGAGGCCCATGACGCGCGGCACGCGGCCCATGGACAGGACGTTCATGTTGAGCGGAATGCGGCTTTCCAGCTCGGAGAGCTTGAACATCGATTCCATCAGGATCGTCGGATCGACGGTGCGGCTCTTGGGCACCAGCACGATGCGCACATCCTCGGCCGATTCGTCGCGGACGTCCTCGAGCAGCGGCAGCTTGCGGGCGATGAGTAGCTCGGCGATCTTCTCGATCAGGCGCGACTTCTGCACCTGATAGGGAATCTCGGTGATGACGATCTGGTAGCCGCCGCGGCCGAGATCTTCCGTCTGCCACTTGGAGCGGACGCGAAAACCGCCGCGGCCCGTCCGGTAGGCCTCGATGATGCTTTCGCGGCTATCGATGATGATGCCGCCGGTCGGCAGGTCCGGGCCCTGCACGAATTCGACGAGCTTCTCCACTTCCGCGTCGGGATTGCGGATGAGATGGAGCGCCGCGTCGCACAGTTCATGCACGTTGTGCGAGGGAATGGAGGTCGCCATGCCGACGGCGATGCCGGAGGAACCGTTCGCCAGCAGGTTCGGGAAGGCGCCCGGCAGCACGACCGGCTCTTCGTCTTCCTCGTTGTAGGTCGGGCGGAAATCGACGGCATCCTGTTCGATACCTTCAAGCAGCAGCGAGGCGACCTCGGTCATGCGCGCTTCGGTGTATCGGTAGGCGGCGGCGTTGTCGCCGTCGATATTGCCGAAATTGCCCTGGCCGTCGACGATCGGGTAGCGCTGCGAGAAATCCTGCGCCAGGCGCACCAGCGCGTCGTAGACCGACTGGTCGCCGTGCGGGTGGAACTTACCGATGACGTCGCCGACGATACGCGCGCATTTCTTGAAGGAGGAATTGGACTTGAGGCCCAGTTCGCTCATCGCGTGGATAATGCGGCGATGGACCGGTTTCAGGCCGTCGCGGACATCCGGAAGCGCGCGCTGCGTGATGGTCGAAAGCGCATAGGCAAGGTAGCGCTCTTCCAGCGCTGCCTTCAGATCGACCGGTTGGATGTTGTCGTCTCCGCCGTCCGGCGGCAAAGTGTTTTGTCCCATGGGTCTTGACTAGACGCTTGACCGATTCGCGGCAAGGAATCAGGCCAATCGGGCTGTGGATAGCGGTTTGTGACGCTTCTTTGAAATCTGCCATCAACAACACAGAATTGCGTGGAAACTGCCGCTGGCATGAATATATTCGCCGCACCGCTCGTCTATGAGCGGTAACGGCATAGCAGCCGTAGAAAAATCAGAAAGAGAACCAATCAATGATGCGCACCTCCCATTTCCGCACCCTTCTCGCCGGCGCAGCGCTCGCCACCCTGGCAAGCCCCGCCTTCGCGCTTGATGGCGCGGATCTGATGGCCAAGCTGAACGCCACCTATGCCACCAGCGGCGTATCGATCAGTTCCACGAATGTCGGCGTCGACGGCTCGACCGTGACGCTGGAAGGCGCCGAACTGACGGCGACGGGCAGCGACGCACCGGTCAAGCTTGGCACCATCACGATGGACGGCGTCGAGGAAGACGGCGACGGCGGCTACACGATCGAGACCGTCTCGTTCGAGGATATCAACGTTACCGAAAAGGAAACGACGGTCACGGCCGAGGATCTCGCGATCACCGGCGTCTCGATCCCCGGCGAGGTCGTTGCCGGCACGCTCGAATCGTTGATGATGTACGAATCGGCCTCCTCCGGCCCGGTCAGCGTCTCCGCCAACGGCAAGGAAGTGTTCTCCATGTCCGGCATGGAAGCGAACATGACCCGCATGGACGACGATGCCGGCCTCGAATTCAACGCGACGATGTCCGACCTCAAGGCGGACCTCACCTCGGTCGAGGACCCCAAGGCCAAGGAAACGCTCGACAAGCTGGCTCTCCACTCGCTGGAAGGCAAGGTCAGCATGTCCGGCAGCTGGGAACTGGCCAGCGGCAAGCTGACCGTCGATGAATATGCCTTCGACTTCAAGGATATCGGCCGCCTCAACCTGAGCCTCGCCTTCTCTGGCTACACGCTCGACTTCCTGAAGAGCATGCAGGAAACCCTCAAGGCAGCAGAAAGCAACCCGAACAAGGAAGAGGCCAATGCCGCCATGGGCATGTCCATGATGGGCCTCGTCCAGCAGCTGACCTTCAACAACGCCTCGATCTCGTTCGAGGACGCCTCGATCACCAAGAAGCTGCTCGACTACGCCGGCGGCGAACAGGGCGTGACGGGCGACCAGATGGCCCAGTCCCTGAAGGGCCTTGTTCCGCTCATGATCGCGCAGCTCAACATGCCCGACCTGCAGAACCAGATCTCGGCTGCCGTCAACACCTACCTCGACGACCCGAAGAGCATCCGGATCAGCGCCGAGCCGAAGGAGCCGGTGCCGTTCCCGATGATCATGGGCGCCGCCATGGGCGCACCGCAGACCATCCCGCAGGTTCTCGGCGTTTCCGTTACGGCCAACCAGTAACAGGCCGTTCCAGACCTTTGGAAATGAAAAGCCCGGAGCATCGCTCCGGGCTTTTTTTGCTGCAGACGAGGTCTCAGCGGGTCTGCGCCGGGGCAGACCAGTCGACGCGCCGCGTCGCGTACATCGTCGCGGCAATGGTGACGAAGGAGATCAGCGCGCCGGCGAGCAGTGCATATTCGTCCTCGCGCAGCACCAGATACATCACGCCATAGGCTGACAGCAGCACGGCGCCGAGCGCCAGGCCGTTCCTGCGGCTGCCCGTCGCACTGCCGAGATAGGCCGCGATCAGGAGGGTCGTGGCAAGTGCGGCAACCGCATAGGCGATGGTGAAGCCGGTGTGCTCGGCAAGGGCCAGCAGCAGCACGTAGAAGACGATGAGCGCAAGCCCCGTCAGCACATACTGGATCCAGTGCACCATGCGCCCGCCCTTCAGCTCCACGACGAAGACGGCGAGGAAGACGAGCGAGATGAAGCCGATCGAATATTTCAGCGTGCGTGAGACCACCTGGTAGAACTGCACGGGCTCGACGAGGTTGATGCTCATGATGCTGCCCGCGAGCGGCAGGGTCGGGCCGACGGCGACACGATCGATGCCGCGGGCAAGATAGGGGATCGTCCACTTCGCGGAAAATCCCGCTTCCGTCACGCTCTTCTCCTCCGGCAGGAAGACGCCCTCGAAACCCGGATGCGGCCAGTTCGCCTTCGCGGAGAAGGTCGTCGTCTGGCCGGCCGGTGCGAGGGCGAAGCTGCGCGAACCGTTGAGCGACAGGGCGATCTCGAAGGCGAAGCCGTTTTCGACGAGCGGACGCTCGATTGCCCTATGCACGCCGACACTGCTCTGCGGCGTGGCATAGCCGTCCGCCCCCGCTTCGGCCATGGCGGAAATCTGCCGCATGCCGGGATCGAACGGCCGCACCGCGCCATTGTCGATCTTCACGCCGGCATCGGAGCGGATGCCGGTAATGTCGTTGATGTTGAGCACGAGGATGGCACGGTCGAGCTGCGGCGTGCCGGCGATTTGCGCAAGGTCCTGCAGGATGTTGCTGCCGAAGCGGCCCTTCAGCGTCAGCGCACCGTTATAGACCGGCAGCGTGTAGATCGAGAGCCGGCGCTCCTCTGTCGTCAGGTCCGCCGTCACGTCCAGCGTTTCGGGCATGACGAGCGCCCATTCGGTGACCGGCTCGACGATGGTGCGGCCATCCACCTGGCGGCTGCGCTGCACGTCGAAGGGCACGGCGATGTAGGGCCCGTTGATCGACTGCGCGCCGCCCCAGCCCGTGGCGATGCGGCGCGAGACATCCGTTGCCCGCTGCGCCCGCTCTTCCGTCAGGCCCCAGACGAGGAGCAGCGGCACCAGCAGCGCCACGGAGATAATGCCGATCATGATGAACTTGACGCCGGGCGAACGCAGGAACGTCGAGAGGTTGCCGCGCGGCTCGCTATCGCGTGCCGGCCGGGATGGTGTCGGGACGGCATCGTCCCTTTCGGTATTGGTCATGAAAGTCCCTCCAGTCATGGTTCGCCTCTTCGGGCGAAAATTCACGCTAAGGGTGCATTTCGACTGATTGCGCACGAAATTGGGATCGACTGGCGGCGAATTCGCGGCTTTGTGGCGTCTTTCGTCAAAAAAAGGGGCCGGTGTTTCCACCGGCCCCTTTTCAGGAATATCCGCTCCGCAGCTTAGTCCTTCTTCGGCGAAGGAACGACGCGCAGCGCCAGTTCGCGCAGCTGCGCGGGCGTTGCCGGCGACGGCGCGTTCATCAGCAGGTCCTGCGCCTGCTGGTTCATCGGGAAGAGCGAGATTTCGCGCAGGTTCTTCGCACCGACGAGCAGCATGACGACACGGTCGATGCCGAAGGCGCAGCCGCCATGCGGCGGGGCACCGTACTGGAAGGCGCGGTAGAGGCCGCCGAAGCGCTCTTCCACATCCGACTGGCTGAGACCGACCTTCTCGAACGCCTTGACCATCAGGTCCGGCGACTGGTTACGGATCGAGCCCGAAGCGATCTCAAAGCCGTTGCAGACCGCGTCGTACTGGTAGGCCTTCAGCTCCAGCGGGTCCTTGCCGTCGAGCGCCTCGATGCCGCCCTGCGGCATGGAGAAGGGGTTGTGGGCGAAGTCGATCTTCTTTTCTTCCTCGTTGTATTCGTAGAACGGGAAGTCGACGATCCAGCAGAATTCAAAGCGGTCGCGATCGACGAGGTTCAGCTCCTCGCCGGCGCGGGTGCGGGCTTCGCCGGCAAACTTGTAGAACTTGGCCGGATCGCCGGCAACGAAGAAGCAGGCGTCGCCGTCCTCGAGGCCGAGCTGCGTGCGGATCGCCTCCGTGCGCTCCTCGCCGATGTTCTTGGCGAGCGGACCTGCGCCCTCCATCTTGTCGGCTTCCTTGCGCCAGAAGATATAGCCGAGGCCGGGCTGGCCCTGGCTCTGTGCCCAGGCGTTCATGCGATCGCAGAAGGCGCGCGAGCCGCCGGTCCGGGCCGGAATCGCCCAGACCTGGACCTTCGGGTTGGACGCGATCATGTTCGCGAAGACCTTGAAGCCGGAACCGGCGAAGTGGTCGGTGACAGCTTCCATGACGATCGGGTTGCGCAGGTCCGGCTTGTCGGAGCCATATTTGCGGATCGCCTCGTCATAGGGAATGCGCGGCCACTTCTTGGTCACGGGCTTGCCGTCGGCAAACTCCTCGAAGACCGACGTCATCATCGGCTCCATCGTTTCCCAGACGTCCTCCTGGGTGACGAAGCTCATCTCGACGTCGAGCTGGTAGAACTCGCCCGGCAGGCGGTCGGCGCGCGGGTCTTCGTCGCGGAAGCACGGCGCGATCTGGAAGTAGCGGTCGAAGCCGGCAACCATCAGGAGCTGCTTGTACTGCTGCGGCGCCTGCGGCAGCGCGAAGAACTTGCCTTCATGGGTGCGGGACGGCACGAGGAAGTCGCGCGCGCCTTCCGGCGAGGAAGCGGTCAGGATCGGCGTCGTGTATTCGGCAAAGCCCGCCTCGCCCATGCCCTTGCGCATGGAGGAGATGATCTGCGTGCGCTTGACGATGTTCTTGTGCAGCGTCTCGCGGCGCAGGTCGAGGAAGCGGTACTTGAGGCGCACGTCTTCCGGATAGTCCGGCTCGCCGAAGACCGGCAGCGGCAGTTCCTTGGCGGCGGAAAGCACTTCGATTTCCTGCGCGTACAGCTCGATCTCGCCGGTCGGCATGGTCTTGTTGACCGTGTCGTCGGTGCGCGCCTTGACGGTGCCGTCGATGCGGATCACCCACTCGCCGCGCACGGTTTCAGCCTTCTTGAAGGCCGGGCTGTCCGGGTCGGCGACGACCTGGGTGATGCCGTAGTGGTCGCGCAGGTCGATGAACAGCACGCCGCCATGATCTCGAACGCGGTGGACCCAGCCGGAAAGACGGACGTTGCCGCCGACATCCGACTTGCGGAGAGCGGCGCAGGTGTGGCTGCGGTATGGGTGCATCGTGGTATCCTGAAATACTGAAAGGCCGCGCGGGAAGAACCCGGCGCAGCGACCAAGAAAATCGCGCGGAAAAGCGCATGACCACGTCCGTTTGTCAAGGCTTGCGGGTCTTTTGCCGGGTGATCTGCGGCGGTTGCCACCCGCAAACCGGCGGGATCGGGCAAGAAGGACGGGCGGTTCACCAGCGCGGAACGACGCCGCATCTTTCCCGTTCCGCGACAAGCCCACGGCCCGCGGAGGGAATCACCCGTCGCGTCAGCCGAAAGTGCCGCGGTGAAGCATCAGCCATTGCAGCAGCATGATCGTCTTGGCATCGACGATACCGCCGGTTGAAACGAGGCCATAGGCTTCGTCTATCGGCATTTCGACGACCTCGATATCCTCGCCCTCGCCCTCGCCGTCCACGCCACCGCCCTCGCCTTGGCGCCTGGTGGCATCGATATGGGCGGCGAAGCAGGAGACGCGCTCCGTCAGGGTGCCGGGACTTGCAAACATATCGAAGACATGGCGCAGATCCCGCACGGCATAGCCGGTCTCCTCCATCGCCTCGCGGCCGATTGCCTCCTGCGGGCTGTCGTCATCGAGAAGGCCCGCCGGCACCTCCAGCAGGAAGCCGTCCGCATGGCCGCCGAGAAAGGCGCCCGGACGAAACTGCCGCACGAGGATGACGGTCTGGCGGGCGCGGTCGACCAGCAGCACGGCGGCGGCCGCGCCGTGATCGTGCACCTCACGGTCGAGCCGTTCGACCCGGCCATCCTGGCGCACCTGCTCCAGAACGAGGGTGCTGAGATGGATGAAGCGCTTCCAGACCGTCTTCTGTTCGACGATGCGGACGGGCGACGGCTTTTCTACGCGCATGAGAGATCCTTCGAGGTCAGGCCTTGCGCAGCCAGACGCGGTTGTCGTGGAAAGCAGCGCCGCCATAGGGCGCGATGGGATCGGCACCGGTCAGCACATTGATGCCTTCACCATCGAGATGGGCGGAGTTCGGCCAGATGCCCTCGGCGATCAGCACGCCGGGCTTCGCCCCGTCCGTCACCTTCGCATGCAGGCGGATGTCGCCGCGCACATTGCCGATGCGCACGATATCGCCTTCCGCGATGCCGCCCGCAACCGCATCCACCGGGTGGATCATCACCTCCGGCCGGCCCTCGCGTTCACGCGAGCCCTTGGTTTCGGTGAAGGTGGAATTGAGGAAGGTGCGCGCCGGCGAGGTCGCAAGGCGGAACGGGTGCGCCGCGTCCGCCGTCTCGATGACGTCGACATGATCAGGGAAAGCCGGCAGCGCCTCGTGCGGGCCGAAGGCGCCGAGCACCTTGGGCGGCTTGTTGGGCGCCGGCGTGTCCGTCCAGTTCGGGCGGAACCGGAATTTCCCGTCCGGGAAACCGAACCCCTTGGCGAAATGCGCCGTTTCGAAGTCCGGCTGGCAATCGATCCACTTCTCCTGCTGCAGCCCGTCAAAATCCATTTCGTAATAAGGCAGCATGCGAGTGATGTGCTCGCGCTCGGAAAGGCCGAAGCCCGGCAGGGTGTCGACGCCGAGACGCCTGGCCAGTTCCTCGATGACGAAGAGATTGGTGCGCACGCCCCCCGGCGGGTCGACCAGCTTCGGGCCGAGCAGGATGTGCTGGTGGCCGCCGCCGCGATAGATGTCGTCATGCTCGACGAACATCGTGGCGGGCAGCACGATATCGGCAAGCTTTGCCGTATCGGTCATGAACTGCTCGTGCACCGCGACGAAGAGATCGTCACGCAGGAAGCCCTGCTTCACCAGGCGCTGCTCGGGAGCGACATTCACCGGATTGGTGTTCTGGATGAGCATGGCCGTGACGGGACCGCGATCGCGCAGCGCGACGGCGTCACCGGTAAGAATGCGGCCGACCTGCGACTGGTCGAGCATGCGGATATCCGGGTCGACGAACTTCATGCCCATCAGCTCGCTCTTGCGCAGATGGAAGATGCCGGAATTGCTGTGGAACGCGCCGCCGCCTTCATATTGCCAGGAGCCCAGCACGGTGGCGACCGAGAGCGCCGCATGCATGGAGACCGCGCCGTTGCGGCTGCGGGTAAAGCCGTAGCCGAGGCGGAAGAAGCTCTTCTTCGTCTGCCCGACGAGCGCGGCGAAGGTCTCGATCTCCTCGACGGCAAGGCCGGTGATGTCGGCCGCCCAGGAAGGGCTGCGGGTCGCAAGATGCGCTTCGAGGCCAGCGGGATCGTCGGCGAATTTTTCCATATAGGCGCGGTCGGCATAGCCGTCGCGGAAGGCGACATGCATGACGGCGCAGGCGAGCGCCGCGTCGGTGCCTGGCCTCAGCTTCAGCGCGATATCGGCCTGCTTCATCGTCGGGTTGTCGTAGACGTCGATGACGACGATCTTCGCGCCGCGCTCCTTGCGGGCCTTCACCGCATGGGTCATCACGTTGACCTGCGTGGACACGGCATTGGTGCCCCAGATCACCACGCAATCGGACTTCGCCATTTCGCGCGGATCGGGACCGCGCAGCGTGCCGGCCCCCATGGTGAAACCGGTCCAGGCCGGGTTGGTGCAGATGGAATCGAAGAATCCGGAATAGCGTTTCGCGTGGCGCAGGCGCTCGATGGAATCGCGCTGCACGAGGCCCATCGTACCGGCGTAGTAGTAGGGCCAGACGGCCTCCGTGCCGTAGGCCTGCTCGGCCTTGACGAAGCTTTCGGCGATGGCGTCGAGCGCGGCCTCCCAGGAGATGTCGGCCCATTCGCCGCCGCCCTTCTCCCCCTTGCGCACCAGCGGCTTCATCAGCCGGTCGGGATGGTAGAGGCGCTCGGCGTAACGCGCGACCTTGGCGCAGATGACGCCGGCCGTATAGCTGTTGTCGGCGCTGCCCTTGACGCGGCCGATGCGGCCGTCCGCGCATATCTCGACATCGAGCGCGCAGGTCGAGGGACAGTCGTGCGGGCAGGCTGAATGGCCGATCCGCGGTTTTCCAAGATGGGGGGTCGCAACGTTCATGGCTTTTCTATATTGCAGAGCGTGAATGGCCAAAAGGCAAATCATTCTACCATCGCAACAATTCATCGTCGCATCAGGGCGCTTGATCGCCGCGGGGACCGCATGAACTATCGTCACATCTACCATGCCGGCAATTTCGCGGACGTGCTGAAACATGCCGTGCTCGCGCGGCTCATCGCCTACCTGCAGGCCAAGGACAAGGCCTTTCGCGTGCTCGACACCCATGCCGGCATCGGGCTTTACGATCTTTCCAGCGAGGAAGCCCAGAAGACCGGCGAATGGCGCGACGGCATCGGCCGGCTGCTCGACGGCGAGATGCCGCCGGCTGCCGCGGAAATCCTCGCTCCCTACCTGAAGGCCGTTCACGATTTGAATCCGGACGGCGGGCTAACCTATTATCCGGGCTCGCCAAAACTTGCCCGCATGCTCTTCCGTCCGCAGGACCGGCTTTCGGCCATGGAACTGCATCCGGACGACTACGAGACCCTGCACCGCCTCTTCGACGGCGATTTCCAGAGCCGCATCACCCAGCTCGACGGCTGGCTCTCGCTCGGCGCGCATCTGCCGCCCAAGGAGAAGCGCGGCATCGTGCTGGTCGATCCGCCCTTCGAGATCGAGGGGGAATACGAGCGGCTGGTGGACGGGCTGGAAAAGGCCGTGCGCCGCTTTGCCGGCGGGGTCTATTGCCTGTGGTATCCGCTGAAGAAGAACGCCCCCATCGCCGCCTTCCACAAGGCGCTGAAGGAAACCGGCATTGCGAAGATGCTCTGCGCCGAACTCACGGTCAGGAGCGACCGGGAAACGACGGGATTGACGGGCTCCGGCCTGATCGTCGTCAATCCGCCCTATACGCTGAAGCAGGAACTGGACGTGCTGCTGCCCTTCCTCAAGGAGCGGCTGGCGCAGGACCGCTTCGCCTCGGCGCGCGCCTTCTGGATCGCGGGAGAAGCAAAGACCTCTTGACCTTTGCCGTTCGGCGGCAACAATCGCGCGCCGAACCGGGAGATCCGCATGACGCCTTTCCTTGCAGCCGCAGAATGAATCGGCTGCCCTCCTCCACCCTCGTGCGGTCCGCCGGGCTGCTGTTCGCCGGCCTGGCCCTGCTCACCGCCTGCAGCGAGGAAAAACCGGCTGAAAAACAGAAGGCAGAGGCCAGCCGCAAGGCGTCGCAAGCACAGGCGCAGCTTCCGCGCGGCAAGGGGTTCGACTTCTACGTCCTGTCGCTCTCCTGGTCGCCGACCTGGTGCGCAGAAAACGATTCGGCGGGCAGGACACAGCAATGCCGCCGCGGCGAGAACAACGGCTTCATCGTGCATGGCCTCTGGCCGCAGAACGAGCGCGGATACCCGGAATATTGCTCGACGCGCGAGCCGGACCGGGTGCCGGAATCGCTTGGTCGCACCATCCTCGATATCATTCCCTCGATGGGCCTGATCGGCCACCAGTGGCGCAAGCACGGCAGTTGCTCGGGCCTTGGCCAGAGGGATTATTTCGCCGTCACCCGGGCGGCCTTCGAGCGCATCCGCATTCCCGCCGGGCTGGAAGCACAGCGCGGCATGGCCCGCCTGTCACCCGACGCCGTCGAGGAAACCTTCATCGCCGCCAATCCCGGCCTCGACCGCAGGAGCATTGCCGTTACCTGCGAGGACGGGCGGCTCGAGGAGGTCCGCATCTGCATGACGGCGGACCTCTCCTTCCGTGCCTGCCCCGCCGTCGATCGCGCCGCCTGCCGTGCCAAATCCATCGAACAATTGCCCATCCGCTAAACAGGACACAGCCGATGAAGATTTTCTATTCCGCCAACTCGCCCTACTCCACCAAGGTGCGCATGGCCGCGCTCTATGCCGGACTTGCGCCGGAAGAAATCGCGGTCGATACAAGCGCCGACCCCGCCGAACTGCTCGCAGCCAACCCGCTGGGTAAAATTCCTGCGCTCCAGACCGATGACGGCCTTGGCGTTTACGACAGCCGGGCCATCATGAACTATATCGACCGCCAGACACGCGGCTCGCTCTATCCGCGCAATGCGGTCAAGCGTACCGAGGTCGACATTCTGGAGGCGACGGCCGACGGCATTTGCGACAGCCTGCTCTCCATCGTCTACGAGCGCCGCATGCGGCCGGAGGAAAAGGTCTATCAGCCGTGGATCGACCGGCAATGGCAGAAAGTCGAGCGCGCGCTCGATCATCTGGAGGCCAACATGCCGCGCCTCGGCAAGAAGCCCAATGCCGGCCATTTCGCGCTGGCCGCCATGCTGCGCTACATCGAGTTGCGCTTTGCCGGAAAGTGGCAGCGCGGCCGGCCGAAGCTGAAGCGCTACCTGACACGCTTCGAGGCCGTCTTCCCCGAATTCGCCCAGTTCAAGGACTGAGCACAAACAGAAAGGCCGGGCGCAAGCCCGGCCTTCTCAATTGTCCAAACCGTCAGGCTTAGAACTTCACGCCGAGACCGACGCGAACGCTGTGGTCTTCTGCAGCAGCGCGAACGCGGGTGCCGCCGACATCGTAGTTCTTCTTCTGGTAGTCGGTGTAGCGGTATTCGACGCGTGCCGTGATGTTGTTGGTCACGAAGGCTTCCGCACCGACGCCAGCCGTCCAGCCGAGCGCATTGCGATCGTCCTTGGCACCGGCGTTGTTCTTCACTTCGACATTGGCGGCGGCGAGACCGGCCGTGCCGTAGAGAAGAACCGGGTTGAGGTCGATACCGACGCGGCCACGGAGCGAGCCGTTGACGCCCTGCTTGGTGGTCAGGCCGGCGGCGCGGTTGTGGGTGTCGACGCCCGAGTAGTTCAGGTCGGCTTCACCGCCGTAAACCATCTGGCCGTTCTGCATGTTGTAGCCGCCGTAAACGCCGCCGCCGAGGGAGTTGCCCTTGGCGCCGCCCATTTCGCTGCGCTGCCAGCTGGCCGTACCACCGGCATAGCCACCGGCCCAGTTGCCGCTTGCAACCGGCTCGGCATAGTCAGCGGCCGGAGCCTGCGGAATGTCGTCGATTGCGTCGGCAGCGTGTGCGGCCTGGAAAGCAGCGATGGAAACGGTCGAAGCGATGAGGGTAGCGATGAGTGTACGCATGATATTCTCCTATACTAAACGACGCCCTCTTTATGGGAGGCTGTCGGGCGTCGTCATTCCAATTAGTCCCGCCCGGTTGAGGTGGAAATTGAATAAAGATTGAGGAAATGAAAGAGCCAAAATGTGAAATGATTGTGGCAGAGGCGCGGCACAAATTGGATGTGTCTTTTAAGCGACAGGTAATTTGTTAACCATGATTTCACTATCGGCAGATTATCGTAAAATATACTTCAAATTACTCCGGAAGTGCTTTTGCGGTTAAATTTTCCGAAACCATTCTTCAGGGGAGTTTAAGCCTGCGCAGAGATGTCTATATCTGAAGCCGGTTAAACGAATGAATCGGCAGGACGGACTTTCCTTGAAGAAAACCTTGAAGACAGCCCTCGTGACGGGCGGCGCAAAACGCATCGGCAAGGCCATTGTGGAAGATCTCGCGGCCAATGGCTTCGCCGTCGCCATCCATGCAAACGGCTCCATGGAGGAAGCGGAAGCGATCGCCCGCACGCTCAACGGGCGCGGCCTGAAGGCAGCCGCCGTCCATTGCGACCTGGCAGACGGGGCGGCGACGGCGCGGCTGATTGCGGCGGCGAGCGATGCCGTCGGCCCGCTCGACCTCCTCGTCAACAATGCCTCCCTCTTCAAGCCGGACACCGTGGCAGCCTTCGACGATGCGCTCTGGGACCAGCACTTCGCCGTGCATGTGAAAGCACCGTCCATCCTCGCCCGCGATTTCGTGCGCCAGCTTCCCCATGGCGTGGCGGGTTCGATCGTCAACCTTATCGACCAGCGGGTCTGGAACCCGACGCCGCGCTACTATTCCTACACGCTTTCCAAATCGGCGCTGTGGATGGCAACACGCACCATGGCGCAGAGCTTTGCGCCGGGGGTGCGCGTCAACGCCATCGGCCCCGGCCCCTCCCTGCCGAACGAGCGGCAGGACGATGCCGACTTCCAGGCGCAGGTGAAGGGCCTCATCCTGCGGCGCGGCCCGGCGCTTGAGGAATTCGGCCGCACAGTTCGCTTTTTGTTCGACACGCCATCCATTACGGGGCAAATGATAGCGCTCGATGGCGGGCAGCATCTCGCCTGGGAAACACCGGATGTCGCGGAGATCGAGGAATGAACGGCCGGAAGGTAGAGGACGGCGGCGTCCTCTATGACGAGAACGAAACGGACGACGAGGACGAGCTTCAGGAAAGCCCTGTCGGCAGCACCGTCGCGCCCGGCAGCGCCACTCCGGAAATGGACTGGAACGAGGGCGGCGACGTGCCGGAAGGCATCAGCGGCGCCGAACTGATCCAGGTCTTCGTCAAGCGCCTGCCCAACAGCCCGGGCGTCTACCGCATGTTCAATGCGGATGGCGACGTTCTCTATGTCGGCAAGGCGCGCAGCCTGAAAAAGCGCGTGACGAACTATGCGCAGGGTCGCGGCCATTCCAACCGCATCACGCAGATGATTCGCCAGACGGCAAACATGGAATTCGTCACCACGCGCACCGAGACAGAGGCGCTGCTGCTCGAGGCGAACCTCATCAAGCGCCTGCGCCCGCGCTTCAACGTGCTTTTGCGCGACGACAAGTCGTTTCCCTATATCCTCGTGACCGGCGACAGCCGGGCGCCCGCCATATTCAAGCATCGCGGCGCGCGCAGCCGCAAGGGCGAGTATTTCGGCCCCTTCGCGTCTGCCGGCGCGGTCGGGCGCACCATCAATTCGCTGCAGCGGGCCTTCCTGCTGCGCACCTGCACCGACAGCGTATTCGAGACGCGCACGCGGCCGTGCCTGCTCTACCAGATCAAGCGCTGTTCCGCTCCGTGCACCCATGAAATCAGCGACCGGGACTATGCCGAACTGGTGCAGGAGGCGCGCGACTTCCTTTCCGGCAAAAGCCAGAAGGTCAAGGCGCATATGGCCGACGCCATGAATGCCGCCGCGGAAGATCTCGATTTCGAGCGCGCCGCCGTCTATCGCGACCGGCTGGCGGCGCTCAGCCACGTCCAAAGCCACCAGGGCATCAATCCGGCCGGAGTAGAGGAAGCAGACGTCTTCGCCATCCATCACGAGGGCGGCGTTTCCTGCATCCAGGTGTTTTTCTTCCGCACCGGGCAGAACTGGGGCAACCGCGCCTATTTCCCGAAGGCCGATCCGCAATTGACGGGCGCGGAAGTGCTCAACGCGTTCCTTGCCCAGTTCTACGACGACAAGCCCTGTCCGCGGCAGATCCTGCTGTCCGAACCGGTCGAGGAAATCGACCTCCTCTCGCAGGCGCTGTCCGAGCGCTCCAACTACAAGGTCTCGATCGCCGTGCCGCAGCGTGGCGAGAAGAAGGACCTCGTCGACCATGTGGTGGCCAATGCCCGCGAGGCGCATGGCCGCAAGCTGGCCGAAACGGCCTCGCAATCGCGCCTTCTCGAAGGCCTGGCCGCGACCTTCAAGCTTCCTCACGTGCCGCGCCGCATCGAGATCTACGACAACTCGCACATCATGGGCACCAATGCCGTCGGCGGCATGGTGGTGGCGGGGCCGGAAGGCTTCGTGAAGGGGCAGTACCGCAAGTTCAACATCAAATCGACCGACATCACCCCCGGCGACGACTTCGGCATGATGAAGGAAGTGATGACCCGGCGCTTCTCCCGCCTCATCAAGGAAGAAGGCTTGCCGGAGCGCAATGCCAACCAGGGTGCGGAGGCGGCGGACCAGCCCTTCCCCGCTTGGCCCGATGTCATCCTCATCGACGGCGGCCAGGGCCAGATGACGGCGGTGCGGGCGATCCTCGAGGATCTCGGCATTACCGATCAGGTGATCGCCATCGGCGTCGCCAAGGGCGCCGACCGCGAGGCCGGTCGCGAGCGCTTCTTCATGCGGGGCATACCGGATTTCTCGCTGCCGCCGCGCGACCCCGTGCTCTACTTCGTGCAGCGCCTGCGCGACGAGGCCCACCGCTTCGCCATCGGATCGCACCGGGCGCGGCGCAAGAAGGAAATGGTCCGCAACCCGCTCGACGAGATCGGCGGTATCGGCCCGACGAGAAAGCGCGCCCTGCTCCAGCATTTCGGCACCGCCAAGGCTGTCTCGCGCGCGGCGATGGCCGACCTCATGGCCGTCGAGGGCATTTCGGAAAGCGTCGCCCGCGTCGTCTACAACCATTTCCATGACGATGCGGCGGGATAGCCGGACGGTAGGCCGTCGACACAAGCGATCCTGCGGAAAAATCAGCTTTTTTTCGCCTCGAACAGGGGATGAACCGCCTTATTGGCCAGCGCTCCGTAAATTCGCCACCAATTGCCGGAAACAATGGTTGACGGCACCGTCACAAAGACCTCATCTAGCCGCAAAGACAGTCGAGACAGAAAATCCATGGCTTCCCGCGCATACAGCATCCCGAACCTGCTCACTTACGCCCGCATCGTGGCCGTTCCCCTCATCGTGTTCTGCTTTTTCATCGAGGGCCGCCTGCAATCGTCGGACTTCGCGCGCTGGACGGCGTTCGGCCTGTTCGTCGTGGCGTCGATCACCGACTATTTCGACGGCTACCTTGCGCGCATCTGGAACCAGACGTCGAATATCGGCCGCATGCTCGACCCGATCGCCGACAAGCTGCTGGTCGCCTCGGTGCTGCTGCTGATGGCTGCGGACGGCACAATCGCCGGCTGGACCATCTGGGCGGCGATCATCATTCTTTGCCGCGAAATGCTCGTTTCGGGCCTGCGCGAATATCTGGCGGACCTCAAGGTCAGCGTTCCCGTCACGCGCATCGCCAAGTGGAAGACGACGATCCAGATGCTCGCCATCGGCTTCCTGCTGGCCGGCCCCGCCGGCGACAAGGTGCTGCCCTATACGACCGAGATCGGCATCGGCCTGCTCTGGGTCGCGGCAATCATCACCATGTATACCGGCTACGACTATTTCCGCGCTGGCCTGAAGCACATCGTGAACGGATAGGATCATGAAGCTCGTCTATTTCGCCTGGGTGCGCGAGAGGATCGGCAAGGGCGAGGAAGAGATCGACCTGCCCGCCTCCGTAAAGACGGGCGGCGATCTTCTCCGGCACCTGAAGACGCTCGGCGAGGACTACGCCCACGCGCTGGAGCACGAGAACGTCATCCGCATCGCGATCAACCAGGAGCATGTCGAGCACGACGAGTCGATTGCCGGTGCCCGCGAGATCGCCCTCTTTCCGCCGATGACGGGGGGCTGAACGTGGCTCGCGACGCCTCGGCTCCGGTCATCGTTCGCGTCCAGCACGAAGATTTCGACGCTGCGGCCGAGACGGCGCGCCTTACGGCCGGGGGAGCCGCCGCCGGCGCCATCGTGGCCTTCACCGGCCTTTGCCGCGATGAGGGCGGAAAACTTGCCGCGCTGGAGCTCGAACACTATCCGGGCATGGCGGAGGCCGAGATCGGCCGCATCTGCCACGAGGCAGTGCAGCGCTTCTCGCTTCTCGGCGTCACCGCCATCCATCGGGTCGGCAAGATCGCGCCGGGCGACAACATCGTTCTCGTCATCGCCGCCGCGCCGCACCGCCACGCCGCCTTCGACGGCGCATCCTTCGTCATGGATTACCTGAAGACTTCTGCCCCCTTCTGGAAGAAGGAGCACTTTGCCGATGGCCGTACCGGCGGCTGGGTCGACGCCAAGGAAAGCGACGACCGGGCGCGGGACAAGTGGGCGTAGCCTGCGCTACGGCACCAGCCGCTCCCGCCGAAAAATCACCAGCAGCAGCACCAGCGCGGAAAAGATCACCAGATCGCGCCACAGGAAATCGCCATAGGCGCTCCAGAGCGTTTCCGCCAGGCCCATGGCCGCGCCGCCGAGCGCCGATAGCAGCGGCGCCCCTGCCCCGCCGATGGCGGCGATGAATAGCACCTTCACACCGAAGACGAGGCCAGCGCCGAAATCCATGTTGCCGTAATAGGAGACGGCGAGGATGCCGGTCAGGCTGGCGATCAGCGCCGCGCCGGCATAGGCGGATAGATAGACGCCCGCCGCATCGACCCCGCACAGTTCCGCCGCCAACCTGTCCTGCGACACCGCCCGCCAGCGCCTGCCCCAGGCGGAGCGGGCGAGGAAAACGTGGCCGATCGCGACGATGGCCGCCATGGCCAGCGTGTTTGCCAGTTGCAGCACCGTCAGCGCCACCGGAAAGGCGGGGTCGTTCCAGAGGACCACCGGCGTGGAGAGCAGCGGCGGTAGCCAGAGGCTGCGCGTGTCCGAGGCAAGCCGCGCTGTCTCCATCAGCACCAGCACGACACCGAGGGCCGCGACCACGACCGTATTGTCCGAGGAGAAGGCGAGCGGGCGTATGACATGGCGGCCGATCACGAAGCCGGCGCCGACGCTGTAGACAAGCGCGATCACCGCACCGAAGGCGAGCGCCGCCGGCAGCACGAGCCACAGCTGGTTCCAGCCATAGCCGGCGAAGAGCACGAACATCTGCGCTGCGAAGGCAAAAAGCCCGCCGTAGCCGATATCCGCCCGGCGCGTCACAGCAAAGGCGATGGAATAACCGAATGCAAGCGCCGCATAGAGCGCGGCGACCGGCACGGCATTGGCGAGCTGTTGTAGGAAATAGGCCATGGGCGTTCCAAGCGTCCCGCAAATTATAACTGGCAATATTGGATTTACCAGTTAGAATATTTCATGACCTTCTCCTGGACCCCGCATCGATTTTCCGGCGGCGCGCTCGCGCTCGATGTCGCGAATTCGATCGTGCTACGCGCCGATCCCGAACGGCGGATCGACCGCTTCGCCGATGCCTCGGTGATGGACGCCTTTCCGGGTGGCGCAAACCGGCATGGCGCCGAGCGCGCCCTGTTCGGCCCGCTCGAACCGGTGACGAACGACGCGCGCCTGGGGCTGATCGATCTTCGCGAGGCGATCGACCGGCATTTTCGCGCGGAAATTCTGGGGGCGGGAAAACCGGCGCTGCTCGCCGACCTGCTGGAGGCCATCGCGGCGGTGCTGCGCCGCTCCGGCGAACGGCCGCAGGCGCTCGACACCGCCACCGCCCGTTCCGCACTTCTGCTGCTCGCGCGGCCGGAGCCGGACAGGCTGAAGATCTGTCCGAACTGCAATTGGCTGTTCCTCGATCGCAGCCGCAATCGCTCGCGGGCCTGGTGCGACATGGCGGTCTGCGGCAACCGGGTGAAGGCCAGCCGCCACTATCGTCGCAATCGTGAGGACCCCCGGCCATGAAACGGGCGCTGCTTATCCTGCTGCCGCTTGCACTGTTCCTGGCCGCTTGCCAGCGCGAGACGGGGCCCGATCCGCTGAAGCTGACCGGAAAAATGTTCGTCTTCAACTACCGGCTCGCCTACGCGACCTATCTCGTCACCCTGGAACAGACCGAACCATTGCCGGAGGGCTCCGTCGTTAAGGCCGAATTCGAGAACCCGGCCGGCGGTGCGCCGCTGACGCTGGAGCGCAGGATTTTTCCCAACCTGCCGCGCGTGGTGCTGGAGAGCCCGGACATTACCTGCGTAAAGAAGGACCGGCCCTACAAGGTCACGGTCGCGGTCGTCGGCCCGGATGGCAAGCGGCTACAGCTGCTGGAAACGCAGGTGACCTCCAATGTCGACCAGAGCATTCTTCCGGCAAAGCCGCTCGTCGTCGGCCCCGGCTACGACAAGAATCCCGACGTCTTCAAGGACGGCAGGACGCCGGAGCATTTCGAAATGGCGCGCTGCCCGTTCTGACGCCAAAACGAAGAAACCGGAGCCTTTCGGCCCCGGTTCCAGAGTCTTTTCAAAGACTTCCGGCCTCAGCCGGACAATCCGATTCAGCCGACGATTTCGGTGTCGGAGAACCAGTACTTGATTTCCTGGGCAGCGGTTTCCGGAGCGTCCGAACCGTGGACCGAGTTCTCGCCGATGGAGAGAGCGTGGGTCTTGCGGATCGTGCCTTCGTCGGCATTGGCCGGGTTGGTGGCGCCCATGATTTCGCGGTTCTTCAGGATGGCGTTCTCGCCTTCCAGAACCTGGACGATCGTCGGGCCCGAGGTCATGCCTTCAACGAGTTCGCCGAAGAAGGGGCGTTCCTTGTGAACGGCGTAGAAGCCTTCGGCTTCGCGCGTGCTCATCCAGACGCGCTTGGAAGCCACGACGCGGAGGCCCGAATCTTCGAGCATCTTGGTGATCGCGCCGGTCAGGTTGCGCTTCGTCGCGTCCGGCTTGATCATCGAAAAGGTGCGTTCAATCGCCATTTTCCGGTTTTCCTTGGTTTTGCTGTGAAAGTGGCGGTTCAATAACCGCCCGCGTCCCGCAAAACAAGGGGGTGGCGGCGTTTGGCGATCTCAGCGGCAAACTTTCATGCAGCCGTCACATGATGGCCGACCCCGCCGTGCAGGTCGAGGCAGCGGCGGAACCAGAGCGCGACCGCGTCGTCATCCTCCAGCACCCTCGTGCCCGCCGTGGTGCGCAACCATTGCAGCGCACCGAAGACGATGTAGTCCGGGAAAAGCGGCCCCGCGCCGCCGATGAAGGGCTGGACCTTCAGCATGTTGCGCAAGGGCTGGAGCTTTTTCGCAAAGCCCTCGATCTCCGCCCTGCCCGCAGCCGCAATGTCCTCCAGCGAGGCGCCGAGCCTCTCCTCGCGGCTGTGGCGGAAGTACTCCCGGTCCGCGGCCCCGAGAAGATTGTGGATGTCGAGGATCGCAATGCGGGTGACGGCCATATGCAGCGTCGATTGCGACCAGTTCTCGATAAAGCGGGCCATCGCCTTGCCGCCCTCGCCGCCGAACAGCGACGGCCGGTCCGGATAGGTCTCGTCGAGATAGAGCGCGATATCGAAACTGTCGCGGACCAGTTTTTCGCCGTCGCGCAAGAGCGGCACCGTCGCCGTCGCGCCGCCCTCGATGGCCGCGATCGCGGTGAAGCCGACCGGCACCGTCTCGTAGTCCAGCCCCTTGTGGGCGAGCGACATCACCGTCTTCCAGACATGGGGCGAAAACTGGCGGGCCGTGTCGACCCCCGCAAGGGCATAGAGCAGTCGGGTCATGAAAGCCTCGTCGTTCTGGTCGCCCATTGGAGCGCAGGGCGGCCGCGAGTGCAAATCAGATAATTTCATGGGTCGCATTCGTGCAGGCGATGGCAAGCCGTCCTATACTCGCGACATCGAAGGAGAGCCTCCAATGCTCAACCATTACCGCATGTTCGCCGCCTACAATGCCTGGGCCAACCGCGCGCTCTACGAGGAAGTCGGCAAGCTCGACGACGACGCCTATCGCAGGAATCTCGGCGCCTTCTTCGGCTCGCTGCACGGCACGCTGAACCATCTGCTCACCGCCGACCGCATCTGGTTGAAGCGCTTCATCGGCCAAGGCGATGCGCCCCGGAGCCTCGATACCGTCCTCCACGAGGATTTCGCGGACCTCTGGGCCGCGCGACAGGCTGAAGACGCGCGCATCGTGGCCTTCATCGGCTCGCTGACGGAGGAGAGGATCAGGGCGGACATCACCTATAGCCCGCTCACCAATCCGGCGATCGTCACCCACCCGCTCGGCGCGGCGCTGACCCATGTCTTCAACCACCAGACCCACCATCGCGGTCAGTGCCATGCCATGCTGACGGCACTCGGCGGGCCGAGCATCACGCTGGACTTGATCTATTTCGTTCGTACCGAGGGCAAGGAATTCCTATAAATTTTAGGGTGAGTACCATCTTCCTGTTCCTGCAACAGTAGTGATACAGTGAAGGTGTATGGAAGTGCTCGACATCGATTTAGGGGGCTGCTCCGCCCTGTCACCCAGGTGACAGGCACGAGCGATCGGTGATGGGATAGTCGCTGCCATTGGGGCTGACGCCGAACGGCGCATGCCTCGCCCGAAGAGAGGATTTATGATGGCAAGAACGAGCGAAGAGTGGGCAGCCCTGCTCGGCAGTACGCTTTGCAAGATGGCGCGCGTCTACGGCACCGACGCCCCGAACGCCTACCTGCCGGAGGAGTGCTACCCCGTCATCGAAAAGACGCTCGACGTGGCGCTGCAGGAGGCGCGTGCCGAGGGTTATGCCGCCGCCATGCGCGATTTGCAGCAGAACCGTCCTGCCCGCGCCGCCAAGGTGCAGCGCCTGACGGTGATCGGCCAGGTCATGCGGGCGATCCCGCTTGCCCGGCGCATCGCCTGACAAGAACTGCCCACGAGGGTTGGCGGCGGTCGCCAACCCGGCGGGACAAGCGCCTTTGCGCCTGTGGTTGAACCCCTGATTCAGCACACGTAAAATTAACCGCCCGATCCGATAGTTGCACCCGTGACTTCCCAGCGCGCAGGCCGCTTGCGCCGCGCCCGACCGGACGGCGTTTCATGAACAGCAAAGCCACCCCTGCCCGCCAAGACGCCCAACCCGCCGTTTCGCCGATCATGGCGCGCATCGCCCATACCATGGCCAATTTCGGCATCGCCCCCCTGCCGCGCAACTACGAACTGCTGTTCGAGGCATTGAACGGCAATGCGCGCGTCGGTCGCGAGATTGCGGCCCTCGGCAAGGCACCCGAGCAGGCGGCCCTCGATGCGCTTGCGCTGCGCCATTCGTTACCGAGCCACAATGTGCTCGCCGCCGGACAGGCGGCCGGGGAAGCCGTGCGGGTGCTTTCCGAAATATCCAGGGCGTCGGCGGAGAACCACCGCCACCGCGCCGCCGCCATGCAGGAACTGGAGGAGATCGCCGCCCGCATGGACCGAGATCCGGTGCTGGGCCTCTCCGATTTTGCCAGCGATACGGTGCGCCTGCTGTCCCTCGTCCGCGGCATTCTCGGATCGGACAAGGCGACATCCGCGCGGATCGACGATCTTCAGGCCCATCTCGACGGCCTGCGCTCCGGCCTGACCATCAGCCGCGAGGCCTTGACCCATGATCCGGTAACGGGCCTTGCCAACCATGCGGCCCTGCTCGGCCATCTGAAGACCGTCTTCACGGAAGGTTGGAGCGACGGCTCGTCCGCCCTCCTCCTTTTCCGTGTCGAGCAGTTGCGGCAGTTTGCCGAAACCCACCCGGCGGGTGCAGCGGAGAAGACACTGAAGCGGCTCGCCGCCATCTTCCGCCGCTCGGTGAAGAAGGAGGATTTCGTCGCCCGCACCGGCCCGGATCTCTTCTGCCTGCTGCTTTCCAATGTCGACCGCGAGGTCATCGTTGCCATTGCCCGGCGCATTGCCGCCCGTGTCGCGGAAAAACCCTTCCCCTTCATGGATCGCGAGCTTCCCGCCGGTTTCCTGACGCTGACGGCCGGCATCTCCATGAGCGATTCCGCCCAGTCGCCCGTCATGTTCTACGAGCATGCGGAGCAGGCGCTCGGCTATGCGGCGGAGACCGGCATTGCGCTGCGCATCTACTCGGCCGAGGTCTCCGAGCGGGCGGGACGCACCTATCGCGCGGGCAGCGTCGCCTGAACAGGCCCATGCCTTCCGCGTTGGGCTGCCGCCCGGCCCTGTCTTTTTGCTTTGGCCCGATTTCGATCGCAAAACCGCTTCGCACTTTTGCGGGAATTGATCTATAGACCCGGCATGATCACGATTTCCGGCCTCACCGCCCGCATCGCCGGGCGTCTCCTCATCGACAATGCGTCCCTCTCGCTGCCGAGCGGCGTGAAAGTGGGTCTCGTCGGGCGTAACGGCACCGGCAAGTCAACGCTGTTTCGCGTCATCACCGGCCAGCTCGCCTCGGAAGCCGGCAGCATCTCGATGCCGAAGAATGCGCGCATCGGCCAGGTTGCACAGGAAGCACCGGGCACGGATGAACCGCTGATCGAGATCGTGCTTGCCGCCGACAAGGAGCGCGCAGCGCTGATCAGGGAAGCGGAGACCGCGACCGATCCGCACCGCATTGCGGAAATCCAGACGCGCCTCACCGATATCGGCGCCCATTCGGCGGAAGCGCGCGCGGCCAGCATTCTTGCCGGTCTCGGCTTCGATCATGAGGCGCAGCAGCGCCCGGCCAAGAGCTTTTCCGGCGGCTGGCGCATGCGCGTGGCGCTGGCCTCCGTGCTCTTCTCCGAGCCGGACCTGCTGCTGCTCGACGAGCCGACCAACTATCTCGACCTCGAAGGCACGCTGTGGCTGGAGGAGTATGTCCGGCGCTACCCGCACACCGTCATCATCATCAGCCACGATCGCGACCTCCTGAACACTGCCGTCAACGCCATCGTGCATCTCGACCAGCAGAAGCTCACCTTCTATCGCGGCTCCTACGACCAGTTCGAGCGCCAGAAGGCGGAAGCCGACGAATTGCAGATGAAGGCGAAAGCCAAGAACGAGGCGGCGCGAAAGCATCTGCAAAGCTTCATCGACCGCTTCAAGGCGAAGGCCACCAAGGCCAAACAGGCGCAGAGCCGCGTCAAGGCGCTGGAGCGCATGGGCACGGTGGCGGCCGTTGTCGAGACGCATGTCCAGCCGATCACCTTCCCCGAGCCGGAAAAACAGCCTGCATCGCCGATCGTGGCGATCGAAGGCGGCGCGGTCGGCTACACGCCAGGACAGCCGATCCTCAAGCAGATCAATCTGCGGATCGACAATGACGACCGCATCGCCCTGCTGGGTTCGAACGGCAACGGCAAATCGACCTTTGCGAAATTCATTTCCGGCCGGCTGGAGGCCGAGAGCGGCGCGGTAAAGCGCGCGCCGGGCCTCAAGATCGGCTTTTTCGCCCAGCACCAGATGGACGACCTCATTCCCGGGCAGTCGCCCGTCGAGCATGTGCGCCGGTTGATGCCGGAGGCGCCGGAAGCCAAGGTGCGCGCCCGCGTCGCGCAGATGGGGCTTGCGACGGAAAAGATGTCGACCGCCGCCAAGGACCTTTCCGGCGGCGAGAAGGCCCGTCTCCTGATGGGGCTTGCCGCCTTCGATGCACCGAACCTGCTGATCCTCGACGAGCCGACCAACCACCTCGACATCGACAGTCGCCGCGCGCTCATCGAGGCGCTGAACGACTATAACGGCGCCGTCATCCTGATCTCGCACGACCGCCACCTCATCGAGGCGACGGTCGACCGGCTCTGGCTCGTCAACAATGGCACGGTCAAGACCTTCGACGGCGACATGGAGGAGTACCGCAGCCTCATCGTCCAGTCCGGCAAGAAGGAAGACAAGTCCGCTTCCGCCGGGGGCGAAACCAACAAGGCGGAACTACGCAAGGCCAATGCCGACCGTCGCGCCCAATACGCGCCGCTCAAGAAAAAGATCAATGAAATCGAGTCCCTGACGGCGAAACTGCAGAAGCAGATTCAATTGCTTGATACGGAACTTGCGAACCCCGTTCTCTATGAGAAGACCCCGGCCAAGGCCACCGAGAAGGCCAAGCTGCGCGCGACTACGGTCGACAAGCTGAACGAGGCCGAGGAACAGTGGCTGGAACTGTCTGCCGAATATGAAGAGGCGATGGCGGGCTAACGAATTTCGGCCCCCCGCCGACTTTACCAGTGCCGGTGCAACGCCGCGGCCGACGACGACATTCCCCCTAGACGAAAGTTGCATAGGGCGCGCTGCGCGTTCGTGCGCTCGCCGCTTGTATGCGCCTTTCCGTCATGATTAGCTTCCGCTTGATGACACGAGAGCGGGGGAAATCCGCCGTTCGCCATTGGGAGGAAACTATGGATCGTCGTTCATTCATCAAGAAAGCCGGAGTGGCTGGCGTCGGCGGTGCGGCAGCCACGGTGCTTGCGGCTCCGGCACTCGCGCAGAGCAATCCGAAGATCAACTGGCGTCTCGCCTCCTCGTTCCCCAAATCGCTCGACACGATCTACGGCGGCGCGGAAGTCCTGTCGAAATACGTCTCCGAAGCGACGGACGGCAACTTCCAGATCCAGGTTTTCGCCGCCGGTGAACTGGTCCCCGGCCTCCAGGCCGCCGACGCGGCATCCGCCGGCACCGTGGAAGCCGCCCATACCGTCTCCTATTACTACTGGGGCAAGGACCCCGTCTGGGCGCTCGGCGCGGCCGTGCCATTCGCGCTTAACGCGCGCGGCATGAACGCCTGGCAGTACCATGGCGGCGGCATCGACCTCTTCAACGAATTTCTGGCCACGCAGGGCCTCATCGGCTTTCCCAGCGGCAATACCGGCGTTCAGATGGGCGGCTGGTTCCGCAAGGAAATCAAGACCGTCGCCGACATGCAGGGCCTGAAGATGCGCATCGGCGGCTTTGCCGGCAAGGTCGTCGAAAGGCTCGGCGTCGTGCCGCAGCAGATCGCCGGCGGCGACATCTACCCCTCGCTCGAAAAGGGCACGATTGACGCCGCCGAATGGGTCGGCCCCTATGACGACGAGAAGCTCGGCTTCTACAAGGTTGCGCCCTACTACTATTACCCCGGCTGGTGGGAAGGCGGCCCGACGGTGCATGCCATGTTCAACAAGGCGGCTTTCGAAGGCCTGCCGAAGACCTATCAGTCGCTGCTGCGCACGGCCTGCCAGGCGACCGACGGAGACATGCTGTCGAAATACGACTACCTGAACCCTTCCGCCATCAAGCGCCTTGTCGCTGCTGGCGCGAAGCTGAGCCCTTTCAGCCAGGAGATCCTGTCGGCCTGCTTCGATTCCGCCAACGAGGTCTATGCCGAAATGGAAGAGACGAACCCGACCTTCAAGAAGATCTGGGACTCGATCAAGGCGTTCCGCGGCGAGTACTACCTCAACGCGCAGATCGCCGAATACAACTACGATACGTTCATGATGATCCAGCAGCGCGGCAACAAGCTGTAAGCGCTGACGCAGGCGGAAACAGGAAACCCCGGGGCAGCGATGCTCCGGGGTTTTTCTTTGCCTGAAAACCACAACGGAAAGGGGGCCGGTTTGCGCCGGCCCCCTTTGTGGTTGTTCCGGAAGTTTCTCAGTTGAAGGACGGCGGGCTGGAAAGGTCCGTTGCCGGTTTCTTGGCACCGCCCTCGGCCGGTTTCTGATCGCCGCCGCCCTCCAGCGGGTTGCCGGCGGGAAGCTGCAGACCACCAGGCAGGCCGAGGCCACCGTCATTGTCCGGCAGGGTCAGCCCCGTGCCGAAGCCGGGCACCTCGATCTTGATCGTCGCGGGATCGATGCCGGTGCCCTCGCCCTTGTAGTGCATGACCATGCCGGGGAAGAGGATGGTCAACGCCACCATGACGATCTGGATGCCGACAAAAGGCACCGCCCCCCAATAGATCTGCCCTGTCGTCACCGGCTGGGTGACCTTGCCGGTCACCTTGTCGAGATAGGGCACCTTGGCGGCGACCGAGCGCAGGTAGAACAGTGCAAAGCCGAAGGGCGGATGCATGAAGCTCGTCTGCATGTTGATGCCGAGCAGCACGCCGAACCAGATGAGGTCGATGCCGAGCTTGTCGGCGGCGGGCGCGAGCAGCGGCACGATGATGAAGGCGAGTTCGAAGAAATCGAGGAAGAACGCCAGGAAGAACACCAGCACGTTCACCGCGATCAGGAAGCCCGTCTCGCCGCCGGGCATGGAGACAAGCAGGTGCTCGACCCACAGGTGCCCGTTGACGCCGTAGAAGGTGAGCGAGAAAACCCGTGCGCCGATGAGGATGAACAGCACGAAGGCCGAAAGGCGCGTCGTGGCGGTCAGCGCCGAACGGACCACCTCCATGCTGAGCCGCCCCTTGGCCGCCGCCATGGCCAGCGCGCCGACCGCGCCCATCGCGCCGCCTTCCGTCGGCGTCGCAATGCCGAGGAAGATCGTGCCGAGCACGAGGAAGATCAGCGCCAGCGGCGGGATCAGCACGATGATGACCTGCTGGGCAAGTCGCGACATCATGTTGATGTTGAACGCCTTGTCGGCCAGCGCCACGACATAGATGAAGACGACGCCGACGGTTGCGCCGAGGATATCGGCATTCTCGCCATGCGCCGGATAGAGGTAGATGTGGGCTGCATAGGCAAAGCCCGCCGCCACGATCAGCGCGAGAGCGAGCGATGTCACGCCCGAGCCAAGCGAACGCGCCTCCAGCGGCAGCGCCGGCATGGAATCCCGCTTCAGGAAGGTCATGAGCAGGATGTACAGCATGTACAGGCCCGTCAGCACGAGGCCGGGGATGAGCGCGCCGGCATACATGTCGCCGACCGAGCGGCCGAGCTGATCGGCCAGGACGATCAGCACGAGCGATGGCGGGATGATCTGGGCAAGCGTGCCGGAGGCCGCGATGACGCCGGAAGCGACGCGCCGGTCATAGCCGTAGCGCAGCATGATCGGCAGCGAGATGAGGCCCATGGCGATGACCGAGGCAGCGACGACGCCGGTGGTGGCCGCCAGGAGCGCGCCGACGAAGATGACCGCATAGGCCAGCCCGCCGCGGATCGGCCCGAAGAGCTGGCCGATCGTATCGAGCAGGTCTTCCGCCATGCCGGACTTTTCAAGCACGATCCCCATGAAGGTGAAGAACGGGATCGCAAGAAGCGTGTCGTTCGACATCACCCCCCAGAGCCGTTCCGGCATCGCGTTGAGGAGCGGCCAGGAAAGGTTGATCGAATCCGATAGCGGCGCAAGTTCCACGCCGATGACGAAGAAGAGCAGGCCGTTCGCCGCAAGCGAGAATGCCACCGGGTAGCCGAGCAGCAGGAACACGATCAGCGACATGAACATGATCGGCGCGAGGTTGTCCGCGATGAACTCGATCATGCGCCCTTCTCCTCGGCAGGGGCCGTGTCGAGCGGGGTATGGGTCGGCGTGTAGGGTGTCGGATCCTCCATGTCGCCGCGCATGACGGCGATCTTCTTGATGATCTCCGAAACACCCTGGAAGGCAAGAAGAAGGAAGCCCGCCAGCAGGATGGCCTTGGCCGGCCAGACGATCAGCCCCCCGGCGCTGGAGGAGCCCTCGCCCGAGCGATAGGACATCAAGACGTAGGGCACGAGGAAATAGACCATCAGCAGGACGAAGGGCATCAGGAACAGGCAATGGCCGAGGAGGTCGATCCAGTGCTGCACCCGGCGGGAAAACCTGCCGTAGACGACGTCGATGCGGATGTGTTCGTTCTGCGCCAGCGTATAGGCGGCGGCAAGCATGAAGGCTCCGCCGAAGAGATACCATTGAGCCTCGAGCCAGGCATTGGACGATGTGTTGAATACCTTCCGGACGACGGCATTTCCGGCGCTGACGAGCACGGCGACGAGGATAAGCCAGCCAACGGCCTTTCCGATATTCTGCGTGATCACGTCAATGAGCCGGCTGAAAACCAGCAGCGTCTTCATGAGAAATCCTCCCCGCCCGGCGTGTTATTGGTTTGGTGCCAAGCATGATCAGAGTGCCGATTTCAGGGCTCGTTTCAAGAAAAAAGGCCGGATTTCGCTGCCTTGGAAGTCGTACTAGACGAAAGACGAATACGGCTTTTGCACCGCTGCACAAACGGTAGGCAGTCTGGGCGACCGCACGGTCTTGCTCCCGTCGAAGGTTCTGATAAAACATCCCCAAATCATCATACAAATGAGGGCGGAGCCATGTCCCCGATCAATCTCGCAATCGTCGGCGTCGGCAAAATCGTGCGCGACCAGCATCTTCCGGCCGTCGCAAGGAACAGTGACTACAAGCTGATCGCCGCGGCCAGCCGGCACGGAACGGTGGACGGCATCGAGAATTTCAAATCGATCGACGAGATGCTTGCCGCCGTGCCGGCAATCGAGGCCGTTTCGCTCTGCATGCCCCCGCAGTACCGCTATGAGGCCGCCGAGAAGGCGCTTTCCGCCGGAAAGCACGTCTTCCTCGAAAAGCCGCCGGGCGCGACGCTTTCAGAAGTCGCCGACCTCGAAGCGCTCGCCGCCGCCAAGGGGCTCTCGCTCTTTGCATCCTGGCATTCGCGCTATGCGCCGGCCGTCGAAGCGGCAAGGAGCTTCCTTGCCGGCACGACGATCCGCTCCATGCAGGTGATCTGGAAAGAGGATGTGCGCCACTGGCACCCCAACCAGGAATGGATCTGGCAGGCCGGCGGCCTCGGCGTCTTCGATCCGGGCATCAATGCCCTGTCCATCGTCACCCACATCCTGCCGCGGCCGGTCTTCATCACCGCCGCCACGCTGGAATTCCCGGAGAATCGCGACGCGCCGATCGCCGCCTCGATCACCTTCACCGATGCCGGGGGCCTCGATCTTTCGGCCGAATTCGACTGGCGCCAGACGGGCAAGCAGAGCTGGGACATCGTTGCGCGGACCGAAGCGGGCGAGATGGTGCTTTCCGAGGGTGGCGCCAAGCTCTCCATCGACGGCAAGCTGGTGCATGATGAGCCGGAACAGGAATATCCGATGCTTTACAAGCGATTTGCCGGGATCATCAAGGCGGGCCAGTCCGACGTCGACCTCGCGCCGCTGCGCCATGTCGCCGACGCCTTCATGCTCGGCCGCCGCAAGTTCGTCGAGGCGTTCCACGACTGAGGGTGCCGGCTGGAAGGCCCCTCATCCGCCCTGCCGGGCGCCTTCGCCCACAAGCGGGGCGAAGGAGATAGGCCGGTGCCGGCAACTACGCCTTCTTCGTCCAGCGCCCGTCGCCGTTCTGCTGCCAATAGGTAAGCTGGTGCCCCTCGCCCTTCAGACGCTTCCAGTGCTCGCGTGCCGTCTCGACTTCGGCCTGGTCATAGCCGTCGAACATGAAGATGACGCGATCATAGCCATCGAGCGGCGGCGGCGCGGCGCCGGCGACGATGAAGCGCACCGTCGCGGCGTTCGGGTTGTCGGGCGTCACCGTCAGCAACACCGGCTGCTCGGCGGGAAAGGCCTGCTCGTCCGTGCCATGCGGCACGAAACTTTCCTCGCGAAAAGTCCACAGATGCGTGTCGAGCGCATCGCGCCGCTCCGCGTCGCCAGCCTGCACGACGACGCGCCAGCCGCGCTCCAGACTCTTGTCGAGCAGAGGCGGCAGCGCATCTTCGAGCTTTGATTCCGTCAGATGGTAGAAGAGGACTTCGCTCACTCTTCCATCACCCTTCGTAGTTCGCGCGCACCAGTTCGTCGAGCAGGCGCACGCCGAAGCCGGAGCCCCAGGACTGGTTGATCTCGTCGGCCGGCGAGCCCATTGCGGTGCCGGCAATATCGAGATGCGCCCAGGGCGTGTCCTTGACGAAGCGCTGCAGGAACTGCGCGGCGGTGATCGAGCCCGCGTAGCGGCCGCCGGTGTTCTTCATGTCGGCGAACTTGCTGTCGATCATCTTGTCGTATTCACGGCCGAGCGGCATGCGCCACAGGCGTTCATTGGTCGAAAGGCCGGCGGAGGTAAGGCGCGCGGCAAGCGTGTCGTCGTTGGAGAACAGGCCCGCGTGATGGCTGCCGAGCGCGACCATGATCGCGCCGGTCAGCGTGGCGAGGTTGATCATGAACTGCGGCTTGAAGGTCTCGTTGCAGTACCACAACGCATCGCACAGCACGAGGCGGCCTTCGGCATCCGTATTGATGACCTCGATCGTCTGTCCGGACATCGACTTGACGATATCGCCGGGGCGCTGCGCATTGCCGTCGGGCATGTTTTCCACAAGGCCGAGAATGCCGACGACATTCGCCTTCGCCTTGCGGGCGGCCAGCGTGTGCATGAGGCCGATGACGGCGGCCGCGCCGCCCATGTCGCCCTTCATGTCCTCCATGCCGCCGGCTGGCTTGATGGAAATGCCGCCCGTGTCGAAGACGACGCCCTTGCCGATAAAGGCGATCGGGCTGTCCTTCTCCTTGCCGCCCTTCCAGTGCATGACCGCAAGGCGCGGCGGACGAACGGAACCCTGCGACACGCCGAGAAGCGCGCCCATGCCGAGCTTCTTCATCTCGCGCTCGGTGAGGATGGTCACGTCGACACCGAGCTTTTCGAGCGCCTTGGCCTTTTCGGCGAACTCCACCGGGCCGAGCACGTTGGCGGGCTCGTTGACGAGGTTGCGCGCGAGAATCACGCCCTGCGCGACCGCGTCGGAAACATCGTTCGCCTTCTTGGCGGCGCTCGCAACGGAAGTGACCATCGTCACCTTCACGGCCCTGCCGTTCTTCGCTTCGTCATCCTCGGCCTTCTTGGTCTTGTAAAGGTCGAAGCTGTAGGCGCCGAGCTGCATGCCCAGCGTAAAATCGGCGGCGTTCTTCGCCATGACGGTGAGGCCCGGCGCATCGAGATAGATCGTCGCCTTTTCCGCGCCGCCGACCCTTGCGGCAGCGGCGCCGCCGGCCTTCAGCCAGTCATGGGCCGTCAACTTCTCTGCATCGCCGAGGCCGAGCACCATGATGCGGTCGACCGGCGCGCCATGCGGGGCCAGGATATCGAGATTTTTCAGCGCCCTGCCGGTGAATTTCGCAACGTCCGCCGCGCGGCTGACGACGCCCTCCGGATCGACCTCGCCAAGCCCAGCCGCCTGCCCGCCGGAAATCTGGAGAAGGATTGCAAGACCGCCCGAGGCGCGCGCCGTCTTTGCGAAACTGATATCGAATCTGGAAGCCATGATTTACTCCGCATATAAGCCGCTGGGGGACCGGGCGGCCTCTCGTTCGGCCGGAAGGCCGCTAGTCGCGTCAATTCCTTGTCGCTTTTGCCGCGCTTGGCAAGATGTATGCGCTTCTTTAGAGAACGTTAGCCATGCTTGTTCGTCATAAATTTTCTATCCGGGCGGAGACTCTCCGCTATGGCGTCAGCCTCAAGAAAGCTTATATGCCCATGGCGGTTCCGATGGTCATCATGACACCCAGCAGGAGCCGTTTGTCGGAAACGCGGACAAAACGATGAAACTGATCGAGCGCTATATCCTGCGGCGGGCGTCGCTCATGTTCGTCGCCACGCTTTTGCCCTTGCTCGGCATCGTCTGGGTCACGCAGGCCCTCACCAGCATCAACCTCGTCACCGACAGCGGCCAGTCGATCTTCGCCTTCATGAAGCTCGCCACGCTCATCCTGCCATCCGTCATCCCGATCATCCTGCCCTTCGCGCTGGTCATCGGCGTGTCGCAGACGCTGACCGTCATGAATGCCGATTCGGAGCTGACGGTTCTGAACTCGGCCGGCAGCTCGCGCACGACGATCATCCGCCCGATCATGATTCTCGCCGTCGCGATGAGCCTCGTCTCCTTCGCCGTCGACAATTTCGTCGAGCCCTATTCCCGCATGGCCGTGCGCAAGATGATCGCGACGGCCCATGCCGACATGCTTTCGGCCGTCGTGCAGGAAAACACCTTCCGCAAGATCACCGACGACCTCTATGTGCAGGTGGCGGAACGGCGCAGCAACGGCGTTCTGCATGGTCTCTTCGTCGCCGATACGCGCGATCCGCGCTTCGAGATGGTCTACTATGCCCGCGAGGGCGCGGTGGACGAGAACTCCTCGGCGCTGGTGATGAAGGACGGCGAGGTGCACCGCAAGCTGCCGGACGGCAACGTCTCCATCATCAAGTTCGAATCCTACGCATTCGACCTTGCCGACCTCACCCAGAGCACCGGCACGTCGAACATCCGGGCCAAGGACCGCGACCTGCCCTATCTCTTCAATCCCGATCCCGAAGACCCGCAATACAAGCACAATCCGGGGTCCTTCACTGCCGAGCTGCACCGGCGTTTCAGCGACTGGATGTTCCCCATCGTCTTCGGCCTGATCGCCCTCGTCGTCAGCGGCGACGCGCGTTCCCACCGGGAGGCGCGCATGCATCCGATGATCACTGCGCTGCTGAGCGCCCTCTTCGTGCGCTGGGCGAGCTTCTATGCCTCGAACAGCGCAGAAGACTCCCTCTATTTCATCCCGATCATGTACCTGATCCCGATCCTTACGGCAGCGCTCGCCATCCGGTATCTCGCGCGCAACAAGAGCCTCGAGATACCCGCAACGCTCAGCGACCGTGTCAACGAGTTGCGCGACAGACTGCTTGCGCGCTTCACCAGACCCAACCCGGCCTCGACCGGCGGGAGCGACAAGCCATGATCCGCACGCTCGGCCTCTACTTCTTCCGCCGCTACGTCGTCACCACGATCTGGTTCCTGCTTGGTATCTTCGCGCTGGTCTTCATCATCGACTTTTCGGAGATGTCCAACCGGGCCGGAGCCCTGCCCGGCTATACGCTTTCCACCGGCCTTCTCGTGACGGCGCTGCGCATCCCGACGATCCTGATGCAGACGGTGCCCTTCGTCGCACTGTTTGCCGGCATGGCGGCCCTTATCTCGCTCAACCGGCGCTACGAACTGGTCGTGACGCGCGCCGCCGGCATTTCCGTCTGGCAGTTCCTGCGCCCCTTCGTCATAGGCTCGTTCCTGTTCGGCGTGCTTTCCGTGCTGACGCTCAATCCGCTTGCGGCATGGGGCAGCCAGAAGGCGCAGGAATTCGAAGCATCCTGGGGCGCCACCAATTCCGCACGCGCGAACAATGCCGTTCCGTGGCTCCGCCAGATCTACGACAAGGACGAGGCGATCATCGGTGCGAAGGCCGTTCTCGACAACGGAACGCGGCTGCTCAATGTGTCCGTCATCCACTTCGATTCCGACAGCCGGATCGTGCTGCGCCAGGACGCCGACTCGGCCACTTTGGAAGATGGTTACTGGCTTCTTAAGAACGTGCACGAGACACGCAGCGGCGAATTGCCGGTCCGTCTCGATGAGGTACAGCTTCGTACCAATCTGAAACGGGAATTCGTTTCCGAAAGCCTGGAAAAGCCTGAAAGCATTGCCTTTTTCGACATCGGCCGGAAGATCGAAGTGGCAAAATCCTTCGGTTTCCCGACGAACGCCATGGAAACGCAGCTCCATTCCATGCTTTCGCTGCCACTCCTCCTGGTTGCCATGACCCTGATCGCAGCCTGTGTATCGTTAAAATTTAGTAGGTTTAATCAATCGCGTGCGGTGATTCTGGGTGGAATACTTTCAGGCTTCATGCTTTATGTCGTCACCGTGCTTGTGAAGGCATTCGGAAGCAGCGGTGTTGTTCCTCCGTTCGTTGCGGCCTGGCTCCCAGTGGTCGTCGCGATGTCGTTGGGTGCGACTATTCTTCTGCATCAGGAGGACGGCTAGTGGCGGTAGGCGCCCGCAAAAAGAATCGGTGGTTAAGAGCCGCCCTGCTTGCAGGTGCGGCCGTATGCGCCCTCATGCCCGCTTCGTCCGTAACGGTTTACGCGCAGATGTCGGATCTTGCGACGACGCAGCCGAACATCCCGGACGACGCCAAGCTGCTGCTCGCCTCGAACGAGCTCATCTATAACAACGACAATGACACGGTCCTCGCGCGAGGCGCCGTGCAGATCAATTATGCCGGCTACAAGCTGGTCGCCCGCGAGGTCGAATACGACCAGAAGACGGGTCGGCTGAAGGCACGCGGCAATATCGAACTCATCGAACCGACCGGCAACCGCATCTACGGCGACGAGATGGACCTGTCGGACAACTTCGCCAACGGGTTCATCAATGCGCTGCGCATAGAAACCACCGACCTCACCAAACTGGCGGCGACCAGCGGCGAGCGCGTCAACGGCGAAGAAATGGTCCTCAACCACGCCGTCTACACCGCCTGCACGCCCTGCGCCACGAACCCGACCCATCGCGGGCTGTGGGAGGTCAAGGCCGAGCGCGTCGTGCAGAACGGGCGTACGAAAACGATCCGCCTCGAGCGCGCGCGCTTCGAGATGTTCGGCAAGCCGATCGCCTATATTCCGGTGCTCGAAGTGCCGGACCACACCGTCAAGCGCAAGACCGGCTTCCTCTTCCCGCAGTTCCGCTACACCCAGAAGCTGGGCTTCGGACTGACGACGCCCTATTACATCGCGATCGCGCCGGACATGGACGCGACGCTGTCGCCGACGATCCTCACCAATCAGGGCTTCCTCATGGAAGCCGAGTTCCGCAAGCGGTTCCACAACGGCGCCGTGACGCTGCGCGCTGCCGGCATCAGGCAGATGAACTCCGACGTATTCACGCCGAACACGTCCGACTGGCAGGAAGACGGTTTCCGCGGCATGGTCGCCTCGACCGGCAGCTTCCAGATCAATCCGCGATGGGCGTTCGGCTGGAACGTCATGTCGCAGACCGACAACAACTTCGCGCGCACCTATGAAATCAGGGGCTTCGAGAGCGACACCTTCGCCAATCAGGGCTACCTGTCCGGCCTCAGCCGCCGCAACAGCTTCGATCTGCGTGCCTTCTATTTCGACGTCCAGGACGCCGACCCGCTGGATCAGGCAGAGCGCAAGCAGGCGATCGCCCAGACGCTCGATCACGAATATATCGTGCCGCAGCCGGTGCTTGGCGGTGAACTGAGCGTTACGACCAACATTACAAACATCGACCGCGACCTCGCCGACACCTTCACGACGGTGAACGGCGTGAACCGTTTCCCCGGTCTCGAAGGCGGCATGACCCGGTTGACGAGCGAACTGGAATGGAAACGCCAGTTCGTCGTGCCGGGCGGCCTGGTGCTGACCCCCCTGCTCGCCGCACGCGGCGATATCCACCGCCTCGACATGCGCCCGCCTGGCGCAGGCTATGCCGGCACATACGAAACCGGCGACAGCGCGACCCGCACCATGCTGACGGCTGGCCTGGAGGCGCGCTACCCGATCCTCGCGACGACGGACTACAGCACGCATCTCTTCGAGCCGATCGCGCAGATCTATGCGCGTCCCGACGAAGACCTTGCCGGCCGCCTGCCGAACGAGGATGCCCAGAGCTTCGTCTTCGACGCCACCAATCTCTTCGAGCGTGACAAGTTCTCCGGCTTCGACCGGACCGAAGGCGGCACGCGCGCCAATCTCGGCCTGCGCTATACCGGGACTTTCGACAATGGCGTGCGCCTTCGCAGCATTGTCGGCCAGTCCTTCCAGCTTGGCGGCGTGAACTCCTTCGCGTCCCCCGACCTCGTGAATGCCGGCGCCAATTCGGGCCTTGAGACGGATGCCTCGGACTATGTCGGCATGGCCGGCGTCGATCTGCCGAGCGGCATCTCGTTCTCGACCAGCGCCCGTCTCGACAAGGACGATTTCTCGGTGCGCCGCTCGGATACGTCGCTGCGCTTCGACGGCATCCGTTTCGAGACCGAGATCACCTATACGCGCATCGCCGCGCAGCCGCTCTACGGCCTTACGGACACTGCAAGCGAGGTTCAGGGCGCTGCCGCGTTCAAGTTCCACGACTACTGGTCGGTCTTCGGCTCGGTAACCTACGACATCGGCAATCATATCATTTCGCGCAACGGCCTCGGCGTTTCCTATGACGACCGCGATACGGTCTTCTCGCTCGTCTACGAGCAGACGCGCGACAAATCGAGCACCGCTGCGAACGACTGGTCGATCGGTGCGCGCCTGATGTTCCGCACGATCGGCGACATTCAGGTCGGCGATACGACGCTCGCCGGTTTCTGACGGCCCCCAGACTGCTCTTGTCATCGTTTGGCCGCATGTATTATGCACATCCGGGAGAAGGTTTTCTCCCGGATGTGCACATGACTGGCGCGACACGGCAAGCGGGAGGGCATAAAATGGGTTTTGGAAGAGGGACTGGCATGATGGGCAGACAATCTCTGGTGCGTTCCATGATGATGGGCGTCGCGCTCGCCGCAGCCGTGACGATCACCGCCCCGGCAGGCACCGCGCAGGCCGCAAGCTCGGTCGTCGCGGTCGTCAACAACACCGCGATCACCTCCGGTGACCTGGAGCGCCGCGTCAACTTCCTGAAGCTTCAGCGCTCGAAGGGAAATCTTCGCAGCCTCGCCCGCGAACAGCTGATCGACGATACGCTGAAGCGCGATGAAATTCTGCGTATCCGCGCATCCGTCAGCATGGCCGAAGTCGATGCCGCCTATGCGCGATTTGCGGCTTCCAACAAGATGTCGCCGGAACAGCTCGGCAAGGTCCTGAACCAGGCCGGCGTCGGCTCCGACCATTTCAAGCAGTTCATCGCCCTGCAGATGAGCTGGCCGCGCGTCGTCAATGCCCGCTTCGGCCGCGCCAACAACGGCAAGTCCCTCGTCGAGCGCATGCAGGAAAATGGCGGCAAGAAGCCGGTGACCACCGAGTACTTCCTCAAGCAGGTCATTTTCGTCGTGCCGGAAAAGCGCCGCAACGCCATCCTCGGCAAGCGCAAGGCGGAGGCGGAAGCCTCCCGCTCGAAATTCCCCGGCTGCGATCAGGCCAAGGCCTTCGCCGCAACGATGCATGACGTCTCGATCCGCGACCTCGGCCGCGTGCTGGCGCCGGAAATGCCCGCAGACTGGAAGCCGCTGGTCGAGAAGTCGAACGGCCAGACCACCGGCACGCGCGTCACCGAACGCGGCGTCGAATATCTCGCAATCTGCATGAAGCGTGAAGTCAACGACGACGTGGCGGCCGAAATGGTCTTCCGCGCCGAGGATCTCGCCAAGGCGAAGACCGGCGAAGACGACGCGAACAGCAAGAAATACGTCGCCGAGCTGCGCAAGAAGGCAACGATCACCGAACGCTGATTTCCAGCGCTCCGATACCGGGGCGCCTTCAAACCCGCTGGAGCATGTTCCCTTCGGAAAAGGCTCCAGCCCTTTGTTTCCACGCAATACCGGCTGCAGGATCGCTGCACATTCCTGCCGGAATTGCGCTCGTGGCAGGGTCCCCCATGACGACGATGAACATTCCTCCGCTGGCGCTCACCATGGGCGATCCGGCGGGGATAGGACCCGATATCACCCTCGCCCTCTGGGCGGCCCGCGAGAGCCTTTCGCTCCCTCCTTTCCTCTTCATCGGCGATGCGGCAGTCCTGCGGGATCGCGCTGCGGTGCTGGGCCTGGATATCGCCGTCGCTGCTGCCGGGCCGGAAACGGCTGGCGCCCTCTTCCATGAGGCAATCCCGGTGCTCTCCAGCGACTGCGCCGCGCCTGTCACACCGGGTGCACCCGACCCGCGCAACGCCGCCGCCATCACCGGCGCAATCGAGACGGCCGTCGCCCTGACCATCGCCGGACGAACTTCAGCCGTCGTGACGAACCCCATCGCCAAGGCAGTGCTCTACGACGCCGGCTTCGGCTTTCCCGGCCATACGGAATTCCTTGCCGATCTCGCAGCGAAAGCGACCGGCCAGCCGTCGCTTCTCCCCGTCATGCTGCTCGCTGGGCCGAAACTGCGCACCGTTCCCGTGACGATCCACATTCCGCTGAAGGACGTTCCGGCGGCGCTGACCGAAGACCTCATCGTCGAAACCGCTGTCATCACCGAGCGGGACCTGCGCCAGCGCTTCGGCATTGCCCGGCCGCGCCTCGCCATTGCCGGGCTCAACCCGCATGCGGGCGAAGGCGGCGCACTGGGGCTGGAGGACGAGGCCATCGTGCGCCCGGCCGTCGAGCGGCTCAGGGCGGCAGGCATGGCTGTCGTGGGCCCGCTTCCGGCCGATACGATGTTCCACGATGCGGCGCGCGCGACCTATGACGTGGCGCTCTGCATGTATCACGACCAGGCGCTGATCCCGGCCAAGGCCCTTGGCTTCGACGATTCCGTCAATGCGACGCTCGGCCTGCCCTTCATCCGCACCTCGCCGGACCACGGCACGGCCTTTGCCATCGCCGGCAAGGGTATCGCCAAGCCGGACAGCCTGCTCGCCGCGCTGCGGCTTGCCCGGGAGTTGGCCGCACACGAACGAACAGAAAGGGAGGTTGCGTGATGGCAGCGCTCGATGGACTTCCCCCGCTTCGCGACGTCATCCAGCGGCATGGACTGGACGCCAAGAAGTCGCTCGGCCAGAATTTCCTGCTCGACCTAAACCTCACCCAGAAGATCGCCCGCACCGCCGGCCCTATCGAGAACCACACGGTGATCGAGGTCGGACCAGGCCCCGGCGGCCTGACGCGCGCCATCCTTGCCCTCGGCGCCAAGCATGTGATCGCCATCGAGCGCGACGCGCGCTGCCTGCCCGCGCTGGCGGAGATCGCCGATCACTATCCGGGCCGCCTGACGGTCATCGAAGGCGATGCGCTGAAGACGGATTTCGAGGCGCTGGCGCCCGGCGAGCCGACGCGCATCATCGCCAACCTCCCCTACAATGTCGGCACGCAGCTCCTCGTCAACTGGCTCTTGCCCAAGGCCTGGCCGCCCTTCTGGGATTCGCTGACGCTGATGTTCCAGCGCGAGGTGGGCCTACGCATCGTTGCACAGGAGGATGACGATCACTACGGCCGGCTCGGCGTGCTCTGCGGGTGGCGCACGCAGGCCAGCATGGCCTTCGACGTGCCGCCGCAGGCCTTCACGCCGCCGCCGAAGGTGACGTCGTCCGTCGTGCATCTGGAACCGATCGCCAGGCCGCTGGCCTGTGACGCAAGCGCCCTGGAGCGCGTCACCCACGCCGCTTTCGGCCAGCGCCGCAAGATGCTGCGTCAGAGCGTGAAATCGCTTGGCGGTGAGGCATTGCTGGCGCGCGCAGACATCGACCCGCAGCGACGGGCCGAAACGCTGAGCGTGGAAGAGTTTGTGCGGCTGGCGAACACGCTCTGAAGCCCTGAAGGACACCCCTCATCGGGCCTGCCGCCGGTAGGAGGGCGAACCCCGAATGAGGGTCCGCCGTAGCGCCGCGCCTCAGAGCGCCGGCTTCTCCGTCACCAGTTGGGTCACGAACTCGAAAAGCCCATGCCGCCGGTCACGCCGCAGGCGTTCGGCCTTCACGATGCTCTGCACGGCATCGAAGGCGACGGAGAGGTCATCGTTGAGGATGACGTAGTCGTATTCCCGCCAATGCTCGATCTCGGCCCGGGAGTTCGCCAGGCGCGTCTGGATGACCTCTTCGGTATCCTCCGCCCGGCGATGCAGGCGCGACTGCAGCTCGGTCATCGAGGGCGGCAGGATGAAAATCGACACGACGTCGGCCGGCATCTTCTCCTGAAGCTGCTGGGCGCCCTGCCAGTCGATGTCGAAGAGCATGTCGCGGCCGGCGGACATCGCCAATTCCACCGGCTCGCGCGGCGTGCCGTAGAAATTGCCGTGCACCTCGGCCCATTCGAGCAGCGCATCGCCGTCGCGCAGGCGCTCGAATTCCTTGTGGTTGATGAAATGGTAGTGGCGGCCGGCGATCTCGCTGGCGCGCCGCTGGCGTGTCGTGACACTCACCGACAGGCTGAGACCGGGATCGGCTTCCAGAAGGTTGCGGGCGATGGTCGACTTTCCGGCGCCGGACGGCGAGGAGATGACGAGCATGAGCCCGCGACGCTCGATGTTGATCTGCTTCGAATGGTCGGCCATGGCCTACTCCAAATTCTGGACCTGTTCCCTGAACTGGTCGATGACCACCTTCAGTTCGATGCCTGCAGCCGTTACAGCAGCAGCGTTCGACTTGGAACAGATCGTATTCGATTCCCTGTTAAATTCCTGTGCGAGAAAATCGAGCTTGCGGCCGATGGGGCCGCCCTGGGCGATCAGCTCGCGCGCCGCCGCCACATGCGCCTTCAGCCGGTCGATCTCCTCGCGCAGATCCGCCTTGGTGGCGATAAGCGCCGCTTCCTGATGCAGCCGGTCGCGATCGAGCGCCGTCGCGCCCTGCATCAGCATGGCGACCTGCGCGGAAAGCCGCTCGGCTATCGCTGCGACGCTGCGCGACGGATCGGCCTCGACCGCCTCCGTCAGCGCCTCGATGCGCGCGACCTGGCCGAGCAGGACCGCGGCAAGCGCGTCCCCCTCCTTGCGCCGCATATCGGCAAGACAGCGGACCGCCTCGGCAAAACCGGCGCGGATATCGCCGTCGCGCGCCGTGCGCTCCGTCTCGCTCTCTTCCGCCTCACGGAAATCGACGATGCCGCGCACCGACAGCAGCGTGTCGAGCTTCAGCGGCGCGGGGTCCACGACGCCGGTCAGTTGCTCGCGCAGGGCCAGAACGGCAGCGAGCGCCCCCTGGTTCACCACCGCCTCGACCTGCGCCTCGCTGACGCTGGTGGCAAGTCCGATCTGCAGATTGCCGCGCGAAAAGGCCTCGCCCGCAAGGCGGCGCATATCCGCCTCCAGCGCCTCGAAGCCGGGTGGCAGCCGCAGCCGCAGGTCCAGCCCCTTGCCGTTGACCGAGCGCAGTTCCCAAGCCCAGCGCGTGCGCCCGCTGGTTCCCTCGACCCGCGAAAAGCCGGTCATCGATTGCAATGTCATGTCAGCCTCCAAAGGCGCCTCGCCTTGCCACGGCAAGAGCCGGGAACGGGCAGCCGGATGCGCGCGGCACGCGCGCCATCATCCGCATTAAAATGAAGCAGTTTCACGGGGTTGGAAACGGGCAAGCGTGCGCGAGACGCCGCGATCCACATCAAAGGTGATATCCCCGAACAAAACGGCCCCGGACGAAAGCGCCGGGGCCGGGTTCAGATCGGGTATATCCGGTTACGGGGACTTGCCGGCTTCCGCCTCCTTGGCGGCCGCGGCCTTTTCCGCTTCCAGCTTGCGCCAGCGGCGGACATTCTGGTTGTGCTCGTCCAGCGTCTCGGCGAAGACGTGGCCGCCCGTGCCGTCGGCAACGAAATAGAGATCCGGGGTGCGGGACGGGTTTGCGACCGCCTCAAGCGCTGCGCGGCCCGGATTGGCGATCGGCGTCGGCGGCAATCCCTTGATGATATAGGTGTTGAAGGGCGTCTGCTTTTCGAGGTCCGACTGGTAGATCGGGCGCTCCGCCGGCTTACCGTCGCCGCCGAAGATACCGTAGATGATCGTCGGGTCGGACTGGAGGCGCATGCCCTTGTCGAGCCGGTTCAGGAAGACCGAGGCGACGCGCGGGCGCTCGTCGGCGCGGCCCGTTTCCTTCTCGACGATAGAGGCGAGCGTCACGAACTCCTCGCGCGTGGCGATCGGCAGCTTGTCGTCACGCCGCTCCCAGATCTGGTCGATCAGCGACTTCTGCGCATCCAGCATCTGGTGGAGGATATCGGCGCGCTTGGTGCCGCGCGAGAACTTGTAGGTATCCGGCATCAGCGAGCCTTCGACCGGCAGGTCCGTCGGCAGGTCGCCTTCGAGCACCGGATCGTCGCCAAGGCGCTTGAACACCTGCTTGACCGTGAGCCCTTCCGGTACGGAAACGCTGTAGAGGATCGACTTGCCGGATTTCAGGAGCTCCATGATCTCGCGCATGGAGGCGCCGGCCTTGATCTCGTACTCGCCGGCCTTCAGCGTGTCGCCGTCGAGATAGACGCGCGACAGCACGCGGAAGACGCGGCCATCCGTGATGACGTCGTTGCGCTCGAGGTTGGCGGCAATCTCATTGGTTCCCGCGCCGTTCCGAACGATGAAGTTCGTATTGGCCGTCAGCGGGCCCTGCTCTTCATAGCTCTTCACGCCGTAGTAGAAGATACCGACGCCGATCAGCGAGGCGAAGACCACCACGGTCATGACGAAATTCAGGAAGATGACGATCTGGCTGCGCGCCTTGCGCGAGCGACGACGGCTCGGCGGGGCCGGCACCTGTTCGGGCCGCAGGGCCTCATTGGCGGATTTGGGAATGATGCGCGACTGGCCGGATGCCTCGCCGCGGCCAAACTGCGTCTCGCCGGAATCGTTCGTGTCGCTCACGGACTGTCCTCATGGTTCTGGAGCGGTTCGCTTCCCTTGGAATACGAACGCTTCAATCTTGTTTCCGCAATTCCGGACGCAGACGGCTGCGCAATCTGCCGGATTTGCTTCGACACTGCTCGACGTCTTGCAACAGAGCAATGCGGCAAAAGCAGGATGGACCTGCCCTTCTCTTTCGGATGTGCAACGCGCCGGGACGAAAGCCCTGGATCAGCCGTAACGCTTGAGAACCAGCGATGCATTCGTTCCGCCGAAACCGAACGAATTGGACAACGCGACATTTATCTCGCGCTTGCGGGCCTTGTGCGGCACCAGGTCGATCGCCGTCTCGACGTCTGGATTGTCGAGGTTCAGCGTCGGCGGCGCGATATTGTCACGGATAGCCAGCGCCGTGAAGATCGCCTCTACCGCACCGGCGGCCCCCAGCAGATGGCCGATGGCCGACTTGGTGGACGACATGGAGATCCGCGATGCCGCATCGCCGACGAGGCGCTCGACGGCGCCAAGCTCGATCGTGTCGGCCATGGTGGAGGTGCCGTGCGCGTTGATGTAGTCGAGTTCGCTCGCCGGAATGCCGGCGCGCTTCAGCGCCATCGTCATGCAGCGGAAGGCGCCATCGCCATCCTCGGACGGTGCGGTGATGTGGAAAGCATCGCCGGACAGGCCGTAACCAACCACTTCGGCATAGATCTTCGCACCGCGCGCCTTGGCGTGTTCCAGCTCTTCCAGCACCACGACGCCAGCGCCCTCGCCCATGACGAAGCCGTCACGGTCGCGGTCATAGGGGCGCGATGCGGCGACCGGATCGTCGTTGCGGGCGGTCGACAGCGCCTTGCAGGCGGCAAAGCCCGCAAGCGAAATACGGCAGATCGGGGATTCTGCACCACCCGCCACCATGACATCGGCATCACCGAGGCCGATCAGACGGCTTGCATCGCCGATCGCATGCGCGCCGGTCGAACAGGCCGTGACGACGGAATGATTGGGGCCGCGCAGCTTGTGCTTGATCGAAACATGGCCCGAAGCAAGGTTGATCAGGCGGCCGGGAATGAAGAAGGGCGAAATACGACGCGGGCCCTTGTCGCGCAGAACGTAGCCGGCCTCGACGATGCCATCGAGACCACCGATGCCCGAACCGATGAGCACGCCGGTAGCGATCTGGTCGTCGTCGGTCTTGGGGTGCCATCCGGCATCGGCAAGCGCCATGTCGGCAGCCGCGACCGCATAGGCGATGAACGGATCAACCTTGCGCTGTTCCTTGGGTTCCATCCACTGGTCGGGATCATAGGTGCCGTTGGTGCCATCGCCGAGCGGAATGGAGCAGGCAATCTTTGCGGGGAGGTCATCGACCTCAAAGGTGGTTACCCTGGCGGCGCCGCTGCGGCCTTCCAGGAGACGGCTCCACGTTACTTCGGTGCCACAGCCAAGCGGTGATACCATGCCGGTACCAGTGATAACGACACGCCTCATCGTCCACCCTTTGTATTCTCGTATCCGTTGCCTCGTAGAGAGGGGCGGCCTCCCTGAAGAGACCGGGACGGGCCGCCCGAAGGCGGCCCGCCGGCAGTCGCTTCAGATCAGGCCTGGGCCTTCTCGATGAACTTGACAGCGTCGCCGACCGTCAGGATCGAGTCAGCGGCATCGTCCGGGATCTCGACGCCGAACTCTTCTTCGAACGCCATGACCAGTTCGACGGTGTCGAGCGAGTCCGCGCCAAGATCATCGATGAAGCTTGCGCCTTCGCTGACCTTTTCGGCATCGACGCCCAGATGATCAATGACAATTTTCTTTACGCGTTCTGCGATATCGCTCATGTCGGATTCCTCGACCTTTGTTTTTGATCGGCGCCTGTCACGGCACCGGGCACTCAACACGCCCGATGTGCTTCAAGAACACATCCGGCAATCTCTTCAACCGGCAACGCGGCATAGGCGATACTGTTTCGTATCGCCTGATCGCTCAGGCATTTGCCGGTCGACTGCTGGCAGTCATGGCCCGATTAACACGGTTTATGTCTGCCGCAAAGTCCGAAAATGGCCGGTGCACCAGCGGTCAACATGCTATTCATGCCGCTCCGCGGGGTGCTTCGCCCATCATCAGATCATCGCCATGCCGCCGTTCACATGCAGCGTCTGGCCCGTCATGTAGGATGCTTCCGACGAGGCGAGGTAGGCGACGGCCGACGCAACTTCCGCGCCGGTGCCCATGCGCTTCATGGGAATGGCCCCCATGATCGCTTCCTTCTGCTTGTCGTTCAGCTTGCCCGTCATCGCGCTTTCGATGAATCCGGGCGCAACGCAGTTGACGGTCACGTTGCGGGTGGCGATTTCCTGCGCCAGCGACTTGGTGAAGCCGATCATGCCGGCCTTGGTCGCGCAATAGTTCGCCTGGCCCGGATTTCCGGTGACGCCGACGACCGAGGTGATGTTGATGATACGGCCGTAGCGGCGGCGCATCATGGGATGGGTCAGTTCGCGCGTCAGGCGGAAGACGGCCGTCAGGTTCACTTCGAGAACCGCATCCCAGTCGTCGTCGCTCATGCGCACGAACAGGCCGTCCTTGGTGATGCCTGCATTGTTGACGAGAATGTCGACGCCGCCGAGTTCGGCTTCCGCCTTCTCGCCGAGCGCCTTCACTTCGGCGCGGTCGGAAAGGTTGGCGGGGAAGATCTGGACGCGTTCGCCGAGGTCGTTTGCGAGCGCTTCGAGCTTCTCGACGCGCGTGCCGTGCAGGCCGACGATGGCGCCCTGGGCATGGAGGATGCGGGCGATCTCCTCGCCGATGCCGCCGGATGCGCCGGTAACGAGAGCCTTGCGGCCGGAAAGATCAAGCATGGTGCCGTTCCTTTAAAGAGAGATCAGCCGATGAGCGCTGCAAGCGCGCTGTCGATATCGGCGGGAGTGTTGATGGCGATTCCGGTGACGGACTTGTCGATGCGGCGCGCAAGGCCGGTCAGGACCTTGCCCGAGCCGACTTCATAAAGCGTGGTCACGTCGTTCTTGCCGAACCATTCGATCGTCTCGCGCCAGCGCACCTGGCCGGTGACCTGCTCGACGAGCAGGCGCATGATTTCCTGCGGGTCGCTGACCGGGGCGGCGCGCACATTGGCGATAACCGGCACGACCGGGGCCTTCGCCTCGACAGCGGCAAGCGCTTCGCGCATGGCATCGGCGGCAGGCGCCATCAGAGTGGAATGGAAGGGGGCGGAAACCGAAAGCATCAGCGCGCGCTTGGCGCCCTTTTCCGTCGCGAGCCGTGCCGCCTCCTCGACCGCCGGCTTGGAGCCGGAGATGACGAGCTGGCCGCCGCCATTGTCGTTGGCGATCTGGCAGGAGCCGCCGGCGGCGGCCTGCGCGCAGATGGCTTCCACGTCAGCCTGCTCCAGGCCGATGATCGCCGCCATCGCGCCCTCGCCGACCGGAACGGCCGACTGCATGGCGTTGCCGCGAATGCGCAGAAGCCGCGCGGTATCGGCCAGCGAGAAGGTGCCCGCGGCGCAGAGCGCCGAATATTCGCCGAGCGAGTGGCCGGCGACATAGGAAACCTGATCCTTCAGCGACAGGCCCCGCGCTTCCAGCACGCGCATGACGGCGATGGAAACGGCCATCAGCGCCGGCTGGGCGTTTGCCGTCAGCGTCAGCGTCTCTTCCGGTCCCTCGAACATGATGGTCGAAAGCTTCTGGCCGAGGGCTTCATCGACTTCCGCGAAAACGGCGCGCGCTTCCGGGAAGGCTTCTGCGAGATCCTTGCCCATGCCGACGGCCTGGCTGCCCTGGCCGGGGAAGGTGAATGCTACGCTCATAGGGGTTTCTCCCGTCTTCTGTTTCCTTTTCCATTCACATTCCGGCCTCGCAAGTCAAGGCGTGCAGGCACCCTCGCCCCTGCCCGGCCCATGCTTTCCAAGGCCTTCACACAGGGAATCGCGGTTTACCGGCTTGCACTTCGCGCAGGCCAGCATACATTCGCGCCGTTTTCACAGACAGGATTTTCTCTCCCATGAAATACAATCCGCTCGGCAGGACCGGCATCAGCGTGTCTGAAATCTGCCTCGGCACCATGACCTGGGGTTCGCAGAACAGCGAGCAGGAAGCGCATGACCAGCTCGACTACGCCGTTTCCCGGGGCGTGAACTTCATCGACACGGCCGAACTCTATCCGACCACGCCGCTCTCCCCCGAAACCTATGGCGACACCGAGCGCTTCATCGGCTCCTGGATGAAAGCACGCGGCAACCGTGACAAGATCGTGCTCGCCTCCAAGGTCGCCGGCCCCGGCCGTCCTTATATACGCGGCGGCGAGCCGATGAACCGCGCCGCCATTCTGGCCGCGGCCGACGCCAGCCTTTCGCGCCTGAAGACCGACTATCTCGACCTCTACCAGCTGCATTGGCCTAACCGCGGACATTATCACTTCCGCAACGCCTGGAGCTACGACCCGTCGCAACAGGACCGCGAGCAGGTTGCCGCCGACCTGCTGGAGGCCCTCGAAGCCGTCGGCGACCTCGTGAAGGCTGGCAAAGTGCGGGCGCTCGGCCTTTCCAACGACACGGCCTGGGGCACGATGCGCATGCTGCAACTCGCCGGCGAGAAGGGCCTGCCGCGCATCGCATCGATCCAGAACGAGTACAACCTGCTCTACCGGACCCATGACCTCGACCTTGCGGAACTGTCGCACCACGAGGATGTCGGCCTGCTCGCCTATTCGCCGCTGGCTGCGGGCCTTCTCACCGGCAAGTATCTCGACGGCGCACGGCCGGAAGGCTCGCGCATGACGAAGACCGGCGATCTCGGCGGCCGCTACCAGCCGCTGCAGGAGCCGGCGGTGCGGGCCTATGTGGACCTGGCGAAGGAACACGGGCTCGATCCGGCCCAGATGGCCCTCGCCTTCTGTCTGTCACGGCCCTTCACGGCCTCCGCCATCATCGGAGCAACGTCGATGGAACAGCTGAAGACGGATATTGCCGCCGCCGACATCACGCTCTCGCCGGAGGTGATGAGCGGCATCCGGCGCCTCCACCGTCTCTACCCAGCGACGATCTGAAGGATAGAAGAAACCCGCCGCTTCCGGCGGGTTTCTCTTTTGCCCCATGCGGCAAGGTTACGGTGTGGTGGTGGTTGCGCCACCGCCTTCAGCCGGCTGGCCGCTGTTCGGCTGGCTTTCCAGCGGCTGCGTACCGCCGGTGGCGCCGCCAGTCGTGCCCGTGCCGCCTGTCGTGCCGGTGCCGCCGGCCGGTGCGGTGTCCTGCGTGCCGATTGCCGAGGTATTCGCCGCCGGATCGACATTGTCGCCGGGCGCTCCGCTGCCGAGGAAGTAGAAGATGCCGACTGCGACGAGAACGGCGAGAATCACGGCGATGGCCCAGCTTCCCGTGCCTCCGGCGTTGCTCTGCTTGACGACAGTCTGGCCGCGATCACCCACCGGCCGCGTTACGGGATCCTCCGGGGGACGATTGACAAGGTTCGGGTCTTGCATTTCGGTCACTCCATATGGTTGAATCGGCTGAACAACGCCTTGTTCACGCTTTTGTTCCCGCCCCGTTCGGGCACGCAGCAGGACGCTTTCCGCCCGAGCCCTTGCGTTCGCGCCAAAAATCCGTATAAGCGCGCTGTTCAACACACCCGGTCAATCGGCTGGTGGCTGAACGGAGGGCCGGCGATCCTTGCGATTTGCCGTTTGGAGCCAAGGGTTCCAGCCTCCCGTGTCTCCGCTCTCGACCGTCTGGATTAACGCTTTTCTTGCTTCGGGCTCCGGCCCTTGAGAACTGTCGTTGAGGCTTGGCGCCGGTTTCGGGTGTAAACGCAAGAAAGGCAAAGCCACATGGCTCTTTACGAACATGTATTCCTGGCCCGCCAGGACGTGTCCGCCCAGCAGCTCGACGCTCTCGTCGAACAGTACAAGGGTGTGATCGAAGCTCACGGCGGCACTGTCGGCCGGGTCGAAAACTGGGGCCTCAAGTCCCTGACCTACCGCATCAAGAAGAACCGCAAGGCGCATTACGCGCTGATGGACATCGAAGCCTCGGGCGCCGCCATCCACGAGATGGAACGCCAGATGCGCATCAACGAAGACATCCTTCGTTACATGACCGTCGCCGTCGAAGCCCACGAAGAAGGCCCGTCCGCGATGATGCAGAAGCGCGACCGCGACGACCGTCCGCGCCGCGATGGCGACGACCGCGGCCCGCGCCGTGACTTCGGCGATCGTGGCCCGCGCCGCGACTTCGGCGACCGCCCGCCGCGTGGCGACCGTCCGGCCCGCGAAGACCGCGCGTAATCGAAGCAGAAGGAGACTAAGACAATGGCTGATACTTCCTCCGCTCCGGCACGCCGTCCGTTCCACCGCCGCCGCAAGACCTGCCCCTTCTCGGGCGCAAACGCTCCGAAGATCGACTACAAGGACGTCCGTCTTCTGTCGCGTTACATCTCCGAGCGCGGCAAGATCGTTCCGTCCCGCATCACGGCCGTTTCCCAGAAGAAGCAGCGCGAACTCGCCAAGGCGATCAAGCGCGCCCGCTTCCTCGGCCTGCTGCCCTACGTCGTAGCGTAATGACGTGACCTGACGGCCTGACTCGACGTTCAGACCGCCAAGCTTGACTGCGGGGAAGACGGCACACGCCGCCTTCCCCTTTCCCTTCCGCGTTGGGCGCGGATCGGAGCCGCCGGCTTTTTACAAGGCCAAAACCCATGTTGGGGAGACGATCCTGAATCAGTTTGTCAGGAAACTCCTCTAACTGTCTGACCGGACAGGACAGCGAAACGTGAAGAACCTGACGCCGACCTCTATTGCGACCGGACTGATTGCCGGTGTGACCGCCGCTCTGCTTTCGCTGAGCGCGAACGCACAGTCGTCGCTGGCCATCGTGCTCTACGCCGCGTCCGCCCTTCCCATTCTGATCGCCGGCCTCGGCTGGGGCAATGCGAGCGCCTTCATCGCCGTCCTCGCGGGCGGCGTGACCGCTTCGGCCCTCGTCTCCTCACATTTCGCCGCACTGATCGTCATCATCACGCTGATCCCGGCCGGCTGGCTGAGCAACCTCGCCAACCTCGCCCGCCCCGCCTCCGAACTCGGCGGCCCCGACGACGCACTCGCCTGGTATCCGCTGTCTAATATTCTCGCCCATCTCGCCGTCATGGTGACGCTGGGCATGATCGCCGTCGGCGCGATCGTCGGCTATGACAGCGCCATGGCTGGCAAGCTCGTTGACATCGTCATCGAGACGCTGAAGGCGCAGGAGCCGCTCTACAATCCGGATGCGGCCGCCGTCGCACAGCTGAAGTCCGTCTTCGCGCTTGCCCTGCCGCTGGTCCAGGGCGCGCTCTGGGTCTTCCTCCTGTTTGCGGCCTACTATATCGCCAGCTTCATCGTGCGCCTTTCCGGCCGCGGCCTGCGCCCGCGCGAGGATATGCCCTCGACACTGCGCATGCACCGCAATGCGATCTTTTTCTTCCTCGCCGGCCTCGTTCTCGCCTTCCTGGGCGGCGTTCCGGCGATCATCGGCGCGCTCGTCTGCGGCACCTTCGGGGCCGGGTTCGTGCTTGCCGGCTTCGCGAGCCTGCATTTCAGGACGCGGGGCAAGCCTTGGCGGCCCTTTGCCCTGTGGTTCGCCTATGTCTCGGTATTGCTCTTCACGATACCGATCTTCGTCATCCTCGTCCTCGGCCTGATGGACACGCGGCGCACCATCGCGCTGACACCCTCCGGCCCGGCAGAGAAGAAAAACCAGAATATCTGAACGTAAGAAAGGAACTCTAAAATGGACGTCATTCTCCTCGAACGCATCGCCAAGCTTGGCCAGATGGGCGAAACCGTAAAGGTTCGCGACGGCTTTGCCCGTAACTACCTTCTGCCGCTCGGCAAGGCGCTGCGCGCCAACGAAGCCAACAAGAAGCGCTTTGAAGCCGAGCGTTCGACGCTCGAAGCCCGTAACCTCGAGCGCAAGTCGGAAGCCCAGGCTGTTGCCGACAAGCTCGACGGCAAGTCCTTCATCATCGTCCGCTCCGCTGGCGAAACCGGCCAGCTCTACGGTTCGGTCGCTGCCCGTGACATCCTCGAGACGCTGGCTGCCGAAGGCTTCAACGTCGGCCGCAACCAGGTCGAGCTCAACACGCCGATCAAGGCAATCGGCCTGCACAAGGTCGTTCTGCACCTGCACGCCGAAGTCGAGATCACCATCGAAGTCAACGTTGCCCGTTCGACCGATGAAGCCGAACGCCAGTCGAAGGGCGAGAGCCTGACCTCGGCCGACGCCATCTACGGCGTTGACGAAGACGCCCTGAAGCCGGAAGATTTCTTCGATCCGGACGCCGATGGCGTAGAAGACGACGCCTGATACCAAGCGACGGGCCGGCTCTGCCGGCCCGTTTCTTTTGCGGGGGCTAAAAAGCACCGCTTGAAATCCCGCGTTTTTCATCGATATTTATACTTCGTTAAACTGGATTGGCGGTCGGGCCGCTTCCCAGGCCGGTTTCCGACCGAGACCCGTTCCGCCAGGCTTTAAGCGCGACGGAGTTTTAGCGAATGAAGTTCATTGTTCAGGCTCTCGTTTCCCGCCTCGTCGAGACCGGAAATCTGAAAATCACCTATCCGGACGGCAGCAACCAGGTCTTCGGCGACGGTACCGGCAATCCCGTCCACATGCGCATCAACACCAGGAAAGCCCTCTGGGGCCTTGCCGTCGATCCCGCCTACTATCTCGGCCACCACTATGGCACCGGGCAGATCGACATCGTCGAAGGCGACATATACGGCCTGCTGAAGACCATCTTCACCGGCAATCCAGATTTCAACTACTACGACACCGGCTGGAACCGCCTTCTCGAACGGCTGCGCTATCTCTTCCGCTGGGCACGCGAGAAGAACAGCATCGTGCGCTCGCGCCGGAACGTGCAGCACCACTACGATCTGACCGGCGCATTCTACGATCTGTTCCTGGATCAGGACCGGCAATATTCGTGCGCCTATTTCGAGCGGCCGGGTCAATCCCTCGACGACGCGCAACTCGCCAAGCGGCGTCACATCGCCGCCAAGCTCAACATCAATCGGCCCGGCCAGCGCGTTCTCGATATCGGCAGCGGCTGGGGCGGCATGGCGCTCTATCTTGCGCGCCAGCTCGGCGCCAAGGTGACAGGGGTCACGCTTTCCAACGAGCAGCATGCGCTTTCCGTGAAACGCGCGGCCGAGGCCGGGCTGTCGGACGAGGTGACGTTCCTGCTGGAGGACTACCGTAACACCCAAGGCCCCTTCGACCGCATTGTCTCCGTCGGCATGTTCGAACATGTCGGCCGGCCGAACTACCTTACCTTCTTCAGGAAGAGCGCCGCCCTCCTCGAGCGCGACGGCGTCATGCTGCTGCATACGATCGGCCGCACGGACCAGCCCTCCGCCAACAATCCGTTCATCGAGAAATACATCTTCCCGGGCGGCTACATCCCTGCCCTTTCCGAGGTGATGCAGGCGGTGGAAAAGAGCGGCCTTGCAGTGACGGATGTGGAAATCCTGCGCCTGCACTACGCCGAGACGCTGCGCCACTGGCGGGAGCGCTTCATGGCCAGACGCGAGGAGGCCAAGGCGCTCTATGACGAAAAATTCTGCCGGATCTGGGAGTTCTATCTTGCCGCGTCGGAAAGCGCCTTCCGCTGGCAGAACCTTGTCGTCTTCCAGCTCCAGCTTTCCCACGATCAGCAGGCCGTGCCGCTGACCCGCGAGTATATCGGACGCGGCGAGGATTGCCTGCGCGGCCATGAGGCAAACCCGAAGGGCGACCGGCGCGGCGCACGCCAGTACCCGCAGGCGACCTCGCTCTGAGATTCGCCCGGCAAGTCAACCGAAAGACGGCGAGCCCGTTGCAATCTGGGCTTGCTGTGTTCCCGCCGCCTGTGGAAAAGTCTAAGATCGGGTCTAATGGACGGGGCGAGTCGGAAGGCCTTGACCCTACGCTCCAAAGAACCCAAACCACCGGGCTTCAAGAAACAGGGACGGGAGATTCGGGACGATGAACGATGCCGTGCGCAAACTGAACCATCCGGGTCGCGACACGACGGAAACGCATCACCGCGAGGCGCCGAACAACGTCGAGGCAGAACAGGCGCTGCTGGGCGCGATCCTGGTCAACAACGACGCCTATTACCGCGTATCGGACTTCCTGAAGCCCATTCACTTCCACGAGCCGCTGCACCGCAAGATCTACGAACTTGCCGGCGACACGATCCGCATGGGCAAGGTCGCCACCACGATCACGCTGAAGAGCCATCTCCAGCAGTTCGACGGCAAGATCGGCGACCTGACAATGCCGCAATATCTGGCGCGCCTTGCGTCGGAGGCCGTGACGATCATCAACGCGGAAGACTATGGCCGCGCAATCTACGACCTGGCGCTGCGCCGCTCGCTGATCACCATCGGCGAGGACATGGTCAATATCGCCTATGACGCGCCGCTGGACATGCCGCCGCAAAACCAGATCGAGGATGCGGAACGTCGCCTCTTCGAACTGGCCGAGACCGGGCGCTACGACGGCGGTTTCCAGGCCTTCAACGACGCGGTAGCGCTGGCCATCGACATGGCCGGCCAGGCCTTCGAGCGCGACGGCAGCCTCTCGGGCATTTCGACCGGCATTCATTCGCTCGATGGCCGCATGGGCGGTCTCCAGCGCTCGGACTTGATCGTGCTCGCCGGGCGTCCCGGCATGGGCAAGACCTCGCTGGCCACCAACATCGCCTACAACATCGCCGCCTCCTACGAGCCGGAGATCCAGGCGGACGGCTCGTACAAGGCCAGGAACGGCGGCGTCGTCGGCTTCTACTCGCTCGAAATGTCCTCCGAGCAGCTGGCCACCCGTATCATTTCCGAGCAGACCGAGGTCTCCTCCTCGAAAATTCGCCGCGGTGACATTTCCGAGGCCGACTTCGAAAAGCTCGTCGCCTGCAGCCAGATGATGCAGAAGGTGCCGCTCTTTATCGACCAGACCGGTGGTATCTCGATCGCCCAGCTTTCCGCGCGTGCGCGCCGCCTCAAGCGCCAGCGCGGCCTCGATTGCCTCGTGGTGGACTATATCCAGCTCATGACCGGCTCGGGAAAATCGAGCGACAACCGCGTACAGGAAATCACCCAGATCACCACGGGCCTGAAAGCGCTCGGCAAGGAACTGAACGTGCCGATCATCGCGCTCTCCCAGCTCTCCCGTCAGGTGGAAAGCCGCGAAGACAAGCGTCCGCAGCTCTCCGACCTTCGCGAATCGGGCTCGATCGAGCAGGACGCCGACGTGGTGCTCTTCGTGTTCCGCGAGGAATACTACGTGAAGAACCTCGAGCCGCGCGACGAGTTCGATCCGAAATACGAAGAGTGGAAGATGAAGTTCGAAGCCGTGAAGGGCACCGCGGACGTCATCATCGCCAAGCAGCGTCACGGACCGACTGGCACGGTAAAGCTCGCCTTCCAGTCGGAATACACCCGCTTTACCGATCTGGCGGATCCGTCCTTCACCCAGTACGAACACTGAGGCGAAAGCCGGCCCCGTCGGGGCCGGCCGCCCCTACTTCTTCTGGAAGGCCGGGGCCTTGCAGAAACCGGCAATGATGGAGAGCGCGCGCCGCGCGCGCGACTTCTGCTCCGGGTCCATCATCGGCAGATCGAGCCGGTCGGGACAGTCTTCCTCCGAGGACGCGCCGACGCCTTCAAGCGACAGCCGGCTCGAACAGAAGAGCCCCTCGCCCGTCAGGACGACCTGCTCCGCCTCCGGCGCATCGATAGAGACAGGATCGGTTTCGGCGATCATGTCATCGACGGAGCCATAGGCGGTGACGGAAGTGACGCGGCCGAGATCGATGAGGCCGAGGGTCAGCGTCGCCCACTTCCCCGGAAACTGCAGGGAGGAGATCGTGCGGGCGCGGCACGGCGCGCCGGAAACCTCCAGCCGCGTCACCAGCCGCGGCGCGTTGGGGTTGTCGACGATGGAATAGTAGATGTCCGCGCTCTTCGCCCGCTCCGGCTCCGCCCCGTCCTGCGCAAGCCCCAGCAGAACGGCATGCGCCTCCCGCATTTCACCATCCGTCGGCACGTCCGTTGCGGCAGCGCTCGCGTGACAGGCACATACGATCGCCATCGCTCCGATGCTCGTTGCTATCCCGTGCGCCATGGCATTCCCCTTTTTTTCGGCGCACCATAGGGGCGGCCTTTCCCGGCGGCAATGCAGCCGGAGGGCATATTGCCGCCATGGTCCACAGGCTGTATTCAAAGCCATGAGCCAGCACCACACGCATACACGCCCTGCCCTTCCCGTCGCCGGTGAGGATCATGCCCGGCTGACGATCGATCTTTCGGCGCTTGCCGACAACTGGCGCGCCATGGCCCGGCGCTCCGGCGCCGCCCGCACGGCGGCGGTGTTGAAGGCGGACGCTTACGGCATCGGGCTCGAGCCGGCCGCCCGGACCTTCTATCAGGCGGGCGCGCGCGATTTCTTCATCGCCACGCCGGCCGAGGGCGCAGCGCTGCGCGCCATCCTGCCGGACGCCCGCATCTTCGTGCTTTCCGGCATGTGGGCCGGCTCGGAGCGACTGTTTTTCGAGTTCGACCTCGTGCCGGTCATCGTCTCGGAGGAACAGCTCGTCGTCTTCATGACGGCCGTTTCGGACGGCGGCGACCTGCCCTGCGTGCTGCACGTCGATACCGGCATGAGCCGGCTGGGGCTGCGGGTCGAGGATGCTCTGGCGCTGGCCAATGATACCGCGCGGCCCGCCAGCTTCTCGCCCATCATGCTGCTCAGCCATCTTGCCTGCGCCGACGATCCCGCCAACCCGCTCAACCGCAAGCAGCTCCAGCGCTTCCGCAGCGTCGTGCAGGCTTTCGACGATATCGACGCGACGCTTGCAAATTCGGCCGGCATCTTTCTCGGCGAGGAATATCACTTCACCCTCACCCGCCCCGGCATCGCGCTCTATGGCGGCCGCTCAGTCAGCAGCCAACCCAACCCGATGAAGCCGGTCGTTACCGCCGAGGCGCGCATACTTCAGGTGCGCGAGGCGAAAGCCGGCGAGAGCGTCAGCTACGGCGCCACGGTCCTTGCCCGCGACACCCGCATCGCCGTCGCCGCCATCGGCTATGCGGACGGCTACATGCGTGGCCTTTCGGGTGCCGGTGTGCCGCTGCGCGCGGCCGGCATTGCGGGCGCGAATGCCGTGCTGCACGGCCGCACCGTGCCGCTCATCGGCCGCGTCACCATGGACCTCTCCCATTTCGACGTCACGGACCTGCCGCCCGGCAGCGTGCGCGCCGGCGACTTCATCGAGCTCTTCGGCCGCAACATGCCGATCGACGATGTCGCGCGCGCCGGCGGCACGATCGACTACGAGCTTCTGACCAGCCTCGGCCACCGGTACGAGCGGCGTTACGAGGCCGTGAAAAAATAGGACACGTTCCCGTTTTGTGCTAGTGCCTTCAGGATCGATTCCTGAAGCGGTTTTCCGCCCGGGATTGCAACATTAGACAAGCGTCCCGGAAAGCGAGACCCAATGGCAAAAGCCCGCACCCAATTCATCTGCCAGAACTGTGGCACCGCGCATTCTCGCTGGGTCGGCAAGTGCGAAGGTTGCGGCGAATGGAACACCGTCGTCGAGGAAGATCCGATGGGCGGCATCGGCTCGGGTCCGGGCAAGGTGCCGAAGAAGGGCCGTCCGGTCGCGCTGACCGCGCTGTCGGGCGAGATCGAGGAAGCACCGCGCATCCATACCGGCATCGATGAACTCGACCGGGCGACCGGCGGCGGCTTCGTGCGCGGCTCGGCCGTGCTGATCGGCGGGGATCCGGGCATCGGCAAGTCGACGCTCCTGATGCAGGCCGCCGCCGCCCTCTCCCGCCGGGGCCATCGCATCATCTACGTCTCGGGCGAGGAAGCGGTGGCGCAGGTACGCCTGCGCGCGCAGCGCCTGCATGCCGCCGAGACCGACGTGCTGCTCGCCGCCGAAACCAATGTCGAGGACATTCTGGCCACCATCGGCGAAGGCAAGCGCCCGGACCTGGTGATCATCGATTCGATCCAGACCCTGTGGAGCGATACGGCGGATGCAGCGCCCGGCACGGTCACGCAGGTGCGCACCGGCGTGCAGGCGATGATCCGCTTCGCCAAGCAGACGGGCGCCGCAATGGTGCTCGTCGGCCATGTCACCAAGGAGGGCCAGATCGCCGGCCCCCGCGTCGTCGAGCACATGGTGGACGCCGTGCTCTATTTCGAGGGCGATCGCGGTCACCACTACCGCATCCTGCGCACCGTCAAAAACCGCTTCGGTCCGACCGACGAGATCGGCGTCTTCGAAATGTCCGACAAGGGGCTGCGGGAGGTCTCCAACCCGTCCGAACTCTTCCTCGGCGAGCGCAACGCGAAAGCGCCCGGCGCTGCCGTCTTTGCCGGCATGGAAGGCACGCGGCCGGTGCTGGTCGAAGTGCAGGCGCTCGTCGCCCCCACCTCACTCGGCACGCCGCGCCGTGCGGTGATCGGCTGGGATTCGGCCCGGCTCTCGATGATCCTCGCTGTGCTGGAGGCCCATTGCGGCGTGCGGCTCGGCCAGCACGACGTCTATCTCAATGTGGCGGGCGGCTACCGCATCTCGGAACCGGCGGCTGACCTTGCCGTCGCCTCCGCACTCGTTTCATCGCTCGCCGGTCTTGCCCTTCCGGCCGATTGCGTCTATTTCGGCGAAGTCAGCCTGTCGGGCGCCATTCGCCCGGTGGCGCACACCGCCCAGCGCCTCAAGGAGGCGGAAAAACTGGGTTTTTCGCAGGCCGTATTGCCCGCCGGTTCCGCCGATCTGCCCAAGGGCAATGGCAGCCGCCTGAGCGAGATCGAAAGCCTGCCGGATCTGGTGGCGCGCATTGCCGGATCGAAAAGCGCCCTGAAGCGGGAGGACGAGGACGTCTGATGCCTCCGGCAAACGGCAAAGCCCTGTGGGAAACATGTGTCGAACCGGGACGGCGAGGACGTCTTTCGCTAATGCATAATTCCCTGGATCGGAATCGGTCCAGGACAAGATCAAGCAGCAGCTTTCTGTTGCTACAGCGTTCTTTGCGCCTCATGAATGACGCACGATGCTGTAGTGTGCGCCCCACACCGGGACGTGGGGCCGACGACATTTCGGGTTTGGAGTAGGACGAACATGCCCATCACAATTCTCGACGGTATCGTCATCGGCGTCGCGCTGTTCTCGGCCGTGCTGGCGATGGTGCGCGGTTTCTCGCGCGAAGTGCTTTCCGTCGCAAGCTGGGTGGGTGCCGCCGCAGCCGCCTACTTCCTCTATCCGGTGCTTGTCCCCTATGCGAAGGACTACACCACCAGCGACACGGTCGCGATGGTCGGCTCGGCCGCCGCCGTCTTCCTCGTCGCGCTCATCGTGATCTCCTTCATCACCATGCGCATGGCGGATTTCATCATCGACAGCCGCATCGGCGCCCTCGACCGGACGCTCGGCTTCCTGTTCGGCGCCGCGCGCGGCATCCTGCTCGTCGTCGTCGCCATGCTGTTCTTCAACTGGCTCGTCGCACCGCAGCAGCAGCCGGGCTGGGTCACCACCGCAAAATCGAAGCCCCTCCTCGACAATCTAGGCTCGCGCCTGGTGGCGTTGCTGCCGGAAGACGCCGATGCGACGATCCTCGATCGCCTGCGTGGCAAGCCGGCCGAAGGCGAAGGCGCCTCGACGGAAGATCCGGACGCCGCCTCGGGCGGTGCGAGCGAAACGCCCGCAGAAGAGATTCCGGCCACGAACGGATGAATTGATCAGGGGAGCCGCCGCGGCCAGGATTTGACCAAGGCAGGCTCCTCGTTTTTTTGGTAGGATAAGACAATCGCCACTGACGCTTCCGGGCTTCGGTGGCAAATGCTTTCGGCAATTCCCATATGGGCGTGGCCGACGGCAACAAACCCAAGACCCCGTGCAACCTCCTACGGTCCCGAGCAAAGGCTTGCAGCAATGAGCGACTTCCAGTTTCCCGTTCGCCACGACGACGATCTCGACGGCGACACGCTTCACGAAGAGTGCGGGGTCTTCGGCATCCTCGGCCATCCGGAAGCCGCCACGCTGACGGCGCTTGGCCTGCATGCGCTTCAGCATCGCGGCCAGGAAGCGGCGGGTATCGTCTGCTTCGACGGCAAGCAGTTCCATACCGAAAAGCACATGGGCCTTGTCGGCGACCACTACACGAACCCGGCGACGCTGGCCAAGCTGCCCGGCGACATGGCGATCGGCCATACCCGCTACTCCACCACCGGGGAAGTGGCGCTGCGCAATGTACAGCCGCTCTTTGCCGAGCTGGAAGTCGGCGGCATCGCCGTCGCCCATAACGGCAACTTCACCAACGGCCTGACGCTTCGCCGCCAGCTCATTGCCGGCGGTGCGATCTGTCAGTCGACCTCCGATACGGAAGTCGTGCTGCACCTCATCGCCCGTTCGCGCTACACCAACACCACCGACCGCTTCATCGACGCCATCCGCCAGATGGAGGGCGGCTATTCGATGGTCGGCATCACCCGCACCAAGCTGATCGCCGCCCGCGACCCCACCGGCATCCGTCCGCTCGTCATGGGTGAACTCGACGGCAAGCCGATATTCTGCTCGGAAACCTGCGCCCTCGACATCATCGGTGCGAAGTTCATCCGCGACGTCGAGAATGGTGAGGTCGTCATCTGTGAAATCCAGCCGGACGGCTCGATCACCACGGAATCGCGCAAGTCCGGCAATCCGCTGCCGGAGCGTCTCTGCCTGTTCGAATATGTCTACTTCGCCCGTCCCGATTCGGTGGTCGGCGGCCGCAGCGTCTATGTCGCGCGCAAGAACATGGGCATGAACCTTGCCAAGGAGCATCCGGTCGAGGGCGACGTCGTCGTGCCGGTTCCGGACGGCGGCACGCCCGCTGCCCTCGGCTATGCGCAGCAGAGCGGCATTCCGTTCGAATACGGCATCATCCGCAACCACTATGTCGGCCGCACCTTCATCGAGCCGACGCAGCAGATCCGCGCCTTCGGCGTCAAACTGAAGCATTCGGCCAACCGCGCGATGATCGACGGCAAGCGCGTGATCCTCGTGGATGATTCGATCGTGCGCGGCACAACGTCGCTGAAGATCGTGCAGATGATCCGCGATGCAGGCGCCAGGGAAGTGCATATCCGCGTTGCCAGCCCGATGATCTTCTACCCGGACTTCTACGGCATCGACACGCCTGACCGGGACAAGCTGCTCGCCAACCAGTACAACGATGTCAAGGCGATGGCGGCGTATATCGGCGCGGATTCGCTGGAGTTCCTTTCCATCGACGGCCTCTACCGCGCTGTCGGCGGCGAGGACCGCAACCCGGCCCGTCCGCAGTTCACCGACCATTACTTCACCGGCGACTATCCGACGCGCCTCCTTGACAAGGAAGGCGAGACGATGGGACGGAAGGTCTCGGTAATGGCAAGCAACGGATAAATGACAGCAGCATGAGCATCGACCTGAAAGACCGCATCGCGCTGGTCACCGGCGCGTCGCGCGGGATCGGCTATTTCACTGCCCTCGAACTTGCGAAAGCCGGCGCGCATGTCGTCGCCTGCGCCCGCACCGTCGGAGGTCTTGAGGAGCTCGACGATGCGATCAAGGAAGTTGGCGGCACCGCGACGCTGGTGCCCTTCGACCTTTCCGACATGGCAGCGATCGACAAGCTCGGCGGCTCGATCTTCGAGCGTTGGGGCAAGCTCGACATCCTCGTCGCCAATGCGGGCATCCTCGGCACGATCTCGCCGATCGGCCATGTCGAGGCGAAGGTCTTTGAACGGGTCATGGCTATCAACGTCACAGCGACATGGCGCCTCATCCGCTCGGTCGAACCGCTGCTGCTGAAGTCCGATGCCGGCCGCGCCGTCATCCTGTCCTCCAGCGCCGCGCACAAGTGCAAGCCCTTCTGGGGGCCCTACTCGGCCTCCAAGGCCGCCGTCGAGGCGCTTGCCCGCACCTGGGCCGGCGAAACGCAGCGCACTGCGCTGCGCATCACCTCGCTCGATCCCGGCGCCACACGTACTGCCATGCGCGCGCAGGCCATTCCGGGCGAAGACCCCTCGACCATCCAGCATCCGCTGGAAGTGGCAAAGACCGTCCTGTCGCTCGTCGCACCGGATTTTGCCGAGACCGGCAAGCTGTTCGACATGCGCAAGGGCCGCCTCCTGGATTACCGCCTGCCGGATTGATGCGGCAGGTTTCCGCCTTGCGTGGCGACGTCCGCCACCCACTCCCCGTCATGGTCGGGTTCGCCCGACCATCCACCCTTCCCTGACGGGCAATTCCACTACTCCCCTACTGTCGTCACCACCACCGAAAGTCCGGGGGCGAGATTTTTTGCAAGGTCCTGCCCGTCGTCGATGGCAATGCGCACGGGGATGCGCTGGGCGACCTTGGTGAAATTGCCGGTGGCGTTGTCCGGCCTGATCACGCTGAATTCGGAGCCGGCGGCTGGCGAGAACCGCTCGACATGGCCTTTCAGCGTCGCGTGCTTGAAGGCGTCGACCGTCACTTCGACCTTCTGGCCGGGCTTGATATAGGCGAGCTGCGTTTCCTTGAAATTGGCGATCACCCAGGTTTCGTGCGGAACCACGGCCATGAGCTGCGTGCCGGCGGCGACATACTGGCCGAGTTTCACGCCCACCTCACCCACGACGCCGTCGCGCGGGGCGGTGATGACGGTGTTGGAAAGGTCGATCTTCGCAAGCTCCACCGACGCCTCGGCACCCGCCACCGCCGCGCGCAGGGAATCGCGGCTGACGATGATCGTCTGGTGGTCCTGTCTCGACACTTCAAGGTTGGCCAGCGCCTGCGAGACCGCCGCTTCCGCCTGGTCGAGCGTGCTGCGGCTCTGTTCGCGATCGCTCTGGGTGGCGATGCCCTTGTCGGACAGCTCTTCGACGCGATTCCAGCTCTCCTGCGCCCGGCGCTCGGCCGCCCTGGCGCTGGAAAGTGCGGCGTCGCTCGCGCCGATGCGTGCCTTGGCGGCATTTTCCTGCTGCACCGAATTGGCGAGCGCGGCCTTCTGGCTGGCGAGCGTGGCATTGGCCTGCTCGACCTTCTGGCGGTAGATGCGATCATCGAGACGGGCGAGCACCTGGCCGGCTTCGACGGTCTCGTAGTCCATCACCGGAACATCAGTGACGTAACCGGCCAGCTGCGGGCTGATCAGGGTCACGTAACCGCGCACATAGGCATTGTCCGTCGTCTGGATGTCGCTCGCAAAGGGCGGCAGCTGCCAGGCATAGAGCACCGCGCCGATGCCGGCGATGCCGACGACGACGGCGAGGCTGGTGGCGGTGTTGCGGATATATTTCTTCATTTCGGTCAACCTTCAACGGCCGCCTGCTCGCCGGAGCGGGCGCGGGCCTCTCTGATACGAATGTAGAGCATGTGGATGGCGAGCATCGCCGCGGCCGCGAGCGCCAGAACGGCAATGAGGAAGAACGCGTCGTTGTGCGCCAGCACGTTCGCCTCGCGCGTCACCTGCTGGCCGAGCAGCACGACGCCCTCCGCCTTCAGCAGGGCCGGATCGGTGATCGTATGGCCATAGGCGGCGGAAAGCTGCGAGACGCGGGCGGCGACCAGCGGATCGGTCAGGGTCAGCGACTGGGCAAGGATGTTCGAGTGGAATTTTTCGCGCAGCGTGATGACCGAGCCGAAAAGCGCGGAACCCGCCAGCCCGCCGAGGCTCTGCGTCACCAGGAACACCACGATGAAGCTGAGGATATATTGCGGCCCCTTGCGCAGCGCCATGGTGAAGCCGGAGGCGATGGCGGGCGGCAGGAAGAGGCTTCCCCCGGCGGCGATCATCGCCTGGCTGAAATACATCTGTTCGGGCCGCGTCAGGTTGCTCGCCCGGCTGTCCAGCCATGCACCGGCAGCAACCAGCATCAGCGCCACCATGTGGATGCCGGGCTCCCGGCTGGGCTTCATGATCACCGCACAGAGCAGCCCGCCCGCCAATGTTGCGAGCGCGACGATGCCGTAGAGCCCCGTCAGCTGGTCGTTCTGTAGCCCCATGATCTGGAAGAAATTTCCCGCAACCGCCGTCTGCTCCGCCAGCAGCAGGCGGAACAGGACCAGCACGCCGGCAAAATGCAGCATCTCGCGGCTGACGAGCCAGCGCAGGTCGATAAGCGGCTTTTCACGGTTGAGTTCCAGCACCGCGGCAATGGTCAGCGCACCGATCATGACCACCAGCAATTCGCCGATCCACCGGGCTTCCATCCACCAATAGGACCGGCCGGTGACGAGGATGACCGCGCCGGCGCCGAAGCCGATGGCGATGAAGAGATAGCTGACGATATCGAGCTTCTCGATGACCTTCGCCCGCGGCGGCGGCGCCAGCGGCAAAAGATAGATCGCCGCGAAGGAAAGCATGGACAGCGCCAATTCGAGATGAAGCAGCGCCCTCACCCCGCCGAGGTCGATGAGCCCCGGCGAAACGAGGCGCGTCAGCGGAGCCGCAAGGCCGATATTGGTAAGCGCAAGCGAGATGCCGACCGTCAGCTTGCGCGCCGGCGAGAAGGCTTCCAGCATGTAAAGGAAGCCGAGCGAGGAGAGCGGCGCTGCGGCAATCCCCGCGAAGAAGCGCAGCACGATCGCCGAATGAAGATCTGTGATGAAGATGTGCCCGACCGACACGAGCAGGAAGACCGCAATGCCGAGTTCGGCGAAGGGGCGCAGGCCATACTGGTTGCGGATCTTGATCAGCGCGAGCGACAGCGAAGCGTTCGGCGCCATATAGGCCGCCATCAGCCACACCGCTTCGCTGCTCGTGGCGCCGAACGGGCCCTGAAGCTGCGGAATGTTGGCCGCGACGAGGTTCATGCCGAAACCCTGCGTCATGGCAAGCAGGGTGGAGGCCGCCATATAGGCGGCGGCGCGGCCTGGTGCCATCGCAGGCGGAGCCGGCGGCGGCGCTGCCGGCTCCGCCTGCGATGGTTCGGCTAGGTCGTCCTCCGTTCCGCGCGCATCGGAAGCAGCGCTCATGCGTCGACGCTCTCCCGACAGCTATTGGCGATATTTTCCGACATGGCGGCGAAGACCTTGACCGTCGTCGACATCTCGCCGGCCGAAATGCTCTTCAGCACGTCGGCGCGCAGCGATCGTGCGAGGTCCAGAACCTCTTCCGCGACCTTCGCGCCATAGGTCGTCATGACGATCTTCTTGGCGCGGCGATCGCCTTCCACGGACTGGCGCTGGATGAAGCCCTGCTTCTCCATGCCGTCGAGCAGGCGCACGAGCGTTGGCGTCTCGATATCGAGTTCGTCGGCGAGTTCGCGCTGGTTGAGTTGCGCTCCACGCCCCAGAATGAGGAGCGCGCGGGCGCGCGGCAGCGTCAGTCCCCTCTCCTTCACCCGGGCGTCGAACAAGGCGCGCATCTTGCGTTGCACGCGGGAAAGATCGTCGAGAAGGCGCTCGCGCGGATCGGTGGTACTCATCTTGCTCGTCCGTACACTATTAGCTTGCTATCTATTTGCTCGCTAGTTAGTCGACCGGCACTAAAAAATCAAGCCCCGCCCACGCTGGGTGGACGGGGCTTCGATGAAGCTCACGCGGATGTGATGCTAGCGCTATTGCCCGTCAGTCTCTTCGGGAAACTCGCTCGCGCCATGCGTCGTCGGGGCGGTCCAGCCGCCATACTTGCGCTTCCAGGAGCGCGCGCCGAACGGCAGGGTCGCCAGATAGGCGACCACCGTCACCACCATGGTTTCCCAGGTAAAGCTCATCAGCGTCGCGACATAGATGACCACGAGCAGGATCGCGGGGAGAACGAGATCGCGGCGGATGCGGCTTCCCTCGGACTTGCCGGACCAGACCGGCAGACGACTTACCAGCAGGAAACCGATCAGCACCGTATAGCCCGAGGCCAGATAGCCGAAGAGCGGGCTCGGCGCGACACCCAGGAAGCCAAGATAGACCGGCAGCAGGACAAGCATGGCCCCGGCCGGCGCCGGCACGCCGACGAAATATTCCGACTGCCACGTCGCCTTGGTCTCGCGCTCGGCCATGACGTTGAACCGGGCAAGGCGCAGGCCGGCGGCAATCGCGTAGATCAGCGCCGCGATCCAGCCGAAGGAACGCGCCTGGTCGAGGATGAAGACGTAGAGCACGAGAGCCGGCGCCACGCCGAAATTGACTATATCGGCGAGCGAATCCATCTGCCCGCCGAATTTCGAGGTTGCCTTCAGGAGACGGGCGACGCGCCCGTCGATGCCATCGAGGAAGGCGGCCAGCAACACCATGCCGACGGCAAGTTCATAACGGTTCTCGAAGGCGAGCCTTATGCCCGTGAGGCCCGCACAGATGGCGAGAACCGTAATGACATTCGGGATGACGATGCGCAGCGGAATTTCCCGCAGGCGCGGGCCGCGCGCCTCGTCGTTCGGGCCATTCGGCTCATAGGGGGGAAACGGTGTGTCCATTTCTTTCGCTTTGTTCTCTCTCGTCTGTGACAGCCGCTAGAGGGCTCGAAAAGCCGGCACGGCAAATGCTCGCTCGCGCGGGCGATCAGCCCCGGCGGCTGATGACCGGGCCCTTGGCCGAGCCGAATTCCGCCAGCACCGTCTCGCCGGCAATCGCCGTCTGGCCGAGACTGACGCGCGGCTGCACGCCTTCCGGCAGGAAGACGTCGAGGCGCGAACCGAAACGAATGAGGCCGAAGCGTTCGCCCGTTTCCAGATTGTCGTTCATCGAGGTCCAGCACAGGATGCGGCGGGCGACGAGGCCGGCGATCTGCACGACGCCGATCGGACCATGCACGCTCTCGATGACCAGGCCGTTGCGCTCGTTCTCCTGGCTCGCCTTGTCGAGGTCGGCATTGAGGAATTTACCCGCGCGATAGGCGACGCGCGAAACGCGGCCACGCATCGGCGCGCGGTTCACGTGGCAATTGAAGACGTTCATGAAGACCGAGATGCGCAGCATCGGCTGGTCGCCGAGTTCCAGTTCGGCCGGCGGCGTCACCATGGCGATGGCCGAGACGCGGCCATCGGCCGGGCTGATGACGAGGTCGTCGTCCTGCGGCGTCAGGCGCTCGGGATCACGGAAGAAATAGGCGCACCAGGCCGTCAGGATGAAGCCGATCCACATCAGTGGCTCCCACAGGAGGCCAAGAAGCAGCGACACCACGAAGAAGACGGCCACGAACTTCCAGCCCTCCCGATGAATCGGCACCAGGGTGCTGCGTATCGTATCGACCAAACTCATCTTCCGACATCTCCTGACTGTTTCACGCCATCGACCTAGCGTGAAAAACGAACGGGAGCAATGCAGCGCGGCGAATAGCCCCCAGCCGACACCGGCCTTTGCCCCCGGTTCGCCGGCTGTTTCAGCAGGCCCGCCAAGACCTCGATGCCTGGCGATCACGCGATATTGACAGGTCCCGACCAACAAAGGCACTCTTCCGGCGCTACTGTAGCGCGCATCGGCGAGACCGAAGGGTAATGCCCACCGTCGATGAGCACCCGTAGCTGCGCTCGGATTTGGAGCCTCAGCCGTGAGCAACTCGACCGAAAAGACCAGCGAGAAGCCCGTCCTCACCGGCGCGGAACCGGTGCTTTACGTGACCGACTTTTCCGCCTCGCTCGCCTTTTTCACCGAAAAGCTCGGCTTTGCGCCCGACTTCACTTATGGCGATCCGCCGTTCTACGGCGTCGTGGTGCGTGACCGAGCACGGCTCTGCCTGCGGCTCGTGCACGAGCCCGTCTTCGTCGGAAGCATTCGCCGGCGCGAAGAATTGCTGTCGGCCTCGATCACCCTCGACAGCGCGGCCGCACTCAAAGAGCTTTTTCTCGACTACCAGGCGGCGGGCGTACCGTTCCACCTGCCTCTGACGACCCGGCCCTGGGGCGCGCGCAACTTCATCCTGCTCGATCCGGACGGCAACCTGATCCTCTTTGCCAGCCCCGGCGACTGATCATTCCCCCGCCGGAGCACCGCGCACGATGATGCCGAGTTCGTCGCTCTCGCGCACCTGCTTCAGCCGCTCCTCGGCCTGTACGGCCTCGCGCTGGCGGTTCCACATCGAGGCATAGAGACCGTCGTCGCGCTGCATCAGCTCGCCATGGGTGCCACGCTCGGCGATCACGCCGTCCTTGAGCACGATGATCTCGTCCGCGGAGATGACGGTGGAGAGGCGATGGGCAATGACCAGCGTGGTGCGGTTCTTCGAGACCACGTCGAGCGCCGCCTGGATTTCCTGTTCGGTGCGGGTGTCGAGCGCCGAGGTCGCCTCGTCGAGGATGAGGATCGGCGGGCTCTTCAGGATCGTGCGGGCAATCGCGACACGCTGCTTCTCGCCGCCGGACAGTTTCAGGCCGCGCTCGCCCACCATCGCCTTGAAGCCTTCCGGCAGGTGGCGGATGAAGGGACCGATCTGGGCGGCTTCGGCCGCGGCCGTCACCTCCTCGTCGCTTGCACCGGGCCGGCCGTAACGGATGTTGTAGGCAATCGTGTCGTTGAAGAGGACGGTATCCTGCGGCACCATGCCGAGCGCCGAGCGAAGGCTCTTCTGCGTCACGTCACGCACATCCTGCCCGTCGATGGTGATCGCCCCCTCCTGTACGTCGTAGAATCGGTAGAGCAGCCGCGAGAGGGTGGACTTGCCCGCGCCGGAGGGACCGACGACCGCCACGGTCTTGCCCGCCGGCACCTCGAAGGAAATGCCCTTGAGGATCGGCCGCGCCGGATCGTAGGAGAAATGCACGTCCTTGAAGGAGATCGCGCCGCTGGACACGGCAAGCGCCACCGCACCCGGCTTGTCCTGCACCTCCTGCTCGACCTCGAGAAGATCGAACATCTGCTCGATATCCGTCAGGCCCTGGCGGATTTCGCGATAGACGAAGCCGATGAAGTTAAGCGGGATGGCGAGCTGGATCAGCATTGCATTGATGAAGACGAAGTCGCCGACCGTCTGCTCGCCGCGCTGGACGGCGAGTGCGGACATGGCCATCATGATCGCCATGCCGACGCCGAAGATCAGCGCCTGACCGAAGTTCAGCCAGCCGAGCGAGGTCCAGACCTGGGTCGCCGACTTCTCGTAGCGCTCCATGGACTGGTCGAAGCGCCGGGCTTCCATGTCCTCGTTACCGAAATATTTCACCGTCTCGAAATTCAGGAGCGAATCGATCGCCTTGGTGTTCGCCTCGGTATCGCTGTCGTTCATCGAGCGGCGGATGGAGATGCGCCAGTCGCTCGCCCGAACGGTGAACCAGATATAGAGCCAGACCGTGACGGCGGTGACGAGCAGATATTGCAGCCCGTAGCCCCACCAGAAGATGGCGGCGGTCATCAGGAATTCGATGAGGGTCGGCACGCTGTTGAGGATCGTGAAGCGCACGATCGTCTCGATGCCCTTGGTGCCGCGCTCGATAACGCGCGAAAGCCCGCCGGTGCGCCGCTCCAGATGGAAGCGCAGCGAAAGGCGGTGCAGGTGCACGAAGGTACGGTAGGCGAGCTGGCGCACCGCATATTGCCCGACGCTGGCAAAGAGCGCGTCACGCAGCTGATTGAGCCCGGCCTGCAGGATGCGCGCGCCATTGTAGGCAAGTACCAGCATGACGGCGCCGATGAGGAAGCTCGGCAGCAGGCTGACAGTATCCGGCTTGCCGTTCAGCGCATCGGTCGCCCACTTGAAGAAGTAGGGAACGAGCAGCAGCACGACCTTGGCGGCGAGCAGGAAGACCGTCGCCCAGACAACACGCATCTTCAGGTCCGGACGGTCGGCCGGCCACATATAGGGCCAGAGGTTCACCAGCGTGTGGAGGAGATTGCTATCATCGGCCGAAACCGTCTTCTTGGTCGTCATTGCCACGCTGGCCTCCACCGAACCACCGTCCGGTCTGCTATATCGTTTTCACGCTGGTTCGCACGGAAACCGTCTCGTGTTTTCCCGGGAACCGCTCGAATGAAAATACGGCGCCCGGTGGGGCGCCGCATCCTGGAGATAGGCCCTTGCAGGCCGTTTCACAACGGCCCGCAGGAAATAACAGCGATCAATTGCCGCGCACGTGCTTGCGGTGCATTTCCTCCGCCTCCGCATCGCTCTCCATCGCCTTGTCCGGCACGCCGAAGACCTGGCCGGGGATGATGCGATCCGGATCGTTGATCTGCGCTTCGTTGGCGAGGTAGATCGTCGTGTAGCGCACGCCCTTGCCGTAAATGCGGCGGGAGATCTGCCACAGCGTATCGCCGCGGCGGATGATGACCGAAGTCTTGCTTGCCTGGAGCGGAGCCTGCTCGACCGTTTCCGGCTCTTCGGCCACGGCCTGTTCGCTGCCCGCAGCCGCAGTGCCGCTTTCGCCAGCGGTTGCGGCCGCCGTACCGGTTTCCGTAGCGGCGGATGATGTCGACGACGGTGTGCCTTCGGTGGCGGTCGCCACCGCATTGGCGGCGGCGGTGAGCGAGGGCATGCCTTCAAGGGCAACGAGCGCCTGCTGGTAGGCTTCCTTGCCTGCGCCTGCCGGGACAGCCGCAAGACGATCGAGCGCCGTAGAGGCCCAGCCCTTGAGCTTTGCAATGGCCGCCGCGACGTCCGCCGCTGTACCTTCCGGTGACGCGAAGCCGCCGATGGCCTTCAGCGCGCCCTCCAGCGCAGTGCGTGTGGTCTGGATTTCCGCCGACGTTGCATTGCGTCCGTCGGAGAACAGCGACACGAACTGTTGCTGCAAGGCGGTTGCCTGACCGGCCATCGCCTCGATCGAATTGTCGGCTGCGACCGTGACGCCGGTTGCGGCGCCCTGCGCCTTTTCGATGGCCGGCGCCAATGCATCGGCAACGGCCGTCTCGATGGAACCGAGCGCTTCGCCCACGGCGGCGGCGTCGGTCGGCAGGGCATGGATGCGGGCAAGCGCCGCAGCGGAGGCAGCGGACGCCTTGGCCGCCATCTCGCGGGCAGCCTCGCCCTCTTCGATACCCGGCCGGAACTCGGCCAGCGACTTCAGCGCGATTTCAGTGGCGGAGCGGGCCGCGGCAAGCTCTTCGGCGGACGGCAGTGCGCCGTTCGCATAGAGCCCCTTCAGCAGCGCAAGGGCCTTGTCGGCGTCGCCACGCAGCTTGTCGAAGGTGCCGCCGCCGATGAGGCCGAGAGCCGGGCCGGCATCGGTCGTGGCATTGTCCTGCGCCACCACGGCAACCTGTTCGCCTTCCGGCCGGTCGAACGGCACGGAAGCACGGAAATCGACCTTGCCGCCATCCGCGCTCATCACATCGGCGCGAATAGTGTGCCGGCCGACCGAAAGGTCGATCTTGCCGTCAGCCACATAGCGGCCCTGCTCGTCCGCCTTGGCTTCGCCGACAAGCTTGTCGTCTGCATAGATGCGCACCAGCGCGCCGGGCGTGGCCGTGCCGGCGATGAACATGCGCTCGCCCTCCAGTTCGACGGCGGAGACGCGCACCGGGGCCTTGGTGGCCGTGGCGGTCGCGTCGGCTGCAGTCGTCTCGCTGGTGGCCGGCGTGCTGTCGACTGCCGCGGTCTGCGTCCCGGCAACCTCGCCGCCGGTCGTCGTTGCGGCATCCGACTTCGCCTCGCCTTCCACGACTGCGGTTTCGCCCGCGGCCTGATCGGCGGCCTTCTGCGCTGTCTCCAGCACCTCACCTGCTGCCTTGCCTGCCGCGTCCGGCACCGTGATCAGACGGCTCGCCTCGCCCGGCTTCGAAACCATGGCGAGCAGCTCGCCTTTGCCGTCCTTCGGCACGGAAACGGTCGCCACCTCTTCCGAGGTCTTCGAGACGCCCTTGTCGTCCTTCGCGCTGAGGGTGAGCTGATGGTCGCCGGCGGCCAGCGGCTGGTCGAGGACGGCGGCAAAATCGCCCTCCGGACCGACATCGACGGTCGCGACGACAGTCTCGCCGCTCTTGATTTCCAGCTTGCTGCTCGGCTGACCGCGACCGGCGATCACCGTGGAGCCGTCCGGCTCGACACGCAGCAGATCGAAGGAAGGCATGACCAAGGCGGCGGCCGTATCGACCGGCGTTGCGTCTGCCTTGGCGGTTTCCTGCGTTTGCGTCCCGACCGGGGCAGCCTCGCCGGCAGCGGGCGTCTCGCCCTCCGCAGCCGCTCCATCCGTGGTGGCACGGGCCTGTTTGCCGTCCGCCGTCGCCGTCTCGCCGCCGCCCTCGACCGGTGTTTCGGCGGGCGTCGCCACGGAGGTTTCCGCCGGCTTGTCCTTGTTAATATTGGGCAGCACGAAGAAAACCATGAGCAGCGTGGCAGCCGCCAGGACGATCAATGTCACGAGGCCGGTCTTGTTCTTCATCATCAACTCTCTCTCTGTCCCGGTTTCCCGGGGAGTCCCCTGCCCAAATTGCTAGCGAGTCCCGGTGCCTTGCACAAGGTTCAGGGGAGATTCCGGGCCTTCGCCCCCTTGCTTTTCCGTCATTATCCTTGACGGGTCGCCAGTCGGGGTGTCTGAATCACCGGATGAGCGAACAAACCCAACCGATTCGATCCGTCTGCGTCTACTGCGGCTCCCAGCCGGGTCGTGATTCTGCCTATATCAACGCCGGGCGGGTGCTGGGCAAGACGATGGCCGAAGGCCATCTGCGCCTCGTCTATGGCGGTGGCACGAAAGGCATCATGGGAGCTGTCGCCAGCGGCGTACTCTCGCATGGCGGCCGCGTCACCGGCATTATACCGCAATTCCTCGTCGATATGGAGGCCACGCGTCATTCGCTCGGCCAGCTCAGCGAGCTGATCATCACGCCCGACATGCACGAACGGAAGCACAAGATGTTCGACCGTGCCGACGCCTTCGTGGCGCTGCCGGGCGGCATCGGCACGCTGGAGGAGATCGTCGAGGTGATGACCTGGGCGCAGCTCGGCCGTCATCGCAAGCCGATGGTCTTCGCCAATATCGGCGGCTTCTGGGATCCGATGCTGAAACTCATCCGCCACATGGCCGACGAAGGCTTCATCCACACCGCCCATCTCGTCCAGCCGCTCGTCATCGACGAGCCGGAGGACATCGTGCCGGCGCTTCTCGAACATTGGGCCGGTCAGGTCGACCGCGAGGGCGAAGCGGACATCATCGCGCGGCTCTGAGAGGAGCGGGCAGGAATTGCTGAAGCCGGAGGCATGCCTCCGGCTTTTTTGTATGGCTACTCTGCCACCTTCAGCTCTGCGGCGGAGGCACGATTTGCCCGCGCCGTGTGGAACATCGAACCGGTATAGAGGATGAGCGCGGCCCAGATGAAGGCGAAGGCGATGAGCTTCATCGTGCCGAAGGGCTCGCCGAAGATGAAAATGGCGATGAAGAAGATCATGGTCGGCGCGATATACTGCATGATGCCGATGGTGGACAGGCGCAGCAGCTTCGCACCGTTGGCGTAGATCATCAGCGGCACGGCGGTGACGATGCCGCAGGCCAGCAGCCACAGCATGTCGGCCATGCCCGTATCGCCGAAATGGCCCTGCCCGGTCGATTCCAGCCAGATGACATAGCCGAGCGCCGGAATGCTGAGCAGCAGCACTTCAAGGAAGAACCCCTGGTTCGGCCCGATCGGCAGCGTCTTGCGGAAGAAGGCGTAGAACCCCCAGGACAGGCAGAGGCTGATCGATACCCAGGGCAGTCCGCCCGCATCGAAGGCGAGGATCGCCACCGCGCAGGCAGCCAGCGCGATCGCCACAATCTGCGCCCTGCCGAGCTTCTCCTTCAAGAGGACAGCGCCGAGGAAAATCGAGAAGAGCGGATTGATATAATAGCCGAGCGCGGTCTCGATCGCCCTGCCCGCACCGATCGCCCAGACATAGATGCCCCAGTTGATGGTGATCAGCACCGCCGTCAGCGTCGCCATGGCGAGCATGCGGGGCGAGCGCAGCGCCGCCTTGATATCGGCCGTGCGGCCGAGCCAGACGAGCACGAGGCCGGCAAGCGGCACCGACCAGATGATGCGATGCGCCACCACTTCCGACGCCGGGATATGGGCCACGGCCTTCATGAAGAAGGGCAGGAAGCCCCAGAGCACATAGGCCGTCAGGGCAAAGGCGAAGCCGCGTGGCGAATCGCCGGATTGCGGGCCGCTGGAGGAATTCGCGTCGGCCATGGTGTCATTTCCCGTCAATTTATCGGATTGCCGTCGGGATACCCCAACGATGATGAATGCACCAATTCATTCCGGTGAAGGAATGGTTGAGCGGCGTTGATCCTGGCTACTCCGCCGCCACCCGTCCCGCCTCGCCGCGGTTCTTCAGGAGCTTGTAGACGATCGAATCCATCAGCGCCTGGAACGAGGCATCGATGATGTTGTCGGAGACACCGACGGTCCACCAGCGCGCGCCGGAGGCATCGGTCGATTCGATCAATACCCGGGTGATGGCTTCCGTGCCGCCATTGAGGATACGCACCTTGTAGTCCGCCAGCTCCAGATCCGCGATCTCGGCCTGATACTTGCCGAGGTCCTTTCTCAGCGCGAGGTCGAGCGCGTTGACGGGACCATGGCCTTCGGCAACCGACATCATCACCTCGCCATCGACGACGACCCGCACGACCGCTTCCGAGACCGTCTTGAGCTGGCCGTTGGCGTCGTAGCGACGCTCGACCATCACGCGGAAGCTCTCGACATGGAAGAAATCCGGCACTGTGCCGAGCGTGCGGTAGGCCAGAAGCGCAAAGCTTGCATCCGCCCCCTCATAGGCATAGCCGGTGGCTTCGCGCTCCTTGACGATCTGGATGAGCCGGTCGAGCTTGGGATCGTCCTTGCCGACCGTGATGCCGCGCAGTTTCAGCGCATTGATGAAATTCGCCTTGCCGCCCTGATCCGACACCATGACCTTGCGCAGGTTGCCGACGCTTTCCGGCGTGATGTGTTCATAGGTGCGCGGGTCCTTGAGGAGCGCGGAGGCGTGGATGCCGGCCTTGGTGGCAAAGGCGGAGGCGCCGACATAGGGCGCCTGCTGGTCCGGCGAGCGGTTCAGCAATTCGTCGAACGTGTGCGCCAGCTTGGTAAGGCCGGTGAGCTTTTCCGTGTCGATGCCGATCTCCAGGCGCGTATTGTACGCATCCTTGAGCGCCAGCGTCGGGATGAGCGTCACCAGATTGGCATTGCCGCAACGCTCGCCGATGCCGTTCAGCGTGCCCTGGATCTGGCGCACACCCGCATCGACGGCGGCAAGCGAGTTGGCGACGGCCTGTCCCGTATCGTTGTGGGCGTGGATGCCGAGGTTTTCGCCGGGCACCCCAGCCGCAATCACCGCCTTCACGATTGCCTGAATTTCGGATGGCTGCGTGCCGCCATTGGTGTCGCAGAGCACGACCCAGCGCGCACCGGAAGCAAAGGCGGTCGTGGCGCAGGCCAGCGCGTAGGTCGGGTTCGCCTTGTAGCCGTCGAAGAAGTGCTCACAGTCGATCATCGACTCGCGACCGGAGGCAACCACGGCCTTGACGGATTCGGCGATGCTTTCGAGATTCTCCTCGTTGGAACAGCCGAGCGCCACGCGCACATGGTAGTCCCAGCTCTTGGCGACGAGACAGATCGCATCGCTCTTCGAGCCGAGGAGCGCCGCAAGGCCGGGATCGTTGGAGGCGGAAATGCCGGCGCGCTTCGTCATGCCGAATGCGACGAATTTTGCGCGGCCGGTGCGGTTTTTCGCAAAGAAGGCCGTGTCCGTCGGGTTTGCGCCCGGATAGCCGCCTTCGACATAGTCCAGACCGAACTCGTCCAGCATGCCGGCGATCGCAATCTTGTCCTCAACGGAAAAGTCTATGCCGGGCGTCTGCTGGCCGTCGCGAAGGGTGGTGTCGAAAAGGTAGATACGGTCTTTTTGCATGTGCTCCCTCCTGGGAACGGTATTTTGTCTTACTTCTTGCCGGCGAATTTATCGGTCGCGTAGATCAGGCGATCGAGGATGCCAGGCTCGGAATAGGCGTGGCCCGCGCCTTCGATGAGATGGAATTCCGCTTCCGGCCAGGCCTTGTGCAGTGCCCAGGCCTGCTTGGCCGGGCACGGCATATCATAGCGGCCGTGCACGATTAGCCCCGGAATCCCCTTTAGCTTGTGCGCGTCACGCAGCAATTGCCCCTCCTCCAGCCAGCCGGCATTGACGAAGAAGTGGTTCTCGATGCGAGCAAAGGCATGGGCGAATTCGTCCTCGCCGAAATGATCGCTCGTCGCCGGCTCAGGCAGCAGCGTGATCGTCTCGCCTTCCCACATGCTCCATGCCCTGGCGGCGGCTATGCGCGTCGCCTTGTCGTCGCTCGTCAGGCGGCGATGATAGGCCTGCATCATCTCGTGGCGCTCTTCCGGCGGGATCGGCGCGACGAAGCGTTCCCACTTGTCGGGGAACATTTCCGAGACGCCGAACTGGTAGTACCAGTCGAGCTCACCCTTGGTGAGCGTGTAGATGCCGCGCACGACGAGTTCGCTGACGCGCTCCGGGTACGTCTCGGCATAGGCCAGCGCCAGCGTCGAGCCCCAGGAGCCGCCGAAGACCAGCCACCGGTCGACATCCGCCACCGCGCGCAGCCGCTCGATATCGGCGACCAGGTGCCAGGTCGTATTGGCGTCCAGCCCGGCATGCGGCGTGGACTTGCCGCAGCCGCGCTGGTCGAACAGCGTGACGTCGTAAAGCGCCGGGTCGAACAGCCGGCGATGGCTCGGAGAAATCGTGCCGCCCGGCCCGCCATGCAGGAAGACGGCGGGCTTGGCGCCCGGCGTGCCGACACGTTCCCAATAGACGACATGCCCGTCGCCGACGTCCAGATGGCCGCTGGCATAGGGCTCGATCTCGGGATAGAGCGTCCTCAGGTCTTCGTTCATAGTTTCAGTCCGTGGGAAGGCCAGTTTTCGGTTTCGTGGTCGGGGTGCTGGAAGGAGATGATCTTCTCCTGCTGGCTGTAGTAGTCCGGGTCGTCGTGGACCGGGGTGGAGAAGATCGTTTCGACCCAGGGAAGGCGCGAGCCGTAGTTGACCTGCACCTGCGGGGCGAGGTCGCTGCGGTCATCGAAGGCGCCGATCGCGATCTCCAGCCCGCCCGGATGCTTGTAGGTCAGCGGCGTGCCGCAATGCTTGCAGAAACCGCGGGCAATGTTGATCGACGACTGGAAGTAAGTGGGCTCCTCGCGCACCCATTCCGTCTCGCCCTTGGCGGTCACGAGCGGACCGAAGAAGCCGCCGAACTGTTTCTGGCACATGCGGCAATGGCAGATCGACGGGCGGCCAAGCTCCCCCCTGATGCGGAAACGGACGGCGCCGCACTGGCAGCCTCCGGTACGAACGGTCTCGGTCATGTCTTACTCCTCCGGCGGCCAGTGATCGGTGTCGTAGTCGGGATGCTGTCGGTTCGAATCGCGGATCGTCACATGGCGCGCCTCGCCGCCCTCGCCCTCGTCGCTTTCGTGCTCCGGCAACCTCGGCAATTGCGCAAACCAGACGACCCGCGATTCGACGCCGGATTGCGCGGCCGGGCGGACATCGTCGGGATCGTCGAGCGAGCCGAGCGTCACATTGACATGGGCCGAGCCAAGGCCGTCATAGAAGAGCGGGGTGCCGCAATTCCGGCAGAAGCCGCGCCGCACGGTTTGCGAGGACTGGAACCAGCCGGGCTCGCCGCGCACAAGAGAAAAGCGCTCGCGCGGCGCATTGGCGAGCGGCAGGAAATAGTTTCCCGCCGCCTTCTGGCACATGCGGCAATGGCAAAGATGCGGATCGCCAAGCGTGCCCTCAACCCGGTAGCGCACCGCGCCGCACTGGCAGCCGCCCGTATAGATGCGCGAAATGCTCATGATCTCTGCTCCGGCGGCCATTCGTCGGTATCGTGGTCTGGGTGCTGGTAAGAGACGAGGTCGGCAAGGAAGGCGGCGGCGTCCTGATCCGCCATCGTGTCCTCGCCCGGCAGGTCGTGGATTCCGTCGACATAGGGCAGCTTCGCCTCGATGCCCCACTGGATGCGCGGGGCGATTTCGGCCGGGTCGTCGAAGGCGGCGATGGTGAGCGCCACACCGTCCGGCGCTTCATAGGTCAGCGGCGTGCCGCAACCGGCGCAGAAGCCGCGATAGCCGTGGTTCGACGACTGGAAGCGTTTCGGCTCGCCGCGCGTCCATGTCAGCCTGGCGTCGCGCACCGAAACCAGCGGCAGGTAGAAGTTTCCGCTCGCCTTCTGGCACATCCGGCAATGACAGACCGACGCATCCCCGAGCGCGCCCTCGACATGAAAGCGCACCGCTCCGCACTGGCATCCACCGGTGTAGAAGGGCGTGGTCACCTTTTCACCTCCCACGTCGTCACGCGCTCGCCCGTTGCAGCGTCCTTGCCGTCCTTCAGCTGGATGCCTTTGGCGGAGAGGTCGTCGCGAATCTTGTCGGCTTCGGCGAAGTTCCTTGCCTTGAGCATTTCAAGGCGCAGTTGGATAAGCGTGTCGACGCTGTCCTCCAGCGCCTTGGAGACCTCGACCTTCTTTGGCAGCACGCCGAGCAGCTGGGCACTGGCAGCGAAGACCGGCAGCATCAGCGGATCGCCGTTGGCGCATTGGGCCAGCGCATGCAGCGCCTGCACGGCCGCGACCGTGTTGAGGTCGTCGATGAGCGGGGCACGCACGCTTTCGTCGACGCGGCCCTCTGCCGGATCGCCGCCGGTCGGCCACTTGGCGAGGAGGCGCTCGGCCTCTTCGAGGCGCTTCACGCTGAAATCGATCGGCTCGCGGTAGTGGGTCATCAGCATGGCAAGGCGCAGCACCTCACCCGGCCATTTGCGGCCGCCGAACTTTTCCTCGTGCAGCAGCTCGGCGATCGTGAAGAAATTGCCCTCCGACTTCGACATCTTGCGGCCCTCGACCTGCAGGAAGCCGTTGTGCATCCACACATTCGCCATGACCTTGGTGCCATGGGCGCAGCGCGACTGGGCGATCTCGTTCTCATGGTGCGGGAAGATGAGATCGAGCCCGCCGCCGTGAATGTCGAAGACTTCGCCGAGATAGGCGGCGGCCATGGCCGAGCACTCGATATGCCAGCCCGGACGGCCCCGGCCCCAGGGCGAGGCCCAGCCCGGCTCTTCCTGCGAGGAACGCTTCCACAGCACGAAATCGCCGGGGTTTTTCTTGTGCGCATCGACGGCGATGCGCACGCCGGCCTGCTGCTCGTCGAGATTGCGCTTGGAGAGGTCGCCGTAGTCGGCCATCGACTGCGTATCGAACAGCACTTCGCCATTGGCTTCATAGGCATGGCCGCGTTCGATGAGACGCTGAATCAAGGTAACCATGTCCGCCTTGCCGTCCGCGCGCGGCTCGACGAACTCGGTGGCGCGCGGCTCGTGGGTCGGCGGCATGGCGCCGAGCGCCACGATGTCGGCGTGGAACTGGTTCGCCGTCTTTTCCGTCACCCGGCGGATCGCCTCGTTGAGCGACAGGGTGCCGTCCGAAATCTCGCTGCCGAAATCGCGAAGCGCCCGCGCGTTGATCTTGTCGTCGACATCCGTGATGTTGCGGGCATAGGTGACATGGCTGTCGCCATAGACATGGCGCAGCAGACGGAACAGCACGTCGAAGACGATGACCGGCCGCGCATTGCCGATATGGGCAAAATCATAGACCGTCGGGCCGCAGACATACATGCGCACATTGTCGGGATCGATGGGGGCGAAGGCCTCCTTCGAGCGTGTGAGCGTGTTGTACAGCGTCAGGACCGGCTTGTCGGCCATAGGAATCTCCCAAAATGCGTGCGCCCGGCTGGCCGGGTCGTTGTCATCCGGGGATTTTGGGGGACGAAAACGGCCGGGCCAGCGCGTGCGCTAGCGAATAATGCTCCGGCGAATGCAGAGTACCGTCTTCATGGCTGCTTTATCGCGCCGCATCGGCCTGCGGTCAAGCGGGCGCAGGCGTCGCCTCGCGAAAATCCTGTCCTTTCGGCCTGTTACCGCGGTGACACGCCGACCGGCGCTTTCCGTGCAAGAAGGGACCTGCGAACCGACGGGTCGAAGAATTCACAAATGAATGTTAGCGCCCGTCACAATTATTGAGCGTCAAAACCGGCGCTTTCTGCCATCTTGCCGCGAAGCGGGCAAAGTTTGAGCAGAATTTGGCCGAATGGGGCCTGTAGATACACAGGTCATGGGGGAGCAACCGGGGGAACTGACGGGGCTACCTGATGAAACCACTTCAGGAGAGTAAAATGTCGACCGCAAACAAACAGCCTGCACAACACGCCGCCAACGAGAACCTGCAGGAGCGCTACAAGCCGCTCGGCCTGCGCGCCGTCGTTGCCGCCACGCAGTGCAAGCCGGAGATCAAGGCCACCGAGACGCGCCGCGATATTCCGGCCGTTCTTCAGTCGCTCCACGACTGAGCCGCTCAAAACAGCGAAAGCTGATCGGACGACGGGGGCGCTTCTGCGCCCTTTTTCTTTTTCTCCGGCAGCGTTCCGGCTTTCTCCTCGACCGGCTCCAGAATGTCCGGCCCCATATTGGAAACCTTACCCACCTTGTCGGACACGGGGATTGCCTCGAAGAAGCCGTCGTCGATCGGCGTCATGAGATCCGCCACATCGCGCGGCTCCTGCGTCTTGCAGTCGAGCCAGCGGGAAAAATCCTGCCTGCGGATGACGACAGGCATGCGATCATGGACGCGGGCAATATCGTTGTTCGCCGCCGTCGTCAGGATCGCGCCGGTATCGACCTCGGAACCGTCAGCCGACGACCACGTCTCCATGAGGCCGGCGAAAGCAACGATCTCGCCCTTTTTCGGGCGGATGTAATAGGCCTGCGCCTTCGCGCCCTTCTCCTCCGGCTTGCGCCATTCGAAGAAGCCGGAAGCCGGCACGAGGATGCGGCGGTGGCGCATGGCGGCGCGGAACGAGGCCTTGCCTGCCGCTGTTTCGGCGCGGGCATTGATGAGGAGCGGAAACTCGTTCGGATCCTTGACCCAGCCGGGCAGGAAACCCCAGCGCACCAGCATCGCCCTGCGCTCCGGAAGATTGCTGCCGAGCTCCTGTTTCTCGCCGGCGATGACGATCAGGATCGGCTGCGTCGGGGCGATGTTGTAGCGCGCCGGCGGGTCCTCCATGTTCACGACATCGAGAAACTCGCGCAGACCTTCGGGCTCGGCCAGCAATGCAAATCGTCCACACATGGCGTCGTCATCGCACTTTGCCTATAAGGGGTCAATCAAGCGCAAGCGAACCGGAACGCGATGAAGAAATCGAAGATGCCCCAGCCCGCCTCCTCCGCCATTATCGAGCGCGACGGGCGTTACCTGCTCGTCCTGCGCAGCAAGCCGCCCTCGGACGCCATGTTCGCCTTTCCGGGCGGGCGCGGCGAGGAAGGCGAAACGGCAGCCGAGACGGCGGTCCGCGAGCTGTTCGAGGAAACCGGCATTCGCGGCGAAAGGCCGATGCTCTTTGCGACCTACGACCTGCCCGGCCGCGAGGACGGCCCCGGCAGCCCCTCCTTCTTCCTCTCCGTCTTCAGGGTGAAGGCCGATCCGACAGCCGTCGCCATCGCCGCCGACGATGCGGCGAGCGTCGGCTGGTACACGGCCGAGGAAATCGAGAAGCTGCCCGCCCCCGACAGCGTGCGCGAATGCATCGTCCGACTGGAAGCGGAGCGGGCGGAGCAAGGCGCATGAACGCGATTCGCCTTGCGCTCGCCCTTGTCCTCGCCTTCGCCGTGCCCGCCCTCGCCCAGCAGGCGAAGGGCGGCAAGGCCGAGGAAACGCCGGCGGCGCCCGTCATCGAGCAAAAGCCTGCGCCCTATGACGAACGGCTGGAGCGTCTTTCCGAGATCGTCGGCGCCGTGCACTACCTGCGCAATCTCTGCATGGACAAAGCGGAGGACGCCTGGCGCGTCTCCATGCAGCGCCTGATCGAGCTGGAAGCGGCAAATGAGCCGAAGCGGCAGGAAAAGCTGACGGCGGCTTTCAACCGTGGATATCGTTCCTTTGCCGCGATCTATACGGCTTGCACCGACTCAGCCGTTGTCGCAGAAGAGAGATACCGTAACGAAGGTGCAACACTTGCGGCCGAAATTACCGCAAGGTTTGGAAATTAGCGATTAATTAACCTGTTTTCGCGGGAGCCAGTGCCGTTTTGGGAAAAGGCTGCTAAGGTCGTTAACAGTGCAGTAAGAACTGAATGCCTCGCATGGACCGATTGATGGAACCTACTCTCAACGATATCGACGAGATGATCGTGCACGAGAAGATGCAGGCCGCTCTGGAATACCAGAACGAGGCCTGGGCCGACGGAATGGCGGACGGAATCGAACCGGAAATCATCGCCGACGCCGCGATCGCGCTCGCTTTGCGCGAAACGATCCGTGTCCAGGGCGAAAAGGGTGCGGAAGCGATGCTCGAATCGCTGCGCGAGCGTATGCTGGCTGGAGAATTCTCCCCCGAGCGCATCCTGCAATAGGCTGGAAAGACAAGTCATGCAGATGTCGGCTGACGGCAAAAAGCTGTTTCGCAACAGCCTCATCGTACTGTCGGTACTCTTCGCGACAACGGCGCTCAACGCGCCGGTGCGCCCCGCCTTCGCCCTCAGCGGGCTGAAGAACGAGCAGGGCCAGGTACAGCAGGCTCCCGCCGAAGCTGAAAAAGCGCCGCCTGTCGAGGAGGAAGAGGAGCCGGTAGACGTCGGCCCGCTCGAATTGCCGCTGCCCGATCCGCTGATTCGCAAGGACCAGGCGCTAACAGAGCCGGCCGGCGAAGACCCCGCCGCCAACGACAAGGCGGTCGAAGAGCCGCAAGTGCCGGCGGAATTCATCTTCGACATCAGCAAGGCGCCGGAGCCCGTGCGCCGCATGCGCCAGCTCATCGTCGAGGCCGCCGCCTCCGGCGAGATCGAACGCCTGCGCCCCCTCCTCGGCAAAGGCATGACCGAGACCCAGGTCTCGATGGTCGAGAGCGAGGAAGACCCGGTCGCAACGCTGAAGGGCCAGTCCGGCGATCAGGACGGCATCGAAGTGCTCTCCATCCTGCTCGACGTTCTGGCGACGGGCTTCGCGCATATCGACAAGGGCACCGCCAACGAAATGTATGTCTGGCCCTATTTTACCGAGAAGGCCCTGGCCAGCCTCACGCCGCCGGAAAAGGTTGAGCTGCTGCGCATCGTGACAGCCGGCGATTTCGCCGACATGCAGGAATTCGGCAGCTACAATTTCTACCGCGTCGGCATCACGCCGGACGGCCAGTGGAAGTTCTTCGTCAGCGGCGATTGACCTACAGTGCTTCCAGCCAGGCATGATCCGGCTGGGCTTTTGCAATGCAGGCGCTCAGCCAGCCCCGTTGCGCCTTGTCGAGCTTTGGCAAGGCTGCGGCGAAATCGGCTTCGTCCTTGTCACGCCGGTATTTCGCCTTGAAGAGCAGGATGGCCTCGGGAGCGAGATAGGCAATACCGTCGACCGTGACGCGCACCATCTCACGGCGCAGGCGGCTTATCGCCGGGTCACGCTTGTAGACCCAGGTCTCCGGCGTGCCATCCTCGAGCATCATGTCGACGCGCCAGCATTTTGCCGCAACGTCCTCGCACCAGACCTGCATGATGCCAGCGGGTGGCGCTTGCGCTGTCGCGAGCGGTTCGACATGGCCATCCCCGACCGCATGGAATCGCAGGCCGGACAAGGCGGCGCTGAACGAGAAGAAATCGCCGCGCAGGATGGTGAATTCCAGATCGTCGTGCGGCCGCGTCTCGACGCCATGCCACAGATCGAGCGCCCAGCCGCCGACGACGCACCATGGGCGCGAGACGTGTGCAAGCCGCCGGGCAAGCGCGCTTGGGTGCCAGGCGGACCACGCGTCATGCGGCAGCGTCGATGGAACGTTCATGATGCATCGCCTTTTCTTGATCAGGCGTCTTCATAACCATCCTGAACCGCCGGACAAGCCTCCCCGATCTTGCGAAAGACGGCCGGCCGTTCTACTTCTGTTTCAACGGGTGCGATGATGCACCGCCTGCGCCGGAATGTGCCGGCGCACAAGAAATCTGGATCGAATCATGCCTTCCGTCACGCTTTCCGGCCGCGCCTTTCTCCGTCTATCCGGCAAGGATGCCGAGACCTTGCTGCAATCGCTCATCACCACGAACCTGCCCGATCTGCCGGAGGGCGAGATCCGCCCCGGCGCGCTGCTGACGCCGCAGGGCAAGATCCTCTTCGATTTCCTGATCCGCCGTGACGGCGCGGAAGCTTTCCTGTTCGAAACGGGCGAGGAGCAGCGCGATGCGCTCGTCAAGCGGTTGACCATGTACAGGCTGCGCGCCGCGGTCGATATCGCGATCGTCGAAGGCGATGCGGTTACGGTGGCCTGGGATGGCGCGCAAACCGATGCGGCGCTCGATGCCCGCTTCGCCAAGGCAGGCCTTGCGGTCTCCCGCCGCCAGGGCGCTGGCGGCAGCGATGATCCCGCGCTCTACGATGCGCTGCGCGTCAGCGCCGGCATTGCAGAATCCGGCCGTGACTACGCACTGTCCGATATCTTCCCGCATGATGCGCTGCTCGATCTCAACGGCGGCCTTTCCTTCGGCAAGGGCTGCTATGTCGGGCAGGAGGTCGTCTCCCGCATGCACCACCGCGGCACCGCGCGCCGCCGCCCGGTCATTGTCCGGGGCGAGACTGCCCTGCCCGCGACCGGCACCGAGCTTCTTGCCGGCGGCAAGTCGATCGGCGCGCTCGGCAGCGTTTGCGGCACGACCGGCCTTGCCATCGTGCGCATCGACCGCGCGGCCGATGCCATCAGCGCCGGCACGCCGATCACCGCGGACGGCGCGCCCGTGACCGTGGCGCTTCCCGCCTGGACCGGCCTTTCCTTCCCCGCCGACCACGCCGAGGTGCCGGCGCAATGAGCGGAGCGGCGCGAGCGAAGGCGGAGCCCCGCGCCTGGCAGCGCATGCTGTCCGGCCGCCGTCTCGACCTGCTCAATCCCTCGCCGCTCGATATCGAGCTTTCCGACATCGCGCACGGGCTTGCCCGTGTCGCGCGCTGGAACGGCCAGACCAACGGCGACCATGCCTTCTCGGTGGCGCAGCATTCGCTGATCGTCGAGACGATCTTCCGCCGGCAAAACCGCTGCGAGGCAGGCGAATGCCTGATGGCGCTGCTGCACGATGCGCCGGAATATGTGATCGGCGACATGATCTCGCCCTTCAAGGCCGTGGTCGGCGGCGGCTACAAGACGGTGGAAAAGCGGCTGGAGGCGGCCGTGCATCTGCGCTTCGGCCTGCCGCCCGCCACGCCCGCCGGCCTGAAGACGAAGATCAAGAAGGCCGATCAGATCGCCGCCTTCTTCGAGGCGACGGAGCTTGCCGGATTTTCCCATGTGGAAGCGACGAAGCTGTTCGGTGCGCCGCGCGGCATCTCGGTCGACATGATCGATATCGCGCCGCTTCCCGCCGTCGAGGCGCAAAGGCGCTTTGCCGAGCGGTTCGAGGCGCTGGAGCAGGAGCGCGGCGCCCTCGCCGCGGCGGTGTGACGATGGGAACGATCGTCGTCGCCCCGCTTGGAAAGATCGCGGAACTGGCCGTGCGCCACCGCTGCCGCGAAATGCTGAGCCTCGTTGCGCCCAGGCAGGACTTTCACCGTCCCGCCGTGATCTCCGCCGCGCGCCACCTGATCCTCGGCGTCAACGATATCGCCTTTGCCGGCACCGGCAAACTCGTCGCGCCCGGCGAGGAGCATGTGGCCGCGATCATCGACTTTGCCCGCGACTGGGACCGGCAGGCGCCGCTGCTTGTCCATTGCATGATGGGCGTGTCCCGTTCGCCTGCCGCCGCCCTCCTTGCCGCGCTCGCCGTGGAGCCGGACCAGGACGACCATGACCTTGCGCAGCGTGTGCGCCGGGCCTCCGTGCAGGCGACGCCGAATGTGCGGCTTGTCGAGATCGGCGATCATGTGCTCCACCGTGGCGGCCGGCTCATTGCCGCCGTGAAGGCCATCGGCCGTGGCGCGGATTATGTCGGCGACAGTCCCTTCGCTTTCTGCGCGGCACCGGAGCGGCCATGACGGAAAACACCGCCCGCCCGCCGGTCGAAATCGGCCTCAACGCGGCGGTCGTCGCGATTTCCGGCCGCAGTCCCTGTATCCTGGCCATCGGCGGCGACGGCGCACAGGCGCGCGATGCCCTGCCCTTCGGTCCCTTCGACCCGCGGCAACACCGCACCTTCGAGACGAGCCTGCGCGCCAGCGTGCAGACGCAGACCGCGCTGAAGCTCGGCTATATCGAACAGCTCTACACATTCGGCGACCGTGGCCGCCAGAAACTGCCCGACGAGGCCGGCACGCACATGGTCTCGGTCGGCTATCTCGCGCTCACCCGCACTGATGCCGAGGCGAACGAGCGGCTGGCGGAAGCCGGGGCGCGATGGCGCGACTGGTACAGCTACCTGCCCTGGGAAGACTGGCGGCAGGGCCGGCCGGCCGTGATCGACCAGTTGATCCTGCCGGCCCTCAAGCGGTGGGCAGCCGAGGAGCCGCTCGACGATCGCGTGAACCTCACGCCCCTGCCGCTCACCCGCGTTCGCCTTGCCTTCGGCCTCGACGATTTCCCCTGGGACGAGGAACGGGTGCTGGAACGCTACGAGCTGCTCTACGAGGCAGGCCTTGCCGAGGAGGCTGTCACGGACGGCCGGGCCCGGCCCTGCCAGGCCTCGCCCGGCACGACCATGCGGCACGATCACCGGCGCATCGTCGCCACCGCCATGGCGCGGCTGCGCGGCAAAATCAAATACCGCCCCGTCATCTTCGAACTGATGGCGCCGGAATTCACGCTCACCGAATTGCAGGCGACCGTGGAAGCGATTTCCGGCCGTCACCTGCACAAGCAGAATTTTCGCCGGCTCGTCGAGGGCGCCGAACTTGTCGAGCCGACCGGCGGCTCGACCTCCGCCACCGGCGGGCGGCCCGCCGCCCTCTTCCGCTTCCGCCGCCGCATTCTGGAGGAGCGCCCCGCCCCCGGCCTGAAGGTCGGCATGCGCTGACGGCGGCTACTTGATCACGGCGCAGGCCAGCCGGTCACCGGCACCGCCCGCCGGATCGGTGCGATAGTCGTCCGAGCCGGCATGCACCACGAGCGCGCGGCCGCGAATGCCCCGTTCGGCATCGTCGAGGCGCACCATCGTCGTGTGGACCTGAGCGCGCATCACGCCGTCCTCCGCAACATACTGGTTCGGCAGGTCGCCTGCATGCGGGCCGTTGGCGGCGGCAAAGCCATGTTCCTTGCCGTCCGGGTTGAAGTGCCCGCCAGCCGAAGCGTGACCGTCCGCATGATCGCAGGCGCCCGTCTCATGGATGTGCAGCGCCACCCATTTGCGGGGCGTCAGGCCGGAAACCTCCACCTCGAACAACACGCCGTCATTTCCGGCAGTCAGATGTGCGCGGCCAGTTTCCGTGCCGGAACGGTCGGTGAAATCGGCCTGTGCCGTGTTCTTCACCTGCTGGGCGACGGCGGGCGCGCCCAGCGCCACAAAGGCACCCGCCGCGGCGGCGAGCGCAACGATCTTCAACATGATGCGTCCTTCCGGTTGATTGCTCACGAGAGCGGAACGCATCGCCAGGTGGGGTGTTCCCCGTTACCGGCCCACGACGACGTCGAGGCCGATATCGAGCGTCGGCGCGGCCATGGTGATCTTGGAGGTCGAGATATAGTCGACGCCGGTCTCGGCGATCGCGCGGATGGTCTTGAGGTCCACATTGCCGGAGGCTTCGAGATTCACGCGGCGCGGGTCGCCGGCATAGGCCGCATCGGTGAGGCCGGCGCAATCGCGGTTGATCTCGACGGCGCGGCGCAGCAGTTCCGGCCCCATATTGTCGAGCAGGATGACATCCGGCTGCGCCTCGAGCGCCTCTTCCAGCTCCTCCAGGTCCGTCACTTCCACCTCAACCTTGACGAGATGACCGGCAAAGGCGCGGGCGGCGCGGATCGCACCGGCAACCCCGCCGGCAACGGCGATATGATTGTCCTTGATGAGAATAGCATCGTCGAGACCGTAGCGGTGCGAGGAGCCTCCGCCCATGCGCACGGCATATTTTTCCAGCGCCCGGAGCCCCGGAATGGTCTTTCGGGTGCAACAGACATTCGCCTGCGTGTGGGCGATTTCCTGAGCAAAGCGCGCGGTATGAGTGGCGACGCCGCACAGGTGCATGAGGAAGTTGAGCGCCACCCGCTCGGCCGAAAGCACAGCGCGCGCCGGTCCCGAGACAGTCGCAATCACCGTGCCGGGGGCAATCCTGTCGCCGTCCTTGACGAAGGCCTCGAAGCGGATCGCCGGGTCCATCAGCCGGAAGGCCTCACGCGCAAGATCGAGCCCGGCGACGACGCCATCCTCGCGCGCATTCAACTCCGCCCTGGCGACCATCTCCGGTGCAATCGTCGCCTGGCTGGTAATATCGCCCGCCCGGCCGAGATCCTCGCAAAGCGCCGCGCGCACCTGTTCCTCCACCATCAGGGGAGAAAGCACCGGGAGATAGGAGGTGGTCATGAAACTTGTCCTGTTTGGTTTCGATAGGATAGCGGCAGCCTCACGCCGCCGCTGTCTCCGAGAGGTCCTCGACCACCTTTTCCGCGTCCGCAAGGGTCAGGAAAGTGCGGTGTTTCCAGTTTTCCTTCTGCTCGGAAAAATCGGAACGGAAGTGGCCGCCGCGACTTTCTTCACGCAGATACGCGCCGGTCACGATCAGCTTTGCCGTGGTGACGATGTTGTGGAAGCGCATGCGGCTGTTTTCACGCTCCAGCCTTGCGATCTCGCGAATGGCGGTTGCGAGGCCGTCGCGGCTGCGGATGACGCCGGCATGATCGCTCATGACGCGGCGCAGGCGCGTCAGCGCAGGGCTGTCCTCGATGGTCACGAGATCGTCGCTCTCGCCGGCATTCCTGCCCCAGTCGTTGATCTTCGGCTCGGGCAGCATGCCCTTGATGTTTTCCGCGATGCGCGCGGCGAAGACGACGGCTTCAAGCAGCGAATTCGAGGCAAGGCGGTTCGCGCCGTGCACGCCGGTAGAGGTGACTTCGCCCGCCGCCCACAGGCCGTCGATGGAGGTGCGGCCTTCCGCGTCCGTCAGCACGCCGCCCATGTGGTAGTGCACGGCCGGAACAACGGGAATAGGCTGCGTGACCGGGTCGATGCCGGCGGCCATGCAGGATGCATAGACCGTCGGGAACATGTCGGGGAAATGCTTGCCGACCGCCTTGGTGCAGTCGAGGAACGCGCCGCGGCCGGCCTGCACCTCGGCGAACACGCCGCGCGAGACGATATCGCGCGGAGCAAGCTCGCCGTCCTCGTGGATATCCAGCATGAAGCGATGGCCGGCGGAATTGACCAGATGCGCGCCGTCGCCGCGCAGCGCCTCGGTGGCGAGCGGCGCCGGATCGCGGCCGATATTGATGGCCGTCGGATGGAACTGCACGAATTCCGGATCGGCGATGATCGCGCCGGCGCGCGCAGCCATGCCGACGCCCTGGCCGCAGGCTTCCCACGGGTTGGTGGTGACGGCGTAAAGATGGCCGACGCCGCCCGAGCAGAGCACCACGGCGCGGGCCGGGAAATGCACGCGGTTCTTCGACTGGCCGGCATCCGGCCGGGCCACGACGCCCGAGATGAAGCGGCCTTCGCGCACCAGTTCCTCGACGACATAGCCCTCCAGCACGCGGATCGACGGCGTCTTGCGCACGGCCGCAATCAGCGCTTCCATGATGGCCTTGCCTGCCATGTCGCCCTTCACGCGCACGATGCGCCGCTCGGAATGGGCCGCCTCGCGAGAGAGCATCAGCTTGCCTTCGAGGTCGCGGTCAAAGGGCACGCCATATTCGAGCAGGTCATGGATGCGCGCCGGGCCTTCGGAGACCATGAAGCGCGCCATCTTCTGGTCGACGATGCCGGCGCCGGCCTCCAGCGTGTCGGCGACATGCTTTTCAAAGGTGTCGCCGGGGCTCATGGCCGCAGCGATGCCGCCCTGCGCCCAGGCAGAGGATGCGCCCTGCCCGATGGGCGCGGCCGCAAGGATCGTGACGGGGCGCGGCGCAAGCTTCAGCGCGCAGAAAAGACCGGCAAGACCACCACCGACAATGACGATATCGTCGATGCCGTTCCAGGATTGCGGGCGGAAACTATCAATGGGCATGTCTTACTCCTCCGACGCGCCGCTGTGCTCCCTTGCGGGAGACTGACCAAGGGGCATTCGCGCCCCTTTCCCTCCAGAGCGGAGGACGGCCTACTGCTTCAGGTTCACCATCCGCTCGACGGCGAGACGGGCGCGATCGGCAATTGCCGGATCGACCACGACCTCGTCCGTCATGTACACCAGACTGTCGAGGATCTTCGGCAGCGTGATGCGCTTCATGTGCGGACAGAGATTGCACGGCTTGACGAAATCGACGCCCGGCAGTTCGGCCTGGATATTGGAGGCCATGGAGCATTCGGTGACGAGCAGAACGCGGGCGGGACGGTTGTCCCTGACATAGTTGATCATGCCCGAAGTGGAGCCGGCGAAATCGCAGACGGCGATGACGTCCGGGTGGCATTCCGGATGGCCGATGATCTCGATGCCGGGATGGGATTCCTTGTAGGACAGCAGCTCGGACGCCGTGAAGCGCTCATGCACCTCGCAGTGGCCCTTCCAGGTGAGGATCTTCTTGTTCGTCTGCTTGGCGACGTTCATCGCCAGATACTCGTCCGGGATGCAGAGAACGGTGTCGCTCTCCAGGCTCTCGATGACAGCCAGCACGTTGGACGAGGTGCAGCAGATATCGGTCTCCGCCTTCACGTCGGCCGAGGTGTTGACGTAGGTCACGACCGGCACGCCGGGATAGCGCTGCTTCAGAAGGCGTACATCGGCGCCGGTGATCGAATCCGACAGCGAGCAACCGGCCCTGGAATCGGGGATCAGCACGGTCTTTTCCGGGTTCAGCAGCTTCGAGGTTTCCGCCATGAAGTGCACGCCGCACTGGATGATGATCTCGGAATCGACCTTGGTGGCATCGCGCGCAAGCTGCAGCGAATCGCCGACGATATCGGCGACGCAATGGAAGATTTCCGGCGTCTGGTAATTGTGCGCGAGGATGACGGCGCCACGCTCCTTCTTCAGCCGGTTGATGGCGGCGACATAGGGCGCGTAGACCGGCCATTCGAAGGCCGGGATGAACTGCTTCACCTTTTCGTAGAGGTGCTCCGTCTCGCGGGCGATCTCGGGCGTGAAGGTCAGGTCCGGTTTCTCGACGACACCGAAGCGCTCCGCGGCGGTGAGCGGACGTGCGGCTTCGGCTGGCGCGGCATGCTGGGCCAGAACGGTCATGGAACCCTCCTCTTCTCCCGCCTCCCGGCGGTATCCTCGATTTTCCTGCCTTGCGGCAGGCCATTTTGCTCAATTTGAGCATAACGGCTGTAAAACAAAACCGGCACTGGCCGGTCGTTCAGATTTAGAAACTTTTGTGACGCTTTGCAAGAAGCGCCGCCCGAATTCCTTCGGGCGGCGGCAAGGTTTTCGCTCAGGCCATGGCCGGGCGGGCGACGCCCTTTTCCTCGATCGGCCAGTGGACGATCGCCGCAAAGATCCCGAGCACCACGCCGAGCCACCACACCGGATCGTAGGTGCCGAACTGATCGTAAAGGTAGCCGCCCATCCAGACCCCGAGGAACGAGCCGACCTGATGGGACAGGAAGACGATGCCGCCGAGAAGGCCGAGATGCTTCGTGCCGAACATGATGGCGACGAGGCCATTGGTCGGCGGCACGGTGGAGAGCCACAGAAGCCCCATGACGATGGCGAAGATGATGACCGAGGCAGGCGTCTTGGGCAGCAGGATGAAGGCTGAGACCGCAACCGAGCGCGCGATGTAGATATAGGCGAGGAAATAGGGCTTCGAATAGCGCTGGCCGATATAGCCGGCGGCAAGCGAGCCGATGATGTTGAAGAAGCCGATCAGCGCCAGCCCGATCACCGCATAGCGCGCATCAATGCCGAGATCGCCGAGATAGGCCGGGAAATGCGCGGTGATGAAGGCGACCTGATAGCCGCAGACGAAGAAGCCGGCGGTCAGCAGCAGGTAGCTGCGATGGCCAAGCGCCTCACGCAGCGCCTCGCCGATCGTCTGCTTGTATTCCGCGGCCGCGGTGATGCCGGAGGAGGAATTGCCGCGCAACGGAATGGCGATGAGCGGCACGGCCAGCATCAGGATGCCGAGATAGACGAGGCTGTCCGACCAGCCATAGGCGCTGATGAGCCCCTGCGACAGCGGCGCAAAGAGGAACATGCCGGCCGACCCCGCCGCCGTGCAAATGCCGAAGGCCATGGAACGCTGGTCCGGGGTGACATTGCGCGCAAAGGCGGAAAGCAGGATGCCGAATGAGCCCGCGCCGACGCCAAGCCCGACCAGCACGCCGCCGCCGACATGCAGCCAGAGCGGCGACGTGCCGAGCGACATGAGGAAGAGGCCGAGGGCATAGACGAGGCCCGAGACGAGCAGCACGCGCCAGGTGCCGAACTTGTCGGCGATGGCCCCGAAGAACGGCTGGCTGACGCCCCAGGCGAGGTTTTGCAAGGCCATGGCGAGACCGAAGGTGGTGCGGTCCCAGCCGGTATCCTGCAGCATCGGCAACTGGAAGAAACCCATCGCCGAGCGCGGGCCGAAGGTGAGCACGGCAATCAGCGAACCGGCAAGAATGATGAGCCAGGGCATGGGCCGGGTGGCGGCAGGAGCCGCAACGACGGATGGGGCGGACATGGTGGGTCTCCGGGATTGTCTGCCGGGAACCTACGCTCGGCCATCAATTAACAAAAGCGAATTTAATTGACCAAGCAATCAGCCGCATTGATGGGACATTCCGATTCAGCGTATCGCCCGATGTGCTTGACGCAGCAGGATTTTAGGCGCATGTCCATCGCGCGCGTCACATGACGCCAACCCAAACCGGATAAGATCAATGGACCCCGACAGTAGACCATCGAGAGCAATCGAGCGACCTGTCCGGTAAGAAGCCTTCAGCTTCACTCCGGACGGCGAGAACGCCCTCAAAGGAGTGAAGCATGCTGCAGATCTATGCCCGTCAGGCTGACCGCTTTTGCCTGCGTGAAATTTCCAACCCTGCCATCGAGCAGGCGATTTCCCCTGCCCTCTGGTATGACCTCCTGAGCCCGACGCCGGAAGAGGTGAATGAGGTCGAAGCCGCGCTGCACCTTTCCATCCCCTCGCGTGAGGAAATGGAGGACATCGAGCTGTCCGCCCGCCTCTACCAGGAGGACGGCGCAGCCTTCATGACGATGACCGCGCTGACCAATCTCGACGGCGACGAACCGACCAAGATGCCGATCACCTTCATCCTGCGCGGCCCGACGCTGGTGACGGTGCGCTATGCCGATGCAAAACCCTTCGCCACCTTCTGCCACCGGGCGCTGCGCTCCAACGGCCATTCCTACGAGACCGGCGAGGACGTCATGCTCGGCCTTATAGAGGCTGTCATCGATCGCATGGCGGACGTGCTGGAACGGCTCGGCAACGAGATCGACGGCATTTCGCACGCGATCTTCCGCGGCAAGAAGGCGCCTTCCGCCCGCAAGACGCGGAACCTCGAGGCGGTGATCGACCAGCTCGGCCGCAAGGGCGATTTCCTGAGCGGCGTGCGCGAAAGCCTCGTCAGCATCGCACGGTTCGTCGCCTATCATGCGGCGGCGGTCGAGCATCCGGACCGCCGGCCGTACAAGGAAGTGCGCCAGCTGGTGAAACTCGTGCAGCGCGACGCCGTCTCGCTGGGCGACCACGCAGCGTTCCTCTCGGGCAAGATCAACTTCCTGCTCGACGCGACGCTCGGCCTTATCAACCTTGAGCAGAACCAGATCATCAAGATCTTCACCGTCGCCTCGGTCGTCTTCCTGCCGCCGACGCTGGTTGCGTCCGCCTACGGCATGAACTTCGAGCTGATGCCGGAACTGCAATGGCAGCTCGGCTATCCCTATGCGGTCGGCCTGATGATCTTCTCGGCGCTGATGCCCTTCCTCTATTTCAAGCGGCGCGGCTGGGTCTGACAGGCCCCGTCTGCTCCAGCCACACAGAACGACGAAGGGCCGGCACCTCACGGAGCCGGCCCTTCGTTCTCCCAATCCGTCCGGACGTCATCCCCGCATCTTCATCGGCCAGCGCTCGCCGCGCGTCTTTGTCACCTTCACCGCATCCCCGAGGCGCACTTCACCCTCGCCGCGCGGCACCGCGTTCCAGCCGAACAGCACGCCGGGCACGCGCCGGTCGGCGGACATACGCTTTTCGGCGAGGCCCTGGATCGGATTGCCGCCGATGCGCTCGCCGGTCCTCTGGTCCTGCGTGGTCATGATGCAGCGGGAGCAGGGTTTGACGAAACCGAAGACGATGCCGTTTATCTCGATCGTTTCCCACAGGTCTTCCGCCCAGGGCTCGTCGCAAGAGACGAGGATATTGGTGCGGAAACGGTCCATGCCGACCGGTTCTTGCCCTTTGGCGACCAGCGTCTCGTTGAGGTCGGCAAGCGAGCCGGTCGTCGTGACGAGGACCGGAAAACCGTCGGCGAAACCGACGGGCGCCGGGCGGCCGGCCCATTCCTCGCCCTCCGCGCGCCGCGCCAGCGCATCCATGTGCACGAGCTTGACCGGCCGGGCGAGCCAGCCCGACAGGGCGTCGTTCACCGCTTCGTCCGCCACGGCCGCATTCACCGGGCTGTCCCAGATGATCACATCCATCCGGTCGTCCGGTTCGAAGCTGGCGAAGAGCTGGCTACCGCCCATTTCCAGATGCAGGCTATCGCCGACAGCCGTCGCCTCGACACGGGCGAGCGTCTGAAGTTCGCGCTGGGTGATGAAACGGCCATCGGGCTCGACGACCATGAAGCGCCGGTCGCCGGCAAGCCCATCGAGGCGCACCGTCGCGCTTTCGACGGGGATGGCCCGGCCGCTCTTCAGCGGGTGGATGTTCAGACCTTCGATCTTCACGGGGCGACCTTTCCTGAAATTTCGATTCAACGCCTTGCCGAAGCGATTCAATGCGGCGGCACAAAAGCATGTTTTCGTTCAGATTTCATCCAGAAGCATGTCGCGGATGGCGCGCAGGCGCTCCGTGCGCTCCCCGGCCATGCGCGCGCCTGCCGCCGTCTGGAAGCCATCCGCCAGCTTGAACAGCTTGACCTCGAAGTGATCGATGGCGAAGGCCTTGTCGTCGAGCGGCCGGTTTTCGGCGAGCGGATCAAGCGGATCGTAGAGGCCGCTGCCCATGCGCCCGGCAATGTAGAAGCAGCGCGCCGCGCCGACCATGCCGATGGCATCCAGTCGGTCGGCGTCCTGCAGGATTCTTGCCTCCAGCGTTTCCGGCGCAATATCGGCGGAGAAGCTGTGTGTGAGAATGGCGTGGGCAACCGCCGCGACATCCCCGGCGCTCCAACCCTCGGCGGCAAGCAGGCGGGAGGCCTTTTCTGCCGCAAGGCGCGAGGCTTGCCTGCGCAGCGGCGAGTTCTTCTCGACCGAAACGCAGTCGTGCAGCAGCACGGCGGCGGCAAGCAAACGCAGATCGCCGCCCTCTTGCGCTTGGATGCGGCGGGCGCTCTTCCAGACACGAATGAGATGGGCGGCATCGTGCGAGCCGTCATCGGCCGCAAAGGCTTGCGGCAACAGACGCTCGGCAAGGTCACCGAGGGGCGAAAAGGCGGCGGCGAGGCAGGCAAAGGACATGGGCAATCCACAAATGATCGCCCATGACTAGCCTGTCACGGGGACGCGTTCAATTCCGCCTTCCCGTCCGTCCCGGACTTTCCCGAGAGGATCTTCTGGTAGAACAGCCCGATCCCGATCAGCACCGCGCCGAGCCCGATGAAGGAAAGCGCCCGCAGGATGCCCTCGAGGTTAGACATGTCGATGAGGAAGACCTTGACGACAGCGATCAGCACGAGGCCGGCCGAGGCAAGGCGGATGCTCTTGGAATCGACCTTCGAGCCGATAGCGAGCAGCGCCACGCCCAGCAGCAGCCAGACGACCGAGTAGGTGTAGGTCTCCGGCTGGAGGAAGCCCTTCCAGTCGGCAATGTTGTCGCCCTGCCAATAGCGGCGGACCGAGAGCGTGAACCAGGCGAAGACGAGAGCGACGCCGGTCAGGGCGAGCATGATTACATAGGGCAGCGGCCGCCGGTCGCGCGCATAGAAGGCAAGACCGCCATAGGCGATACCGGGCAGCAGGTAGCCCACCAGCAACAGATCGACGACCGGCCATTTGCCGAGCAACTCACCAGTGAAATAGGGGTTGAGGCCAATGAAATGGGCGCTCAGCACCGAAAGCACCGAGAGACCGCCGACCACCATCGATCCGTAGCGGAAGACGGGGCTCGGCGATTTGAGGTCAAGCGACATCATGACCGCCGAGGCGCCGATGACCAGCAGCGTATAGGTCGCCTGCTCGCCGAGCGTCGGCACGGAACTGTCGAGCACGCCGCCATTCATGCCATGGCGCACGAGGATCGCCGCCGTCAGCAGCAGGAACAGGCTGGCGAGCGCCTGCAGCAGGTTGCGGATACGTATCCCCGGCCAGCGACGCAATTCGAAGGCGGAGAGCGCGAGCAGCACCGCCGGAATGCCGTAGCCGGCGAGAAGCTGGTTGAAGACCGGCGTCGTCGAAAGGCTTGCCGGCCCGACGATGGTGGGCTCCCACGCAATCCGCCCTGCAACGATGGCAGCGGCACCGGCCATCAGCCAGGGCAGCACCAGCCAGCGGCGAAGGCGGGTTGCAAAAACGGCCGCCGTGCCGAGCACCATGATGGCGAGCGTGGTGACGAGTCCGTCCGTCAGCGCATGCAAGGCCAGCACGAGAAAGGCGAAACCGCCGGCCGCAAACGCCCATTGCGGCACGAAGAGGCTATCCTCCTCGCTTCGCTCGCGCGAAAAACCTTCCGCCGCCGCGAGGAACACAAGACCGAAGACAACAGCGGTGAGGCCGTGCTTGAGGTCGAACGAGAGGTTGCCGAAATTGAAGAAGCTGATCGCAAGGATCGCAAAGGGCACGGTCGGCGCGATGAGGCTCCAGATCGCGGCGAAAACGCCGGAACCAGCCAGACGCAGGCGCACGGCAGCGATCGAAACGGTGGCGTAGGCGACAGCGAGCACCAGCAGCAGGTTGACCGGCGTTGACAGGACGGGGACCGGAACGGGAAGCGACTGCGGCTCCGTGCCGTCCAGCAACGGAGTGCCGTCGAGCATCGGCGGCGCGATGGTCGAGAACGCGTCGATCACGCCGCTGCCGGGCAGCCCGACCAGCGCCACGACACCCGCCACGGCGGCTATCGCCGACAGCAATGCCGGATAGATAGCCCAGACGCGTAGCGCGCCAAGCAGCGCCAGCGCCATCACCGCAATGACGAAGGCATAGTCCCCATGGGGGATGGCCGCCTCACCGCTTGCAAACATCAGCGCCGGGAAAGCCAGCGCCAGCGCACCGGTCAGCGACACCGCGACGGCCGGCGGGGTGAGCAGCCGGTCGAGCGGATGCACTGAGACGGCTCCCGACGGGGACGGCATGTCCTCCGCCGTAACGCTGCCCGGCCAGATCAGGCCATGGCCGATTGCAAGCACCAGAACGGCAAGAAGCACCGGCAGGACATCGACATTTTCCGAAAACGACAGGTAGAGCGCGATCCACAGCAGCATGCCGGCATTGGCGAGCGAAGGCACGATCTGCCAGCGGCGGATGCGCGCGGCGGCGAAGGTGGCGAGCCATGCAACGCCGAGGAAACCGAACAGGCTCCAGGGGCTCGGCTCGCTGGTAGAAACCAGCGCCGGCGTCAGCATGGAGGCCAGCAGGCCGAGGCCGGCAAGCGCCTGTCCATGCAGCAGAGACAGGCCGATCGTCGCGAAGGAGACAGCGGCGAGCAATGTAAAGGCGGCCACGGGACCGAGATAGCCGTAGAATTCGTAGGCGACATAGGTGACGGCGAAGAGCGTGATCGCGCCGGCCGCCGTCAGCACACCGGGGATCATGGCGTTCTGGAAGGCATTGGCGATGAGCGGCTGGGTGCGGCGGCGCACGAATTCGCCGACGCCCATCAGCACGAGGCCGAAGACTGCGGCAAGCGAAAGCCGCACGGCCGGGCTCAGCAGGCCCGCCTCGATGGAATATTTCACCATGAAGATGCCGCCGAGCGCGAGCGCGATGCCGCCCACCCAGACGGCCCAGCGCGCGCCGATGCGGCTCTCGAAGCTTTCCTTCGGCTTGACCAGTACAATGGCAGGCGCGGCAACGGCCTCCTCGGCCGTTTCACTTGCAACAGAAGCCTCGGCCGGCGCGACGGCCTCGCCGCCGAAGATGGTGCGGCCCTTTTCGGCCTCCTCCACCTTGCCTGCCCAGGGGCTGGAAAAGCCCTCCTCCACTGGCGCTTCGGCCGCCTCTTCGCCCGTGACCATGGCCGCTTCGTCCGAAATTTCCGCCGCCGTCTGTGCCGGCACCGTCACGCCGCCGGTTTTCAGCGCCTCCACCTCACGCTTGAGACGCATCACCTCCTCACCGAGTTTCTGCGCGCTGCTTTTCGAGGCGTTGAGGGTGTAGAGGGCCAGGCCGATGGCGACCAGGGAAAGGATTTCCAGCATTGCAACTCCAGAACGGGCATTGTCCGGCGGGCAGACTACCCGGTTTTCTTCAATCTCCAAACCGGGTTACGTTTCAGGGCGGCAATCTGTTCGGCGTTCAGCGCATCAGATTTTCGATGGGGAAGATGGCGCAGGTTTCCGTGCCGTGGGCGAGCAGCTTGCCGTTTCCATCCCGCAGCCATGCCTCGGAGGTGGCTATCGTGCGGCCGCGATGGACGATCTTTCCCTCGCAGAACACCTCGCCCATGCCGGGCAGAACGGGGCGCACGAGGTTCAGCTTGAACTCGATGGTCGTATAGGCTTCGCCCGGCTTGATGACGGAGAAGACGGCGCAGCCGAGGGCCGAATCCATCACCGTCGCCGTCCAGCCGCCATGCACGGTGCCGAGCGGATTGAGATGATCGGCGGACGGCATGCCGGCGAAGACGACGCGGCCGTCCTCCACCTCGGTCAGACTGAAGGCGAGCGTCCTTGCCATTGGCGGAGCCGGCAGCTCACCGGCAAGCATCGCCTGCAGGACCTTCAGGCCGCCATCGCGCTTCACCACCTCGAGCGGCAGCGTGCCGATGCCGCCGACCGTCAGCCCCGGATAGATTTCGACCGTCATGCACCTGCCTCTTTCGATTGATCGTTTCGTGGCGAACCAAGCGCCTTCAGCGCCGCCTGCACGAAGCCTTCGCGGGCGTTTGCAAGCTCCAGCCCGCGCGGTTCGCAGACATGCCGGTTGAGGAAGAAGGCCGTCAGCCGGAAGCCGTCGGCAAGCGCGGCGGCATCGGCCGCATGCCGGCTTTCGTCGCCAAGAAAGGCGGGCAGCGCCAGCATCTTGTCCGCCCAGGGGCTGCCGGCCTCGCGCGAGACGGCGCGGCCGGATTTCGGCGAGACGTAGCAGAGGTCGTCGCGCGTGCCCGTCGCGACACATTCGAGAAGGTCGAGGCCGAAGCCCAGATCGTTCAGCACGGCAAGCTCGAAGCGGATGAACAGTTCACCGGCATCCGCCGGCTCGTGAAGGTGGCCGAGGATGACGGAAAGCGCCTCGTAAAGATGGGGATGGGGATCGCGCTCCGGCAGGAAGCGCAGCAGCGCCGCCATGGCCTGCACGCCGTAGACGGCGGTCGCCGTTTCCATCAGGCGGCCGGCGCGCAGTTCCACCGGCTCGATCCGGAATTCGCCGAGATGCTCGTCGAGCCGCGCCCGCCACGTCACATCCACCGAATTGCCGGGCTGGAGCACCGGCTGCATCGTGCGCGTGCGCCCGCCGCGCACCATGCCGAGATGCCGGCCGCGCTCACGCGTCATCACCTCGGCGATCACCGACGTTTCGCCATGGCGCCGCACGCCCAGAACGATGGCCTCATCACTCCATTGCATGGCAATGCATTACGCCCTCGCCCGCCCCGCTGCAAGCACATGCGCCCATGCCGGGCACCTGCGGGACCTGTGGCCCGATGGCCACACCTAAGCCCTTGCCACAGTTTTGCTTTCTTCTTGCCCTGCCCGCGCCCGCTTTGCCTTCAATGAAGCCCGAAAGGCCTCCAAGGCCAGATCCAGACTTGCAATTACAGGTGCCCTCTTCATGTGTGTGTCCCGCATCCGCGCTTCTGCGGCTCTTCGCTCCCTCGCCCTCCTCGCTCTTGCCGCCACGCTTGCCAGCTGCGCCACCACCGCTACGCCGGTGAAAAAGGGACCGAACCCCATTCATGTCGCGATGTACGGCCCCCACCCGGAAGAGCGCTTCCCGCTGCCGGCCATGGATATCAGCCGGGTAGACCCGAAATATTTCCGCCAGCAGGTGGCCTACCAGACCAACGAGCCGGTCGGCACCATGGTCATCGATACGCAGAACCGCTTCCTCTACCTCGTGCAGGGCGAAGGCATGGCGATGCGCTACGGCATCGGCGTCGGCAAGGCGGGTCTGGAATTCGAGGGCACCGCGCGCATCGGCCGCAAGGCGGAATGGCCGCGCTGGACGCCGACGCCCAACATGATCAAGCGCGAGCCGGAACGGAACCTCAAATGGGCGAACGGCATGGAGCCGGGCCTGACCAATCCGCTCGGACCGCGCGCGCTCTATCTCTATCAGGGCGGCAACGACACGCTCTTCCGCATCCACGGCACCTCCGAGCCGTGGTCGATCGGCAAGGCCGTATCGAGCGGCTGCATCCGCCTGTTCAACCAGGACATCATCGACCTCTATGGCCGCGTGCCGAGCGGCAGCCGCGTCGTCGTTCAGCAGCATCAGGCGCCGGTGAATGAGGCAATACCGATGGCGGCGGTCGACGCCTTCACGCCGCCCGCAGCCATCTAGTTCATTCACGCACTGGCCTACCAGGCGTCCGGCTCGCGCACCATGTGCACGATATTTGCCGGGCTCATGATCCAGCCGCCGCGAAAGCCCTCGCCCAGATCCTCGACGGCGTCGCAGCGCACGACGCCGTTCTGCTCCAAATGCCCGAGGGCGATCCGGTGATCCGGCGTGAAAAGCTCCAGCCAGACTTCGGCCTGGCTGTAGTTCGGCGCTTCGTCGATCCACAGCCGGTTCGGTCCGAGCACGAAGCCCTTGGCCGGCGCCTTGTCATCAAAAGGCTCCAGGCCGACGACATCGCGGTAGAACGCGATCGTCGCCTCGTATTGGTGCGTGGGCACCTTCATGGCGATGTTGATACCGCCCTTGATTTTCGCTGTCATGACATCCTCCTGGAGCATTTTTCAGCCGAACCGGTATCGTCCCGGCGTCGGACAATGCGTAAAAAACAAAGAGCTGGAGCATTTTCGGTGAACCGGAATTCACCGGATATGCCCTAGATGAAGTCCTGCTGCTCCGAGGCGACGACGCCCTTGAGTTCGCTCGGGTAGTAGCCCTCGCGCAGGTTGATGCCGTATTCGACATAGGCCTTCATGCAGGCAAGCATCTGCGACCAGCCCTCGCAGTTCATGTAGGACGATTTCTGGCCGCGCTCGTTCTCACGCCAGCCAGTCTCGGCGATGGTCACCATCGTGCCGCCATCGTCGAGCGGCTTGAAGCGCATCTCGACGCGCGTCTTGTAGGGATCCTCCCCCTCATCGACCGTGGCGTCCCAGCGGAAAACGATGAGGGCATCCTTCTCCACCTTGTCGACAATGACCGGGGCCATACCCCACCACGTCACAGTCGCGCCCTCGACAAGCGGCGCGCTCGCGCCGCCGATCGTCGTGAAATAGCCGCTCAGCTTCTGCGGATTGACCACCGCGTCGAAGACCTCGGCGGCCGGCTTGCCGATTCTTCCGTTCACGCGAAATTCCAGCGTCATGCTGTCCTCCTTCGGGGCGTCTCCGCCCTCCTCGATCTTGTACCCGGATAAAATATGTTATAAAAACATAACATGTCAAGCGAATCAAAAGAGGATGCCATCTTCAAGGCGCTCGCCAATGGAAAGCGGCGGCAGATGCTGGACGCGATCAGACACGCGCCACTGACGACGGGCGCGCTCTGCGAAAGGTTTCCGGAGATGGACCGCTGCACGGTGATGCAGCATCTGAAGGTGCTGGAAGAGGCGGATCTCATTCTCGCGCGCCGCGAGGGCCGCGAGCGCTGGAACCACCTCAACGCCCTGCCGATAAAGGCGATTCACGACCGCTGGATCAGCCAATATGCCGGCCATGCGATGAATGTGCTCTCCGCCCTGAAGGACGGACTGGACGAGTGAAGCGCCGCCTTGTGGCGGCGCTCCGCTAGATCAGACCTCGGCGGCGATACGGCCGATCTCGGCGATGACGGCATTGCGCTCGTCGCCGGAAATTCCGGGCATCTCGCAGAAGGCGGTGACGATGATCGCGCCGCGGTCCGGCGACCAGGCGACCGCCACGTCATTGGCATTGCCGGCCTTGTCGCCGTTCGTGCCGGTCTTGTCGCCCGTCATCCAGCCAGCCGGGAAGCCTGCACGCAGGCGGGCATCGCCGGTCTTGTTCATCACCAGCCACGCGGCGAGCTGCGCCTTCGAGCCTGAAGAAAGAACATCGCCGAACAGCAGCTTGCGCAGCGTTTCGGCCATGGCGACCGGCGTCGTCGTGTCGCGCTCGTCGTCCGGCGTCTCGTGGTAGTTGAGCGTCGGTTCCGTGCGGTCGAGGCGGGTCACCTCATCGCCGGCACCGCGGAGGAACGCCGTCAACGCCTTCGGCCCGCCGGAGGCCGCCAGCAGCAGGTTGGCGGCGGCGTTGTCGCTGAGCGTGATCGTCGCCTCGCAAAGTTCGGCGATGGAAATTCCCTCGCCGCCGACACGCTTTTCCACCACCGGCGACCAGTCGACGAGGTCGGATTTCTGCACGACGACACGCCGGTCGAGCGTCTCTTCCTTGCGGTCGACGCAGGCGAGGATATGGCCTGCCAGCAGCGCCTTGAAGGTGCTGCACATCAGGAAGCGTTCGTCCGTGCGGTGGCCGAGCCGCGCTCCGGTAGCGAGATTAAGTATGGCAACGCCGATGCGGCCCTCATGGCGCGCTTCCAGCGCGGCAAGCCGCTTTTCCAGTGCGCCCGTCCCGGCAGCGGCGGCATTGCCGGCAAGTGCGGAAACCGCGGGAACGGCAAGCAAGGCGCCGGCCATTGCCTGCCGGCGTGAAATCGTGATCGTCATATGCATTTTCCTGTCTGTCGGACACCGCAGCGCATCGCGCCACCTGCCCGTTGAGCCCGCCCATGCCGCAACAATGCGGAAAGGGGCGGGTCAAGACAAACGACGATTTCTGCCGTCAGCCATTAGGAAAATTTGGGCTCGAATACTACTTCCGCTTCATCGCCTCGGCGAGCGCCGCGCCGAAGGCCCCCTGGGACGGTGCCTGCTGCTTGGGGGCGGCCTGGCTGAATTTTGGCTTCATCTGCGCATTCTTGTCGTTGCGCGGGGCATTGTCGCGGGCGACGGGCGCGCCGCCGTCCTTGCGCATGGTGAGGCCGATGCGCTTGCGGGGAACGTCGACTTCCGTGACGCGCACCTTCACCACGTCGCCGGCCTTCACCACCTCGTGCGGATCCTTGATAAAGCGGTCTGCAAGCTGCGAGACATGCACAAGGCCGTCCTGATGCACGCCGATGTCCACGAAGGCGCCGAAAGCGGCGACGTTCGTCACGGTGCCTTCCAACAGCATGCCGGGCTTCAGGTCCTTGATGTCATCGATGCCATCGGCGAAGGTCGCGGTCTTGAATTCCGGGCGCGGGTCGCGGCCGGGCTTTTCCAGTTCCGCCAGAATGTCCCTGACGGTCGGCAGGCCGAAGCGCTCGTCGACGAAGACCTTCGGGTCGAGCGTCTTCAGCGCCGCGCTGTCGCCCATCAGCGTGCGCACGTCGCGCCCGCAGGCGGCAACGATCTTCTTGGCGACGCCGTAGGCCTCCGGGTGCACCGACGAGGCGTCCAGCGGCTCCTTGCCGTTCGGGATGCGCAGGAAGCCGGCGCACTGTTCGAAGGTGCGCGCGCCGAGACGCGAAACCTTCATCAGTTCCTTGCGGCTTTCGAACGGGCCATTGGCGTCACGATGCGCGACGATGGCTTCCGCCGAGGACTTGCCAAGACCGGAAACGCGGGCCAGCAGCGGCGCAGAGGCGGTGTTGAGGTCCACGCCGACGGCGTTCACCGCATCTTCCACCACGGCATCGAGCGAGCGGGACAGCTTGCCCTGGTCGACATCGTGCTGGTACTGGCCGACGCCGATCGATTTCGGCTCGATCTTGACGAGTTCGGCGAGCGGATCCTGCAGGCGGCGGGCGATGGAGACGGCGCCGCGTAGCGAAACGTCGAGATTCGGGAATTCCGCCGCCGCCGTTTCCGAAGCGGAATAGACCGAAGCGCCGGCCTCCGAGACGATGACCTTGGTGGGTTTTGGCGCGGGAAGCTGCACCAGCATGTCGGCGACCAGCTTTTCCGTCTCGCGGCTGCCGGTGCCGTTGCCGATGGCGATCAGTTCCACCTTGTGCTTGCGGATGAGGCTGGCAAGTTCGGCCTGCGTGCCGCGCACGTCGTTCTTCGGGGGGAAAGGATAGACCGTCGTCGTCTCCAGCACCTTGCCCGTATTGTCGACCACGGCGACCTTGACGCCGGTGCGGATGCCCGGATCGAGGCCCATTGTGGCGCGCGTGCCGGCGGGCGCGGCAAGCAGCAGGTCCTTGAGGTTTCGCGCGAAGACGCGGATCGCCTCCTCTTCCGAGCGCTCGCGCATCTCGCGCATCAGGTCGAGCGAGAGCGACATGGAGAGCTTCACGCGCCACGTCCAGCCGATCACCTCCGCCAGCCACTTGTCGCCCGGCTTCGTGCCGATGGCGTAGAAGGACGCAATGATGCGCTCCACCGGCTTGACCGGCTCGACATTGTCCTGATCGACGACGATATCGACCGACAGGAACTCCTCGTTCCAGCCGCGCAGCATGGCAAGCGCGCGGTGGCCCGGCACGCTTGCCCAGCGCTCGGTATGATCGAAATAGTCGGAGAATTTGGCGCCGGCCTCCTTCTTGCCCTCGACCACGCGGGAGCGCAGAAAGGCGTTGTCCTTCATGTATTCGCGTAGACGCTTCAGAAGATCGGCATTTTCCGTCAATTGCTCGGCGACGATGTCGCGCGCGCCTTCCAGCGCGGCCTTCACCTCCGGCACCTCGGCCGAGATGAACTTTTCCGCCAGCTCCGCCGGCACCAGCGCGCGGTCGGCAAGGATCTGCTCTGCCAGCGGCCCGAGGCCGCGTTCGCGCGCGATCTCCGCTTTGGTGCGGCGCTTCGGCTTGTAGGGAAGATAGATGTCCTCCAGCTCGGCCTTGGTCGTGACGGCGGCGATCTTGGCGCTCAGCTCGTCCGTCAGCTTGCCCTGCCCCCCGATGGAATCGAGGATGGAGGCGCGGCGGGCCTCCAGTTCGCGCAGATAGGTCAGCCGCTCGGAAAGCGTGCGCAGCTGCGTATCGTCGAGACCGCCGGTCACTTCCTTGCGGTAGCGTGCGATGAAGGGCACGGTGGCGCCCTCGTCCAGCAGCCCCACGGCAGCGGTAACCTGCGCGGACGTCGCCTTGATCTCGGCGGCGATCAGGTTCGAGATCTTGAGCGATGTCGGGGCCATGTCGAACTCCTCTGGATGGCGCGGCGGCGATCGTGGATTGCCTGTGCAGATCCGGACGCACGCCGTTTCGCGCGATTGCTGGAATTGCTCATAGTGAGCGCTCGATAGCAAGCCAACCGCGCGACGCGCCGGGGCCTTTCACGTCCACAATATATCCATGGCCGGCAGCATCAGGGCCGTATCAAGGTTGAGCAATCATCGATACAGGCTCATCGGTTGTAACGCTTCATAAAGCCTTACCGCCTATCCTGCCTCCCGTAACGGCAACGGGGCCTTCGGATGCGCGGCGCTTTTCTAGCAACAGTCTCGATGACGGTCCTTGCCGCGACCGCACCCGCGGGCGCGACGACGCTCAACCTCCTGATCTGGGAATCCTATATCGACGAGCAGATTCTCGTCGACTGGCTGGCCGAGACCGGGATCGAGGTCCGCCAGACTTTCTACGACAGCGGCGATGCGCGCGACGAGATCCTCGCCGATCCCAACAGCAACATCGACGTGGTCGTGACCAACGAGAACGGCGCGAAACTCTACGGAAACCGCGGCGTCATCATGGCCGTCGACACGGCGAACGTGCCGACCCTCAAGGACTTCGAGGAGAGCTGGCTGAAGCGCTGCGGCGGCTATGGCGCGCCCTATCTCTGGGGCACGATGGGCATCCTGTACCGCTCCGACAAGATCGCCACGGCGCCGACCTCCTGGGCCGACATCATGAAGCCGGCCGAAAGCCTGCGCGGCCATATCGCCATGTATGACGACCATGCCGAGGCCTTTGTCGCGCCGCTCGCGCTGCTCGGCAAGTCGGTCAACGCCAATGACAACGAGACGCTGAAGGCAGCCTTCGAACTGATGAAGGCGCAGGTACCCTACGTGCTGACCTACGACTACGTGGTCACCTCGATCCAGAACGCCGACAAGGGCCCCAACATCCACATGGCGCTCGGCTACAGCGGCGACCAGTATACGCTGAACGACAAGGTCGGCACTCCCGGCCTATGGCGCTATGCGGTGCCCAAGGAAGGCACGCTGTCCTGGCTCGACTGCATCACCGTCAGCGCACGCTCGCAGAACAAGGACCTGGCGCTGAAGCTCGTCGACTACATCAGCAACGCCAGAAACGGTGCGCGCAACGCCGTAAAGCTCAACATGCCGACCGCAAGCACGGCAGCCCTGGCGCTGCTTCCGGAAGACGTAAGATCCAATCCCGAAATCTATGCCGCACCGGAAGTCCTGGCCAAAAGCCAGTTTCAGGAGGAACTGACCGTTCAGTCGGTACAGGCCCGCCGCCGCATCATCAGCAGTCTGGCCCAACTCAGTGACGCTCGGTAAACGCGCCCTCTCCCTCATCTTCCCGGTCGTGCTGGCGGGCTACGTGCTCGCAGCCGCTCTCATCTATTATGTGCAAGGTGCCTCGATCCTCGGATTGGAGCGCGCGCGCCTCTGGCAGCAAATGGGCCTGCTGACCGCCGTCTTCCAGAACGAGGTCACGCAAAACCGAAGTTTCATCTATTCGCTCGTTGAAGGCGGCGCGATCCGCCTCTTCGTCAACGAGCAGGACCCGGCCTATCGCAGCACCGCGCTCGGCGTGCGGCTGCAACAGAGCATCACCTCGCTCTCCGACGATCGCAAACGTTTCATTTCAGTGGCAATCATCCGCCCGCCGCTGTCGGTCGACTATTATTTCGAGGACAGCGAGGATCCGTTCGCCGAAATCACCGAGCAACAACTGGAACATGCCCGGCAGGTGATCAAAAGCCCGCGGCTTTCGTCCTGGAACTATCTCCTTGCGGAAGGCCTCGAGCCGCTGATCGTGCATTCCGAGTTCATCGATCCGCACACCCTCAACCGTCCGGTGGCGAGCGCCAAGAGCGGCGCAATCCTCGTGCAGACGGCGGTTCGTCCGCAAGCCTTCCTAGACATGAAACGGGCGCTGGAAAAGGAATACGGCGCGACGATCGAGATCGGGCAGCACCAGTTCCTCGCGCAGGGCTCTCTTTCGGCGACCGCAACGCTGAGCCCCGCACTCTTTGCGCGCCTCACGCCCGATCCGGTCTTCCTCGAAAAGCGGCTCGGCACGTTGAAGTCCCTGCTCGCCCTCGGCGCCATTGCGCTCAGCCTCTTCACGATCGCCCTCGTGCTGCTGCTCGTGCGCCGCTACATCACAAATCCGATCGCCCGCCTCGACCGCCAGCTCACCGACGTGATGACCGGCAGCCGCAGCGCGCTGCTGGACGCGGACGAGGCTGGTGAGATCGGCCGTCTTTCGACCAACGTCAAGCGGCTGCACGACCAGTCGATGCAGTCCTTCGACCTCGTACAGAATGCGTCCTGGACCGACACGCTGACCGGCATCTCCAACCGCGAATATTTCAACATCCGCTCGACGCAGATCCTCGAGGAAGCCGAAGCCGAGGATATCGGCTGCACCCTCCTCTTCATCGACGTCGACAACTTCAAGTTCGTCAACGACAAGCACGGTCACAAGATCGGCGACGAACTGCTGAAGACGCTGGCTGACCGCATCTCCACCATCGTCAATCGCATCGTCTGCGAACGCGGCCTGCCGAACGGCCTTTTCGCCCGCCTTTCCGGTGACGAATTCGCGATCATGCTGCGCTGCCAGCCGGGCGGCGGCACCATCACCGAGATTTCCAACGAAATCCTCGCGCTCTTCGCCGAAGGCTTCGAGGTGCTGGACAAGGCCTATCCGGTGACAGCCAGCATCGGCATCGCGGTCTATCCGGAGGATGCGCATACCCTTGCCGAACTCGTCGCCAACGCGGATGCCGCCATGTACCAGGCGAAGTCCCAGGGTAAGAACGGTTCGGCCCGCTATTCGCGCTCGCTGCACGAGAAGCGCAACCGCCAGCGCCGCATTGAGGAGGAATTGCGGATTCTTGACGCGGACGACCAGTTCCACCTCGTCTACATGCCCATCGTCGATGGCCGCGGCAAGGTGACGGGCTGCGAGGCGCTCCTGCGGTGGAATTCACCGGTGCTGGGCAGCGTGACGCCCGACGAATTCATCCCGATCGCCGAATCGACCGGCCTCTTCAGCAAGATCGACTGGTGGGTGATCGACCGGGCGATGGCGGAATACAGCCAGATCAGGAATCTCTTCGGTGCGGAAACGATCCTCTGCATCAACATCTCGTCCGCCGAACTCTATACCAAGTCGATCAGCGATCACTTCTGCGCCTGCGCCGACCGGCACAGCGTCGAGGCGCGCATGATCGAAATCGAACTGACGGAAACGTTTGCGGTAAAGCTCGGCGAGCAGTCTCGCCGCAACATCGAGATCCTGCGCGCCCGCGGCTTCCGCATCTCCATCGACGACTTCGGCGCGGGCTACACTTCGGTCCAGCAGATCATCGAATACACAGCTGAGACCATCAAGCTCGATCGCGAACTGGTGGAAAGCCTCACCCGCTCGGCGGCGCTGCCCACGCTGCGGGCGCTCGTCGCGCTCTGCCATGCGCAGGACATGGCGGTGATCGCCGAAGGCATCGATACGACGGAAAAGATGGCGCTGCTTGCAGCTGCCGGCTGCGATCTGTACCAGGGCTACCTCATCAGCCGCCCCCTCCCGCTCGAGGAACTCGGCATCTGGGCGATGCAGCGGCTGATCGAACAGGCGCGCGAAACCGCCCTTCCCCAGGAACGGCACGTCCGCGCCTGATACTATCTCATACCATGTCGCGCCTCCTGCGGGCCTTGTCGGCCGCAGGAGGAATTCTACAGGACCGCGCCAAGACGCGGCCGGTAGTCCGTCAGGAGTTCGGGAAGTCGAGGCCCATTTCGCGGAAGCGGGCCGGGTCGTCGCCCCAGTTCTCGCGCACCTTCACGAACAGGAAGAGATGCACGGGCTGTTCGAGAATTCCCGAAAGTTCCTTGCGCGAAGCCATGGAGATGGCCTTGATCGCGTCGCCGTTCTTGCCGAGGGCGATCTTTTTCTGGCTGTCGCGCTCGACATAGATCACCTGCTCGATGCGCACGGAGCCGTCCTTGCGCTCCTCCCATCTCTCCGTCTCGACATGCGAGGAATAGGGAAGCTCCTGGTGCAGGCGCAGGAACAGCTTTTCGCGGGTGATTTCGGCGGCGAGCTGGCGCATCGGCAGGTCGGAAATCTGATCTTCCGGATAGTACCACGGCCCTTCCGGCAGCGCTTCCGCGAGATAGTTCATCACATCTTCGCAGCCCGAGCCGTTCAGCGCCGAGATCATGAAGGTGCGCTCGAACTTGACGACCTCGTTAGCGGCGGCGGCAAGCTTCAGCAGATCCTCCGGGTTCACCCGGTCGACCTTGTTGAGGACGAGGAGCTTCGGCTGGTGGACTTCCTTCAGCCCTTCCAGAATCGTCTCGGCATCGCCCTTGAGGCCGCGCTCGGCGTCGATCAGGAACATGATCACGTCGGCATCCTTGGCACCGCCCCAGGCGGTCGTCACCATGGCGCGGTCGAGCCGGCGGCGCGGCTTGAAGATGCCGGGCGTATCCATGAAGACGATCTGGGCGTTGTTGTGGATCGCGATGCCGCGCACGATGGCGCGCGTCGTCTGCACCTTGTGGCTGACGATCGTCACCTTGGCGCCGACGAGGCGGTTGACCAGCGTCGACTTGCCGGCATTCGTCGCTCCGATGAGCGCCACGAAGCCGGAATGGGTCGGGCCCTCACCGTTCGTGCTGCTTTCGGCGGGGGTGTTCTGTTCTTCGGTCATGATATCCGTCAATCCTGAAGCATTTCCGTGAAATGCCTCGTCCTTTGTTACGCAATTCCAACGCAAAATCGCTGCGCGCCTGTGCTGGAATTGCTCTAGGCGCCGCCCTTGGGCCAGATGCCTTCGCGTTCCAGAATCCTTGTCGCGGCCGCCTGTTCGGCGGCTCGCTTCGAGCGGTCGATGCCGGTTTCCGGCGCGACGCCCCTGATCTCCACCGTCACGGTGAAGCGCGGGTCGTGGTCTGGTCCCGAGCGCTCGTCCACGCGGTAGTTCGGCGTCAGGCCGAACCTGGCATGCGCCCATTCCTGCAATTCGGTCTTGGCGTCGCGCCGCGCGCCTTCCGCGCGCGCCGCCCTGCCCTGCCAGTTGGCGAGGATGAACCCCCGCGCCGCTTCCAGCCCGCCATCGAGATAGATCGCGGCGATGAGCGACTCTACCACATCGGCGCGCACATTCAGCATGGCTTTTCCGGTGAGCTTTTTCACGTCTGCACCGGTGCGGATGAAGCGATGCAGTTCCAGCTCGTCAGCGACCGCCGCACAGCTTTCCGCGCTCACGAGCTGGTTCAGGCGAACGGAAAGCTCGCCCTCCTTCGCGTCGCGGAAGGTGCGAAACAGCATCTCGGCGACGCACAGCCCCAGGACGCGGTCGCCCAGGAACTCCAGTCGCTCGTAATTGCTGCCCTTGCCGGGCCGCGCACTCGCATGCGTGATGGCCCGGTCGAGACGATCCTTGTCAGAGAAGACGTAACCGATCAGTGCCTCGAGGGCTTTCCGGTTCGCGTCATTCAGCGGAATGGCGCCTTTCATTCAACGACCTTGAACAGGCGGTCCCAGCGCAGGTTTGTCGGCCACTTCCAGATTTCACTGAACGAGGTGTCATTGCCCAGCGAGAAGAAGATCAGGCTGGCGCGACCGATCAGGTTCTCTGCCGGCACGAAACCGACATCGAAGCGGCTGTCGGCCGAATTGTCGCGGTTGTCGCCCATCATGAAGTAATGGCCTTCCGGAACGATGAATTCGCGCGTGTTGTCGCCGACGGTGCCCGGACGCGTGTCCAGCGTGTTGTAGGCAACGCCGTTGTCCATGGTCTCGCGGAAGACCGGTACATCCTCGCCGGTATCGTACTGGTCGTCGGCGCGGAAGAAGCCGTTATGCTCGCGCTTGACCGCCACGCCGTTCACGTAGAGCTCGCTGTCGCGCACCTGGATGCGGTCACCAGGCAGGCCGACGAGACGCTTGATATAGTCGATGTCCGGGTTCGGCGGGAAGCGGAAGACGACGATGTCGCCACGCTCCGGTTCGCTCGCGAAGATGCGGCCGGAAAACAGGTCCGGCGAGAACGGCAGCGAATATTTCGAATAACCGTAAGAGAACTTGTTGACGAAGAGATAGTCGCCGACGAGGAGCGTCGGCATCATCGAGCCGGACGGGATGGTGAAGGGCTGGAAAAGCACCGTGCGGATCACGACGGCAAGCAGAAGCGCCTGAATGATGACCTTGACGTTTTCCCACAGGCCGCTTTCAGCCTTTTCAGTCTTCTCTGCCACGCCGGACTTTTCCTTATTTGTAAACATGAGGCCCTCTATAGAGGAAAGGTTGTCTGTTGGAAATCGTGTCGATCAAAAAGACGCAAGGCCCTGTTATCCGGGCGTTCCGGGCGGCAGCGCCTCGATAATCACGAAAGCCTGTGCCAGCGGAAAATCGTCCGTGATGGTGATGTGGATCCGCGCTTCGTGGCCTTGAGGAACCAGTTGCTGCAACCGTTCAAGCGCACCGCCGGTAAGCTTCATCGTCGGTTTGCCGCCGGGCAGGTTGACGACGCCCATGTCCTTCCAGAACACGCCCTGCGCCAGCCCCGTGCCGAGCGCCTTGGAACAGGCCTCCTTGGCGGCGAAACGCTTGGCATAGGACGCCGCCCGATTCCTGCGCCCGTCCGACTTCGCCCGCTCGATCTCGGTGAAGCAGCGCTCCGTGAAACGCTCGCCGAAACGCTCCAGCGACTTCTCCACCCGGCGGATGTCGATGAGGTCGCTGCCGATACCAATGATCATAGGGTATTGTCTCCAGGGGAAAGGATGGGGGCATGCACGGCGGATGCAAGGCCGGCGCGCTCGATAAGACGGGCGTGACGCCGTGCCTTGAACGAGCGTACCGCAACCAGCGTCCCGCCATAGGCAAGGGCCGCGACCGAGGTGCCGAGCAGGCCCGCGCCGACAAGCATCGGCTTCAGCACCGGCTGCCAGAGTTCCGACAGTTCGAGATGTTCGAGCATATGGAGGAGTTCGGACGCCGAGACCGCCTCCGCGGACTGGATGCCGAGCAGCACCTCGCCCAACCGGAAGGTCGCAAGGCCGATCAGCGGGATCGTCAGCGGATTGGCGATGGCCGTGGCGAGTGCCGCGGCGACGAGATTGCCCGCCATCAGATAGGCAAGCGCCAGCGCCAGGATGACATGAAAACCGATAAGCGGCGTGAAGGCGGAAAAAGCGCCGGCCGCTACGCCCGCAGCCACCGCATGGGGCGAGGCGGAAAGGCGAAGGATTCGCTTGACAAGGTAGCGCGCTGGACGCGTCAACCCTTTGCGCGGCCAGAAGAATTCGCGCAATCGGTCCGGCCAGGAGGCCTTCTTTCGGCGTCGGAACAACATGGCCCAGACATAGCCGATCCGTTAGTGGCATTTCAATGGCGTCGTCAGGCGCCATAGCAGGCGGTCGCCGTGGCGCAACGAGGTGCGCCACACGGGCCGCAGATCTTAGTAGGTCTTGCGGAAAAGGCCGCGGTCGATCTGACGCTGGCGGTATTCCAGGTCGATACGGTCGACAGCGCCGTTCAGATACGAAAGCTCGCGGTCTTCAGCGGTCGGAATGCGCAGGGCGCGGGTGAAATTCTTGAACTGCTTCAACATTGGTAAACCTCATTCGGTTGACCTCCCGATGCAGAAGATAGGATGAGCACCCCGCCGGCACCAGCGATACTATCCCAACACAGCCATGCGCAATGCGCATATCGACTGGTCAAAACTTGGGCAAACCTGCCTTATTCAAGGCAGGTTGCCACAAATTTGCATGGAAAACGTCACACGAACACACGGCTGATCGTCGAGACGCATTGCAGTTCCTTCAGCTGACCCATCAGCTGATTGAGCTGCCGCAGATCCCAGACCTCGAGGTCGATATGGACTTCGGTGAAGTCGGCCGCAACGCGCGTCATCGACATGGAGCGGATGTTGACATCGCTGGTGGCGATCGTCTGGGTGACTTCGGCCAGCGTGCCCGGCTCGTTCAGCGCATTGATCACGATGCGCGCCATGAAGCGGGTGTTGTTCGCCTCGTCGAGATCCCACCGCACATCGATCCACCGCTCCGGCTCGTCATCGAACTTCTGCAAGGCCGGCGACTGGATCGGATAGATGGTGATGCCCTTGTCCTTCTCCATGATGCCGATGATGCGATCGCCGGGAACGGCTCCGCCGGCGGAGAATTGCACCTCGGCATTGCCGGAAAGGCCACGGATCGGCAGGGCTTCGGGACCGGCCTCGCCGTCACCGCGCTCCAGCTCCGCCTTGGTCTTGCCGGGCAGCTTGAACACCATGCCGGCAACGCTGCGCATGTTGAACCAGCCGTCGTCGGAGCTTGGCTTCACCGTCACGCGCTCGTCCTGGTAGTCCGGAAAGACGGCGCGCAGCACGTCGATCGAGGAGAGTTCCCCGCGCCCGACCGAGGCGATGGCATCCTCGACTTCCTTCTGGCCGAGGCGATGCAGCACCGGCTTCAGCCCGTCGCGTGAGAAGGTCTTTCCCGCACGATCGAAGGTGCGCTCCAGAATGCGATAGCCGAGGCCGGAATATTGCTTGCGCACGGCCGCACGCGTGGCGCGCCGGATGGCGGCGCGCGCCTTGCCGGTGACCACGATCTCTTCCCAGGCGGGCGGCGGCACCTGGATGCCGGAGCGGATGATCTCCACCTCGTCGCCGTTATTGAGACGGGTGACGAGCGGCATGATGCGGCCATTGATCTTGGCTCCGACACAGGTGTCGCCGACATTCGTATGCACCGCATAGGCAAAGTCGATCGGCGTCGCGCCGCGCGGCAGCGTGATCAACTGGCCCTTCGGGGTGAAGGTGAACACCTGGTCCTGGAAAAGCTCGAGCTTCGTATGCTCGAGGAATTCCTCCGGATTGTCGCCCTCGGCCAGCGCCTCGATCGTGCGGCGCAGCATCGCATAGGCGTTGGAGCGCGGCGGCGCGACGGCGTCACCGTTCACCGTATCCTTGTCCTTGTAGAGCGAATGCGCGGCAATACCGTATTCGGCGATCTCGTGCATACGCTTGGTGCGGATCTGCAGCTCGATGCGCTGGCGCGACGGACCGACGATGGTCGTGTGGATCGACTGGTAGTCGTTCTGCTTGGGCGTCGAGATATAGTCCTTGAACCGCCCCGGCACGACGCGCCAGCGCGTATGCACGATGCCGAGCGCCGCGTAGCAGGCCGGAATGTCGCCGACGAGGATACGGAAGGCATAGACGTCGGAAAGCTGCTCGAAGGAAAGCGACTTCGACTGCATCTTACGGAAGACCGAATAGGGCTTCTTCTGCCGGCCCTTGACGAGCGCCTCGGCAAGGCCATTGGCCACAAGCAGTTCGCGCAACTCTTCCTCGATCTTGCGGATCATGCCTTCGTTGCGCTGGGAAAGCTCTTCCAGCTTGCGCGTAACCGTCTCGTAGGCTTCCGGATTGATATAGCGGAAGGAAAGGTCCTCCAGTTCCTCACGCATATCCTGCATGCCCATGCGGCCGGCGAGCGGCGCATAGATGTCCATCGTCTCTTCCGAGATGCGGGCGCGCTTTTCCGGCGACATGTGGTCCAGCGTGCGCATGTTGTGCAGCCGGTCGGCAAGCTTGACCAGCAGCACCCGCACATCGTCGGAAATGGCGAGCAGCAGTTTGCGCAGGTTTTCCGCCTGCTTGGCCTTCTTGGAAACGAGGTCGAGCTTCTTGATCTTGGTGAGGCCTTCGACCAGCGCGCCGATATCCTCGCCGAACAGCTCGTCGATTTCCGCGCGCGTGGCGCTCGTATCCTCGATCGTATCATGCAGCAGCGCCACCGCGACGGTGGATTCGTCGAGGCGCATGTCTGTCAGGATGGCTGCGACTTCGAGGGGATGCGAGATATAGGGATCGCCGCTCGCCCGCTTCTGCTGCCCATGCTTTTGCATCGCATAGACATAGGCCTTGTTCAGCAAGGCCTCATTGGCGTCCGGCTTGTATTTCTGAACCCGTTCGACGAGTTCATATTGACGCATCATCCTCGTAAGGCTCCTCCCCGGATTCTGGCGGGGCAAAGAAAAAGTGCGCCCCGATCCTATGAGGGGCGCACCGACATTCGCAATATCAAAGGCTTCGGTAAAGATACCGAAATCAGTAATCGTCGCTCTTTTCCGGCGCAACGAGACCTTCGATGCCGGCAAGCAGCTCTTCTTCCGTCATGCGGTCGAAGGCGATCGTTTCCGGCTGGTCCTCGTCTTCGTCAGCCGCAGCGCTCGTTGCGTCCTCGGCAAGAAGGCTTGCCGGATCGGGCTCGGGCTCGTCCACTTCGACATGCTTCTGCAGCGAGTGGATCAGGTCTTCCTTGAGGTCATCGGGCGAAAGGGTTTCGTCGGCGATCTCGCGCAGCGCCACGACAGGGTTCTTGTCGTTGTCGCGGTCGATGGTGATGGCGGCTCCCTGGGAGATGAGCCGGGCGCGATGGCTTGCAAGGAGTACCAGCTCGAAGCGGTTGTCTACCTTGTCAATGCAATCTTCAACGGTGACACGGGCCATTGCCTGTCCTTTGTGATCAAGAATTTCAGGAGTTTGCATGCCCGATACAGGCATCGGGCGAAAAATTCAAGTTTTTCCTTCCCCTCTCCCCGGCGGAGCGCGTCGCAAGGCAGCCCGCATAACTTCTGGTTGAGCCCTCTCCTTAGGGGAAGTAAACGGCGGAATTATCGGACAAATAGCGTAAGACGCCGGAACTATTCTCCAATTCGGCAACCCTAGAGTTTGCCGTAACGGCACCGGCCTGAAAAATTCGCTACCGCAACCTAGATTTGCTTGGAAAGCGCACGACTGTGCCCTAAATGAACACTATATGAAGAAGAATTAATTCAACCGGATGCTGCAAATCCCTTGGATTGACCCTCGGAGTTTGCTGCAGGTCATGAGCGCTACAGCCCACGCTTGGGTATGACGCCTGGTACTGTAGTGCAACCGGACATCCGCCTTGGTCAAACTTCATTCGTTTACGGCAACATCTATTTAAAAGGACTGCTCGACATGTTCGACCCCCGCGAGAAAATCGCCCTCTTCATCGACGGCGCAAATCTCTATGCGGCCTCCAGGACACTCGGCTTCGATATCGACTACAGGAAGCTGCTCAAGGCGTTCCAGAAGCGCGGCTACCTGCTGCGCGCATATTACTACACCGCGCTGATCGAGGATCAGGAATATTCTTCGATCCGCCCACTGATCGACTGGCTCGACTACAACGGCTACAAGGTCGTCACCAAACCCGCCAAGGAATTCACCGACTCGCTCGGCCGCCGCAAGATCAAGGGCAATATGGACATCGAACTGGCCATCGATGCGATGGAGCAGTCCGAGACGGTCGACCACCTGGTCATCTTCTCCGGCGACGGCGATTTCACCACGCTGGTCGAGGCGTTGCAGCGCAGGGGCCGCAAGGTATCCGTCGTCTCCACCATGCAGACGCAGCCGCCGATGATCGCGGACGACCTGCGCCGCCAGGCGGACTACTTCATCGACCTCGGCTCGCTGAAGGCTGAAATCGGCCGCGACCCGTCCGAACGCCCGCAACGGACAGTCGAACCGGTGGAAGACACCACGGAGTGAACCATCCCGGCAGAACCTCGATCCCGCGGTTCGGGCGCTGGGGGTCGTTCCATGCCGCCTTCAATGCTTCATTAAACATTGCATCAAATGCGGCGCCCGCCCATTAACGTTCCTCAAGACTCTCCTGCTACTGCAACGACGAACAGTCATTCGCATTGGGGCATCTTGAAAAATGGTGGACGCAGTATCGGCTTCGGGCAACAGCTATCGGGCAGTATCGAACGCGCTCGAATTGCGTTCGACAGGCCCGTCCGCCGAAAGCAGGCCCGCCGTCACGGCGCTTGCCGCCCTCGCGCTGCCGCAACCCGTTACCCGGGTATCGGCGCCTTCCGACATGGCGGAAGACATCGGCGATCTCAGCTTCCTCTATGCACCCAACGGCCTGCCGGGCATTTCCGCCCTCTCCTCCCGCGCCGTACCGCCTGCGCAGGCGACGACCGATGAGCGGGTTGCCGCAGGTCGCAATCAGAACGCACGCCTCGCCATCGAAAGCAGCGAACTCAACGCCCTGATGGCCTCGTTCCTGGCGCCGCGCACGCCAAGCGCCAATCCCGCCCCTTCGCCGGATATCCCAGCGGAAGCAGGCAGCGAACAGCTGTCGCGCATTGCCCGCCAGTCGGTGGTCGCACAGCTTTACACCCAATTCTAGGTAAGACTACCGCGGCTCACCCCGTGGCCGCGATGGTCACGGGGAATTCGTCGTCGCGATTTTTTGCCAATCCCGATTTTCCACTTGAGCCGGACCTAGCGTCATATCGTAAACAGAACTCCGGAAGGAGTTTTCGATGCACGGTCGCGCTCATGATGAAGTCCTGCTGACCGCCCTGGAGTGCGCCGGGCGGATCGGCATATCGGTTCGGACCCTCCGGCTCTACGAGCAACACGGGCTGATCTCGCCCCGCCGCACGTCCAAGCAATGGCGGCTCTATGGCGGGAGCGAACTTGCACGGCTGAACGAAATCCTGGCGCTCAAGACCCTCGGCCTCAGCTTGCGCGACATTGCGAAGCTTCTGAAGGAGCGACCGACCGATCTCGCTCAAACGCTCACGCTACAACGCGATGCCTTGACGGAAGCACGCAGTCGCGCGACGCGGGGGCTGCGTGTGATCGATGCCCTGCAAGCGAAAATCGGCGCGGGAACGGCGCCGTCGGTCGATGACCTGATCCATTTGGCAAGGGAAACCAAGATGAACGAACCGTCACACGAAACCGCCGCTTGGCGCCGCTACGAACAGATGCGCCCGCGAACCGAAGTGGCTATCGATCCGCGCCTGCTCGACGACTATGCCGCTGCCTATGAAACCGAAGATGGCACGCTTTCCATCGTCTCCAGACAGGGCGACACACTTTTTTACCGGATCGTCGGACAGTCGGACATCGAGATCTTTCCAGAAAGCAATTCCGAATTTTTCATGAAAGTGCTGCCCGTGCAGCTCAAATTCCGCCGCGATGCGGATGGGCAGGTGGTTGGCCTCATCCATCATCAGAACGGTTTCGAGGATTCTGCCGAAAGAACGGCGCTGGAACCGGTTCTCGCCATCGAAAATGACGTTCAACAGCGCATTCGCGATCAGAAGCCTATGGTTAAGAGTGAGGCCATCCTGCGCCGTCTGATCGACCAGCTCTCCCGTGGCGAGCCTGACCTCGATGGTATGGCGCCGGCATTGGCGGCGTTGGTAACCGAGCAGAAAGAGGGCATCCAGAAGGAGATGGAAGACGCGGGAAACTTGAAAACCCTATCTTTCAAGGGCGTCTCGGAGGGCCTCGATATCTATGACGTGCAATTTGCCAAAGCAAAAATGGAATGGGGTTTTGCACTGACACACCGCGGGAAGGTCAGCCACCTCTACCTGCGCCCGTCCTTGTAGGCTTCGGCTGCACCACAAAGCAGCTTCGAATGTGTAGAAGGGGCCGCAAGTCGCGGCCCTGGCTCCAGTCGATTTCGGGAGCGGTCAGCCGCGTTCGCGCAGCAGGCGGCCCTTCTGGCGGTTCCAGTCGCGCTCCTTTTCCGTCTCGCGCTTGTCGTGCAGCTTCTTGCCCTTGGCAAGTGCGAGTTCGAGCTTCGCGCGCCCGGCATCGTTGAAGTAGACCTTCAGCGGAACGAGCGTCATACCTTCGCGGTTGATCGCGATGCGCAGGCGATGGATCTCGCGCTTGGAGAGCAGGAGCTTCCTGCGTCGCCGAGTCTCGTGGTTGAAGCGATTCGCCTGCAGATATTCCGGCAGATAGGAATTGATCAGCCAGATCTCGCCGCCCTCGTCCGAGGCGTAGGATTCGGCGATGTTCGCCTTGCCCTCGCGCAGAGATTTCACCTCCGTGCCGGTCAGCACCAGACCGGCCTCGTAGGTGTCCACGATTTCGTAGTTGTAGCGGGCCTTGCGGTTCTCCGCGACGATCTTCTTGATCGTCGCGGGACGGGCTTTGGTGGCCATATCAGTTCAACAGACCGGCATGGTGGAGCGCTGCATCGATGGCTGCCTCCGTCGCCGGCTCAAGTGTTGAAAGAAGCGGCGAGCGAACGGTGCGGTTCATGCCGCGGGTGCGGTTCAGCGCGTATTTAGCGCCGCAAAGCCCCGGCTCCAGGAAGATCGCCTTGTGCAGCGGCATCAGCTTGTCCTGGTAGACGAGCGCCCTGGCGTAGTCGCCGGCAAGCGTCGCTTCCTGGAACTCGGCGCACAGGCGCGGCGCGATATTGGCCGTGACGGAAATGCAGCCGACACCGCCATGGGCATTGAAGCCGAGCGCTGTCGCGTCCTCGCCGGAAATCTGGACGAATTCCTTGCCGCAGGTCAGGCGCTGCTCGGAAACGCGCTCGATCCTGCCGGTCGCGTCCTTGACGCCCATGATCGACGGATAGGCCTTGTGGAGCGCACCCATCGTCTCCGGCGTCATGTCGACCACCGAGCGGGCGGGAATGTTGTAGATGATGATCGGCAGCCTGACGCTCTCGGCAACCGCCGCGAAATGGGCGAAAAGCCCCTTCTGCGTCGGCTTGTTGTAATAGGGCGTCACCACCAGGATCGCGTTCGCGCCCGCCTTTTCGGCGTGCTGCGCAAGGTCGATCGCTTCCTTGGTATTGTTCGAGCCCGCGCCGGCGATAACCGGGACGCGACCGGCGCAAACCTTGATGCAGAGTTCCACCACCCGTTTGTGCTCGTCATGCGACAGCGTCGGCGATTCGCCGGTGGTGCCGACCGGCACGAAGCCGTGACTGCCTTCACCGATCTGCCATTCGACATGGGCGGCGAAGGCGTCTTCATCAAAAGCGCCAGCGTCGGTGAACGGGGTGACGAGAGCGGGAATGGATCCCTTGAACATCGAGAACTCCTGAGACCAAAGCCGCCCTGCGGCTTACATGCTTTGGCCGTATTCCTTGGTTAAAAACTGCCGCACAATAATCATGTGACAGTCATGCGGCAAGCGGCGCGACGGGCGTTTTCATGCACGATCAAGGCGGAAACGAGGTCCGATGCACGAATATCCGTCTTGCATGATCCGTCGTCCGGGCAGCACCGGCGTTCACGCCTTAGTGAGCGCCGTCGGTAAGGTTTCGTTAAGGCAACAAAGGGTTAATTGATTGTCAAAGATCAGGCGGAAAATGGCGGTCAGATGCGCCGCCTGTCAGGTATCCGGGATATAGCATGATCTCGACAAACAGTTTCGCACTTTGCGCCCTGTTGCTCGCCGGCGTGGCAGGCCTTGCGCTCGGCTCCTCCCCCGTTGACGCGGAAAGCACGACCGTGCCCGCGATGAAGCCGCTCGGCTTTGCTGCCGACATGCCGTCCAAGGACGTCATCACCAACGCCATTCCGCAGATGGACAGCATTCTGGGCGCAAGCACCCAACTGCGCGAGGGCCTTGACGCGCTGTCCAATCGCGATGCGGCCAGCGCCATCGTTGCCCGCAACCGGCTACCGGCCGACAGCTTGGACCGCCACATCCTGACCTGGGCGATCGCGGTATCCGGCCAGCGCGGCGTGCCATCCTGGGAAATCGCCGCCGCCCAGCGCGAGCTCAAGGGCTGGCCGGGCCTGAAGGCGTTGCGCACCCATTCCGAGCGCGCCCTTGCCCGCGAAAATCCGCCATCCGCCAATGTGATTGCCGCCTTCGGCACGACGCGGCCGGAAACGGCGGAGGGCGCCATCGTGCTTTCCCGTGCGCTCGTGGCGACGGGCAATACGGCGCGCGCCACGGAAATCCTGCGCTCGTTCTGGCAGAAGGAAGCGCTCTCCACCGACCTGGAAACCCGGATTCTCGACGAATTCGCCGCCCTGCTGACCGTCGCCGATCACAAGGCGCGCATGGAAATGCTGCTCTATCGCGACCGCGCCGAGCAGGCCCAGCGGTTTGGCGATCTCGGCAAGGCGCAGTCGCTCTATCGCGCCTGGGCGGCCGTCATCCGCAAGGCGAAGAACGCCAGCGACCTGATCAAGGCGGTGGATGCGAGTTGGCAGAAGGACCCGGCCTATACGTTCCTGCGCATTCGCAATCTCCGGCACAAGGAAGAATATCGCGCCGCAGGAAAGCTCTTCGCCGCCATGCCGGACGATGCGGCCCGCCTTGTCAATCCGGGTGCCTGGTGGAACGAGCAGCGCATCGTCAGCCGCGGCCTTGCCGATCTCGGCGACTATCGCGATGCCTACCGGGTCGCCTCCCGCCATGGCGCAGACGATCCGGTGGATATCGTGGAGGCGGAGTTCCACTCCGGCTGGTATGCGCTGCGCGACCTCGGCGATGCCAAGACGGCCGCAAGGCACTTCCAGCGAATCCTGCAAGCCTCCGACCGGCCGCTTTCCGTTTCCCGCGCCTGGTACTGGCTGGGCCGGGCCGCTGAAAAGAGCGGGAGCGGCGAAGCCAGGGACTATTTCGCCAAGGCGGCGAATTTTCCCGGCACGTTCTACGGTCAGCTTGCCGGCGCGCGGCTCGGCCGCAAGGCGCTGAACGTCGCCTACCCGAAGCCGACGGCCGAGGAGCGCACGCGCTTCGAGCAGCGCGAGGCCGTACAGGCGATCGCCCGTCTTCAGGCTGCCGGCCACGGCTGGCGCGGCGACAGCCTGTACCGTGCGCTCGCCGGCGAACTGATGAGCCCGGGTGAACTCGCCCTGCTTGCCGCACAGGCCGAAAAGAACGCCAATCACCAGCTTTCCCTGCAGATCGGCAAGATCGCCTTCGGGCGCGGCATCGATGTCGCGGCGCTGGCCTTCCCGATCGGGGTGATCCCGGATGGCGCCAACATCGCCGGCTCGGGCAAGGCGCTCGCCTATGCCATCGCCCGCCAGGAAAGCGCCTTCAACCCGGCCGCTGTCTCGCCCGCCAACGCGCAGGGCCTCCTGCAGCTCATGCCGGGCACGGCGCAGGGTGTGGCGAAGCGCTATGGCCTTGCCTACTCCAAGGAGCGGCTGACGTCGGATGCCGCCTACAACGCCACGCTCGGCGCGCACTACCTGGGCGAGCAAATCAACGATTTCGGCGGCTCCTATGTGCTGACCTTCATCGCCTACAATGCCGGCCCGCGCCGCGTGCCGCAGTGGATCGGCCGCTACGGCGATCCGCGCGGCAAATCGATCGACGAGGTGGTCGACTGGATCGAGCGGATTCCCTTCTCGGAAACCCGCGGCTACGTGCAGCGCGTCATGGAGAACTACCAGGTCTACAAGACCCGCCTCGGCCAGCAGGCCGATATCGTGCACGACCTGAGCGTGGGGCGGTAAAACCCTCCCCTGCCCGACTGAACGCCGTCTTGCCGGAGGCACGAGGCCTGACTAGGCTGTCCGCAAACCAGAGGCAGGCTCTCGAGACATGACGAATTTTTCCAGCCGCTACTTCCCCGCTCCGGACGGATTGCAGTTGCATGCGCGGGACTACGAACCGGCGCCCGGCGTCAAAACACGCCTTCCCGTGGTCTGCCTGCCCGGCCTCAGCCGCAACGCCCGGGATTTTCATCAGTTCGCCCAACTCGTTGCCGGGGATCCCGTTTCCCCCCGGCGGGTCGTCGCCCTCGACTATCGCGGTCGCGGGCTTTCCGCCCGCGACGGTAATCCGGAAAACTACAATATCGCCGTCGAGTGCAGCGACGTCATCGCCATGTGCGGCGCGTTCGGCATCACGCGCTGCGTCTTCGTCGGCACCTCGCGCGGCGGCCTGATCCTGCACGTTATGATTGCAGCAAACCCCGACCTCATCGAAGGCGCCGTCCTCAACGATATCGGCCCCGAAATCGAGGCCAATGGTCTCAGGGATATTCGCGACTACCTCGCCGAGCGCAGCCACCCTGCGAGCTTCGAGGCGGCGGCCGATGCGCTTCAGCGCATCCATGGACCGACATTCCCCGCATTGACGTGGACCGACTGGCTGGAAATGGCCGATGCCATCTACACGGACAGGGATGGGCCGATCGTTGCCGAGCACGACGCGAAACTGGCGGATCAGCTTGAGACGATCGATTTCAGCAAGCCGCTGCCGACGCTCTGGCCGCAATTCGACCTGCTTGCGGAAAAACCGTTGCTCGTGGTGCGCGGGGAACATTCCCGGCTGCTTTCAGTGGAAACCCTGAAGCGCATGACGGCGCATGGCCGAAATGTCGAAGCCGTCGTGGCTGAGGGCCAGGGCCACGCCCCTCTCCTGCACCGCCCTGACCTGTTTGCGCAGGTAAAAGCGTTTCTGGATCGCCTCTGAGGGCTTCGCCCTGTTAAGGAATTACCAAAAGAAATCAATTGCCTGACCGTTTCGACAGGCAACGCGAAAAACCCGCAGCCTCGAAGAGGCTGCGGGTCAATCTTTAGCTCAACTTCAGATTAGAAGTTGCGCTGCAGGCGGAGGAAGCCGCGCGTGAAGTCTTCGTCCTGGCCGCCGGAAACGTTGACCTTGTTGTAGTCAACCGTACCGAGGAAGTTCAGGCCGCTGACGATTTCGTAGCCAACCGTCATGCCAACGCGCCACTGGTCGACGTCGCTGTTGAAGCCAACATCACCGAAGTACTGAGCAGCCGGGGTGATCGTGAGCTTTTCCGTTGCCTTGAAGGCGTAGGAAGCAGCAACGGTCCACTCGGAAGCATCCCAGTAAGCGTTCGGGTCAGAAGCCCAGATACCAGCGAGCTGTGCGGTGCCCGGACCGACTTCAGCCGACAGGATCGCGCGGATCGCGCCTTCTTCAGCAGCATTGTCGTAACCGCCGAGAACGTCGAGGTTTACGCCGCCGAGCGAGAAGCCAACGGTGGCTGCAACGCCGAGATCGTGGTGGTGACCAAGGTCAAGTGCTTCGTACTCGAGTTCGTCGAGCGAGATGCCTGCACGCCAGGTGCCACCGTCGTAGGTGTAGGCGATCGAGTTGAACAGCGTCTCGTTGCCGAGCGTGTCGTTCTCGCCGTTGATGCCGCTATCCCACCAGCTGTAGAAGTAACCGACCTTGAAGCCGCCGAGTTCGATGAAGGCTTCATCGATGTAGACGTTGCTGCTGTGCGAGCCAGAGCCGCCAGCGTTAGCTTCGAGGTTGATGTAGCTGCGCAGCGTGCCGAGTTCGGTGTCCGTGCGGGCGTCGAAGTTGATGTTGAAGCGCGAGAATGCGTCCCAATCAGAATGGCCGCCGTCACGCAGGTAGTCCTGGTTCGAGCTTACGCCGATCGTGTCGTTGTCCGAGCCGAAGCCGGTCTGGAAGCGAACGAAGCCGCCGACCTTGAGGCAGGTTTCCGTGCCCGGGATGTAGAAGAAGCCGGTGCCGAATGCGTCGCAAACGCGAACGTATTCCATCGGCTCGGGCTCAGCAGCAA